>CBDCVX010000019.1:0-192527 GCA_965223195.1 Longimicrobiales bacterium
ACGGCTTTCCGAGAGGCCCCTACGGACCCGAAGAAATCGGAAGGCCAACCTCGGCTGAGTGGATTGGGTTTCGGAGACTGATCGTAGTTCGCAGTCTCCTCGCCGGAGCTGCGGCGGTCGCGCTGTCGGGGTTCCATCTCGATCAGAAGGCGGCCCGACTGGTCCTCGGCTTTCGGTTGCCGCCACGCTCGGCCTGCTTCCCTTCGCTCGACTCCGTCTCGCAGTTCCGCTAGCGAGACTACGGCTGGCGGAACGCTACCTGTGGATCGGGAGGACCGGGGCCATTTGGGTGGGCAACTCCGGCGCTTGAGATCGGAAGTGTCGTCCTGAGCATTCTTCTATTCGGAGTTGTCATCGGGGGAGGGGCGTTGGACATCCGCGACCCGTTGTTCATCCTGCCGTATCACACGCGCAGATACGGGACGGCGTGGTGGTGCTCTCGGGCGCCGTATTTCTCACCGGCGGAGCAACGCACGTCGTTCGGGGGATTCTGGATGTGGTCAGCGCCAAGCCGCAGAGTGGCGGAAGATCGATGCCCCCGAATACAATCGCGGCAGGGTGATCGGGAATCTGGAGCGTATCCTGTTACTGGTGTTTGCTCTGGCGGGTGCGTACGAGGGAATGGCGCTCGTCGTGGGAGCCAAGGGGTTAGTCCGGTGGACCGACCTTCGAGAGAGGGATTTCGCCGAGTACTTCCTGATTGGAAGCCTGGCGAGCCTCCTCCTCGCAGTTTGTGTGGCTGTGGTCATAGCCGCAGTCCGATAGCCGACCCACGGCATGCGCTGTCACGCTCCTGCGGCCCGGTTCGTTTTGTCAGTTGCTTACGCGACGGAGAGCCGACCCTCATGAAACACGTGATCCGTGTTCTGATCCTCTGCCTCACGCCGGCGATCGTCGCCGGAGGCGCCGAAGCCCAGCTCATTTCCATCAAGACGGTGCCGATCGCCAACGGAGAGCAGTTCCGCATCTTTCCCAGCGACCGCCCGGGGATGGGGGGTGTGGAGTTGGCCGTGGTCGACTCCCTCGGCGACGTGTTTTCGAATCCGGCGTTGGGGTATCGCCTCGATGCCGGAGTGGGATTCGGCGCGCCGGTCGTGTACGGGATCGAGCAGGACGGCGGATCGGGCCAGACGCTCCCCCTCGGGGCCTTCCTGCGGGGAGACCAATGGTTCGGAGGGCTGTCGGTCGCGTTGCAACAGCTCTCGGCTGCGGACCCGGGCTTCACGGTCTTTCCCGGTGCGGCCGTGGATCCCTCGTTCTGTATTTGTCCGGGTCGTTGGCCGGCGCAGCAGCAGCGAAACATCGCGAGCCGTAACCTCTACGCGACGGCACTGGTGGGGATGGAATTGGATGGGGGGCTCGCACTGGGGCTGGAGGCGTCGATCGCGGACCTCCGCTGGATGGCCGGCATTGAGCACCTTTATGCGGGGAGCGCCCGCATAGAGCCTTCCGGCACGGTGAGCTCCGTCAGGCTGGGCTTCGTCCAGTCGCTGGGCAACGGCGGCGAGTTCGAAGGCGTCCTGCTCCGGAGCGAGACCGACATGAGTCACGACGTGCTCTACCGAGAGTGGTTCGTCGGTGTGCCGGATACCACGCTCCCGCCGGACCAATGGGTCTGGCCCGAGCCGGTGCTGGAGGAGCGGACCGAGGTGAACCTGGACCGGACGACCACGTGGGGCGGGGAGCTCACCTACCGAGTGCCCATCGAGAATCGGCCCTGGACGGTCGGTGCCAGTGCGGCGGTGAATCGGAAGGACCATCCCAAGATCCCCAACTACGAGATCCAGAACATCCCGCGGGATCCGGGTGAGTCCTGGGCCTTCCGTGTCGGACTGGGCGTCGGCTGGAGCCAGGACGGCACGACGTTCGGAGCGGACGTGCTGTACGAGCCCATTTCGTCCAACACGTGGCAGGAGGCGGACACCGCCTTCACCGGGACCTCGGGTCGGAGCTTCCTCTCCGGAGACCGCACCATCGAGAACGATTTCACGTTCTCCAACGCGACGCTACGGCTGGGGCTGGACCACGACTGGCGCAGGGGAGACGTACAGTTCGGTGTCGAGGCCCGGTCCATCGCGTACGACCTGGTGCAGGACAATCACGCCGAGGGTTTTCCCGTACTCTGGACGAGTCCTGGGTCGAGTGGTCTCCGACGTGGAGCGCCAGCCTGGACTCCGGCAGCATGATTCTCCGCTATTCCGGTAAGATGACGACCGGCACCGGGCGACCCGGAGTGGACCGTGTCATCCTCGATTCGTCGTCGGCGGAGTTGGCGATCGACGTGCTTGCGGCTCCCAGCGGGCCTCTGACCCTGATGGATGCGCAGGTGTGGACCCATCAGTTCATGGTGAGGGTGCCGCTGGGGTAGGGGACGTTCCCAGTGCCTTGGCGTATCCGAATCCGGCGCGCTCCTCCGAGCGATCGTTGGCCGGAGCCGGCTCAAAGGAAAGCGCGGCGATCTCCGCGCGGAACTCGGGGTCCATAGCGACGTCCAGAGCTCCGAGCACCGTCGCGAGCTGTTCGGTGGTTCGGGCTCCGATGATCGGTGCGGTGACCCCCGGGTGTGAGGCTGCCCACGCCACGGCCAGGCTGGCCGGCTCGTGGCCGCGCGCTGCTGCGACCGCACAAAACGCTTCCACGACACGGGCGTTTTCAGGATCGGCGTACCGCTTCTGGTACATCTCGTTGTGCGAAAACCGTCCGTCGTCGTCGGGCGCGCGCAGGTATTTGCCCGTGAGGAGTCCTCCACCCAGCGGCGAGTAGGGAAACACGCCCAGTCCCTCCGACAGCGCCATGGGCAGGATCTCCGCCTCGCACTGCCGCTTGAGCAGGTTGTACATGGGTTGGACGCAAACGGGAGGTGTCAGGCCGTTGGCTCGGATAACCACCATGGCCTTCATGACCTGCCACGCGGAGAAGTTGCTGAGACCCAGGTACCGCACCTTCCCCTGGCGCACGAAGTCGTCCACGGCGGCGAGACTCTCTTCCAGCGGAGTCTCGACGTCGAAGTTGTGGAAGTAGAAGATGTCCACATGGTCGGTATCCAGGCGGCGGAGGCTCTCGTCCAGTGTCCGTGCCAAGTGGAGGCGGCTGAGGCCCCGGTCGTTGGGGCCGGCCCCAACCGGGTAGAACGCTTTCGTGGCCACGACCACTTCGTGGCGATGGGCTTTGATCAGCCGGCCCAGGATCCGCTCCGACTCCCCTCCCGCGTACACGTTGGCGCAGTCGAAGCAGTTGAGGCCGGCGTCCCGGGCCATGCCGTAGAGCTCGGCCGACGTGGCTTCGTCGGCCCCGTTCCCGAACGTCATGGTTCCGAGGCAGAGCGACGAGACCTTGAGGCCCGCGGTTCCGACGTGGTGGTAGATCAACGTGATGCGCTCCGGTTTGGTGGTCAGGGAATGGCTTACCCCACTTTCTTCTCAGCGGCCCAGCTCCGCGAACGTCTCGTTTCCGATCCGGTACTTGGGCCAGTCGCTGTAGTCGAAATGCCACCACTCCCACTCGTAGACGGCGAACCCTTCGTCCTCCATGGCTTCGCGGAGCAGCTCCCGGTACCAGCGCGCGAGTGAGGTTCCGCCCGGATAATCCGGGAACGCCCGCGGTGAGAACTCGTCGTAGCCGCTCACCATCTCGACGGGCGCGCCGTCCGACAGCCGGTAGAGGGTCAGGTCCACCGCCGCACCGCGGTTGTGGCGGGACCCGTTGGCCGGGTTGGCCACGAACAGCTTTTGATCCTCGGGCGTGGCGTCCCAGAACATCTTGGTGACGTACCAGGGCCGGTAGCCGTCGTGCACCAGGAGCCCCAGCCCGTGTTCGCCGAGTCGGGCGTTGGCCCGCGCGAGCGCTTCGGCCGCCGGCCGCTGCAGAAACGCCCGAGGCTCATCGTAGAACGCGGCGTCCATGAAGTTGTTGGTGCTCGCGTAGCGGATATCCAAGCGGATGCCGGGATCGAGGGTCGTGACGTCGACCAGATCGGACGCCACGAACTCGCCGGTCTCGGCAGGAGGCTCGGCGGACAGTGCAGATTCCCGGAGCTCCTCCAAGCTCTGCACAGGCTCGATCTTGAACGTCTCGCCCGATTCGCCGTCCATGGCCCTCCGCTCGAATACGACACTCCCTCCGAGCACGGCCCGGAGGGCCCGCCCGTTGCCGTCCCGCTCGAAGGTCAGAGCCTCGTTCACGTAGAGGCCGCCGTCGGGGAAGCGGAACTGGTCCCGGCCCACCTGCTCCAGCGGATACTCGAAGAACCACTCGACGAGCGCGGACAAGGTGCCGCCGTCTTCACGGATGTACAGGACGTTGTGATCCCACCCGTATTCCCCGACGAGTCCGGCCCATTCGCCTCGCGACGGGGACGGCTCGGGGACCTCTTCGCGGCGGAAGGCCGTGCCGTTGCCCGTCAGGCCAACGTCGGTCGGGACCAACCGCATCCCGTAGCCCTTGGGATCGTCCGTGATCAGCGTGTCGCCCAACGCGCGAAGCTCGAGTCGCTGTCCTCCGGCCGCGAAGTCCAGGAACAGCCGGCCTCCCAGCTCGAGCAGGTCGAAGGCCGGCGCGCCGGCCGCGTTCGTGTACCGGCCCTCCTGGGATTCGGCGACGTCGGGATCCAACGCCCGCGTGGTTACGGGCTCGGGGACCGGCGCTGCGCTCCGCGAGGCCAGGGCGGCACGCAGCGTCGCCCTGGCGATCCGGCTGCTCAACGTATTGGCGATGTCCAGTGAGGTCACCACGACTACGCCGAGCCGCGCGTCGGGGAGTGCCAACAGCTCGGTCGAGAATCCGTAGATGGCGCCGCCGTGTCCTACGCTACGGTGCCCGTCCAGCTCTCCGATCCGGAAGCCGATCCCGTAGCCGGTCGTCGTGCCGGGATCTTCGAACTGGGGCGTCCACATGGTGTCCAACGCCGCGCTGGTCAGTACCCGTCCGCCGTCGGCCTCACCCCCGGAGAACAGCACGCTCATGAATCGGCCCAGGTCGACGACCGTGGAGTACATGCTGCCGGCCGGGCTCATGCCGAGCTGGAACGTCGGCGCAGGGAACGTACGGCCGTCGAGCGTCCACATGAGGGCGTCGGCCAAGCGCGCTTCGGTCCGGTCCGTGGGCCGGAACGAGGAGCTCTCCATTCCCATGGGGCGGAGCACACGGTTCTCCAGGTATGCGGCGAACTCCTCTCCCGTTACGACTTCGAGCGCTCGGCCCACCACCGCGATGCCGGCGTTCGAGTACTTGCTGCGCGCTTCCGGCGGGAACACCAGCTCGGTGGAGACCAGGCTCTCCACGGTCTCGGCCAACGTCGGCTCGGTGTCGTCGAAGTAGTGCCCCACCGGCGGCTCCCTCACCAGTCCCGCCCGGTGCGACGTGAGCTGGCGCAGTGTGATCTCGCCACCGTGAGGGTTCCGGGGCGTGAACTCGGGAAGGACATCGGTGATCGGCGCGTCCAGGTCCAGACGCCCTTCCTCCACGAGCTGCATCATGGCCAGGTCGGTGAAGAGCTTGGACACCGATCCCACCCGGTAGACGGTCTCGGCCGTGGCCGGCACGCCCTCCCGCTCCCACCCGAAGCCCTCGGCCCACACCACGCGCTGGTCGTCCACGAGCGCCACGGATACCGCCGGAAGGCCCTTGGCTTCCATCTCGTGTGCGATGAACTGGCGTACCACCTCCGCGGCGTCCTCATAGGCGGTGCCGACGGCTCCGGTGTCGGGCGGATTCGAGCGGTCCGATCCGGGGGTGCAGGCGGCGGCCAGGTAGAACACCGTGGCCAGTGGGATCACGGAAACCGGTTTCATGAGGTTCCTCCGGGGAACGCTCAACCGATCAGCCCCGAGAGCCAGCGGACCGTGTTGAGCAGGAGCTGCTTGTTGTGCGTGGCCAGCGGATGGTTCATGCCCATGGGCGAACGGTTCCGACCGGCCAGTTGAGCGGAGAACATGGCGGCCTCGCCGAACATGGCCACCCGGCCGCGTCCCACCGTCACGGTTACGGCGTGTAGCCAGCCACCCGAACGGACGCGGGGCGTTTCGTCCGTGAACCCGCGTCCGGCGTGTACGGGAAGCATGGTGACGGCTTCCGGCCCGAAGCGGAGCAACGGACGAGCGGGAACCCCGGCCTGGAACGCCTGGCCCGTGAACGTGACCACCGAGTTCACGCGTTCCCGGGCGTTTCGGCCTTCCATGATCGGGTGGGGGAGGAGCGTCGAATCGGCTCGGGTAAAGACGTCCAGGTTCGCGTGCTCGCGGTTGCCTCCGATCGTATAGCCGTTGGTAAACCGGACACCGAAGGCCTCGGCCAGGTCCGCGGCTGCGCCGGCCGCGGGCATGTGGTCCGCGATCAGAAACAGGGCGCCTCCGTCCGCGACCCAGGCGTGGACCGCGGCGATCTCTTCTTCCGTGAATGCGGACGGTGTGGGAAGAGACCAGCTCGACTCCGCATCGGTGCCGGCGTTGGCGATGACGAGGACATCGGCCCCATCGAGTGCGGCCCGCGAGAACCGCGCAGACACGCTGCGCACGCGGTACCCGTCGGCGTCCAACGTTGCGCCGAATGAGGCGTACCTGCCTTCCAATGTGTGGAAATTGTGGTGCCCCGCATCGACGAGCACGGTCGGACCTCGGCCGGTGGGAAAGGCCGGAGTTGCGACGGAGGTATCGAACTCCGGATCCGCCACCTGCTGGCCGACCACCGGAGACATCGGCGCGAGAAAGAGCGCGGCGACGATGGGCATCCACGGCTTTTCGAGCATCGCGAGTGCAGCCCCCGGAAAAATCAGCGCGAGCGAAGCGGGAAGAACGGATGAGAATAATGCGGCCGCGCGCATGTTCGACACCTGCGAAAACAGATCGTCGACGTCCACGCTTCCCCGCGGACATTGGTGACGTCCCGGGTCATCGGCCTTCCGGAAGCCATTTCGAGCGAAGGGGACGCACTCTAGTTTCCCTCAGCTTTCACGGACCTTCAACATGGGAATTGCCTTCATGCGGTACGCCTCGATCCTGCTGCTCCTGCTCCTGGCCACACCCCTCTCCGCGCAGATGCACGATGAGCACGCGATGGAGGGACCCCACGTGATTCGCGCCGACCGCATGTTCGACTCCCGGTCGGGGCGGATCGTCGAGAACGCAGTGATCGTGGTCGAGGGCGACCGCATCACCGCGATCAACCCCAGCCGCGTGCCCGAGACCCAGCATGACATGGACCTGGGCGACGTGACGCTCCTCCCGGGCTTCATCGACGCGCATACGCACCTGGGCGGCCAGATCAGCGCCAGCAGCTTTACCGCCGCGGTGACGTCGGTGCCCGCGGACGCGGCCCTGAACGCGGTCAAGTACGGTGGACTGACCGTGCGGGCCGGGTTCACCACGGTCCGCGACTTCGGTGGAGACGCCACCGTGGCGCTGGGACACGCGGTGGAGCGGGGAGACATCGTCGGCCCCCACATCGTGCCGTCGCGGAACGCGTTGGGCATCACGGGAGGGCACTGCGACGTGACCGGTTTCGCGCCCGGCATTCTGGAAGGCGGGACGGAACAGGGTGTGGCGGACGGGCCCTGGGAGGTGGTGGAGGCCGTGCGCTACCAGATCAAGCACGGCGCCAAAGTGATCAAGACCTGTGCGACCGCGGGCGTGCTCTCCATGGAGGGTCCGGTCGGAGCGCAGCAGTACACCTATGAGGAGCTCAAGGCTATGGTCGACGAAGCCGCGCGCCACGGCGTGAAGGTCGCCGCCCACGCGCACGGCTCCGAGGGCATCTTGGCGGCGGTGGAGGCGGGGGTGGCCTCGATCGAGCACGGATCCATCCTCACGGATGAGATCATGGAGCTCATGAAGGAAAAGGGCACCTACCTCGTGCCCACGACCTACCTGGTCGATCGCATCGACATGGACGTGCTCCCGGCCCTGGTCCGCTCCAAGGCCGAGACGATCCTCCCGTCCGCGCGGGAGAGCGTGGAGCGTGCGATCGCGGCCGGGGTGCCGATCGCGTTCGGAACCGATGCCGGTGTCTTCCCACACGGAGAAAACGCCGGTGAGTTCGAGGTCTACGTGCGCTTAGGCATGAGTCCCGCCCGGGCCCTACAGACCGCGACCGTCCACGCGGCCGATCTCTTGGATACCACCGACCGGGGTGTCCTGGAGGAGGGCATGCTCGCGGACATCATCGCGGTGCCCGGCAATCCCCTGGACGACATCACGGTTACCAAGGACGTACGGTTCGTGATGGTGGGCGGCCGCGTGGTGAAGCACGCCATGAGCGGGGGGAGCCGGTCCGCCACGGACGGTCGCTGACCGGCATGGCTTCTGCTCCCTGAGGGGTGTGTCAGGCCCGCAACGGGACCGGGAAAGTATCCAGTCCGGGCCTGACGCGTCCGTCGTCCCGCTCCGGTTGCAGACCCCATGCTTTATCCGAATGTCCAGGAAGCGCCTGTTGATTCCGCGTCCGCCGATTCCGCCGCTCTCGATGCGCAGCTAGACTCCGCCCAGGCCGACACGGTCGGCGTCATGGAAGACGTCGCTGCGGAAATCGGAGAGGTGGGGGGACTGCTCATTCAGGGCGAATGGGCGACCGTGTACGACCGGGCTTCCGCCGCAGTCGTGAACACGACGGTCGCGTTCGTGCCCAAGGTCCTCCTGGCCGCTTTCGTGGGTGTGGTGCTCCTGGTGGTCTACCGGGTGCTGGACCGTGTGGCCCGCCGGTTCCTGGACCGGACCAGCCGCGTCGAGCCGGGGCTCAAGGACCTGTTCATGAAGGGATTCCGGCTCGCGGCCTGGGCGTTCATCGCGATCATGATTCTGGCCCAGCTCGGGATCAACGTGACCGCGCTGGTGGCGGGGTTGGGAATCGCGGGGATCGCCCTCGGCTTTGCGGCCAAGGACACCCTCGAGAACCTGATCTCCGGGATCACGATTCTGTTGGACCGTCCGTTCCGGGTGGGCGACATGATCGAGGTCGAGGGCATCTACGGGTGCGTCATGGAGCTGACCCTACGCTCGACCCGCGTCAAAACGCCGGACAACCGCATCATGGTGATGCCCAACCTGCTCATGATCAGCCAGCGGCTGATCAACCACTCCGCGCTGGGCGTGCTCCGCGTGGACGTGCCGTTCGGAATCGCCTACAAAGAGGATATCGACCGGACGCGGGAGGTGGTGAGCGCGCTGGTGCAGGGCGACGACCGGTTGGCCGACGACCATCCGCCCCAGGTGGTGGTCACGGAGCTGAACTCCTCGTCGGTGGACATGCAGTTGCGCTTCTGGGCGCGGGATCCCAACGACGAGAAGCCCCTTTGCCTGGACTACCTGGAACGCGTCCGGAAGGCGCTGGGCGAGGCGGACATCGAGATTCCGTTCCCGCACCTCCAGTTGTTCATCGACGAAGCCAAGGCGTTCGAGAACGGAAACGGGATGTCGGGGCCGGCATCCCGGTCCGACGCGTCCGGGACCCGGCGGCCCGAGGCCGACGATGCCCGAGTTCCGGTTCAGGCGGCCGCGGCGGCGGAGGACGACCCGAACGGTTGGTAGCGCCTCCCGGTCGAGGTTTTCCGCCGAGGTGACTACATTTGCAGGCTACGACGTGCAACGGTCGTCCCGTCCGTAGCGTCCAACTGTTCGACCCTCCAACCCGATCCGGATGAACCACATCACGGTGCGTATCCTCCCCGCGATCGCCCTGGCGGCGCTCGCATGGCCGGTTGCCGTCCACGGCCAAGGCCCCTCGTCGTCGGAGGGCGGAGTCGCAAACGCCCAGCGCACCATTCGTGCGTCCTACACTGCCCAGGCGCCCAGAATCGACGCCATCCTGGACGAGCCGTTCTGGCAGGGCATTGCGCCGGTGAGCGGGTTTCGCCAGCGGGTGCCGGTGGACGGAGCTCCCGCCTCCGAGGTCACCGAGGTGCGGGTGGCCTTCGACGAGAACAACCTGTACTTCGCGGTCACGCTGCACGACAGCGACCCGGAACGAATCCGACGGAGCATTCTCCACCGCGAAGGCCGGATCGATCAGGATGACAACATCCGCATCGGGCTCGACACGTACCACGACAAGCGCAACGCGTACATCTTCGAGATCAACCCGTTCGGCACCCAGGGGGACGCGCTGATCACCGACGAGTCCATGACCCTGTCGGACTGGAACTGGGAGGGGGTGTACGAGAGCGAGGGGCGCATCACCGAAGACGGCTGGGTGGTGGAGGCCGCGATCCCGTTTACGACCATCCGGTTCTCCGATGACGAGTTCCCCGAGATGGGGATTCTCATCGAACGCACGATCCGCCGGAAGAACGAGGTCGTGTACTTCCCTCACGTGGGGCAGGAGTTTCGCTCGGGGCTGACCCAGGTCTCCCAATACGCGACGCTCACCGGCCTGGAGCGCCTCCGACGCGGCCGGTACATGGAGCTCAAGCCCTACGCCATCGCGGGGCGGTCCCGGTTCGGACAATTCGCCGACGAAAGCGCCACGACCGAGACGTTGAGCGACGTCGGGGTCGACTTCAAGTACTCGGTGACGTCCAACCTCACGCTCGACGCCACGCTCAATCCTGACTTCGCCCAGGTCGAGGCGGACAACGTGCAGATCAACCTCACGCGGTTCGGTCTGTTCTTTCCGGAGAAGCGCGAGTTCTTCCTGGAGCGGGCGGGCCTGTTCTCGTTCGGGAATTCCAGACAGACCGAGGTCTTCTTCAGCCGGCGGATCGGGATTACCAACGACATCATCGGCGGCGGACGCCTGACCGGACAGGTGGGTCCGGTCTCGATCGGCGCGCTCAGCCTGTTCACCGACGACGCGACCGCCTCCGACGGGTCCACGCTCCGGGGAGGACTCAACTCGGTGCTCAGGCTGCGGGCCGACCCGCTGCCGCGGACGACGGTCGGCGGCATCCTCACGTCTCTAGAATCAGACGACGGGTACAACCGCGTCCTCGGTGCGGATGCGCAGCTCCGCTTCGGCGGGTCCAGCGCCTTCACCGGCTGGGTGGCGCGGTCCCTGGACGAAGTGGCTCCCGACGCCACGGCCGGATCGGTGAACCTGGATCTGCGGAACAGCAGGATGTCGGCGAGCGCCGGGTTCACATCCGTGCCCACCGACTTCAACCCCGCGCTCGGGTTCATCCGCCGCCGGGACTTCCGGCGCTACAATGGGGCGGTCGCGGCATTCCCGCGCTTCGAGCAGAGCACCTGGGCCAGGCAGCTCACGGCCGCCGTGACCGGTGAATACATCGAGGGCCTGGACGGCGTCGAGCAGAGCACGAGCCTGCTCTCCCACAACATGTTCTCATTCCAGACCGGCGATTGGGTCATGCTCAACCTTCGCCGCCGGACCGAGTCGCTTCAGGAGCCGGTGCCCATCCAGGGGCGGGAATTGCCGGCGGGCGACTACGTGTTCAGCAATGCCGAGGTGCGCTTCAACACCAACGACAGCCGACCCTTCTCGGGCCGGGGCGGGATCTCTCTCGGCAACTTCTGGGGTGGCACGCGAACGGAGCTGTCGGGCGGCGTGCAGTGGAAGACGGGGCCGCACCTCACGCTGATCGGAAGCTATGCTTGGAACGACATCAGCCTGCCCGTGGCCAACGGGGATTTCACGACGAGTTTGGTTGGAATCGACATTCTGGGAGCGGTGAGCCGGTCGCTGTTCGCCAACGCGCTCGTCCAGTACGACGACGTCTCCAACGCGATCCAGGCCAACATCCGCATCGACTGGATCCATACGCCGGGGAGCGACCTGTTCCTGGTGCTCGACACGGGCTATTTGACCGGCGACTCGCTGGATCCGAGGACCGACCGCTGGCAGCGACGTACGGGAGTGGTGAAGCTGACGTACCTGAAGGCGTTCTGACGGAAAGACCGCACTGATCCCGATGTGCCCCACGGCGCGGGCACATCGGCGCAGCGCCTACTTGGGTGGCAGGCTCCGCGCGTGCTCCACGCACCACCCGACCCAGCGGGTCAGATCACCGTCTTCGGCCGTCCCGTCCGGGCCCACGAACACGAATCCCTTCATGGACCGGCCCGTGAAATCCATCTCTCGCGCGTGGGGTTGGGCGAGGGCGTCGTCGTAGCGGTCGGCTCCGACGCGGGCCATCAGGTCGCTGCCGTTGATGCCCACGGCCATGTGTCCGCTCACCATGAACGCCAGGCCGCCGAACATCTTCTTCTCCACGACGCTTTCGTCGGGGCCCAGCACGCCACGGATGCGCTCCGCGAGTCCTTCGTCGAATGCCACGGTGGGTGGGGCTTACTCGGCGGGGGGCTCTTCACCCGCCAACTGGCGAACCCGTCGGCGGACCCACAGTACGGCGCCCGACACGATGCCGAGCGGAAGGAGCGTCAGAAAGATGGCCGTCGTCAGGAATGCCAGCCGCGTCTCGTCGTTCGCGTCGAAGCAGACCGGACACGCATGCAGGGCCGCGGGCGTGGCCAGCAGCATCATCAGCACGAACAGGGTGGCGTAACGGCGGCTCATCGAAGGTACACCTGGTAGTAGATCAGGGGCCAAACCAGCACCACAAAATACCAGAACACCGAAACGGTGTCGAACTGGGCCGTGGTGAGCAGCCCACGTCGGAGGCGGAGCCAGGCCCACACCAGACACCCGATCGCCGCGACGGCGTGGACCGCGTGGGTGCCAACGATCAAGTAGAAGAACCCACCGTAGTTGCTGGACGTGAGCGTGAGACCCTCACGAATCAAGGCCAGCCATTCCGTGCCCTGGAAGAGCACGAAGAACCCACCCGCCAGCACGGCGATGCCGAGCGGCGCCAGCGCGCGGCGCGGCTCGGTGGCAAATCCCACCCGGGCCAGGAGCAGCACGATGCCGGACACCAGCAAGGCCCCGGTGTTGATCGCGGTCTCCGCGACCGGCAGGCGGGGCTGTCCCGGAGGGGGCCACATGACGCCCACCTGTTGGGAGCGGAAAATCGTGTGAGCCGAGATCAACCCTGCAAACAGCATGATCTCGGTGAAAACGAAGAGCAGCATGCCCAACACGCTGCTGGGCAGCAGCTTCGAAGAAGGCGGTGGTGGCGCTGTTGTGGCTTCCATGAAAATCAGCCGACGTGGTTGCGCGTTAGTGTTCGCCCTCGGCCTCGGCGGCTTCCTGGAGGCCGTGCTCGACGGATGCCTTGGCTGCTTCGTTGTCCCAGTTCGTCCCCTCGTGCTTCATGACGTCGGGGGCGATGCCGAAGAACATCAGCACCATCAGCACCAGTGACGTGGCCAGCAGCCATTTCATGATGCGGCGTTCCCACTTGAGGTGCATGAAGTTGTTGATGACCAGATTGGCCTTCACGATCGCGATCCCGAACGCCGTGAGCAGCGTTACCCAGAAAATCCCCAGGAACGGTCCGGCCACGCTGATGACCAGGAGCACCAGGAGCGTGAGGTAGATTCGCTTGTAGTTCGGATGATGGTCCGCCATGGCCGCCTACTTCGCGATGTAGAGGAGAGGGAACAGGAAGATCCAGACCACGTCCACGAAGTGCCAGTAGATCCCGATCAGCTCGACGCGGTGCAGCTCCCGGTTCTTGGCCGCATCCTTGGCGATGAACGCCATGATGATCGCGCCCGCGACGACGTGGGCGGCGTGCAACCCCGCCGCCGTGTAGTAGAAGCTCCAGAAGCCGTTGGCGGTGATCGTGTACCCGGCTGTGATCTCGATCGTCCACTCGAACGCTTTCACACCCAAGAACGTCAGCGCTCCCAGGATGGTGAAGAACAGGTACCGGGCGGCGGTGCGGCCGTCCCCGCGCTCCGCCGCCTGGTGGGCCAGAACGGCCGTGAAGCTGGACGTGAGCAGCACGAACGTGTTGAACGCGCCGATCCACGTGTTCGTGTGCGATGCGGCTTCGGCCCACTCGGGGTGTCCGATCCGGAACATCAGGTAGGACCCGAGCAGTCCTCCGAAGATCACGACCTCGGAGGCCAGGACCCACCATACCGCTAGCCGTCCGGTCGGAATCCCGGTGGCGGCGCGGGTGGTGGCGATAGGTCTGCTAGTCAAGGCGCGAACCTCACGCTGGAAGGTTTTGAGGCCAGTAGTCTTCTTCGCGGTCCGGGTGGCCGTACTCGTACGGTCCCCGGTAGACCCGCGGGAGCTCACCCGGAGGCCAGTTTCCGTGCGGCGGAGGCGATTCCGTCGTCCACTCCAACGTATTCGCCTTCCACGGGTTTCTTCCCGCTTCCTCTCCCGAACGCATGCTGCGGAAGAAGTTGTAGAAGAACACGACCTGGAAGGCGATCATCACCAGGAGCGAGACCGTGGCCACGACCCGCCACGGCTGCATGGCCGCGAGCTCCGCGAAGTTTTCGTAGTTGTAGATCCGCCGGTGCTGGCCGCCCAGCCCCAGCACGAACAGCGGAATGAAGATGCAGTTGAAGGGGATGATCGTGCCCCAGAAGTGGATCTTTCCGAGCGTGTCGTTCATCATCCGCCCGAACATCTTCGGGAACCAATACGTGAGTGCCGCGAACCCGCCGATGATGGCGATCGGGAAGAACGTGTAGTGGAAGTGCGCGAGCACGAAGTACGTGTCGTGCAAATAGATGTCCGATCCGCTGGCCCCGAGGAAGATGCCCGTCACACCTCCCAACAGGAACTCCGCCATGAATGCCAGCGCCCAGAGCATGGGCGTGGTGAGGCGGATCGACCCACCGTAGAGTGTGGCAATGATCACGAAACAGAGTTCGGCGATGGGGACCGAGATGAGGAGCGTGGTCACCGTGAAGACGTTGGCCATCCGGGGGTCGATCCCGGCGATGAACTGGTGATGGGCCCACACGAAGAAGCTCAGCACACCCGTCGCCACGGCGGTGTAGAGCATGATCTTGTAGCCGAAGACCTTCTTGCGCGCGAAGGTGGCCACGATATCGATCACGATGCCGATGGCGGGCAGGAGCACCACGTAGACCTCGGGGTGCCCGAAGAACCAGAACAGGTGCTGCCAGAGAATGGGATCACCGCCCCGCGTGGGATCATAGAATCCCGTGCCGATGACCTGGTCGAAGAGGAGCATCACTGCGCCGGCGATCAGTGGGCCCACCGACAGCATGAACAGGATGCTGGCGATCACGATCATCCAGCACACCAGCGGGATGTCGTATGCCTTCATCCCCGGAGCCCGCGAATTCATCAGCGTGGTGATGAAGTTGATGCCGCCCAGCAGGAAGGCCACGAACTCCAACGCAACCGCGACGAGCCACAGCGTCGCCCCCAGTGGTGTGAGGCTGTACTCGGCCACCGATGACAACGGTGGATAGGCCGTCCACGCCCCTCCGAACCCGCCGCCCTCGACCACCAGGGATACCAGGATGAGGATGGCGCTGAGCAGGAAGATCTGATACGAGAGCCGGTTGATCCGCGGGAAGACCATGTCGTCCGCGCCGATCATGAGCGGGATCAGGAAGTTCCCGAACGCGGCGATGAGCACCGGCATGGCCACCCAGAAGATCATGATCGATCCGTGGTTGGTGACCAGTGCGTTGTACTCTCCGGGCGAAACGACCCCGAAGCCCGGAACCGGCGTGCCCGGGAAGGCCAGCTGCATCCTGAACACGTAGGCCATGAATCCGCCCACCAGCGCCATGAAGATGCCGGTGAACAGGTACTGCATGGCGATGACCTTGTGGTCCGTGGACCACAGGTACTTCATGATTCCTTGAGGCCCGTGGTGATCGTCGGGATGGTGCGCGGTCCCGTGATCCTGGGTGACGGCGGCCTGTGCCATGTGGGCAGTCTCTCTCCGCTACTGGGAATTCGCAGGACTGTTCTGGGCAATCCAGGTGGCGTGTTCCGAAGCGCTCTCGACCACGACCTGCCCAAACATCACGCCGTGTCCGATACCACAGATCTCGGCGCATTGAATCTCGTAGGTGCCTTCCTGGGTGGGGCGGAACCATCCCGTGATGCTACGCCCGGGCAGGGCGTCCTGCTTGAGTCGGAAGGCCGGTACGGAAAACGAGTGCACCACGTCCCTGGACTCGAGTCGGAAATGATAGGTCCGGTCGTTTTGAACGTGGAGCTGGTCGGTCGTCATGATGTCGTCCGTCGTGTCCAGCTCCCCGTCCGCTCCGGGATGTTGGAACACCCAGGCCCACTGCTGTCCGATCACCCGCACGGCGGCATCCGGCTCGGGAAGCTCGAGCTTGATGTCGTGCCACACGCGTACCGCGCCGATGATGATGAACACGTCACAGACGAGCACCAGCGCGTGCGGGATATTGATCCACCGCTTGAGATGCTTCTCCTTGCCGGTGATGTACTGACTCTTCTCGCCGGGCCGGGCCCGGAACCGGAAGATCAGCCAGAAGAACATCCCCTCTACGAGCAGGAACCAGACGCCGACGAGCACCGTGATCAAGAGAATCAGGCCGTCGACGTCCCCGGCGTACGAGGAGGCCTGCGCAATCATGCTTTGGAGCATCAGCTTACCGGTTGTTGATCGCTCAGAGGATGAAGATCACGACCGCGGCCACGAAGAGCACGGCGCTGATCAACGTGATGAGGTACGTCCTGTACGCGTGCGCGATCGGGGGATTGTGATCGTCCGGAATCGCCAAGAACGCGTCCTCGATCGACGCGGCGTCCACCGAGATCTCGCCCTCTGCGACGGTCATGTCGTCTGCCATAGTCTCCGTTCCGCTATTGCAACGTCTGGATGTAGGCCAACGCGTTTCTCACCGCGTCGTCGTCGTAGAGCAGCGAGTTGGCCTGCATGGTGATGCCCCACGTGTCCGAGGGGTCCGCACCCCTCCACCGCTTGCGGAACTTCTGGAATTGGCTGAACAGGTACCAATCCGACTGGCCCACCAACGGCGGAGCGCGCAGGGTCTCGTTCCCGCGGGCATCCGTGCCGTGACAGGCCACGCAAGTTTCTTCGTAGACGGCGCGGCCGGCCTGAGCGTCCGCCTGGACGGTCTGGGCCACCGGGACCGGCGGAAGGCTCGCCACGTAGGTGGCCGCGGCTTCCAGGTCCCCTTCGAGGTCCAGCGAAAGGGCCATCGATTTCATGCGTAGCCCGACCGTGTCCATCGGGTGGGCTCCCCTCCGGCCCGCTTCGAAGTTCTCCAGTTGTGCTTGGAGGTACCACTGGGGGAGCCCTGCAATGGCCGGGGCTCCGAGGGCCCGGTCTCCTTCACCGGCGGATCCATGGCACTGGGCGCAGGTGTCGAAAACCGCCTCACCCCGAACCATGGGTGAGTCCGAAGGCGCACACGCGGAAGCGGACCACATTACCAGGATCGCGGCTCCGCCCCATCCGGCTCGACGCTGACGGGTCATCCTTTCCTGTTTCCTGAGATTGGGCTGCGTGGTCGTTGAAATGGTATCTCCTTGCCTGACCTGACCCCGGGCACGGTAGCATCTGAAAGCGTACGCTACCTGTAGGGATTCGTCAGGTACCTACCGTAGGGTAGCTCCCCACACACCGGAATCCGGCCCACAGTGTACCCCTGACGGAGGCCCAATGAAAGGGGGTCGGGATGGACCCGGCCTACCGTGCCTCTGCGGCCTGCTTGATGGCGGGCAGGATGTGCGCGAGCTGTTTCCGAGTGGCGAGCCGAAAAACGGGTGCGAACAGGCTCTTGGGAAACGCTTTGGGCAGGTAGTGGAACTCCTGGCGAAGTCGGGTGCCGGAGCCCTCGGATTCCAGGATGTAGTAGACCGCGGCGTCTTCCACGAACGGGTTCGTGAGGATACGCTCGCCGTATGCGATCCGGCCCTCGCCGAAGTCGTCCGTGACGGTCTCGAACTCGATGACGTTGCCCCCGATCACGCACTCGTGCTTGGTTCCGACCCGGTTGACCCGGTCGGGCTCGTAGCGAAACTCGTCGACCTCCGGGTTCCACAGGTGGCGCTGATCGAAGTCCGAGACCAGGCCGAACACGTCGTCCACCGGCTTCTCGACGAACGTCTCGAACACCACAGGACGCTTCGTCCGGGGTGGGGGAGGGGGCGGGGGAGGATCGGGAACGCTTGCCCGCAAAGGCGTGAGCGGCACGTACGTATAAGAGATCTCTCCGATGTCCGCGTAGCTCGAGCTACCCCGCCGAGCGGCCGCCCAATCCGGAAGGTCGGCGGGACCTCGGTCCGCAACCGAGTCGGACAGCAGCAGGTACTCGGATTCCGGGATGTCGTTCTTGAGCAGCCGGTGGGCGAGGATCACGTCCGGCCCGTAGGGCTTGTTGAACCCCCGCACCGAGATCATCTGCAGCGGCCCGGCGTGCGCCACCATCTTGACCGAGAGAAGGTGGGCGGTCTCGCAGGCGCCGCAACTACAGATGCGGTGGTTTTCGTAGCGCTTCAGGTGTGCATGGAAGGCCTGGAAGGTGATCCGGGCCTGCTCGATCAGGTCGGCGCGGTCGGGCACCCGACCTTGAAGGTGAAAAAGGACCGCGTCCCCTTCGAGCTCCGACACGGTAAGGCCCAGTTGGTCGGAGTCGATGATCAGCTCCAACAGCTCTGCGATCACGTGCTGGCTGTGGGCCACCTCGGTCTCGTTGACGAACCGCGTGAACCCGCTGATGTCCGGGATGAACAGGAACGATGTGTCCACTTCGAGCCCTCGAAGAAACGCGGGGAACCGCCCGGCCATCACACCGGGGAAGTTCAAAGACGCCAGGGCCGGAGGGAAGTTCCTCATCGTCTTGCCGTACGTTGCGGTTCCAAGGGCCGGCCCTCAAGGTGGAGCGCATGATCCGCTCGATCCCGGGATACATCTGGACGCTCCTCGCCCTGGTGGCCGGCGTATCCTGGGCGGCTTCTTCCCCCGCGCCCTCGAGCCGGTCTCCGATGCCACGTTGAGCCTGATCGGCTTGATCATCCGGCTGGTGCCCGTCCTGATCCTGGCGGCCCTGGCCCCCGCCGTCGCGGGGCTGCTCCGTCGCGGGCGCGCCGGTCGACTCGCCGCGGCCGTGACGGGGTGGTACGTGGTCAGCTCGCTCGTCGCAGGGCTCATGGGCGTCCTGGTTTCGAGCCTTCTCTTCAGCATCCCACTGACCAGCGGGTCTGAGGGCGGCTGGGCGCAGGTCCGGCAGATGCTGGCTACCCTCGGGAGCCAGCCCGGCGCTTCGCTTCCACTGCTCGCCATCGTGGTCGCATTGGCGTTGGGATTCGCCGGAGCACGCCACGACGGACTCTTCCGTGCGCTCTCCGCGGTACAGCGAGCCATTGCCGAGAGTGGGCCCAAGCTCGGCTATGTGATCGTGCCGTTCGTGTTCATGATGGGTGTGTCGATCGGGGTCCGCTTCGGGGCCCGGCTGGGCGTCGCGAACTACCTGGTGATGACCGCGTACACGGCTCTGCTCTGCGGCCTCTGGTTCCTTTTCTATTTGCTCGTGGTCCTGAAGTTGGGCGCGCGCCAGCCGATCGGACGCGTGCTCCGTCTCTACTATCTGCCCACGGCCGCGTTCGCCGCCGGCACCTCCTCGTCACTCGTGACCTTGCCCGTAAATTTAGCCGCGGTGAAGGAATACGGCGTGCGCGACGACATCGCCGACTTCGTGCTCCCGTTCGGGGCCGTGATGAACCTCGACGCTAGCGCGCTCGCCTACGTGGCCTACGCCCCCTTCGTGCTGTCGCACCTGTTCGGGCTGGAGATCAGCTGGATGCTCCTGCTGGCGGCCTGGCCGGCCGTCGTGATCTTCACCATTGCCGCGCCGGGCCTGCCTGCCGGCATGGGCACGGCGCTCTGGAGCGGGACGCTCTTCGCCTCCATGCTGGCGCTCGAAGACCCGACCCGCGCAGAGTTCGTGGCGACGTGGGTCGCCCTGTCCAGCGGGCTGCCCGACATGCTCCGCACGGCCACCAATTGTACGGGCGACGGCTTCACGTCGATCTTCATGAACCGCTATTTCGCCGATCCCGGCGCCCCGCAAACGGATGGAGCCGCATGACGCCCAAAGACGGCGCACGAAAGCTCGTGCAGGTGAACGGCCGGGTCTCGGCCGGGGACGCCGTGCTCGTGGTGACCGACACCACCATGACCGAGATCGCAGAGCTGGTGGTGGAGGCGGCGGGGGAGCGGGGCGCCGAGGTTACGCTGTGCGTGATGGAGCCCCGCACGCGGGATGGACAGGAGCCTCCCGGGACGGTGGCGGCGGCGATGACCGCGGCAGACGTGGTGTTCACGCCGGTCCGTACCTCCATCACCCATACGCGCGCCATGCGGGCGGCGCTGGACTCCGGAGCTCGAGCCATCCTCATGACGGCGTACGACTTGGACCTGCTCGTCAGCCCGGCGCTGCTCGTGACCGACTTTGCGGCACAGGCGGACGTCTGTCGGCGGATCGGTGCAGCGTTCGACGCGGGAGCGCAGGTGCGTCTCACGTCTCCCAAAGGAACCGACCTCCGGTTCTCCATCGAGGGACGTCGGGCCAACGTCCTCACCAACATCCCCGATCCGGGACAATTGGCCCCGGTTCCCGACATCGAGGTCAACGTGGTCCCGGTCACGGGTTCGGCCGAGGGTCGCCTGGTCGCCGATGCGAGCGTCCCCTATCTGGGGATCGGCGTCCTGGACGAACCGATCACATGCACCGTGGAAGGGGGGATGATCACCCGGATGGACGGCGGCCCGCAGGCCGACGTGCTTCGCGAGGACCTGTTGTCCCACGACGACCCGCTCTGCTTCAACGTCGCCGAGCTGGGCGTAGGTCTGAACCCCAACGCCCGCCTCACGGGCGTCATGCTGGACGACGAGGGCGTGTTGGGCACCATCCACATCGGCGTGGGCACGAGCCACACGTTGGGAGGCGAGGTCGTGGCTCCAACGCACTACGACCTTCTTATGTGGGACCCCACCATCGAGGTGGACGGCGTCGCGATCCAGCGAGGGCGGGAGATCCTGGTCTAGTCCGCCAGTCGCCGGAACGGGCGTGCCGGCCTGAGGACACCGCCTTCCCGAGGTTCTTCCGCAGCTTAGGCGCTTTTTCCGCTTAAGTACCTCAACGCCACTCCCCGACCGTTTTACCTGTTCGTTACACGACGCACGGATTCGCTGTTACGGCCCCTCCAGAACTTCCAGGCGACGCGGGAAGAGGCCCGCTCCAGACACCTCCCGCCGGCGTCGCCCAGAGTGCGCAGAGGTAAAACACGCAATGAATCTCGTGAAGATCGCGAAAACGTGGTGGATCGCCGCCCTCGTATTGTTCGTACTGTCGTCTCCCCGGACCGCCCTCGGCCAGGACGGCAAGATCACCGGCAGGATCGTGGACGCCGGCACGGCCGAGCCGGTGTCCAGCGCCCAGGTGTTCCTCGAAGATCAGTCGGCGGGCACGCTCTCCAACATCGACGGCCGCTACGTCCTCAGGAACGTGCCCGAAGGGGTCCACACGGTCGTGGTGCAGATGATCGGGTACGGCACCAAGTCGATCACCGGCGTGGAGGTCTCGGGGGGAGGGGTGACGGCCCTGGACGTTGCGCTCGTGACCGCTGCGGTGGCCCTGGAGGGCATCACGGTGGAAGCGAGGGTCGAGACCGGGTCTACGACCGCTCTCCTCAATGAGCGAAAGGCGTCAGCGCTGATGGTGGACGCCATCGGCTCGGACCAGATCTCCCGCTCACCCGACGGCGACGCCGCGGCCGCGCTCAAGCGGGTTCCGGGCCTCTCCATCGTGGACGGGCGTTTCGCGTATGTCCGAGGCCTGGGTGAGCGCTACAGCTCTACCACGCTGAACGGCGCGCCGTTGGCCTCGCCCATGCCCGACCGAAAGGTGGTGCCCCTGGACGTGATTCCGTCGGGGCTGCTCGAGTCGATCGTGACGGCAAAGAGCTACGCGCCGGACCGCCCGGGGGACTATGCCGGCGGGCTGGTGCAGTTGAGGACCAAGGACTTTCCGGCCAGCCGAATCCTGTCGGTGTCGGTCTCGGGCGGCTTCAACTCCGCGTCGACGTTTCAGAACGGACTGCGCTACGCGGGTGGAGGCCTGGACTTCCTGGGATTCGACGACGGCACGCGCGACCTGCCCGATCTCCTCCCCGCCGACCGTCGGCTGATCTTTCCGACGTTTTCGCGAGGACAGCTCGAACAGTTCGGAGAGGCCTTCGCGGGCGATTGGGGGCCGGTGTCGGATGCGCTGCCACCCAACTGGTCGGTGAGCGCGTCCTTCGGAGACGAAGGGACGTTTCTCGGTCGCTCCGTCGGAGTGCTGGCTTCGGCGACCTACTCCAACTCCTTCTCCGTCAAGGAAGGGGTCATCGAGCGGGTGTTCTCGTCTTCGGGCGTTGCAGACCCCGAGATCGATTACCGGGGAGACGAAACGGTACGATCGGTCTCGCTGGGCGCGCTGACGAACCTGTCCTACGAGTTGAGCCCCACCAGCCGGATCACGGCCAATCTGGTCTACAACCGGCTCATGGACGACGAAGCTCGCGTCTACGAGGGGTTCAACCTGGACTCGAACTCCGATCAGCGGAACTATCGCCTTCGGTTTTTGGCCAACACCATGGCCAACGCACAGCTCCAGGGTCAGCATCAAATCGGTTTCCTGGGTGACGCGAAGGTGGACTGGCGGGCGGCGTGGTCGCGGGCCAGCCGGTACGAGCCGAACACGCGGGAGGTGCTCTACCGCGAAGAGAACGGTGACTTCCTCTTCGAGAATTTCGTCTCGTCCGGGTCGATCTTCCATCAGGACCTGGTAGACGACACGTACAGCGGGGGACTGGACATATCCGTGCCGGTGTCGACGTCGGGCCGGCGTCTGGGCACGGTGTCCTTCGGCGGCGCGTTCAGCGCGAAAGACCGCGACGTGTTCACGCGTCGCTTCCGGTATCTGATGGTGCCCGACGGCATCATCGACCAGGACGTGCGGCGGTTGAGTCCGAACGAGTTGTTCAATCCTACTACAATTGCGTCCAACGGATTCGAGCTCCAGGAAGCCACGTTCCGCCCCGACAACTACGATGCGGCGGAAGACGTCACGGCGGCGTATGCCAAGTTGGAAGCCCAACTGCTGCCCTCCGTGGAGGTCATGGCGGGCGTGCGCATGGAGAGCACCACACAGGAGGTCACTCCGCGGGACCTGTTTCCGAGCGGACTGGCCGCCATCCCCGGCGCCAACCTCGATGACGTCGATTGGTTACCGGCGGTCAATCTCACGTTCCGACTGAGCGAGCAGATCAACATTCGTCTGGGCGCTTCCCAGACGCTGGCACGACCCCAGCTTCGCGAGCTGGCTCCCTTCGCGTTCGCGGACTACGCGGGCGGATTCCTCACGGTCGGCAATCCCGAGCTCCGTCGGTCTCTGATCAGAAACTTCGATGCCCGGTGGGAGTGGTTTTCCAGCGCGGGTGCGCTCATCGCAGCGAGCGGGTTCTACAAGGCCTTCACGAATCCCATCGAAGTCGCGGTGCTGCCCAGCTCCGAGCTCCTGAAGACGTGGGTCAACGGCGGTGACGCCACGAACTACGGATTCGAGCTCGAGCTCAGGTCGGACCTGGGCTTCATAACGTCCGCGCTAATCGCCCTGTCGGTGAACGCCAACCTGACCGTGGTCGAGTCCGAGGTCACGACCCCGGAGAGTATTCGGGTCTACATCCCGGGCGAGGGAGGCACCGACTTGGCCGTGGCGCCGAAAACCCGGGCTATCCAGGGACAATCACCGTACGTCTTCAACACCGGCCTCACGTACGCGAGCCCCGGGAGCCCGTGGTTGGCGACCGTGTTCTTCAACCGGTTCGGGCGCCGAATCCATGCCGTGGGAGGCCAGGCCACTCCGGACATTTTCGAGGAGCCGCGGAGCCAGTTGGACCTCGTGCTGGAGCGCACGCTGTTCAACGGCACCAAGGTGAAGCTGTCCGCCAGCCGCCTGGTTGGAAACGAAGTGACGTTCACCCAGGGCGGAGGCGTGCTCCGGCAGTGGGACACCGGTCGAACCGTCTCGCTGTCGATCGGCTGGACCGGCGGATGAGTCGGATGCCGGTCGCCGTCGTTTGCGAGACCCCGTGGGCAAGGAACGCCCGATCACCATCAAAACCGAACTATGGACACCAAGGAGACAATGAGCATGGATCGTAAGGGACGTCCGCTCGTCTGGAGCCTGGCGGCGGCGCTGGTCGTCACGTTGGGCGCCTGTGATGACGATGATCCGGTTGGAGTAGACACACCGGACGCACCGACGGGCCGTGACCGCGACGGCCACCGGCAACGACGTGCTCGTGAGCTGGACCGGATCCGCGTCCAGCTACACCGTGCAGCGTCAGATCGCAGGCGGCGCGTTTACCGAAATCGCCTCCGGCGTATCGACGACCAGCTATACCGATGCAGGCGTCGCGATCGGGACATACAACTATCGGGTGATCGCGGTGGACGGCGGCCGCCAGTCTACTCCGTCGGATCCGGCGCTGGTGACCGTGGGCGGTCCTGCGGCGGAGCTGTCCGGCACGATCACGACGGTCCGGCAGCTGTCGGCGGACACGACATATACGCTCAGAGGCATTGTCACGGTGGCGGACGGCGCCGAGCTCCACGTTCCGGCCGGGACGACCGTGCTGGGTGACGTGACGACGCAGCCGACCGCCCTGATCGTGCGGACGGGAGGGAAGCTCTTCGCCGAAGGCACTGCCACCGATCCGGTGGTCTTTACGAGCTCCGCGCCCGTGGGTGAGCGGAGGGCCGGAGACTGGGGTGGCGTGGTCTTGAACGGACTGTCGCTGTGCAACTTCCCCGCAGGGGAGTGCGTGGGTGAAGGCAGCTCCGGTGAGTACGGCGGGACGGCGGTGGACGACAACAGTGGCCGGATCGTATACACGCGAGTCGAGTTTGCCGGATTCGAGGTCTCGTTCGGGAACGAGCTGAACGCGCTCACCCTCAACGGTGTCGGATCGGGCACGGAAATCCACCACGTGCAGAGCAACGTGGGCCTGGACGACGGAATCGAGTTCTTCGGCGGCACCGTCGACCTCAAATACGCCCTGGTGACGAACGCCTCGGACGACAGCTTCGACTATTCCACCGGGTGGCAGGGCCGCGGCCAGTTCTGGATCGCACTCCAGGATCCGGACGACGCCGACAACGGATTCGAGGTAGACGGAAACGAAAGCGACTTTACCGCCACCCCGCTCACCGCTCCGCAGATCTATAACGTGACGCTGGTGGGCAACGGCCCCGGGGGCACCGGCGGCGTCGAGTCGGACGTGGGCATTCTGCTCCGGCGCGGAACCTCGGGCACGATCTGGAACGCGGCGGTCTTGGGCTTCGGCGACCAAGCGCTGGACGTGGACAACGCAGAAACCACGACAAACGGCGCGGAGCTGAGGAACTCGATCGTCGCGGACAACGCTGCTTCGTTCGCGACCGACGACGACGGTATCGATGAAGCCGCATTCTTTGGCACTGCGGGTTGGAACAATCGCGAGGAGACGGACGCGATGCTGGCGGATCCGTACAACCGCGACGCTCCCGACTTCACGCCCACCTCCGGCTCCCCCCTGCTGACGGGAGCCGCGACACCCCCTGACGACGGGTTCTTCACCGTCGTGGACTACATCGGAGGTGCGGACCCGAGCGGCGCCAAGTGGTGGGAAGGCTGGACATCGTTCGTCCGCAACTGACCAGCTGAATAGGGACCGAGGTCACGCGTCCGGCCCGATCCGAACGCGTGACTTCGGTCGCTTCCGCGGGAGCTTCGACGAGCTGACTCCGACATGAGCAGAATCACTTCGATGACTATTGGTAAACGGACCGAGACGACAAGGGCGTGGGTGGTGCTGTCCGTGCTGTTTCTGAGTGGGTGCGGGCTGGACGCCCACGCATTGGTGAACACGAGGGTGAGCCTGGACGGCCTGGGCGCCAAGGTCGTCGAAGCGTTCAACGAGGACGACGCGGCGGCGTTGAACCGGCTCCGACTCACCGAAGCCGAGCACAACCACTCGGTGTGGCCGGAGTTCCCCGCGGCGCAGGGCCCCAATCCGTTTCCGGTGGATCTGGCTTGGCAGAACATCGAGCTGCGCAACCGCCGAGCGATCGCGCGACTGCGGGACGAGATGGCCCACTTCACTCCGGTCCAGTTCGTGTCGGTCGAGTGTCGGGGTGAGACCCGCGCATTCGAGACGTTCCGCGTGCACACGGACTGCTACACATGGTTCAAACGCGGCGGGACACTATACGAGATTCAGTTCTTCAAAGACGCGCTGGAGCGTGACGGAAAACACAAGGTTTTTCGCTTCTATGACGAGGAGCCGCGCGTTGTGGCGGGGGACGAATGATCCAGGCCAGATCCACTTCAGCGGCGCATCGATCCATGAAGGATTCGGAAGCAACCGGCGCATCGAGCAGTCCCGCCAGAATCCTGGTGATCGAAGACGAGACGGAGATCGCGGCGTTGATCGCCTATCAGCTCACCCGGGACGGGTACAGGGTGCAGACGGCGGCGACCGGCATCGAGGGTCTCAACGCACTCCGTCGCGAGCTGCCCGACCTGATCGTGTTGGATCGCATGCTCCCCGGCATGTCGGGGGACGAGCTGCTGGAGGCGGTGCGGTCCGATCCGGTGACCGAGTCGGTGCCGGTCCTGGTGCTCACGGCCAAGAGGGAGCAGGAGGACCGGATCGAGGGCCTGGAGCTGGGCGCGGATGACTACCTCACCAAGCCCTTCAGTCCGCGAGAGTTGGTGCTCAGGGTGGAGGCGGTGCTGCGGCGTGCGCCCGCGCGGTCCGCGGGCAAGGTGCTGAGAGCCGGAGAGCTGTTGGTCGACCTCAGCGGCTTTCGCGTCACGCTCGGCGGGTCGGAGCTCCAACTGACCCCTACCGAGTTTCAGCTACTCCGGACATTGCTCGAGCGGCGGGGTAGGACCCAGAGCCGGCGTCAGCTCCTCGAAGAGGCGTGGCACGTGGAGACGCAGGCGGCCAACCGGATCCAAACCCGAACGGTCGACATGCACGTGCGTAGGCTGCGGGCCAAGCTGGGACCCGTGGGCGACTGGATCGAGACGGTGCGGGGATTCGGGTATCGGTTCAAGAGGGACGATCCGGTAGTTCCGTGACCCCGGCCGGGTCACGCAATGCCCCATCGAGGGCGTCCATCCCCGGGGGGTGAGATGCTTTCGATGGGGTTAGGTTCTCCGCCATGGACGATTCTCCCTACTCCCGCACCATGGCCGACGGCGCAGCGGTTCTGGTGGGGACGTGCGCAGCCGTTCGGTCGGGTGAGCAGGTCGTCATCGTAACGGACGACGAGCGCCTTCACATTGCCGGAGCTCTCCGCTCCGCCGCGGAGGACGCCGGGACGTCGGTCACCATGGTCGTGACCCCGGTTGCCTCCATGGACAACCGTGAGCCCTCGCCTCCGGTGACTGCCGCGATGGCGCGGGCCGACGTGCTCTTCCTGGCCGTCACGATGGCGCTGGCCCACACCCGCGCGACCCGGGAGGCCATCGCCCGAGGGGCGCGTGTGGTATCGATGAGCGCGTTCACCGAGCGGCTCATGCGGGAGGGCGGGCTCTTCACCGATTTTCACGCGCGGAAGCCCTTTTGCGACCACTTGGCCGAGCGCCTGACCCGCGCCCGCAGCGTGAGGATCGTGAACGCGGCCGGAACCGATCTCTCGCTGGCCATCGAAGGGCGAGTCGGAAACAGTCACGCCTGCATCGTGAGGGATGCCGGCTTCACGGCGGTGCCCAACATCGAGGCCAACGTTTCCCCGCTGGAAGGGCAGGGAGAGGGCACCCTGGTCGTAGACGGGAGCATCCCCTACTACGGCGTGGGCGTGATCCGCGATCCCGTGCGCATGGAGATCGGCCGGGGCGCGGTCCGCACGATCTCGGGAGGGGAGCAGGCCGCGTTCCTGGCCGAGCTGCTGGATCGGCAGCGGGATCCCAACGTTTACAACGTGGCGCAGTTTTCCTTCGGTCTGAACCTCGACTGCACCGATTTCACGGGGGAGATGCTGAACGACGAGGGCGTCAACGGGACGATCCACATCGGGATCGGGACGTCCGCCAACCTCGGTGGCAGCGTGCAGGCCAAGACCCACTTCGACGCCATCATCCGGGAGCCCTCCGTGTGGTTGGACGGAGAGCTCGTCCTGGAGCGTGGTGCTTTCGTCCTTCCGCAGCCGCCCACCGGACCGGGATCGGTTCCCGGTATAGACAGGCCCGCATGACCCGCGGGCCATCCTGTGCAGAGCGTCCCTAGGACCATGTCCTGGCAGCGGCGGGCGGCGGTCATGGCCGCCCTCATCGCCGCGGGTGAGGTCATCTTCGCGTTGCCCTTCGTGGTGGCGCGGGTGTTCCGGCCCACGCTGTTGGACGTGTTCGGCCTGACGAACTTCGAGTTGGGGACGGCGTTCGCGCTCTACGGAGTCGTCGCCATGGTCTCCTACTTTGCCGGAGGGCCGCTGGCGGATCGCTACTCGGCCCGGCGGCTCATGGCGGCTGCGCTCGCCACGACGGCGGCGGGCGGGGTGGTCTACGCCGGCATTCCGTCGCTTCCGGTCCTCAAGCTGTTGTTCGCGTTCTGGGGCGCGACGACCATCCTCCTGTTCTGGGCCGCACTCATCCGCACCACTCGAGAATGGGGCGGAGACGCGGCGCAGGGACGGGCGTACGGGCTACTAGACGGCGGTCGGGGCCTGGCCGCGGCGCTGGTGGCGTCCATCACGGTGGCCATCTTCGCGGCCCTCCTGCCCACGGACGTGGAATCCGCCACGCTTCCCCAACGCGCTGCCGCGCTCGGCCAGGTCATCTGGATATTCACCGGGTTGACCGCGGCCGCGGCCGTGCTGGTATGGCTGGTGATTCCGGAGAGTGAGCCGGGGAGGGACGCCGCTTCGCGGCCGCGGTTCACAACGGAAGGGCTGATGGAGGTGTTCCGGATCCCTGCGATCTGGCTACAGGCGGTGATCGTCGTGTGTGCCTACGTGGGATACAAAGCCACCGACGACTTCTCCCTCTTCGCCCACGACGCCCTGGGATACGACGAGGTCGCCGCCGCGCAGGTGGGCACGATCTCGTTCTGGGTGCGTCCGTTCGCGGCCATCGCCGCCGGGTACCTGGGAGATCTCATCGACTCCTCCAACGCCATCGTGTGGAGCTTTGCGCTTCTGATCGTGGGCTGCCTCGTGATCGCGGGTGGCCTGGTTCCGCCCGACAGCCGGTCCATTCTGGTCATGACGGTGATCGGCACGAGCGTGGGCATCTATGCGCTACGGGGCGTCTACTTCGCGCTGTTCAACGAGGCGCGGGTTCCCCTTGCGGTGACCGGCAGCGCCGTGGGCCTCGTGTCGGTCATCGGATATACGCCCGACATTTTCATGGGTCCGCTGATGGGGTATCTCATCGACCGATCCCCGGGGGCGCTGGGGCATCAACATCTGTTCGCCGTGGTGGCCGGATTCGGACTCGCCGGCCTGTGCGCCACGGTCCTGTTCCGCCGCTTCGCGTCCGCCTCAGCCGTTCTCCGAGGCGAGAGCTGACGCGATCGCCTCCTCGGCGCGCTCCCATTCCTCCATGAGCTCGCCGACGAGCGTTTCCAGACGAAGCCGCTCGCTCCGTAGACGTTGGACCTCTTCGCTTCGCCCCCCGTCCAAGATGCCCGGATCCAGAAAGGCCTGATCGATGGCCGCGATGCGAGCTTCGGCTTCTTCGATCCGGGCCGTGACCCGGTCCCTTTCCTCCGCGAGCGCCGTGGCCGGTTCGGCCTGCGCCGGAGATTCACGCCGCTTGGGCTTGGACCTTCGGCGTCCGTTCGCCTGCGGGGAGGCCTTCTTGGCCTTCAACACCAACGCGTCGACGTCCAAGTGGTCGTCTCCGCACGCGTGTACGTACTCCTCGTAGGTTCCCGCGTAGTCGCGCATGCCCTCGGGCGTGATTTCCACGATACGGTTGGCCAGCCGAGACACGAACCACCGGTCGTGGGATACCAGGATGATGGTGCCCTCGTACGCCAGAAGCCCCTCGACCAAGGCCTCGATGGACTCCAGGTCCAGATGGTTCGTGGGCTCGTCCAGCACCAGCACGTTGGGTCGCTCCACGGCGAGCCGGCAAAAGACCAGACGCGCCGCCTCACCACCGGAGAGGGCGTCCAACCGTTTCTCGGCTTCGTCTCCCGAAAACAGCACCAACCCCAACTGGCCTCGCACATACCCCCGGTCCCGGCCGTCGCAGTACCCGGAGATCCACCCTTCGACCGTCCCCCCCGCACCCTCGATCTGTTCGTGGTGATCCTGTGCGAAGTAACCGGGGTGCGCTTCGTAGCCCCACTCCACGTCTCCCGCGTCCGGGACCACCTCACCGACCGCGATCTTGAGCAGCGTGGACTTCCCGATCCCGTTCGGCCCCATGATGGCCACGCGATCGCCCCGCATGACGGACAGGTCGACGTCGTCCAGGACGGACTTGCCGGAATAGGCTTTTCCGATGCCCTCCAGACGGAGCACCTCTCGACCGCTCGGCCGCCGCGTCGAGAACTTGAACGTGGGATATCGACGCGAACTCGCGGGCAACGCCTGCAGCGACTCCGCCTTCTTTTCGATCAACCGTAGCTTGCTCTGCGCCTGCCGAGCCTTGCTCGCCTTTGCCCGGAACCGGTCCACGAACTTCTGATGGTGGGCGATCTCACGCTCCCGGTTCTGGATGTCCTTCTCCCTTCGAGTGCGCTCCAGTGCCTTGGCGCGTAGGAAGTCGCTGTAGTTCCCGGGATAGAGCAGGACCGTCTCGTAGTCGACGTCCAGCACGTGCGTCGCCACGTTGTCGAGAAAGCGGTGATCGTGGGAAATGACGACCACGGGGCCGGCGAAGGCTCGCAGAAACTTCTCCAGCCAACGGATCGACAGCACATCCAGATGGTTGGTGGGCTCGTCCAGGAGCAGAACGTCGGGATTGCCGGCCAGCGCCTGAGCCAGCAATACGCGCAGCTTGAACCCGCCGGAAAGCACCGAGAGCGGCTGACGATGCACCTCGGCCGGGAGTCCCAGGCCCTCCAGGATCTCGGCCGCCCGCGCCTCGGCTGCATACCCGTCGTGACGCTCGACGACCTCCTCCAGCGCGGAGAACCGATCGGCGTCGAAGGAGTGCTCGGCTCGGGCCAGGAGCTGCTCTTTTTCGACCATGGCCGACCACAGCTCAGGATTGCCCATCATGGCGACGCCCAGCACCAGCTCATCCTCGTAGAGGAATTGGTCTTGGCGTAACACACCCAGCGAGGTTCGGGAAGGAATCGTCACGCTCCCACCCGACGGGTCCAGGTCGCCGGAGAGAATCTTCAGCAGGGTCGTCTTTCCCGAGCCGTTGGCGCCTACCAGACCGTACCGCTCACCCGGATTGAGCTGAAACGTCGCCCCGCGAAACAGGGTTTGCGAGCCAAAGGTTTTCTCAAGTCCGGAAACGGATATCAAGACCGCCGGTCCTCCTCGGGGAACCCAAAATAAAAGGTCACAGGAAGCAAGAACGAACCCTGGTATCCCGTTGTGCGGTTGGGCTACCCGCGCCTAGGCGACCGTCCTTACTCCCTGCGACCCCGTTTGACCGGCACACGCAAAACTCCCGCGCAGCCGAGGGTGTTTCAATTCAACGTGTGTGCGTTAATTCAAGACGTAGCTCCGCGACTCCTTGGGACTAGTGCGAAGATCGTAGAGCGCCGCGGCAGGCGTGCTGCCGTTGAATCCAGCCGAACCGGCATCAACCTGTACCTCGAACACCCCCGCTGGCAACCGTTCGAATGTAAAACCCCCGTTTGACGCGGTCGGAAGGGTCAACGGATCGCCAGCGGCATACGACGAGCACGCTCCAGCGGTGGGCGGAGTGTTCACGGTGCCCCAGGTCTGACACCTCCGTAGGGTAACCTGCACGTTGGCGATCGGGTTGCCGCCGGTGCTGACCACGTTGCCCTCTGCGTTCCGAGCCGCGATTACGCTGCTTTGATCGTGGGCCGCATTGGGGCCGCCGTCGTTGTTGAGCGGGTTTTCGCACGGTCCCCAGGTGCTGGAGCAAGCGCGCACCCGGTACCGGAGCAGCATTCCGGAGCGGACGTCGGTGTCCGAGAAGGTCTGGGTGCCGGGCGGGACGGTCCCGATCTTCTGCCAGGGCGCGAAGTTGTCGCCTTCCTCGATCTGGAACCACTCTTCGTCGTCCGAATTGTCTCGCCAGGAGATGGTGACGCGGGTGGGTGTCACCTCGTCGAAGTTGAACTGGTCGGGGACCGCGGGCGGGCCCGCCGTGACCGTATGTTCGACCGTCAGCGTGGTGACTCCGGCTCCGTCACCGAATGACACGACCTCCTGATACGTCCCGTCCCGCAGCACGCCGCTCGCCCGGTTCTTGACAATGTCTACGGTGTCGGATCTGCCTGCGAACAGCGATCCCGACGGTGGATCGACCTCCAACCACTCGGCGTTCGCGCTTCCGGTCCAGTCGATTGTCGCCGCTCCGTCGTTTGTGATCACCACCGACCGGGTCTGGATGGGCACCAGCCCGTTTCCTCGCTCTCCGCCCTGAGGGGAAGAGAAGGACACCGAGGCTGCGGAGAGTAGAATGGAAGACTCGGAGTCCACGGCCACGAACGAGACGTTGCTCCAGACGGAGGGGCCTCCGAACGAGTTGAGACCGCGCACCCGCACGTAGTGTGACGCATCCAGGGTCAGCTGGATCGAGGCCTGTCCTTCCTGTGAATCGGGGCTCGTGAAGTTGGCGTCGCTGTCCCACTGCCACTCGTAAGAGGCCGCTCCGGCGATGGGGGAGGTCGACACCGTGATCGGCTGGCCGGCGCTGGCCTGATACGACGACTGGAGCGACCCTGCCGGGAACGCCGTCAGCGTGACCGAAACCTCCGTGAGGGCGCCGGACCGGACGGTCGCCGGTGAGGATCCGAACGACTGGACGGCGCCGCCGGTATCCAGAAGCTCGAGCCCCACCGTGTAGGACCCGGGCCGGAGTCCGCGGATGGTATCCGTGCCCGACACCATGTTGACTTCCAGCGGCGTCGGTCCCTGTAGAATGACGCGACCGGTGGCGAACTCCGAAGCGGCACCCGGGGCAAAGGCCACCCGAAGCGCCAGGAAGCCCTGGTCTACGTGCAGCTCGGTGGGCCCTTCGCAGGCGAGCAGCCCGAGCGCGATCAGCGCGGTGCCCGTTCGCCGCGTCATCGGAGACCACCGAGCTTGCCCAGGATTCGGAGCGGAAGGGTAATGATGATGCCACCCGTCTCCTCCGGCTGAGGCCGGCCACCGTCGTCCCCGCCGGCCAGCAACGCCACCGCGATTCCGACCACGCCGGCTCCCGCGCCCACCCATTTCCATGGGACGCCTCCGCTGGAGCCGACCTGTGGCGAAGGCTCGTCCGGCGTTTGTGCCACCACGGTGCGTCGCGCCCGCTCGACCAGGGCCTCGACGCGGCCGCTGGGGGTGATCCGGCCGTCCTGGGCCACGATCCCCAGCCAACGGCCGTCTCCGTCGACCACGGCTCCTCCGCCGGCACCGGGCGGAGGCGGTTCCCTCAGCCTGTCCCCTGCCGAATCGAAGCGGGCCGATGCGACATCGGAGGGCCCGTCGCACGAGCCCACGAAGAATGTCCATGCCACGTCCGGCGTCTCGTCGAGTGGCTCGAGGAGCCCGTCCGGAGTCGTGTCGGTGCGGTACACGGCCAGGTCGATCGACGGGTCGCGGGCGGCAGAGAAGGGACTGGTCACGGTGCGGCCCCCATCCAGGAATGTCAGCACCACGGCATCGGCGGTCTGCACGCCCGAGAACCCGGTCACCACCAGTCCGTCGTCACTGACGACCAACCCGGTCTGGCAGCGGGTCACGCCGCCCTGGGTGGCCGCGACCCTGACCAGCGCCCCGGAGACGGCGGAGCGGAGTGCCGCAGGGAGGGTCGGAGCCAGGTTGAAGGCCACCGCTCCCGCGACTCCCGGGAGTACCTCGTGCAGCACGTTTGCGGATTGGTATCCGTCAGCGGAGGCGCGCAGACGATACGTGCCGGGCTCCAACGTCACCGGGGCTTCCCCGGACCACGGCTCCCCGTCGATCTCCAGCGCAACTTCCGTGGGCTCCGAGGTGGACACCATCACCGTTCCTACATTGTCGGCGGCCAGGGTCCCGGACCATTCCCACGACCACGAGATCGCCGGGTCGTCTCCCCTGGCCACCACGTTTGCCCGCGCCTCGCGCGCGACCCGCACCACGGTGGGCAGGAGGTTGACGGTGTCGATGGCGTGCGACGCGTCCACCGTCGCGGCCCAGCGCAGCCAGGTTTGCGCCATAGCCAGCTCACCTTGTTCGACGAGCGTCTGCGCGAGCTGATGGACGGCGGCGCTCCAAGTGCTGTCGACCGCCGAGAGCGCGGGATTCGCCGCCTGCCAAAGCATCTCGATCCGGCGTTCGGGATCGAACTCGATCTGGGCTTGCGCAATCAGCTCGGCACGCGTCTGAGCGCTCACCGTCGAGGGCAGGATCCCGGCCGCAAGCAGTGTGATCAGTACGGGTTTTCGCATGACGACTCCTGGGCGTACAACCGGCACAGCACGTCGACCGTGTCACCGGAGGACACCGTCACGGTGTACGAAATCGGCCGATAGCCCGGGCGGGCGATGGCCACCTGATGGGCTCCGGCCGGAAGGGTGAGCACGAGCTGTGTGCGATCTCCGTACGGGGTGCCCGACACCGTGATGCCGGCGTAGGGCGATACGCGGATCCGCAGCGTGCCGGGAGCTGCCGCCTCCGGCCCCTCCGGAATCTCTGGCTCCGAGTCGGGCGCCGTCACAGGGGCGCGCTCTATGTCCTCGCGGCTCGGCGCGGGATCCCGCGGCCGCGGAGCTTCCTCGGCCCGTGTGGGAGCGGGCTCGGGAGTCGGGGCGAACACGCGCATCTCGGTTCGACTCTCGATTCCACTCGCAGAAGCAGTCAGGCGCGCAACGCCCGGGGCCACACCGACGACGGCGTTCCCCACGACGCTCGCCACCGACTCGTCCGACGAGGTCCATATCGGCGCCGTCGCCACGGTGTCGCCGTCGGACAGCGCCAGTCGGGCGGAGATCGCCACGGTGTCCGTGATGTCCACCGAGTCCGGCACGAGGAGGATCAAGCCCGCCGGCACCGCTGCATCGGCTTCGCGTCCTCGTTCACGCGAGTTTCCGGTGAGCCAAACGCCCAGGGCCGTGATGGCCAACACCGGCACCGCGGCAAAGCCCAGCAATCGGCGCGACGGCCGGCGGGCGCGTGCGGCAGCGGTCACCAGAGCACCGGCCCGCTCCGTCGACTGCGGGACCACCGTGACCGTGCTGGCTGCGCCTACGGAATCACACAGTGCCAGAATGGATGAGGATCCCGGGCTCAGGGCGCGCACGATGCCATCGTCGTCCACCGAGGCCACGGACGGATTTCCCGACGACCATTGGACCGGTCGGTCGATCGGCCTTCCGCGCTCGTCCACGGCGCTGGCGCGGAGGTGACGGGTTTCGCCCACCCGTATCGACACCTGTCCGGGTGATACGTCCAATCCCGCCGCCGGCGGACGGGAGATCTTGACCTCGACCGATTCGGTCACACCCGCAGCTCGCGCGGTGATCACGGCCGCCCCCGCGCCGACTGCGACCAGATGCCCCGTGTCCGGATCCACCCAGGCCACCTCGGGGTTGGTGGAGTTCCAAACGACGGGCACGTTCTCATGCTCGGTGCCGTCTCCCAGGATGCACGTGGCGCTGAGGTCCACTTCGTCCCCGGTGGACAGGTCGGTCGGTAGGGATAGGATGCGTAGCCACGTCGGAGCCGTGTCCGAGCCGGCGGAGGCGTCCACAGGGCCGTGAGCCACCACGGTCTCCTGCTCCGCAGTATCCGGCAGGGTCTCTTTGACCAGGGTCACGATGGCGGCCCGCACGGGATCGTCGCCGGTCAGCGGAGTTGCGCCGGCCGCCTTCACGGCGTCCGAGACGGTCGGCCAGCGCTCCTCGGGCTCCTTGGCCAGCATCCGCTCGACCGCATCCGCAAGGTCGTCGGGGCAGTTCGGCCGCAGGCCGCGAAGCGGCGGCACCGGCTCGGTGGTCTGCTTGATCAGGATTTGATAGTCCGTCCCCGTGAACGGAGGACGGCCTGCGAGCATCGCGTAGAGGACCGCGCCCAACGAGTACTGGTCGGAAGCCGGCGTGACCTCCTCCCCGCGGCACTGCTCCGGGCTCATGTACTGGGGAGTGCCCATGATGAGCCCCGTCATGGTGAGGCCGCTGGACGCATCCGATGCCCGGGCGATGCCGAAGTCCGTCACGACCGCGTTGCCCTCGCTGTCGAGGAGGATGTTGCCCGGCTTGATGTCGCGATGGATGATGCCGCGTTCCGGACGGTGGGCGTACGCCAATGCAGCACCGACCTGATACAACACGGCCCGGGAGACGGGAGCCGAGAGCTGTCCCCGCGAGCGCAGGACGCGATTGAGCGGCACGCCCTCGATGAAGTCCATGACGAAGTAGTGCACGTCCGCCGTCTGGCCCACGCCGTGCACGTTGACGATCGACGGATGGCGAATAGACGCGATCAGGCGTGCCTCGCGACGGAACCTCTCCACCATGGTCTCGTTCGTGAGCCAGGTGGGTGACAGGACCTTGATCGCAACGAGGCGGTCGAGGTCGAGCTGCCGGGCCAGATAGACCGTTCCCATTCCGCCTCGCCCGATCTCGCGGATGAAGTCGAATCGCCCGCGAGTGGCCTCCTCCAGCGTTCGCAGAATAGACGCCCACATCTCGGTGATGGCGTTGGCCTCCACCGGCTCCTCCCGCCGATTCCCGCACTCGGAGCAGAACAGGTCGTCTTCCAGAACCGGGCCATGGCAGTGTGGACATCCGAGGCGCTGGCCCGTCGGAACGGACCGGCCGATGAACGTCCGCGGCGCCTCCGATCGTTGCACCGCGGCAAGGCCGGTGCGCGTGCCACACCAACTGCAGAACGCATCGTTGGGGAAGACCCGCCGCGAGCAGGACGGACAGGAGGCCGTTCGTTCCACCATGGATCGGAACGTCCTAGGACGACGGGGCCGTGACCGTCACCCGCACCCTGACCGTTTGCGGCGAGTTCACCGCGGCGGGATCGCTGACGACGATGTCCGTGGTCAGCTCGCCGGCAGGCAGACTTCCCGCCCCGACCACGATGACCCGCACCGACTCCGACTCGCCCGGATCGAGCACGCCGCGGGGGGAGTTGATCGTCAGCCAGTTGACGTTTTCGCTGGCCCTCCAGCTCAACGGCTCCGTCCCGATATTCGTGATCGTGAAGAGCTGATCGTTGGGGATCGGCTCCGATCCCTGTTCCGCCTCGAAGTCCAGCTGATCGGGCGTCACCAGGATGGCCGGCCCGACGATCGGCGCCGCGACGACCGTGAGCGTGACGGTGACGACCTGTGGTGAGTTGGAAGCGTCGGGGTCCGCGACGGTGATCGTGGTCTCGTAGTCACCCGGCGCGAGTGCAGCAGACGCGATGGTGACGGTGACGGGCGCGGAGTCGTCGGGTTCGAGCGAACCGGACTCGGCGGAGAGGGTCAGCCAGGGCGCGTCCTCGGCGGCCTGCCAATCGAGGGTGCTGCCGCCGGAGTTGGTGATGGTGAACGGCTGGTAGTCGGGATCGGGGTCTTCGCCCTCGTCGGCGGAGAACGCGAGCGAGGTGGGCGCGAGGTCGATGGTCGGCGGATCCGCGGGCGGCGGCGGTGGGGGTGGCGGCTCGGCCGTTACGGTGAGCGAGACCGTGACGACCTGGGGTGAGTTGGAAGCGTCGGGGTCCGCGACGGTGATCGTGGTCTCGTAGTCACCCGGCGCGAGTGCAGCAGACGCGACGGTGACGGTGACGGGCGCGGAGTCGTCGGGTTCGAGTGAACCGGACTCGGCGGAGAGGGTCAGCCAGGGCGCGTCCTCGGCGGCCTGCCAATCGAGGGTGCTGCCACCGGAGTTGGTGACGGTGAACGGCTGGTAGTCGGGATCCGGGTCTTCGCCCTCGTCGGCCGAGAAGGCGAGCGAGGTGGGCGTGAGGTCGATGGCCGGCGGATCCGCGGGCGGCGGCGGTGGGGGTGGCGGCTCGGCCGTTACGGTGAGCGAGACCGTGACGACCTGGGGTGAGTTGGACGCGTCGGGGTCCGCGACGGTGATCGTGGTCTCGTAGTCACCCGGCGCGAGGGCAGCGGACGCGACGGTGACAGTAACGGGCGCGGAGTCGTCGGGTTCGAGCGAACCGGACTCGGCGGAGAGGGTCAGCCAGGGCGCGTCCTCGGCGGCCTGCCAATCGAGGGTGCTGCCGCCGGAGTTGGTGATGGTGAACGGCTGGCTGGCCTGATCGGGGTCTTGGCCCTCGTCGGCCGAGAAGGCGAGCGCAGTGGGCGCGAGGTCGATGGCCGGCGGATCCGCGGGCGGCGGCGGTGGGGGCGGCGGCTCGGCCGTTACGGCGAGCGTGACGGTGACGACTTGGGGCGAGTTGGAGGCGTCGGGGTCCGCGACGGTGATCGTGGTCTCGTAGTCGCCCGGCGCGAGTGCAGCAGACGCGACGGTGACGGTGACGGGCGCGGAGTCATCGGGCTCGATCGAACCGGACTCGGCCGAGAGGGTCAGCCAGGGCGCGTCCTCGGCGGCCTGCCAATCGAGGGTGCTGCCACCGGAGTTGGTGATGGTGAACGGCTGGCTGGCCTGATCGGGGTCTTGGCCCTCGTCGGCCGAGAAGGCGAGCGAGGTGGGCGTGAGGTCGATGGCCGGCGGATCCGTGGGCGGCGGCGGTGGGGGTGGCGGCTCGGCCGTTACGGTGAGCGAGACCGTGACGACCTGGGGTGAGTTGGAAGCGTCGGGGTCCGCGACGGTGATCGTGGTCTCGTAGTCGCCCGGCGCGAGTGCAGCAGACGCGACGGTGACGGTGACGGGCGCGGAGTCATCGGGCTCGATCGAACCGGACTCGGCCGAGAGGGTCAGCCAGGGCGCGTCCTCGGCGGCCTGCCAATCGAGGGTGCTGCCACCGGAGTTGGTGATGGTGAACGGCTGGCTGGCCTGATCGGGGTCTTGGCCCTCGTCGGCCGAGAAGGCGAGCGCAGTGGGCGCGAGGTCGATGGCCGGCGGATCCGCGGGCGGCGGCGGTGGGGGCTCGGCCGTTACGGTGAGCGTGACCGTGACGACCTGTGGCGAGTTGGAGGCGTCGGGATCGGCGACGGTGATCGTGGTCTCGTAGTCACCCGGCGCGAGTGCAGCAGACGCGACGGTGACAGTAACGGGCGCGGAGTCGTCGGGTTCGAGCGAACCGGACTCGGCGGAGAGGGTCAGCCAGGGCGCGTCCTCGGCGGCCTGCCAATCGAGGGTGCTGCCACCGGAGTTGGTGATGGTGAACGGCTGGCTGGCCTGATCGGGGTCTTGGCCCTCGTCGGCCGAGAAGGCGAGCGAGGTGGGCGTGAGGTCGATGGCCGGCGGATCCGCGGGCGGCGGCGGTGGGGGTGGCGGCTCGGGACCCTCATCGAGGGCGAATTCCGCAGTGACGGAACGCGCCTCGGTCATCTCCACTTCGCAAGTGAGCGACCCGTCGCTGCAGCTCCCGGTCCACCCCGCGAAGGTCGAGCCCGGCCCGGGTGCAGCGACGAGCGTCACACGGGTGCCGACCACGTAACGGTCTGCGCAGTCCCCGAGCGTCTGACCGGCCGTCACGATGCAGTCGACGGCCGGCGTGTTCGACGTGACACGACCGGTACCGGTTCCGACGCCCGCCACGGTGAGCGCGACCGTTTCACTGGACGTCACGGTCAGGCCGACCGCGACGGACTGAGGCGAGTTGATCGCGCTGGGATCGGAAACGGCAACGCTGCCCGAGTAGCTGCCGGCGGGCAGCGCCGCGCTGGACACGGCTACGGTGACGGGCTCGTCCGATCCGGGTTCGAGCGTACCGGTTGCAGGCGTGACCGTGAACCAGGCGGCCGACTCCAATGCGCTCCACCGGAGCGTGGTCGCGCCGATGTTGCGGACCCTGAACGACGTGGGGTCCGGATCGGAGGACATCGACACGGTGGACACCAGGTTGGACGGCGTCAGCTCGATCGCCGCTTCGTCGAACAGGATCAGGTTCCGTTCGAACAGGGCGACGACGGTCTGCGCTCGATCCATGACGATCTCGCAGGTGCCCAGCGACTCCGCGCACGCACCGTCCCATCCGATGAACGTGGATCCTTCCGACGCCAGGGCGCTGAGTGTCACGATGGTGCCGGTGGGGAAGTGTTGTCCGCAGCCTCCCGTGATCGCACTCTGCTCCACGAGGCAATCGATGCTCCCCGGCGAGGAGATCACACGGCCGTTTCCATCTCCTCGTGCGGCGACGCCGAGCTGGTAGGTGGGGTCAGCCGTAACCGAGAAGTCGACGGACACGGTCTGCGGAGCGTCCAGCGCCGCTGGATCGCTGAGCGTCACGCTGGCGCTGTAGTCTCCGACGGCGAGTCCATCGGGCGAGGCCGACAGCGTGATCGGCGACTCGGCCAGTGTGGCCACCGATCCGGAGGCCTGGGAGAGCGTGAGCCAGTCGGCTCCCGAGCTTGTGGCGGTCCAGTCCAGCGTGCCGCCTCCGGCGTTTCGCACGAAGACTGTGGCGTCTACCGAGGATGCGGCTTCCTGCGCGTACAACTGCACGGACGAACTACGAAGCTCCAGCGCCGGAGCGGACAGCCGGAAGGTGATTGGCGGAGATTCGTTTACGGCTTCCCGTGCGTCCGCCAACAGGTCCGCGTCACCCTCGAACGCGATCAAACCGCCGGAGAGCAGCTCGACCTCGACGCGCAGCAGCTCGGTAACGGCGGTCAGCTCGACGCGCGCGCTCAACTCGAGCGACTGCTGGCCGGCGGACAGGGGACGTACCACGTCGACCAGAACGTTCTCTGGGGGGCGGACAACGCGAAGCCGCACCTGGTCAACTACGGCACGGGCCGCCCGCGCATCAGCAGCAGACGAGAAGGCCGTGTGAATGGCCAAGTGGGTAAACAGAGGAGCAGTAGGACTGCCGGCATCACCGACACAAGATCCTACCAATACAAGACCTACGAGCCCGAGGGCTCTCAAGCGCGCCTGCTTTTTTAAAGACAAGAAGCCTGACCGTCCAGGTTGACGCCAAGGGTTGGTCTCGCGACCGGCGACGAGGGCGGGACTCCAAATGCCGACTTCGTTTGCGGCGACGCCGACGGATGACGTATAGGCATTTTTCCCGAGTTTCGCCAGTAGTGTTCCGTAAGTCCCTCAACTACAATGACGTGGCCCACTGATGCCGTGTAGTATATAGGGCCGACGGGTCGACGGGCGCAGTAGAAGCGTTCTTGGATCTCGCCCGCCGAGCGCCGGAACGCTATACTGCGCTTCACCTAAGGCGCGACGTTTCAAAAGGAGTGGTTCCATGGGCCAGCCGGCGGCTCGCATGACCGACCAGGTGATCCAGGCCGGGCCTCACTGCCATGCCCCCATCCATCCTCCGGCGCCCGTCCCCACGCCGCTCCCGCATCCGCCGCTCCCGCTCACCATCCTGAAGGGCGAGTTCACGGTGTTGATTGGGAATCAGCCCGCGGCTCGCATGACAGACATGACCCGTCCCTGCATGCTGCCGGGCTGTGTCCCGGCCGGACCGGGGATCATCATGAAGGGCTCAGCGACTGTTTTGATCGGCAACCTGCCGGCCGCCCGCGTCGGGGACATGACCAACCACGCGAGCTGCGTCGCTCCCATTCCCGCACCCATGGGGAACATCCTGCCCCCGGGATGTCCGACGGTATTGATCGGCGGCTAGTGGATCGTCCTGCCTCACCTCGCGTACTCCGAACTCCTCTCGGTGTGAACGTTACTCCGGATACTGTCCATTAGTGCTTCGCGATCACTTCGATAGCCTCGCGCCGCTGTGCCCTCGCTGTAAGTATCAGCGCAACAAAGACTACCCTGTCCATCTCGCGCACGTCGTTCGAGAAGAAATGGACTGGATCGTCGAAGGTGTCCTCCACTGTGTCGACTCCGAGTGTATGCAGGAATATCCGATCATTGACGGTATTCCCATTTTGGTCCCGGACGTCCGTACCTACCTGACCAACAATCTCGCTCACCTTACCGCCCGCACGGATCTTTCGCCTATGCTCGAGTCGATGCTGGGAGATGGGGCCGGCCCGGGGTCTCCGTTCGACGTCCGTAGACAGCATCTGAGCACATACGCTTCAGATCATTATGGTGAAGACTCGTCCGGCCGGAGCTCTACGGGGTCGGCTGCAGGCTCGATCAGTCGCTGTCTGGCCAAGGCGCTCGAGCTCGTCTCGGACGGGACGCGCCTCAACGGTCCCGCGTTGGACGTCGGAAGCTCGGTGGGACGGGCCACGTTCGACCTCGCCGCGCGAACCGACGGACTGGCCTTGGGCGTGGACCTCAACTTCTCCATGCTGCAGATGGCCCAGAACGTTGCCCGCAACGGACGGGTGTGCTATCCACGCAGACGACTCGGGGTTGTGTACGATCGGGTCGACTTCCAGGTACACTTCGGTGGCGCGGAGCGGGTTGATTTCTGGGCGTGCGATGCGCTGGCCCTCCCGTTCTCGGACGGCACGTTCGGGTTCGTGGCCGCCCTGAACGTCCTCGACTGCGTTTCTTCTCCGCGGGCGCTCCTCGGATCTCTCGCCGCCGTCCTTCGCAGCGGCGGTGAGGTGGTGTTGGCTACCCCATACGACTGGTCGATCGCGGCGACGCCGATGGAGGGTTGGCTCGGCGGTCACTCTCAGCGTGGGCCGGACTGCGGCGCGGCGGAGCCGTTTCTGCGGGCCCTTCTCACGCCCGGGGGACATCCGGCCTCGGTCGAGGGCCTCGTTTTGGCCGGGGAGCTGCAGGAGATACCGTGGCACACCCGGCTTCACGATCGGAGCTCGGTCGAGTATCAGGTGCACGTCGTGGCTGCCCGCTCCACGTAACGACCGTCGTTACCGCGGGTTCAGAGTGACGGTCGGGGATCCTCGGGGAAGAAACCGGAGCGCCGCAGCGTAGATTGGTGTACGGATGCGGCGGACGCCCGCTGCCCGGTTACCGATCGTAGGGAGGAGCCACATGCAGGATGACGATCCGAAGGATGCGTCGAGAGATCCGGAGGGCCGGACCGGGCCTCCCTCATCGGATTCCGCCGGATCGCCGCTCCGACGCTACGGCGATGCGGAGATCAAGGCGATCTTCGCCGCAGCCACGGACACGCAGGATATCGAGTCGCGTGCAGAGCCCTCCGAGACCGGTCTGACGCTCTCCGAGTTGAAGGAGATCGGTCGTCAGGTCGGCATGGATACCGATCTCATCGAACGGGCCGCCGCCCGGCTGGATCATGCACCGCGACCGGCTCCACGCCGACGTTATTTCGGCCTTCCGGTGGGAGTGGCCCGGACGGCCGAGCTTCCCGGCGCGCTCAACGACCGTGCGTGGGACCGCCTCGTTGCGGCGCTGCGGGAGACGTTCGAGGCGCGGGGCACGGTGCGGCAGGAGGGGGCTACCCGCCAGTGGTGGAACGGCAACCTACACGCGTTGGTCGAACCCACGGCAACGGGCCAGCGGCTTCGGCTGGGGACGGACAGCTCCAGGCTGAGGGCCATGCTCGGGCTGGGTGCGGGCGGTCTGGCGGTGGGCGTCGGGATCTTCACGCTCTCCGTACTGCAAGGCGCCCCGGACATGCTCCCGGCCGTCGCGGCGACGCTGGGCGTCGGAGTGTGGGCCCTGGTGAGCAGCACGGTGCGGTCGTTCCGCTGGGCACGCACGCGTGAGGAGCAGATGGACGCCATCGCTCGGTATGCGGTCGACTTGGCCGGTGCAGAGGCTGCCGTGCTGCCACCGGGCAAAGAGGAGCCCGACGACGGCTGACAGAACAGGCGCGAGGAACCCGGTTGTTGGTCCGGTGCCGCTACTCCGCGCGCAGTGAGACGACCGGGCTGACGGTCGTCGCCCGATGGGCGGGAATCCAGCACGCGGCCACCGCAACCGAGCCCAACAGGATCGCCACCGCCGCCAGGGTCACGGGGTCCGTGGCCGTGACTCCGAACAGTACGGTCGAAAGCAGTCGGGTCGAGACGTAGACCCCCACCAAGCCGAACGCGATGCCGGCGGTCGTGATGCCGAGACCCTGGCGCAGCACCATGCCCGAGACCTGCATGGGACGGGCTCCGAGCGCCATGCGGATTCCGAACTCGTGGGTACGGCGTCCGACCGCGAACGCCATGACGCCATAGATGCCCACTGCCGCGAGGATCAGCGAGAGAAGTGAAAACCCCGCCACGAGGCTCATCAGCAGACGGGGGATGGCCACCGCCCCGGCCCGCGCTTCCCGCATGGTCGTGAAGTCGGATAGCGGGAGTAGCGGATCGAGCGAGCGGACCGCGTCCCTCATGGGATCGGCCAGCTCCGAGAGTGGCAGCGAAGAATGAACGAGGATGTTCATCGCTCGCGCGGCGCCGCCACCGTTCCAGAAGCGGAACTGCTCGTGGGCCAGGTACATTTGCGGGCGGTCGGGCTGCTCCAGCCCCTCGTGGCGGACGTCGCGGACCACGCCGACGATCTCCACGATACCGGGACCGGCCTGCCCTCCAAGGGTGAAGCGTTTTCCGATCGCGTCACCGTCCGGCCAGTGGAGCCGAGCCAACGTTTGGTTGACGACGACCACCCCGGGAGCCGAGGTGTCGTCGTGCGCCGCGATCTCTCGACCCTGGACTACCGCCAGACCCATCGCCTCGAAGTAGCCCGGGGTGACCACCTGCCAGTCTCCTCGCGGAGAAACGCCGCCCTCGGGCACGGGCCGCCCCTCGATGCGGAAGTTGAGGTCACCCAACGTCGTGGCGAGCGGGAGGTTGCTCACGGCGGCGGCAGCAAGCACGCCGGGAACCGCGTTCAGCCGCGTACGAAGCTCGCGGTGGAAGGCCCGGATCTCCTCGTCGGACTGGTAGCGAGCGATCGGCAGGGTAACACGGGCGGACGCCACCTGGTCCGTTCGGATACCGGGATCGACGTTTACCAAGGCGATGAAGCTTCGGGTCAGAAGGCCTGCTCCGGCCAGGAGCACGAGCGCCAAAGCCAACTCCCCTACGACCAGGAGGCGTCGGGTGACGAGTCCACCTCGATCCCCGCTGACCCTGCCCCCTCCCTCCCGCAGCGAGCCTCCGAGATTTCCTCGCACTATACGTCCCGCCGGGAGCATCCCGAAGACCACGCCGGTGAGGAGGGCAGCCCCGATCGCGAAGGCGAGCACCCTTCCGTCCAGCGTCGCCCTTTCCAGCCAGGCCAATCCGGAGGGGATGATGCCCGCGGAAATCCGCAGAATGACGGCGGCCAGTCCGAACCCCAGCACGCCGCCCGCGACCGATAGGACGGTGCTCTCGATCAGCACCTGAGACACGAGACGCCGGCGGCCGGCTCCCAGGGCCGCCCGCATGGCCAGCTCACGCTCGCGCTGGTCGGCCCGTGAAATGAGCAGGTTGGCGACGTTGGCACAGGCGATGAGCAGGACGAGCCCGACCGCGCCCAGCAGGATCAGGAGGGGCAGGCGCACGGGACCCCGGATTTGGCGACTCAACGGAATTACGGTCGCGCCGAAGCGCATGTCTGCCGGATAGTCGTCGGGATAAGCGCGCACCATGTCGGCGGCGGCCTGGGCGACCGCGCGCTCCGCCTCCGTCCGGGGTATACCCGGGCCCAGCCTTCCTACTCCTCTCAGGTAGTGGGAGCCACGGGCCTCGACCTGGTCCGGCGTGATGTTCAACGGCTCTAGGTAGTGTGTCTGGCCGTCGGTGAGCAGCAGTTCGGGCATGCGAAAACCGGGCGGTAGCACCCCGATTACCTCGGTGGCCTGCCCGTCCATCGTGATGGTGCGGCCGACGATACGATCGTCGCTTCCGAACCGTCCCCGCCAGAGCGCGTCGCTGATCACGACCACGGCGGTGCCCGCGTGATCCTCGGCCTCGGTGAACACGCGGCCCCGCTGTGGAGCGATGCCCAAGGCCGGGAACACCCCGGCGGAAACCTGCGCGCCGCTCACTCGCTGAGGGTCCGAGTCTCCGGTCAGGTTGGACGAGCCGTAGGCGTAGCTGCCGACCGAGGTGAACACGTCCAGCGACTCCATATAGTCGAGGTGCTCTGCCGGTGAGATCGACCCCTCGGGAGTACCAGCCCAGCTTTGCTGGATTCTGAGAATCCGGCCGGGATCGTCGTAGGGGAGCGGTGACAGCAGGACGGCGTCGACCAAGGAGAAGATGGCGGTAGCACCGCCGATTCCCAGCGTGAGCGTTAGCAGCGCCACCGTGGTGAACACCGGACTGCGCGCAAAGGTGCGGACCGCGTAGCGAACGTCCTGCAACACCAGGTCGATGGTGTGGCCCCACCTGCGCTCGCGCACCTGCTCCCGGTACCGCTCCACTCCTCCGAAGTCCAGGAGTGCGGAACGTCGTGCCTCAGCCGGCGACATCCCGAGCCGGATCCGCTCTTGGATCTCCATGTCGATGTGGAACTGCATCTCCTCACGCGATTCGCGGTCGGCCTTGCCCTTGAACGCCAGGTCCCGAATCCGCGAAATCCACCGCCAAAGCTCGTCCACGTCCCCTCCCTTCCACTCCTGGCTCGTCGCCTCGGCCCGTCAGACCGCTCGGAGCACGTCGTTGATCGCGGTAGACATGACATACCAACCCTTGGTGTCGTGCTGCAGTCGCTTCCGGCCTTTTGCGGTGAGACGGTAGATCTTCACGGAGCGGCCGGTCGGCGTCTCCCCCAGGGAAGACCGGATCAGCCCGTCTTCCTGGAGCCTTTGCAGCGCCGGGTACAGGGAGCCCTGATTGACCTGCAAGACATCGTTGCTCGTCGCCTGGATCTGTTTTGCGATTCCCCATCCGTGCATGGCCCTGCGCTGCAGGGTCTTCAGAATGAGGAGGTTGAGCGTCCCCTGGAGGAGATCTGGTTTGCGCTTGGCCATGCCGGAAGGCTCGCCTGATTGATAGACTGTCTACAATTGTCGATGCTCTACAATACTAGCGCCGATGTCGTTTGCCAACCTCGACGGAGATCCCGCGGTCGTTTTCGGCGGATGCGGTTGACGGACGAATAATATCCGGATAAAATATGCGGCCCGAGTTGGATTTCCCACTTTCACGCCACCCCCGTTATGACCGAGTCCGTTGTTCGTTGCACTGCGTTCGCCGGCGATCGCCGTATTGCCAGTGGCGATCTCCAATCCGTCGCGGTTGCCGGCAAGACGGCCCTGGACCGCGGCGATGTTCGGGAGATCCGGGTGTTCGACGACGACACCGGTCGCACGGTCGAGCTCGACCTCATCGGGACCGTGGCGGACGTGGCGGAGCGATACCGTGACCGAGAGGCGTCCGGATCCTCGGAGGACGCCCACGGGAAGCGGAGAGGGCCGGGACGACCAAAGCTGGGTGTCGTGGCCAAGGAAGTTACGCTGCTGCCGCGCCACTGGGCTTGGCTGCAAGCGCAACGGGGGAGCGCTTCCGCCACCCTGCGCAGGTTGGTGGATCAGGCCCGTCGAGAGCACGAGCAACGAGACCGGGTGCGGCGCGCGCAGGATGCGACCTATCGGTTCATGCATGCGGTGGGCGGAAACCTACCCGGATTCGAAGAGGCCGTGCGGGCACTCTATTCCGGCGCCCGGAGCCGGTTCGACGAGATGACTTCGGAGTGGCCGCAGGATCTACGGGCTCACAGCCGGAGGCTCGCCCAGGACGCTTTTCCCGAAGACTCGGAGGGTGCCGTCCCCTAGTGGACGGCACCAGGTAGATGGACCCGCCGGTTTGCGCGATCTGACGGAAGGGCCCATTCCGGGCCATATCGTGAGCATGGCCGCGCCGATTGCGATCGGCATGGTGTTCCAGACCGCGTACTACCTGGTGGACCTCTACTTCGTCGCCCAGCTCGGCGATGCCGCCATCGCCGGACTCGGATCTGCCGGCAACGTCCAGTTTCTGGTCATGGCCATCACCCAAGTGCTGGGTGTGGGCACGATGGCGCTGATCGCACAAGCCAGCGGACGCAAGGACCGCGAAGACGCGAACCTGATCTTCAATCAGAGCCTGGTGTTGGCTGCGGTCTGCGCGATCATCACGCTGGTCGGCGGATACGGCCTGGCCGGCTGGTACATGGGCAGCCTGGGCGCCGACGCCCCGACGGTGGAGGCCGGCACCACGTATCTGCACTGGTTCCTTCCCGGTCTGGGCCTTCAGTTCGCGCTCATCTCGATGGGCTCGGCCCTCCGTGGCACCGGGATCGTCACGCCCACGATCGTGGTCCAGATCCTCACCGTGTTCCTGAACGCGCTCCTGTCTCCCGTGATGATCGCCGGATGGGGCACGGGCCGCCCGCTGGGGATTGCCGGAGCGGGCATCTCCACGACTATCTCAGTGGCCGTGGGCGTGGCCCTCATGACGATCTACTTCCTCCGCTTGGAGCGATTCGTCGTCTTCGATAGAACCCTGGTCAGGCCGCGGGCCTCCGCCTGGCGCAGGATCTTGGCGGTAGGCCTGCCGCCGGGCGGCGAGTTCGCGCTGATGTTCGTTTACATGGCCGTCATCTACTGGACCATTCGCGGTTTCGGCGCGGACGCGCAGGCCGGTTTCGGCGTGGGCTCCCGGGTCATGCAGGCCATCTTCCTGCCGGCCATGGCCATCGCGTTCGCGACCGCCCCGGTGGCGGGACAGAACGTGGGCGCCGGGAAGCACGGCCGAGTGCGCGCGACGTTTCGCACGTCCGCGTCCGCCCTCAGTGTGATCATGCTGGCGCTGACGTTGTTTTGTCAGTGGCGTCCCGAGGTGCTGATCGCATTTTTTACGGGCGACTCGGCCGTGATTGCCGCCGGGGCGGAGTTCCTTCAGATCATCTCGTGGAATTTCCTGGCCACCGGAATCATCTTCACCTGCTCCGGGATATTTCAGGCCATGGGCAACACCGTGCCCTCCCTACTGGCCAGTGCCACCCGACTGGTGACGTTCGTGATTCCGGCGGTGTGGCTGACCGGGCAGCCCTGGTTCGAGCTGCGCCACCTCTGGTACGCCTCCGTCATCACGGTCGGGCTGCAAGCGTGCGTCAGTTGGTGGCTGTTGTCGCTGGAGATGCGGGAGAGGCTGACCGGGGACCGGCCGGAGCCGACGGTATCGGCGGTCCGCTGAGGGATTGCGGACGGGAGGGGAGGGGGCCCCGGGGCGACGAGCCGACGGTCTGAACGAGCACCACCGAGCTCGCCGACCCGGGACGATTACTAGTGGAGGGCAACCGCAGCGGTCGGGGAGACACGCTCATCGCGCCGGTTCGCGGTTTTGCACAGCTCCGCGTACAGCACCATTGCGATGTACTCGTCTAGGATCTCGTCGTGTGATTTCTCGTCGACTGTTTCGGGAATCCGGACGGTTAGAGTGGTGAGGATCGTCTTGGGCGATCGGTTCTGGTTTGGCATGGATTCTAGCCCGTCTTCAGAGTCGCGGTTGCCCTGCGCGAGGCAGAGCTTGGGGGGACTGCCTCGTGAAGCGCTCCGTGCGTTTCACACGAGTAAGATCGAACCGACTTCGACCGCGCTGTATCCGGTAGACACCCCAGGGGTGGGGCGGGAAAACACCTAGTGGGCTGGACGACACCTGCTTGGTCCACGAATGGACGAAGCCCCCGGGCCCAGGTCCCGGGGGCTAGAGAGGTGTGAGGGGCGGGCTAGTGGACTGTACCAGCTATTCGTTTGGTATTCGACGGGGACGGCATCCCGCGAGGACTTCGTTGGAACTCCTTGCCGTAGCTACCGCTACGCCGCGTCGTCCCGCCTCGCCTCGCAGGCGCCTCCCCCGTCTCGGTACTCAGCGAATGGCTGGTACAGTCCCCTAGATCCAGCCCTTCTTGCGGAAATCCTTGATCGTGGACGCCCAGCGGTCCATCTCGTCGGGAAGTCCGAACGAAAGCCGGTTCCACTCGAGCATGGGCGGGAACTGTCGTCCTACGAGGATGCCCGATTCACGCATGCGGCCGATGTAGGTCTGCAGATCGCCGTTGATGCGGTGCATGAGAAAGTTCGTGTTGGTGGGCAGGTACTCCAGCTCCAACTCGTCACACGTGACGTGGACGATCTCTTTGGATTCGGCGTTGACCGCCACCGCCCGTCCGACCAGCCCATCGTCCAGCAGCGATGCCTTACCAGCGGCGCCGGCCAGGACGTTGGGGCTGTTTTGCACGGTGAACTCGTTGAGGCGCGCGGCCGTGTGGGGATGGGACACCGCGTAGCCGAGCCGCAGACCCGCCATGCCGAAGATCTTGGAGAACGTGCGGATGACGACGACGTTGGGCTTGTCCTCGATCCACCTGAGCGCAGGCCTGTAGGCCGGATCGGTGACGTACTCAAGGTAGGCTTCGTCCATCAAGAACGTCGTGGTCTCGGGCGCGTCCGCGATCCACGCGTCGATGTCGCGGGCGGACGTGACGGTGCCGGTCGGGTTGTTGGGGTTACAGAAGTAGACCACCGACGGACGCCTGGAGGCGGCCTCCCGCATGCGTCCGACGTCGTGTTGCAGGTCGTCGGTCAGGGGCACCGCGACCACCTCGAAGGGCATGGTATCCTGGTAGTCGGAGATGTCCTCGAACGTCGGCGCCGCGATCACCAGCGGAACGTTGGGCCCTTGGAACACGTGGGTCGCCACCTGGAGGATCTCCGTGGACCCGAATCCGAGCGTGATGCTTTCGGGCCGCACATCCAGATACCGCGCAAGCTCCGCCATCAGCGGATCCCGGTAGGCGCCGGGGTACCGATTGGCATCGACGATCGCCTCGACCAGCGCCTCTCGCGCGGCGGGCGCCAGCCCGAGCGGGTTCTCGTTGGAGCTCAGCTTGATGTCGCCGTTGGGCAACGTCTTCCCCGGTCCCCACCCGGGCGTGCGCTCCAAAACCGTGCCGAGCGCGCTCCCGGTCCCTGCCACGCCGGCCAAGCCGGCGACCATTCCACTGGTGACGAAGCCACGGCGATCCATGTGCCCTCCTCTGGGTTTTTGCCTGTCCGGTAATCTGGGGTCGCACAGTCGGGAATCGAAAGGGCGCATGTTAGATTGGCTTCCGTATGGAAATCGGGATCTACACGTTCGCCGAAACCTCCTTCGATCCGACCACGGGCGAACAGGTGGGGGCAGCCCAGCGGGTGAAGGACCTTCTCGAGGAGATCGAGCTGGCCGACCGTGTGGGGCTCGACGTGTTCGGAGTGGGTGAGCATCACCGGCGCGATTACGCCGTTTCGGCCCCGGCCATCGTGCTGGCCGCGGCCGCGTCGATCACGCGAAGGATTCGCCTCACGAGCGCCGTGTCGGTGCTGAGCTCCGACGATCCCGTGCGCGTGTTTCAGGACTTTGCGCTGCTCGATCTCATCTCGGACGGCCGGGCCGAGATCATGGCTGGACGGGGTTCGTTCACCGAGTCGTTCCCCCTGTTCGGACAGGACCTGGCGGACTACGACGACCTGTTCGCGGAAAAGCTGGGATTGCTGCTTGCGCTACGTGAGCAGGTGCAGGTCACGTGGTCCGGCAGACATCGTCCGCCGATCGAGGGGCGAAGCGTGTATCCGCGACCGCTCCAGGACCCCCTCCCCGTGTGGGTGGCGGTCGGCGGCACCCCGTCGTCGGTGATGCGGGCCGCCTCGCTGGGCCTGCCGATGGCACTGGCGATCATCGGCGGGTCCGCCAGCCGATTCTCCCCGGTGGTGGAGCTTTATCGTCGGGCGGCCCGGCGGTCGGGGGCCAACGGCCGGGTACTGCCGGTGAGCATCAACGCACACGGTTTCATTGCCGACGACGCGGACGAGGCGGCCGAGCTCGCATATCCGCCGTTCGCCGAGGTCATGGGCCGCATCGGCCGAGAGCGGGGCTGGCCGCCCCCGAGCCGAGCGCAGTTCGACGCCGAGTGCAGGTTGGAGGGCGCGCTGTTCGTGGGAGATCCGGAAAAGATCGTCGAGAAGATCCTCTACCAGCACCGGCTCTTCGGACATCAGCGCTTCCTCATCCAACTCACAGTGGGGCCCATGCCGCATGCGAAAGTTCTGCGGGCCATCGAGCTCCTGGGGACCGAAGTGGTTCCGGCCGTGAGGCGAGCCCTGGCTTGATGACAGCGGGCCGTCGCGTCGACCTGCCCCTGGACCAATGCTGTCGGATGTTATATCGTACGACATATAGTACAACCTATCGTTGCGAAATTTTAGGGAGGCGGTGATGTGTCACTCTCACTGGGAGGCCCAAGTGCGCAAAGGGCATAGGCGGCGCCACCGCCGCGGAGGATTCGGGTTCGAGTTCGGTCCTCGCGGTCCGCGTGGCAGCTTCTTTCGATCGGGCGAGGTGCGCTTGGCTCTGCTGTCGTTGCTGGAGTCGGAGCCAGGCCACGGGTACGACCTGATGAGTAGGCTGGAAGAACGTTCAGGGGGCCTGTACAAGGCCAGCGCCGGAACGGTATACCCGGTGTTACAGCAGCTCGAGGATGAAGGCCTGGTCACCTCGGAGCGATCCGGGGGAAAGCGCGTCTACACGTTGACCGACCGCGGACGCCTGGAGCTCGATGACCGGCGCGACGCCATCGACCGCATCTGGCGGCGGGCGGGGCGGTGGAAGGAATGGGAGTGGGGCGGGCGCCCGGAAGGCGTGGAGATCGGCATGGCCATGGGCCGAATGGCCAAGGCGGCGTTTCGCACCGTCGGCCGCGATCCGGAAAAAGCCGACGAGGTTCGCAAGGTGCTGGAAGACGCCCTGGAGCGGCTTCGCAAGCTGTAGCCTCGGGGACCGGACCGAGGGTTCGGGACACCGGCACATGGCGAGCTGGCTCGGCCCAGGGCGAGGGCGCGCCATGAGAGCGTTCATGGTTCATGAACCATGAACGCTTGTATATTACTGCCTTGCAAACCTGACAATCTCGTATAAGTTCATGGTTCATGAACCATGAACATGAGAACTGAAGATGCGCAGCCAGCCGTTGCATCTGCGGCCCCACGACGTCTGCGTCGCTCTGCAGTTGCTGCTAGTACCGAATCCGACCTTTCGTCGGCTTGCCGATTCGGTTGGACTAAGCCTGGGTGAGGCGCACAACGCGACCAAGCGTCTCCGAGCTGCAGGCCTCGTACACCCCACGGGAAAACGCATAAATCGCTCGGCGCTATCGGAGTTTCTCGTCTACGGAGTGCCGTACGCCTTTCCGGGTAGACTCGGGCCGGAGTCGAGAGGTGTTCCCACTGCTCACGCGGCTCCGGCGTTCTCGAACTCGTTCGAGTCCTTCGATCCGATTGTTTGGCCGAGCTATTTGGGGGACGCGAGGGGAGCGTCCTTGGCGCCACTCTGCCCCGCCGCCCCTACGCTCGTTGAACGGAATCCGTCCCTTTACCGTCTTTTGACGATTCTCGACGCCCTCAGGGTAGGTCGTGCTCGGGAGAGGCAAGCCGCACGGACGATGCTGAAAAAAGAGATTCTGAATGATGGATCATGACCCGCCACGTTCCTCAGCCTGAGGACAACGCCGTCCTGATGATCGTTGCCGAGCGAATGAGGCCGTTGCTCGACGACATCGTTTTCGTAGGCGGACAAGTCTCTAGTCTGTTGCTGACTTCGCACGCTTCTACGGGTGTACGGGCCACGTACGATGTCGACGTGATAGTCTCGGCCACGACGCGAGCGGAGTACGCCACCTTCGAACAGAGCATGCGAGACCTTGATTTCGAGCATGACATGAGAGATGGGGCTCCGATCTGTCGGTGGGTGACACCGGAAGGGATCGCCGTCGATGTCATGCCGGCAGGCCAAGAGGTTCTGGGCTTCTCCAACAAATGGTATCCACGAGTGGTCGAGACCGCGGTCGAGTATCCGCTCGCGCCGGACCTCCGCATCAGAATCCCGACCGCGCCAGCGTTTCTCGCCACGAAGTGGGTCGCCTTCGACGCAAGGGGAGCAGTTGATCTACTCGCCAGTCATGATCTGGAAGACATCATCACGGTTGTCGCCGGACGTCCCGAAGTCGTAGGCGAACTCGCTTCGACACAAAGTGACCTGCGGAACTGGGTTGCCCGACGTACTAGAGATTTCCTGACCGAAGACTTGGCGGACTACGCCATCGCAGGTGCCCTGAACGATGCCACTCTGGTGCCGGATATCATCAATTTGGTGCGTACGCGGTTCGAGGAGATCGGACGTCAGGGCTCCGAATGAGCTCCCGCTACCTGACCGGCTCGATGCGTACGATCGCGGAGGGCTGTCCTCCCCGGTTGTCCACGGCCAGGTAGATGTTGCCGTCCGGTCCCTGACGCACGTCACGAATGCGGCCCAGCCCGTGGACCAGGGTCTCTTCCTGATCCACGTCCTGTCCGTCCATCGTGAGCCGCGCCAACTGCCGTCCGTTCAGTCCACCCGCGAGTAGGTTGCCGCGCCACTCGGGGAAGCGGTCGCCTGTATACACGATCAAGCCCGAGGTCGCGATCGACGGCACCCAGAAGTGTGTGGGCGGCTCCATCCCCTCCCGGTGGGTGCCTTCGTGAATGGCCGATCCGCTGCGGTAGTTCACGCCGTATCCGACGACCGGCCATCCGTAGTTTAGGCCCGGCTGCACCCGGTTGAGCTCGTCTCCGCCCTGAGGTCCGTGCTCGGTGATCCAGACGTCGCCCGATTCCGGATGGATGACCATGCCCTGCGGGTTGCGATGGCCGTAGCTCCAGATCTCCGGGCGGGCGCCCTCCTGTCCCACGAATGGGTTGTCGTCGGGCACGCGGCCGTCATCGTGGAGCCGGACGGTGGTGCCGTGATGATTGGAAAGGTCCTGGGCCGGGTGAGCTTCCAGGTCGCCCGAGGGCGGAGCCTGCCGATCACCGATGGTGATGAAGAGGTACCCCTCGGCGTCGAAAGCCAGCCTCGAGCCGTAGTGGCCCCGGCCTCTGCTCACCGCCTCGAAGACCTCTTCTACACCTGTGAGTCGGTCGTTCTCGAACTGACCGCGGATGACCGCGGTGGTCGCGCCGGAGTCGTCGCCGTAGGGCTTGGAGAAGCTCAGGTAGATGAGCCGATTGGTTGCGAAATCCGGATGGGGCACCACGTCCAGTAGTCCGCCCTGTCCCTGTGCGAGCACGTCCGGCACTCCTTGGACCGGGTCGGCGAGCAGCACGCCGTCTCTCACGACCCGCAGCCGTCCCGGCCGTTCGGTCACGAGCATGTCGCCGCCCGGCAGGAACGCCACCGACCAAGGGTGCACCAATCCGTCCGCCACGGTCACGACCCGGTAGTCGTGGTAGGCCGACCGATACACGTCCGACTGCCCGTGCACCGCGGGTGCGGCGGTGAGCAGGAGCAGCGTTGCGACGGAGGCCACGAAATTCCGAGACATGGTCGGTACCCTCTAATGATGCGGGGAGCCCTGGTGCGGTCCACTAGTGTCCTGATGGGAAGCGGTCGGACAATCTTGACGGGAGGGACACCGCGCGTCCAGGCCGAGCTCCCATCTCCGCCGGATGGCGACCGTTTCTCTGTTACGGTCGACCGGGTCTCGCCGTTACGGTCTAGCGGACGTGGTGTCCGGGTTGGTCAGGATGCTGGCGTGGACCCGTCGAATCCCAGGATTCGTTCCGCCCAGCCGACTCGAAAACGGCCGCTGGGATCGTTCGCCCGGCACAGGTCCCTGAACTGGGGAAGGCGGGGATAGAGGCGGTCCGCCTGGCCCGGCCCGAGAGGGCAGAGCTTGCCCCAGTGAGGGCGGGCCGCGAAGGCGTGGCCCATGCTGCCCGCCAGCACCTCGGCCACACGGAGGAACGGCTCTCGCCGGGCGGGATGGGCGTAGCTGATCACGCTCACCGCATAGCGGGGTCCGTCGAAGCCCGCTCCCATGGATATGAGCGTTCGCTCGGGCTCCACCTTCCGCACGCAGATCGGATAGTGGTGCGTATAGCTGTCCGCCAAAGCCTCGGCTCGGGAGAGCAGTCCGCTCTCCTCCAGCACCTGAGCAGCCTGATCGGTCAGCTTGCCGTCTCCTGCCAGGAAACGCAGCAACGACTCCAGGTAGGCCAGGGCGGACCGGAGGTGGGCGCCGACCACGAACAGCTCGATCTCGATGTGGCGAAAGAGGTCGTGGTTCATGGTGAGCTGCCGGTCGGCGCGGTCGACGACGGTCCAGGATCGAGGCACGATGTGGGGAACGACGCTCCGGTACAGCCCCTTCTGGGCACCGGTGTAGTCCCCCGCTCGTACCAGCCCGCGAAGCGCGAGATGGAATCCGAGGTCCAAGCCGGCCGCCCAGTAGAGTCGGTACAGTGGAGCGCTTCGGCTTCGCGGCGCTTGCGTTTCCCTGCGGTGCTGCGCGAGGTACTCCCATCTCCAAGGGATGAGGTAAAACTGCTGGAGCGGGTACTCCGCTTCGGCTTCCAACACGGGATCGAGCTCTCGGTAGACCCGGAAGTGCTCCTCGATCCGGTATTGAGGCCTGATCTCGACGGTCATGGATGTGATCACACCCAAACACCCCAACGAACACCTCACGGCTTCCAGCTCCGAGCCGGCGGTGATCGTGTGGATCCGGGCGTGGCCGTCACGGGGATCGTACGCGCAGACGCGGGCGGCCCGGATGAAGTGGGAGAGCGAAGGACGGCCCGAACCATGTGTGCCGGTGGCGGTGGCTCCGGCAATGGTCTGTGCGTCGATGAGCCCCATGGTCGGCAGCGCCCAATCGCCTTGCCGTCTCAGCTCGCGAACCACTCGCTCGATCCGGCATCCGGCTCCCAGCTCGGCCGAGGGCGCCTCGGAGCCGCCGAGGACGGTCACCTGCCGGAGCTGGCGAAGGTCGAGGGCGACGCCGGTGGTGGCGGCGCACGCGCTCCAGGAGTGGAGGCTGCCGGCCACACGGATGGGCTCGCCCGCGTGGCGCTCCAAAACGTCCAGCACCTCCGCCTCCGACTGCGGTCGATAGAGCCGTGAAGGTCGAAACGAGACGTTGCGACCGAAGTTCTCCAGCCGAACTTCCGGGCTCAGCGCGGCCGTCTCTCGGTCCTCGGCCGTGTCTCGGTCCTCACCTGGCGGAGGGGTGAGGCGATCAGCTCACGGGCCGCTGCTTGGGCTCGAGCTTCACCGACCAAAGACCGGAATTGGTGTCGCTGAAAAAGATGTGACCCTTGAACGGCATCGCGCTCCACACCATGGGGGAATTGGGAACGTAGCCGACGGGATCGAACGGCTTGTACACCGCGATCTCCCGCCCCTGTGTATACAGGTTCCCCATCAGCTCGCCCGATACGTCCACCACCCGCAGCCCTCCCTCGTAGTACCCCTGGTAGAGCTTGTCGTCTTCCACCCAGATGTTGTGGGTCCCGTATTCGGTCACCTCGTATCGGGCGACCATCTCGGGAGCCTCGGGATCGGTGAAATCGAGGACCTGGATGTATCCCTGCGTGGCGAGCGGGATGCCGCCGAGTCCGGTCGCGGGGTCGTACGGCACCTGGTAGGAGCCGCGCGAACGGGGCGGACCCTCCCAGGCCAATCCCTGACGGGACATGATCTCGTCCCCGATGAAGACGTAGAGCTTTCCTGTGGATTCAGACACGTACGGGAACACGGCGTGCGTGCCCCCGCTGGGCACCGGATACGCCGAAATGAAGACCGGATTCTCGATGGATCCGCCCCAACTTCCGTTCCCCACGTCCACCGCCACCACCCCGGTGGCCCACTCGGCCGAATAAGCGATGCCGTCGTGCACCCACACGTCGTGCAGGCGGGAGTCGGGGTGGTCGTACTCGCTCACGTAGCGAGGATTGTAGAGGTCGGCCACGTCGAAAATCACGTACTTGTCGCCGTCGGACAGCGCAAAGACGTGCGTCTCGGTGGGAAAGGCGTTGTGGACGCCGCCGGTGACCCCGTCGGTGTACTCGGAGGCGACGACCGGGTGAGCCGGATCGGCGAGATCCAGCAGGACCACTCCGTTCTTGCGGTTCGACGCGCCCTCGCGGGTCACGGTGGCGTAGCGGCCGTCGGGTGACACCTTCACGTCGTTCACCGAACGGGCGTCCACCTGGACGCTGTCCGTCTTGAAGATGTTGGAGGGGTCGGTCACGTCCCATACGAACGCGTGTCCCGCCGAGCGCTTCGATCCGGTCAGCGCATAGTCTCGGCCGTCCAGGCCCTCGAACACCCAGAAGTCGGTGGTGCGCACGCGGTCTTCACGACCCTGGCCCACCACGGTGAGCTTCTGCACCACGTCGCGCGGGGTGACCTCGAACGTCCTCCGCTCGGTGAGCGGGCCGGCCTGGGCGACGATCGTGTAGACGCCCGGGACGTCCGCCACGAAGCGCCCGTCGTCCAACTGACCGGGAGCGCTGGGCGCGATGACGCCGGGGGCCGGACGATAGGCATGGGACCATGCGACAGGGACGTCGAGCGACGCGCCCGCCTCGGTCAGCACCTCGGCCCGGAGCTCCACCACTTGGCCGGTGGGCACGCTATCGGGCAAGGCCGTCAGCCGCAGCGTGGTGCCCGGAAACTCCGACACACGGTGCTCGATCCAGGAGCGGACACCCTCCACCTCCGCCTCGATGCGCACATCGCCGACCCCCGTGGCCTGCACGTGTCCGAAGCGGTCGACGGTGGCGACGGCAGGATCGGAGCTGTGCCAGGTGACGGCGGGCTCCGGGCGCTCGGAGCCGTCCGCATGGTGGGCCGTGGCTTGGTGGCCAACCCGCGTGCCGACATACAGAGGACCGTCCTGCGCATGGACGCGTACCTCGGCGACGGGGGGCCATTGCACGACGACCGGAATCTCGACCCGCAACGGTCGGTTGCCCGCGGGAGATCCGACGAGGATGGCGATCACCGAATACTCGCCGGCGGCCAGCCCGGTCACCCGGCCGTTCGACACCCGGATCGCACCCCGCGGAGCCGCGAACCGAAACTCCGCCGCTACCGGATTGCCAGCGTCGTCATAGGCGCGAACCTCGAGGGCGGCCGATTGGCCGGCAGTCACGGATATGCTTGCCGGCACCGCCTCGAGCCGCGACGGCGTCGCCTGCGCGGCGACTACGGCGGGCGCGGCGGCTGCGGCCAGGAAGCAGCCTGCGCCGACGAGGAGAAGCTGCCGGGTCCGGATTGTCGCGAGCATCGTTGGGACTCCGCTGTGGTGGGACAGGTGGCCGCCGACCAGCCGCATAGGTCGACGCCCGCCTGAAAAAAGTGTCGGGGGCGCGGAGGCCGGACAAGGCGATCCGCCTCGCCTCGCGCCACTCCCGTCTCGGTGCTCGACGAGTAGCCGGCACAGTCCACCATGCGGTCCGAGAACCTGAACGGAGCCCCGACGACGTACATGGGTACCCGACCTGCGACTCAACGCGCGCCGACCGGCCGCGAACACTCCGTCCGAGGGACCCGCCCAGTCATGAAGCACCTACTTCTCACCTTCTCGATTCTTTTCACGGCTACGGCCTGTGCGTCGGCGAACCCCACGACCAACGCTCCGACGCCCGCGACCGCGCCGCCCGAGGCCGCCGTTCAACCTCCCACGGACGATGTCCGCGCCGAGCCCGCAGTGGAGGAGACCGCCGCCGAGCCGGAGGAGGAGGCGTTCCGACCGGCGCCCGAGCGCTGGTGGTACTCGACCGCCGTCGAGGAGTCCGTGCCCGGCGCGGCCGTGGACGCGGCTCACACCCGGCTCGCGGGCCGAGAGCCCGTTCGGGAGGTGATCGTCGCAGTGATCGATGGCGGGATCGACGTCCAGCACGAGGATCTGGACGGCGTACTTTGGCGGAACGAGGACGAAATCGACGGGAACGGGGTGGATGACGACGGCAACGGCTACGTCGACGACATTCACGGCTGGAACTTCATCGGCGGCTCGGACGGGCGGAACGTCGACCTCGACACGTTCGAGATGACCCGCCTCCACGCCGCGTGCACGGGCGGCGCGGCGGCGGGATCGCTCGAGTCGCCCGGAGAAGAGGAGTGCGCCACGATCCAGGAGGCGTACGACGCGGAGCGCGCGGACGTCGAGAACATCGTCGGCCAGCTCGAGCAGTTGGTGCAGATCTACCCCATCATCGTGCAGATACTCACGAACGAGATCGGCGAGGAGCCCACGCCCGAGAACGTGGCCGCGTTCCAGACGGCGGATCCGCAGTTGGCACAGGCACGCGACGGATTTCTGCAGCTCAGCGCTGCTGGGATCGACGCCGAGGTGTTGGCCGATGAGGCCGAGAGCGCCCGGGGCCGCTTGGAGTTCGGGTTGGATCCCGATTTCGATCCCAGGCCGGTCGTGGGAGACGATCTGGCCGACAAATCCCAGCGAAGCTACGGCAACCCCGATGTCGAGGGACCCGATCCGGGACACGGCACCGCGGTGGCTTCGGTGATCGCCGCTGAACGCGACAACGGCGTCGGCATCGAGGGCGTCGCGAGCGGCGTGCGCATCATGGCGGTGCGCGCTGTGCCGAACGGAGACGAGCGGGACAAGGACGTGGCCAACGCCATCCGCTACGCGGTGGACAACGGCGCCCAGGTCATCAACATGAGCTTCGGCAAGGCGTATTCACCATACAAAGAGGTCGTCGACGCGGCCGTTCGATACGCCGACGAGCGAGGCGTGCTGCTGGTGCATGCGGCCGGCAACGACGGTGCCGACCTGGCCGAGGAGCCCAACTTCCCCAACCCTCGATTCGCGAATGGCGGACAGGCCTCGCTCTGGATCGAAGTCGGCGCGTCCTCGTGGCAGGGGCCCGACAGCCTCGCGGCGACGTTCACCAACTACGGGGCCGCACAGGTGGATATCTTCGCACCGGGAGTGGCTATCCGCGCCGCATCCCCGGACGACGAATACCGTCCTTCGGACGGGACCAGTATCGCAGCGCCTGTCGTGAGTGGGCTCGCGGCGCTGCTGCTCGCCTACTTTCCCGAGCTCACGACCGCCGACGTCCGGCGGATTCTCCTGGAGACGGCCACGCCGGCCGATGATCAGGTCGTGGCACTTCCCGGGGACGAGGGCGGATCGGCTCGCTTTGGCGATCTCAGCGTCACCGGCGGAATCATCAACGCTGCGGAGGCGGTGCGTCGGGCCCTTCAGGGCGGCGACTGACGTCGTCGGGTGCCGTCGTAGGGCGGCGGCTGGGCCGCAGGAACCGCCCCGACCGCTGAGCGGCAGCCAGCATGCGATCGAACTCGGCCACCTCGTAGTCGTCCAGGTGCCGGACTCTGCGGGGTGGCGCTACGTAGCCCCTGATCTCGCGGTCGAAGTTTCGCAGCTCGCGGCGCGTGGCCTCCTCCTGGGTGTCGGCACTCGAGTAGACGATCTCGCCCACGGAGCGTGCCTCGAGCTGCAGGTCGGCCCGTCGCTCGGCCGCCGCCAGAAACGCCCGGTGGAGGGCCGGGAACTGGAAGGAGAGCGGCCCGTCGGGTGCCGCTTCCACATCCGCGTCGAATTCGGAAGCGAGCGCGTGTAGCGCCTGCTCCACCTCTCCCCGCTCCGCCGTGCGCTCGCGCAGGAACTTGCGAACCTCCGTCCATGCTCCGTCCACGGTTACCGGAGCGCCGCGGTCCAGGGTTGCGCGGTACACGTGTCCGATGACGCCGCGGCGCACGTTCCGGGTCCAGCGTCCGGCGTTTTCCTTGGCCAGGCCCACCGCCCGCACCGCCGGAACGGCGAAGAACAGGGCGCTGAACACCAAAGGCATCTGGAACAGGGCGAAATCGGCGAGCGGACCCGAAAATCCGAGCCGCGGCATCAGCATTACCGGGCTGGACGCGGCCATGACCAGGTTGAAGCCGTTCAGGGCCGTAATGATCCCGTCCGTGCTCTTGCCGTTCCCGGTGAGCTCCTTGGGCCGCTCGAGCTTGCGCCACGTGGGGACCGGCTCCTCGACGGTCACCGGGCCATGGGCGCTCAACATCAGGTCGGGAAATGCGTAGAGCAGCTCGCCCTTCTCCGATACCTGAGGCTCTCCGGCGAACCGGCCCACCACCCTGCCTAGCTCCTCTTCTGCTTCATGCAGAGGCTGGCCGGTGAGCTCCACCAGCTCGGGAGCGGCCAGGACGCCACGACGGGCACGCACGAGCTGGAGGATCTCCTGGTCCCGGTCCTCGGCGGTGAGGTTGGGATCGTCGGGGCCGAAGACGTACGCGAAGATCTTCTTGTAGAACGGGATGCGAAGCTCCCGCTTGACCTCGTGCCTGCGCCCGTAGTAGGGCCGGCGCACTCCCCAGCGCGGGGCCCAGAACCAATCGAAGATCGAGATCGGCACGCCCCCACCTCGCCGGCTCCGTCCGCGGCCTCCGCCGCCCTGGACCGACACGCCGACCACCATCGCCACCGCCAGCACGAGGAAGAGTACGAAGTAGACCACGAGCATGAGCATGATCCACACCTTGAACGCCGTGGCCAAACCGGCGCGCACCGCACTGGACACACGTGTGATCAGAGACACGTGGTCCCGGCGGATGAGGCGAGGATCGAACGAGTACACCACGTCTCCGGACTCTCCGACCGCGACGTGCCCGCGGTAGAGCTCGAGCAACTCCTTGAGCGCGGATTCCGTCCGATCGAAGTCCAGTCCGGTACGGGTGCTGGCATCGGCCACGGTGGCCGTGCCTTCGAGCTCGCGCACGGCCAGGCGGGTCAGGCGGGCGTCGTCGGACTCCCGGCGCACGGGTGCGGGGGCGACTGCAGGGTCCATCGGGCAGGATCACATCCGAGAGGGAACAACACACTAGGGAGGCGAAGCGCGCCTCCAACAAAAGTATGCGGGGCCTCAGGTCGGGAGGCCAGCCCACCGCCCGATCACCAGCCGTTGCGCTGGGCCGCCCTCAGTCCGCGCCGGCGAGAGCTGCCAGCACGGGCTCGAGCGTTGCCCACACGTGGTCGGCGATACGCCCGTGTCCGCTCGCGTTGGGATGGATTCCGTCGGCCTGATTCAACGTCGGATCCCCGGCGACACCCTCCAGCAAGAACGGAATGAGGTGGGTGTCCTGGCGCTCCGCCAGGTCCTCGAACACTTGTCGGAAACGGTCCGTATAGCGCTCTCCCAGGTTGGGCGGCGCCTCCATTCCCGCCACGACGACCGACACCTCGGGGTTGGCCTCCCGGACCCGCTGCACGATGGTCTCGAGATTGGTGTACAGCGCCTCGGGCGACTGGCCACGCAGTCCGTCGTTCGCACCCAGCTCCAGGACCAGCACCCGCACCGGGGACCGGAGAATCCAGGGGAGTCGAGCCAAGCCGCCCGCGCTGGTGTCGCCACTCACTCCCGCGTTCACGACCACGAACGGAAGCTCGGCCCGGTTGATGAATCCCTGGATGAGGCCGGGGAAGGCCCCTTCGGGATCGTCCAACCCGTAGCCGGCGGTGAGGCTCGTGCCCAGGAACACGATCCGCTGGCGGTGGTCGTCGCGACCGGCCCCGTCCGTCGCGTCGGGGGTGGCCCGCGCCGGCGCTGCGGCGGGCGGAGAAACTTCGGCTTCCGCCGAGCGTACCGCGTCCGGGCGGGATTCGTCCGGGCCGCATGCCTGGAGCCCGACCGCCGCGAGCGAGACGAGGAGGCTGCGCATGCCCAAGCCCAACGATCCGGCAATCCTGGCCGAAGGCCTGGGCAAGACATACCAGAGCGGAGGCCGCCCCCTGACGGTTCTGGCCGACGTGGATCTGGCCGTGGAGCCCGAAGGGTTCGTGGCGATCGTGGGTCCCTCGGGCAGCGGCAAGACAACGCTCCTCGGATTGTTGGCGGGCTTGGACGTGCCGACCGTGGGAACGGTGCGACTGGCCGGAACCGACCTGTTCCATCTTACCGAGGACGAACGGGCCAGGTTTCGAGCTCAGCACGTGGGGTTCGTGTTCCAGACGTTCCACCTCCTTCCGACGCTGACGGCACTGGAAAACGTCATGGTTCCGCTGGAGCTCAGGCCGGATCGGCCTAACGGAGTGTCGATCCGGCAGCGCGCCGCGGAGCTCCTGGGAAGGGTCGGGCTCGGAGACCGAACGGACCACTATCCCGCCCAACTCTCCGGCGGAGAGCAGCAGCGCGTCGCGCTCGCACGTGCGTTCATCAACCGACCTTCGATCCTGTTCGCCGACGAGCCCACCGGCAATCTGGACTCCGAGACGGGCGGGACGGTCATCCGGCTTCTCACCGGGCTCAACCGCGAAGCGAAGACCACGATGGTGCTGGTCACCCACGACGAGGCACTGGCCGGCCTGGCTCACAGAATCGTGCGGCTCCGTGACGGACGCATCGTGGCCGATGAGCGCCGACCGTCGGGCTCCCCGGCGCCCGAATGAGGGTTCCGGGGAGCGTTTGGCTGGCATGGCACGAGGGCCGGTCCAGTCTCCGGCGGGTCGGGCTCTACATGGGTTCGATCACGGTGGGGGTGGCCGCCCTGGTGGCCATTCACTCCTTTCGCGGAGACGTGGTCCGATCCATCCAGTCCGAATCCCGGTCCATTCTGGGCGCCGACCTGCGTCTGGGCCGGAGCACGCCGCAGTCGGATTCGGTGCTCGCGTTGGTGGACTCGTTGACGGCCGCGGGCGGAGAAGCGGCTCGTGTCACGACGCTGGTGTCCATGGTGCTGGCCGAGCGCAATGAAACCACGCGCCTTCTCCAGCTCCGCGCGATCGAAGGCGGGTTCCCGTTCTACGGCTCGGTCCGCGATACCCCGCCCGGTGTATGGACCGACCTGGGTCGGGGAGGTCGGGTGCTGGTCGACCCGGCGGTGCTCGTTCAGTTGGACGTGGCGGTGGGAGACACGCTGTCGATCGGCCGGGCGAAGCTCCCGATCGGGGGCACGGTCGAGGGCCTTCCCACGGATCTCGGATTCCAGGCCGCCGTGGGCCCGCGGGTGTTCATGGCGGCCTCGGACCTGGCGGCCACCGGGCTGCTCACGTACGGAAGCCTGGCCGCCTATCGCGTCTATCTGAAGCTCCCGTCCGGCACCGACCCCAACGATATCGAAGACCGCTACGAAGCGTTCTTTCAGCGCCAGCTCGTTTCTGCGGTCACCTACACCGAGCAGGCCGACGACCTCACGGACGGGGTACGCGTCCTGAGTCGATTCCTCGGATTGATCGGGCTTACGGCTCTGCTCCTTGGCGGAATCGGAGTGGCGAGCGCCGTTCACGTCTACGTGAAGGACAAGCTCACGGGGGTGGCGGTGCTGCGCTGCCTGGGGGCCGTGCAGCGGACGGTGTTCTCCGCCTATCTGCTTCAGGCCACCGTCCTCGGATTGGCCGGGTCGGCGCTCGGCGTGTTGCTGGGGTTGGCCGTCCAGCAGGTGCTGCCGCGCTTCGTTCGCGATCTACTTCCCGTGGACGTCTCCCCGGCCGTAGCCCCGGGGGTCGTGGTGGTCGGGGTGCTGCTGGGGCTTTGGGTGGCGGTCATCTTTGCGCTGATTCCCCTGCTCGCCGTTCGCAACGTGCCGCCGCTCCGCGCACTGCGTAGCGCCGTCGAAGCGGACGCCACGCAGGGACGGGGCCTACGATTGTTGGCTCTGGCCGTCCTGCTGGCGAGCATCTTGGCCATGAGCCTGTGGCAGGCTCCAACGCCGGCGCTCGGGTTGGCGTTCGCGGGCGGGTTGGCCCTGACGTTGACGTTTCTCCGGTTGGCCGCCGAGGGCCTCACTCGGCTGACTCGAAGGTACTTTCCGCGGCGGGCGCGATATCCGATGCGCCAGGGCGTTGCCAACCTGTTTCGGCCCAGGAACCAGACCGTTGCCATCACGCTCGCCCTCGGGTTCGGGGCGTTTTTGATCGCCGTGGTTTTCGTCGTACAACGAAACCTGCAGAGCCAGCTCGATCTGGACGTGGCCACCGACCGACCCAACCTGTTGCTCTTCGATGTCCAGTCGGATCAGGTGGAGGACGTCGCCAGCGTCGTGGGATCCGTCGCCGACGGGGCGGTGGACATGACGCCCCTGGTCACTGCCAGTATCGCCGCGATCAACGGCGTCGCCGCAGAGGAGCTGCTCGCAGACTCGTCCGACAACGCCCCGCGAAGCTGGGCCGTACGGCGGCTCTACCGGAATACCTACCGCGCAACGCTCAGTGACACCGAGGTCGTCACTGCCGGCGAATGGTGGGATGCGGACGCCAACGCTGCGCAGCGAGAACCGGGCATCGGCGGCGATCCGCCACCGGCTCGCATCTCCGTTGAGGTGGAGCTGGCCGAGGATCTCGCGATCGGCGTCGGAGACCGCGTCACCTGGGACGTGCAGGGGACGCAGGTCGAGACCCACGTGGCCAATCTGCGGCGGGTGGACTGGGCCCGTTTCGCACCGAACTTCTACGTGGTCTTCGAGCCGGGGGCGCTGGAGCAGGCTCCCCAGACCACCATGGCATTGGCCCGCGTGCCCGACCCCGCAGAGCGCGCTCGGATTCAAACCCGTCTGGTTCGGCGTCACCCCAACGTCTCGCTTTTGGATCTGGCTACGGTCCAGGAGGCGCTGGACCGCATCCTCGGGCGGGTGGGCCAGGCCATCCGGTTTCTGTCGGGCTTTGCGGTGGCCGGCGGATTGATCGTGTTGATCGGGGCGCTGGCCACGTCCCGGTTCCAGCGCATGAGCGAGAGCGCGCTCCTCAAGACCCTGGGGGCCGGCAGGGAGCAGATCCTCGGCATCCTGCTCACCGAGTATTCGGCTCTGGGTGCGTTGGCGGGATCGGTGGGCGTCGTGCTCGGAGCCGCCGCTGCATGGGTGCTGGTTCGCTTCGCCTTCGAGGCCCGGTTCTCGCTTCCCGTGGGTCCGCTGGCGCTGCTGTGGCTGGCTGTCACGCTGCTCACGGCGTGCGTGGGCATGGCCATGAGCCGTGGGGTCTTGGCCCGGACGCCGCTGACCGTGTTGCGCGAAGCGAACGAGTAGGGCCGCCTCCGCTCAGTCCCGAACGGAACCGCCGGAGCCCTCAGCTCCGTTTGCGAGCCGCCCGACCTGCCTCTTGAGCCGCGTCAGAATGGCCGCGAAGCCCTGCAGTCGCTGCGGGGAGACGACCTCGTGGAGACGCATGTCCACGTAGAAGTGCGACGGCACGGAGAGGATCACTTCCGGCGTGGCGCCGTCGAGTCCGGACCAGAGGATGCCCGCAAACCCTCGCACGGTCGGAGACTCGGGGGGGCAGTCGAAATGGATTCGCACCGCGTCGCCTTCCAGTTCGGTGGCCAGGAAGAACGGCGTCATACATTCATGCACCTGCTCCATCCGGTCCCGGTCCTGCTCGAGCGCGGTGGGGAGGGGCGGGACCTTCCGAGCCTGCTGGAGGAGCGCCTGCACCCTCAACTCCCGCGGGGCCGTCGCAAACCGGCGGACGACCTTCTCCAACCGCTCCGGTAGTGGCATGGAGCGGCCTACCCGGTGGCCGGGCGGGAGTGCCGCCGCAACCACCCCCTGCGTCGCGAACCGTTGGGCGTCGTCCCGGGTAGTGAGCCTCCCCGCCACGTCACCGGGCGCAACGGAGCCCGTCGCGCCCCCCATACGGCACTTCTGCGACCGAGGCGCGACCATGGCTGCACCGACTGACCGATCCGAGAAGTTCCAGCAGTACGCCCATCCCCACCGCCTGGTATCCACCGAATGGCTGGCCGAGCACCTGGACGACCCCCAGGTCGTCGTCGTGGAGTCAGACGAAGACGTGTTGCTCTACGACACCGGCCACATTCCGGGGGCTGTCAAAGTCGACTGGCACATGGATCTCAACGATCCGGTGCAACGGGACTATCTGGATGGAGAGCAGTTCGCGGCGCTCATGTCGAGCCGTGGGATCAGCCGGGACCACACGGTGATCTTCTACGGCGACAACTTCAACTGGTGGGCGGCGTACGCGCTGTGGGTCTTCACCCTCTTCCGCCATCCCGACGTGCGGCTGCTGGACGGCGGGCGGAGCAAGTGGATCGAAGAAGGCCGTCCCATGACCACCGACATTCCCGACCGGGCGCCGGCTACCTATCCCGTCGTGGTCAGGGACGACGCGCCCATTCGTGCCTTCCGGGACGACGTATCGGCCCACGTGAACGAAGGGGGCAAGCTGATCGACGTCCGCTCCCCGCAGGAGTTCGCCGGTGAGCTTCTACATATGCCGGACTATCCACAGGAAGGCGCGCTCCGCGGGGGACACATTCCCCGTGCCCGCAACGTGCCCTGGAAGCGGGCCGCAAACCCCGACGGCACGTTCAAGATCGCACCCGAGCTACAGGCCATCTATGAAGCCGAGGCCGAGCTGTCGGCCGACGACGAGGTGGTGGCCTACTGCCGCATCGGGGAGCGCTCGAGTCACACCTGGTTCGTGCTGACCCATCTGCTCGGCTACGATCACGTCCGCAACTACGATGGGTCCTGGACCGAGTGGGGCAACATGGTACGGGCGCCCATCGAGAAGGGGAGCTAGTGGAGCCCCTCGGCGGTTAACGATCGGCCCGGGAGGGATCCGAGCGCTGCGCTCGGCCCTCCCGGGCCTGGTTGGTGAGCCGGAAACGCCTATGCGCCCGGCGCCGACCCGTTACCCACGAACCAGTGGATCTTCCAGTTTCCTTCCGCGTCCTGCCGGGCCAAGCTGGCATACATGCCCGTGACGCGTGCCGGCCCTTCGGCAGTCTCCAGGGCCAGCTCATACCAGCCGGAGTCCATCATCGTCCCATCGCCGAGGTCGGTGGTGGTTACGTCGTGGATGGTGAGCTGGGGTGACCCCTGCGCCATGCGTTCCTGGATGGAGGCGAGGATTGCCGCTTTGCCCTCGACCCAGGGCTCTCCCCCGAACGACACCCTGGCGTCGTCGGTGAAGAAGTCGGCGACCATCTCGGCGTGGCCCAGGTTGAAGTGGGTCTGGTAGGCCTCTGCGAGCTCCTTCATGAGGCCGTCCTCCGGCGGGGGCTCGTCGTCTCCCGGACCCACCCACATCTCCGGCGGCATGTCGGCGTTGTAGTTGTTGATGGCGCCTTCGATCCGCCAGTCCGCGCCCTCCCGAACCAGCAGGGTCATGTAGGAGCCGCCATAGGCGATGGGGTCGCCCTCGGCGGGTGTGCCGCTGACGGTGTAGCTCCCGCGGGTCACCGCCCTCTCGCCCAGGACCATGTGCTCCTCGGGAGTGATGGTGAGCTGGGGAGAGATCCCGGTCATGGTCTCTTCCGTCGCCGCCATGATGGCCTCGCGTCCTTCATGGACGGCGCCGTTGGCCGGTAGGAACACGGCATCGGGCTGGTAGAGGTCCGCCACCATCGATGCGTGGTGCATGTTGAAGTGGGTCTCGTAGTAGTCACCCAGCGCGACGATCTCACTGACCGGACCGGTGGCTTCGGGTGCTTCGGCGGCTTCCGCGTCGGTTGCGGGAGCCTGCTCTCCGCCGCCGCATGCGAATACGAGGAGGCAGCAGGCAATGCCCGCGTGGGGTGCAAATCTCATGGTGTAGCTCCGGTGGGAGTCCCCGGGGGCCATTTCGCGCGCCGCGGCCCCCGGCTACTTGTTGCCAGCTTAGACGCCCGGAGCCTTTCCCGTCAACTCGTTTTGAGGCCGGTTCAAAGCCCCGACGGCTCCATGACGATTGCGATTCGACGGCCATCGGGACTGACCGCCAGTCGGGTCACGTCGCTGCCCCAGTCGGATAAATCGGCCACCTGTCGCCAGTCGTCGTCCGATCCCGGGCGCTTGGCCAGCAGCGACGTGGAGTCACCCATCAGGAGGATCCCGTCCGGCGTCCACGCGTGGTCCTGGCGGCCGGGCACCACCGCCGTGAGCTCGGTGGCGGTGCCGGCGGCCGGGTCCAGCTCCATGATGACGCTGCCTTCGTCGCGGACGCGAACGTAGCTGACCCGGGCCCCGCCGGGCACTTTTTGGAGGGAGCGGCCGATGCGCTGATCGAGCGTACGAACTTCTCCGGTGGTGACATCGGCCACCTGTAGCGTGGGTGGATCGCCCAGCACGAACATCACCACGGTCTGCTCGTCCGCCCAGGCGTGGTATCCCACGGGAGCCACGTCCTGGAGCAGTACTTCTTCCTCCATTCCTCCGGGATCGAACCGCCACAGTCGTTGCGTGGAGTCCGCTTCGACCCTGATGGACGAGAACCCGGGCCGGTCGGGCAGAGGCGTTGCCGAGTACTCACTCTCGGGATCCGAGGCGGTGACGTTGACGCCGGTCATGGTCGCCAGGTCGAACCGCCAGATATCCGCGCTCTCGGGTCCCTGCACGGTTACCCAGACCGCCGCACCGTCCGGTGTAAAGTGGGGCTGATTGTCATAGCCCGGCCGGTCCGTGAGGTTGACCAGGGGCCCGAGCGATGGGAATCCGTCTCGGGTGGAAAGGTCGGCCATGAACACGTCAGGACCGGCCGGGGCCTCCGATTGGGCGGCCGCCGGGACGTCCGGCGCCGCCTCCGGCTCGGGAACCTCACCGCACCCCACGACTACCCAACTGGCCAACGCGGTCGCGACTGCACGAATCGAGGAACGGGTCATGGGTCTTCTCCACCGGTACGGGAAGTCCGCGGGATGCCTCCCGCGGCCCCAGGGGAAGTCGTCTTCTACCGGAAAGATAGGCGGTTGGCCGGCGCGCCACGAACGCACGGGGCGCCATCGCACTACCACCCCGCGCCGCCGCATCACCTTGGGAATGTGGGCCGTGGCGCTCGTGGCCGTGCACGCGCCCTCGCCCGCCTCGGCCCAGACCCTGCCGGCGGCGCTTGGCGCGGTGGGCGGATTGGTGGTGGGGACCTATACGACGCTCGGCATCTACGTGGCCGAAGCGCGCGGGGGCCGGTATCTCTACTCTGCCGACGATGCCATCTCCCTGCGCCTAGAGAACCTGCCCGTGTTGGCGGGGCCCGTGGCCGGCCTGATCGTGGGGCTCCAGGACTCCGAACGGCTCGAAACGGCGGGGATCTGGGGTGGTGTCGGGTTGGTGTCGGGATCGGCGTTGGGCGCGCCGATCGGGCGCGCATTGTGGGGCTCGGGCGAGGGCACCTGGTCCGGGGCCATCATCGGTGGAGCCGCAGGCCTGGTGATCGGCGTCGTAGTCGGTGCCCTTCAGGATCCGGGTCTGGACGCGCTGGACGCCCAAGGATCGGCGACCGTCCCGATTGGCGTGTCGATACGGATCCGATGAGAGCTCGGTTGGGGTTTTCCGCGGCAGTGGTGGCGGCGTTGTCCGCATGCGGAAGTCCGCCCTTGCCGAGCTTCCCCTCGCCTCCCGTCGTGCGCACGCCGGTGCCCGCGGAAGTCGAGTCTGTAGTCTTCATGGTGGGAGATGCCGGTGCGGCGCTCACGGGGCGGAGTCCCTTGCTGGCACGGCTCCAGGCCGACGTGGAGCGGTGGTCCGAAGCGCTGGGGCGAGAGTCCGCCGTGACCGTCCTGTTCTTGGGAGACAACGTATACCCGGTCGGCGTGCGCGATCGGTCGCGGCCGGAGTTCGTTAGGGATACCGCGTATTTGTGGGGGCAGATTCGCGTTGTAGCGGGCGCCCAGGCTCTGCGGCATGGGTCGTCGGGCCTTTTCTTGGCCGGCAACCACGACTGGGGCAACGCCACCGGCCCGGAGGGCCTCCGGCGCCTGCGGAACCTCGAGGAGCAACTCGACGAGGCGAGGGCCGGCGGGCCCAACGTCGAGTTGATCCCCCGAGCGGGGTCGGGAGGGCCGGCCGTGCGGGACATCGGCGCACGGAGTCGTTTGATGGCCCTCGACACGCACTGGTTTCTGCAGGGTCCGTCGGAGGAGGACCGCCTTCGGTTTTTTACCCGCTTCGAGGAGGAGCTGCGGGCCGCCACCGATCGCCATCTGCTGGTTGCAGCCCACCACCCGTTCCGGTCGGGCGGCCCACACGGGACCTTCTCACCCGCCGGCGAGGCGTTGGGCCTCCTGTTCCTGCTGAAAAAGTCCGGCACGCTGGTTCAGGACCTCAACTCGTCGGTCTATTCCGAGTTGCTCGACGGAATCCGGGAGGCGTTCCGCAGGACCGGCCGCCCTCCGCTGGTATTCGCCGGGGGCCATGACCACTCGGTGCAGGTGTTGGACGGCCTGACGCCAAACGAGCCGGTCGCGATCGTGGTGAGCGGCGCCGGAAGCAAGTCCACGCCGGTTGCGGACGTCGAGGGCCTCCGCTACGCGGCCAGCAGCCCCGGATACGTGACTCTTTTTATCCTCCGGAGCGGCGCCGTCGACTTGGTGGTGACGGCCGGGGACCCGGAGCGGCTGGCGTGCCCCGCGGCCAACGACGCCCGTGTGAGCTGCATGGAACGAAGCGTGGCATCGTTTCGTCCGTTGTACTCCCGGCGGCTCACCTCCGCGCCGCCGGGCTGAGGCCGAAACCGCTCCGGGACGGTGCCCGTAGGTCCAGCCGACGCCTGGATGATTTTCGGGCCGTGGTGCCGAGCGAAAGGAGGTCTCATGGAGTGGGATGCGGTGGCGCCCATGATCGTATCCAGCCTACTCATCGTGACCACAGGGGGAGTGCTGGTCCTTCGCCCGATCGCCAAACGGTTGGGAGATCTCCTCGAGGTGATGACCCGCGAGCGACTCTCAGGCGATCGTGAGGAGCGCATCCACATGCGCGAGCTGTTCGAGACCATGAACCAACGTCTGTCCCTGCTCGAAGATCGCCAAGACTTCACCGAGCGATTGATCGACAATCCGGAGACGCGACCCGCTTCCGTGACGGCCCCGTCCAAACCGAGTCCCTGAAGTCCCATCTCTCACCTCGGGGTTTAGCCCCGCCGCGCAGGAAGCAGCTTGCCGGCGTAGCGAAGCCGGCACGGTAGCAGCCTCTCCGGGGTTGCCTGGGCGCCGAGCCGACCACAAGCTCGACAGCTCACTAGCCACTTCAGAGCACACCCGCGGAGAACTTCCATGTCGTTGTCCAGTGTCCTCATCGAGCAGATTCAAGCCGAGGCCGAGGCCAGCAAACAGGTCCTCGAGCGCATTCCCGATTCGATCCTGGACTGGAAGCCACACGACAAGTCCTGGACGACCCTCGAGCTGGCTTCCCACGTGGCGAATCTGGTGAGCTGGGGCTCATCGATCGCGACGACGGAGGTCCTGGACTTCGCGTCCGAGGAGGCCCAGTCGTGGAGCCCTCCCAAGCCCGCCACGGTGGCCGAGGCGGCGGCGATCCTGGAGGAGAACTCGGGAATGCTCACCGATCAGTTGGCCTCCATGACCGACGCGGATCTCATGGTTCCCTGGGTCATGCGGAACGGAGACCACGTCATAGCCGACGACTCCCGGTTCTACGCGCTCACCCGGTGGGTGGTCTCTCATCAGTCTCACCACCGCGGCGAGCTGATGGTGTATCTCCGCCTCAACAATGTGCCCCTGCCTCCGATCTTCGGACCCACGGCGGACGAAGGCCAGATGTAGACCTGCCGGCCGTTTAGGCCCGTTCGGCGCCTTTCTTGCTCGTTTGCAGCGGGCATGGCAAGGCGCATCGGCAGGAGATCGTTCATGGTTTCGGCGCTGGCTGCGGCCGGCGCCGGATTCGGCTATGCCTACCGACGGCAGCACGATGGCCTGGAACGCCTGATCTACCATCGCCTGCTCCGGCGGTTGCGGCCGGACGTCCGCTCGGTGACGCTGGCGGACCTGAAGCCCGACGCCGAGTTCGACGTGTGCATCGTCGGGTCGGGGCCGGCCGGGACCACGTTGGGACTGGAGCTGATCGAACGGGGGCTTCGCACGATTGTGCTGGAGTCGGGCGGCGCGTGGGACTCGGAGCGCGGAGGGACGGGAGCCGACCTGGACCGGTATCGCACCGTAGGCCCGCAGGTCTATCCGTTGGGAGGCAGCCGCCTGCGTGCGGTCGGGGGCACGTCGGCACTCTGGACCGGCCGGGCCTCGAGGTTCCATCCCTCGGACTTCGATCCGTCCAACCCGTATCTGCCGGATGGCGCCCGCTGGCCGCTCACCTACGCGGAAATGGAGCCCTACTACATCCGCGCCGAGGAGACGCTTCGGGTGAGGGGGGGCGGGAATTCCCCGCACCGTGCGCCACGAAGCCGTCCTCTCGCAGGCGGTCTCGACCTCAAGCCGGAGCTGGTCGACCTCCTCGAGCGGATGGAGCTCATCGCGGAGCCGCCCCCCACGTCGTCCAGCCGCTGGGGCGAGGGACCGTGGCGAGCCCACGTCGACGGTCTACCCGATCTCACACAATCGGAGCGGGCCGATCTCGTCACCCGAGCGACCGCCACGCGCATTGAGGTCGATGGTGGAAATACGGTATCGGGCCTCGTCGTGCGCGATCCCGACGGAACGGTTCGCACGGTGAGAGCGGCACACTACGTCGTGGCTTGTGGCGGCGCCGAGAGTGCGCGGCTGCTCCTGCTTTCCCGCTCCCCTTCGTTTCCTCGCGGCATCGGAAACCACGGCGATCAGGTGGGCCGCAACTTCATGGAACATCCTCTCATCGAGCTCGTGGGCACCGTGCCGGACGCGGCCGGCGACCGCTGGGGGGCCGCCGCAACCAGCCACCAGTTCTATGACGCGCTCAAGAGGGAAGCGCTCGGCGGCATGGACCTCACGATCTATCTGAAGCCGACCGAAGAGCGGAATCTCGTGCTGCGAGGTGCGCTGGAAATGGAGCCCAGCTCCCGGAATCGTGTCTCGCTTTCCACGTCATCCCGGGACGTGTTCGACGATCCTGGCGCCGACCTGCACCTGGAATGGACGCACAAAGACCTGGCCACGTGGGAACGCGTTCGCGGCATACTGTCGGATTTGCTTCACCGTGCGGGAGCGCGAGGAATCGAGGAATCGGCCATCAAGTGGTCGCACCACCACATGGGCACGACCCGAATGGGGCCCGATCCGTCGCGGGACGTGCTCGACCCGCACCTGCGCGTGCACGGAGTGGAGAACCTCTACGTGTTGAGTAGCTCGTCCTTCGTGACCAGCGGCGGCAGTCACCCGACCGTTTTCATCGTCGCGCTGGCCCATCGACTGGCCGATCACCTCACCCGATCCGGGTTGGCCTGACCGCTCGGATACGGTCGGCCGGTCGTTGCCGTCCCGCGGCCGGACCGCGCCCGGCCCGTTGCGCAGGCCCCTCGGTGGAGCGCGAGACACAAACCGGCTATCGTCCGGTAACAAGACCCCCCTCTCGGACGGACCCCACATGAAGCACAAACACGCGAATGAAATGCCCGGGGAGACGGTACGGGCCGGATCCGGCACCGTGCGGCAGGTCCTCATCGGACCCGATGAGGCACCCAATTTCGCGATGCGTCGCTTCATCATGGATCCGGGGGGCGGCATGCCCCGCCACACCAATGAGGTGGAGCACGAACAGTACGTGCTCCGAGGCCGGGCTCGTGTCACAATCGGCGACGACGTCATCGAGGTGGTGGAGAACGATGTCGTCTACATTCCGGCGGGCGTGCCCCATTCGTACGAGTCCATCGGATCCGAGCCCTTCGAGTTCATCTGCGTCGTGCCCAACGGCCCCGACCGCATCGAGCTCGTCGACGAGGGTGGCTGCTGAGCCCTTAACGTCGTGGCCCGCTTGTAACGACGGGTCGAACCTCCGGTAACAACTCCGATTTACGATCAGCCGCCGTGGCGTTATCGTCGTCTTGGCTGGAACCACCATCCCCGGTGGTGGCTGCACAACCAGGCGCCATGGCAAGTCCCATCACCACATCACCTTGGTTGCGGTCCCGGGCGATCGTTTGCCTCGGGGCGGCATTCCTGGCGGTGATGCTGGAGTGGACAGCAATCTGGTATCGACATCTACCGACCGGCGCGGACGCCCTGTGGGGCTTTACGTGGCGGGCAGCCCTGCTGGGCCTCATGCCGGTCGCCGCCTACGCGCTGATCGATCTGGTGGCAGCCCGCCTGATCCCCGAAGTGCTCCGGCGGTGGCCCAAAGAGCGCTTGGATCGTTTGCTCGGGTCCCGACCGGGGTGGTCTGCCGCCTACGCGCTGTTGGCCGGTGGCTTCGCCGCGATGTTGTGGGCCATCACGATCAGCATGTGGAAGGATTTCGATTTCCCGTTCCACATGCCGTGGCTCGACTGGGAGCTACGCTTCCGGCGAGCCAGCCTGGAGGTGCCGGCGGTGGCGGCGGCCGGGGGCCTGGTCGGCGCGCTTTGGGGTTGGCTGAGGCCCAGGGCCAAGATCGAGCGGGCCTGGCCGCCGGCGCTGACGAATCCGTTGCCCTGGGCCGTGGCGGCCGGAGTGCTGTTGGCGGCGGCGACGGCGCGTCGGCCGTTGGCGCTTTTCACGGCCTATCCGCAGCTCACGCGGCCGTTGGCATTCCTGATGTTCGTGTTCGCGCTCACGGTTTGGATGCGGGGCCGAAACATACCCGCGAGAGTTGGTGCGGGGGCCTGGGCGGTGCTGCTCGGCGGGGCGGTCGCGGGAACCGTCGTGCTCGCGACCGGGCTGTCGGCCCCGAGCCCGGCGGTCCTCTCCATACTCGACGCCAACCGGTCGCTGGCGGCCAAGGTCTGGGTGCGGCTCACCGGTCCACCGGTCTCCGAGATCCAGCTCGGCTGCGCGACGCCGCCGAGCGGCCCTGCGCCCTGGGACGTGGAGGTTCGCGACGTCGTGTTCGTGACGGTCGACGCGCTCCAGGGAGGGCACGTCGGGGCCATCGGGTACCCTCTTCCCACCACCCCGACGATAAACGCGCTGGCCCACCGGGGCGCAACGTTCACCCAAGCGTTTTCGACCGCGCCTGCCACCAAGCTGGCCCTGCCGTCTCTGCTCTACTCCCGGCCGTACGAATGCATGCGGACGTCGGCCGGGAGAGACCATCCAACGCTGTTCGATCTGCTCGGCGCGGATGGCTACCAAACCAAAGCGGTGGCCGGATACCCCTTCGACGTCGGCACCACGGCCGAGTACGCCGAGGCGCTGTTCCGTCCGTTCGATGACGTGAGAATTTCCGTCCCGAACGTCGATCTTCGCGACACGCCCAGGTTGGACAGTGCCGTGGCCGACGTCGCGTTGGAGCTGCTACGGGAGTCCGATCCGGATCGTCCGCTCGCGTTGTGGATCCACTTCTACGATCCACACAGCGTGTACAATCCCACCCGCGAGGCGGCCGCCGAGTTCGGTACGGGCCGAGTGGCCCGTTACGATGCCGAGATCCGCGGTTCCGACAGAGCGTTGGCACGTGTGCTGGAGCCCCTCGCATCGCTGCGCGGACGCTGGGATCCCCTGGTGGTCGTCGCAGCCGACCACGGAGAGTCCGTAGCAGAAGTGGGAGCGCGCGGGCACGCGCTCACGCTCATTCAGCCGGCCATCTGGATCCCCCTGGTCATCGCGGACGAGCGGTTCCGGGGTGTGCGCGTGGACGTGCCCGTCAGCTCGCTCGACGTGGCTCCGACCATTCTGGCCCTCTTGGGCCGAGACCGTCCTTCCAGCTTCATGGGGCGGTCTCTGCTCCCCCTCATGACGGGGGAAACCGACCGGTGGTATCCCATCGGGATGACGCGTCCCGAAGACGCCGGGTTCGGGTCCGTCGAGCAGCGGGTGTTCGCCGACGGCTACAAACTCGTGCACAAGGCCCGTCCCCGGCAGGCGGGCCTGTACCGCACGGCCGACATTTACGAGTTGTACGAGCCCGGCCGGGACCGCGAGGAGCGCCGCAACCTCATCGGAGAGCGCCCCGAAGTGGCCGAGGCCATGCGGCCGCTATTGCCCTACCGGGTCTGGAACGGGCCGTCGCAGGACGAGGGAGTTCGGGACGCGGAGCGGATCGGACGGTGAAAAAGGACCTACGCGCTCGACACGTGGGCTGGCTGGCCGTGACGGCCGTAGCGATCCTGTTCGTAGACGAGTTCACGGGCATCACGCTTCCGTTCGAGCGGCTTGCCTATTTGGTTGAGCGCGGCCCGGTCCAGACGGTGATCTACGGGCTTTCGATCATGTTTCTGGCCGGGGCCTGTGTCCTGATCCTGAGGTCGCGGTCGAAGATCATCGCGGGGGCGGCCGCTGCCGTGTTGGGCCTTGGCACCGCGCTGGAGCTGGCCTTCAACGTATTCACCGACCGGGGCTTTTCCGACGACTTCGTCGTGATCACGTTGCGCGAGCTGGGCATGGCTCCGGAAGCGATGGCTGCATACGGGGAGCCGAAGGTCGTGCTGGCCGGCCTGGCGGGCATCGCGGTTTGGATCGCGCTGTTCCTGATGGTGCGGCGACAGGGGACGTTCGGTCCCCTGGTCTCGGTGAAAGCCACGCTGCTGGTGTTGGCCGCCGTACTGGCATTCTCGACGGCGTGGCGCATGCGGTTCGGGCACTTCAACTTCTATCCGACCTTTGTTCGACCGGCCGCGAACATCGCGGACTACTACGCGCAGAAGCTCACCGTGCCCGACCGCTTGGTTCCCACCGTGAACCTGGTGGATCGGGCGTACTCTCCCGAGCGGCTCGTGCTGATCGTGGACGAGAGCGTGCGGCCCGATTTCCTCCAGCTCAACGGGTTCGGCGAGCCCACGACGCCGTACCTGGACTCCATCGGCGGCCGTCTCTTCAACTTGGGGACGGCGGTAAGCGGGTCGACTTGTTCGGACGCCTCGAACGTCATGCTGAATTCCGACGTTCGACCTGCCGACGTCGGAAACCGGCAAGCCATTCTGAGTCGGCCCACGCTTTTCCACTACGCCAAGCGGGCCGGCTACAAGACCGTGTTCCTGTCGGCCGTCTTTCGGTCCCCCATGTTCTACGGGATCCGGAGGAGCGACCTGGAGGACATCGATGACGTCGTGATGATCAATCGACTCAGCGACGGCCCCAAGGAGAACAACGATCACCTGCTGGCCGAGCAGCTCAGGTTGGCGTTGTCGAGGTATCCGGACGACAAGGTGTTCGTCTACATGCGCAAGCAGGGCACGCACTTTCCCTTCGATGACTTCTACCCGGAGGACCAGCGCATCTTCGAGCCGGTGCTGGCCGATGTCCGCCCCATGCACGAGCATCGGTCCCGCCTGTTGAACTCGTATTTCAACGGACTGCGCTGGAACCTGGACGAGTTCTACCGGACGCTCGACGCCGAGCTGGACGACATGCCCGCGCTGTATCTGTACACCAGCGATCACGGCGAGAACGTCGAGCTGAACGAACGGCTGCTCCACTGCGGACGACATCCCACCATGGCCATGGTGCCGCTGTGGTTGGACGTGCGCGGTGACCGAGAACGCGAACGGTTCGTCGAGGCCTACGGCGAGGACTTCGTGCAAATAAACCGGGACCACGTCTCCCACGCCAACGTCTTCCCGACGCTTCTCCACTTGATGGGCATCGACGTGCGGATGCCGACGATCTTCGACGATCTGAGTCACCAGATGCGCACGTACCATCCGCCGGGCTCCCACGGCACCTACGAGACGCTCCCCTTCGACGGGGTTGGTTGAGCCCGTCGGAGCCGCCTTGCCGGTACCGGACCGGCACCCCATTCATGTGGAGAGTAGGCCGGGCCCCCTGAGGAATCGGATTGCCCCGCCGTCAAGCTGATCCCTCTGCAACGACCGCAAGTGCCGGCACCGTCGGCCGAAAAGCGGCGGGGTGTGCTGCGTGAAACCGACAGACGTCACCGATCCGGCCTACTACCACAAGGTGGTGGATTGCCAATGGGGTTGTCCGGCCCACACCAACGTGCCGGAATACATCCGCCTGATCGCCCAGGGCCGCTTCACGGATTCCTATTGGCTGAACCGGTCTTCGAACGTGTTCCCGGGCATCCTGGGCCGCACCTGTGATCGGCCGTGCGAGCCGGCCTGTCGCAGGACCCGCCTGGACGGGAAGCCGGTGGCCATCTGCCGCCTCAAGCGGGTGGCCGCCGACCTCCGGGACACGGCCGACGATCGGCTGCCGGCCATACCCGCGGAGGGGAACGGCAAGCGGATCGCGCTCGTGGGGGCCGGTCCGGCGTCCCTGACGGTGTGCAACGACCTCATGCCGTTGGGATACTCCTGCACGATCTACGAGAAGCTCTCCAAGCCCGGCGGCCTGATGCGCACGAACATCCCCGCCTTCCGGCTTCCCGTGTCGGTCCTGGAGGAAGAGACCGACATGATTCTGGACATGGGGGTGACCGTTCACTACGACCACCCCGTGACCAGCATGGCCTGGCTTCTGGACCAGGGCTACGACGCGGTGTTCGTCGGATCCGGCGCGCCCAAGGGTAAGGAGCTGAACCTTCCGGGCCGAGCCGAGGCGGACGCCAACGTCCACATCGGGATCGAATGGTTGGAGGCCATCCATTTCGGGCACGTCGACTCGGTCGGCGAACGGGTCCTCGTGATCGGCGTCGGGAACACGGCCATGGACTGCTGCCGGTCCTCTCAGCGTTTGGGCGCCACCGACGTGAAGGTCATGGCTCGCAAGTCACGGCCGTACTTCAAGGCGTCGCCTTGGGAGCTCGAGGACGCCGAGGAGGAGCGCGTCGAGATCTTGGAGAACCACTCGCCGAAGCGCTTCGTAGTGGAGGACGGACGGCTCGTGGGCATGGATTTCGAGCTCGTAGAATGGGAGCCCGGGCCGGACGGGAGACTCCAAAAGAAGGTTTTGGACCAAACGTTCATCCCGGCCGACGATGTGATCCTGGCGATCGGCCAGGAAACGGCCTTTCCCTGGATCGAGCGTGACGTGGGCATCGAGTTCAACGAATGGGACATGCCCGTGGTGGACCGGACGACGTTCCAGACCACACGCAGCGGAGTCTTCGTCGGCGGCGACGCCGCATGGGGACCCGAGAACATCATCTGGGCAGTGGAGCACGGGCATCAGGCGGCCATTTCCATCCATCGCTACTGCCAGGGCCTTCCGTTGGATGAGCGCCCGCCCCAGGGGATGAACCTGATGAGTGCCAAGATGGGCCTGCACGAATGGATGTATTCCAACGACTACGACCCGGTCCATCGCGCCAAGATGCAGCATGTGGACCTGGCCCAGCGGTTCGATGAGCTGTCCATCGAGGTGGAGTTGGGATTTTCACCCGAGCAAACGGCCAGCGAGGTGGAGCGCTGTCTGAATTGCGACGTGCAAACGCACTTCGCTGCGCCGCTCTGCATCGAGTGCGACGCGTGCATCGATATCTGTCCCACGAGCTGCCTCACGATCACCGGGAACGGAGAGGAGGCCGAGCTGCGTACCCGCCTCAGCGCGCCGGCCGAGAACCTGGAGCAAGCGTTGTACGTGTCGTCCGAGCTTCCGCAGACCCTGCGCGTGATGGTAAAGGACGAAGACCTGTGCCTGCACTGCGGGCTTTGCGCGGAACGATGTCCCACGGCGGCCTGGGACATGATGAGGTTCACGCTCCTGCAGCCGTACGCGGGTCGGCCGGTCGAAGAGATTGCGGAGGTCGCGGTATGACGGCCTCCACAGCGGCGTCGGGTGACCGCGTGAACGACTTCGCGTTCAAAATCGGCACGGTCAACGGAACCGGCTCTGCCAGCGCCAACGGACTCATCATGCAGACCATCTTTCGGATGGGCGTCCCGATCTCGGGCAAGAATGTGTTCCCGTCCAACATCCAGGGGCTGCCCACCTGGTACGAGATCCGCGTGAACGGGAGCGGACACACCGCCCGAACGCCGGTGTTCGACCTCATGGTGGCGATGAACCCCGCCACCTACGCGAGGGACGTGGCGGAAGTCCGCTCGGGCGGCTGGCTCATCCACGACAACTCGTGGCCCATGGACGCGTCGTTGATGCGCGACGACATCGTGTTCCTGGGTGCTCCCATCGGCCATCTGTGCGTCGAGCACTTCGAGGGCTCGCGGGCGCGCACGCTCATGAAGAACATCGTCTACACGGGAGTTCTGGCCGCGTTGCTCGACATGGACCTGGCCATCATCAGGACGCTTCTGGGTGAGACGTTCGCTGCCAAACAACACTTGCTGGACGCCAACGAAACCGCGCTCCGGCTGGGGTACGAGTACGCTCGCGAGCACTTCGACTGTCCACTGCCGATCCGGCTCGAGCCCATGGACGCGACGGACGGCCACATCATGATCGACGGAAACACCGCGGCCGCACTCGGATGCGTGTACGCGGGTGCGACCGTGGGAGCCTGGTATCCCATCACGCCGGCCACGTCGCTCATGGACGGGTTTACCCGGTTCTGCAGACGCTTTCGTGAAGACCCGGAGACCGGCGAGAAGAAATACGCGATCGTGCAGGCCGAGGACGAGCTTGCCGCCGCGGGGGTCGTGGTGGGTGCCGGCTGGGCCGGAGCGCGCGCGTTCACGCCGACGTCCGGGCCCGGAATCAGCCTGATGAGCGAGTTCATCGGGCTGGCCTACTATGCCGAGATCCCGACCGTGTTCTTCAACGTGCAACGCACCGGGCCCTCGACCGGCATGCCCACCCGCACCCAACAAGGCGATCTCACGCTTTGTGCCTACGCCTCCCACGGGGACACGAAGCATATCGTTCTCTTTCCCGCCCATCCGGGTGAGTGTTTCGATTTTGCCGTGGCGGCGTTCGACCTGGCGGAGCGGTTCCAGACACCGGTGTTCACGGTGATGGACCTGGACATCGGAATGAACGACTGGATGGTGCCGGCGTTCGAGTGGGACGACGCCTACCGGCCGGACCGGGGCAAGGTGCTCTCGGCGGCCGAGCTGGAGGAGATTGAAACGTACTACCGGTACCTCGACGTGGACGGTGACCACATCCCACTGCGCACCGTGCCGGGCGTACATCCCAAGGGCGCGTACTTCACCCGAGGGTCGGGGCACAACAAATACGGCGCCTACACCGAGGACTCGGCCGAGTACATGGAGGTGGTGGACCGTCTGTTGGCCAAGGTCGACTCCGCGGCCGCGTCGGTTCCTGCGCCCCTGATCCATCAAGACGGTCGCCGGTACGGGTTGGTCACGGTGGGCGGGTGCGACGGCGCTGCGCGGGAAGCGGTGGCCGCACTGGCAGGAGAAGGGGTGTCGCTCGACTACATGCGCATTCGCGGCTTCCCGTTCGGTCCCGAGATCGTGGAGTTCCTCGAATCGCACGAACGGAACTTCGTCGTGGAGCAGAACCGCGACGGCCAACTGCGTAACCTGCTGCTGCTGGAGACGGAGCTGCCCAAGGATCGACTGCCGTCGGTACGGTATTACGGCGGATTCCCGATGAGTCGCCAGCACGTGGTCGACGGAATCCGAAGGTGGCTGAACGGGTCCGGCCAAGAGGACGTGGAGCTCCGCGACGACGAGGAGGCGGCATGAGCTACATCACCAAACCACGGGTCCACCATCCTTCGCTGGATCGCAACCGGATCGGCCTGACCCGTCGCGACTACGAAGGCTCCATGTCCACGCTTTGTGCGGGGTGTGGACACGACTCGGTTACCGCGGCCCTGATCCAGGCGTTCTTCGAGATGGACCTGGAGCCGCATCGGATCGCCAAGCTCTCGGGCATCGGATGCTCGGCCAAGACGCCGACGTATTTCGTCCGCGAGGCCCACGGGTTCAACTCCGTACATGGGCGCATGCCCGCAGTGACCACGGGTGCCGTGGCCGCCAATCGGGACCTGATCTACGTCGGGATCAGCGGAGACGGAGATTCACTGTCGATTGGCCTCGGGCAGTTCTGCCATGCGATCCGGCGCAACATCAACATGCTGTACGTGCTGGAGAACAACGGCGTGTATGGGCTCACCAAGGGGCAGTTCTCGGCCTCGGCGGACGTGGGATCCACGTCCAAGCGGGGCGTGCCCAACCTGCAGCAGCCCATCGATCCGGTCCCTCTGGCGCTGACGCTCGGAGCCACGTTCGTGGCGCGGAGCTTCTCCGGCGACAAGGATCAGTTGGTTCCGATCCTCAAGGCCGGCATGACCCACCCGGGATTCGCCTTCGTGGACGTGATCTCACCTTGTGTGACGTTCAACGATCACGTGGGGTCCACCAAGAGCTACCGGTACACGCGTGATCACTACATGGATCTGGCGCCGATCGACTTCGTGCCGGTCCGGGACGAGATCACGGCCGCCCAGAAGGGCGGCGCGGTGACGACCGTGGCCATGCACGACGGCAGCGTGATCCGGTTCCGGCCGGTCGATCGCGACTACGATCCCAGCGACCGGATCGAGGCCTTGTCGACGTACAAGCGCCTCACCTCCGAGGGAGAGGTGGTGACCGGCCTGCTGTATCTGGATGAGAGCGGCAACGACTTCCACACGCAGAACAACACGGTCTCGGAGCCGCTCTGGAACTATCCCTTCGAGGATCTCTGCCCGGGTGGCGAGGCGCTACGAGGCGTAATGGCCGACTTCACCTGAGATTCCACCGGCCTCCCGACCGCCGACGGACGACGCCTACGCCGACTCCGGCGGTGGCGACGGCCGCCGCCAACGCCAAGAAGACGAAGAATCGGTCCACCTCGAGGAGCTCGGGTAGCGGGAACGCTCGGTTGAATGCGGAATCCCTCACCTGAAACGCAAAGGCGGAGAACGCGAGGGCACCGAACACGAGCAGGATCCACCGGTCGCGCACCAGGCTCACGGCGGCGGCGGGAACGATCAGGTACCAGGCGAACCCGATCTTGCTCAGGAACATCACGAACCCCAGTAGCACGATGGCCCAGGCCCGTGCCCTACGCGTCGGCGCGCCTTCCGTGCCGCGTGCCAGCCAGACCGCCAGCGTCACGAGCCCGGCGCCGAGCGCGAGGCGCCAGCTCTCCGGGGCGGAGGAGCCTCCGCGCATGAGCATGTCGAGATGGGTCGTGAGGATCTCGGAGCTGTCGAAGAACGGCAGGTAGATCAACACGCAGGCGAGAACAGCCGCCGCGGATCCCAGCGCGAGCTCCTTCCACCGCGACCGCCAGCCGTGTTCGGCCACGTGCAGGATCAGCACGGGAAGCGTGATCCACTTGGTGAACACCGAAAGCGTAAGCGCCACGAAGCCCGCCACCTGACGCCGATACGTCAGAAGTAGCATGGAGAGGAGCAGGTAGAAGGCCATGAGCGTATCGACGCGGCTCTGCCCCTCCAACACGACAATGGGATTCCAGCCGTACGCGATGATTCCGGCGAGGCGATGGGCCGGATCGATCTTTCCCAGAATGAGTCCGATGAGGATCAGGTTGATCAGGCTGAGCGCGAGGAATCCACTGCGGTAGATCAGCAGGCTTCGCACGGGGTCGGCGTCCGTGAGCCGCGCCAGAGTCACGTTGTAGAGGGACCACGCGGGCAGGTAGTCGTTCGGAACGCCGGTGTACTGCGTGCTCGCATAGGGCAGCAGCGGATCTTCGGGAAAGGCCGCAGCGGGGGTGTAGTGCGGATTCTCTCCGTGTTTTGCGGCCACCCGGCCCTGCACCATGTAGTTGAAGATGTCCGTGTTGAACGTCGGCAGCGCGAGCCAGGACGTCAGAAAGAGGATGATCGCCGCGGCTGCTGCGAGTCCCGTCGTCCCCGTGCTCGTCGCCCGACTCCAGGCGACCCACAGCGCCACGCCGTAGGCGAGGAACGCCACACCCCCCGCCACCGCCAATCCGGCTGCCACCCCACCGGGCGTCGACGGGACCGGCAGCGGGAGTCCCGTGATCCACTCCCAAGCGGGGAGCCGGGCCGACAGCTCAGCCGTGCGCCGGGCGAGGCGTGCCGGGGTCTGCGGGACGACGAAGACGAAAAACGCGACGGCCACCCAGAGCGCGGCCGCGAGGGCCGACAGTGTGAGGCGGACGGATGGACGAGGCCGGTGAAACAACGCGAGGACGGGAGTCTCGAAGGGTGACGGTGTGGGCGGTTCCGGGTGCTGGGTCGAAGAGTATTGTCGAGCCCCGGAGAGCCGGCAAGCGCCGCCGCCCGCAGTGGCCATTGACGCGCTTTCTCTTAGAGCACACCTTCCGGCCTCATTGAGAATGAGTCTCATTCATAATCACGGTCGACATGTACCGGCGGAAATCGTTACTTCTCCCGTTTCTCGTGGCAGGATGCGCCACGGCATCGCCCATCGGAACGCCGTCCCACGAGACGGAAACCACGGGAATCCTCGTCATGGCTCACGGGGGCACCCCCGCATGGAACGCCGCGGTTCTCGAGACCGTGGCGGCGCTCGATACCAACGTTCCCACCACGGTGGCGTTCGGCATGGCTGACCCCGCTACGCTGACGGACGGCCTGCGGAGGCTGCGCAAGGAAGGCGCGACCCGAGTGGCCGTGGTGCGGCTGTTCTTGAGCGGCGCCTCGTTCCGCCACCAGACGGAGTATTTGCTCGGTCTACGGGACGACCCACCCACACGGTTCGTGTTGCACGGGCCTGCCTCATGGGTTGCGCCCGAGCCCATCGACCACGGACTCCGGGTGGCAACCCACACAGACGGCCTGTCGGACGCGCCGTTGGCCGCCCGGATCGTTGCCGACCGCGTCCGAGCCGCAGGGCCTTCGGTGGACGAGTCCGTCCTGCTACTGGCGCACGGAATGGGCGACGACGGGGAGAACGAAGCCCTCCTGACCCGCATGCGCCGCGCTGCGGCTCCTCTTCGCAGCGGGCGGCATCACAGCGTCGAGGTCGCAACGTTGCGGGAGGATTGGCCGGAGAAGCGTCGCGTTGCAGAGGAAAGGATCCGGGCGTTCGTGGCCACGGAGGCGGAGGCCGGCCGCCGAGTGATCGTCGTGCCGTTTCGACTCTTCGGGGCCGGGCCCTACCCGGACGTGCTCGAAGGACTGGACCACTTCGTGACGGAGGGGTTGGTGCCACACGTGGCCGTTACGCACTGGATCGGAGAGACGGCCACGCGAATCGCTTGCGCCGAGGGCTGGCTCGGCCCGGTCCGGGAGTGCGGGCGGACCGTCCAACCGAACTGACCGCGCAACCAATCCGCGTTGCGGTGCGTCCATGAGAGTAGCGGAGGGTCCTTGACCCGACTCCGCGCGAGGCCTAATATCGACCATCGATAGTCGCTCGTCGATAACCAACGATCGATACGACGCTCCATCTCGTCGCACGTGGGCCGCCAGAACAAACCCTGGAGAACATGCCGGACGCCGCGCTGAAAGCCTTGACGCCGGGGGGCCGACACGGCCACACTTCTCTCGTTTTCCGAGAGATCCGGTGAAGCTCGACCGGCGCTTGCAACTTCACGGGACGGAGCTTCGTAAGAGCCATCGTCACGGCGTTTCCACCTCCACACATCACCGGTGTCCGCTTATGAACCGACGTACCTGGCTCTTGGCCTCCGCGTGCCTCTTCGGGGCGGCGGCCGTCCAGGCGCAGGAACCGGTGCCTCTCACGCTCGAAGAGGCCATCCGGATCGCGTCGACGCACAATCCGACGTTCCTGAGCCAGAGCAACGATCAGATTCCGGCCAACTGGGCCGTGCGCGAGGCCTGGAGCGCGTTTCTTCCGACGGTCACGGCGGGGGCGGGAGCGCAATACACGGCGCCCGGCACACAGACATTCGGGATCTTCACCACCGAAGACATCGGGGCGGCCAACACCGACTACTACTTCTCGGATTATTTCCTACGTCTGGGATATACCCTTTCGGGGGCCACGTTTTTCCGGAACTCCGCGGCCCGGGCGAGCAGCCGGGCCGTCCGGGCCCGCGTGGCGGCCGCTCGGTTCACGCTCGCCACGGACGTGACCCGCCAGTACCTGGTCGCCCTCCGGGCCCAGGACGAGCAGGAGGTTGCCCGTCGTCAGCTTGAGCGAGCCACGGAAAACTTTGAGCTTGCGAGTGCGCGGGTGCGCGTCGGGACGGCCGTTTCCACCGAAGCCAAGCAGGCGGAGGTCGAGGCGGGTCGGGCCGAGGTGGCCCACCTGCGCGCACAAAACGCCTTTCGAGCCGAGGTGCTCAGGCTTCAGGAGCAGATTGGAACCGAGATCGGCACCGGTGTGGAGCTTTCCAGCGCGTTCGAGGTCTTCGAGCCTACGTGGACGCTGGACGAGTTGGTGGAGGGACGCGTGAGCGCGCATCCTCAGGTGACTTCCCTGAGGGCGGATGAGGACGCCGCCACGGCCGGCGTACGGGAAGCCCGCTCCAGCTATTTTCCCACGCTGACGCTCCAGGCGGAATGGTCGGGGTTCACACGCCGTGTCGGCGACTCCGAATTCCTGATCGCCCGGGCGAGGGACGACCAAGCCGGACGCATGCAAAGCTGCGAGTTGTCCAACTCGATCTCCGCAGGGCTGAGCCAGCCGCTGGACGGATATCCGAAAGACTGCTCGGGCTTCGTGCTCACCCCCGATCAGGAATCGCAGCTCCTCCAAGCCAATCGCGTGTTTCCCTTCGACTTCCAGCGCCGTCCCTGGCAGATGAGCTTCCGGGTGTCCATCCCCGTGTTCCAGGGACTGACGCGGCAACGACAGGTGGAAGACGCCGAGGCGCGACGCGACGATGCCCGTCACGCGCTACGGGCCGAGGAACTGCGTCTACGCACGGCGGTGGCGTCCGCGCTGGGCGACTTGGATACGGCGCACGACGTGGTGGCCATCGAGGAGCGCAATCGTGACGTCGCCGACCAGCAACTCACGTTGGCCCGCGAGCGCTACCGGCTCGGTGCGGCCAACTTTCTGGAGTTGCTGGAGGCACAGAGCTCCATGGCCGCCGCCGAACGGGACCACCTGAACGCCCTATACGGGTTTCACGATGCGCTGGCCGCCCTGGAAGCTGCGGTGGGCCAACCACTTCGGCCCCAGCCCACGACCCCATGACCGGCGTGACGAATCCCGCGCACGAACCGATGGAGAGCTAACCAAGTGGATATCAAGAGGGACCCGAGGCCGCAGAAGCGGAAAAAGCTGATCCGGTGGGGTCTGGCGGGTCTGGTCGGAGTGGTCATCACCGGCGCGCTCTGGAACCTCAAGCCGGCAGCGCCCTCCGTGGATGCGGCCCAGATCTGGTTCGACACGGTCCAGCACGGAACCATGGTGCGGCAGGTGCGCGGACCGGGAACGCTGGTGCCCGAGCAGATGCGCTGGATCACGGCGGTGACGGCAGGACGGGTCGAGCAGATTCTCGTGCTTCCCGGCACGGACGTGGACTCCAGCACACCGATCATTCGCCTGGCCAATCCGGAAGTCGTCGTCGAGTCGCTGCGGGCCCAGCAACAGCTCAGCGATGCTCAGGCCAGCCTGATCTCCATGCGCTCGACGCTCGAGACCAACCGTCTCACCCAGGAGGGCACCGTCGCGCAGATCCGGGCCCAATATCTAGAGGCCAAGCGGGTCTACGACATCAACCAGTCGCTGTACGACCAGAATCCCGAGCTCGTGGCTTCGGCGGAGCTCACGCGCACGCAGGAAGCCGCGGAAGAGTTGCGTACCCGGCTGAGTGTCGAGGAACGCCGTCTCGAGGTGCTGTCGTCGTCGATGGAAGAGCAGTTGGCGGCGCAGCGGGTGCAGGTGGACCGACTCGGCGCCATCGCGCGCTTCAACGCCGAACGGGTTACGTCGATGGACGTCCTCGCGGGTGTCGACGGAGTCTTGGCCGAGCTGCCGCTTCAGGAAGGGCAGTGGGTCACGGCCGGAGGGACGCTGGCAAGGGTCGTCCAGCCCGGCCGACTCAAGGCCGAGGTCCGCATTCCCCAGACGCAGGCACAGGACATCGTCGTCGGGCAGATGGCCTACATCGATACCCGCAACGACACGATCGTCGGTCGCGTCACTCGTATTGATCCCGCAGTCCAGAACGGGACCGTGACGGTCGACGTCACGCTGCCCGACTCCCTGCCGAGAAGCGCTCGGCCCGACCTGAGCGTGGACGGCACGGTAGAGATCGAACGGCTGCAGGACGTGCTGTTCGTGGGCCGTCCCGCGGTAGGCCAGGCCGACAGCCGAGTGGGGCTGTTTCGGTTGACGCCGGATTTGAGCTTCGGAGATCGGGTCAACGTCCTGTTGGGACGAAGCTCCGTGACCGAGATGGAGGTCCGCGAGGGTCTCCAGGAGGGGGACATCGTCGTCCTCTCCGACATGTCCCAGTGGGACAACTTCGACCGGGTTCGGATCAGGAACTGAAACCGAATCCCCCTATGACCACGTACGTCCGACAAGCGCACCAAGCCACCACAGGCGGGAACACCACATGAGCACAGCCACCACCAATGGAAACGGGTCCCTCATCCACCTGGAGGACCTCCAGAAGGTCTTCTATACCGAGGAGCTCGAGACCCACGCCCTGTCGGGCATCAACCTCGACATCCAAAAGGGCGAGTTCGTGTCCATCGCCGGCCCGTCGGGGTGCGGCAAGACGACCTTACTCTCCATTCTGGGCCTGTTGGATTCCTCGACGGGCGGCACCTATCTCCTGGATGGATCTCCCGTCTCCGACCTCAATGCGTCCGAGCGGGCCCGTATTCGGAACCAAGCCATCGGCTTCGTATTCCAGGCGTTCAACCTGATCGGCGACCTGACGGTGTACGAGAACGTCGAACTGCCCCTCACGTATCGGGGCATGGGCTCCGCAGAGCGGAAGGAGCGGGTCCAGGCAGCGCTGGAGCGGGTGGGCATGGCCCACAGGGTGAACCACTACCCCGCGCAGCTCTCCGGAGGACAGCAGCAGCGCGTCGCGGTGGCGAGGGCCATCGTGGGCCGGCCGCTGATCCTTTTGGCCGACGAGCCGACAGGAAACCTGGACTCCAAGAACGGCGGGGCCGTGATGGACCTCCTTTCGGAGCTGCACGCCGATGGCGCGACGATCTGCATGGTGACCCACGATCCGCGCTACGCGCACGTGGCGGAGCGGTCGGTACACCTGTTCGACGGCAAGCTGGTCACCGAAGAGGACCTTCGTCTCCACGAGGAGCTCGGCGAGAGCGGCTTCGACGCCAACTAGCGCCGGCGGGCCGTTACGGTCCACTCGCGACACAGCACAAGGTCGTAGGGGGGAGCGCCCGGCGGAGCCGTCCGTCGGGTGCTTCGCCTTGCCCTGTTCGGACCGGGGGTCGGCTAGTGGACGATGCTTGGGATACCGGCCACTAGATCAGTTCGGTGTCTTGAATGTGGGCCAGCTCCTCTTCGGTGCGCCATTTCGCCACCAGCGCCTTGACGCCCATGGACCAGCGCCGGTGTTCGAGGAGCTCGTTGACCGCGATTTCCAGCGCCACCCGCCGAACCGGCTCCATCTTCCAGAGTGAGCCGCCGTCCAGCCCCACAGTTCTGCAATAGTCCGCAACCGAGCCCGCTCGCTGGATTTGTTCTGCAGCTCCGTGAATGAGCGGCTCCGCGGCTCCGCGCACGTGTTGATAGGCCAGGACACGCCGGAGCGTGGTCTCCGCCTCTTCACCGTCGAGTCGGTAGACTTTGTCCGGTGTCCAGAAATCACACCGCGGACATGGCACGCCGACCGCCACCCCTTCCTCGGTCGCAATGGGCCGAAGACCCCATGAGTTGATGTAGAGCAGGGCCCGCAGGACGCTCCCGCAGTTGGGGCAGGCTCGCCGCCCCCGCCACGCTGCCCACCCGAATTGCTTCCAGCGGACCAAGTCGGTTCGCCCGTCCTGGTCCAGCTTCACCCGCACCGAATGGTCGGCTAGGCCGATGCACTCGCCCAGATAGTTGGCCGCGCCGTAGAGCGCCGCTCCCATCTGGGTGATCGGGCTCGCGAAGCGTTTGCGTCTACGTCGCAGGGTGGCACCGTATCGCCAAGAGGCCCGCTCGGGCAGCTCGGCGTCGCCGATCCGCACGGCGGTCCGACCGTCCAGACGCACGAGACGCACGTTACGGGAATGGGCCACGGTCACGCCTCTCCGCTGCGCCTGCCATTCCAAGCGGTCTACGGAGTCGGCTCGATCTTCGACGGAGACGAGATTCCAGGAGTGGCATTGATCGCAGATCAGCCACAGCCGCCGGCGAGCCGGATCGAACGCGACCCATCCCCGCTCCGGGAGACGCTCGGCGCCGGTGGAAGGCGCGAAAGGCCGGTCGCAGGAAAGGCACGCCGTAGGCGAGCGATCGAACCGCCGTTCAGCCACCTGAAACCCCCTCGTTCAACCACCGCGGCCGTGCCGGCGGGATGAGTAGTCCAGCACGCAAAAACCGGGGTAAACGTATCCCTTTTCGAGCGACGTCGCTCGCCGGGGACTCGTTCACGCCGCCCGGTGTGAGCTGTACCCCCGATGCGTGTCCTTTAGAACGCGCCGGCCGACGCCGCGGTTTCGAAACCGTGCCGCGCCCGCCGCCGTAGGTGCGACGTGCACGGGCGGCGAGGCGCGTACATACCGCCGCCCGGGTGGGTCCACGGAATCACGGGAGGGGTCATGGCGGGATTGTGGAGCGACCTACGGTTTTCCGTTCGCATGTTGGGCAAGAACCTCGGCTTGACCAGCATTGCGGTGTTTGCTCTGGGCCTCGGCATCGGGCTCACCACCGTGATGTTCTCCATCGTGTACGGCGCCCTGATGCTCGGGCTTCCGTTCGAGGACCCGCAGGAGATCCTGCACGTGGAACGCAACAACCTCGCGGCGGACATCCAGAGCATGGAGGTCTCGGTCCACGACTACCTGGATTGGCGCGAGTCCCAGCGATCGTTCGAGGACCTGGCGGCGTTCTTCAACGGCACCGTGAACGTCTCGGGGCCGGAGCGGGCCGAGCGCTTCGACGGCGCGTTCATCACCGCCAACGCCTTCGCCATGTTGGGCGTCCAGCCCGTGCGCGGGCGCCTTTTCAGGGAGGGCGAAGACCGAGCCGGCGCTCCCGGAGTCATCCTTTTGGGCTACGACGTATGGAGGGACCGGTACGGGCTGGACGAATCGGTGGTGGGACGGGTCATACCCGTCAACGGAGAACAGATGACGGTGATCGGCGTCATGCCCGACGGGTTCCACTTCCCCATCGAGGAACAGGTGTGGGTCCCGCTGCGCATGGATCCGCTCGCCCTGGAGCGGGGACAGGGCACCACGCTCGAGGTGTTCGGGCGACTCCGCGACGGGGTCACTCCCGACCAGGCGCTCCTGGACCTCTCCGGCATTGCCCAGCGGCTCGCCCGCGAGTACCCGGAGAGCAACGACGGAGTCGGCGTGGTGGTCCAGCCGTACACGGAGGAGTTCGTGGGGGCGGAGCCCCGCGCGTTGCTGTTCACCATGCTGGCGGCTGTGTTCCTGGTCTTGGTGATCGCGTGCGCCAACGTGGCCAACCTGCTTCTGGCGCGGGCCGCGTTACGCGGAAAAGAGGTGGCGATCCGGTCCGCGATCGGCGCGTCCCGAAAGAGGGTGATGGGGCAGCTCCTGGTCGAGTCACTCGTGTTGGCGGCGGCCGGTGGATTGCTCGGGATCGGGGTGGGCTACGCCGGCATCCGACTGTTTCGGAGCGCGATCCAGGTGGCCGAGCCGCCGTTCTGGATGGAGTTCGGGCTCCTGGGGCCCGTCATCTGGTTCGTGCTGGGAATCACGCTGTTCGCGGGAGTGATCGCGGGTGTGATGCCCGCCCTACAGGCGTCCGGCGCCGACGTGAACGCCATCCTCAAGGACGAGTCCCGCGGATCGTCGGGACTCCGCATCGGGCGGCTCAGCAGGGGACTCGTGATCCTGGAGATCGCGCTCTCGGTGGCGCTGTTGTCCGCGGCGGGGCTCATGATCAAGAGCGTAACCAAGCTCCGCACCACCGACTTCGGGTTCGAGGCTCGGTCGGCCTTCACCGCTCGGGTGGGGCTGTTCGAGAGCGACTATCCCGACGCGGAGAGCCGTCGGCAGTTCTTTACGGACGTCCTGGAGCGCCTGGAGCGGATACCGGGTGCCCAGCATGCCGCGCTCACGACATCGCTGCCGGGACTGGGCGCGTGCTGTTGGCGCTTTGCGCCGGCAGGGGCGTCGTACGATCGGGATCAGGACTATCCGCTCACGGCGCGGGCGGCCATCACCCCGGATTTCTTCGCCACCTTCGATGTGGACGTGTTGCGAGGGCGGGTGTTCGGCGCGCAGGACGGCCCCGACGACTTGCCGGTCGCGGTGGTGAACCAGCAGTTCGAGGAGGAGTTCTTCCCGTCCGGCGCCGTGGGCCAGCGCGTCAGGCTGGGAGCCTCGGACTCCGACGAGCCCTGGCTCACGATCGTCGGAGTGGTCGGGAACACCTACATGGGCGGAATCGGAAACGACGACGAGCCGGACCGCGCCGGCCTCTACGTGCCGGTCGTGCAATCGGACGCGCGTTTCATGAGCCTCGCAGTGAAGACGGCGGGCAACCCGATGGCGGTCACGGGGGCGGTTCGAGAGGCGGTCGAGGCCGTCGATCGGAACGTGCCGATCTACTTCGTGGCGTCGATGGACCAGGCCATCAAGCGCAACACCTGGTTCTACAACATCTTCGGCACGCTGTTCATGATCTTCGGTGCCGCGGCCCTGTTCCTCTCGTCGGTTGGCCTCTACGGCGTCATGGCGTTCAGCGCGAGTCGTCGGACGCAGGAGGTCGGCATCCGCATGGCCATGGGCGCGCGCTCCGCCGACGTGATTCACATGATCGTCCGTCAGGGTGCGACGCAGGTGTTGATCGGGACGGTGTTGGGGTTGGGGCTGGCGTTTCTCCTCTCCCGCTTCCTGCGCATCCTGTTGTTCGAGGTGAGTCCGTCCGATCCCGTGATCTTCGCAGCCATCGTGGCCGTCCTGGGCGTTACGGGGCTGGTGGCGTCGTTCGTGCCCGCGCGTCGGGCGAGCCGTGTCGATCCGATGGTCGCGTTTCGGTACGAGTAGTCGCGGCGACGCGGTTGCACGGTGGGCCGATCCGGATCGTCGCAACGGGGTAGTGACCGACCATGGACGGCACTCCAGATCCCGGTGGCGATACCGGTGTGCGCGACGCTTCCGCAACGAAGGCGGTGCGGGCACGATGGATACGCAGGGGCGCCTTCGCGGCCGGAGCCCTCGTAGTCGCCTACTTCGGCGTCGGGCTGATCGTGGGATGGCTACTCGATCCGGAGACGGTCGCCGCGTGGGTCGAGCCGCGCTTGGAAGCCGCGGTCAACCGGGACGTGGAGTTGGGTGGGGTGGTCGTGCGGATCCTGCCGGTTCGCCTTCGCTTCGAGGACGTGACGGTGGCCGACCCCACGGGATTGGCTCCCTCCTTGGCCGAGGCGGAAGCGGTCGATTTGAGCATCCGCTTGCTCCCGCTCCTACGTCGAGTGGTCAGCGTCGACCGCGTGCGGGTGCGCGGGGCCCGTGTAGACCTGCGCGTGGGCCCGTCCGGCGAGTCCAACTTCGGTGACTTCGCAGCGGAATCCGACAGAGAAGACGCTGGCGCCTCGGGGCCGGTCCAACTGGCGATCGGGCGGCTGAGCCTGACGGACGCCGCATTTCACTACGAGAGCCGACGAGACTCGGTGACGATCGACGCCACCGAGCTCTCCGGAGACGCCTCCGTTTCACCGGACGCCGATGGCGGGTGGCTGCTCGACGGACAGATCAGCGGCGGACTGCTCCGAGGAGTGGCCACGGATCCGGATGGGAGTCCGGTGCGCGCCGACGTGGCGTTCACCGTTCGGGTCGCGGAGGAGCTCGACGCCGTCGACATTCGAGCGGCGGATCTTGAGGTCGAGGGACTCCGGGCCGAGGTCGTGGGCCAGGTAACCAACTTGAGCGGTGCCCCTCGCGGCCTGGACCTTCGAGTGACGGCTTCCGAGCTGCCGATCGAGTCCCTCGCGACGTTGCGCGGCGACCCCACGGGGGCAGCACGCTGGACCTTCACCGGTGAGGCGTCGGCGGACCTCGAGGTCCGGGGCCGGTGGGGGGAGGACGTACGGCCGCTCGTGTCGGGCACCGTGACCCTCGTGGACGCGGGAGTGAGCGACTCGACCGGCGCGCCGCTGATCACGCGCGCCAACGGCCCCGTGCTGGTCGACACGCTCCGCCGCCTGTCTCCGGACGTGCGCGCCAGCATCCCGGGAGGCAGCGTTCAGGTGGGTGGAGTCTGGGAAGCGGTTCCGGCGGGCGTGTACGATCTGACCGTCCAGGCGACCGTGGACCTCGCGGATTGGCACGCCGCTCGCCCCGTGCCGACCGTCTCGGAGATGGGAGGACAGATCGAGGTCGACACCCGGGTCGGGGGTCCGGTGGACCGCCCGGCCGACTTCCGGACCAGCGGCCAAGCGGTCCTCACCGACCTGCACCTCGCGCCGGAGCGGATGGGCCAGCCGCTGACGGTGCCGTCGGGTCGGGTCACGCTGGCGGGGACTGCGGCGGAATGGCGAGACACCCGCGTGCTCTTGGGCGGGGATCCGTTCGTGGTAGCCGGTGAGATCCGTTCGTTCGACGGTCTGTGGTCCGAGGACGTCTATCCCGAGGTCCAGGCACGGCTTTCGGGCGGGCGCCTCCGGCTCGCAGACCTCCGGAGGGAGCCTCCCGCCGACACGAGCCTCACCTACGGCCGGGTGGCGTTCGCGAGGCTGGGTGATCGGGACGTGGGTGGACGGACCCCGGAGGCCGCCGCGGACGTGATGGGCCTCATTCGCCCGGATTCGGTCCCACTGGTCGGCACTGTGCGCGTCGAGCTCGACACGCTGATCGATCGGAGGGGGCGGAGCGAGAACGTCAGGGCAGTGGTGCGCTTCAATCCGCGACAGGTGCAGGTGGAGGACCTACGCTTGGAGCGGTACGGAGGGACGCTGGCCAGCCGGATGTCGCTCTCGCTGGGGTCGGACTCTTTGCAGCCCTTCAGCCTGACCCTGTCCGCCGCCGACGTGGATGCGGGTCAGTTCCTGGGCTCGGTGACGCCGTTGAGCGAGACGGTTCGGGGAACCGTCTCGTTGGCGCTCGACCTGGCCGGTGGTCTGGACGGCGTGCTGTTGCCCGGCACGCGGACCATCGTGGGCACCGGGAGCTTCGCGCTGACGGACGGAAGCCTGGCCAACACCGCCATCACGGAGCGGATCGCCGGGTTCCTGGAGTGGGATGCGCTCGCGTCACCTTCGATCGAGGGTTGGCGTACGGACTTCCTGGTGGACGACGGCGCCTTCTTGCTCGAGAACGCCCCGCTCGTCGGCGCGCCCGGAGAACCCGTCGTGGGGGGGCGTGTGGGCCTGGACGGATTGGTGGATCTCCTCGCGGCGTTCGACCTGCCGGCGGACCGCGTGGGATCTTCGGTTCTGCGGCGTCTCGGGCTGCCGGAGTCTGCGGTGTCGCAGTTGGAGGGGCAGGGTGGGCTGATCCAGGCGTTGTTGCACGTGGACGGACCGGTGTCCGACCCGGACGTGGCAGCCGACCCGGACGCGTCGGGGGCATCGGCTCTGGCCGAGACACTGGAGGAGGAAGCGAAGGAGCGAGCCCAAAGCCGAGTGGAGGAGCAGCGATCCCGCCTGGAGGAGCGGGCTACCGGATTCCTGCGCGGCTTGCTCGATCGGCCCGAGCCCGATTCCGTGTCCGGAGACACGATCGTGACGGACACCGCCGCCGCCGCCGATACGACGGACGCCGCAGCGGCGGCAGACAGCACGGCTCCGCTTCCGCCGGACAGCGTTCCGCCGCAGGACACCGTGAGCGCTCCTTCGGCTCCGGCCGACACGCTCCGGATCTCGGAACGATCCCCACACCTCGGCTCGGGGGTTGTCGACGAGGGGGTCGTCTTCCCGTCTATGTACCGTCCGCGTGACAAATGCGAACATACGGTTGTCCAATGCGTTGCGTGGAGCACTGAAACACTATCGGAAGTTCGTGGAGGAGTCTCAGCAGCAGCACGAGCAGGCGCGGACCAAATCGCCAGAACGATCGGCGCTTCGTCGGAGTCGGACAGATGGTCAATCACGACCGGGGTTTTAACGCCGACACCGAGACCCGCGCAGGCGCTCCCGCCAACGAGCGGAAGGCTGCGGACCGTGCGTCAAACCATTACTTTCGTTTGACTTCATTGGGAATCCACGCCACCATGCGTCCGTAGTACGGACGAAAAAAAGAGGTTCCGGCCCTACGTCGGTCAGTGAAGCGGTCGGGGCACACAATCATCTCAAACATTTCAGGAAGAAGGAGCCAGATGAACAAGACCGAGATGGTGCAGAAGCTCGCGAAAAAGACCGGGCTCACCCAGGCGAAGGCTACGGAAGTGGTCGACTGCATTTTCAGCTCCGAGCCCGGCGAGGGGATCATCGCGGTCGAGCTGGATGCCGGGCGCAAGGTGAGGATCAGCGGGTTCGGCACCTTCGAGACCCGGAGCCGTGCGGGCCGCTCCGGCCGCAACCCGGCCACCGGCGAGTCGATCTGGATCGAAGCCAAGAAGTACCCGGTTTTCAAGGCCGGAAAGGGGCTGAAGGACCGCGTCGCCGTGTAACGGAGGCCGTCTTCGAGAGCGAGGCGCGAAATCGGCGCTCCGTGATACGGGCCGACGACCGAGGGGTCGTCGGCCCGTTCGTTCGGCATACGCATGAGGGGGCGCGATATCAGTGGTCGCGAAAGCCCTCGATGCGCGCCTGTAGGGCCGGGATCGAGAACCCGTGATCCACGCCGATGCGCCGCACGTTCATTGGGTCGATCTCGTCGTTGAGGCCGTTGTAGGCGGACGCGCAGCACGCGTATCCGGCCGATTGAACCATCTCGATCCCTTCGGGCGTGATGTTGTGCCGCGCCCCGAAGGGGTATGCGAAGTAGACCTTCTCGAGTCCTAGCCGACGCTCCAGGTCCTGCTTGGATTGCACGAGCTCGCGCTGCAGGGTCTCGGGGTCCGCGCTGCCGCAGTCGATGTGGTTCACGGTGTGGGATCCGACCGTGAACCCGTGCGACCTGAGCCGGTCGACCTGCTCCCACGACATTACCGGGACCCGCCGGCCGACCTGCGCCAGGTCGTGATCGAACGCCCGCTCGGTTCCGAGCATGCCGGTGTTGACGAAGAACGTGGCCGGGATGCGGTGCTGGAGCAGGATCGGAACCGCCCGCTCGAAGTTGTCCCGGTACCCGTCATCGAACGTGATGGCGACGGCCGGACGCGATGAGCTGCGAGGCACGCGTCCGTTCACGACGTCGTCCATGGACACCACCGGATAATGGCGGCGGATCCATGCCATCTGTCGGTCGAACTGTTCGACACCGACGGTCAAGTTGTCTCGCATCTCATCGGACACGCGGTGGTAGAGCAACACTGCCACCCGCTGCTTGCCCCGCCATCCGCGCAGGGCGCTGCGAAGGCGTGCGAACCCTCTCACGTAGGTGCGAAAGAACAACCTCTTGAGCACGTCCCGCGGAGTAGACCGCGGACGCTCTCGTCGCTTGACCTCTCCGAGCTGCCGCAGGCTCGGCCGCCGGTAGGTCCGCCCGCCTTGCGGCTGCGGCTGAAACGTGGCTCGCCCTTCTCCCAATAGATGCACGGCGTCGACGACCATTTCCACCCCGAGCTCGTCCAGGATCAACTGGAGCGACGACACCGTGGAATGTGGCCGGCGCGGGACCGTCCCTTCGAGCAGGATGGGTCCGGTATCGAGCTTGGCGTCGATCCGGTGAACCGTGCAGCCGACCGAGTCCTCGTCGTTGTAGATCTCCCAGAAAGCGGGCGGCATTCCCCGGTAGTCGGGTAGCTTTCCCTTGTGGAGGTTGATGCTGCCCAGGCGAGGGATGCTGAACAACGCTTCGCGGAGAATGGGCGCAGCCAGAGAGATGCCGAGGTCCGGCGCGAACGCCTTCACGGCCTCCAACACGGTCGGTTGGGTCAGCGACTCCGCCTGGATTCGTTGCACGCGCGGGTCCGCGAGAATCGCGTCGAGCTCGTACTCCGCTCCGAGTGGGCTCTCCGCCCCGGGCCGAGCGCGGACGAACCGGCCCGGAAGGCTACGGGCTTGAAACACGATCCACCGCCACCCCGACCTCCGGAGATGCCGCATTTGGGCGCGAGCGATCCGGCGCAGTGAGCGACGGGGCGTGTGCTGCAGAAGCAGAAAACGTGTCTCGGGAAACTCTTCCATCAACCGCCGGATACCCTTCCGGACGGAAAACAGGTCGAGGTCACGCGTGAAAACGACAATCCGATGAATCACAGTGGGGAAGGCTGGCAGGAATAGAACTACGATGTTACCTGTGGCGGGCGCGAAGGGCCCGTCGTGTGTAACCGACAGGCCATGAATCTTCGGCCGCGCAGCCGCGTCCGCAAGCGGATCCGGCGCCCACACTTGCCACCGACGCCATGATCCGCCTCCGAGTCGCTTCCGCACTGCCGGTCGCCGCGCTGGTTTTTTCCACGGGTTGTGCCGGTCCGGCCGGCTCCCTCGGCACGACGCCCGGCGCCCACGACGACGGTTTCCAGGCGAGCGCTCTGCAGGGCGCCTGGTTGGCCCGGGAGTACGTGTTGGCGTCCGGCGCGCGTCATCCTCTTCGCGGCCAGATCCTGTTCGACCGGTCCCGGTGGACAGTGCTGTTCTTCGTGCTGGACTCCGGCTCGGAGCCCGCGAGGGCGTCGGCCGAGGGCGGGTCGTACGTGGTGCGCGCGGACTCGGTCGTGTTCACGCACGTCTATCACTATTCGTCCGGCCGGGCCTTGGACGGCCTTCCGGAAGCGAGCCTCCGCATGGTGGCGCGCGACGGCACGGGGCCGACCGAGCCTACGCGCTTCGCCGTAACGGGCGACGACATGACCCTGTTCTTCCCCAGCGGGAACCGCATGACCTTCGTTCGGGCGGCGGCCGCCAACGGGCTCGAGCGGACGCGCGTCCTGACCGCGGTCCAGGACCTGTTCGACGCCATGCAGCGCGCCGACCGGGAACGCATTGCGCAACTGTTCGTGCCCGGCGCGACCCTGTTCGCCATCGGGCCGGACTTCGCTGCGCCTCCGCGCCGCACGACGGACGAGGAGTTCCGCGAGGCGATGGACCGCCCGGGAGCGTTTCTGGAGCGAATGTGGAGCCCGGAGGTGCGGATCGCCGGCAACCTCGCGCAGGTGTGGACGCCATATGACTTTTATCGGTCCGGCCGGTTCAGCCACTGCGGAGTGGACGCGTTCCATCTCGTGAAGCACGAAGGGGAATGGCGCATCACCGCCATCACCTATACGGTGCAGGGAGCGGAGTGTCCGCCCAGTCCCCTGGGCGCCCCGTCGGGTGGCCGCTAGTGGACTGCAACGGATAGTGCGACAACGGGGGGGCGGACGTGGGCGTAGGTAAGAAACGTGGTGCGTACGGTTGCGGGTTGCTCCTGATTCTTTCCGCATGTGGCGACTCGGTCGGCCCGGGGACGGTCACGACCGTCGATTCGGTGGTGCCCGGCCCGCAGTCGGTGGGCGTCGCCGGCCGTCCGGATGTGGTGGTGACGTTTGCCGAGCCGTTGTCCGATACGGCCGGAACGTTGGCCGGCAGCGTATTCGGGCGGTGGTCGGGTCCCATGTCCGGCGTCTGGCAACTTGCTTCCGATCGCCGGACCGCAACGTTCACCCCAGTCCGGGCGTTCATGGCCGGCGAGTGGGTGACTGTCACCCTTCCCGGTCGGATCGGCGGGGGCTACGAGTGGGGATTCTGGATCGGCACCACGGCGGGCTCGCTGGACTTTTCCAATCCCACGGTGCTCTCCACACGGGCCTTCGGAGAAGCCCGCATACGCAGCTACGGTGCGTACGCCGGGGACCTCGACCAGGACGGCTGGAGCGACCTCATGATCCCCAACGAGGACGTCAACGACGTTCGCGTGTTCTTCAACGACGGGGCCGGCGGCTATGACACGTACGACCGCTACCTCGTGCCCTCGGGCGACAAGCCGAGCACGAACGAGGGGGCCGATCTGGACGGGGACGGGGACATTGACCTCCTCATCGGAAACTCCCGTAACGACGTGGTGACGGTGTTCCTGAACGAGGGAGACGGCACCTACCGACACGGAGGTAGCCACCGCGCCCAGGAGCAGGTGCGGGGACTTTGCGTTGCCGATTTCAATCTCGACGGCGTGCCGGACGTCGTGACCGCGAACCGGATCGGCGACGGGAACGGAACGGTTTCGGTCTTTCTCGGTGACGGCGTGGGCGGCTTCGGGCCGGCACAGACCATGGACGCCGGAATCGACGGTGAGACCGCGTGTGCCGTCGGCGACGTAGACCGGGACGGCCGCACCGACGTCTTCATCGGTGGGCTCCACTCGGCGGAGATTGCCGTGCTGACCAGTGACGGGACCGGGGTGTTGTCGGCTGCGGGTACGTTCGCAGCCGGCGGCGGCCCGTGGATGCTCGCCTCCGGCGACCTCAACGGAGACGGGTTCGTCGACGTGGTCTCGGCCAACAACAACGAACACAACGTCGCCATCTTGTTCGGAGACGGGCAGGGGAGCCTGAGCGCGCCTGTCACCTACGCGGTGGGAGAACGCCCGCTGGCCGTAGACCTGGGAGATCTCGACGGCGACGGCGACCTGGACGTGGTGTCCAGCAACTTCTCGGGCGTGGATTTCACCGTGTACGAAAACTCCGGGAGCGGCAGCTTGGTGAATCCGCGCTCCTACCCGGCCAGCAGCGCCGGCTCGTGCGCGATCCTTCACGATCGTGACAACGACGGCGACCTGGACGTGACGGGGATCGACGAGTTGGACGACCTGCTGTTTCTGTTCGTGAACGGCGGTTAAGGAGGGCGTTTTTAGGTCGGCGAGCAGCGGCGCAGGTCAGCCGGGCTCGGGACCGGCGTCGATCACGTGACGCTCGATCTCCACGCCGGGCGCCACCTGGTCCAGCAGCGCCGACACGGTCGCAAGCTGGCTCGTGCGGGCGGTCCGCTCCGCCAGGACGACCCGACGGATTCGGGGATCACCTCCTCGGTCGCCGGCACCGAAACGCATCGCTGACAGGGCTCCGGTCAGCGGAAGCAGCGCCGGATTGTAGGCGGCGTTCTCCGCGTAGCGTCCGGCCCATCGGGTCCCGTCCGCCAGCTCGATCGCGCAGCCCGACTGCCCACCGGTATAGGGAGCGTAGGACAACGCCATGGCGTCGAGCGCCAAGGCCAGCAGCGGATCTCCGTCCGGCGCCGGCGGAGGTGCTCGATCTCCGGCGGCGGGCGGGCGGAGAAGGTGTCCCGTCCTCCCCAGCGCTTCCGGAGAAAACGCGTCGGGCATGAGCTTGGCGAGTGCGGCGGGCTGCAGCGGTCCGTCACCGCCGCACACCACGATGCGGAGGTCCGCCCCCAGCTCCCACAGAAACTGCCGGCAGTACCCGCACGGTGGTGAGGAAGTCGCGACGGCCGCCAAGCCACAGGCGCCGTCCAGCCAGGCCTGGTTCACCGCCGCCTGCTCGGCGTGCAGGGTAAACACCGGAGACGTGCCCGCCACCTCCAGGTTGGCGCCCAGATAGAGGTCGCCCACACCCGCTCCCGTGGCTTCCGCCAAGGCTACGGCGCCGACTGAATATCCCGAGATCGGCGCGCGGGCAAAGGTCTTGGCGATGCCCACGGATGCGCAGAGGATCTGCGGAAGACTGAGTCCTTCCTCTTCCACCAACCGGCTGAGCAGCTCGGACGGGACCTTGCCTTCGGGTCCCACGGCTGCGGTCAGCTTCGCGACCACGCTTTGAGAGAGGTTTAGCAATCAGCTACCGATGGAAATCGAGGCATCGGCCGGCCCGGACCGTCCGGACCGGCCGTAGGGCCGGTTCACGCCGGGGCGACCGGGTCACGCCGGGGCGGACATGGTGTGGAGCGCGAAGCAGGCTCCCTGGGGATCCAGGCACTGCGCGACGCGATCTCCGCCGGGCACCTCCATGGGACCCATGAGCACCGTGCCTCCATTCGAGCGCACCCGCTCCAGGGTGGAGTCGATGTCCTCGACCCGCACGTAATAGACCCACGAGCTGACGGGCACGCCCTCCGGCTTGTTCATCATGCCGCCGAAGGGCGCCGGGCCCCGGTTGATGATCTGGTAGATCCCGGCGTCGCCCATGTCCATCGGCTCGCCTTTCTCCCAGCCGAACAGATCGGAGTAGAAGTCGAACGCACCTTCGTAGTTGTCGGTCATGAGCTCGTGCCAGGAGACCTCCCCGATGCGCGGCTCCCCATCATGGCCGGGCGCCTCACCTTCGGGCCGATAGGCCGCGAACACCGCGCCGGCCGGATCCTGCAGCACAGCGAACGTACCCACGGAGGGGATGTCTTGGGGCGGGACCAACACGGTGGCCCCCAGCTCGGCGGCGCGGTCGGCGGTGGCTTGCACGTCCGGCGTGGCGATGTGCGCGATCCAGTGGGGTGGAGCTCCGGCCTCGCGGGCCTGATCGGGAAGCTCCATGACGCCACCGATCGATCCGCCGCCTTCGGTGGTCCACATCCGGTACGGCATCTCGCCGCCTTCCCACGTGTCGGTGCCCCATCCGATCACCTTCGTATAGAAGTCCGTGGCCGCGTCCGGATCCGTGGTGAGCAGCTCATACCAGACGAATCGACCCTTCGGTATGTCCGCCATGTGCGATGCCTCCGTTCCGTTGATGACCGTAGGGAAGACTCCTGTCTCCCGGTGTTCGCGCCCGCTGCTCCGGGGCTGCCGCCGGCAAGGGCCGCTTCACACCCGAGTTCTCAATGTAGTGTCCCGTTGCAAAAGTCGCTGAGCCATTCGGATGGAGCGACGACCCGCCAGGACCTCGTCGGAGCTTCAGGTCCCCACACGGGGCCTGGCCACCGCCGGAATCCGGCCCGATTCGTGCACCCGGCGGCCCTCGTTTCGTGCACGTTTCAACCCGCAAATTCCCCTTGCGCAATTGGTTGAAGCCGACGCGCCTTACGGCCTGGAACGCATATTGCTAGCTTTGAGTGTTGCACGGGCGCGAAGCGTCTAGATGAAGGAGAATGAAATCCAACCCGCTAAAGGACCGGATAGCCATGAGACTTAGGGCATGCGTGTTTGCCGCCGCGCTCGCGCTGGTTGCCGCCCCACTGACTGCCCAGCAACCCGGTACCGTCGAACTCGGACTCTTCAGTCGCATGACGTGGTTCGACGATGCCAATCCCATCTCTGAAGTGCCCCCGATCGGCATCGGTGCGCGCCTCGGAGTCTTCCCGATTCCCAACCTTGCCCTCGAAGTATCGGGCTCGTATTCCGACACCCACATCGAGCTGACCGAAGACGACGTCAACTACCTGCCCCTGCGGGGCTTGGCGGTGCTCAACATTCCTGCCGGCGACGTCATTCCCATGATCGGTGCCGGGTTCTCGATGAGCCGTTACAGCGGCGCCATCGACGAGACCGACACCGGCATCAGCGGACTGCTCGGGATACGGGCGTACTACACCGATCGTACGTCGGTCCGTACCGAGGTGACGCTCGACTACATCAGCTCGCCGTTCAACGAGGGCGGGGACGTGGACCGGCACCTCAACTGGGGCTGGCAGCTAGGCCTGTCCTACGCCCTGAGCGGCGGCCGTGCGGCCGACAGCGACGGAGACGGTGTATCGGACAACCGGGACCGTTGCCCGGGCACGCCGCGTGGCGAGCCGGTGGGACTGGACGGCTGCCCGTTGGACGGTGACGGAGACGGCGTGAGCGATTCTGCCGACCGTTGCGCAGACACGCCTGCCGGCGTGCGCGTGGACGCGAACGGATGCGCCGTCGACACCGATCGGGACGGCGTGGCCGACCACATGGATCGCTGCGCCAACACGGCGTCGGGCGCTTCGGTGGATGCGAACGGCTGTGAGGTCGACGGCGACGGAGACGGCGTGCCGGACTCGCGGGACCGCTGCTCCAACACGCCCTCCGGAACCAGCGTGGACGCCAACGGCTGCCCGCGGGATTCCGATGGAGACGGCGTGCCGGACGCGCGTGACCGCTGTGCGAACACTCCGCAGAACGCGGACGTGGACGCCAACGGCTGCCCGACCGACTCCGACAACGACGGCGTGCCGGACGGAATCGACCGCTGCGCCGACACCGAAGCCGGGGCGGACGTGGATGCCCGCGGTTGCCCGGTGCTCTTCGCAACGGAAGAGGAGACCACGTTGGTTCTCGAAGGTGTCACGTTCGAGACCGGCAGCGCCGAGCTGACGGCTTCGGCCCGCTCGACGCTCAACGTGGTGGCGGAGTCGCTGAACGGGAACCCCGACGTGCGCGTCGAGGTTGCGGGGCACACGGACAACACCGGGTCCCGGGCCTTCAACGTGCAGCTCTCGCAGGATCGCGCCGAGTCGGTGCGTAGCTACCTGCAGAGCCGCGGCGTTACGGCCTCCAGAATGGAGGCGCGCGGATACGGACCCGACGAGCCGACGGCCACCAACGCGACGGCTGCCGGTCGGCAGCAGAACCGCCGGGTGGAGCTGCGCAGGCTCAACTAGCCGAACGCTTCACACCTGTCGGCAGGAGGCCCCGACCACATGGTCGGGGCCTCTTTTTTTTCTGCGGGCCTGGGGACGCTCGGATCCCGCGGCCGGCCGTGCTACGTAGCGACCATCAACCGACTAGGTCCTTTGGCGTAGGGTGCGCAGGAGGCCGAACGAACAGGTTGAGAGGCCGAGCGAATGCCACACGAGCTGGGGGAGGCATGCGTGGTTGAAGGGGGAAGCGGTGGACCCGACGGTCGGTGATCCTGCCGGCACGGTCGCCCTGTTGGGGTCCGTGCTGGCAGGGTCGTTCGTCAGCAGCCTAGTGCCGCTCGTGAACGCGGAAGTCCTGGCTGTCGGTGCCGCCGTCCTCGCTCCCCGGAGGCTCGGGTTCGCCGTGGCGTTGACCGTGGCGATCGGGCAGATGGTGGGAAAGACGCTGCTGTATGGAGCCGGAACGGCCGGCCGTCGACGATCATCTGAACGGGTCGCGCGACTGATCGCCCGGATCGAAGAACGTCGGAACGCGACGCACCTCACGTTCTTTGCCAGCGCGGTCCTGGGCCTGCCTCCCTTCTACCTGATGACGCTGGCCGCCGGTGCGGTCGGGATCCGGCTTCCCCAGTTCCTCGTCCTCGGCCTGCTCGGACGTCTGCTGCGCTTCTACCTGTTGGTTCAAGTTCCTCACGTCGCGGAATGGTTTACATGAACGTGCTGATCTCCATCCTGGTCGGCTTCCTTGTCGGAGCTCACATCGCCATGTGGGGGATGTACAAGGACGCACCCCACGAAGGATTCACGTTGCGCCGGTTCTCACGGAGCATCCTGTTGGCCACCGGAATCGCGCCGATCGTCGCGCTGGTGTTCGGGCTGGACTCCACCTCCGCGTCGGGCATGGTCCTGCTGTTCGGGCTGACCTACGCGATGGAGCGGGCGGTGAACGAGTTCTACAAGACCTTCGTGCGGGAGGAGGACCAGTCCAAGTATTTCATCCCGATGCAGTTCCACGTCCTGGGGAGGGTCGTGCAAAGCCGATGGCTCCGCCTCGCTGCCGGAGCGGGCATGGTGGGGTTCGCGCTGGTGCTTCTCGGGCTCGTCCGGTTCCTGGAATCGGCCCCGGGTCCGGAGCTGCCTCGGACCCTGCTGGCGGCCAGCCTGGGTGGGTGGTTCGCGGCGTTTGGTGGCGCATGGAAGGACGCGCCCATCGAAGGGTTCGAACTGTTCAAGTTCTTCCGCAGCCCCGCCGTAGCCGGGTTCTTCGGATGGTTGGTATCTCCCCTGACGCAGAGCTTGGTGGTGGTGAGTCTGTGCGGAGTCGGATTCAGCGTGGCCACGCTAGAAACCTACAAGACGTTCTTCTTTCCCAGCCGGCCGCGGGGGAAATTCGCCGGCAAGCCTGTCCTCTATCCGTCCATGCTCCGGCGGCGGCGGTACGCAGTGCCGCTTTACGTCTTGATCTGGGCTGTGCTCGGAGCGGCCTTCGTCGCCTCCTATCCAGACGCGGCGGCCGCAGACGCGTCCGGAGGCCACGCGACGACCTCCGCGGGCAGGAGCGCTAGCCGGTGAATCCGACTTCCCGGTGACTGTTGTCGCAGAAGGGCTTGTTCTTGGACGCGCCGCAGCGGCACAGCGCCACCCGGGTGGCCTCGCCGGATGTCCGATCCGCCGGATCGGAGAGGTGGAGTGATCCGGTCACGTAGAGCGGACCGTCCATCACCAGCCTCACCGTGCTCTCGGGAGGAGCCGCCTCGTTCGGATGCCCGTCCTTCCGCCGGTAGTAGAGGGCGCCGGTCGGACACCGCTCGATCACTCCGGCGATCTCATCGGCCGTGGCGCCGTCCGGGCTCACCCACGGACGGGCCGAGGGGTCGAACACGCCCGGCAGTCCACGGACGCACTCCGCCGCGTGAATACAACGTCGTGCGTCGTACGACACCTCGATGGACTCGCCCTCGTACTGGTGGATGCGTCCCACGGTCCCTCCTGGTGGACGTTGCGAGCGTGACCCGGTGATGAACACATCCCGCGGGCGTTGTCCGGTCTGCTACCCTGCATGTGCCGCCGGAGTTACGCCTGGGCCTGTAGGGCCTCCAGAAACTCGGCCCCGTATTTTTCCAGCTTGACCGGACCCACGCCGGGGACCGTCATCAACTCTTCCGTGGAACGCGGGCGCCGCACGGCCATTTCACGCAGGGTTCGATCGCTGAACACGATGTAGGCCGGCACCCGGTCCCGATCGGCCAGACGCTTTCGGAGGGCTCGCAGCGCCTGGAACGTGGGTTCGTCCCCCGCCTCGAGGTGCGCGAGCGGCGCGGCCTTTCGCGGGCGGCGGGCCGCGGGGCTCGCCGCCGATTCGATCCATCCCGCCTGCGCGTTCGCGGCACGCTCCGCGACCGAGATTCCGCTGCACATGTCGCAGGATTCTCCGCAGTCCGCGATCTCCTCGTCGAAGTACGCCACGAGGCGCCGGTGCCGGCATCCGCCGCGGTCGACGAGTCGGAACAGATCGACGGTCGCCTGCTGTTTTCTCCGGCGGACTTCGGCGTCGTGAATGTCCGTGAGAAACCGCTCGTGCAGCTTGACGTCCGCCCACGAGTAAAACAGGAAGCAGTCGCTGATCAGGCCGTCCCTTCCCGCGCGGCCGATCTCCTGGTACCACGACTCGATGTCCTTCGGCATGTCGCGGTGGATCACAAACCGCACGTTGGATTTGTCGATGCCCATCCCGAACGCCACGGTGGCCACGATCACGTCGACGTCGTCGTTTTGGAACGCTTCCTGGTTGCTGGCCCGTTCCGCGGCGGGCAGTCCGGCGTGATAGGGGCGCACACGAAGTCCCTCACGCTCCAGAAAGGCCGCGGTCTGATCCACGCCCTTTCGGGAAAGGCAGTACACGATCCCGCTTTGCCCGGACCGCTCCCGGAGCAAGCCCAGGATCTCGCGGCGGGTCTCGCCCTGCCCCTTTTTCCGTACGCCGATATGCAGGTTGGGCCGGAAGAAGGAGCCTTTGTACCCGGCCGGGGACTTCATGCCGAGTTGGCGTAGGATATCGACCGCTACCCTTCGGGTAGCCGTGGCCGTCAGCGCAAGTACCGGAGCGTTCAACGCTGCACGCAATCCCGACAGGCGCCGATACGACGGGCGGAAGTCGTGGCCCCACTGGGAAATACAGTGGGCCTCGTCTACGACCAACAACGAAATGGGGCACTCGCTCACCACCGTGCGCAGGTAGCCGTCGAGTGCCTCCGGTGCCATGTAAACGAGTTCGTAAGCGCCGTGACGGAGCCCCTGCAGTCGCGTTCGCCGCTCCTCACGATCGAGCGACGAGTTGATCTGCGTGGCGCGAAAGCCGTGCGCCAGCAGTCCGTCAACCTGATCCTTCATCAGGCTGATGAGAGGAGAGATGACCAGGACCGTGCCATCCAACAAACGGGCGGGAATCTGGTACGTAAGCGATTTGCCGGCGCCGGTCGGCATCACCGCGATGCAGTCCTTTCCGGCGAGCACGGCGTCGATGACCTCCCGCTGTCCGGGGCGGAACTTCTCGAAGCCGAACACACCCGTAAGGACGGAGTGCGCGGCGGGTCGGGAGTCGGTCGTCATCTGGGCGGGAGCGGTTACGGGTCGAAGCGCGCACTGGAGCGGGCGAAGATCCAATGTACAAACAACCCGGGTGCGGCGGTGAGCGACATAGGCTCGCGGGACTCGATCGTCCGGCCAGGTAAACGGGCCGGGGTCGACGTCCGTCTTCCCAGAGAACGTACGGAGCCAACGACGCAGGCCGGGATGCCGTCAATCCATGGATCGCTGGAACGCTGGTTGGGTCGGGCCCGAGAGGGTGACCACGACGCCGAGGGCAGGTTTTTTCGGGAAGTCAGGCCACAGGTGTTCCGATGGGCCATGGTCAAGACCGGGTCGCCGGACGAGGCGGAAGATCTCACCCAGGACGTGCTCATCCGCGTGCGTGCACGCTGGCACCAGTTCGAGGGTCGGTCGAGCGTCCGCTCCTGGGTCTACCGGATCCTCCATCACGCGTTTCTGGACCGGTGCCGGTCCCGGGATGCCCGTAGGCGAGCGGAGGAGGCCGGCAGCGATGGGCTCCCCCGGGCCCGGCGCCCGACGGACCACGCGGACAGTGGGCTCACGGACCTGGTGCGAGGATTCCTGGATCGGCTTTCCGAGCGGCAGCGCGAGGTGGTCAACCTGGTGGATCTCGAGGGGTTCGAGCCGGCCGAGGTGGCCGACATGGTGGACCTGGACCGCAGCACGGTGCGGGTTCACCTGCACCGGGGCCGAAAGGCCTTGAGGGAGATGATCTCGGAGGTATGGGAAAGATGACCGACGACAACACGCCTCGCCGGCCCTGGACGGATGCGAGCGAAGAGGCCGAGGTTCGGCGCGCGCTGGCCGCACTGGACCGGGAGCTCCACCGGATCGCAGCACACCGGAGCGAGCGTGTGCCGCTTCCGGGGTCGGTTGCCGCCCAGCCGGCCGAGCCTATGCCGGGGAGGCGTTGGCACATCGGCCGAAAGGGCCGGCTGGTCATGACGGGGTTGGCCGCCGCTTCCGTCGCCGGGTTGGCGATCGTCTCCCAGCGGCCCGCGTTCCCGCCCGCCGAGACCGTTCCGTTCGCCGCGTCGGCGCTCGACGTCAGGACCACCCGCCCGTTCGTGGTATTCCAGACCGGTAATCCGGACCTGGCCATTGTGTGGTTACTCAACGATTCGGAGACCGAAGAATGACGCCGTCCCTGAAACTTCGCAGCCTCGCCGTGCCTCTTCTCGTCGCCACGCTCATCGGCGGCGTCGGAGAAGCCGGCGCGCAACAGCGTGAGCCGAATGTCCAACTCACGTTTCGCATCATCGAAGCCAACGGATTCGAGGGGGTGGAGCCCGAGATTTCCGATGTCGTGGAAGAGCTTCAGGAGATCTTTCGCTTCGAGGGATATCGGTTGCTGTCCACCTCGGTGATCAACACGGTGCCGTTCACCGACTTCTCCCAACGCTTATCGAGTCCACACGGAGCGCGGTTCCATCTCTTCGGGGAGGTGGCGGGTGACCAGGACGGTGACCGGTTCCACCGTTTGGCGATAGACCTCCGCGACGCAAACGGAACGTTCATGGACGGGAACTGGATTCCGGGGCCCACCGTCCTCAACGCCTCGGTGAACGTTCGCGACGGGCAAACGGTGGTGCTCGGATCGGCTCGGCCCACTCCTGATGCCGCTGCGTTGATTCTCGTCGTGACGGCCCGGTTCTCTTACTGAGTGCGCAGTAGGGGAGCCGGACACACAAGAAAACGGGCGGCCCCTCGGGGCCGCCCGCAGTCTTTTTCGGCCGACGACTCCAACGAGCCGCGGACCCGCCGCTACACCGGATAGAACCGGAGCTGGAGCAGACGGAGGCCGTTGTTGTCGTACCGCCAGAAGTATCCCTCGAAGCACGGATTGAACAGATCGACCGTGACCGGAATGGAGGGATCGTCGAAGTCCGGCGTGTCCACGGGGTTCTCACCCAGGCACTCCAGGATCGCGAACTCCTCCGGGATATCCGGATCGAGGAGCAGGCTCACCGTGAGCAGCTCGTCGGTGACGTCGACGAACTTCTGCTTACCGCGCGTGCGCATGGTCACGTAGCTGTTGAGCGAACAGTACTCGATGCCGTCCTCTTCGGCGCACGTCGTCAGCGAGGCGCTGCCGCCCGGCTTGCCCAGCGGTCTGGCGTAGACCTCGTACGTGCTGGACACGTCCGCCGGCAACTGGAACGCGGCTTCACCGTCGGTGCCGTCCTTGTCCAGAACCAGGAACTCGTCCCCCGGGATCAGCTCGATGTCGGTCGTCTGGACGCCCTTGTTCCCCTTCTTCCCCTGCTCCCCACCCAGCTTGACGAAGATGACATGGCCACCGGAGTTGTCCGGCATTTGCCGGTCATCCTGCCAGATTCCGATGATGTTGAGGTTGTAGTGGGCTCCGTTGGGAGCGTAGTTGCCTCTGTCCTTGCCGTGGTCGAACGCAGCGGTGGTCTGGACGGAGCTGGGCGCATTCACGCTCTCCGTACACGCGCCGAGCGCGAAGATGGCCAGGGCTGCGACAGCGGTGTGCCGCAGGAAGTTGGGACCCTTCATAGATGCCTGCCTTGCCTTATAGGGGGTGCCCGCGGCGGGAGGGTGGGCGACATTTCGCCGGATAAGCTACGGGGCCCGCCACGAGACGTGCAACAGTCGAGACCGGCAAGTGCGATGCTATGAGACGCCGGGCTCCGGAGCGGCATGAACGGCTCGGCGTGAACACAAGTGGTGTCAAGAGCTTAGGGCGGGGGAGGGGCACGCCGCCCGGCAGTGGCTCTCAGCGGCTCACTGCGGCATTTTGTTGCACCCCGGAGGGCTATTTCGGGGCGTTGCGTCTATGCAACACTTCGGCGGGCTATGGTGTGCGCGGCCAGCCTACCGGTTCCTCGTGCCCGTCTCGACCGTCAAGAGCCGCCGCGGGCGAACGTGGACGTGCGGTCCTGGCGGGTGAGGGCCCGCCAGCGCTCCAGCGTCACGAGGTCCCGCTCGCCGGGCACCGCGAACACCGCCTCCTCGGAGGGATGGGCCCAGGTATTGGCGTCCGACCTGAGCTCGCCGAGGAAGCGTCTCCACGCCGCTTCCTCCAGTTTGCCGACGAGCAGACCCTCCTCCTCTTCGTGCCCGCTTCCGGTGATCCGATTCGCCTCGAGGGTCAGGTTGCCGTAGAGCGCCTGATAGCGTTCTCCGGTGGCCGCGTTTCGAAGGGTGCGCCCGCCGGCGGGGCCCATCACCTCGATTCCCCCGCGTCGGTTCCCGCCCAGCACGTTGTTCCGGAACGTGAGGTTGGCCGAGTTGTCCAGTCGAAGTCCGAACCCGTCGTTCTCGGAAAGTGTGGTCCGACGGACCGTCATGGGGCCCGGATTGGCCTCGATGAAGAGACCGTCTCCGAGGTTGTTCGACAGATCCGAATCCTCGATCCGCACGTCCCGATTGTCCTCGTCGAGCCAGAGGCCCCGCGACAGGTTGCCTCGGGCCTGGTGCCAGCGGATGACCAGGCCATGGTTCTCGTGGAGCTTGTTCCCAACGGACCAGCCGTAGTACCCACCCAGATCTCCCCGCCAGTTGTTCCGGTTGGTCGTGGTGGAGTCGACCGCGACGTCCCGATTTCGCCACAGCCGCAGGCCGTCCCAGCCGTTGTCGTCCAGTCGCGCGTGCCGGATGCGGATCTCCCGCGCTTCTCCGATCCAAAGTCCGCTTCCGTTGTTTTCCCGGACGACCACCCCTTCGAAGTGTATGCGTCCGCCGCCGTTGACCCGGACGGCCGACAGCCCGTCCTTCCAGGGCGTGGCGGCGTGTTGCACGGTGATGCCGCTCACGGTCACGTCCCACGTGTGTTCCAGCCGAAGCCCGTGTTCCCGGACCGCGACCTCGACCGTTGCGGTCGGCATGTGGACCCCCTCCGGCGGAGAGGCGAGCAGCCGTCCGGCCCGTTCGTCCACGTAGAACGTGCCGGGTGTCACGCGCTTTCGCTGAGGCACCTGCCGCAGCCTGATGCCGTCCACGAAAACCATCTCTCGCTGCCGGACGATCGGAGCGACGTACCGCGCACCGCGAGAAGGATCGTCGGCGATGCCCCAGGCGTGGGGCCACGCGTGGGACCAGCGGCCCGAGCCCTCGTCCTGCCACCCGTCCCAGACGTCCGAGCCGGACACGATCACGGAGCCGGGCGCCGTGGCCTCGATCAGGATCGGAGGCGCCGGGTCGTCGCTCGAGCCGTGGAACGCGAGCGTTACGGCCTCTCGATAGGTGCCGGGCGCCACCGCGATTCGCGTCTGGACGCCGGCTCTTCGGTTACGGGTGGCCCGCTCCAGAGCCTCGCCCAGGGTGCGCAACGGCCTGTCCTCGGAGGCACGGCCGGCGTCGGTGGCCTGCGCATGCTCGATGTCCACGTGCAGGGTCCGGACGTCCTGGGCGGAGGTAGGGCCCGCCAGTGCCAAAACAGCCGCACACAACTGTAGATGTGCAACGAGAATGGCGGAGGCATTGGAGCGCATGCTTCGGGACCGGCTGGGCGGGACGTGTCCGGGCCCCGTCCGGGCCCGACGCCATTTGTTCACCACTGCAGGCGCCGGGGTTCCCGTGGGCAGGCGTGCGGCCGGCTCCGGCCTCGGTTGTCCCGCCGGGGTGGATCCTTTATCTCTGGTGACCCGAGTGGGCGGCTCCGCCGCCCGTCGAGCCCATTGTCCGCTTCGAGTCACGCCAATTGGAGGTCACGCACCATGCTACTAGGGTCGATCCGCTGGTCGTTCGCGGGACTGGCGCTACTGGCGGTGGCCGTCGGTTGCGGAGGGGACGGAGCGGGAGATTCCAACTCCGAACCGGCCAATCCACTAATGAATCCACAGAACTTCACGGAAACCGCCCCGGACACCTATCGCGCTCGGTTCCAGACGAGCAAGGGCGACTTCGTCATTGAAGTGCAGCGCGCCTGGTCTCCGCACGGAGCGGACCGTTTCTACAATCTCGTGAAGAACGGCTTCTATGACGACGTGCGGTTCTTCCGGGTCATCAGCGGCTTCATGGCGCAGTTCGGCATTTCGGGCGACCCCAACCTTTCCGCCCAGTGGCGCACCGCCTCGATCCTCGACGACCCGGTGGTCGAGAGCAACACCAGGGGCAGGGTGTCGTTCGCGATGACGGGGAGACCCAATTCTCGCACTACGCAGATCTTCATCAACTTCGGCGACAACTCCAACCTGGACACCAGCGGGTTCGCGCCGTTCGGAGACGTCGTCGAAGGCATGGACGTGGTGGACCAACTACACGCAGGCTATGGGGAGGGCGCCCCTCGGGGCGCGGGACCCGATCAAGGCATGATCCAGCAGCGTGGGAACGACTACCTCGAGGCCGATTTCCCGGATCTGGACTACGTGATCTCCACCACGCTGGAGGGAGGGGCCTAGAGGTCGCATGAGCGGGAAAAAGCGGCTGATCGTAGTCGGCGACCGCGTGCTGGTAGCGCCGGAGGACGGAGAGGAGCGCACGCGCGTGGGCCTATACCTGCCTGCCACCGCGATGGAGAAACAATCCGTACAGGGCGGGACCGTCGTCGCCACGGGTCCGGGGACGCCGGTTTCGGCTCCTGCTGAACTATCCGAGGAGCCGTGGAAGATCGGGTCGCCGGAGCCCAAGTACATGCCCATGCAGGCGAGGCCCGGCGACTTTGCGATCTTCTTCCGCAAGGCGGCGGTCGAGATCACGTTCGAGGGCGACAAGTATCTGGTGGTGCCTCAGGCCGCCATTCTCACGCTGGTACGGGAAGAAGACGACATCGACTGACCCCGGTCGAACCGCACAGTTCTTGCTCGTTGGGGCGGCAGTACACCCGCACCGCATCTCCAGGGGGCCCGGCCGTTGCGCTTCATCCGCGAACCACTCACACCTCGCATATTCGCTAACCACTTGGCTGTCTTGGGCCTGCTCTGGCTCGGCGGCTGTGCGTTGGCGTCGGCGACGGAGCGGCCCCGCTCCGAGGCCGATGTCGTGGTGGCGGTCGGGTCCGCCGCCAAAGGCGACTGGGGGTTGGATGACCCTGCCGCCGTCCGCTTCGGACTCTTGTCATGGGTGGAGGAGAGCCATCCGCCGCGGTTCACGCCCTACCGCCTGACCGACCGGGCGCCGGAGCCTCCCGGCGTCGAGCCTTTGGGCCGGACGCCCACGTTTTCCGGTAACACGCTGATGGTGGCGCCGTTCACCGGCGGAAACCGGAACCGGCTGAGCGGCTTCTTCAACGCGTTCTCGCGGGCACCGTCGACGGCGACCACGGGGCTCTCGGACGTGCAGGGTTCCGGCAAGGCGCTCAGGCTGGACTTCGACCGTCGCGAACGGGGATTCGCCGGCGCATGGGTCCACCTCTTCGATCTGTCGGTGCCGCGCTCGGAGCGCCGGTACCTGGACGCGTCTCCCTTCTCGACGTTGACATTTTGGGTTCGAGGGCGTCCGGGGAGCGGCGACATCAGCCTACGGGTGGCGGACGCGGCTCTCGAGGCCCGGGAGGACGCGGCCCTGGTGGGGGCACTCCGCGCGTTCGCCGACGGGGAGGTCGAACCCGATGCGTGGCAGCGCGTCGAGGTCCCGTTGTCCGCAGTGCCGGACGCGGTGGACCGTCGTCTCCTGGCGTCGGTGATCTTCGAGGTGACCACGCCGGGAAGCGGCCACCTTTGGATCCGGGACCTGGCGCTCTCCATCGACCCGGGCAATCTCCCGTCGCTGTCCGAGGAAAGCCCTCCCACGGCCGCCGAGCGACCTGTACACCTGGCCACGTGGCTATGGAACACGTCCGATCTCATGCGGTCGGAAGCACGCCTGCGGGAGGTTGTCGACTTCGTGGCCGACGCGGGCTTCGACGAGGTCTTTCTGCAGTTGCCCGGCCTGCCGGGAGAAACCGGCCGGCCGGCGGACGCCACGTGGCGGGACGCGCGGCTGGGCGAGGTGGTGTCCGCGTTCCGGGAACGGGGGGTGGACGTCTCGGCCCTGGACGGCTTTCGCTCCTACGCCTTGCCCTCCATGCACGCCCAGGTGCTGGGTGTGGTGGACAGGGTCGTGGCCTACAACCGCGCCGCCGAGCCCAGTGCGCGGTTCAGCGGGCTCCATCATGACATCGAGCCCTACCTCCTGGCCGGATTCCACGGGCCGCGCAAGGAGATGATCCTTCGGGGATACCTCGATCTCATTCGTGAGAGCGCCCGGCGGGCGCGGGCCGTCGGAATGCAGTATGGGATGGACATCCCATTCTGGTACGATGCGCTGGACGAGCACTATCAGGTGCCGGTGACGGTGGAGTACGACGGGGTGCGGAAGCCCGCTTCCCACCACGTCATCGACCTCGTGGACCAACTCACGATCATGGACTACCGCACGTCGGCGTACGGAGCGGACGGAACGCTGCGCCACGCGGCCGGCGAGCTCGAATACGCCAGTCGGGTGGGACGTCCGGTGTTGATCGGCCTGGAGACCACCGAGCTACCGGACGAGACGCTCTTCGAGTTCGGCGGGCCGCCCCGCCAGGGGTTGCCCGGCGAGGTGCAGCCGCCGGGCGCAGTCGTGGCCTACGCCGCCGGCGATTCCATCCGCATGGTCGTCGCGCGGGGCGAGGAAGCGTTCTCCACTGCGTGGTCGGCCTTCGGCGTTCCGGAGAGCGGCACCGTGTGGTGGCCCATTGCCCGTGCCGTTCCGGTGCCGGCAGACAAGCTCACCTTCTGGGACCTGGGAGCGGACGCGCTCCGCCGGGTCGCGCGATCGACGGTCGACGAGCTGTCTCAGGTGCCCGCGTTCTCCGGCCTGGCCATCCACTATGTGGGAAGCCTGGAGCGTCTACGGGCCTGCCCGACCTGTGGGCCGGCCGGTGCGGAGGGACTCCGAATCCTGGACGGGGCGGTCCACTAGGAGGGGGCTGCTCTAACCCCAGAGCATCCGCTCGATGCGGTCCAGGATCTCCGGCACGTCGGTGACCACGATAGCATTGGTTTCCGGAGCAACGGAGATGGCTCCCCGGTCCGTCAGCATGCTTGCCAGAGCCGCGCGCAGGCTTTCGGCCCGCTGGTATCGGATCTTGAAGACCCGGGTCTCCGGCTCCACGTATTCGATTCGGTCCCGTACCCAGTCCAGGCTCTCGACGACGTAGATCCCCGACTCCGATTCGACGATGCGCATGCCGTGCGCGTGGAGAATGGCGTCCAGCGCCACGTTCCACGGCACGTCTCGCACGTCGGCGCTGATCTCCCCGGCTGCGCCGGAGCCGAGTACGAACGAGAAGTCGGCGAAGCGGGCGAAGGCCGCGACCACACCACCGACCGGCGTGTCGTCGAAAGATATCGTGATCAGGGGTGCGGACACGGGGTCCGGCGAGGTCCCGCGGAGTGTGATGGGCCGGTCCTGTGCGTGGATGGGGGAGGTCGTGAGGACGAGCCAGCCCAAAAGCACAGCGGAAGCCCGGAAGACGCGGTTCCACGGCATAACGTGAATCCTCCGTGGGTGGGGAGCGATACCTCTCAAAGGTAGGGCGGGAGGGGTCGGCCCGCCACCGCGGATAAGCCGCGGCAGGCACGTTCCGGAGTCTCGGCTTGAGCGCCACGGGCCCGTGTCCGATCTTCCCACCGCGCTACGATGCCGGTCACCCTTACAAACCCCGACAGAGGCCGATCCCTGAATGCGATCACATTACCTCCCCCGTACCCGCAAGGGTCTCGCGGCCGTGTCGGCGTTCTTCGCGCTGCTGGCATTCGCCGAGCCGCCGCTCGTGTTCTCGATCGCCAACCGGGTGGAGCCGTGGGTCGCGGGGGTGCCGTTTCTCTACGCGTACCTCCTCGTGATCTATACCGTGCTGATCCTGGTGTTGCTCTGGGCGCTGGCGAAGGGACTCTAGTGTCCGCTTTCCCCACTCACCGAGCAGTCCACTAGCGCGCTCGTGGAACCCTGGGTCGTCGCCACCAGCCTGATCTTCCTCTACCTGATCTTCACGATCGTGTTGGGGGCGGTGGCAAACCGTCACCTCACCCTGGAGCTGGAAGACTTCCTGCTCTATGGGCGCAAAGCCGGCTTCGTGGTGCTCTACCTGACGGTCGTCGCGACGTACCACTCCGCGTTCGCGTTTCTGGGATCGGGCGGGTTTTTCTACACGCACGGGATCGGCTTCTGGGAGGCCGGCACCTGGACCGTCCTGGTGGGCGCGATCACGTACGTGTTGGGCTCCCGGATTTGGGCGTTGGGGAAGGCGTTCGGGTACATCACCCCCGCAGACCTGCTGGCCGACTTCTACGAGAGCGAGGCCGTGCGGGTCGTGGTGGCAGTCGTCTCCGTGCTGTTTACCATCCTCTACATCCAAGTGCAGGCACAGGGGCTGGGATACATCCTTTCCGTTGCTTCCGGCGATCGGATCTCGTTCGAGCTGGGCACGTTCATACTCCTCATCGTCGCGGCCGGGTACCTCATGGCCGGAGGCCTCAGGGCGGTCTACTGGACCGACGTGATCCAGGGTGTCTGGATGTACGTGGCGGTCTGGGTGGGGGCGATGGTCCTCGCGTACGAGCTGTTCGGAGGACCGTTCGAGCTGTGGCGTCGGGTAGCGGCCGAACGGCCGGATCTACTGACATTGCCCGGGCCGAGAGGGTTCTTCACTCCCGGGATGTGGATCGGGATGACGATTACGCTCTCGTTCGGAATCGTTTTTCAGCCGCACATCATGATCCGGTACTACTCGGCCGTGTCGGGACGTACCCTGAAATGGCTCGGCGCGACGACGCCAATCTACCTCATGACGCTCTACATTCCCGCAGCGCTGGTCGGGCTGGGAGGCGCCATCGTAATGCCCGATTTGGCGGTACCCGACCGCGTGTTTCCCGAGCTCCTGTTCGCCTACGCGCCCGCGTGGCTGACCGGCATCATTCTGGCCGGCGCCACGGCGGCGGCCATGTCCACGCTGGATTCGATTCTGCACTCGAACATGACGGTGCTGACCCGCGACGTATACCAGCGCTACATATCGCCGCGACGCGCCCCGGAGCACTACGTGTGGGTGGGCCGCGGCATCGTGTTGATCCTGTTGGCGGTGGGCTACGTGCTCTCCGTCCGCACGTTTTCGTTTTTGGTGACGCTGGTCACGCTGTCGGGGTCGGGAGCCTTACAGCTCATGCCCGCCATCATGGGCGTGTGTTTTCCCGGAAAGCGGCTGGTGACGCGGACTGGGGTGCTGGCCGGGATCGGGGTCGGACTGGTGACGCTGTACCTGACCCTGCTGGTCGTGCCGCATCCACTCGGGCTCCACGGAGGCGTGTGGGCCCTGATCCTCAACTGGCTGGTCACCCTGGGGGCGTCCAGGGTGACCAGACCCCCGTCCCCGGAGACGGTCGGGCGCATCCATGGGACGGTCGAGCGCTATGTGTACGGTGACGGGGAGGTGCTCCCGCACACCGACGCATAGACCGCGGCCTCATGCGGTCGAGTGTACGCTTCCCTCGCTGGTGTGCTCCGCCGCTTCCCGGCTGTGCGGCGCCGGCACAACCAACACGGGCCGATCAGCCCCGCGAATGACCTTGTCGGCCACGCTGCCCAACACCAACCGGGATACGCCGGTTCGCGCGTGTGTGGACAGGGCGATCACCTCGCAGTCCACCGCCGCCACCTCGTCCAGGATCCCGGTGGCCGCGGTGGTGGACATGACGGTGTTGTAGGTCACGTCCTCGATGCCGCGCGCCGCCAGCTTGTCCACCACGGTCTTGAGATAGTCGTCCGCCCAGCCGCATTCCTCTTCGAGCGTGACCTGGTTCTCCAGGACCGTGTGGGGAAGGTACGCGGAGGCAACGCTTCTCGGATAAGTCACGACACGGGTAAGGTGGACTTTCTGTTCCGTGGGAGCGCCCAGCAAGGATAGACGCTCCAGTACTTCCTCACTCGTCTCGGACCCGTCCAGGGGCACCAGTATGCGCAACGGACGCGGCATGGCCTGGAGCACCATCTCCTCGTCCTCACGGGGACGCACGATCAGCACGGGAACCGTCGTGTGCCGGACCAGTCCGTCCGTCACGCTTCCGAGCCAGAGACGGTTCAACGGACCTCGACCATGAGAGGTCATCACGACCAGATCGGCATCGACTTGCTCGACGTAACGGGAGAGCTCGATGGCGGGGTCGCCGCGAAGCAAAGCGGTGATCACCTCGACCTCGCGGCCCACGGAGGCCCGTACACGCTCCTGCATGTCCGCCTGATAGCGCTCCAGGCCTTCGGTGGCGACCTCCTCGAAACCTTCCCAAGCCAGCGGAAGCGGTGGCTCGGCCACGCTGACCAACTCCAGACGGTCGCCGTCCTTGAGGACCGAATACGCGACCGGGAGTGCGAATTCCGCGAACGCGGACATATCCAGAGGTACCACGATATGGCGAGCCATGATCGCCTCCATTGCGTTCCTAGTGGGTACGCGCCTTACCGAAAGGCCCACATATACGGTAGTGGTGCGGGCGATTTCCTACCGTCGGAAAAAAGCCGTCGGTTCGCGTAGGGAGGCTGGAGTATGAACGGGTTGAAAGCGGATGAGAAACCGGCTCTACGCCGCCGTCCCCGGCACGATGAGTATCCGGCACTTGGGACAGCGCCTCGCGAGCTGTCGGAGCAGGTCGATAGGAAGCGCTCCCGGCCGGCAGCCCACTACCACCACGTCGGCGTCCATTTGCGTTGCCGCCGCGGGTAGCTCGCTCTCGAGAGACCCGGCCACCACCACGGGATGTACGGTCAGCGACTCGAGGCGATGACGGGCGATACGCCGCATGAGCCCGGCTTCGGCTCGGCGTAGCCTGTCCACCCGCGTGCCGTCGCTCTCCGCATCGCCCGCGGGAGTGGCGACCGGGACCACGACCCACAACACGGCAGCCAATCCATCCGCCAGCTCCCGCAACGCCTCGAACAGCGAAGCGTGCTCGTACCCGGTGAGGCCTGCGACAATGCGCAACGGACGTCCGGCCTCGCCGGCCGAACCCGGATGGCGCTTCACCAAGGATTGACGTACATGGACCAACTTGGCCCCTTGCGGACGTGATCCGCCGATACATTTGACGGTCCCGAAGTGCTCACGATCCGAGCCGGCGCGGGGGTGCCTTCCCATAGTGGTGCGGTGGGGAGACCTTCATCCGGGGACCGTGAAGGAAGTTACCGGCAGAAACCTCGTGGGGCTGTGCGTACGGCCTCCATCCCCTCTGTGGGAGGGATTCCGCAACCGGCGTGGGGTACAACCCTGAAGGGAGGCAGAGACGCAGTGTCCATGAACGTGGACGGTCACTATCGAGCGGTCTTCGACGCGGCACCGGATGCGGTGCTCATCGTCGACGATCGAGGACGGATCGCAGATGCCAACACGATGGCCGCCACGATGTTCGGATACGCGAGCGACGAGCTGCGGGGGAAGCCCATCGAGGTGCTGGTGCCGGAGTCCGGGCGAGAGAAGCACATGAACGCTCGCCACGAATACCAGGACTCGCCGCACACCCGGCCCATGGGCATCGGCCTCGAGCTACGCGGGCGCCACCGGGAGGGTCATGAGTTTCCCGTCGAGGTCAGCTTGAGCCCGTTCACGCAGGACGGCCGTACGTTCGTCATCGCCTCGGCCCGCGACATATCCGAGCGAAAGCGGATCCGAGCGCTCCGCACCGCGGTCATCAAGGCCGCCGAGGCCGAGCGGGCCCGGATCGCGCGCGAGCTGCACGACGACACCGCGCAGCGTCTGGCTGCAGCCATCATCCACCTCCGCCTTTCGGGCCGCGTGAGGGGGGCGGACCGTGACGAGATGGACGCGGCGCTACGCAAGGATTTGGCCGAGATCGCCGAGGGTGTGCGCCGCATCGCCCGTGGGCTTCGGCCTCCCGAGTTGGAGGAAGTGGGTCTCGAATCCGCGGTGGCCAGTTGGTCCCGTACCTTGACCGAGGACACGTCGCTCCGGGTCAGGATCGAGGCCGACGCGGTGGACGCCGAGCTCACCGACGAGGAGCGGCTGGTATTCTACCGGGTCATCCAGGAAGCCTTGACCAACGCCAGACGCCATTCGGATGCGGGCGCGGTAACCGTTACCATTGCATCGGATGATGGCCGCATCCTGACGCGCGTGCGCGATGACGGGCGCGGCTTCGACACGGAAACCGCGCTGGCTGAAGCCAACGGGCTGGGCCTGCACGGGATGATCGAACGGGCGACGATGATCGGAGCGGAGATCGAGATCGTTTCCTCGCCCGACCAAGGGACCGAGGTTTGGATGGCCGTCAATCGGAAGCAACCCCCCACGCCGGAAGAATAGCATGCGCGTACTGCTGGCGGACGATCACACCATGTTCAGGGCCGGGCTCAAGGCGTTGCTCGAGTCCGAGTCGTTCATCGAGGTGGTCGGCGAGGCCGCGACCGGTGACGAGGCGATCGCGGCGGTTCAGGAGCTCAAGCCGGACGTCGTGCTCATGGACCTGTCGATGCCCGGCACCAACGGCCTCGAGGCCACCCGCCGCATCGCGGCCCTGGGACTGTCGACCAAAGTACTGGTGCTCACCGTCCATGCGGAGGAGGAGTACCTGGTGCCGGTGGTGGAGGCCGGCGCCAGCGGCTACCTCACCAAGACCCTCGCCGACCGCGACCTTCTGGAGGCGCTACGCGTGGTGGGGAGGGGTGAGGTCTACCTGCCGCCCAAGGCCACCACGCTGCTCCTGCGCAAGTACCGGGATGCGGATCCCAAGGGCGAACAGGCCGGCCTCAAGGCCCTTTCCGCGCGTGAGCGCGAGGTGCTCGCCCTCACGGCGGAAGGGTTCAGCTCGAGGGAGATCGGCAAGAAGCTCTACATCTCCCCCAAGACCGTGGACACCTACCGTGCTCGGATCATGGAGAAGCTCAAGCTCAACCATCGCTCCGAGCTGGTACGGTTCGCCCTCAACGTGGGCCTGCTCAAGCGGGTGTGATTCTCCCCGCTACGTCGCGCAGCACGTCGTAGGTCGTCACGATGCCCGACAGCTCTTCGTCTTCCAGCACCAGAGCCCGGTGGATCCGCTTGTCGAGTAGGAAGTTGGCCAGCTCCGTAACCGGCACTTCGGGTCCGATCGAGTAGCGGACGGGGTTCATGATCTCGCCCACCGTTCGATCTTCGAACGTGGTCCAATCCATCCAGGCGCCGTCGAAGCTGAGGTCGGGCATGATCTCAGTCTCGAAGTGGTAGTAGTCGCGACGCGTCGACTCGGCGACGGAGGCGGGAGGCGACTCTCCGCTGGCCGCGAGCTGCAGGATGTCGGTCGCGGACACCACCCCGACCACCTCGCCGTGGGTGCCTACTACCGGCACTCCGGTAATCTCCTCCTCGGTGAGGAGGCGGGCCAGATCGCGGACGCTGGAATCTCGCTCGACGGTGACGAGGTCCTTGGACATGATATCGCGTACGGTCGTCATGATGACCTCCGGGTTGGAATCCACGCCTGTATTGTAGGATGGGCCGGACCCGAGTGCGGCGTCTGTCGGGCCGTCGCCTCGGACGTCTGACGGGAGAACCCGCACAGCGGGAGGGGCCCGACCTCAGTCGGCGGCCGGCACGGGCACCACCACCGCACCCAGCGGCCGTGACCGGGTGAGCAGGCGAACCTCGGTCAGCCCGCTGGTCAGCGCGTGTCGTGCCTTCGGATCCAGGGCGCGGACCCCGGAGTCCGACGACCGCTCTCCACCCAAGGAGCCCAACACGGGTCCCGGCCGGGACGAGCCCCGGAGGCAGAGCAGCACGGCCAGCACGGGATCGTCGCCCGAGGCGCGCGTCCACGTGTAGTGGAGGAGCCCGCGTGGAGCGTCGAGGCGAAGTGTGATCCGCGTCTCCGGCTCGATCGGTGTCCGCAGCTCCCACGAACGGGTCTCCGGTTCGCCTCCGTCTCCGAGCGGAGGCGTGGTCGGAGGGGCGGAGCGCCAGGTCCCGGCCGCTTCGTAGGCGTATGCCATCCCTACCAACCGGCGCTCGGAGCCCGGCCGGCCCAGCATCTCGATCGACACCGGGAGCCCCGCGCGGGTCCGCCCCGCCGGCATGGCCAGCGCGGGAAGGCCGCTGTGCGCGGAGAGCGCCGCGTTCGATCCGCGAAACGGCTCTCCTGCAAACGTCGGCACCTGCCGCATCGTGGGATACGCCAGCGCGTCCAGGGCGTGGTCGTCCAGCGTTGCGATCAGACGTTCACGGAGACGTCGCTGCCGTAGCCGGGCCTCGCGGGCCGCCGGAGTGTCGCGGGACGCCGGCCGCGCCCGTTTCCGAAAGCGGGCGTCCAGGGCCAAGTGGTGTAGTCCCGTCTCGACCAGGGACCCCAGGCCGTCCAGCGGCGCGCCCTCGTGCGCAGCCAGGAAGTCGGCCAGGTCGAACTTGAACTCGTGGACGATCAGGCTGGCGTCCCGCATGAGGTCCTGAAGGCCTTCGATTCGGACCGGAACCAGGGCCGCGCCACAGGCGGCCATCGACTCCAGCGCAGCATGCGCGCGAGCCCCGTAGGCGCGCTCGGCCGCGGACCGGGTCCCGAACGCCTGGCCGAGCACGCCGATGCGGCGTCCGGCCAGCCGGTCGGTGGCCAACGATCGGCGAAACGGTCCGGGCTGGGCGTTCGAGTGGGCGTCGGCGAACGTCGCGTCCAAGCCGACGGCCAGGTCGTCCACGGTGCGCGCGAGCGGCCCCACGACGTCTTGGGTGCTGCAAAGGGGGACGATGCCCCGCATGTCGCCCGACCCCGCGGTGGGGCGCAGTCCGTAGAGGCCGCAGCACGCCGCGGGTATGCGGATCGAGCCACAGGTGTCCGTCCCCCATCCCAAGGGAGCGTACGAGGCTGCCACGGCGGCTGCGGTGCCCCCGGAGGAGCCGCCCGGATGCCGGGAAGGATCGTAGGGGTTGCGTGTCTGCCCGCCGAGGGAGCTTACCGTGGTGAGCCCCGCGGCCAGCTCATGGAGGTTGGTCTTGGCCACCACGATCGCGCCTGCGGATCGGAGGCGCGTCGTTACGGCCGCGTCGGCCGAGGCGATCCAGCCCGCCAGTGCAGCGCTGCCCGCCGTGGTGGGCAACCCGGCCACGTGGATGTTGTCCTTGACCACGACCGGAATGCCGTGGAGGACTCCCCGAGCCTCTCCGGCCCGCCGCTCCCGGTCGCGCTGCTCCGCTTCAGCGAGCGCGCGGGGATTGGCGCTCAACACGGCATTTAGACCGGGCGGTCCCTGATCGTAGAGCGCGATCCTCTCCAACGCCGCCCTCGTCAGGCGCACTGAATCCGTGGCACCGTCGGACAGCGCGTGGGTCAGGTCTGCGACGGATCGTTCGTGGAGAGGGTCGTGGCTCACTTGCGCAAAGTAGCATCCCGGGCGAGGCGCGGGCACGATCGGTAGCGACCTTCGACGATCCGCACCATCATGGTGGCGCGTAGGCACCCCTCCTCTTTCATCTCTCCTCAGGACCGGTCCATGGCCGACACCCGCCGACTGTTTCGCGAGTATGGGCTTTCGCTGCTTCTGATCGCCATCCCGATTGCGCTGATCCTCGAACACGTCGTTCACGCCCCCGGGCAGTGGATCTTTCTCGCCTCGGCGATCGCGATCATTCCCCTGGCCGGTTGGATGGGCCGGTCTACGGAGCACCTGGCGGAGCGCGCAGGCGCGGGCTTGGGAGCCCTGTTGAACGCCACGTTCGGCAACGCGGCGGAGCTGATCATCGCCGTCATCGCGCTCAACGCCGGCCTCTACGATCTGGTGAAGGCGTCGATTACGGGCTCGATCATCGGGAACATCCTCCTGGTGTTCGGACTCGCGAGCCTGTTGGGGGGGCTCAAGTTCCAGACCCAGCGTTTCAACGCCACGGCGGCGGCCATGGGCTCGACCATGCTACTGCTGAGCGCGGTCGGATTGGTCGTTCCGGCCATCTTCCACGTTTCGGTCGGGACGGCTGCAACGGAGCGGGCGCTGAGCCTCGACATCTCGATTGTGCTCATGGTGACGTACGTGCTCAGCCTGGTGTTCTCGCTACGCACGCACGCCCACCTGTATCTGGGCGGGGCGCACGCACATCATCCACCGGGCCCTCACGATCCCGAGTCGGCACATTCGGAGGACTCGTACGATGTCGCCGAGGAGCGCCACGAGCCGTGGCCGGTGTCGGTCTCTCTGACGGTCCTTTTGATTTCTGCGGCTCTCGTTGGGATAATGAGTGAGCTGCTCGTGGGCGCGACCGAGGAGGCCGCGCACGAGTTCGGCATGAACGAAGTGTTCGTAGGCGTGATTCTGGTGGCCCTGGTAGGGAATGCCGCGGAGCATTCGACCGCGATCTTGGTGGCCATGAAGAACAAGATGGACCTGGCCATCAACATTGCGGTGGGGTCGTCCATTCAGGTGGCGTTGTTCGTCGCACCGCTCTTGGTGTTTTTGAGCTACGTGATCGGGCCTCAGCCGATGGACCTACGGTTTACGACCATGGAGGTCGTGGCGGTCGGCCTGTCGGTGCTGGTGATGAGCTTGATCTCGCTCGACGGGAAGTCACACTGGATGGAGGGCGTTCAGCTACTGGCGGTGTACGTCATTCTGGGAATCGCCTTCTTCTTCTTGCCCGCCTAGCGGGGACTTTACGCGGAGGCCTGGATGCACCCTCGGAAGCTCGGACTCTGGATCGACCACCGGGAAGCCATTCTCGTATCGCTACAGGACGGAGACGTTCGCGTGGAAACGGTACGCTCGACGGTTCGCCAACACCGAAGGGCGAAGGGGGGTTCGCGCTCCAAGGTCCTGTACGGGCCGCAGGACGTGATGTCGGAGAGCAAATATCTCCGCAAGCACAAACAGCAGTTGAAGCGCTTCTATCAGGAGGTGCTGGACAAGATGAAGGACGTCTCGTCAGCGCTCGTGATTGGTCCCGGCGCAGCGAGGAGCGAGCTCCTGGCGGAGTTGGACGGGTCCACTGCGCATCGAAACGTGTCGACCGAGACCCGCGCGGCCGAGCGCATGACCCAGCCCCAACTCATCGCGCTGGTGAAGGAGCACTTCGGCGAGTAGAGGGTCCGGCCCGCGAGACGACTCGCGCGGGCCGGACGACCCTTCGGGTTACTCTTCCGGCGGCACCGGACCGCTCGGGAGTTGCTGGGGAGGGTCCGCCGCCTCCTCCGCGTCCGCCTGTCCTGCCGCCCGCTTGAGGACTGCTTCCAGATCGATCCCGAAGCTGTTCGTCACGTTCTCGAGGACCGCGAGCGCCGCGTTCACACGGGCCGATGCCGCCTGTCCCATGCCGTCGCCGGCCGAGTCCGCCACCGTGAGCCGGTCGATGCGAATGTCCTTCACCGCGTCCACGGCCGTTCCGAAGAGCTCCGGCATCTTCTCCATCACGAGAGCGGCAAACGCGTGGTTCCCGCCGCGCTGAAGCTGGTCGTAGAGGAGGTGGAGCACCTCGGCGTTGGCCTTTCCCCGCTCCAGGATGGGCGCGGCCGTCGCTCGGGCCTCGGCGTGGGCCGCCAGCTCTTGGGCCTCGGCCGGCTCGACCACCTCGGCCCGTAGGCGCTCCCGGGTCATCTCGACCCGCTTCTCTTCGAGCAGGCGCTGGGCCTCCACCTCGGCCCGCCGCGCCTCGACCATGGCGACCTTTTCGGCCGTTTCTCCCTCTCGGTCCAGGTCCGCCTGCCTTACCCTCAGCCGGTTCTCCGCCTCGGCGATCTCCACGTTGGCGTTCGCCTGGGCCACCTCGGCCCGCTTCTGCGCCTCGGCCTGCTGCTCCCGAATCGCGGCCGTGGCGTCCGCCTCCGCGATCTCGGCCAACCTGCGCGCCTCGGCCTGCTTCTCGCGGGTCTCGGCCTCCCGCTCCGCCTCGGCGACTTCGGCCCTCATCTTGGCCGATGCCTTGATCTCCTCGATGTCCGCCTCCGCCTGGGCTTCGGCGATCTCGGCCTGGCGGCGGGCGTCCGCCTCACGCTGACGCGTCTCCGCCTCCCGCTCGGCTTCGGCCACCTTCGCCTGCTTCAGGATCTCCGCGGTTTGGGCGCGGCCGATGGCCTCCAGGTAGCCGACTTCGTCGCTCACGTTCTGGATCTTGAGCACGTCCAACTGGAACCCGAGCTGGCTCAAGTCATCGGCCGCTTCCTCTGTGAGCCGCTGCGCGAAGGTCAGCCGGTCTTCGTTGACCTCCTCGGGGGTGAGCGTGGCCAGCACGCCACGCAGGTTCCCCATCAGGGTCTCTTGGGCCAGCGCCATGATTTCGCCTTCGGTCTTCCCGAGCAGGCGCTCGACCGCGTTGTTGAACACGCTCTCCGGCTCCGACGCGATCTTCACGTTGGCCACGGCGTCCACGTTGAGCGGGATGCCGCCCCTGGAGAACGCGTTCCGTACGGTGACCTCGAGCTTGACGGTCTCGAGGGGCAGGTAGTCGACCGTCTCCACGATCGGCACGCGGAGCGTGCGTCCACCGATGACGCTGCGGTATCCCACGGTGGATCCGTCCGTGATGGCTCTCCGTCGACCCGTGATGACGGCCGCGGCGTTGGGGGGCACGATGACGATGAGCCGCTGGATCGTTGCGATCAAAACGATCAGCACGATGACGATGGCGATCGCCGCTACGATGACGGCGCCCAACGGTCCTGACAGAAGCGTTTCCATGGTTGTTTCCTTTCTTCAGGGAACGTTGTCGTTCCTTGACTGAACACGCGTAAGTCCCCTGTGCGAGACCCCCATACCTGGATACTAGCGCTGCTCCGGCGGTTCCGGACTACCCTCGTCCAGGAGCAGCCCCTCGTTCTCGGGTACGACCAGCGCCCGCCCGTCCTTCATCTCCACGACGATCACGCTGCGCCACTCGCTCGCGTCGCCGACTCCCCGCTCGTAGGGCACGGCGAGCAGGTCGTAGAACCGGTCTCCACGCTCCACGCGCACCTGGCCGGTGCCGCCTGCGCTGAAGGGAACGGTCATCCGGCCCATCAGCCCCACGAACGAGCTCTCCTCCAGCCGAGCTCCGCTGTCTGACCGCTTGAGCCAACTGAAGATGGCCGTGGCCAGGTATCCGCTGACCACACCCGAAGCTCCGGCAACGGCTGCGGTGAGCCCTGCGTTCGCGCCGCCCCAGAGCAGGCTCAGCGCCGTGCCCACCAAGCCGAATCCGAGGAGCGTATAGAGCAGGCCTCGGATCGAGAAGATCTTGAAGGCCTGGATATCCGTTTCGGTTTCGACCTCCAGGTCCGCATCGACGTCCACGTCCACGTCGGTGTCGACGTCGGCGACGTCCAGATCCAAGAAATCGGCGAACACGGCCGCGCCCAACAGGCCGCCGCTCAGCAAGAGACAAAACACGTACACGACGAACATGGCGCTTCCTCGGGTCAGCAGTGCCGGGTCGTGGCCGTCATGTCTTCCACACTTCCCCGAACAGTCTGCGGAAATTTCCTCCGATGATCTTTTCGACACGCGTTTCGGAGTGGCCGCGTTCCAGTAGGCCTTCCGCGATACGGAGCATGCGATCGGGCGAGTTGAGTCCTTCCACGAATAGCACCTCGTGTTCTCGTGGAGCTCCGATTCCCAGCCGAGCCCGCTCGTCCGCGAACGCGTACAACGCCGTCAGGTACGCCTGGTCGGCGACGGTGGGCGTGATGGAGTTGTCGCTTCCCACGCCGACGTGATCCTCGCCGCATACGTCGACCGCGTGTTCCACATGCTGGAAAAAGTGCTCCGTCTGGGCCGGGCCCTCGGCGTTCAGGAACGGCATCATGTAGATGCCCACGACACCCCCGCCCTCCGCCATCGCACGGAGGGTTTCGTCGTCCTTGCTCCTTGGATGATCGAAGACCGTCCGACAGCCACTGTGGGTGATCGAAACGGGTTGCGTGGACAGGGCGATGGCGTCCGAGGTCGTGCGGTCTCCACAGTGCGAAAGGTCGACCAGCATGCCGATCTCGTTCATCCGAGCCACGACGTCCCGCCCGAACGAAGTGAGCCCTCTGTCGTCGGGGTGTAGGCATCCGAAGCCCACGCGGTTGGCCTGGTTGTACGTGAGCTGGGTGATCCGCACGCCCAGGTCGTAGAACAGGTTCACGCGCTCGATGTCGGAGCCGAACATGGTCGTGTCCTGGAATCCCAGGATCAGCCCGAGGCGCTCGCTCTCCCGGGCCGCATCGAGGTCTCCGGCCGAGCGAATCCGTGCGAAGACGTCCGGGTGCCCGGTGGCTTCCCTCTCGAAGTACGCGACGTGCCGGAGCGTGTCCGCAAACGCCTGGTCCCCGACTCCTCCGCCGCTCACGGTGACGTTGACGGCCGTGATGCCCGACGCGCGGACGTTGAGGATCATGTCGTCGGTGAGGGGCTGTGCAATTCGATCCTGCACATTGAAGGGGCCGGGGCTGGCGAGGGCGTCGATGACCATGGCGGAACGGTAGGGGGGCCAGTGGTCGACCGGTCCGCCCGGCTCCACTTCCGGTGGTCCGGTGGGCCGATCGGGCTCGCGGTCGTCCGGTGGCGCGCACCCCACCAGAGCCGCCGCCCAGCCGGTGGCGGCAAGACGGCCGAAGTCGCGACGCGTCAGCTCGCGCCCGAAAACGGATGGATTCATGGCATCACGGAGGAGAGAGGGGCGACGCACGCACTCTACCGGGCCGGCGTGAACCCCTCAAGGCCACGCGGTCCGCGTGCTGCGCGCCAGCCGCGTCGGCGCACCATGCGCAACCGCGCCGATTTTCCTACCATGGCCGATCCACCGACGCCTTCCGTCGATGGGACCATCGGCCGGACCAACCCACCAGGGCAGAGCTGCCCTAGGAGGCGGAAACCGAGTGACGGATCTTGGCTCCGAACGGGTGCCCGCGCCGCCGCTCTCCGCGGCCCTGGGCGCCCGGCTGTCCGCGATGATGTTCCTCCAGTACGCGATCTGGGGGGCCTGGCTGCCGCTCCTGTGGCCGTTTCTCTCCGATCACCGCGGCCTCTCGGGCGGACAGATCGGAAACATCCTCGCGGTGGGGGCGGTGGGAGCGATCCTGGCTCCGTTCATCGCCGGTCAGATTGCCGATCGCCACGTGGCCACCGAGAAGTTTCTGGGACTCAGCCATCTGCTCGGGGCTGCCGTGGTGTGGCAACTGGCTCGCGTGGAGGCGTACGGCGCGTTCCTGGCCCTCTCGCTTCTCTATTCGCTCATCTACGCGCCCACGCTGTCGTTGACCAACTCGCTGGCGTTCCACCACATGCCGGACCGCGACCGCGACTTCGGCAGGGTCAGGGTATGGGGCACGGTCGGATGGATCGTCGTGGGCATCGGCATCGGGCAATGGCTCCTTCGCCGACACACTCCGCTCGACGCCGCCGGGCTGGAGGTGGTGGCGGCCCAGGCTGCCGGCATGGCCGACGCGTTTCGGCTGAGCGCCGTGCTCGGTCTGCTCATGGGGCTCTATTGCTTCACGCTTCCGGCGACGCCGCCCTCGCGCGCGGACGAGGCGAACGCGCCGATGAGGGCGTTGAAGGAGGTTCGCGGGCAGCCTCTCCTCACGCTGTTCCTCCTGGCCGTTCCCATCTCCTGCATCCACCAGTTCTACTTCGTGCACACCGCCGGTTTCTTGCAGCGCTACCAAACCGACGCCGCCGACCTGCTCAACCGCATCTTCGGGGTCGGCGGGGCAGGGCTCATGACCCTGGGTCAGATGTCCGAGATCGTGGTCCTGGCCGCAATACCTGTCGTGGCGAAATCCGTCTCCAGGAAGACGTTTTTGGCCGTCGGCATAGCGGCGTACGCGCTGCGCTTCCTGATCTTCGCGCAAGCGGAGTCACTCGGGTTGGGTGCGGTGGTGTTCGGGGTCGCCCTGCACGGGCTCTGCTTCGGGTGCTTCATCTTCGTTGCGTTCATGATCGTAGACGAGGAGAGCGGGGCCGACGTGCGCGCCAGCGCCCAAAGCCTGTTCAACGTGGTGATCGTCGGGGTCGGGACCATCGTCGGGAGCAAGATCGCGGGATGGGTTGCCGACTGGGCCACCCTCCCGGGAGGCGAGCTGGACTATCAGCGGTTATTCTCCGTACCGCTTTGGGCCTCAACGGTTTGTTTGGTGGTCCTCATGTTGTTCTATCCGGGCGGACGCGCTGCCCAAGCCGGGGAGGCCGGTTGAACTCACATTTCATTGCCGACGTGCAAGCCGTGATCGAGTCGGCCAAGGCGCGCGACGACGGCAAGCTGCGGCGCTACATCCACGACAAGGTGCCCGACGCGGAGGACGCGGAGCTGAACGAGGCCACCGAGTCCGCGCTGGCCGTGATCGAAACCGTGCCGATTCTGCTGTACGAGGCCCTGAAAGCGGCCAGGGAGCGGGGGGTGGAACGCACCGTCGACCCGCTGCTCCGCCACGCCGCCCGCTACTTCGTAGAGCCCGTCGACCTCATTCCCGAGATGACGCAAGGCGCGGCAGGGCTACTCGACGACGCCTACCTGTCCATCAAGATCCTCCAGCACCTCAACTCCGGACCGCAGCAGTTCTTCGAGTGGGACTTCGACCGGCCGCTCAGCTACCTGAGGGCGTTGGTGGGCACCGAGATCGCCACGCAGCTCGATGCGCTGTCGGTCCATGCCCTGCGCGACGTCTCCGACTCGGTTTCGAAAGTATGGAGACACCTAGCCCGCGAAGCCTAAGGTGAGGCCGGGGCGGCACGGCCCCGTCTCCGGCGTTGGCGCTCCTCAACGTAGCTATCGCTACGCCTTCGTCACGCCGCCTTGGATCCGGGACCGTGGCGCTCCCGGCAGACCGGGTTGGGATGTTCACTGCGGTCGGCTGGCTGGCGGTCGGATCGCCTGGGTTGGCGGTTCTCGGCGTAGCTGGCGCTACGCCTTCGTCACGCCGCCTTGGATCCGGGACCGTGGCGCTCTCGGCAGACCGGGTTGGGATGTTCACTGCGGTTGGCTGGCTGGCGGTCGGATCGCCTGGGTTGGCGGTTCTCGGCGTAGCTGGCGCTACGCCTTCGTGGGGCTCCTCGACCTTGTTCGCTGCGGGTCTCGGTCGTGCTAGAAGCCGGCGCCTACGCCGGCTTCCACGAACGATGTGCGGACTAGCGTGCGGACGAAGGTCTCGGCGGCGGCTTGGGCGCCGAGATCGGTGAAGTGGGTGAAATCGGCGAAGTACTGGGGGTCGGCGGGGACCTGTTCGGCGACGTCGGCCATGGGGAGTCCGCGCTCTCGGGCGACATCTCGGATCACGTCGTTGGTGGCCTCGGCCATGTCGACCAACACGGTTTCGGACGCTCGGGGGAGGAAGCGGCGCCAGCTCACGAGGTGGGCCATGTCGTCTTCATCCAGCGGACGCTCGAACCGGTTGGCGTTGGTTCCGAGCACGACCTCGGCTCCGGACCGTTCGACGGCTTGCACGAGCTCGATCAGGTCCGCCTGGAACAGGGCTACTCGGTCGCCGGGCACCTCGGTGAACACCCACGAGGGATCGTGGTCCGCCACGACGCGGTCGATGGACCACGCCTTCATCCAGCCCTGGAGGCGGGCGGGGAGGAACTGTTTGATCCGGTTCCTGGACTCCTCCACGATTCGGAGATCGTAGCGTTGTTCGATGACGGGATCCCGTGGGGCGGGGCGGGTTTCGGGCAGCCTCGGAGGACGATCATCGAGGTAGAACGCCGGCGCGGGGTAGATGACGACCACGTCGGGGCTGAATTTGCTGACCCAGCGCTCGTAGTAGTCGCGCAGGTGGGGAGGGGAGGCACCGGGTATGGCCACGTTGACGACTTCGTAGCCACCGGGGTCCAGCTCGTCGAGCATGTCCTGCATCTGGGCAGGGAACTCCATGCCTGGGCTCTCGTAGAGCCCGAACGTCTCGGACGCGCCCAACACGGCCACACGGACGCGGTCGGGAGATCCGTTCATCTCGATCTCGGGCCCTCGGAAGCCGAAGCGGTTGACCCGCCACTTCTCGAACGTGGTGCTGGGACGGTTGCGACGGCCGATGCTGTCGGTCGCCGAAAGCAGGCTGTGGGAGTAGGGACCCCAGAAGTCCGCGTTCCAGCGGATGCTGTCTTCGGCCCGGATGCACACCTCGACCACGGTCACGAAGACCAGGGCGGCCACGAGCCAGCGCGTTGCGTTCTTCGCCAGGATCATCGCATCAAAACTGGAAGTAGATGAAGCTCTGGGACACGGCGCCGTGGAAGACCAGCAGATAGCTGAGCACGGCGTACGCCGCGCTCTTCACGGGCAGCGGAATGCTGGGAATCCGGTAGAGATCGTCACGCTTCAGCGTGTACTGGACCATGTCCACCAACAGCAGCGGAGCGACGAATACGAGCAGCGGCGTCACAAGCGACCAATCCACCGGTCCCTCCAACGCAGCCACCGACGTAACCATCTCCCAGATCTGTGCGACCGACTGACCCCGGAATATAAGCCATCCCAAGCACACGAACTGGAAGGTCACCACCACCTTGAGCAGCCAGGCCGGCCTCCAGGGGCGCTTGTCGGCCAGGAACGGCACCTTCCTCAGCGTATCCTTGAGTAGGCGGTGCACGACGAGGAGCGCGCCCTGATATGCGCCCCAAAGCACGAACAGCCACGTGGCCCCGTGCCAGAGTCCGCCCAAGAGCATGGTCAGCGACAGGTTCCGGTAGGTCATGAACCCGCCGTTCCGGTTGCCGCCGAGCGGGATGTACAGGTAGTCCCTGAGCCAGGTGGACAGGCTGATGTGCCACTTCCGCCAGAACTCGGCCGGATTCAGGGAGGTGTAGGGGTACGCGAAGTTGAGCATGAGCTCCATGCCGAGCAGCTTGGCACAGCCGCGCGCGATATCCGAGTATCCCGAAAAGTCGCAGTAGATCTGAAACGCGAACCCGTAGGCCGCCATCATGGTCTGCCAGCCGGTGGGATCGGGCAGGGCGAACAGCGAGTCGACGTACGGAGCGAGGTTGTCCGCAACGTAGACCTTCTTGAACAGCCCCCAGAACACCAGGTGCAGACCGTCGACCATCTGAGGGCGGCTGGCGCGCCGCGGGGCGAGGATCTGCGGGAGCAGCACCTTGGCCCGCTCGATGGGCCCGGCCACCAACTGCGGGAAGAAGGCGACGAACAGTGCGAATTCGGGAAAGCTGCGGGTCGCCGTCAGCTCTCCGCGATAGATATCTACGGTGTAGCTGATCGTCTGGAACGTGTAGAACGAAATCCCCACGGGCAGGACGATGTTGACCAGCATGGGGTCCATGCCGATGCCCAATCCCTGGAACGCCGCCGTCAGCGAGCCGGTGAAAAAGTTGAAGTACTTGAAGAACCCCAGGATGGTGAGGTTGGTGGCCACGCTGGCGGCGACCACCTGTTTGCGCTTCCGCTCGACGTTCTCGCCCCCGGCCTCGGTCAGCCGCTGAAGCCGCAGTCCCAGATTGAAGTCCACCACGGTGGAGATCAGGATCAGCGACAGGAAACGCCAATCCCACCAGCCGTAGAAGAGATAGCTGGCCGCCAGCAGCATGCGGTTCTGCCAGCGATGGGGCAGCACCCAGTACAGCAGCAGCACCGTCGGGAAAAACAGTGCAAACGCGAACGAGTTGAAGAGCATTCCTGGCCGTTGCGGGAGTGGGTAGCGGCGTACCGGGGCTCGGGTGGAAGTCCTAGTTCCTCTTCCGCGCGAAAAGCAAGATCGGTGCCGACACGCGGGTCGTTAAAGCGGTCTGCGAAGGCGCGATACGGGGAACAAAATAGCAGGTTGCTCGGACGCGTCAGGCCCTCGGCGCCCCCGGCCGCAAGGGGCGGATTCGCCATTCCACCTGCCCGACGGGTAGGTTAGACCGCTCATGACCTGTCAAGGAGAGTTACCTGAGATGAATATCCGTTTTGGGTGGGTGCGATCCTGGGCCGCGGCCGCGGCGCTCGTGGTGGGATTCGCGGGTGCGGCCTCGGCGCAGATCGAGCCCACCACACCGCGCGGTGCGGACGAAGGGGACGGCCCTCACCAGCGACTGATCATCCGCGGCGTCACGATGATCGACGGCACTGGCGCACCGCCGCAGGGCCCGGTCGACATCGTGATCGAGGGGGACCGCATCGCCGAGATCCGCTCGGTCGGGTTCCCGGGTGTCGACATCAACGAAGATCGGCGTCCCGGCGATCCGACGCGCGAGATCGACGCCTCCGGCATGTGGGTCATGCCCGGGTTCGTCGACATGCACGCGCACACGGGCGGCTCGGGGAAAGCGCCCCAGCCGGAGTACGTCTACAAGCTCTGGATGGGACATGGCGTAACCACGTCGCGGGGCGTCGGCCACGGCCCGATGATGTGGAGCCTGGAGCAGAAGGCGCTCGCCGCGCGCAACGAGATCGTCGCGCCGCGCATGTTCACCTACGCTCGGCCCGGCGAGGCCTGGGATCAGGGTTCCATCGATTCGGCTGAAAAGGCTCGGGAGTGGGTTCGCTGGGCCGCTGCCCAGGAGGTGGAGGGCCAAAGTATCGACGGGCTCAAGCTCGGGTCCTACGACCCCGACATCATGGAGGCCCTGATCGACGAGGCCCACCAGCACGGGCTGGGAACGGTGGCTCACCTTGGCCAGATGGGTGTGGCCCGGATGACCGCGTTGGACGCGGCCGAGGTCGGGCTGGACATGATGACCCACTACTACGGCCTCTTCGAGTCGATGCTGACGGACTACTCCGTTCAGGCCTGGCCGTACGACTACAACTACAACAACGAACAGCACCGCTTCGGCAACGTGGCCCACCTGTGGTATCAGTCGGCGGAGCCGGGCAGCGACGAGTGGAATGCCCTGATCGACAAGCTGCTGGAGCTGGACTTCGGCATCGACCCGACGATGACGATCTACGAGGCCAGCCGCGACGTGATGCGTGCCCGTAACGCGGACTGGCACGAGGACTACACCCTGCCCAGCCAGGAGGATTTCTACCAGCCGAGCCGCGAGGCGCACGGGTCGTATTGGTTCTACTGGACCACCGAGGACGAGTACCACTGGAAGCGGTTCTACCAGAAGTGGATGCAGTTCCTCAACGACTACAAGAATGCCGGTGGCATCGTCACCACCGGATCCGACTCCGGGTTCATCTACAAGCTCTACGGCTTCGACTACATCCGGGAGCTCGAGCTGCTGAGGGAAGCCGGCTTCCATCCGGTGGAGGTGCTGCGGGCCGCGACGTACCATGGCGCGACCCAGCTCTACAAGCCCAAGGGCCAGCCCATCGACTTCGGGATCCTGCGCCCGGGCCTCAAAGCCGACATGGTGTTGGTCGAAGAGAATCCGCTCGAGAACCTGAAGGTCCTGTATGGCACCGGCGCGGTCCGTCTCAACGACGACACGGGCGAGATCGAGCGCGTGGGCGGCGTCCGCTACACCATCAAGGACGGGATCGTGTACGACGCCCGTCAGTTGCTGGAGGACGTGAGGGAGATGGTGCAGCAGCAAAAGGCCGAACGGGCCGCCGTTTCCCAGGAGGAGGGTCCGGGCCGCTGAGCTCGCCTCATCCCTGAATCCCGCAGCCGCGGAGCGGCGACCGGGGGGACCCGGTTCCCTCGGTCGCCCACCGTGGCGCGTGATCCGCCCCGTTGAGGGGCGCGGGCTTCTCGATGACGCGTAGGTCCGCGCCCGCGTCGTCGAGCGTAAAGCGCGGAGGACGTCCCGACCTCAGGGATGCGAGCACATCGGCCCACATGGCCCGGAACCCCATCAGATCCCTGGCAGGACCGTATACCCGGGTGCGCCTCCCGCGCACGAAGGTCAGCGTCCCGTTCGACTCGAACGTCACCCCGCCGTGTGTGCCGTCCAGCCTCGATCGGCGGAGCGGCCCCAGGAGGCCGGGCACGTCCCAGGAGTGGTGGAGCGTGCCCACCCCGCCTCCAGCGTAGGTGACCGCGACCAGGGCGCTCCGCCCGTCGGGACCGGCCGGATGGACCCGGGCCGTCTCCACCCGGGGGCCCAGCCGGGTCAGGAACGGGAGCCAGTGCACGCCGCCTTCCAGGAGCGGCCCTCGGCCCATGAGCTCCGACGAGGTGCGCCACCCCTGGGCCCTCTGCCGTTTGAGCGCGTCGATGCGGACGAACCGCAGATCGCCGATCCATCGTTCGGCGACGATACGCCGAAGTAGGGTGAGGACAGGCTTGTACGCGTAGTTCTCGAGCACGTACACCGGGACGCCGCACGACCGGGCGAGCTCGCTCATGTCCGCCGCCTCCGCGCTGGTCGGGAAGGCCGGCTTTTCCACCGCCACCGGGATGCCCTCCCTCACGGACTCGGCGACCCACCGGCCGTGTAGAGCCGGAGGCGTCGCGACCACGATCAGGTCGGCCGCGCAGTGCGCGATGGCCTCCGCGTAGGAGCCAAAGGCGCGCTCGCCCCGAAATCGGGTCCGAAAGCGTTCCGCCTTCTCCCTGTCGCGGCTCGCGAACGAGCAACGGGCCACGCCGGGCGACAGGAGTCGCGCATGTGTGGTGGTCGCCCTTCCGCAACCGATGAAGCATACGTGGGGTTGGGAGGTCCGGCTCATGATCGAATGCCCTCCAAGCGTGCCGAGCGAGCCGGCCTCGAGAGGATTTCTCCGCCCGCGCGAAGCGCGTGCGCTGCGATGGTCAGGCTGGGGTTCACCGCCGCGGACGTGGGCATGAAGCTCCCGTCGGTCACCCAGAGGTTTTCCACGCCTCGGAATCGACCCGTGGGATCCAACGGGGCCGTCCGCGGGTCGTCGCCGAAGCGGACCGTCCCCACCGCGTGGGAGAACGTGGCTACCCGGAAGCCGACCCTGATCCGGGCGCCGGCCGCTTCCAGGATTTGGCCGGCCACGCGCATGAGCGCCCGCCGGGCCAGACGGTCGCGCCGGCTGTAGCGGTGGACGATGCGGGCGACCGGCATTCCGAATCGGTTGCGGCGGCTCGTCAGGCGCACCCGGTTCTCGTGCCGGGGCTGGTCCTCCGCCATCACCAGCAACCCGGTCGTGCGTTCCACCAATCCGGCCAGGACACGCTTCGCCGCTCGAGGCGCGCGGGACTGGAGCAGCGCAACCGGCGGAGCGTGTACCTGCTGGATCGATCCGAGCTTGCCGTGGGGCGCGTCGAAGGAAGGGTGGCCGAAGTAGAGGTCGTTGGTCCCGATCTGCTTGTGGAAACGGGCCGGACGGTGGTCCAGGTCCGGAAAAATCCCGAATACCATGCCGTTGACGTGCCGCATCAGGTAGCGGCCAACCAGGTCTCCGGCCGGATTGAGGTGCTCCAGCCCGGAGGCGAGCAGAATGTGGGGAGTGGCCAATGCGCCCGCGGCCAAGACCACGCCGCCGGCCCGAACGATCGACCGCGCGCCTGTAGCCAGGTCCACGCACTCTACCCCCAAAGCCCGCCGCCCTCTTCGGATCACGCGCGTGACCACGGTCCCCGTACGCAGATCGAGCCCCTCGGCAATCAGTCGAGGAAGCACCACGGTCGACAGGTCGTTCTTGGCCTCGATGGCACAGGCGAATCCGTCGCAGGTGTTGCACTGCACGCAGGCGGTGCGCCCCGGCGCCGGCGTGTATTGAATGGCCAGGGGCAGCGCGAACGGCCGGAGTCCCAGCGAGGAAGTGGCCTCGGCGATCCTGGTGGAGATCGGCGAAAGCGGAGGTAGCGAGCCCGGCCACGGATCGGCGCGCGGCGGTTCGGTGGGATCGGACAGCCCCCGTCCGGAGCCCGGCGATGATGTGGCCGTCGGGCCGGCTACTCCAAGCAGTCGTTCGGCTTCGGCGTAGCTGGGCCTCAACGCCTCGTAGTCGATGGGCCAGTCCGCGTTCGAGCGTCCGTGCACCTCGGGGAAGTGCTCGAAATCGCGCTCGCGGAACCGAAGGGACACGCCGCCATAGAGCACCGACGGGCCTCCGACCAGGTGGAACGCTCCGGTCCTGCCCCGGCTGTCTCCTCGTACTTCGTACGGGGTCTCGGTGTGGTAGGCCGGGAGCAGCTCCCGCACCTGGTGCGCATCCCAGTTGTGGGCACCTCGTGCCAACCAGTCTCCCCGCTCCACCATGACCACGCGGCACCCGCCACGAAGCAGCGCATGGGCCGCCATGGCGCCTCCGAACCCGCTGCCCACGACCACGAAATCGGGGGTCGATCCCTCAAAAACCAACGCAACCTCCGGGCTGGAGCTCCGTTGAGCCGGAGCACACCCGAAGGTTGCGTTGGTCGTCGGCGACGCAGGATCGGTCGGTCTACGTAGTCAGCCTACCGTCTCCTCGTAGTCGGGCCTCCCGCAGATGATGCCGATCAGTGCTGGGGTTCTGCAGAGGAGGCGTCATCGTGGTCCTCCGCCGTCATGTGCTCCGTGCCCATGAGCGGGGCCAGCTCGCGGTCCAGATCCCAGACGTAGACCGGATGGCTCGTGTCGACGGCCGGCCAGGCGTCGTCGGAGTAGAACACCCCGCCGATCGTGCCCATGGCTCCCTCGGGAACCACCTGGCCGCTGGGGTTGTCGTAGATGGCCGTGACCCGAAGCGGACGGCCCGCCTCGACCTCGATGCCGCCTTGCAGCACGAAGATATCCGACGGCACGCGGATTACGTTTCCGCTCTCGTCGCGCTCCGCCTGGACCTCCCACAGGGTGCGGCCGTCGGACGGGTCGGAAAGCCGGAGCGCATAGCCGTATTGGTGCAGGTGGCCGCCCAGGCCCAGGATTCGTCCGGACAGGGCCGGCGTGACGTCGAAGGAGCGTTCGGACCGGCCCGGCGGGATGTCATAGTACGTCTCTTCCTCGCCCGGCTCCGTCACGTGGGTGAAGAACGGATAGACTGAGAGCGGCTCCTTCCAGGGACCCTCGGGAGAGTAGGACAGCATCACGCGAATGGTCACGTCGGAGTAGTCCTCGCCGGTCGGATTGTGGGTCATCGCGGTCACCAGCAGGCTGTCACCCGCTTCGACGCGGTACCCGGCCTGCTTGGGCAGGACGACCGGCTCGGTCTCCGACCCCGCACCCACGATGCGCAGCATCAACGGGCTGAGCAGCTCGCGTGCATCGGGTGCCATGACCTTGACGTGGTGCAGGATCTCGTGCGGAAGCGAATTGCCGTTCCCGTCCAAGACCTCGTAGGAAAACCCGTGTACCCATCCGGAGAAGCCGGCGGTGGTCTGGAGCGGCATGGGCTGCGGCCCGCCATGGTGGGCGCTCCCGGCCGGCAGATCGGCTATCGGCTGCATCTCCAGCGTGTACGTTTCGATCATCTCTTCGTCCGGAACGCCCCGTGCGGCGAGGTCCCACACCGTGCATCCCGCGTTGGTCCATCCCAAAGCCACGGAGACCAGCCCCACGCCCATGGCCTTGCCCGGTCTCCAACCTGCTCCACACACCCTCATTGCGCCTCCACTCGTTGGCTGTCGATTCGTTGACTATCGATCACACGTCTCCCGGACGCTGATAAGCTCGCCCGAACTGCTGATGGTGCCAAGGTATGCGGGCGGTCCGGTGCGCCGCCCTACGCCGGGTGACGTAGTCGTCGAAAACCGGGGTGTGGGCTCGGGGTAGGAAACCGCACCCCGAACCCGCGCGTAGTACGGGTTGTCGGGCCTGGCCCGGCAGGGGGATGAGGACGAAACTGCGGTGAACCTCTCGATGAGCGAGTTGAGCAAATGTTGGAGTTGATTGGGATTGGCGTGGCCAGCGTGGCCGGCGTAGGCGGGCACTTCAAAGCACGCGACTTCGTCAAGCGGCGCTTACGGTTCACGCGTTGGGTAGAGCGGCCGGGAATGGGACTGGCGGCGGGTGCGCTGACCACGTTGGCCGCCGCACCGATCGTTGCCGTGCTTCCCCTGGTCGGGGTCGGCACCGCGATCGCGGCCGGAGTGGGTGTGGGCACCGGGGTGGCGCTCGGCGCCAAGGACGCCCGCGACGGCTCGTTGGACTACGATTGACCTGACCCGGGATTCCCGCGTTTGCGGCTAGTCCGATCCCATGGAACGACAGGACCGCTCGATTCGGCGCTGCGAGCGGTCCTGATCATCGATGACCTCATAAAAGCTGTCCAGGTACTCCGAGATCTTCCTTCGGTTGTCGTCCGTCAGTCCCGGCACCTCACCGATCACGGACCGGAAGCGCTCCTGGCGTTCCCGGAAAAGGGCGTAGATGGCCTCGAAGTCCAGGCCCTCGCGGCAGAACCCCCGATAGGCCCTCTGGCGGACCGTGCGTAGGTTGAGCGTCGCATCGGGGCGGGCGTAGGGAGCCGAAACCAGCCCGGACCAGTCGAAGTCGTAGGGAACCACCAGCGCCCGGCCGGTCCTCTGCTGAACCAACTTCATGTTGTGGAACTGCACCATGGACCAGTCCGTGTTGCCGACCATGTACTGAAAAAGCGCCATGCGCGGCGCTTCCGGACTGGCCAGCGCCCGAGGATGGGCTGCGGGCACGTCTACGATCCGCCCATCGAGGCGGCCCGCGACGTGGTCTTCGTCCTCGATCAAGAACCCGTACCGGGTGACCGGGTCGTGCTCGCCCGAGACGTCGATATAGGTCAGACGGGCCGGCCGCACGCGGAACGAGGCTTCGGTGACCTCGTTGTACAGGCGATACACGGTGTATTCTTCGAGCACGTTCTGCTCGTAGTTGTCCCGATCCCGGCAATGGGTCACGAGCTTGAGCTTGTCCTGACCCTCGAACAGCGTTCCCTCCATCGCACGGGTCGGGAAGTTGAGCCGGATCGGCGGCATCGGGCAGTTCCGGCGCTGAAGGCGGAAGTTCCCACGGGTTCGCACCTTGAGCTGGGCGGTTCCTTCGGATCCGTCCTCGGCCACCCAACGCACCAGGGCCGGACGCTCCTCGTTCTCCTCACCCCGGTCGTCGCGGAGCTGGTCGAAATCCGCCTCGATCGTGAGTCCGAGGACGCTGTGGTCGGCGAACAGCGGAGGTGGGGCCTGGACGGACTGGGCCGAAAGTCGGCCGCACGCGAACAGGCAGAGGCACCACATCGCCCAACTTCTTCGTCCTGTGCCAGGCATCGTTCCTCCCGGCGGCCCGACCGGACCGCTACTTCCTCAGACCCGCCAACGAGCGCAGCTCGGCGGCCTTGATGAACGCGCCGGCCCGCTCGCGGATCAGGTCGAGCAGCTCTCCTGCCGTGTGCCGATCGCCCATGCGGACCAGGTACTCCAGAATGGAGACGCCGTCGCCGGCCGGGATGATCTCTGCCAGCCGCCAACGGTGGGCCATGCTGCGCAGTAGCGTCTCCGTCACCGCTTGGGCCTCACCGGTCTTCACCGCGTAGACCATCAGGACCGAATAGGCCTTTCGTTCCTGATGGTCGGGCGTCTCGGAGTAGAGGTGTCGCTCCATCCGAGCCAATCGCTCCGCCGCCTCGGCCAGCTCTTCGCGCGACAGCGCGCGGAGCAGTCTGGAGTCCCCAAAGGAAAGCGCACTTCGCGCCGATCCCGGGCCAGCGAGCACGTCTCCCAACCCGAGGTTGCCCGTGCGGGCGGCGCGGTCGGCGTAGATGTTCCCGAAGTTGGTTTTCCACAGCGCCAAGTTGATGACGTTGAACGCGATGGATAGGATCGCCGCCACGCCCAGTGCCTGAACGCCCGCGGACAAGCCCACCCCGATGGCCAGAAACACGTAGACCGCGTCTTTCGTGTCCTTGAGGGTGGTGCGGAAGCGGACGGCGGCGACGATGCCCGCGAGGCTAAATGCCAGCGCCAGACTGTTTTGGACGATGATCACGATTCCGGTGACAGCCACCGGGAGGATCACCAACGTGTGGACGATCGACTCGTCGTAGTCGCCACGCCGCTTGATGACGATGTACGTCCACGCAACGGGCAGCATGATGACGAGCGCGGCCAGGATGGACACGCACACCACCGTGAGGTGGCCCACCCCCGGCGCCACCTGGCCCGGACCCACGGCCGTCAGGTCGAGCGTTTCCCCGGTGAGCTGTCCCAGGCGCCCCATCGTGAACGCGTTGTGAACCGACGGGAACTGTCCTGCGAGGATGACCACCACGATGGCGGCGATGACGTAGTAGATCACGATCATCCACAGCGCCCGCCGCTCGGAGGGCAATCCCGATCGCGCCTTTTCGCTCATTCAGCCTCCGGCAGGGAAACGGACCCGTCAGTCCTCCGACGCCTCGTCGCCGTGAGATCCCAACGAGTGCTCGAAGCCGAACTCGGACAGCAACCGATCGTCGTAGTGGTCCGCCTGCTCCGCCGTCCAAATGATCAGGTCGATGAGCTCGTTGGGCTCCAGATCACGGAGATTCCGACCCGCGCACAGCTCCACCGTCGCCTGGTCGGTCACCGAAAAGCCCGCCCTTCCCTTCAGCAGGGAGTTGAACTGCAGCAAACGAGCGTACAGGTCCTCTCGCGAAGTTTCGGGCACCCGCATGACCGGGAGGCGCACGATCAGGATCTCGACGCCCGGGTCGTCCGCGCTCTCCGAAACTGAAACGACCCCTCGCGCGGATCCACTCTGCACCGAGGTTTCGAAGCCGGGCCGCAACGTGCCGGCTTCGACCGCCTCGAGGATCCTGCTCACCGCGGCTCCGAGAGAGCTTGCACTGGGCATGACCAACAAGATGGGACGTTTTCCACAGGTGCCACAACCCGCGAAGTGTCCCGTTTGCGCACGAGTTTTGCTGAAACGCGATGCGGCGCAGGATCTCTTCCGTGCGGGGATCTCAGTACCACACCATCACGAGGACACGCGTGCCCGCAAAACAGCTAGACAAGCAGGAGCTGGCTCGCCTCTTCGACGAGGCTGTGGTGCGGATGCTTCCGACGGCCGCCTTCGGTCTCGCGGTCCTGTACACGCTGTTCGCGGTCAGCCACGTGGTGATCCTGGAAGGGATGATCCGGTCGGTCATGGCCGCACTGGCCTCGGTGAGCGCGCTATTGTATTACGCCGTAGGCATTTACCTGCGACGTGTGGGCGTCCCCAAGGGCAGGGGACACACCACCGGCGGGTTGATGGTGATCCCCGTGATCGCGAACTGCGTCACGCATCTGTACCTGACCGGCGACCCGATCATCTCCGCGAACTTCGCGTTCGTAGAGGTCGGAGCCGGGCTCATCTTCTTCAGCTATTCCTGGATCGCCTTCGCGGTCGGCACGACGCTGCTCGGGTGGGTCGCGACCGGATTGGCGCTCCCCATTTTTCCGCCCCTGGACAACGTGTTCCTGCTCGTGGGTGGCGCCGGCGTCGCCTTTCTGGCAACGCTGGCCCGTCGCCAGGCCTTCCATCGGTTCCTGGAGCTGAGCTGGGAGATCGAGACCAGTGAGGAGCGCTACCGACTGGCCGTGGCCGGCTCGAACGACGGCCTGTACGACTGGGATCTGGCGAGCGGACAGATCCACTACGCAACGCGGCTGAAGCAGATCTTGGGGTACGAGCGAGACGACCGCACGTTCGGAGAGGGCGTGGATGCCCTGACCGACCGGATCCATCCGGACGACCTGGATCGGGTGCGGGTGGCGCTGGTGGCCCATCTGAAGCAGGAGACCGAGCTCTTCGAGGACGAGTTCAGGGTTCGACACAAGGACGGCACCTACGTCTGGGTTCTGGCCCGCGGGGCGTCCGTCCGGGACGAGACCGGCCGCGCCCTGCGACTGGCGGGCTCGCTGACCGACATGACGCGGCGCGGGGTGTTCGACCCGCTTACGGGCCTGCCGAACCGACTCTTGTTCATGGACCGCCTCCAGCGGCTGGTGCAGCGGCCCCAGGCCGAGGAGTCGGATGACAATCGCTTCGCCGTCATCTTCCTGGATCTGAACGGATTCAAGATGGTCAACGACACCCTGGGCCACGCGGTGGGAGACCAGCTCCTGCAAGAGGTGGCGGGCCGGCTACAAGGGTGCGTACGGGCCTCCGACACGGTCGCGCGGTTGGGCGGAGACGAATTCGTGTTGCTGCTGGAGCGGATCCGCATCCCCCAGGGCGTGCGGGTCACCGTGGATCGTATCGAATGGCGCATGAGCCAGCCGTTCCTGCTCGAAGGCCGTGAGCTGTTCGTGACGGCGGCCATGGGAGCCGTCATCGACACGAGCGGCTACGACGCGGGCGAGGACCTGATCCGCGATGCGGATACGGCCATGTACCAGGCCAAGGAGCGTGGCGAAGGCTGCATGATCTTCGACATGGCCATGCGCAAGCGTCTGACCGATCGTCTTCGCACGGAAGGGGAGTTGCGGCGGGGGCTGAAACGAAACGAGTTCGTGGTCCACTACCAGAGCATCATCAGCCTCAGCCAAGGTGGCATCGAGGGATACGAGGCCTTGGTGCGATGGAACCACCCCACGCGTGGGCTGATCTACCCCGGCGACTTCATCGGCATCATGGAGGAGACCGGCCTCATTCTGCCGTTGGGCCGTTGGGTCATGAAGCACGCAGCCGAGACGATCCAGGCCGAGTACGGACACCTGGGCTCGGCCATGCCGTACGTGAGCGTCAACCTCTCTCCGCGGCACCTGATCCAGGATGACCTCGTGCTCCATGTCCAGGAGATCCTGGACGAGACGGGGATCAGTCCGGACAAGCTGCGGTTCGAGATTACGGAGACCGCCATCATCGAAAGTCCGCGGACCGCACAGGCCATGCTCCAGCAACTGAAGATGCTCGGGGTTCGGATCCTGATGGACGACTTCGGCACGGGACACTCCTCGTTGAGCTACCTGCAAACGCTCCCCATCGACACGCTCAAGATCGACCGATCGTTCATTGCGCAGATATCGGGCAGCACGGCCGGGGCGGAGCTGGTCCACACCATCGTGAGAATGGCCGCGAATCTGGGGTTGACGGTGGTGGCGGAAGGCATCGAGACAGACGAGCAGATGGAGCTCCTCCGTACCATGAGCTGCAGCTCCGGACAGGGGTTCTTGTTCGATCGGCCGGCGGAGCTGGCCAAGATCGGCCGGCCCTCCGACGAGCTGGAAACGGCCTTCCGCGACGCTTTGGCCGGAGTCTCGACCTCCTGACGGTCCCGCCGCCCCGGGTCGCCACAACTGGCGCGAGACAGGGTGTGCCTCGTTAGTTTCGGGGCATGACACGATCGGGGGGGATGCCACGAGGACTGCGGTTCTTGCGGTGGGGCGCTTGGGCCGGGTGCTTCCTACTTGCCGCTTCCGCTTTGTCCGGCCAGGACCGGATGGACGCCGAGCCGGGTGACACCGTCGCGGTCACGCCCGAAGGTCGCTACGACGCGAACGCCATCCACCGCTTCCTTCTCGGCTCCAATCACCGGGAGATTTGGTCGACGCCGATGTCGGTGGAGGTGCTCGACCTGGATTCGTTCGCCGGCGGCCTCACGCCGCTCCGCCGTGGCGGCGGCCTCCAGACCCGCTCGCTGCGCTTCGTGGGCACCGACGGGGTCGTCTACAACTTCCGTTCGTTGGACAAGGACGCGTCTCGCACCCTGGACCCCGAGCTTCGACGAAGCATCGCCGCGCGCGTGCTCCAGGATCAGATCTCGGCGCTGCTGCCCCTGTCGGCGCTGGTCGTGGCTCCGCTCCTGGAGGCGGGCGGCGTGCTGCACGCCAGCCCGGTGTTGCGGATCATGCCCGACGATCCGCGGCTCGGCGAATTTCGCGAGGAGTTCGCAGGACTGTTGGGGCTGCTCGAAGAGCGGCCCGATGAGGGCCCCGACGGCACCGAGGGGTTCGGGGGCTCGACACGGGTCACCGGATCGGAGCGGCTGCTCGAGCGGCTGGAGGAGAGTCCGCGGCACCGGGTGGACGCCGCCGAGTTTCTCAGAGCTCGCTTGCTCGACGTCTACGTGGGGGACTGGGACCGACATCCCGATCAGTGGCGTTGGGCGGAGTTCCCCGGCGAGGATGGACGTTCCTCTTGGCATCCCATTCCGCGCGATCGCGACTGGGCCTTGGCCAGGCTGCAGGGCGCCCTCGTCCAGGCGGCCGGACTGTTGTGGTATCACTATCACGGATTCGGGCACGACTACAACTCGGCGTTCCGATCCACGTGGAGCGGGCGGGCGCTGGATCGCCGTATCCTGCCCGAGCTGACCTGGGCCGAGTGGGAGTCGGTCGCGGCCGACCTCCAGCGACGCCTCACGGACAGGGTCATCGCGGACGCGGTCCGGCAGCTTCCGGAGAGCTACTACGTCCAACTCGGGGAGGACCTGGAGTCCGCCCTCCGGAACCGCCGGGACGGGCTGATGGACATGGCCCGAGAGTTCTACGATTTGCTGGCAGGGTCGGTCGACCTGTGGGCCACCGACGAGGACGAGCGCGTGGCCGTGCGTCGCCACCCGGATGGGCGAATCGACGTCGAGTACTCCGTGGACGGCGCCTCGTACCTCGGCCGGACCTTCCTCCCCGAGGAGACCCGCGAGGTGCGGCTCTTCCTGCGTGGCGGAGAAGACCGGGTGCGCATTGAAGGGGCGGGCCCCGCTACCATCGCCGTCCGCATCGTCGGGGGCGGCGGAGACGACGCGTTCGTGGACGAGACCGACGGCCGTGGGGTCCACGTCTACGACGACCGGGGAGACAACACGTACGACCTGGGCGGGTCCGCCAAGCTCGACGACGAAGATTACGACGAGCCCGACGATCCCGGCAGCGCGACGCACCAGGCGCGGCCGCGGGACTGGGGCGCGTACGCCGTGCCCATCCCCTACCTGTCCCTGGACTCGGACCTCGGGCTGTTCGCCGGGGCCGGCATCCTCCGTTGGACGTACGGCTTCCGGCACTTTCCGTACAAGTCGCGCCTCTCGGCCTCGGTCGGCATCGGCACGGCCTCGGGCAAGCCCAGGGCCGTACTGGATTGGGACTTCCCCCTGAGCGGCCCGCGCGTGCGGGGCCGACTGCGCGCCCGGTGGTCCGGGGCGGAGGTGAACCGCTTCTACGGAAGGGGCAACGGCTCAGATGCGGGCGACGACCCCGAGCTGAGCAAGGCCGAGCGGGAGGAGGTCGGGGTCGACGCGTTCCTGGTCGCGGCGCCGTCGCCCGGTGTCTCCGTGGGCATCGGACCCACGGTCCGCTATTACGACCTGTTCGAGAATCCGGGTCGTACCGTGCGTACGCTGCTCCCGTATGGAGCCGAGCAGGGGTTCGGGATCGCGGGGCTGGGCGGGGAGCTGACGGTGGAACGGCGAAACGTGCTCACCGCTGCCAGCGAGGGTGGGTATCTGCGGCTCTCGGGACGTTGGTTCCCGTCCATCTGGGATGCGCGCGAAGCCTTCGGGGGCGTGAAGGCGGAGGCCGCCGTGTACCGGTCCCTCGATGCGGCCCTGTCTCCGACCCTAGCCGTGCGGGTGGGCGCAGAGAAGGTGTTCGGAGAGGCTCCCTATCAGCAGCTCGCGTACCTGGGCGGGCTCACCTCGCTCAGGGGCTTTCCCAACGACCGGTTCGCGGGAGACGGGGCCGTGTTCGCCAACGCGGAGCTCCGCCTCGCGCTGGGCGATCTGTTCTTCTTCCTGCCCGGCGAGTTCGGCGTCCACGGCCTGGCCGACGTGGGCCGTGTGTTCGACGACGCGGACGACGTGAGCGATCTGCACACGTCGTTCGGGGGAGGCGCGTGGATCGCGTTCGTAAACAGGGCGGGCCTGATCAGCCTGACCCTGGCCAACGGGAGTGACGGAGATCTGAGGGTGTATACCCGGGCGGGATTCCCGTTTTAGTCCGCCCGTAGCACCGCAACCGGATCCAAGCGCGCAGCCCTGGCGGCCGGCAGGTAGCTTGCCAACGTCACCAGCGTCAGAAGCAGCCCGGCAATGGCCAGGTAGGGCCGGGCGTCCAGCGCCTGAACGTCGAACAAGAAGTTGTCGATCAGACGCGAGAGAAACGCGGACGCCACCATTCCCACGACCACTCCGGTGACCGCGATGTAGGCTGCTTGACGCATGACCCGCACCAGGATTCGTTGCGGGGTCGCGCCCAGGGCCATCCGCACGCCGATCGCCTTGGCTCCCACGACGACGGCGTAGCTCACCACCCCGTAGATCCCCACAAGCACCAGCAGGAGCGCGACGGTCGCAAAGCCCGTGACCAGGCCCGCGTTCAAGCGCTCGTCCGACCGCTGTCCGGCGCGGAGGTCTTCGAACCTGCGCGGACCCACGAACGGACCCGCGAGCGGGATCGCCGGGTCGACGGAGCGCACCGCGTCTTCAATGGCCCGTAGCGTGTTGACCGACCCCTCGCCGACGCGAGCCAGGATCCGGACTTGCGACCAGGGGGAGTGGGTGAACGGCACGTAGACCACCGGCACGGCGGTTCCGCCCCTCTCTGACGGGTCGAGATCGGCCACCACGCCCACCACACGGCCGCTGATGGGCTCTCCGAAATCGGAGCGTGCGCTCGACGCCTTCCGGACTCCGAGGACCTGACCGAGGGGGGACGCTCCACCCCAGCGGCCCGCCAGGGTCTCGTTGATCACGACCGGGCCCTCTCCGCCCGCCAGGTCGGACGCATCGAACTCGCGGCCGGACGCGACCGGAATCCCGACCGTCCGAAAATACCCGTCGGAAACGGTTCTGTAGATTACCGAGAAGTCGTCGTCCGTGTCTTGCGGAACGCCCCCGATCGAGGCCGGCGTGGGAAGGCCCGCCCGTCCGCCGGGGCCGTGGTTGGTGAGTGCCACGGACGTCACACCGGGAACGTTCTCCACCGCCTCGACCAGTGCGCGATAGAGTCCGACCGCCGCCTCTTCCGCGTCGTACGTCGGAGATGGCGGGTTGATGGGGACCAGGATCAGCCGCTCCGGGTCGTATCCGGGATTCACGGCGGCGAGCCGAAGGAAGCTGCTCCCCAGGAGCCATCCGCCAACCAACAGGACGAACGCCACGCACACCTGGCCGGCCTGAATCCAGTTCGGGAGGCTCAACGATGCCGAGCCCGGTGAATCGCGCGCCGCTCGCGCGGATGCCCGCCCCGCGTGACGGTGGGCCAGGAGCGCGAACAGCAGCGCCGCGAGGAGGGAGACGCCCGCGGCAAAGAGCACGACGAAGGGGCTCAGTCCAAGCTCCTGGACCCGTGGCAAGTCGCTCAGGCCTCCCTCGCGCGCCCAGCCGAGCGCGCGGAAGGCGATGAGCGTGCCCAGCAGCCCGCCGAGCGCCGCAAGCAGGAGCGCCTCTGCGAAAATCTGCCGCAACATCTGGCCGCGGGCGGCGCCGAGCGCCGTGCGCAACGCGTACTCTTGGCTCCGGGACTTTCCGTGGACGATGTACAGGTTGGCCAGGTTGAGGCAGCAGATGAGCAACACGAAGCCGGCCGCGCCCCAGAGCATGTAGAGGCGAGGCCGAACGGCCCGAATCTCGGTGTCTTTGAGCGACTCGATGCGGACACCGGTCCAGTCCGCGTTGGTCTCGGGGTAGGCTGAAGCCAGCGCCGCGGCGACCGATTCCATCCGCCTCCGGGCCTGGTCCGGGGTCACGTCCGGACGGAGGCGCGCGATTACGCGGCTATCCGCGGTGAAGCCCCGCTGGTTCAGGGCGGCCAGATCCCCCGGGGGCAGCCGAGTCAGGGGCATCCAGAGGTCGTTTTCCGCTCCCCAGTCGGGATAGGCGAAGGTTGCCGGAAGCACTCCGACGATGGTGAACGGCAGATCGTCCACCACCAGCCTGTCGCCGAGCACTGCCGGATCGGCGCCGAACCACCGTTGCCAGGCCCTGTGGGAGAGCACGACCGCGCCGTCGGCCTCCGAAGCGTGATCGTCCGCCGTGAGGGCCCTTCCGATGTGGGCACGATTGCCGAGGATGTCGAAGAACTCCGGGGATACGAAAGCGGCGAGCAGGAGCCCGCTGCTGCCTTCGGCGCGATACGTGACCGGCACGCCGCGCGCATAGCCGAGACGGTCGAACACGCCGTCCTCCGCCTCCCAATCCTTGAAGGTCGGGTAGGAGGGAATGCGTGGTCGACCCGACGCGTGCTGCTCCAGCACGCTTACCAGCCGATCCGAGTCCGGGTAGGGGAGAGGGTTGAGCACGATGGCGTGCACCAGCCCGAAGATAGCCGTGTTGCCGCCGATCCCCAGGGCCAGGGTGAGGATCACGGCCAAGGAAAAGGCCGGGCGCCTTCTCGCCACCCGCCACGCGTATGCCAAATCTCGCGTAATCATTGTCCACCGCCCGCCCCGATCGATCGTCCGGAAGCCTTCGCTCACCGAAAGATAGGGGGCCGAGCCGAGGCTCACGACCCGAACCCTCCGGCGAGCGTCACCCGGGACTCCTTGCCCCGCGTCCACGGAAGCTGCGCAGGCACCGGTAGCACGCCGCACACGCAAGGAGGGTGGTCATGACACGCTGCGTCGCACGAGCCTTGCGAGGTGTTTCCCGGGACCTCGCTTGGTGCTTTCTAATCTGGTTGACGGTTTCATGCGGAGGCGATTCCACGGGCCCGGAGGAACCCGGAGACGTCCGCGTGCTCGATGTGTCGGGCTCGTGGCTGAGTCCGGTGACCGCCGAGAACGGCGTCCCTATCTCTCGGTACGATATCGTGCAGACCGGCAACGTCCTGAGCGGGGAGGCCTACTGGAGATCCGAAGGAGCCCTGGAGCGCATCGGCTCTTTCTCCGGCACGATCGACGCGGACGGGAACGCGCAGTGGCTCGTGGTCCTGGACGACAACGGATGGGACGGCACGGAGAGCGTCGAGGCTCGCTTCGTGGGCGCGGAAGCCGGGTCCGGTACACAAGGGGGTGGCGCGCCGCCGGCCTCGGTCAGCGGAACGTGGGTGTGGAAGGCGCCGGACGGCTCGGTCAGAGAATCGGGTACGTTCTCGTTGAATCGGCCCGAGCTCGTCATTCCCGCCCCGGGCACCGGCGCGTTGGGTGAGGCGGGACTGTGGCGGGGCGTCCTCCTGTACACGTCGCCGGGTTTGTGCAACACCACGGGCTTCCGCATGGCGATCAGCCTCTCCAGCACACCCGATCAGGTCGTCGGCACCGCGTCCGCGAAGCCGTTTCCCCGAGGGGCACCCGCTCCGAAGGGATTGGACGGTTGGTTCGGGCACATGGAGATCTCGCTGCAGGGGCATCTGTTCGTGCCGCGGCCGTCCGATCCGCGGTCCGGCCTGGGAGTCGTGACCGGAGGTGCGATGGTGAACTCATCATGGGACGGCGAGCTTCACAACGGGCCCGGGGCGGAGCCCGAGGCTACCCAGTGGATCGGCGAGTTTCGTCACGCGCCGCCCTGCCACGACCGCTTCGGCGCCCATACGTCGGGGGTGTTCCTGTTCCAATCCGAGCGGGTGGTCGAGCCCTAGGGGGAGTTCGATGTGGCGCTCGACGCGGCGCGTGCCGGTGCTCGCGGATGGCCGCCGCTGGCTTGTGAGAACGCGGGTCGGATGCCCTCTTGGGCGTCCATGTACTCCTCGTGCTTGATTTGCCACGACCATCTCGGTCGCAATGATGTGGTGCGGCGCTTTCCGGTGGGCCGACGGATCGCGTTCGCGCCCGAGTCGGGCCGCATCTGGGTGATCTGCGACCGCTGCGGCGAGTGGAACCTGGCGCCCATCGAAGAGCGCTGGGAGGCCACCGCGGAGCTGGGTGAGCTGCTGACGACGCTGGGCGAGCGAGCGGTGGGCGACGACGTATCGTTGGCTCACTCGGACCAGGTGGCGCTCATCCGGGTCGGCAAAGCCGACGGGCCCGGGTTCTCGAGCCTCCGGTATGGCGAGCGCCTCGCGGACCGGAGCGGAAGGCGCACGCTCGCGCGACGCGCGGTGTGGACGTTACAGGGGGTGTCGACGTTGGCTGCGGGCGTAGTGGGTGGAATCGTGGGCGGCTTTTCAGGTGCTGCGTTTGCCCTGATCATCGGTGCGGCCGTGAGCGAGGTCGTCGCCAATAGGAGGAATCCTGTCGTGGCCCGCGTCCCGATCGGCGAAGGGACGTGGGAGCCGATAAAGCGGCGGGACCTGGAAGACGCCCGGCTCGTCCCCGAAGAGGGTGGAGGGTGGCTGCTTCGCATCCGGCCGGGTCTGGAGCTGAGGGGGGATATGGCCATCGAGGCCGCCCGTTACCTGCTCCCCCGACTCAACTGGAGTGGCCAGGCCCCCGACACCCTCCGCAAGGCTTGGAACTACCTCGAGAAAAAGGGGGGGACGGCCGCCTCGGTATTCGGCGCCGCGGCGCGCCGGAGGGGGAAAGGCCGCACGGCTCGGCTTTCCAAGCTGGATCCGCACATCCGGCTCGCGTTGGAAATCGTGACCGATGGAGAGGTCGAGAGCCGCGATGTCGCCGAGAGCCTCGACCGACTCCACGAGGCTTGGGAGGCCGCCGAGGAGCTGGCGGTGATCCAAGACGAGCTCGTTTACAACCCGAAGCTCCTCAGGCGGTTTCGTGAGCTGAAAGGATGAACATCGGTCTGGCGCGTTTCCGCGGAAACGTCGGGGCATTGGGATGTGGGGTTGGGAGGGCTGTTGGTGGTCCGGAGTCATCGGCTCAGGGCCCGCCGGGCCGAGCGTTGAGGGCACGTCGCGGCGAACGGCCGGCGACCGGAATCTGTGGGTTGCCGCGGCCGTCACGGCGAAACGGAAACGTGGTGGCCTTCGGAGTTCGACCGGAACGGTGGCCGGACTCTCTGCCCTTTGAAGGTCGCGGAGGGCCGGGGGCGGAACCATGTGGCGAGCGGCCGGATCGGGGTGGCGGGATCAGCTCGGTCGGCGGATCCGGGGTCAAGGGGGCGAATGGTCATCGGATGGGCCGATCTAGCCATGGACGGGTTTTGGAGTGGCAGTATTTGCGTTGGCCGTGCCTGTGGTCTACGAGGCTCATGGACGGGGCTGACCGGCCGTAGGAGCGGTGAGCCGCTTCGGCGCCGAGTCGTTTGATCTGGAGTGGCTTCGTTGACGGTCTCGCGGACGCTGAAGAAGCCGTAAAACCGCCGGTATATTTAGGGTATCCGATTACCCTGCTGTGACTTACCGGAGGTGCTTGCTTTGATCTGCGCTACGTTTGATAGGGACCCCGTTTCCGCGGAAACTTCTTCGGGCCGGTGGCCGCTGGTCGTTCGCGAGCGGCTGACGGGTTCGGCTTCTCCCGATCCCTCGGCCGACGCCGACGCCGACGAGGAGCTGTTCGATCTGGGCGAGCGCTGTGCCGAGGCCTACATGGAAGCAGCCGTGCTCGAGTCCGAGGCCATGGCCCTGCTGGCCCAGTTCGATCGGCGCGAGGGCTGGCGGCCCCAAGGCTTCGGCTCGGCCGCCGAGTGGCTGGCCTGGCGAACCGGCGTCACGCTCGGCACGGCCCGCGAACGCGTGCGCACCGCACTCGCCTTGACGCAGCTCCCGCAGACTTCCGCCGCGATGCGAAACGGCGAGCTCTCGTTCTCGAAGGTGCGGGCACTCACACGAGCCGCCACGCCCGACAACGAGGCGACGCTACTCGAGCTCGCACGGTCGGGCTCGGCCGCCATGCTCGAGCGGGTGGTGCGCGGCTGGAAGAAGCTCGACCGTGCAGGCGAGCTTCGGGCCGAACAGCTTCGGCACCGTACCCGCACGTTCTCGGCCTGGGTCGACGACGACGGGATGGTGGTGGTCAAGGGCCGGCTCGACCCCGAGGTCGGCGCTGCGTTGATGCGCGCGGTCGAAGCGGCGAGCGATGCGCTGTTTCGTGACCCGACACAGGCGAACGGAGACGCGACGGACGACACGACGCCGGAGCAACGTCGGGCGGAGGCGGTTGGCCTGATCGCCGAGCGGGCGCTGGCGGCGGGGCTGGGTGGTGAGGGTGTGCCGGTGAGCGGGTCCCGGGCCGAGCGTTACCAGGTGATGCTGCACGTGGACTCGGAGACGCTGACCGAACATGGCGAGCCCGACCAGTCGGAACTCGAGGACGGGACGAGAGTTTCCGCGGAAACGTCGAGACGCATCGCGTGTGACTCCGCGGTGGTGCGGATTACACGGGATGTCGACGGCACGGTGGTCGGAGTGGGCCGTAAGACCCGGTCGGTGCCGCCGAGCGTGCGGCGCGCGTTGGAGGTGCGGGACCGTGGCTGCCGGTTCCCGGGCTGCGGGCTACGGTTTACCGATGCCCATCACGTGAAACACTGGGCGGATGGTGGCGAGACCAGCCTTGGGAATCTGGTGCTGCTCTGCCGGAAGCATCACCGGGCGGTGCACGAGGGTGGGGTGCGGGTGAGTCTGGACGTCGAGGGTGAGGTCGCGTTCTTCGCGCCGGACGGGAGGGTGCTGGCCGACGTGCCGCCGAGGCCCGATCGGCCCGATCGGCCGGGCTTCACAAAGGCCTCGGGTTCTCGCACCGTTCTTGGGATGCAGACCGTGCCTTCTTCGTCGGGGGTGAAACTATGTCGGGAGTGAAACCATGAGGCCAGGGGTCGGGATTGCCTTGCTCGCGACGATGCTGCTGCTGATCGGCTGCGGAGGAGCCAGCGAGGACGGATCCGAACAGATCGGCGACCTTGCCGAACGACAGGCCGAAGTGGCGGCGGTCGGTGCCACGGTCATGCCTTTCGATCTCGACCGCACGACCCATGTATTCGAGAAAACCGCCAACGGGGGATTGCAGCAGGTCATAGCGGATATGCGCGAACCCGATACCGACGATCAGGAGCAGATGAGGCTGATCCGAGATCACCTCGAAGAGGAGGCCGGGCGATTCGCGGCGGGTGACTTCCACGATCCCGAGACCATCCACGGCGGTGCCATGCCCGGTCTACATGCGCTGGTTCTCGGCCACGAGCGCTTGACGATCGAGTACGAGGAGATCGAGAACGGGGCACAGATCCTCTACTCCAGTGAGGATCCGGAGCTCGTGACGGCGTTACACGCTTGGTTCGACGCGCAGGTCGAAGATCACGGAGCGCACGCGCAAGCTCATCGGTCAGGTCGGTGGCGTTCGGCTGTCCGCTCTGCCCGCCCCGCCAGCCCCACTGCCCCGAGCCGACCGCACAGGTCCGCGAACTCCGGCGTGGGTCCTGTCCACCGTAGCTCGTCCACACTGTCGAACAACTTCGCGTCGTCCCGCAGCGTGGCCAGTCGCTTGAACAGGGCCGCGTCCGCCCGTCCCTCGACCAACGCACGGGCCAGCCGCTCCGCTCCGCGCACCTTGACCGCCCACTGTGCGGGGTCGTCCGGAATGGCTTCGACGTGCCGATAGTGCGCCAGCAGCGTAGCGCTGGACTTGGCGCCCCAGCCCGGAAGGCCCGGGAAGCCGTCGGCCGAGTCTCCGACCAGTGCGAGGTAGTCCGGAATCGACCGGGGACCCACGCCGAACTTCTCCACCACGCCGGCCTCGTCCCGTAGGATTCGCTGACGGCGGTCGAACTGGACGATTCGGGTGCCGCGCACGCATTGGGCCAAGTCCTTGTCGGGGGTGCAGATGAGCACTCGACGCACTCGGCGATCCTCGCTCGCCAGCCTTGCCGCCGCCGCCAACCCGTCGTCGGCCTCCTGCTCGACCATGGGCCATACCACCACCCCCATCGCGCGAAGCGCGTCTTCAAGCGGATGGAACTGGCGGAACAGCTCGGGATCGATACCCTCCCCGGTTTTGTAGCCGGGCCACAGCTCGTTGCGGAAGGACTCGATCACGTGATCGGTAGCCACGCCGACGTGGGTCGCGCCCGTCTCCAGCATATAGAGCACGCTGCCCAACACGCCGATGAGCGCTCCGACCTCGCGGCCCTGATGGTCCTTGGCAGACGGCACCGCGTAGAAGTGGCGGAACAGCTCGTAGGTGCCGTCGACCAGGTGGACCTCGAGTTCTTCCATCGTGCTGTCCGTCAGCGGCTCGTAAATGGCGGCGCTCCCCGGCGGCGATGTCGTTCAGCGAGGGTCCGGCTCGTGCGAGACGGCGGCCCATTCGTCCGGGCCGACTCGGCATCCTATCATGGGGGCACGGATTCCCACCTCCAAGGAGGCGCACGATGGCACTCGCTCGGCGTTCCGTTCCCGCATCGGCATTGCTCGTGCTCTTGTCTGCGTTGCCGGCAGTTCTCCCGTCGGCGCTGGCCGGGCAAGAGACTCCGCCGGACGACAGGCTGCACGTCGCCCAGTACCTGGATCTGGAGAACGTGTCCGATCCCCAGATTTCCCCTGACGGATCGCGGATCGTCTATACCCGGTCGTGGGTGGACAAGACTCGGGATCGCTGGGAGTCCTCCATCTGGGTGATGCAGTCGGACGGGTCGCGCAACCGGTTCCTGGTGGACGGATCCCGGCCACGCTGGTCACCCGACGGGAGCCGGATCGCCTACCTGGACCAGGGGGATCCCGAGGGGACGCAGCTCTTCGTGCGTTGGATGGACGCGGAAGGAGCGACCTCCCAGGTGACCAGGGAAGAGCACACTCCGCGATCGCACACGTGGAGTCCCGACGGCGAGTCGCTCTACTTCACCCGGTTCGTGCCCGAGCCCAACACCTTCCCGATCGACCTGCCGTCGCCCCCGGAGGGTGCCAAGTGGACCGCTCCGCCCCGGATCGTCGATCGCGTACACTTTCGACGGGACCGAGTGGGGTTCGTGGACGACGGTTGGACCCACGTGTTCCGCGTGCCTGCGGATGGAGGCACGGCCACCGCCCTCACGTCCGGCCCGTGGAACGCCTCCGGCGGGTTTGATGTGGCCCCGGACGGGCGGACGCTGGTGTTCGCCGGCCTCATGGACCAGGACGACGACGTCCGCTATCGCGAGTCGCACATCTACGCGATGGACCTCGCTTCCGGGGAGACCCGTCAGCTCACGGACCGCAAAGGACCGTGGGGCCAGCCGCGCGTGTCTCCCGACGGACGCCTCGTGGCATTCACGGGCTTCGACTGGACGTCGCAGACGTACAAGACCACCGAGCTGCACGTGATCGGGCTGGACGGCTCGGGCTGGGCGCCGCTGTCACGCGGCTTCGACCGAGACGCCGGCAGCCACCGCTGGGCTCCGGATTCACGCAGTGTGTACTTCGTGGCGGGGGACCGCGGCTCGATGAACGTGCACCGGGTCACGCTCGACGGCGCGGTCACCGCCGTAACGGAGGGCGTGCACATGCTGCGCATGACGTCGCTCTCTCACGACGGGACGGGAGTCGGGGTGCGCACGTCCTTCCACGAGCCCAACGACGTGGTTCGCTACTCACTCTCGGATTCGGGTTCGCTCGAGGTTCTGACACAGGTGAATGCGGACATCCTGTCCGGCAAAGACTTGGGGGAGGTGGAGGAGATCTGGTACACCTCGACCGATGACGCGCAGGTGCAGGGCTGGATCGTGAAGCCGCCGGACTTCGACCCGGGCCAGCAGTACCCCATGATCCTCCACATCCACGGTGGTCCCCACGGCATGTACAACGTGGGCTTCAACTACGCGTACCAGAACTTCGCCGCCAACGGCTACGTGGTCCTCTATACCAATCCCCGCGGAAGCACCGGATACGGCACGGATTTCGGAAACGCGATCGACAACGGCTATCCCAGCGTGGATTACGACGACCTGATCGCAGGGGTCGACGCCGTGCTGGAGCGGGGATACGTGAACTCCGATCAGCTCTACGTCACGGGGTGTTCGGGCGGGGGCGTGTTGACCACGTGGGTCATCGGCCAGACGGACCGGTTCGCCGCCGCGGCGGCCCGTTGCCCGGTCACCAACTGGATGAGCTTCGCCGGAACGGCCGACATCGTCACCTGGGGATACTACCGATACGAGGGCTATCCCTGGACCAATCCCGAGAAGTATCTGGAGCACTCCCCGCTGATGTACGTCGGGAACGTGACCACGCCGACGCTGCTCATGACGGGTGAGCTGGACCTGCGTACCCCCATGTCCCAGACGGAGGAGTACTACCAGGCGCTCAAAGCCGAGGGGGTCGAGACGCTGCTGCTCCGTTTCAATGACGAGTACCACGGCACGTCGAGCAAGCCGTCCAACTTCATGCGGACGCAGCTCTACCTGATGAAGTGGTTCGAGAAGTACGGCGCCGCGCCTCGCACCGTGACCGACGCGCCCGACGGCTGACGTCCGAGCGGAGTTCGCGCGGCCCCCGAGGAGCGGACCGCTGAGCAATCCGTCGACTGGTGTTCCGGACGCGATCGTCGTCGGCGCGGGTCCCAACGGGCTCACGGCGGCCGTCGAGCTGGCTCGAAACGGGCTTCGGGTCCAGGTGTTCGAGGCCAACGCACAGGCGGGCGGAGGAACGCGCAGCCGTGAGCTGACCCTGGCCGGGTTCACCCACGACCTCTGCAGCGCCGTGCATCCGTTGGCCTGTGCGTCGCCGGCGTTCAAGCGGCTCGACCTGGAGGGCCACGGGGTGGAATGGGTCCACCCCTCGGCGCCCTTGGCTCATCCGGTGAGTCCAGACCGGGCCGTCGTACTGGAACGTTCGCTGAGAGACACGGCCGCCGCGCTGGGACGGGACCGGGCAAGCTACGAACGGGCGTTCTCGGAGTGGGTCGATCGTTGGGAGGCGCTCCTCCCGGGAGTGTTGGCGCCGCCACTCGGCGTGCCCGCCCGACCGGTCCTGATGGCGAGGTTCGCAGGGGCCGCGCTCCGGTCCGCGGACCGTCTGGTGGCGCCATTCCGAACGACAGAGGCCCGCGCGTTGCTCGCCGGCATCGTCGCGCACGGAGTGCTCCCGTTCGAGCGGGCGGGGAGCGCCGCGGCGGCGCTGGTGCTGGGCGCCGCCGGACACACCACGGGCTGGCCGATCCCGCGGGGAGGATCGCAGCGCATCGCCGATGCGCTGGTCGCGGCGTTGGAGGAGCGGGGAGGGCGGGTCGAGACCGGGCATCGTGTCGGGTCCCTGGCGGAGCTCCCGAAGGTGCGAGCCGTTCTTCTGGACCTCACTCCGAAGCAGGTGCTCGACGTGGCGGGCGACGCCCTTCCCGACGGGTACCGAAGAGCGCTCGCCCGATTCCGATACGCCCCAGGGGTGTTCAAGCTGGACTGGGCCCTGTCGGAGCCCATCCCTTGGCGCTCACCCGAGTGCGCACGGGCAGCGACCGTGCACGTGGGCGGCACCTACGACGAGATCGCAGCCGCCGAAGGCGCAGCCCACCGGGGCGAGGTGCCTCGGGTGCCGTTCGTACTGCTGGCCCAGCCCAGCCGGTTCGACCCGACCCGCGCTCCCCAGGGGAAGCACACCGCCTGGGCGTACTGTCGGGTGCCGGCGGGATCGGACGTGGACATGACCACACCCATCGAGCGGCAGGTCGAACGGTTTGCGCCCGGATTTCGCGACACGATCCTGGCCCGCTGCGCACGGGGTCCGGCGGCGCTGGAAGCCGACAACCCGAACTTGGTGGGTGGGGACCTCACGGGTGGACTCCAGGACCTCCGGCAGACGTTCTTCCGGCCGGTGCCGACGTTGGACCCCTACCGTACGCCGGCCAGCGGCCTCTACCTGTGCTCGTCGTCCACCCCGCCGGGGGGCGGCGTCCACGGCATGTGCGGGTACCACGCCGCGCGCTCGGCACTGCGCAATACGTTCGGCATCGGACGCTGACGGTGAGCGTCAGCTCTCCGCGTCCGAGCGGGCCCACTCGGTCTGGATGGGGCCCCGGTCCCGCCATCCGAACCGGTCGGCCCAGGGGTTCTCCTCTTCTTCGACGACGTCCGCGATGATCGGGCCCAACACCGGTGCGAACTTGAACCCGTGGCCGCTCCCGCCGGAGGCGACGACCAGGCCGGGACGGTCGGGGTGCTGCGCGATCCAGAAATCCCCGTCGAACGTGTCGCAGTACACACATGTGCGGGTCGCCACTACCGGTGCCTCGACCAGATCGGGAAGGGAGTGCCGGAGGAACTCTCTCAACAGGGTGATCTGCTCGGGAGCGGCGACCCGGGAATCACCGGGTTGGAACGGCCTGCCTCTTCCGTGGTGGGCCACCTTCAGGGTGCCGTCCGGCTGCGCCGGAAATCCGTACCATCCGCTCCGGGCAATGTCGGCACAGAACGGAAGGAACGCCGGCGGACGCCAAGCTTCGGGTTCTTCGACCCGGAGATGGAAGACCGGCTGACCCGTCGCCCACATGACGTCGCCCATGTCCGGCAGGAGCGAGGGCGTCCAGGATCCCGCCGAGACCACCACGCGTTCGGCCGCCAGCGCCTGTCCCTCGAGCAGGCGCACGCCCACCACACGCGAGCCCTTCTCCATTAGCCCGTCCGCCGTGCCGGTCAGGAACGTGACGCCCCGAGCCCGACCCAAGGCCGCCAGCTCCGCGCAGACCCGGCCGCTCTCGGCCCAGCCGGCCCGAAGGCTCACGTATGCGTCCGGATAGCGCCCGGCGGTCCAAGCGGGGTAAACGTCCGACACGTCGGCGCCGTCCCACGCCTGAACGGGCGCATCCAACTCGCGGAGCAATGCCAGGTTCTCGTACTCGTATCCGCCGGGCGCCATAGGCTCGCCGGCCAATATCAAGAATCCCGTCGGGTGAAACGGCTGCCATGACCATTCGGCGTTCCAGCGGTCCCATCCCTCCATGGCCACCTGGGCCAGCCGGCCGAAAAACCGGTCGGCTCCGTAATCCATGCGGATGAGCTTGCTGATGTCGGTCGAGGCGGCGTCCGGGTGAGGGACGGGACCGGGGTCGAGGACCGTGACGCGCCAACCGCGAGAGCGCAGCTCCACCGCGGCCGAAAGGCCGAAGACGCCGGCTCCCACCACGACCGCGCGGGGCGAGGGACTATTCACGGCGCCGAGGGTAGGTCGGAGCTCCATCCGCGGCAAGCCGTTCGACTTCGACTCGCCCGACCCGACCGGTCCTTGCCCGATCTGACCGGTCACAGACAGGTTTGACGCCCCCGACCCCACCACTCTCCGGGAGACCAACCATGCGTAGTCGTCGGCCCGCTCGTCTCGTCGTCATGGCCCTGTTCGTTGCAATCACCGCCTGCGCTCAGGCCGACGCGCCGGCCGGTGACGCCGCTGCCGACAGCGCGGCGTTCGTGACCTTGCTCGGTACGGACACGCTGGTCGTCGAGCGGTTCATCACCCATCCCGAGCGGGTGGAGGCGGAGGTGCTGATTCGCACACCCAGCACCCAGTTGCGCCGTTACGTGTTGGAGCGGGACGCGGATGGGTCGATGCGGCGCATGGAGGCGCATGCGTTCGCGGGCTCCGACGTGGACGGTGCTCCGCTGCGGAGCGACGTGCTCGATTTCGGAGCGGACAGCCTGACGGTCACCGTAACCCGCGATGGCGAGCCGGAAACCACCACCGTTGCCGGCCACCGGGCCGTCGTGCCCTTCCTCGACATGATCCACTGGCCCTTCGACGTGGTGCTCCGCCAGATGGCCGCGGATCATGTGGACTCGTTGACCGTGGACATGTTCGTCGGACGTCGGACCGCGCCCTTCGTCGTGCGCCGTATGGGGACCGAACAGGCCACGATCACCCATCCCAGCCGCGGCACCATGAACGTGCAAACCGACGCAACGGGCCGGCTCACGACCTTGGATGCCGGCGCAACGACCCGGAAGCTGACGGTCGAGCGCAAGAGCTGGATCGACATGGATCCGCTCCTGGCCCGCTACGCGGAGCTCGACGCTCAGGGTCGGTCCTTCGGTCCCCTGTCGGGCCGTGGTGAGTCCGTCGCGACTCTGTCCGGAGCTGAGATATCCCTCGACTACGGCACGCCGGTAAAACGGGGACGGGAGATCTGGGGCGCGCTGGTCAAGTACGGCGAGGTATGGAGGACCGGAGCGAATCGTGCGACGCACTTCGAGACCAGCCAGCCGCTCGAAATCGGCGGCCTGGAGGTACCCGCCGGGCGGTACACGCTCTATTCGGTCCCCGGCGAGTCCGAGTCGGTGCTGATCGTGAACACCATGACCGATCAGGGAGGGACGACCTACGACGAAAGCATGGACCTCGGCCGGGTCACGCTACAGCACCGCGCCGCGGCCGAGACCTACGAAGTCTTCACGATCTCGGTGACGCCCGATGGCGAGCTGGTATTGGCCTGGGACGACCGCGAGATGTTCGTGCCCGTTCGCGTGCTGTAAGTCGTGGGTTTGCATGCCCGAGATTCCCGAGGTCACCGTCTATGTGGATGCGCTCCGTGCACGCGTGATCGACGCCGAGCTGGAGGCGCTTCGTAACCGCAGCCCGTCGTTTCTCCGCACGTTCGATCCTCCGGCCTCGGCGCTCGTGGGTCGGCGGGTCGATGACGTGTTCCGCCTCGGGAAGCGAATCGTATTCGCGTTTCCGGATCCCGAGGGGTCGCCCCTGTTCGCGGCCATCCACCTCATGCTCACCGGCCGGTTCCAGTGGAAGGAGCGGGGAGCGCCCATTCCTCGTAAACGAGCGCACGCGGCGTTCGACTTCGCGGACGGCTCTCTTCTGGTGACCGAGCAGGCCACCAAGAAGCGCGCATCGCTGCACGTGGTCCGGGGGGAAGACTCGCTGGGCGAGCTCCACCGCGGCGGAGTGGAGCCGTTGGAGGTGCCCGTCGAGGAGTTCGCGAGCGCCGTGAGACGGGAGAACAGGACCCTGAAACGCGCGCTGACCGATCAGCGGCTGGTCAGCGGCATCGGCAACGCCCACTCGGACGAGATCCTCCTGGAGGCACGTCTATCGCCACTGCAGCTCACGTCGCGGCTGAGCGATGAAGAGGTCGCTCGCCTCTACGACGTAACCCGTGCCGTGCTGCAGCGCTGGATCGGGATCCTCAGGGAGGAGTGGAAAGACGACTTCCCGAAAAAGATCACCGCGTTCCATCCCCGGATGGCCGCGCACGGCAAGTTCGGCCAGCCCTGCCCGCAGTGCGGCTCTCCCATCCAGCGGATCGTGTACGCGTCACGTGAGACCAACTACTGTGCCACCTGCCAGACCGGTGGAAAGCTGCTGGCCGATCGCGGGATCTCCCGTCTGCTGAAGGAGGATTGGCCCGGCACGCTGGAGGAGCTCGAGGAGCATGTGCAGAAGCGGAAGGTGTAGGGAAGCCGTGCGGCGGTCCGGACGGGTCGCGGCAGCCGTGCTCGCGCTGGCAGCGCCGGGGTGCCGGGACGCGCCACAGGCGTTCGATGTGGTCGAGACGACCATTCCCGAGGTGCAGTCGGCAGTCCGGTCGGGCGCGACCACGTGCCGGGCGGTGGTCGAAGCCTACCTCGCGCGGATCGAGGCGTACGATTCGACAGCCGGGCTCCATGCGATTACCGAGATCAATCCCCGCGCGCTGGCCAGGGCGGATTCGCTCGACGCGCGCGTGCGGTCCGGAGACCCGCTGGGCCCCCTGTTCTGCGTGCCGGTGCTGGTCAAGGACAACTTCGACACACACGACTTGCCCACCACCGGCGGATCGGCGGCGTTGGCCGGCAGCTTGCCTCCGGACGACGCGTTCATGGTGCGGAAGATCCGCGAGGCCGACGCCATCGTGCTCGCCAAGACCAACATGGCCGAGTGGGCGTTCAGCCCCAGACAGACGGTGAGCTCCTCCTACGGGACGACGGCCAACGCGTACGCGTTGGACCGGGTGCCCGCGGGTTCCAGCGGCGGCACGGCCTCGGGCGTGGCCGCCAGCTTTGCGACGGTGGGCTTGGGCACGGACACCGGCAACTCGATCCGCGGGCCGTCTTCGCACCTGGCCCTCTTCGGCATCCGCTCCACCATGGGCCTGACGAGCCGGGACGGGGTCATCCCCTTGGCGTACGATCGGGACATCGCGGGGCCCATGACCCGCACGGTCGGCGACGCGGCCCGGGTCTTCAACGTCGTGGCCGGCTACGATCCCGCAGATCCGTACACGGAGGCGGGGCGGGGAAACAAGGCGCCCGACTATACCGTGTTTCTCGATCGGGACGGCCTTCGAGGAACCCGGATCGGCGTGCTCCGGGCGCTGGTGGACACGGAAGACGCGGACACGTCCGTCGCGCGGCTCTTCGATGCAGCGTTGGCCGACATCGTCCGCCTCGGCGCAGAGCTGGTCGACCCGCTCGTGGTCGACGACTTCGACGCGCTGCTGGATGGCCCCTACTACTGCTCCCGGTTTCGCTGGGACGTTTCGCGCTATCTGGCGTCTCTGGGCCCGACCGCACCCATCGAAGACGTGGCGGAGGTGCTCGAGACCGGGGCCTTCAGCGACTATATCGGCGACCGACTTCGACGCTTCACGGAGGGACCGCTCGAGGGTCCGCCCGAGGCCTCGGAGCCCGAGCGTTGCGCTCCCTACGAACGGCACACGGCACGGCAGGCGTATCGCGCGGCGGTGGTCGCGGCCATGGACTCGGCCGGGGTGGATGCGCTGGTCTATCCCACTTGGACCCGTCCGCCGGCGGCGCTGGAACGCGCGCGGGAGGACTACGGCGGGGACAACAGCCAACTCGTGGCCCCCGCGACCGGATTGCCCGCCGGCACCGTGCCCATGGGGTTCTCGTACGGCCGCTATCCGGCGGGACTTCAGATTCTGACGCGGCCGTTCGACGAGGGCACGATCTTTCGGATCGCATACGCGTTCGAGCAGGGGACGGCGCACCGGAAACCTCCACCTGGCTTCCCGCCGCTCCAGCCTTGACCGACGGCCCCCAACTGTCTGCGGTCACGTCGGCCGCTCCCGAGCTGGACCGCTTTCCATACAGCGTGCCGGCCATCCGGGGCATCGAGCGCATCGAGCTCGATGCTCCCGTCACCTGCCTCGTGGGCGAAAACGGCTCCGGCAAATCGACGTTCCTGGAAGCGCTGGCGATAGCCACCCGGTTGCCGGCGGTGGGGAGCGAGCGAACATCGACCGACCCCACGCTGGCCCGGCAGCGTGAGCTGGCCGGCTACCTCAGGCTGGAATGGCGCAGGCGCACGCATCGCGGCTTCTTTCTCCGCGCCGAGGACTTTTTCGGGTTCTCGGCACGGCTCCGCCGGCAACGGGAGGAGCACAGCGCCGAGCTGGCGCGCATCGACCGGGAAATGTCCGACGCGTCGGACTATGCGCGCGGCCTGGCCAGGGGGCCGCACATGGCTTCGATCGGCGCGATGGAAGATCGGTACGGGACGGACTTGGACGCCCAGTCTCACGGAGAGTCGTTTCTCGCGCTCTGCGGGGCGCGTATGGTGCCGGGAGGGCTGTACCTCATGGACGAGCCCGAGGCGGCGCTGTCCCCGCAGAGTCAGCTTGCGTTCCTGTCCATGCTGAAACAGGCCGTAGACGCGGACTCGCAGTTCGTGCTCGCCACCCATTCGCCCATCCTCATGGCGGTGCCGGGAGCCCGCATCCTGTCCTTCGATGAGCATCCGCCCGACTGGGTGCCCTACTCGGACCTGGATCACGTCAACCTCATGCGGGACTTCCTGTCGCAGCCACGGCGCTTCCTCCGGCACATCTGGGAGGAATAGCCCGTCGTTCCAACGGCGGGCCGTCCGTTTCGTGTGGGGGGCTCGTGAAACGTGAGGCTCGATCGGAGCTTGGGGCCTCGGGTGTCGGATCGCTAACGATTATGGGCACTTTCAGGGATTCCCTCCGACGGGTTTCCGCCGGCACGTTCGCTGCCGAAGTAGGTAGTACCAGCAACTCTTCTCCATCGGACGACACGTTCCATGATCATTCGCAGGAAATCTCCCATTCCCTCATCGGAAATCACCCCGGAAGGGCTCTATTTCGACCGTCGACAGTTTCTGGGTACCTCCGCCTTGGCGCTGCTGAGCATGGGGTGCGGAGGTGAGGTGGACGGGAGCCTCGTCCAGCGTCCGCAGGAGGTCTCGGGTCCGGCCCGCTTCAACGGCAGGACGTCGGAGCTCGGGGAGGACCTGACTCCGTACGACGACGTCACGTCCTACAACAACTTCTACGAGTTCGGCACCGACAAGGGCGATCCGATCCGCAACGCGGGCGACTTCCAGCCCAAGCCCTGGACCCTGAAGGTGGATGGGCTGGTCGACAATCCGGGCGATTACCACCTGGAGGACTTTCTCAAGCCGTACGCCATGGAAGACCGGATATACCGCCACCGTTGCGTGGAGGCGTGGTCCATGGTCGTGCCCTGGCGAGGCGTGCCGCTCCAGACCCTGGTGCGCGCGGTATCGCCCCGTCCGGCGGCCGCCTACGTCCGTTTCGAGACGGTGGTCCGGCCCGAGGAGATGCCGGGCCAGAGACGGCCCATTCTGGATTGGCCCTACGTGGAGGGTCTGCGCCTGGACGAGGCCATGCATCCGCTGACCCTCATGACTACCGGCGTGTACGGCGTGGATCTTCCCAACCAGAACGGGGCGCCTTTCCGGCTGATCGTTCCATGGAAATACGGCTTCAAGGGCATCAAGTCGATCGTGCGCATGACGTTCACGGAAGAGGAGCCGCTCAATACCTGGCAGGACCAGAACGCTCGTGAGTACGGGTTCTATGCAAACGTGAACCCCGAGGTGGACCATCCGCGCTGGAGTCAGGCGCGCGAGCGGCGTATCGGGGAGCTCCGTCGACGGCCGACCCTGATGTTCAACGGGTACCAGGAGGAGGTCCAGGGCCTGTACGCGGGCATGGACCTGGGCGTCCACTACTGAGCCGGACCGCGCTGACGCTCAAGGGGCCGGTGTGGGTCGTTTGCGCCGCCCCGATCGCGTGGCTCGCCTATCAGGTGTGGTGGGGTAGCGGGCTGGGCGCCAACCCGATCGAGAAGCTCACCCACGTCACCGGCCGTTGGGCGCTGGTGCTGCTGCTGGCCACGCTTGCCGTCACGCCGCTCCGGAGGCTCACCGGATTCAACCGGATCATCCGGGTACGGCGGCTACTGGGTTTGTGGGCCTTCGCCTACGTGTGCGCCCACTTCTCGGTGTACCTCTTCGACCAGGTGTTCGGATGGTCCCCGGCCGATGCTCTGCGCTTCGTCGGCGAAGACATCGCGGAGCGTCCGTACATCACCGTGGGATTCAGCGCGCTGGTGTTGTTGATCCCGTTGGCGATTACGTCCACGCGTGGATGGATCCGCCGCCTCGGGAAGCGCTGGCAGGCGCTCCACCGGCTCGTGTATCCGGCCGGAGGGCTCGCCGTGTTGCACTTCTATTGGAAGGTCAAGGCCGACACGTTCTGGCCACTCTTGGCGGCCGTGGTTCTGGCGGCGCTGTTGGGCCTCCGCGCCGTGTGGTGGCGGAAACGGCGGAGGGCTTAGTGGACTAGTCCGCTAGGCCGAGTCCGAGGTCTCTTCCTCCGGTGCCTCGGCGGCCTCTCGGGCCCGCTCCTTGAACTCCTCGACGTTCCCGGCGGCCTGATCGAGAATGTCTTTCATCTGCTGGAGAAAGCCACTGTCCTCGATCCAGTCGGTGGCGGCCTTGAACGTCTGCTCGGCCAGGTTGGCGAACGAGTCGGTGAGGTCTCGCATGTCCTCACCGAAAAACCGGTCGGTGAACGCCCGGATCCGTTCGAAGATGTCGTCCACCTGCTTCTGGTTTTCGTCGAGGTAGGCGCGCCCGGCGTCGGTGACATGGTAGACCTTCTTTCCTCCGGCCTCTTCGGTACGGAGGTAGCCCTGGTCTTCGAGCATCTGGAGCGTGGGATAGACGGAGCCCGCGCTGGCTTTGTACCAACCGCCGGACTCGTCTTCCAGCGCCCGCATCACGTCATACCCGTGCATGGGCGTCTCGGAGAGTAGGCGGAGAATGACGAACTTGAGGTCGCCCCGCTCGAAGACCGACCACTTGGTCCGCCCTTTCTTGCTCCATGCGGTCCAATCGAATCCTGGGTCACTCTTGGCGAAGCACATGACGTTCAAGGGGTGCGGGTTTCGATATATCGTGTCGGGAGCACGTACGCCCCGCTCGCTCGGAAAGTTTCGGCAGGCCCCGCGTCAGGACGGTGGAGACGCGAACCGGAGCAACGCGCCGTCGCCGGTCATCACGTACAGCTCGCCCTGTCCATCCACGCCGAATGACGTGACGGCCCCGATCGAAGGGATATCGAGCTCTTGAGGGTCGGCGGCCTGCCCGTTCGCCAGGCGGAAGCTGCGGATCCACCCGTCGCAATAGTCCGAATAGACGTAACGGCCCGCCAACTCGGAGACCGTCGAGCCGCGGTACACGTATCCGCCGGTCACCGAACATCCGTCGCCCCGGCCGTACTCCACGACCGGGTCGGTGAGGCCCGTCGTATCGCACGTGGCGGCCTGGAAGCATTCCGACGCCTCCCGAACGTTCCACCCGAAGTTGTGTCCACCCTCGCCCGTGGGAACGGCGTTGATCTCTTCCCACCGATTCTGTCCCACGTCGGCGATGTAGAGCGTGCCGTCAGCTTCGTCGAAGCTGAACCGCCACGGGTTCCGGAGTCCGTAGGCCCAGATCTCCGGGCGTGCGCCCGCCGAATCCACGAACGGGTTGTCCACGGGGATCGTGTAGGGCGGTGGGCCGTCCACCCCAATACGCAGAATGGACCCGAGCAGGGTGGATCGATCCTGTCCCGAGCCCAGCGGATCGTTGGCGCTGCCTCCGTCGCCGAGGGCGATGTAGAGCAGCCCGTCGAGCCCGAACGCGAGTTGTCCGCCATTGTGATTGGCGAAGGGCTGCGCCACCTCGAGGTAGATCTGCTCCGATGCGGGGTCCGCCAGGTCCGGGTCCGCCGACCGATCGAAGGCGGACACACGGCCCGAGCCGTCAGCCGCCGTGTAGTGGACGAAGAATCGCCCGTTCGTGGCATAGTCGGGATGAAAGGCCAGGCCCAGGAGTCCGCGCTCGCCACCGGAGAGCACCCGTCCGCGGATGTCCAAAAAAGGATCGGGCAGAAGTTGATCGTCCCTGACAATGACGATGCGGCCACTCTGTTCCACCACGAACAGACGGTCGTCGCCGGGCGGTGCCGCGGCGTCCACCGGGCTCTGAAGTGCCACCGGCACGGGCTCCAGGGCGATTTGGCCACTCCGCAAAGGTGTGCTGGGATCTTCGGATCCGCAGGCCGATGTGAACACGAGTGCCACCATCCACGTCGCGTATCGACTATGGGCACACGGTGGCATAGTGCCGGAAATTCGTCCCATGGCGGGCCGTTTTGTCCAGGTCCCCATTTTCGGCCCGACCATTGCTGAAATCGTTGCTACGTAGTTCATTAGATGTATCAGTCAACCTGACTATGAAGGATAAGGTCCCGATGAAGACGTCATCGATTCGACGACTTCCAGCTCTACGGACGATGCTCGGCCTTGCGCTCTGCGTACCCTTGTGGGGAGCCGTGGAGCCCTCGGCCGCGACCATGCCGGACGATCCGCCGTCGGTCGCTGCCCTTATCGAGGCGCTGGACGATCTGGGCCCCGATCCCGGTCGGATGGCGGCCGTGAACGGGTATACGCTCGAACGTCCGGGCGGGGCATTCGTCCTGGAGTCCGGCACCCTCGCGATGCTCCAGCCCGTCCTTGGTCGTACGCCGGGCGCAGTTTTCGTGGGATCGGGCCGGTTCCGGTTCCAGCCTCCGTCGAGTGTGGAGCAGGAGCAGCTCCAGCGGTTCTACGAGACGCGCGCGCTGGACGTGGAGTTCGAGTCGGTGGTGTTCTTCTTCTCGGATTCGACCGAGGCCCAACTGACGAGCGACCTCGCGTTCAGCGCCGGAAGCCCTCCGGGACGGCTGGAGTCCGAAGTAGGTGACGCCCTCGAGCTCATGTTCGATCCGGGCAAAGGGCGCATCGACACCACGTTCGGACGTTCGCTCCTGAGTCCCGAGGGCCATGTGCTTTTCGACGCCCACGTCGAGCCCCGCAAGGGGGATCGCCTCCGGTATCGTTGGAACCCTGCAGCCGGCGAGCCGGTGCAGTTGGCCCAACGGTGGAAGGTCAAGGGGCGGGATATCTACGAGGTCATCAGCCAGTTCGCCATGAATGAGCGGGGCACGGGCGCCGCTTCCTCGATAGACCGCGTGGACCACTACGGGATCGACGTGTGGTTCGAAAACAACCTCAGGATGGTCGCGTCGGCCAGCGCTGTGCTCCGTCTCGCCGATCGGGGCGGTGAAGGTCGGTGGATTCCCTTCAACCTCTATTCCGAGCTCCAGGTGGATTCGGCGCGCTGGCAGGGCGGTGCCGCCGCTCCGTTCTATCGGGGGAAGGAAACGTCCAGCCTTTGGATCTGGGCGCCCGCCGAGATCGCGGGACAGCCCACCGCCGTGCTCAACGTCTACTATCGCGGGAAGCTCATCGAGGAGTGGGAGGAGTGGTACGTCCTCCAGAGTCCTACCGGGTGGTACCCCACCACGGGACAGGTGAACGCGACCTTCGCCCTCACGTTCCACGTGCCGGACAAGTTCGAGTTCGTAGGATCGGGCACACTCCAGTCCGAAGAGCGCAAAGGGAACAGGATCACCACGCAGTGGGTCGTGACCGATCCGTGGATACACGCATCGTTCAACGTCGGGGAGTTCGCCGAATACACGTTCCACGACGAGCGGGCGTCTCCCATTCGGCTGCAGGTGGCGGAGGGTGCGCACAACCGGCTGCGAAGCAATCTGTTCGACCGCGGATACATGCTCATCGAGCAGCAGGACATGGAGGAACAGGTCGGGCAGGACGTGACGCTGAGCCTCGCGTTCTTTGGGCACCACTTCGGAGACATTCCGGTCGACACCTTCTACGTGGCCGAGATCTTCGCCGGCCACGGGCAGGCCTTCCCGTCCATGATCCAGCTTTCATGGAGCACGTATCAGTGGACGGACAAGGACGGCTCTGACGAGGCGTTCAGGGCCCATGAGGTGGCCCACCAGTGGTGGGGTGGATCCGTTCGGCCCGCCACGTACCACGACACCTGGCTGTCCGAGGGACTGGCCGAGTTCTCCGGGCTTTGGTACATGCGGCAGATCCGCGGGCACGGCCAGCTCTACAACAACGCGCTGGAAAAGTACAAGAAAAACATCCTGGATCGTCGGGGCGAGGCCGGGCCCATCTGGCTCGGCCGTCGCCTGTTCACCTCGGAGACCGAAGAGGACTACCGGATCATCACCTACGAGAAGGGCGCGTGGGTGATGCACATGCTGCACAACCTCTTCCGGGACCTGGACGGCGAGGGTGAGGACGGCTTTGCGGCGCTCCTCAAGGAGTTTCACGAGACCAACCGGAATCGCATGGTGACCACCGCCGACTTCGAGGCAATGGTGACTCAAAAGGCCGGCGCGGACATGTCGTGGTTCTTCGACCAGTGGGTGCGCGGCACGGCGGTGCCCACCTACCGCTTCGCCTGGACGGGAGAGCCGACCGCTTCGGGCGAGTATCAGGCCCGGGTCCGCGTCCGCCAGGAAGACGTGCCGGCGGACTTCAAGATGATCATCCCGCTGCTGCTGGATTTCGGCGAGGACGGTTGGGCGCCCTACCGCATCATGGTGGAGGGCCCCGTCACCGAGGTGGACCTGCCGCTGATGCCCCGAAAGCCCGACCGCATCGTGTTCAATGACGGCAACGCGGTCCTCGCCGAGGTCAAGATCGAGGACTGGTAGGGGAAAACAGGATCTTCTCCCACTCGGCCACACGGGCGTCCGCGTCGAACCGCTCCGCGGCGCGGCGCCGTGCGGCAGCGGACATGGACCGACGGGTGTCCGGGTCTGCCAGCAGCTCCGCCAGGGCCCCCGCGAACCCGGCGGGGTCGGGGGGGGCCAGCCGGCCCGGCGCAGCGCCGTCGGCGAACGGATCCAACGCTTCGTCGGCGCCGGTCACCGGGGTGCTGACGACGGGGATGCCCAGCGACATGGCTTCGAGCATGGCGTTGCTCATCCCCTCCGCGTCGGACGTGACCGCGTAGAGGTCGAGGTCCGACAGCACATCGCCCACGTCCTCGCGATGTCCCAGCAAGTGGACCCGATCGGCCACGCCTACCGTGTCGGCCAACGCAGAGAGCGCCGCGGCGTCGGGGCCGGCGCCCGCCAGGACACAGTGCACGTCGGGCAGCTCGGCCACCGCGCGGACGAGCCGGTCCAGCCGCTTGGGGCGTACCAGGCGGGCCAGGCTTCCCACCAGGGGCGTGTCGGGTCCGATGCCGAGGTCGCGCCTCAACGTTCCCGGCTGTAGGACCGGCGGGCGGCGCACGCCGTTCCAGACCGTACGAACCCGGGCGGGGGACAGGTCGGGGAGGTCGTCCAGCACGTCTCGACGAATCGACTCCGCATTTACGACCACGGTGTCGACCCAGCGCCGGATGGCGTACCGATAGGTCCAGCTCCTGCGCGGGAGGTCGGTGGCCAGGCCGATGCGGAGCACCGTGCGTGGAACGCCAGCCAGGGCGGTCCCCATGCCGCCCAACCACACCTTCTTGAACGTGGTGAAGAGCACGGCGTCGGGCGCCCGGCGCCGCAGTCCGGCCGCGAGGCGCAGAGCGTCCGGAAGCATGATCTGCCCGCCCAGGTGGGCCACCCGGGCTTCTACGCCCAGCGCCTGAACCTGCTCTTGTACGTTGGCGTCACGGACCAACATCAGGCCGCGGTGGCCCCGACGGGTAAGGTCGCGCAGCAGACGAGCCGCCCAGAGCTCGCCGCCCCCCACGAACGGGGTCCCGTTGTGGACGATCAGGAAACCGCGAGGGATCGGGGCCTCGGGCTCCGGGGGAGCTCCGGACCGTGAAGCTTCGGACGGGTTCGGCTCCCGAGCCGTCAACGCCCGTCGACGACGGTCCCGAAGCTGGATAGCGCTCCTTCGTCTTCCAGGATCGGCGCTTCTCGGATCTGGTCGATCGGTCCCACGATGACGATGTCCAAACGATCCGGGTCCAGGTATCGACGGGCGGCTTGCTGGACGTCCTCTGCCGTCACGCCGAGCATGCGATTCCGGTAGCCGGCGGTCCGCTCGTGGCTCCCGTAGCGCGACCACTCGGTGGCATAGGTGCGGGCCGTGGCGGCGCCCGTCCTGAACCGGAGCGAGAACTCACCGTCGGCGAGCGCGCCTTTGGCGACGAACAGCTCTTCCTCCGTGACCGGCTCGTCCCGAATGCGGTGGATTTCGCCGATCGTGAGGTGGAGCAGCAGCCGGACCACCTCGGGCCGGCCGTAGGTGCGGAACGTGTACCGGCCCGGCCCCCGGATGCCGGGCTCCAGGAACCCCGAATCGTCGTTGGTTAAGCCGCGACGGTCTCGGGTGGCCCGAAACAGGCGAGTGTCGAAGTGGCCGCCGCCCAGGATGTAGTTCATGACCTCCAAGGCCGCCCGGTCCTCGTCGGGCACCGGTGGCAGCTCATGGCCCATGACCACCCATGCCTGCAGCTTGTCGACGGGGTAGGTCCAGACCACGGGCGAGTCGTCCGCACGCAGCTCCGGGTAGTCGGTGGGGGCCGCCGGGGTGGCTGGCGAGGCCCAGTCGCCGAACTCTGCCGTGACGGCTTGCTCCGCATTGGCCCGAGAGATGTCTCCGCCCACCGCGAGGGTCACGCCGGCCGGTGTGAAATGCCGGCGATGGTAGGCCAGCGCGGCCGGTGGGGTCAGCGCCCGCGCGGCGGACGCGTCCACCTCGGTCGAGAACGGATGTCCGCGCGTGAGGTGTTCCGCGAACAGTGACACCGCCGAGGCCAGGGAGCCCTCGTATGCGCCGCCCCCGGCCGAGACTCGGGTCGATGCGCTCGAGATCTGTCCGCTCCAACGAGCCACTTCCGCGGAGGAAACGGCCGGCCGCCGAACCAGATCCGCCAAGAGAACCAGCGCTTCCCGCCAGTCCTCCGTCGGCACATCCAGGGAGATCACCGTCTCCTCCGGCGACTGCTCGACCGAGAACTCCGCCACCATGCGATCGAGGGCGGCGAGGAAGTCTCCTCGGGTCATGGTCGAAGGACCGCGGGTGCGAAGGGCCGTCGCGAGCGCTTGGGCCGCTCCTTCCCGCACGTCGTCCGCCGTCCCGGCGGAGACCACGGCGCTCAATGTGACCATGGGGGCCGTGTGGTCCTCGGCGATGTACGCGACGAGGCCATTATCCAGACGCAGTTGGAGCTCCTCGGGATCGGGCGCCTCGAACGACGGGTCGGGCAGCGCCATCTCGGTCGGATGGGTCCACGACTCCGACTCGGGCTCGGCGGCGTTACAGGCCGCGAGGACCAGGAGACTCAGCGCCAGTGGGCCGCACGCTGGTGGGCCGTAACAAGACCCTGGTCGGGCGTTCACGAGCCCTCCGAGCCGATCGGGGTCACGACGCCGGTGGTCCGGGCCGTCGGCACGAGGTACCGGGCGGCGATCCGGCGAATCTCCGTCGCATCCGCGCCTTCTCGGTCGGCGATGTGCGCCTCCAGCCGCGTCCAGTGGTCCATCGTCTGGAAGTGTCCGATCTGGAAGGCCAGCGCGTCCGCATTCCGAACGATCCGTGCCCATTCCGTGCTCAGGCGCTTGCGGGCTCGCCGGAGGTCGCCCGGCCGCGCCGGGTCGTTCCGCAGGCGGTCCATCGCTTCGAGGACCGCTTGCTCCGCCCGCTCCAGTTGACCGGGACTCGTGACCTCCACCACGGCGTTCAGCGTGGCCGGCACCCCGAACCGCTCCGTGTGGACCACGCGGGTGTTCACGTTCACGCGCCCGGAGATCCCCGCTCGTCCGAGTGCAGACTCGATGGCCGGCCGCAAGAGTTCCGCGAGCACGTCGATGGCCGGGCGATCCGGATGGCCGATGCCCGGGATGTAGTGACGAACGTCCACCCGGGGACCGAGGTCCGTCGTGCGCCAGACCAGGCGCCGCTCACCGGCCGGACGAGGTTCCTCAGCCCGGAGGCGTGTCGGCTCGGGAGCCCTGGCCATGGCCCCGAACCAGCGTTCGACCTTGGGGATCATCTCCTCCAGGCTCACCCCGCCCACGAAGACCAGGGTCGTGTTGTTCGGCACGAAGTACTCCTCGTACAGCGCGCGCTCGTACCCGCGGGTGTACTGGTCGAAGTCGGTCGAATGCCCTTCCGGCCAATAGACCGGATGGATCACTCCGGCCGTGGCGTCCATGGCCTCGTTGAACGGAGTGGTGGGGCGGTTGAGGTCGCCCAGGCGCTGCTCCACCAGGATCATCCGCTCCTGGTCGAACTCGCGGAACACCGAGTTGCGCATGCGGTCCGCCTCCACCCGCAGAAAGAGGTCGACCCTCTCGCGTGGCAGGTTGATGTCGAACTTCATGTACTCCTGCTCCGTCGTCGCCGTGAGTCCGGTTCCCCCGAAGGCCTGGTACCAGCGCATCATTGCGCCCCCGTCCCGATATACGGCGGCGTCCCGGTCCAATCCCGCGAGCGCTCGCCGCAGCGAATCTGCGCGCGGTGTGGACTCGCGGTGGCGGTAGTCGTGGAAGACTCCGCGCTGCCTCAGCTCGTTGCGGGCACGGTTGAGCTCTTCCACCAACGCGGCCTCGGTTTCCCGGATGGCCGCGCGTATCGGCTCTTCGGCCGGCCAGTCGGTGGTGCCCAGCGTGCGGGTGCCCTTGAACATCAGGTGCTCGAGGAAATGGGCCGCGCCCAGCTCTCCGGGCACCTCCACGATCGCGCCGAAATCCGTGAAGATCTTGCACGCCACCCGGGGGTCGTTCGGCCGTTCCAGCACGAGCAGCCGGAGGCCGTTGTCCAGCACGTGCTCCTCGATGCCCAGCGAGGACTGTCCCTCCACGGCCGCGGGGCCGTACGTGAGTGAGGCCAGGGCTAGGCAGCTCCCGACCAGTGCGGTTCTAAAGAACGCTTGCACGGCGCTCCTCGGGCTTGAGGGAACCTCGCGGGCTTCGACGAGCAACCTGCCCCGGATCGGCCCGAGCCTGCAACCGGGGCCGGTGGACCGCCGCCGCCGGGCCCCGCTATCCGGGGGATGTGCCTTCGAACCGGGCTGCCCGCTCCGCAACGAGGTCGTCGACATAGGTGCGAATCTGGCGTTGAATGAGTCGGCGCTGCGGCGCGCTCAACCGGTCGTCGAAGCGATGGTGCCGGATATACAGCAGCATCCCACCGCCACCTTCGTGGTCCTCCTGGTACGTGATCAGCGAGAACGACCCCTCGAAATAGTGACTCGCATAGAGTTGCTCGAGGAGGACCAAGACGTCCACGGAGCCCGCCCGGCCGGGTTCGTGGATCAACGCGTGCGTCAGGGACAGGACCGGCTTGAGCCCGAACCGCTCCTCGGTCCAGAGCAACCGGCTGACCGCATCGAGCTCGGGGCCGCCTGGGAACTCGAGCGCGCGTGCGCGGAGCAGCGGCACGTAACGGAGTAGATACGGCTGGCGGGTAGCGATGCTGCGGAACGCGTCGCGGACTCCGACCGGCTCACGCTTGTCCGCATACGCCGGGAGCGGCCGGCCTTCTCGGAAGCTGTCGGCAAAGTCGGCGAACATCCGCCGGATTCGGTCGTTGGCCGCTTGTCGGGGAAAGCCGGTGTGCCAATCCAGCGCAGCCAGCTCCGTCATGGCCCGGGTCGGCAGCTTGACCCGGCAGTCGCCGGGGCGACACTGGGCCAACTCCTCCAAATCGTCGGAGGGCAGGGAAAGGTCCAGAAAATCGCTCTCCCGAGGCGGGTCACCGATGTATTCGGCCCGCGTGACCGTGCGCCCGTGCAGGAACGCCGCGATGTCGGTGGCTTCTTCCAGGAACTCCTCCCGACCGACCTCCAGGCGCGCGGCGCTGGCAACCGCGATCTCGCGGTCGTCGGCCGCATCGAGGATCCGAGTGACCACACGTCCCCTGGCGAGGTCTGAGAGGTCGCGGCTGGAAAAACCCAGCTCGGCGCGTAGGTAGACGTCCAGTGCGTTCGCCGTCTGCGCCCGGAGCGGTCCGGGCCAAGCCAGCACCATCAGCAGGAGCAGTGTCGGTCGAAATGGAGCCGAGATCACCGGCGAAGCCCTCGTTTGGGTGACGTTGTCGGGGAACCCGTGCCTCAATCGTTGTGTCGTAGCTACATTGAACGGCTGGCAACATACGGCGAGCCGGCCACTGCTGGTGAGGGGCGGGGCCGAAGAAGTTCGTTCATCCAAGGCTGGAGATTCGTGTTCGTCGTCCACGGTAGAGCCTGTGTCGCGCCCGGAGTCGGAATCCTGATCCGGGCGAGCGCCATGGTGCTGACTGCTTACGTCTGTCTCGCCGGTTCACTCCAGGCGCAGACGCAGCGCTCGGTCCTCATGCTCAAACGCGGTGCGCTCACGCCGCCCGTGGGCGGGTGCCCCGCATTGCCCGCGTTGCCGGATCCTTCCGAAGTGAGTGACGAGGCACGGGCCCGCGCCGCAAGCTTGGCCGGATCGGCTCGCCAATCCGCAATCATCGGGGACGAGGCCGGCGCCCATTCCCTGCTGGAGCAAGCGTTTCTCCTGGATCCTCTGGAGGGAAGCGTCGCGTATCTGCTGGCGCGTTCCTTCGAGCAGCAGGGCAACGAAGAGCGGGCGCTCATTCAATACTGCGAGTATCTGCGCATCGAAAAAGACGCGCCGGACGCCGAGTCCGTTCGAGCCCGCGTGGCCGAGCTGGCTCCTCCGCCCGAGTCTCCCATTCCCGAGCCCGCGCTTACATCGTACCGGAACGGGTTGGCGCAGTACGAGTTGGGTCGCTTCGATCAGGCGGTGGCGGCGTTTACACAAGCCGTGCGGAGCGATCCCGACTTCGGCGAGGCGTACTACAACCGCGGGGTCGCCTACGCGGCCCAGGAACAGCACATGCAGGCCGCCCAGAGCCTCGAGCGGTACCTGGAGGTCACACCACAAGCGGAAGATTCCGCGAATGTCGTGCGGTGGGTCAACGTCTTGCGCACGCCGATGGCTCGCTACAGTCCGCGTGCCGCCTTGACGGCCGGGCTCATCGTTCCCGGCGGCGGACACTTCTACACGCGGCGGCCTACGCTGGGGCTGGCCTTTCTGGCCGGTGCCGTCGGAGCGGTCGCCTACGGATACTACTCGGAAGAGATCGAGATCCTGTGTAACGTGACGCCCACCAACGGCGAGTGCCCGCCGAATGAAGTCCACTCCGAAGTACGCAACCGGCCGTATCTCAACGCTTCGTTGGCGGTGGCCGGAGCGATCGCGGTGTTCGCCGCGGTCGACGCCTATCGCGGCGCCCGCCGACGAAATCAGCTCGCCCGCTCGGTGATTCGCGTGGAGGGCGCCGATGGCCAGTCGGCGCTCAGGGTCGGCGTTCCGGCACCGCTGGCGGTGGGCGGCGCGCTGGGTATCGAGTGGTTGCGATTGACCTTCTGAGGCACCCCTGGGGCGCCCCGAATTTCGGACGTATCAGCGCGAATCCACCGTAGCGTCGGCTCCTTTCGCGCACCCCCTTGCGGATGGTTGGACGGGCCGGGATCTTTCGGCACGCCGGAGCCTTCCCAGAAGACCGGACGTCCCCGATGGCCTGAAGAGGTGATCGGGGCGTCGCTGCCTGGAGTGTCCGCGACGGTACGCCTTATGTGACATCCAGTTTCTGGATTTTGTCCAAAGGTAAGAAATAGGGGGGAACGTCGCCGCGTTCGGGCCACACCGTGTCCGGACGCATCATCTGGGACGTCCGTACGGGCGCCCCACTGAGGTAGATTCGATGCTGGCAGTATCAAGACAGGCACTGCGCCCACTGCCCATTGCCTTGGCCGTATGCTGCCTCTTGAGCCTCAGCGCGTGTGACACGGTCTCCGTCAGCTCCGTCGAGGTGGGCGACGTGGAGGTGGCGCCTCCGTCCGCCGTCGTTCCCGAAGGCGGGTCGGTTCAGTTCACCGCCAGCGTTCTCGACCTCTCCGGAAAGGTGTTGGCGGGCCGGGCGGTCACGTGGCGGTCCAACGCCCCGTCCATCGCGACGGTGGACCAAGACGGCATGGTGCAGGGCGTGTCGTTCGGTACGGCGGCCATCACCGCCAGCGCAGGTGGCGAAGTGGGTTCCGCGGTGGCGCTGGTGGGCCAGCCTCCCCGAATCCGCATCGATCCGGTAAGCCTCACCTTCGACGGCGTGGAAGGCCAGACGGCCGGAGCCAAGACCGTTTCGATCACCAACGTGGGTGAGCTGCCCCTGGAGGATCTCTCCGCAGAGATCACCTACACCAGCGCGGAGACCGGCTGGCTGCAGACGTCGCTCGACCGCACGACCGCTCCTGCGACCCTGACCGTACGGGCCTCCGCAGCCGGCCTGATCCGGGGCACATACACCGCTTCGGTGGCGGTGGCCGGGCCGTTGGCGGACAACTCGCCGGTGCACCTGCCGGTGACGTTCACCGTACAGTCGTCCGGTCCCGAGATCGTGGCGGCACCCAACCCGGTCCAACTGTCCAAGGCCTCGCCGCAGAAGGTCGTCAACGTCACCAACGGCGGCGCCGGGGCGCTCACCGGACTCTCCGTGTCGGTGAGCTACGAGGGCCGCTCAGGTTGGTTGGCGGCTTCGTTGTCCAAAGACAGCGCCCCGGCCACGCTGACGCTGTCGGCGGCCGTGGGCGGGCTTCCGGACGGCACCTACAACGCGACCGTCGAGATCGGGTCGAGCAACCCGGGCGTCGATCCGATCACCATTCCCGTGACCCTGTCGATGGCTCCACTGCCGCCTTCGCTGGTCGTGGACCCGCTGCAGGTGAACCTGGCCGCGGCCGTGAACGCATCGACCCCGGCGGAGACCGACGTTGCCATAACCAACGGTGGTGGCGGCACGTTGTCCGGGCTGGTGCGAAGCATCCGGTACGGGGCGGGCCAACCCACCGGGTGGCTGGGAGCCACGCTCTCCAGCACGGTGGCCCCGGCCACGATGACCGTCTTTGCCACGCCGACGGGCCTGGCCCAAGGAAACTACGCGGCGGTCATCGAGGTGGCGGGCAACGCATCCGACAGCCCCCGCCTGGTCCAGGTTTCGTTCACCGTGTTGCCTCCGCCGCCCACACCGCCCAACACGCCCACCGGCTTGGCGGTCACGGTGGTTGGGCCCAACCAGCTCGACCTCGCGTGGGCCGACGCCGGAGGGAACGAGACGGAGTTCAGGGTCGAGCGCCGTCTCCAGGGCGGCACCTGGGGCCAGATCGCCACCACGTCCGCAAACACCGCGACCTATTCTGATACGGCCGTCGACGACGGGGAGACCTACGAATATCGGGTACGGGCCTGTAACGACGCCGGCTGTTCCGGCTTCTCCGCAGTGGCGTCGGGCATGACTCCGGAGTTGCCGCCGACCGCGCCTTCGAGCCTGAGCGCCGTCGCCCAGGACACGGACGAGGTGCGGCTGACCTGGACCGACGAGTCGGACAACGAAGCCAACTTCGAGCTCGAGCGCAGTGCGGACGGCGGTGTGACCTGGTCCGTGGTGGCGTCGCCCGGGGCGAACACCACCGAGTACCGGGACGAGGGAGTGGCGTCCGGCACGGACTACAGCTACCGGATTCGCGCGTGCAACACGTCCGGATGTTCGGCTTGGAGCAATGTGGTGGCGGTTTCCACCCCGGATGCCATCCCGGCCACCCCGCAGGGGCTGAACGTGGAGGTGCTCTCGGCGGTGGAGGTCGAGCTGACCTGGACGGACGCCAGCGCGAACGAGTCCAACTTTGTCGTGGAGCGGCGCCGGAACGGCACCTCGTGGCAGGAAGTCGCGACGCTTCCGGCCAACACCACGACCTACCGGGACACCGGGCTGTGGGTCGGAACGACCTACCGGTACCGTGTCAAAGCCTGTAACGTCGAAGGGTGTTCGCAGCCTACTCCTGACGTGCGCATCACGACACAGAACCCGACTTCGGTGCCCACCGCGCCGGCTTCGTTGGCGGTCGACGACGTGCAGTCCAACGCCGTCCACCTGTCATGGACCGACACCAGCGACAACGAGGTGTTGTTCCTGGTCCAGCGGTCGACCGGAGCGTTCGGGCCGTGGGGAGACCTGGAGGAGGTGGGGGTCAACGTGGATTCCTATTCGGACACGACCGTCTCCGCTTCGCAGATCTACAACTACCGCATATTCGCGTGTAACAACCTCGGATGCTCGCCCCGCTCGAACGTCGTCCAGGTGTTGGTTCCCCCGTCCTGATCGAACGGTTGCGGGTGTTGTTCCCGAAGTCTCCGCTCAGGGCGCGCACCGCCCTGGCCGCGCTGGCGGCCCTGGTGCTCATAGCGGTAATGCCGGCACCGGTTCGGTCGGCGGCCCAGGCTCCCACGCAGACGGCCGTCCAAAGCGATCCGGCCCAGATCGACAGCCTCGAAGCGGTCATCGACTCGGTCTTGGCGGAGCCACCCGAGCCGGCTGCCCGGTCGGCGCAGGATACGGCGAACGTCGACCCGGACGGGGACGGCGTGCCGGTGTTGGCGGACTTCTGTCCGGCCACTCCTCCGGGCGCACGGGTCGGCGAGGACGGGTGCCAGGTCCCGGATTGGCCCCTCTACGCCTCCGGTCTCGGCTTGATCGCGCTGATCCTGATGACCCTCCACATGCGGCGCCGCGGCCGCCTCAAGCGGGCGCGGCGGCTGCAGAGGCGTCGGATGGTCCGAGAGGCCATGCAATACGCCGGCTCGAACGCGACCACGTTTCGTTTCGACGCGCTGCCGACGGCCGATGAAGCGCCCGAGCCCGAGCCTCCGCCCGTCGAGCCACAGCCATCCATCAACGGCGCCCTCCGTCCCGGGCCGGCCACGCCTATGCCATCGAGGCGGACCTACGCGCCCGCGGCGTCCACCGGAGGAGGTCCGGGCCCGGCGGTCGCGACGCCGCCCGTCTCGGCACCCGCGCCCGCGACGCCGGCACCCGCCGCGGCATCGACCGCCGACGTGTTTTTCGCAGGGTCTTCCGCCAACATGTCAGGCAATCCCGGCTGGAACGACCAACCCCTCGTGTTCCAGGGGACGTCGGAAAAAGAACCGAGCCCGCGCAGTCGCGTCAGTCCGGTTGTGCTGTTCGTCGCGGTCGCACTCATGGGAGGCGCGGTCGTGGCCTGGGCCGCAGTCACGAGCGGTGAGGCCGCGCCGGGGCCGGGAGCCGCGGAGGAGGCCCAGTCGGTCGTGGTGGCCATCGCGCCGCCCGAGGGCGCGACCGCCGAAGATGCGTCCATCCCCGCACGCCTGATCCTGTTCGGCGGGGACCAACAGGAAGGGCGACGGGGGCGACAGCTCGTCCAGCCCATATCCGTTCGGGTCGAGAACGCCGCGGGAGATCCCGTGCCGGACATCCCGGTCTTGTTCACCCAGACGGTCGGGGAGGGGGCGGTCGAGCCCGACACCGTCGCTACCGACGATCAGGGTGTGGCGAGCGCCGCCTGGACGTTGGGGCCGCGTTTCCCGAGGCAGTTCGTGCTCGCCCACGTCCAGGGATTCGAGGACGGTCCGGGCGTGGCGTTCGAAGCCTCCGCCGTGTCGGGAGCACCCACCGATCTGACCGTGATCGCCGGTGAAGGCCAGGAAGGCACCCCCGGCCAGCCACTGCCGCAGCCGGTCGTGTTTCTCGTCGTCGACGAGGACGGCTTGCCCGTCGAGGGTGTGCCCATCGCGCTGGAGCTGCCGGAGGGCCAAGGTGCGGTCACTCCGGTCGAAGCCGTGTCGGGGCCCGACGGCACCGTGCGGGCCATGTGGACGCTGGCGGACGCCGGGGGAGAGTTGGAGCTGACGGCCCATCTCATCGACGACGACAGCGTACGCGTCGTGGCGGCCGCGCGGGCGGACCTGCCGGTCATCGGCACACGAGCAGGCGTCGTCACCGGCGGGGTGCACAGTTGCGCATTGGCGCCGGGCGGCGACGTGCGATGCTGGGGTGGAAACGCATCCGGGCAGTTGGGGCGGCAGGGTGTGGGCGTGACCACGCCTCGGCCTCTCGCCAGCGGCGTCACGTTCGCGGAGTTGTCGGCGGGGTTGTCCCACACCTGCGGCGTGGGGGGCAACGGCTCCCTCATGTGTTGGGGTGACAACGCCGACGGTCAGCTCGGTGACGGCACCCGAACCGGCCGCACCGGCCCCAGGCCCGTGGACTCGCAGGTGCGGTTTCGCAGCGTGTCCGCAGGACCCCGGCACACCTGCGGACTCGGCCGGAACGGTCGGGCTCTTTGCTGGGGCAGCAACGCGAACGGAGAGCTGGGCGACCGCACCACCACCCCGCGCACGTCGCCCGTGGCCGTCGTGAACGCCCCGCCGCTGCAGAGCATCTCTGCCGGCTGGACACACACGTGCGGGGTCGGCACGGACGGATTCGCGTATTGTTGGGGCCGCAACGCATTCGGGCAGCTCGGAGACGGCGGCAACTCCGACCGCACGACGCCGATCCGCGTCGCCGCCTCGGCCGGCTTCCGCCGTGTCGCCGCAGGAAGCGCGCACACGTGCGGGGTTGGCACGGATGGACGCGGCTATTGCTGGGGACAGAACGCGTACGGGCAACTGGGCAACGGCGGCGACGCCCAGGCGTCCGTCCCAACCGGCATCGGCGGCGGGCCGTGGCAAACCATCGTAGTGGGAGGCGTGCATTCGTGTGGGCTGGACGACGCCGGACGGGCGTTCTGCTGGGGACGCAACACGTACGGTCAGTTGGGCGACGGATCCAACATTGATCGGAACACGCCGACGCCCGTGGCCGGGGGGCTTCGGTTCCGAGGCCTTCACGCGAGCGGCGCCCACACGTGTGGTACCTCGACCGACGGCTCCACCTATTGCTGGGGGTACAACGTCGAAGGTCAGCTCGGGAACGGCACACGGGTCAACCAGAACAGCCCCGCCCGGGTCTCGGGGTAGCCGACGAGCTTCAGGCTTCCCCTGACGGTCCGGCGTCCGAAAGCGCATCGCCCGAACGTTCGGATGTAGATGGTATACGCGCCTCGGGCTTCCACGCACATCCGTCTCCCGGCCCTCGAATGAACATGATCGGACCCACCCGCTGCCTCCGCGCCTCTATCGCAATCCTCGCACTGACGATGACCGGTGCGTGCGGCATCCTCGGGCCCAGTGACCTCGACGACCTCGAGGAGCACCGGAGTCTGTGGCGGGCTTCGGGCTTCACCGACTACAGCTACGTGATCAACCGGGGGTGCTTCTGCGGCACGGTGGGCCTGCACCGGGTCACGATCCGCGCCGGCGAGGTCGTTGGAGTGACTCGGTTGGACGACAACGTCGATCTGGATCCGGTACACTGGAACGTGTTCCGCTCCGTCGACGGTGTCTTCGACCTGCTCGAGGATGCGCTGGAGTCCGCGGACGAGGTGGACGTGACCTACGATCGGCAGTTGGGGTTCCCTCGCGAGATCTCGATCGACTACCTCGAGGATGCCGTGGATGACGAGCTGTGGCTCGAACTGCAAACCCCGGTGCCGCTGGAGTAATCCGGTTCGTCCCGGCTGTTGACGGCGCGGTTTACGAGCGAGATCGGCCGCCTCCTTGGTCGAGCGGGCTTCCGGCCTATATTTGGCCCGCACCTCCGTTTCCTCTCGTGCATCGAGCCACTTGCGGTCAGTCACCACGTACAGCGCTCCGGACTCACCGGCGGCCGGGTCTCCGTCCGGCCTCTCGGTGGCGCGCGTGCCGGTCCCGGCCGAGCTCGCGGATCCGTTCGCGTTCCTCAGGCGCTTTCAGGGTCGGCCGCGGGGCTTTTGGGCGCGTCGGGGGCGATGGATCGCCCACGGCGGAGTGGCTTCCGAGATCTTCCTTCCCACGATCGGCTCAGCTTCATTCCGCGAGGTCGCCGAGCTCGGGCTGGGAAACCTCGACGTGGCCGTTCGCTGGTTCGGCGGGTTTTCGTACGGAGGCTCGGGGGGAGACGGGGCCTGGCGTGCCTTCGGCGGGGCGCGCTTCCAGGCGCCGCGGGTGATTCTGGAATGGGATGAGGACGGATCGTATCTGACGGTAGCCGACGAGGGCGGCGACCCGGCCGCCTCCGCCCGTCGATGGCTGGAGGACCTGGAGCGACCGTCTCCCGACACGGCAGGCCACCGCAATGGATCGGCGCCGTCCCGGCCGCTGGCCGTGTCGCCGGACCGGGAGACCGAGCGACGGCTCTGGATGCGTATGGTAGAGCGTGCGCTCGCGGCCATGTCGGCGGGAGAGCTGCACAAGGTGGTGCTGGCACGGTCGCTGGTTTGCAGGTCCTCGGTAGACTCGCTCCAGGCCCTCGGGCGCCTGCACCGGGTCAATCCGGCGGCGTGGACCTACTACTTCGAGCCCGAGTCCGGGGCCGTGCTCCTGGGCGCGTCACCCGAATCGCTGGCGGTGCTGGAGCATGGCCGGCTGACCGCGACGGCCGTGGCGGGCTCCCGGCCCAGGGGCGCAAACGGCCCGGACGACGCGCGGATGGGCAATGCGCTCATGGAAAGCGCCAAGGATCGTCACGAGCACGCGCTGGTCGTGGAGGGCATGGTGGAGCGCCTCAAGCCGCTGACGCCGGACGTGACACCCGATCCGGAGCCCCGGCTGCTGTCCCTGTCGGGAATTCACCATTTGGAGACGCTTATCCAGGCGCAGGTGCCGGACTCGGTCAACGTGCTGGACGTGCTCGAGGCGGTACATCCGACGGCGGCGGTGTGCGGCAGCCCTCGCGACCGCGCCCACGCGTTCCTGACCCGGGAAGAGGGGATGGACCGGGGGTGGTACGGTGGTCCGGTCGGCTGGTTCGATCAGAGCGGTAACGGGGTGTTCGTGCCGGCGCTCCGGTGCGCGGTCTCATCGGGAGCGGACTGGAAGCTGTTTGCCGGTGCGGGCATCGTGGTAGGCTCGGAGCCGGCTCGGGAGTGGGACGAAACGCTGCTCAAGTTCAAGACCGCCCTGGCCGCTCTGGACTGCTCGCTCGACGGATGACCCGAGCCGCCAACCAGCGTTGGGGCGAGGTCGTGGCGGAGACGCTGGCGAGCCAGGGGGTGCGCACGGTCGTCGTGGCGCCCGGATCGCGATCCACTCCGCTCGTCGTCGCCGTCCACCGTCATCCCGCCCTCGAAACGGTGGTGCACCTCGACGAGCGCTCGGCCGCCTTCTTCGCGCTCGGCACGGCCAAGGCGACCGGCAGGCCGGCGGCCGTGCTGACGACGTCGGGCACGGCCGCCGCCAACCTGCTTCCGGCTGCGGTCGAGGCCGACGCCAGCGAGACGCCGCTGCTCCTGCTGACGGCCGACCGCCCCCCCCGGCTCAGAGGGTCGGACGCCAACCAGACCATCGACCAGATTGAGCTTTTCGGCCGCCGCGCCCGTTGGTTTCGGGACCTGCCGGAACCGTCGGCCGACCCGGGACGGCTCCGCCATCTGGCCCACCTCGTGACCCGCGCGGTCGCGCTGTCCCTGAGTCCGGTGCCCGGCCCGGTCCACCTGAACGCTCCGTTCTCGAAGCCGCTCACCCCCGGTCCCGGGTCGCCCGCTCCGGAGGCGGAGGACCTCCCCACGGCCGCCGCCCCGACCGTGTCGGGCGCGGAGCAGGCGCTGACAGGGCCCGACCTCGCTCGGCTCGTCGAGGCGTTCACCCGCGCCGAACGGGGGCTCGTCGTCGCGGGGCCCGCACGGGCGCCCGCGCGAGACGGACCGGCGGTCCTCGGCATTGGCGCCTGGACGGGATACCCCGTGCTGGCCGATCCCCTGTCCGGAGCGCGCTATTCCGGCGCGGACACGGCCGAGAACGCGGTAGTCGTGGGAACGTACGACCTGACGTTGGCGGCCTCCCACGGTCTGCGCCCGGACCACATCGTGCGCTTCGGATCCAGCCCGACATCGGCCCGGCTGTTGGCCTACCTGGAGGACCATGCCGACGTCCCCCAAACCGTGATCGGCCCGGCCGGACGCCGGAGGGACCACCTCAACACCGCCTCTGCCCACGTCCGCTGTAGTCCGGCTTGGCTGGCCGACGCGCTGGGTCCGCTTTCCCGGCCGGACCGGAGCGGCGACTGGCCGGACCGCTGGCGAGCGCTCGAGGGCGCCGCCCGGGAGGCGCTCGACGCTTCGGTGCCCGGAGAGATCTTCGAAGGCCGGCTGGCGAGGGATGTGGTCGCAGCCGTCGGGGACGGTGGCATGGTCGTGGTGTCCAACTCCATGCCGGTGCGGGATCTAGACGCGTTCGTCCCACATTCCCCCGCTCGCGTGAACGTCCTCGGAAATCGTGGAGCCAGCGGAATCGACGGGATGGTGTCGACGGCCCTGGGGGCTGCGTGGACCCGGCCCGGACGTCACAACGTCGCCCTCCTCGGCGACTTGGCCCTGCTCCACGACGTGAACGGACTGCTCACGGCCCGCGAGGGCATCGACCTCGTCATCGTCGTGCTACACAACGACGGCGGCGGGATCTTTCATATGCTGCCGGTGCGGGAGCTGGAGCCCGAGTTCACACGCTACTTCGCCACACCCCACGGCCGGGATTTTCGGCATGCGGCGGCACTCTACGATATTCCCTATCGTCAGGTCGCCGGGAATGGGCTCGAAGCAGCCGTACGGGAGGCGCTCGGGCGCGGAGGCGTAGAGATTCTGGAGGTCCGCGTGGACCGTGAGGCGAACCATCGGCGCAGAGCCGAGGTCATCGCGGACGCGCAAAGACGGCTCATGGATTGGAACGGAGGAAAGAACGGCGGATGACCGGTCCGAATTGGAAGGCAGTCAAGACGTACGAAGACGTCACCTATCACAAGTGCGACGGCGTGGCTCGCATCGCGTTCAACCGCCCGGAGGTGCGAAACGCCTTCCGGCCGGACACGCTGTTCGAGCTTTCGGAGGCGTTTCGCGACGCCGCCGAAGATCAAGAGATCGGCGTGGTCCTGCTGACCGGGAACGGGCCGGCCGAGGACGGGAAGTACGCGTTCTGTTCGGGCGGCGACCAACGGGTGCGGGGCGAGGCCGGCTACGTCGGCCGTGACGGCGTGCCACGCCTGAACGTGCTGGAGCTCCAGCGGTTCATCCGCACCATGCCCAAGCCGGTGATTGCGCTCGTGGCCGGCTACGCGATCGGCGGCGGGCACGTCCTGCACGTCGTGTGCGATTTGACGATCGCGGCGGACAACGCGGTCTTCGGTCAAACCGGCCCCAAGGTGGGGAGCTTCGACGGCGGCTACGGAGCGTCCTACCTGGCCCGCATCATCGGCCAGAAGAAGGCCCGGGAAATCTGGTATCTGTGCCGTCAGTACGGCGCCCAAGAGGCGCTCGACATGGGGTTGGTGAATGCGGTCGTGCCGGTCGACGAGCTGGAGGCCGAGGGCTGGCGCTGGGCGCAGGAGATCCTGGACAAGAGCCCGCTCGCCATCCGTATCCTCAAGTCTGCGTTCAACGCCGACGTGGACGGCCAAACCGGGCTCCAGGAGCTGGCGGGCAACGCCACGCTTCTGTTCTACATGACCGAGCAGGGCCAGGAAGGGAAGAACGCGTTTCTCGAAAAACGGCCTCCCGAGTTTCGCAAATATCCCTGGCTGCCGTGACTCCGTCCCCCGGGGGCGGGCTCCGGATCTGGGTGCAGGCCGCACGGCCGAAGACCCTTCTCGCGGCCCTGGCTCCCGTGCTCATGGGGACAGGGCTGGCGGTTGCGGACGGGCGTTTCCGGGCGCTCCCCGCGCTGGCCGCGCTGGCCGGTGCGGTGCTGATCCAAATCGGCACGAACTACGCCAACGACTACTACGATTTCCGTCGTGGAGGAGACACCTCCGACCGCGTGGGGCCCGAGCGGGTGACCCAGGCGGGGCTCGTGCCGCCGGAGGCCGTGCGACGGGCCATGGTTCTGACCTTCGCGGCCGCCCTGGTCGTCGGCCTCTACCTCGTCGGCGTGGGAGGGTGGCCGATTCTCGTGATCGGGGTGCTGGGACTGCTGAGCGGATGGGCGTATACCGGCGGCCCTTATCCGTTGGGCCTATCACGGGCTGGGAGATCCCTTCGTGTTCGTGTTCTTCGGACCCGTCGCCGTAGCCGGGACGTACTGGGTGCAGGCGCTCGCCTTTTCCTGGGGAGCGGTGTGGGCGGGGTGCGCGATCGGCGCGCTCAACACCGCCGTGCTCGTGGCCAACAACCTTCGAGATCTGGAGACCGATCGGGCCGCCGAGAAGCGGACCTTGCCCGTCACGTTCGGCAGAGGGGTGGGGCGATGGGAGTACGGGCTCGCGTTGATCGCCGCCATGGCCGCGCCTCCCCTGGGTGTAGCGTTTCTGGACTGGAGCCCGTGGACGTTGCTCGCGTGCTTGGCGGCGGTTCCGGCCCTCCGTCCGCTTCGGTTGGTGGTGACCCGTGAGCGGGCAGAGGACCTGGTGCCGGCGCTCCCGGCCACGGCCCGCGTCGCGGGGCTCTACGGCGCGCTCTTCGCGCTCGGTGTGGCGTGGGGTGGTTGACGGCCTCCGACCCGAACGCGCCGGCGCTGATCGAGGCGTCCGGCACGATCACCTACGGCGGGCTTGCCGACCGCACTAGGACCACCGCGCGGGCGCTGGTCGAAGCCGGCGCCGAGCCCGGGGGTCGCGTGGCCGTGCGGGCGTCTCCGGACATCGCCACGCTCGTGGTCCTGCACGCCGTCTGGCGCATCCGGGGAGTCGCGGCGCCTCTGGACGCCGGGTTGGAGCCGGCGGAGCGAGCGGAGGCACTCGAAGCCCATTTCCCCGGCCGTGCACGTGGACGACCCGGCCGCGTTTCCTACGCGCTGCGGCGTCTCGCTCGTTCCCGGCGGAGTCCCTCCGCGGTGGGGGCGGCGAGGACCTGCCGGGAGACCGAGACGCAGCCGTGGTGTGGACGTCGGGATCCACCGGGCGGCCCAAGGGCGTGCGGCTGACGTGGGAAGGGCTGACCGCCATGGCGGAGGGCAGTCGATCCAGGATGGAGCTCGACAGCTCCGACCGGTGGGCGTTGGCGCTCTCACCGGCTCGGATGGGAGGACTCGCGCTGGTGGTCCGGGCCGCGCTCCTCGGAAGCGCCGTCGTGTTGCCGCACGGGCTGGACGCGGGACGGCAGGGGAGGCTGGCCCGGGAGGGTGCGTTCACCCACACCGCGCTGGTGCCCACCCAGCTTCGGCGTCTGGTGGAGGCCGTGGGCCTGGACACCCGGTTGGCGCGGATCAAGGGCATCCTGGTGGGCGGGGCGGCGGCGGCTCCCGACCTGCTCCGGTCCACGCTGCGGGTGGGCTGGCAGGTGTACCCCACCTACGGCATGACCGAGACCACGTCACAGATCGCCACCGCCGATCCGGTGGTCGCTCTGGGGCGTCCGGGCACCGTGGGCCGTCCGTTGGACGGCGTGGAGGTTCGCCTCGGCCAGGACGGGGAGATCCACGTGCGAGGCCGTACGCTTTCTCCGGGCACGCTGGCCGGGCCGCTCGCCCTGCGCGACGGTTGGTATCCCACGGCGGACCTGGGACGCATCGACGCCGACGGATACCTCTACGTCGACGGACGGCTGGGAGACCGCATCATCTCGGGCGGCGTGAACGTCGACCCGCTCGAGGTCGAGCTCGCGCTGCTCCAACATCCCGGGATCGAGAGAGCGTGCGTGGTGGGCGTAGAGGACCCGGAGTGGGGAGAGCGCGTCGTGGCCGCCGTCGTTCCCGCCCGCTCGCCCCTCGACAAGGACGCCCTGCAGGCGCACCTTCGCGGGCGTCTCCACCCCGCCAAGCGCCCCAAGGCCCTGGTTTCGTT
>CBDCVX010000020.1:0-5046 GCA_965223195.1 Longimicrobiales bacterium
TCCATTCCTTCGATCCGGCCGGCTCGTCCACCGGCTCCGTTCGCGACTGCTGCAACAGGTATGCGTTGAGCGCGGAGATGGGAGGCGCCCGCGAGACGGGACAACGCGGGCCAGCGGCAGCTACGGCAAGGAGTTCCAACGAATCCCTCGCGGGACGCCGTCACCCATCGGATGCCAACGTATATCTATTGCAGCGCACTCGCCCGTCCCGGCGAAGTTCGTCGGGACGGGCGTCGAGTGCGGCTTGGGAGCCCTTCGGGGCGGTGGGCCCTACCGGTCCGGAGCCACGTCCGGAGCCACCGGCGCCAGGTTGGGGTTACCGGCCTGGAGCTGGTAGGCCCAATCGAAGATCATGATGCGGTCACCGTTCTGGTCCGTTCCCAGCAGCTCGACCCGCACCGCGGCAAAGTGTGCCTGACTGTCGTCGCCGATCACGCTCATCGGGTACGTGGTCTGGTCGAAGACATCCACCGGAGCGGTCGTATATCCGCTCTGCGGCGCGACGTCCAGCGACGTGCATCCCGCGTCGGCTCCGACGCCGCATCGGAGATCGCTCGTGGCGAACCCCCTGCGCGTGGATCTGCGTGCCCGGCCCGGGCACCAAGCGCCAGCCGGCAACGTCCGCCTCGAGGCGGAAATGCCGGTTCCCCGCGTCGCCGCTGACTAGCGGGTCCGACTGCTCGGAGGCCTGGAAGCGGAATCCGGAGCTGGCCGGCTGATCCTGGTAGGCGTAGATGAGCTCACCGTGGAAGTCCGGTCGCGGCGTTCCCTCCGCTGCGGCGCTGAGATCGCTCTCGTGGCCCTGATCGTCCACGCTGGACACGACATAGGAGCTGGTCACTCCGTTCTCGGCCAGCAGGTCCAAGAACCCCTCGGAATCGGTCTCGCCGAGCAGGAACAGGCCGGACGCGGGATCGTCGATGTACACACGGTAGAACGAGAAGTCCTCCGCTGCCCGCGCGCCGGCATCCCACGTCACGAAGTTCGCGTTGTCCAGCGCGACCACGTACGTGCTACCCGGCACGGGGGGCGGAATGGGGTCGGGCACGAACACCGAGATGTCCGCGGTCGACCCGGACTCCACCCCGGTGTCGGGGTCCACCGCCGTCACGGTATAGTCGTAGCTCTCGCCCGCCACCACGTTGGCATCGGTGTACCCGCACACGCCACCGGCACAATTGGTGACGTCCGCGATCACGAAAAAGCCGGAGTCCGTAGACCGCTTTCCGTAGACGCGAAAAAACTCGCCGTTCCAATCCGGCGAGAGCTCCCAGGTCAGGTGCACCGCACCTTCGAAGTACCGGGCCTCCAGGTTCCGCGGCGCGGCGGGATCTCCGCCACCGGGAAAGAAGCCGTCGTCATCGTCACATGCGCTGGTGGTCGCGGCCAACGCCAGCGCCAAGCATCCGACCATCCAGGTTCTCATTCCGTCCTCCAGGGCTACGTGCCTCCCAGGCACCGTGGATTCGATGGCGTTGGAGGCAGAGAGTGTACCGTAGCGCAAGTCACTGCGAAACATCTACTTACAGAATTTCATCACGCCAAACCGTCCCTACTGGAGGACAGTCCCGCCGTGTCCCGGAGTACAGGAAGGGGCGGTGGGGCCGTGTCACGGGGAGGGCGCTTCGGGGCCCGTCCACCGTCCGAGCGCGGCGAGCGGGGCCGGATCAGAACCTGCGATCGACGTTCCGCTGCTCGTAGTCGAACTTGAGGTCGCGGTTGTCCTGTAGCGCCACCTCGAAGCGGAACTGCCAGTTCCCCGTCACCGTCTGACGCAAGTCGAAGTGGGCTTCCCAGCGGTGGAGGTCGCGCGTGAGACGAATCATGTGGTCCAGGAAGCTGCTCGCCTCCAGGTCGTACGACGTGCGCCACGATACGCCCCACTGCGCCGTCGGCTGGAGACGCACGTTGGCCGTGAGCATCTGGGTTTGTTGCAGGGTCTCAACCCGCGGACGCTGCAGGGAGTAGCTGAAGTTGGCGCTCCACGACCCCACGGGACCCTGAGGACCCGAGGGGCCCATGCCGCGTCCGGTACGGCTCAGCGGATCGTCGCTCCGCGGAATGATCATCGCCTCGTCGCTGTCCGAAGCGTCCAGCAGCGGATCATCGTCCACCTGCTGATCCTCGGCGGCGGCCGTGTCGGCCGCCGAGTCGTCCCGTCCCAGCAAGCGGCCGATCCAGCCCACCACTGCGGACCGGTCGGACAACGCGAACCCGAGGTTGAGCTGGGACAGGTGAAAGATGAACTCCCGGCCCGTGGTGCCGTTTTCCGCATCCGGATCCCCGGTTATCGGGGGGTCGTCGAACAGCTCGTGCTCTACCGAGATCGACAGCCCGCGTAGGAAATCGGAAGTGATCTGGTTGGATAGGCGTGTCGTCCGAAAGCCGTCCACGAATCTCCCGGTCGAATCCGCCCGCACGAGGTCGTAATTGACGGCGCTGGTGGAGATTCCCAGGAGCGTGACCACGCGTTGCTGCTGCGCCCGCCGCGGAGCCGACCCCGAAAGGCTCCGCAGGGCCGCGTCCGTGCGCAGAGAGTCCGCGGCCGCAGGATCCAGGTCCGTGCTGTCCGCCGCAAGCGAATCGGCGACGTCCGCGCTCGCGGTGGAGTCGGACGACGCCGGGGCGGCGACCTTGGCCTCGAACGTGTTGTTCATCGTGAGCCGGATCTGGTTCGTCGCCTGAATGGCCTGGGTGCCGCGAAACACTCGCTCCTGCAACGCGGTGGGCGTCACCTCGGGGCTGTAGTCGTAGCTGACCGACGGCGAGAGCTTGTGCCGGAGGCGCTCGTACGGCCCGAATCCGGGGAAGAAGCGGTAGAGGTCCATCTTCAGTGATGCACCGGCGCTGAGCCGCGTCGGCGCAGCGACGTAGCGGTCAGCGGCCACGTCGACGGTGTCGGACTTCAGCGAGCTTCCCCGGATGGACACGTTGGGCGTCAGCGTCATCGAGCCGATGAGGCGTTGCTGGTAGTTGATCGACGCGTTCCACGACAGCTCGGAGGTAGCGACGTCGAACCTGCCGGGCTGGGGACCGATCAGGGTGTCGAACGGGAGCAGCGAACCGGGGATCTGGCGGGTGAGCTGATCCCGCAGGGACATCGACTGCGACAGGGAGAACCCACCGATCGTGAAGCTGGAGCTGACGCCCGCCGCGACGGTCTCGCGATCCGCCGTGTTGATCAGGAACGCCGAGTCCGCCTGTTCCGCAAAGTCGAACGTGCGACGATTGTAGTTCGCGTTGCCGGACCAGGTGACGTTGTTGTACCAGCTCGCCCGGGACGAAGGCGCCCGGAAGAACGTGATCGGGCTGAGCGAGACGCCTACCGACGGCAGGGTCATCTCGACGCGATCGTCCGACAGGAACTGCTTGCGGCCCGCCCCGAGGTTGACGGTCCCCCAGTCGAACCGGCGATTCAGCGACCCGTCCGAATCGATCGACTGCGTGAGCTCCAGAGGATCGAAGGAGTTTCGGCGGACGAAGTCCTCACTGGACGCGTACGCCGCCCTGATGCGGAGGGAGGAACGCTCACTGATGTCCCAACTGTGGTTGGTGTTGAACGTGATCTCGGTGCTGCCCTCCGACCGCCAAAAGTGGCGATAGCTGACGTTCCCGCGCAGGAACTGCCGAGCCCAGTTGTAGCCGAAGTCGCCGTTGACGCCGATGAAGTTGTTGCTCCACCAATCCAGCGCGAGCGTGAGATCGGTGTACTCGCTCATAGCCCAGTAGAAGCCCAGGTTCGAGATGCGGCGCTCGTAGCCCCTGGACGTGCGGACGATGTCGTTGATCGAGAACCTCGGCGGCAGCAGTCCCGAAGAACGGCCCTCGCCCAATCCCTGCGCGATGAACGGGAGCCAGAATACCGGCACGTCGGCGAACTTGAGGGTCACGTTCCGGGCCACGAACCAGTCGTCCGACACCCATTTGATCTCGCCCGTTGCGAAGTGATAGTGGGGCTCGTCCAGCTCGCACGACGTGAAGCGCGTATGCCGCCCCCAGAAAAGGCCCGGCTGAACCGAGGTCAGGTCCCCCGCCACCCTCCACTCCGCGCCCTCGTTGTACGTGGTGGCCGCGCCCAGGGCCGTGCCCCGTTGTTCGTTCAGGTCGTAGATGAGCACGTCGGTCGTGAGGGGCTCCCCGCCGCGCCGACTGAACTCCGCGAGACCCTCGGACCGGATGCGGCCCCTGGCCTCGTCGTAGTGGATGGCGGAATCCGCAGCCAGCTCGAAGTCGTCCCGGAGCACCCGTGCACGGGTGTCCTCGGCCCCGCGCAGGGAGAGCTCGCGATCTTCCGCCCCGAACGAGGCCCGGGCCCCTTCGTACTGCGTGATCTGAAATCCCTGAAGCTCCAGTAGCCGGGTCATGATCGAGTCCGCCGCCGGCATGCCCCCCCGTCGGCGTCCGCCGCTCAGGTCCCGGCGCGCCTGCAGGGTCGAGTCGTCCACCAGGAGCGTGGAGTCCAATCCTGCCGATCGGCCCAGCGACTCGAGCAGACGGCTCACTCGGGCTCGGGTGGAGTCGGGGTTTTCCTGCGCGGACACCGGAACGGCGGTCAGCGCACAGAGGCCGACCATCCCCGCCACCGCCCAAGGCCGGCGCATCACCCGACGCCCACCGCCCCTTCCGGTGGTGTGGACGGAGGCTGGATGCTCCGGCGCTCGCGGCGCCGGTAGATCATGCTCGACAGCACGATGCTGACCTCATAGAGCAGGATCAGCGGAACCATCATCAGGAGCGTGACCGCGATCACGTCACCCGGAGACAGGAACGCGGCGAGCACGGTGATCGCGAGAATGGCGTGGCGCCGCTTGGAACGAAGGAACGACGGCGTGACCAGGCCCAACGCGCTGAGGATCATGACCACGACCGGCAGCTCGAACACGACCCCGAAGGCCAGGAGCAGCTTGGTCACGAAGCCGAAGTACTTGTTGACCTCGATCATCGGCTGCAGGAACTCCGTCTGGAATCCCATGAGGAAGGGCAGCGTGACCGGCAGCGCGATTTTGTAGGCCAGCAACACGCCCGACGCGAACAGGACCAGGCCGA
>CBDCVX010000021.1:0-9497 GCA_965223195.1 Longimicrobiales bacterium
GGTCGGTCAACGCCACGGGCTGATCTTCGACGAAGATCGTCCCCGCACGATCGATGGAGACGATCACCGGCTCGTGGGCGGCATCGAGGGGGGCGACGGCGGCCTCCGGAAGGTCGACCTCCATCCCACCCTGGAGAATCGGCGCGGTGATGATGAAGATCACGAGCAGGGTAAAGGCCACGTCCACCAAGCTGGTGACGTTGATCTCCGCCATGGGCGAGAGCCCTCGCCGATTTCCGTTCGACATCCGCCCGCGCATGACTTGCTTTCCGGTTGCCTGGTGTCCTGTTTGAGAAGCTCTTTCCCAGTGAGCGGCACCGGGTCAGATCCGACCCTCTCTCGCCAGCGTGCCGATGAACTCGCTGGAAAAGCCCTCCAGCTCTCCCGATATGAGAGTGAGCTTACCCACGAAGTGGTTGTAGGCGATCACTGCCGGAATGGCCACGGCCAGGCCCATGACGGTGGTCATGAGGGCCTCCGCCACCCCGGGCGCTACGGCCGAGATGTTCGCCGACCCGGCGGACGCGATCCCCAGAAACGCGTTCATGACCCCGATCACCGTTCCCATGAGGCCCAACAGAGGAGACACGGTTCCGAACACCGCGAGCCATACGAGGCCACGGCTCATCTCGTCCCGCTCCTCCGCCTCCTCCTTCTCCATGACCAGACGTAGGGCTTCGAGCTGCGTCAGCGACAACCCGGGCCGCGGACGGGCCGGATCTTCCCGAAAGGGGTCGGGCCTCAGCTCGGAGAAGAAGCTCATACCCCGGTGGAAGACACGGCGGTGAGGAGAGTCCGGAAAAGCCAGAATGGCCTGATACGCCTCCTCCAGGCGTTTGGCCTTCTCGATCTGGTCCATGAAGCGGACGCCCTGCTTGCGCAGGCGCCGGAACTGCCGGGACTTCCAGAAGATGAGGATCCAGCTCACGAACGAGAGCACGAGCAGGATTCCCAGAATGAGCAGCGTGGCCGGTCCCGACTGGAGCACCATGTCCCATACGCTCCGGGGGACCGTGGACTGGAGGACCGTCACTGCGACGGCGCCTTCAACGGGAAGCACGGCCGCTCCCCTTCTTGTGAAGGCCTCGGGCTGGAGTCATCCAGCCCCCACCCGGGCTCCTGCAATGTGCTCGAAAGTCTCCCTCAACCCATCCCGTAGATCGCTCTTGGGCGCCCACCCTTGTGCCTCCAACTGCCCCGCGTCGAGCTGCGAGTGCCGAAGCTCACCGACCCGTGCCGACCGGTATTCGCGACCGGGCCGAACGCCGGCAATCTCCTCGATATAGTCCGCCAGGCGGTTCACGCTGGTGCCGATGCCCGTCGCCACGTTGAAGGCGACTTCGTCCATCCCGAGCTCGTCACCCAGGATCATGTCCGTGGCCCGCATGTTCGCCGACACGACGTCCTTCACGTACACGTAATCGCGGGTCTGTTCCCCGTCCCCGTAGATGGTCAACGGCTCGCGGTCCAGCAGGCGCTGACAGAAGATGGCCACCACACCCGCCTCCCCGTGGGGGTCCTGTCGCGGGCCGTACACGTTCGAGTACCGCAGCGCCACGTAGGTCATGCCCGAACGCGTCGGTAGTAGTTCAGGTAGAACTCACCGGCCAGCTTCGTCACGCCGTAGGGGGACTTCGGGTCCTTGAGCGTGTGCTCGGGCGTAGGCATCACGTCCGGCTCGCCATATACCACGCCGCCGCTGGAAATGTGGATGAAGCGGGTCGTGCCCACCTCGATGGCCGCCTCGGTCAGGTTGAGCAGCCCCAGAACGTTGGTGCGCGCGTCGACGGCCGGATCCGTGACCGAGACACGAACGTCGATCTGGGCCGCGTGGTTGTTCACGACGTCGAAGCGCACGTCTCGGAAGAGATCGCGGACGGACGGATCGGCGATGTCGGCGTGCACGAACTCGGCCCGCTCGGGCACGTTTTCGCGTCGGCCGTGGGAGAGATCGTCGAGCACCCACACCCGATCGCCCCTCGCCAGATATGCATCCGCAACGTGGCTTCCGATGAACCCGGCACCGCCGGTGACCAAGACGTTTCGGCTTCCCTGAGTCATACCTTCCTCACGGGGATATCGGGTGGCAGAACCATCCCGAGTTGGGCTTCAAGGCTGGGTTCGGCCCCGAAGCTAACAGTTCTTCGTACGGAACGGGAAACGGGGGCAACGTAGCCCTCGACGGGACAGGGAGTTCCAACGACACTCGGCCGGATCCGGGGCTCCGGCCGAGCTTGATCGTGGCTCTCGGTATTGCGCTTGGTGAGCACGGTTCGGCGCCGTATCCCCCTGGGAGTTTCGCTACGGCATCTTCCGCGTCAGCCTGACCGCGAGCCCGGGCTCGAAAATGGGCGTGTTCAGATCGGTGATCCGGGCGGCGGACCACTGACCGTCCACGCGCAACACCTGGACCCGCCCGATCGATTCCGCGGACCACCCGTCGTGGTCGCCGGCGTATACGTCGAACTCGTCGCCGATCTCCACGCCCTGAGCAGAGCCGACATCGAGGAACGCGACGTTGCCGGAGTTGTAGAGGCGGCGATCGTCCGCGAACGCGATGATGGAAGCCTCGACTCCGCCGGAGATCGGGCTGGGCTCCGCTCCGGCCACCAAGTCGAAGTCTGGCGCCAGCACCACGCGATCACCCATGGCCATGCGCTCGTACTCCCGCTCCACCACCGCTACCACCCCGGCGTCTTCGACGGAGGTGACGGTCAGCCGGCCGGTGGGCAGGGCCACCCGACCCAGTCCCTCGATGACACGATGGATCCGGAAGGCCACCAGCTCGGATCCGACCGGCGGCCGGTTCTCGTCGCTCATACGGATGCGCACGCGGTTGTGGACCAACGCCGCCTGCGTCTCACCCCGCGCTTCGTCGAACGGAGCAAGCTCTTCGAGGCGTCCGATCGATCCGTCAGACCCGATCGCGTCGACCAGCCATTCGGCCGAGTAGAACTGATCCTCGGTCACGGCCATGAGCAGCACGGGAGCGTTATTCGAGACCGACATGCCTCCGGACCGGGTCGAGCCGGAACCTTGGTAGAAGAGCGTGCGGCCGGGAACCCGTCCGAGGTCCTTGAGGACGGTCTCTCCGCCCTCGGTCGAAACCACCTCGACCATGCCGACCACTCCGCCGGCACAAGCGATTTGCAGCCGCTCTCCCGGGTAGATCCAGTGCGGATCCTCGACCACCTCTCGGTTGGCGTCGAACAGCGTGGGCCACTCGAAGGGATTGCGGCAGTACGCCGCCGCCAAGTCCCAGAGCGTGTTGCCGCGCACCACCGTGTGCGGATCGGCCGCCACGGGATCGGTCTCCTGTGCGGACCCGAGAAGGGGAGTTGCCACCAGTGCTGTGAGGGCTAAGACCCAGGGCCGGACCATGTCCTGCCTCCTTGAACGCGAAAATCCCAGGGCCGCCGGGCCGGCGACCCCGTATGTGTCGGCCCCTCATCGGGGCGAGGGTATGACGTCGCAGGCTCCGTGCCACGGAAGTTGCCTGGTCACGACGGGGGCCGGCACCCCACTTGGCCAGGATTCGCGGGGGTTTTCGGGGTGTGCCCCCCGGGACGACGTCCGGCCGCCGCCACCCGTTTCGGGATTCCTACTGCGCGGAGGCCGGCAATCTGTGCCCCCTGTCTCATTCCTGCGGCATGGCCAACCGCAGGATCAGCGCGTCTTCGGTCGGGCGACTGTAGTACCCGAGTCTCCTTCCCACCTCCTCGAATCCGTGGGTGCGATAGAGACCCAACGCCGCCTCGTTCGAGGCTCGCACTTCCAGGAATACCGCCCCCACCCCGTCTTCGCCCGCCGTCCGGACGACCTGCTCCAACAGGAGGCGCGCGACGCCTCGGCGCCGGGCCTTCCGGGACACGGCCAGATTGGCCAGCTCGCCCTCTGCTGCGACCGACCAGTAGACCGCGTAGCCCAGGGGCGGAGTGCCGTCTCCGGCATCCACGACCCAGCCCCGCACGTCCCGCCCCTCGGTCGCCACTCGGTAAAACGTCTCGGCCGTCCACGGATTGGAAAACGCTTCCCGCTCGATCTCCACCACTGCTTCGACGTCACCGGAGCGCATCGGCCGAACGCGGTATCGGCCCTCGGACCGGATGAGGGGGTCCGGATGTCGGCTGGCGCTCGATGCATCTCCCATATGGTCCACGGGACGCTTAAGGAAGCCCAACACGAGTCTGGGGAAACTTCCTCAAGGAAGCCGAGCGCTCGAGCCCTTGAGATAGTCGGGCTCCCAGCTGGCCGGCTGGGCCGCCGGCCGCACCGGCCCGGACCAGTGGAGGCGGAGCAGGCCTACGGCCGCGTTGGCCCCTGCGCTCGCCTCGGCCACGGTCCACGAGGCGTCGGTGAGCAGCGCCCGGTGGACGCCGGCACCGTCCCCGGTCACCACCCCATCGCGCAGCTCGGCCCAGCCGCGCACCACCTCGTGGACCGTGGTGGCCTCGGGGGGGCGTACCTGGATCAGCGCGTGGCCTTGTCCCGGCCGATAGGCAGCGGCATAGACCCGGTCGCCCCGAGCATCGAAAAGCACGGTGCAGACATCCGGCGGCCCTGAGGGCCCGGACTGGGCCGGGGCGTACGTCTCGGAAGCCACTGCCCTCAAGCTGGAGATGGGCCACAGGGAAACGCCCAAGGCGTGGCAGATTCCCTTGGCGGTGGCGGCGGCGACACGGACCCCGGTGAACGACCCGGGTCCGGCGCCCAGCACCACCCCCCCCAGGTCCCGGCGATCCGCCCCCGCCCCGGACAGTGCTCGCGCAACCGCCGGCAGCAGATCTTCCGCGTGACGGGACCGCTCGCCGAGCAGTTCCGACGCGAGGACCCGGCCGGCCCGTCCGACCGCCACCGAGCCCACGGGCCCGGCACTGTCGAGCGCAAGAAGCAGCGGATCCGACCGGCTCCGGCTGGGCATCACCCGCTCACGGCGCGGGGAGTGGCGGAGCGCCGGGGCCGACGGCCTCCCAGGAGACCGTGCGGAGGGCGGGACCGCCGCCCGCGTCCAGGCGGATCTCCCAACGCTCCACGGGGAGCCGTCCGTCCGCCCGTTCGGGCCATTCCACCAACACGATCTCGCCCGCGGACCCCAACTCCGACCAGCCGATTTCGTCGAGCTCCCGGGCAGAGTCCAGCCGGTAGAGATCCAGATGAGTCACGGTCCTCCCCTGCGCGCCCCGGTAATGGAACACGAGGTTGTAGGTGGGAGACGGCATGCGATCGTCGACGCCGGCGCCGCGGGCGATGGCCCTGGCCAGCACCGACTTGCCGGCCCCAAGCGGCCCGGAGAGCAGCACCCAGCCGCCGGACAGGGCACGGCCCAACCGGAGCCCCCAGTCCTCGAGTTCCGGCTGGGTCAGCTCGATCACGCCCGCTTGGCCCGTCCGCTCGCCTTCAGGTCCAGGATCTGGTCGCGCAGCAGCGCGGCGCGCTCGAAGTCGAGCGCCTTCGACGCTTCGGCCATCTCCTGTTCGAGGATCTTGACCATCTCTTCGCGGTTCATCTCGTCGGCGTAGCTGCGCACGCGCTCCGACACCCGGCGGGCGGGGGCGCGCCGGGCGTCCGCCACCCGCGTGGACAGCTCGATGTCCTGCACCGTCTTCACCACGGTCTGTGGCTCGATGCCGTGCACGCGATTGTATTCCGTCTGCACCACCCGGCGGCGATTGGTTTCGTCCAACGCCCGCCTCATCGAGTCGGTGATACGGTCGGCGTAGAAGATGCCCTTGCCGCGGGCGTTCCGAGCGGCGCGGCCAACCGTCTGGATCAGCGACCGGGCGTCTCGGAGGAACCCCTCCTTGTCCGCATCCAACACCGCCACCAGCGAGACCTCCGGCAGGTCGAGTCCCTCCCGAAGCAGGTTGATGCCCACCAGGACGTCGATCCGACCGAGGCGCAGGGCTCGCAGAATTTCCATGCGCTCGATCGCGTCGATGTCCGAGTGCATGTACCGCACCCTGATCCCCAGCGATTGGAAATACTCCGACAGGTCTTCGGACATCCGCTTGGTGAGCGTCGTGACCAGCACCCGTTCTCCGCGGTCTTGCCGTGTCCGGATCTCGGCGAGGAGGTCGTCCACCTGGCCACGTACGGGACGGACGTCGATCTCCGGGTCCACCAACCCGGTGGGGCGGATGATCTGCTCCACCACCACTCCTCCGGAGTGCTCCAGCTCCCAGTCGCCCGGCGTGGCCGAAACGAACACGACCCTCGGAATCAGCGACTCCCATTCCTCGAACTTGAGCGGGCGGTTGTCCAACGCACTGGGGAGACGGAACCCGTGTTCGATCAACGTCAGCTTGCGAGAGCGATCCCCTTTGTACATTCCGTTGATCTGCGGCACGGTCACGTGAGACTCGTCGACGATCAGCAGGAAGTCCTCGGGAAAATAGTCGAACAGGCAGGCCGGCCTCTCTCCCGGCCGCCGGCCGGTCAGGTGACGGGAGTAGTTCTCGATGCCCGGACACGTGCCGATCTCCAGCATCATCTCGAGATCGAAATTGGTTCGGCTCTCCAGGCGCTGAGCCTCGAGCAACGCCCCTTCGGCGCGTAGCTCCCCGAGACGCTCGTCCAGCTCGCGACGGATGTGGGGCACCGCCTGCTCGATCGTGCGGCGGTGCGTCACGTAGTGGCTGGCCGGATAGATCGCCGCGCGCTCCAACGGGGCAATGGCCTGCCCGGTCAGCGGATCGAAGCGGGTGATGCGCTCGACCTCGTCGCCCCAAAGCTCGATCCGCACCGCCTGCTCCTCGTAGGCGGGAAACACCTCGACCGTGTCCCCCCGCACGCGAAACGTTCCGCGCTCGAAGGACACGTCGTTACGGTGATACTGGATCTCCACCAGCGAACGCAGTAGCTCCTTTCGGGGATACTCCTCCCCGACGTCCGCGATCACCATGAGCGAGCGATAGTCCGCCGGATTCCCGAGTCCGTAGATAGACGAGACGGACGCGACGACGATCACGTCCTCACGTTCCATCAACGACGATGTCGCCCGCAGTCGCAATCGATCGATGTCCTCGTTGATCGACGCATCTTTTTCTATGTATGTATCCGTAGCGGGCACATACGCTTCGGGCTGATAGTAGTCGTAGTAGGAGATGAAATACTCTACGGCGTTCGTGGGAAAGAGCGCTTTCAGCTCGCCATAGAGCTGAGCGGCCAACGTCTTGTTGTGCGACATCACCAGCGCGGGCCGCCCGTGGCGTGCCACGACGTGAGCCATGGTCAACGTCTTTCCGGTCCCGGTGGCCCCGAGCAGGGTCTGAAAGCGATCACCCCGCACGAGCCCGTCAGCCAGTTCCTGGATGGCTTTGGGCTGATCGCCCTTGGGGTCGAACGGAGACGAGATCGTGAAGTCAGGCACGGCGTCCCTAGATCTCCGCCAGATCCGCCTCGCGGAAGGTCTCGCGCCTCTCCACCGTGATGACGCCCTTCACGCGGCGGACCGCCCTGAGCACGCGCTCCAGGTGGCCCAGATCCATCACCTCGACCAGGAACTCACCGACCATTCCGTCCGGGACGGAACGGATGTCGGCACGCTGGATGTCGGTGCCCGTATCCGTGATCGCGCGTGCGATGTCCGAAAGGAGTCCCCTGCGATCCGAGCCCCGCATGTACAGCTTGATGAGGAACCGGTCGTCCTTTTCGGCCGTCCATTCGATCTCCACGCGGCGTCCCGGATCGCCGGACAGCCCCAGCACGTTGGAACAGTCCTGGCGATGGATCGACACCCCGCGGCCTCGCGTCACATACCCGATCACATCGTCTCCGGGGACGGGCTGGCAACAGTGGGAGTAGCGAACCATCACGTTGTCCAGCCCCTGGATGCGGACCCCGCGCCCACCCTTGCGCAGCCGCTCCGTGAGTCGCTGGAACGTGGTGGGCTGAGGCGGACTTGACGACGGATCGTGCTCGGGGAGCACCTGCCGGAGCAGGGCGGTGGGGCCCACGTCCCCCCGTCCGAGCGCCGCCAGCGTGTGATCCCAATCCGTGTACCCCAGCGTGCGAGCGGCGTGCTGGAGCACCTTCTGGGACGGGAGCGACTTCCGCAGCTTGCGGAGCTCGCGGTCGAAGAAGTCCTTCCCCAGGCTCACCGAAGAATCGAACTCCTCTCGGCGAATCCACTGGCGAATCTTTTGTCGGGCGCGGGAGGTCTTTACGAACGCCAGCCAATCGCGACTCGGTTTCTGGCGGGGGTTGGTCAACACTTCGACCGTATCCCCGTTGCGCAGAGCCCGCGACAACGGCGCAATCCGCCCGTTGACCTTGGCTCCCTGGCACCGGAGCCCGATCTCGGTGTGGATGGAGAATGCGAAGTCGATGGGAGTGGAGCCCGTGGGAAGCTGCTTGACTTCACCGCGCGGGGTGAAGACGAAGATCTCCCCTTGAAAGAGATCCATGCGGAGGAACTCCATGAACTCCTCCGGCTCGGCGGTGTCCTTCTGCCACTCGAGCACCTGTCGGAACCACGTGAGCGCCTCGTCCACCTCGTCTTCCGAGGCTACGCTCCCTCCCTCCTTGTATCGCCAGTGCGACGCAATCCCCAGCTCGGCCGTGCGATGCATCTCCTCGGTGCGAATCTGGATCTCGTATCGGCGCCCACTCGGGCCAAAGACCGTCGTGTGCAACGACTGATACATATTCGACTTGGGCGTCGCGATATAGTCGTGGAACCGCTCCTGTACCGGCGTCCAGCGACTGTGGATGATGCCCAACGCCGCGTAGCAGTTCTGTACGGAATTGGTGATGACACGCATCGCCATGAGGTCGTAGATCTCGTCGAACGGGCGATTGCGCTTGCGCATCTTGCGATAGATGGACCACAGGTGCTTGGGACGGCCGGTGACCTCGACGGGAATCTCCGCCTCGGCCAGCGCTTCTTCCATGGGCCGCTTCATCTCGGATATGTCGCGCTCACGGGCCCGGCGAGTCTGGCGAATCCGCCGTGTCAGCTCGTCGTATGCGTCCGGCTCCAGGAACTTGAAGGCGAGGTCCTCCATCTCCCACTTGATCTTGGCAACCCCCATGCGGTGAGCCAACGGCGCATAGATCTCGCGGGTTTCCCGGGCGATACGTCGCTGTTTCTCGGGCGGAAGGTGTTCCAGCGTACGCATGTTGTGGAGGCGGTCCGCCAGCTTGACCAGGATGACGCGTGCGTCCTGGGCCATGGAGAGCAGCAGCTTGCGGTAGTTCTCCACCTGCTGTTCCGTGTGGGACTGGTATTGGACCTTGCCGATCTTGGTGACCCCGTCGACGATGGTCGCCACCTCGGCGCCGAACTCCTCACGGATCTCGCCCAGCGGACGGACGGTGTCTTCGACCACGTCGTGAACCAGACCCGCGGCCAGCGTCGCGGTGTCCAGCTTGAGCTGAGCCAGGATCGTCGCCACTTCCACGCAGTGCTGGACGTAGTCTTCCCGGGAAGCGCGCTTCTGGCCCCGATGAGCTTCGACCGCCACGTCATGGGCCTTGCGGATGAGGTCCACGTCCAG
>CBDCVX010000022.1:0-58818 GCA_965223195.1 Longimicrobiales bacterium
GGCGGCGCCCCGGACGAGCTCGGCCACGAGGTCGTCGTTCGAGGCCCGTCCCCTGAGGAGACGGACGATCATCCGAAGCGTGCTCGCACCGGCGCCGATCAGGAGGCCCCGAACCACGATTCCGGTCGTAACGGGACGTTTGGCCATCCATCTGGAAGCCACCGACAGCCCGATCGATTCGGCCACCGGCGCGAGGCCTGCGGCATGCCGGGGCTTGCCGGTCAGGCCCAGCCAATCACGCAGGGCGTGCGCGGGATCGAGGGACGCGGGCCGGCCGCCACCCTTTACGCGCTTGCGGGCCGCGCGCTCGGTAAGGGACGCCAAGCGCCGCTGCGCCGGATCCCTGCGGACCCGCTCAAGGGCATATCCCAGACGAAACCAAAAACCGTTGGACGTAGACATGGGCTCGTGACGAAAAGACGGGCGGCCCCAAGGGTCGCGCAGACCCTCGGCTTTGACAAGCCGGCCGGCGTCGGGGTCCCGCTCTCAGTGGGTGGATGGGTGGCGTTGCTCCTCGTCCTTCTATTCCCCGGCTCGGCGCCAGCCCAGGCTCCGGACGACGAGTGGCGCACGCTCTCGACCGCCAACTTCCGCGTGACGTTCTCCACGGGACTCGAGGCGGTCGCCGCCAGAGCCGCCGAACGAGCAGAGCGCGCCCATGCCTCGCTGACCGAGCTGCTCCCCCCCGCGCCCGACGGTCCGATCGACCTGATCATCACCGATCACGTGGACGTTTCAAACGGGTTCGCCGCGCTCTTTCCGAGCAACCGCGTGACGATCTACGCCCGACCGCCGGTGGACGGGTTCGGACTGCAGTACTTCGACGACTGGCTCGAGCTGGTGATCGCTCACGAGCTGGTCCACGTGTTCCACCTGGACCGCACCAGCGCGTTCGGGGGTCTGCTCCGGACGGTCTTCGGCAGGGTCCCCTCCACCTGGCCGCTGTTTCCCGAAGCCGCACTCCCCTCCTGGGCCACCGAGGGTGTGGCCACGTACTACGAGTCGCGGATGACGGAGGCGGGCCGCGTGCGCGGTACCTATCACGACATGGTGCTGCGGGTGGCGGCGTTGGAGGATCGGTTCGAGACCGTGGACCAGGCGCTCGGCCAATCTCCGGTCTGGCCTCTGGGCGACCGGGCCTACGCGTACGGATCGCGAATGCTGGCCCACCTGGCGGAGGACGCAGGGGACGAGGGCGTCGCGGCGTTCGTCGAAGCCGTGCGTTCGCAGTGGATCCCCTTTCGCCTGGATGCGGCGGCGAAAGACGGGTTCGGCCGCTCGTTCACCGCGGAGTGGTCGGCCTTTCGGGACGCGTACTCGCGCCGGGCGGAGGAGGCGCCTTCCGGACAGTCGCTCCTGCCCGTTACCGAAGGAGGCTACCTCCAGCTCTATCCCCGGCCCGGCCCCGACGGCGGCGTCGCCTACGCGCGGGCGGACGGCCGGAGCGACACCCAGCTCCGACTCATCGACGCGGAGGGCGGGGAAGCGGCGTTCCGGACCAACGGGGTCTCGGCGTTCGACTGGTCGCCCGACGGATCGGTGGTCTTCCACCAACGGGAGTTTCTGGACCCCTACCGGGTGCGGAACGACCTCTACGTGCGCCGTCCCGACGGCGCCATCCGGCGCGTGACGCGAGGCGCCCGGGTTTCGTATCCCACCCTGACCCCGGACGGCCGCAGCGCAGTGGCTGTACAGGAAGAGCCCGGCGGCAACCGGTTGGTGGAGGTGGACATACGGACCGGCGAGATCCGTCCGCTTGCCGCCCAGGCAGGTGCGGCCCTGTACGCGTACCCCCGGCTCTCTCCGGACGGGCGATGGATCGCCGTGTCCCGGTGGACCTCCGGAGCGCATTACGACATCGTGATCCTCGATCGTGACGGTCGGACGGTGGCCCGCGTGACCGGGGACAGGGCCATCGACCAGACGCCAACCTGGTCTCCCGACGGGCGGTGGTTGGTGTTCGCGTCGGATCGCAGCGGCGTGGCCAACCTCTACGCGACCGCCATCGGCCCCGGCGGCGCGCCGGTGGGGCCGCTACGGCGGGTGACGGACGTTGCCACGGGCGCCATTCAGCCGGCGGTGGACGAGGCAGGAGCATGGATCTACGCGGCCGTCTACCATGCGGACGGCTGGCGCATCGAGCGCGTGCCCTTCCGCCCGGACGAGTGGGAAGCCGCCGCCGCGCCCGATGTGCGCTTCCGTGCGCGTGCCGGAGGTCCCGAGGCCCGGTACGCCCGTCGGCTCGAGGGGCCGATGGCGGAGTACTCGCCGTGGGAGCCCCTGCGGCCGCGCTACTGGGTGCCGTTGTACACGCCTCCGGAATCGCACCTGGGCCGGAGGGTCTTCGGGCACGGGCTCGGACTCCGAACCTCGGGATCCGATCTGGTCGGCCGCCACGGGTATGCGCTGTTCGCTGAATACGAGACCGAGGGGTCCCGCGTCACCGGCGGGCTGTCGTACGAATACGCCGGACTGGGCGTGCCGCGACTGGGGATCTCGCTGTTCCAGCGTCATGACGCCGACGGGTTCCGCGTGCTCACGCCCGACTCCGTGCCGACGGACGTCTTCCTGGTGGAGCGCGAGCGGGGCGTGTCGATCTCGGCCCGATTCGACCGCAGGCGGATTCGGTCCGTTGCCGGGCTCACGCTCAGCGGAGCGTTTCTCGAAGAGGAACGGCGGCTGCTCGACGCGCTTCTGGAGCCGTCTCGCGACTTCAGCCTCAGGGATCCGGACTCGCCTCTGTGGGAGGCCGGGTTTTCGGCGTTCTACGCAAACACCCGGCAGTACGCGTTCTCGCTCAGCCCCGAGGCCGGATGGTCGCTGGGTGTGGCCGGCCGGGTTCGGCGGGAAACCGGCCTGGCCGACACGTTGCGGTCGGTGGCCGGCGCGGACGACGGATTCCGCGAGCTGACCGGCAGCGCGCGCACCTATCTCTCGTTCCCGCTTTGGGGGTTCGCGAACCACGTGCTGGCGGTACGGCTGGCGGGAGGAGCGGCGGCGGGCTCGGGAGCCGACCTCGGCCACTTCGAGGTCGGTGGCGCGGCCGGCCGGCCACAGACCGTGGCGGGCTTGGTGCGGGTGGGAGGGGCGGCGCTCCGCTTCCCGGTGCGCGGGTACTCCCGAGAGTCCCGGTTCGGACGATATGCCTGGACCGCGGCCGCGGAGTACCGATTTCCGATCGCCTTGGTGCACCGTGGGTGGCGGACGTTGCCGCTACACCTGGACCGACTCTGGGGAAGTGTGTTCCTCGACGCCGGGAACGCGTGGGGCCCCTCCGGCGCATCGGAGCTGGGCACGGCCAACCCTCGCCGATCGACGCTGGTTTCCGCCGGGGCCGAGCTGTCCGCGACGGTGCTGCCGCTCTGGACCTCGTCGCTACATCTACGCGTGGGCGTGGGCGTTCCGCTCGACGACGGGGCCGCGGGCCCGCAGTTCTACGTGAGGTTGGGGAACGTCTTTTGAGCGACTCGGCTGCGGGCCGGGCGAGGGTATTTGGGCGGACCTACATGAAGGCTGTGGCTCGGAACGGCCTCAGCGTCTCTTCGGACTCCACTTCGCCGTCTTCCTTGCCGGCCACGTCGGCCATGCGATCCACGCTGCGACGCATGGAAGCCAGGATCGCGTCCATACGGTTCTCGAGCGTGTCCGAAGGATGGCTCCTGGACTTGAGCGCGGCCTCGTTGAGCTCGCGGGCAAGGTTGACGAACTGGTTGACCTCCGTTCGGAGGTGATGGAAGCGGCGCTCGTTGGGATACAGCGGGTTCGCCAACTTCCAGACCCCCACTTCGATCAGTAGAAGTCCGATCAGGATCAACACGATCCTCATTTGGATGTCTTCCACGCCCAGCGCGGCCAGGAAGACCAAGAACATGCCGACGATCGGGAGTCCGACATCGAACGTTTTACGAAGCCACCTCATGCGGGAAAGCCCCTGCAGGTATGGGGCCACAACGGGGCCGCAAACAGGTCCTTCGACGGAAACGCTTGTTTCCTGCAGGGGTACTTCATGCAGGGTAGGACGGGGCGGTTCGGCGTCGCTTGACCCCCACATACGGCACGTCTATACTCCGGGTCCCTCAAGATCTTGTGTCTCGGGGAATGGTTTCCACAACCGGTTGTAGGCCCGGCGCCCGTAATCGTGAAGTTTTCCACCGGTTGTGCGTGGTTTTCCAAAGAACGTCCACACCCATTTTCCACATGCGAGCAACGGAGCCCCACCGCCGATGAACTCTTCTCCGAGGCAGCCCTGGATTTTCGATGACAGGATTCCTTCCGACCTTCCCGCCGCGAACCTGACCGAGAATGCACGGACCGTGCTGGCGCGGCGCTACTTGAAGAAGGACGAGTCCGGGACGCCGGTCGAGACGGCGGAAACCATGTTTTGGCGGGTTGCGCGGGTGGTGGCGGAAGAAGACCGTCGGTTCGGCGCCTCGGACGCGGCCGTCGAGGAGCTCGCCCGCCAGTTCTACGCGTTGATGACGACAGGCCAGTTCGAGCCCAATTCTCCGACGCTGATGAACGCCGGCCGGCCCCTGGGCCAGTTGTCCGCCTGCTTCGTGTTGCCGGTCGAGGACGCGCTCTCCAACGGCAAGAACGGCATCTACGACACGCTCAAGGCCATGGCGTTGGTGCACCAGTCCGGCGGTGGCACCGGGTTCAGCTTCTCTCGACTGCGGCCGGCCGGTGACACCGTGCGCTCCACGATGGGCGTGGCTTCGGGTCCGGTGTCGTTCATGCGGCTCTACGACGCCAGCACCGAGGTGGTCAAACAGGGAGGCACCCGGCGGGGCGCGAACATGGGCATTCTCCGCGTGGACCACCCGGACATCCGGGATTTCATCACGTGTAAGAACGACACGTCGCAGGTCACCAACTTCAACATCTCGGTGGCCATCACGGATGCGTTCATGGAAGCGGTGCGGGAAGGATCGAGCTACGATCTGCATTCGCCCCGGAGTGGAGAGGTGGTAGGCCAGGACGACGCCCGTGAAGTGTTCGAGCTGATCGTCCGGGGCGCGTGGAAGACCGGCGAGCCGGGCGTGTTTTTCGTGGACCGCGCCAACGCGTACAACCCTGTGCCTCACCTGTTCTCCTACGAAGCCACCAATCCTTGCGGAGAGCAGCCTCTCGGCCCGTACGACGTGTGCAATCTGGGCAGCGTCAACGTCGGCGCGTTCGTGAAGCCGCAGTTGTCGCCCTCGGGTCCGGCGGAGGAGCGCATCGACTGGGAAGGGCTCCGCAGGGCCGTCCATCTGGGTGTCCACTTCCTGGACAACGTGATCGACGCGAACCACTACCCGCTTCCCGACATCACGGAGCTGGCGCAACGCATCCGGCGCATCGGCTTGGGCATCATGGGCTGGGCCGACATGCTGGTTCGCCTGCGCGTGCCCTATGCCAGCGAGGAGGCCGTCGACCTGGGCCGCTCGGTCATGGCCTTCGTGGACGAGGAGGCCCGGAGGGCTTCGGAGCAGCTGGCCAAGGTTCGGGGAGTGTTTCCCGAGTGGCCGGATTCCATCTGGGGGCCCGACCAGACCTGCGCCACCCATCCGGACGGATCCAGGGTGCGGTCGCTCCGTCGGCTACGGAACAGCAACCTGACCACCGTGGCGCCCACCGGGACCATTTCGATCATCGCCGGGTGCTCGGGCGGCATCGAGCCGCTCTTTGCTGTCGCGTTCATGCGGAACCAGGCCGGCACGCTGATGCCCGACGTGAATCCGGATTTCGTGGGAATCGCCGAGTCCCAGGGCTGGTACTCGGAAGAGCTCATGGAACGGATCGCCCAGGAGGGGCACATCCACTTCGACGAGGTTCCCGAAGACGTGCAGCGCGTGTTCGTCACCGCGCACGACATCGCGCCCGAGTGGCACGTGCGCATGCAGGCGGCATTTCAGGAGCACGTGGACTCGGCCATCTCCAAGACGACCAACTTCGCACACGAGGCCACCACCGACGACGTGCGCCGCATCTACGAGTTGGCGTTCGAGGCGGGCTGCAAAGGCGTCACCGTCTACCGGGACGGGTCGCGTCCCTTCCAGGTGCTGTCGACCGGAAAGACCGGATCCACGGACGAAGCCGAGTCGGAGCAGGCGGAGCCCGCGGTGAGCGTCGAGGCCGGCGAGACCACCAGGGCGCTGCGGGAGCAGCTCGTCGCCCTGCGGCAGAACAACGCCCTGCTCGAACAGCAGGTGGCCGACGGCCGCGAAGAGCGTCACAAGCTCCGGGTGCAGCTCGAGCAGTGGGAGCGTGCCAGCGACGAGCACGACCAGAGCGCCCGTGCCCTACGGCACAAACGGCAACGCCCTTCGATGCTTCGAGGACGCACGGTCAAGATGAACTCCCCGCTCGGCGACCTCTACGTCACGATCAACGAAGATGAAGCCGGCCGGCCGTTCGAGGTGTTCTGCACCCTGGGCAAGGCCGGGGGCGCCGCCATGGCCGACTCCGAGGCCACGGGCCGGCTCATCTCTCTGGCGCTTCGGTCCGGCATTCCCATCACAGCGGTGAAGGACCAGCTCCGCGGCATCTCCTGCGACCGAGCCGTGGGCGTTGGGCCGAACAAGGTGCTTTCCGCGCCTGACGCGATCGCGCAGGCCATCGAGCAGTATCTGGTCGAGAAGGAGGGCGTCCAAGAGGAGCTGCCGATGCCCACCGCGACGGCCGCTGTGGAAGGCCCGGCCGCGGCGGTCCGCATCGCCTACGCGGACCAGGGCGGTCAGACCTTCATGGGAAGCTGCCCCGAATGCGGCGCAGGACAGCTCGCGTTCGAAGAAGGCTGCATGAAGTGCCACGTCTGCGGCTACAGCGAGTGCGGCTGACGGCGTCGTCCACGCGCTGACGATGCCATGACGGCCGGCTGACCGAGCGCGGATCGCACATGGACAGGCGACGGTTCCTGGCGAGCCTCGGCGGCGGATCCGCCGCCGGGCTGGCCTGGCCCGACAGCCTCGCCGCGGTCGCCGCCCGGCTCCGCGACCGCCGGCGGGACACTCAGGCCTTCTGGGACGAGGTGCGGGCCGCCTTCTTCATCCCGGACGATCGCATCTACCTCAACGTGGGCACCCTGGGACCGCAGCCCGACGTCGTGCTCGCCGCGGTCTCCCAGCACGCCCACCGGGTCGCGCAGACATTTCCGCCGCGGACCGACTGGGACGTGCTCAAGGCGGAAGTAGGGTCGCTGCTGGGCGGGGACGCACCCGGGTTCGTGTTCCCGAGAAACACCACGGAGGCCATGAGCTTCGTGGCCAACGGACTCGATCTCCGTTCCGGGGACGAGGTCGTTACGACTGCGCACGAGCACATCGGAGGCGTGTCGTGCTGGGAGCTGGCGGCCGCCCGGCGCGGCGTGCGGCTGGTCCGGGTCTCGCTTTCGGATCCGCCCGAAGGTCCCGCCGAGTGGGTGGACCGCTTTCGCGATGCTTTTTCCGGCCGTACGCGCGTGCTGAGCGTGTCCCACGTGACGTTCACGAACGGCCGAGTCCTTCCGGTCTCAGCCCTGGCCGTAGCGGCCCGGGAGCGAGGGATCACGGTCGTCGTGGACGGAGCCCATCCGCCCGGTCTCATGCCCGTCGGGCTGGACGACCTCGGCGTCGACTTCTACGCGTCTTCACCGCACAAGTGGCTGCTGGCGCCCCAGGGCACCGGTCTCCTCCACGTGGCGCCCCGGTGGCGAGAGCGAATCTGGCCGAGCGTGGCCTCCGGGGGCTGGGACGACACGTCCCTGGGTGCGCATCGGCTGAATCACCTCGGCACGCTGGACGAGTCGAGGTTGGCCGGGCTGCTGGCCGCGATCCGCTTTCACCGGGCCATCGGGCCCGAGACCGTCTACGCCCGCATCCGTACACTTCGCAGACGGCTGATCGACCAACTGTCCGACATTCCGGCCGTGGAGATCCACTCCCATACCGCAGATGCACAGTCGGCCGGGATGGTGTCGTTCACACGACACGGAATCTCGGCGCCGGACCTACAGCGGCGTCTCGCGGAACAGGCCGGTGTGCGCACTAGAGTCGTGGGCGAGTACGGCCTGGACTGGATGCGTCTGTCCCCGCACGTATACAATTCGGAGAGCGACATCGACCGTGTCGCCGAGTTGGTGGCCCGGGCCGCCTGAACCGGCCCGGCGCGCGTTCCATCCATTCGGCCGAACCGGAAGTTCCATGAAGCGCACTCTCGTGGACTGGTATGGTCCACTCGTCCTCGCCGTTTTCATCGGTGCTCTGACCGGCTCTGCTGCGGCGGCGCAAGCGCCCGGCGGGAGCGGAGCGCGTGAGGCCGACATCGCCCGGGCCGAGTACAACGCATTCGTCCTCAGCGCCACAGACAGCGTACTCCGAGATTGGCGGCGCGAATGGCGGGAGGACCGGCTCGACGACCTCGTTGGTGAATACGGTCCCGAGGCGCTGCTCGCGCCGCCGGGCAGCGCTTATCTCTTCGGCACCGAGGCCATCGGGGCCCACTTCGAACGGCTGCTGCCCCGCACGGGCGAGATCCAGGCGAGCATCGAGGATTTCACCGCCAGCGCGCGGTTGGCGTACTTCCACGGATCCTTCCAGTTGGAGCTGGCCGACGCTGTGGAAGGGCCGCCGCTCAAGGGCACCCACGTCACCGTGCTCCGACGCGACGGCGACGAGTGGCGCTTGAGAGCGCAGCTATTCACGCCCTCCGAAGACGGTCGACCATGGCCGGCCCGGGTGCGGGGACCGGAGCTCGAGCCGCTGAGCGCAGGCACCGTCGAAGCGATGCTCGGCGCTCGATACGTCGTCCAGACCTTTGCCGACGCGGAGTCGGTTCTCGCACGGCTCAAAACCGCCTGGCGCGACCACGACACGGAGGCGGCCACGGAGCTGTTCACCGAAGACGGGGTGTTCGTGTACCCGGGCCTCGGACGGATACAAGGGTCCGCAGAGGTGGGCGAGCGCCTGGCCGAGGTGATCCCGGACGTCCGCGAGCTGCACACGTCGATCCTGGACTTCGATGCCACCGGCCGGATGGCGCTACTGTTCGGAGGCTACTACTTGGAAGATGTATCCGGTGAACCGGTTACGGGCTCTTATCTCATGGTGTTGATGAACACCAAGGGTTGGCGTATCCGTTCACTGGCGTTTTCTCCCGACGGCTGAAGGACGCGCCGCGAGCCCCCCGGCGCGAAACCCCGCCCGGTGGCCCGGAAGCTGCCGTGGGCGATGGTGTGACCGACGAAGCAGCGGTTTCTCCACACCCACCCGCCACCCGGTTCAGGCGGGGCTCGGTACTGCTCGTGCTTGCGGTATCGGCCATTTGCTACGCCCCTACGTTGGCGAACCGATACGCGGGAGACGACGAGTTCATCGTCGCCTCCAACCCCACCGTGACCCAGGGAGACGTGCTCGGAGCGATCACGTCTCCGTACTGGCCGGAGACCTTTTCCAAGGGAACGCTCTACCGACCGCTGGTCAGCGGGAGCTTCGCGGCCGAGTGGCCGCTCTGGAAGGGACATCCGGCCGGCTTTCATGCCGTGAACCTCGTGCTCCATGCGCTGGTGGCGGTCGTGCTGCTGTTGCTCGCATGGGAGCTGGGACTACCCGCGGCCGGAGCCCTGGCGGCGGCGCTGGTGTTCGCGGTCCATCCGGTACACGTCGAAGCCGTGGCTCCGGTGGTCGGACGTAGCGAGCTGCTTGCCGCGCTCTTCGTTCTGCTCGGCTGCCTCGCTTTTCTGAAGCTGCGAGGACCGCGGGCATGGATGGCCGCGCCGGCGGTGGCCGTTTGCTACGGGCTCGGGTTGGGAGCCAAGGAGATCGCGGTCACGCTGCCCATCCTGTTGGTCTTGGTCGCAGCCGCGGCCGCGCGGTCGAACGGTCGTAGCGTGCCCCTGAAACAGGCCTGGCCCGTGGGACTCGGCATGGCGTTGGTTTTGATCGGCTACCTGGCGGTTCGGGTGCGCGTGACGGGAGGGATACTGGGCGAGACCGTCGCACCCGAGCTCTGGGCCCTCACGCCCTTCCAGCGCCTGATGACCGCGCTTTCGCTCTGGATCGACTATGCCCGCCTCATGGTCTTCCCACTCGACCTCTCCACGGACTACGCTCCGGCGGTCCGCTTCCCGGCCCTCGGGCTCGACCGGCCCGGCCTGTTTGGCGGCCTCGTCCTGGTCCTGACGCTCGCCGGGTCGGTGGCGCTCTGGCGGCGGAGCGCGTTGGCCGCCCTCGGAGTCCTCTGGTTCGTAGTGGCCGTCCTTCCGGTCTCCAACCTCCCGTTCCCGACCGGAGTGTTGTTGGCGGAGCGCACGCTCTATCTGCCTTCGGTCGGGTTCGCGTTGGCAGTCGGGATCGGCGCAGCTGCGTGGCTTTCGGGAAGGACGCGAAAGGTGGCGTTGCCCGCGGTGGTGGGTGTGTGCTTGCTGTTGGCGGGCCGATCCGCGGTGCGGACGCTGGACTGGCGGGACTCCGAAACAGTCATGGCTGCGTTGGAACGCGACCATCCGGAGTCCGTCCAGGTCGTCCGCAAACGTGCCCGCGATGCGATGGCGGCGGGGCGTTGGGACCAGGCGGCGCGGGGCTTCGAGCTAGCGCTCCACCTGTCCCCCCATCACTACACGGCCCTCACCGAAGCGGCGCTGTTCTTCGGCGTAGTGGGCCGTCACGATCGGGCGCAGGCGCTTTTGGAGCGCGCGATCGAAGTGGTCCCGGACAGTCCTCACGCGTACCGGATATTGGCCCGCCACCAATTCGACCGGAATCGGCCGACGGAGGCCGGCCAGACCATTCGGCGTGCGCGCCTGGCCCTGGAGGATCCGGTGGCCTTGGCGGACCTGGAGGCGGCCAACACGGCCCGGTGAACGCGGCGCAGCCGCTCGTGTACACCACTCCCATGAGAGAAAGGACCGGTACCGTGCGGGTTTCGGCCATGCGTTCGCTGGCGATGACGCTGGTCGTGGCGATGTTCGCGTGCGCAGACGAGGAGCCGGCTCCGCCGCCGGTGACCGAACGCCCCACCTTCGACTCGGCCAGGGCCTACGCCCTGGTGCGGACCCAGGTGGAGTTCGGACCTCGCGTTCCCGGGACTCCCGGCCATGCCCGCCAGCTCGAATGGATGGTCCAAGAGCTGGGACGGCACGCGGCGGAGGTCTCGGTCGATTCGTTTACGTATGAGACCACGGGCGGCGAGACGCTCGCGCTGGCCAACCTGATCGCGCGGTTCCGGCCCGAGTCCGAGCAACGCCTGCTACTGCTGGCCCACTGGGACACCCGTCCCACGGCGGACCAGGAGGCCGACTCTGCGGCGCGCGCAGTCCCGATCCCGGGCGCCAACGATGGAGGGTCCGGCGTCGCGGTGTTGATGACGCTGGCCGAGATGATGGCCGCCCAGGCTCCTCCGATGGGCGTGGACCTGCTTTTCGTGGACGGGGAGGACTACGGTCCCACGTCGGCGGACATGTTCATTGGCGCCAAGCACTACGCGGCGAGCCTCCCCGACGAGGGGCGCCCCATGTACGGGGTCTTGCTGGACATGGTCGGTGACGCCGACCCGTCGTTTCCCATCGAAGGGTATTCCGCCCAGTACGCGCTTCCCCTGGCGCAACGCATTTGGGGGATCGCACGAGACCTGGGCTACGGAAGCGTGTTTCCCACCCGCGTGGGCCAGTCGCTCCAGGACGACCACCTGGCTCTGAACGAGGCCGGGCTGCAAACGGTGGACATCATCGACTTCGACTACGGGCCCGGCCACGCGTACTGGCACACGGCGGAAGATCGCCTGGAGAACGTGAGTCCACGCACGCTGGGCATCGTCGGCGAGGTCATCGCCGAGCTGGTGTACCGCGGTGGCTGAGCCCTCGGACACGATCGCGCGTGTGGCGGTGGTGCAGCCGCCGCCGGTTTTTTTCGACATCGAACGAGGGGTGGACGAAGCGGCCTCCTGGATCGAGCGCGCCGCCGCCGATCCCACCGATCTGATCGTGCTTCCGGAGGCCTACGTCGGAGGGTATCCCTGGGGACTCGCCTTCGGAACGGCCGTGGGCGGAAGGACCGAGGCGGGCCGCCGGACCTGGGAGCGCTACCGCACCAATGCCGTCGAGGTCCCCGGTCCACACACGGAGCGGCTGGGCGAGGCGGCGCGGGAGGCGGGGGCCTACGTCGCCGTCGGGGTCGTGGAGCGCGACGCCACGTTCAGCGGCGGGACCCTGTACTGCACGCTGCTCTATTTCGGACCCGACGGGTCGCTGCTCGGCAAACACCGTAAGCTCAAGCCCACCGCGGCGGAGCGCCTGATCTGGGGAGAGGGCGACGGGAGCACCATGCCGGCGATCGACACCCCCTTCGGCCGCGTCGGCGGACTGATCTGCTGGGAGAATTACATGCCGCTGGCGCGCATGGCCATGTACGCCAAGGGGGTGCAAATCTACCTGGCTCCCACGGCGGACGCCCGCCCGCGCTGGCAGTCCACCCTCCAGCACATCGCCTTGGAAGGGCGCTGCTTCGTGGTCGGCTGCAATCAGTACGTCACCCGAGGGGACTACCCGACGGGACTTGAGCTGGCGGACGAGCTGAACGCCTGGCCGGAGGTGCTGTGTCGGGGCGGGAGCGCCATCTATTCGCCGTCGGGCGAGTGTCTGGCGGGGCCGCTCGAGGACGAGACGGGCATCATTCGGGCTGCCCTGCCCATGGCCGACGTCGGGCGCGGCAAGTTCGATTTCGACGTCGTCGGACACTATGCCCGGCCGGACGTGTTCAGGTTCGAGGTCAACGAGGCTGCGCGTCCCCCGGTGGATTTTTCCGACGGGGCCTTCTAGCTTTCAGAAAATCGCGATGATCGGCGGCCCGGGCGGGATCCGAGGGATCCTGGCCCGGGCCGAGCCGTTCCCCGGTTTCTCTCGGACGGAGGATTCGGAGCCATGGTCGAGGCAACCCTGACCGACACCCAGCGCTTTCTCGAGCAAGCCGAGCGTTACAGCGCCCACAACTACCATCCGCTGCCGGTCGTCATCGAGCGCGCGGAGGGCGTGTGGGTGTGGGACGTGGACGGCAAGCGCTACCTGGACATGCTCAGCGCCTATTCCGCCGTCAACCAGGGACACCGCCATCCTGCCATCGTCCAGGCCGCCCGCGAGCAACTCGATCGGGTCACGCTCACCTCCCGTGCGTTCCACAACGACCAAATGGGGCACTTCCTCCGGGAGCTGTGCGAGCTGACCGGCTATGAAAAGGCGCTGCCCATGAACACGGGCGCCGAAGCCGTCGAGACGGCGATCAAGATGGTGCGGAAGTGGGGGTACCGGAAAAAGGGCGTTCCCGACGGCCGTGCGGAGATCATCGTGTGCGAGAACAACTTCTCCGGCCGTACCACGACCATCGTGGGATTCTCGTCCGAGCCCCAGTATCGGGACGGGTTCGGCCCGTTCACGCCCGGGTTCAAGACCGTACCCTACGGGGATGCAGATGCGCTGGCATCGGCCATCACCGAACACACGGTGGGCTTCCTCGTAGAGCCCATCCAGGGCGAAGGCGGAGTGGTGGTGCCGCCCGAAGGCTACCTGAGGGACGTCCGTAGGATTTGTTCCGAACGGGGCGTCGCCTTCATCGCCGACGAGATCCAGACCGGGTTGGGCCGCACCGGACGCATGTTCTGCTGTGACTGGGAAGACGTGCGGCCCGACGTGTTGATCGTGGGCAAAGCGCTGGCGGGCGGAGTGTATCCCGTCTCCGCCGCGCTCGCGGACGACGAATACATGGACGTGTTCCGTCCCGGCGACCACGGATCCACGTTCGGCGGGAACCCGCTCGGAGCGGCGGTGGCCAGAGCGGCCTTGCGGGTGCTGGTCGACGAAGATCTCGCCGCCCGGTCCGCCGAGCTGGGCGCCTGGTTCATGCAACGCTTGGAGGCCATCGACTCGCCGCACGTCGAGGAGGTCCGCGGCCGCGGACTGATGATCGGGGTGGTCATCAAAGCGAGCTCGGGCGGGGCGCGGCCGTTCTGCGAGGCTCTCCAGGACCGGGGCGTGCTCGCGAAGGAGACCCACCAAACGGTCATCCGCTTCGCGCCTCCGCTCGTCATCGACAGGGAAACGCTGGAAGGGGCGCTGGAGCACATCGAAGCCGTCCTCACCTGAGCGATCCAGCGGCCGGATCCCGGAGCGGAGGGCCCCCTCCGGCCCTACTGCTCCTCTCCCTGGTCGCGGGCGTTTGCGTCCTGGGGCTGCTCGCGTATCGCCCCATCCCTCCGGGGGTGTGGCATGACGACGGGGTGTATCTGCTCGTCGCCAAGTCGTTGGCGGCGGGGGAGGGACTCGGCTACGCCGGCATTTCGGGGACGCCGCCCGCACCCAAATTCCCTCCGCTCTATCCGGCCGTCTTGGCTGCGATCTGGCGATGGGGTCCGCAGTTTCCCGACTCGGGAGTGTGGATGGCTGCGGCCAACTCCCTATTCACCGCGGCGGCGGCGGCCGGGCTGGCGCTGTTGCTGTGGAAGGGCTGCCGGCTAAGGCCGGGATGGGCAGTGGCGAGCTCCGCCGTGCTCTTCCTGTCCCCCGAGCTATGGCGTCTCGCGGCGGTGCCGCTCTCCGAGCCCCTGTTCACTGCGCTGTTTCTGTTCGCGTGCTGGGCGGGCACGCGGTTCGAGTCGTCGGGCCGCCTACGCGACGCGGGGCTGTTCCTCGTGCTCTTCTGGGCGGCCTACCACACGCGCACGATCGGGGTCGTGTTGCTTCCCGCCGTCGTCTGGGCGGCGTGGTGGCGGGGCTGGACCGGCGAGGCGGTGGGCGTCGGACTGGTCGGTGCGACGGGAGTCCTGCCGTGGCCATGGGTCGCGCGCGGGATGGCGGCGGAGATCCCGGTGCCCGCGTTGGACACGCTGGGCCCGTACGGGGGATGGCTGATCGATCAGGTCCGGACGCATCCGCGGAAGTACCTGGACTATCTGGGTAGCCACGCCCGAGATGTCCTGGCCGACCTGTCGGAGCTGATATTGCCCGGACTTCCGTCCACGGTCGCCGTTTGGACCGGGCTGGGTCTGCTCTTCCTCGTGGGTCTGGCCGGGTGGTCCTTCCGTGCGAGGTCGCGGGTCCTGCCGTGGTCGTTGCTGCTCTACGGCCTGGTCGTGTGGCTGTGGCCTTTCCACGCGCGCCGGCTGTTGGTTCCCGCCCTTCCGCTGCTGGCCGCGCTGGTGCTCGGGGCCTTCCGCACGTCGGGAACTGAGCCGCATTCAGCCCCGAGCCTGCCGGCCGGGCTACGCCGGGCCGGCGCGGTCGCGGGTGCCGCGTGGGCCGTCTGGTTCATCGTCGCGTCCGCTACCGCGCTCTACGAGTCACGCCACCTGGACGCCTACCGGGTGCGCGCGGAAGCGCTCCAGGCGGCGGCCCGCTCGGTCGCCGAACACACTCCGACCGACGCGGTGGTCGGGGCGCCCGAGATGTTCGCCGGATTGCATCTGTACACCGGGCGCACCGTATGGCCGAGCGCCCGCTTCCTGCCGTTGGCCGAGCTGGGGCCGAGCTGGGGGACCGAGCGCCAGCAGTACGAGCTTTGGCGGGACGGGCGCATCAGCCACCTGCTCGTGGAGCACGGAGGCGGCGTGCACGGGAGCGCGCTCGACCGCATGGACGCCGTGTGCCCCGACGGCGGTGTGGGAGTCCTGGACTTCCTACCGGGCTCGTTTCTCGTCCAGCTCGGGTGGACCGACGCCTGCTACGGTCGCCTCACCGCCGGGACCGCGGGCCTGTGAGGCTCGCGTGCCGACTCGACGCTCGGCCGGGCCCGGTCGAGCTACCACTGAATGTCGCCCTTCTGCGAAGTGTCGACTTGGCGGGCGTCGCCACCCCCCAAAAGCACCTCCTCCACCTGCGCATAGAGGAACGCGCGCGATTCCGCATCCCTGGGATCGAGTCCGTAATGATTGATCAGCAGGGTCTGATGCTGAAGCCACTCCGCCCAACAGCGCTGGCAGATCGACGCGACGATACGTTCGCCCAGATCGCTCCGGAACGGCGGCTTGGCCAGCCGGGGGGCATTCTCCGCTCCACAGCGTCGGCATGTCAGGGTTTCCAAGAACTCGAACCTCCGGAATGGGCCGGGTCGATGACAATGTCGCACGGAGGTCCCGGAGGTCGGAGCTATGCGGCTTCCGGGGCGGGTGGGCGATTACCCTGCGCGGGGCCGTGGGATCCTACCTTGCAGGACCGTCGGACACCGGCGCAAGCATTGTGTAGCACCCTATGTGAGTGGCCGAGCATGTGACCAGAAGCGCACGCACGGCGTCCATGATGTCGGGCCCTCTGAGTGCGGGCCCGGACCGAGCCACCGCCGGGTGCGTGCCCGTCGCATCCCAACGCAGGAACGTCAGGATGAAGCTCTGTATCGAGGCTACGGCCGTCACCGACGCCGGACGCGTGCGGACGCGCAACGAGGATGCCTACGGCGTCGAGCCGGAGCTCGGGATTGCCGTGGTTGCCGACGGCATGGGCGGAGCTCCGGCCGGAGACATCGCCAGCCGCGTGGCCGTGGACACCGCCGCAGCATGCCTCAGGGGCGCCATGGTCAACGGACGCTGCCCGGCGTCGAACGTGACCATCGAGACCGGGCCTCCCGCGCTGGCCGAGTGCGTCGAGGCGTCGGTCCGATCGGCCAACGAGCGCGTGTACGCCATGGGGCAGGGAGATCCGGGCTGGAAGGGCATGGGATGTACACTGACCGCGCTGATGCTTTGCCGGGAATCCGGAACCTTCGGCATCGGTCATGTCGGAGACAGCCGAGCCTATCGATTCCGGGCGGGTCGACTCGAATGTCTCACCGAAGATCACACCGTCGCCCAGCAATCGGTGGCGGAGGGACGCATCCCTCCCCAGGCGGCGCGTGATCACCCCTTCGGGCACGTGCTGACGCGGGTCGTGGGCACGGGCCATTCCGTGGAGCCCATGGTCGTGGTCGGCCAGGCGGAGCCCGGAGACGTCTTCCTTCTCTGCACCGACGGCGTGATGCGGGTCATGGACGAGGACGAGGTGAGCGCCGTGCTCACCAGCTACGGCGAAGACCTCGAGGCGGCCGGTGAAGCGCTCGTCGCTGCCGTGAACGCCCGCGGGGGGCCTGACAATGCGACCCTGGTGATGTTCCAGCTCGTAGCCGAGCCGACGCTCAGCGAACGAAGCGTCTAAGGTCCCGTGGCGACGGGGCCCACCGGCGCTCGACCCACCCTCCGGACGGCCTCCGACGGCTGCGCAAACCCGGACGGGTAGACCTACTCCGTTCCCCTTTTTAAATTTGCCACTCTGTACCCGTGCTTCGGCCGGGAACGGAGTGAGCCGGAACCGATCGGGTCCCGGACTTGCATGGACGGCGGCGCCGAGGGTGTCCGAGGCCGTTGCCGGGTTCAGCACCTGGAATGTCACGCGCGTTTTCACGAGCCACTCGCTCGGATGACGATACATGAACAAGAAACAACTTGCCCACATCGAGAAGCGGCTGCTCAACGAGCGCAAACGGGCGCTTCGTTCCCTCGGGATGTTCGACGAGATGGCCAAATCCGATCGCGAGGGCGGCGACTCCGCGTTGTCCGCCTATACCGATCACATGGCCGACCAGGGCACCGAAGCCATGGAGCGTGAAAAGGCGGCGATTTTCGCCACCAAGGAAGGGCGCTATCTGTACCGGATAGAGGAAGCGCTACGCCGGCTCTATCACGACCCCAAGGCCTTCGGCAACTGTCATTCCTGCGGCCAGGTAGTCGGGTTCGAGCGGCTCGACGCGCTTCCGCACGCCAGGTACTGCATCGACTGCAAGCTGAAGGAAGAAGCCGAGGCGGCGTAGTCCGCGACGGTAACCCGTGGCGTAGTCCGCGACGGTAACCCGTCACGAAACGGCCTCCAGGTCGCGGTGTCGGCCGGACCATGAGGCTTGCTAGTCTTCCGACTGCAGCACCTCGATCAGCCGCGGGCCGACCGTTTCCACCTGCCAGCGGCGCGCTGCCCCGCTCGCGACCAGCCCCCCCAGGTCGGACGGCATGGTACGGGCTGCCTCCATGAGCGCCGCATTCGGAAACACCCGGCCGCGATCCAGCCCCAGCGCATCGGCGCACCGGTTTCGGGCTTCCTTCAGACGCTCGAAGCGCTCCTCTTCCTGGGCGGTCGGCCGGCCGGGCCCACCCCGCATGGGCCGCGGATAGGGCGTCCGATCACCCGGGGCGACGTCGTCGGCGTCGCGCAGCCGTTCCAACAGATCCCGGCCCCATCGGCCCATTATGCTCCGCGATGCGCCCTGCACGTCACGCAGCGCCGCCAAGGAGTCGGGAGCGGATGCGGCCACCGCCAGCAGCACATTGTCACCCGCGACCCGAAACGGCGCCCGGTCCATCTCACGGGATACGGCGTCCCGCCAGTCGAGCGCGGCGCGCAGCCGTTCCAAGACCGCCGGATCCAGATTGCGGGCGCCCTTGACCTTGGTCACGGGGTCGACGTCGGGCTCCTCTTCCCACCGCACGGCCTGCAGCAGCTCCGCCTCTTCGCGAACCCAGGCCATGCGTCCCATCGCGTCCAGGCGGCTGTGCAGGCCGTCCGCCAAGCCCATCAGGTAGGCGGTGTCCAGCGCAGCGTACTCCAACATGTCGGGAAGCAGCGGCCGACGCGCCCAGTCCGCCCTCTGGTACTTCTTCGACAGGCGGATGTCCAGGTGTTTCTCCAGGAGGGCGGACAGTCCCAGGCGCGGCTCGCCGAGAAGGGCGGCCGCAACCTGCGTATCGAACAGGCCCCGCACCCTGAGGGAGAGGTCGCGATCGAGCAGCCGCATGTCGAAGTCGGCCCCGTGCATCACCACCTCGATTTCCGGGTCGGCGAGCGGCGCCCGCAGCGCGTCGGTGGGGTCCACGGCAAACGGATCGATCACGAAGTTCCGCGTGGGCGTGGAAAGCTGGACCAGGCACAGGGAGTCGCGGTAGCGGTGAAAGCCGGCCGCTTCGCAATCGAGCGATACGCGCCCGCATCCGTTCAGCGCGGTACGTAGGTCATCCAGCGTGTGGCGGCTTTCGACAAGCGTGAATTGCATGGCTGCTCAACTACTGAGAACGGGTCATACAGGTTCCTCCCCGCTTGATCCGCGTGCATGGTCTGTCGAGCTTCATCGCGACAATGTCCGGGACTCGGGAGTGACAGGTTTGTTGACCAAGATCATTTGTACGCTGGGTCCTGCGACGACTTCAGCCGCACGCCTGGAGGCCATGATTCGCGCCGGGCTCAACGTTGCCCGCATTAACATGGCCCACGGCACGCGGGAGGAGCAGCGCTCGCTCATCCGGGGCGTCCGCGACGCCGCGCGGCGCGTGGGCACACCCGTCGGCGTGCTGGTCGATCTCCAGGGACCGCGGCTCCGGGTCGGGCAACTGGACCGGCCCCGATCCCTGGACGTGGGCTCGACCGTGGTATTGGCGCCGGAAGAGACCGTTGAGGAGGGCGAGATTCCGGTCGCCTTTCCCGACCTGGCCGCCTGCTTGTCACCGGGCGACCGGATCCTGATGGACGATGGCCTCCTCGAGCTAGAGGTGGCCGACATCTCGGGAGATCGCACGGAGGCCCACGTCGTGCGAGGCGGAGTGCTGAAGGCACACAAGGGAATCAACGTACCATCCGCACTCATCGAGGCGCCGGCGCTCACGGAACGGGACCTGGACGACCTCGAGTTCGCACTCGAGGAGGGGGTGGAGTTCATCGGGCTCTCCTTCGTGCGTCGGCCCGAGGACGTGGAGGACCTCAAGCGCCGAATCGACGGACGATCTCTGGTCGTCGCCAAGATCGAGCGAGGCAAGGCGCTCAACGCGCTCACCCGTATCCTCGAGGTCACCGACATCGTGATGGTGGCAAGGGGCGATCTGGGTGTCGAGCTGCCGTTCGAACAGGTGCCACTGGCTCAGAAACGCATCATCCAGTTGGCCAACTATCGGGGCCGCCCGGTGATCACCGCGACGCAGATGCTGGAATCCATGATTCATGCGCCGCGGCCCACCCGAGCCGAGGCCTCCGACGTGGCGAACGCCATCCTGGACGGCTCGGATGCGCTGATGCTCTCGGCGGAGACCGCGGTCGGCCGGTATCCGGTGGAGGCCGTGGAGGCGTTGGCCCGCATAGCCAAGGAGATCGAGGAGTCCGGCATCCTGGGTGAGGGGCCCAGGTACTATCTTCCCGACAGTCCGCGGTCTCGACGCGGGGCCACCGATCGTGAGCACGCCGTGGCCAAGGCCACCTTGCAGGCGGTTCGCCAGCTCGAGGCCCCCGCCGTGTTGGTGATCACGCGGAGCGGATTCACGGCCAGGTTGGTGTCGAGCTATCGTCCTCCCGTCCCCATATTCGGCGTCTGCACCGACGACCTCACGTTGCGGGAGCTGACCGTCGTCTGGGGGGTGTCGCCGGTCCTCGCGGTCGACGCCGACCTCAACTACGAGTCGCTGCTCGACATCGGCCGTCAACACATCCGCGATGCAGGGATCGGCGAGGAGGGAGACTCCATCGTCGTGACCGCGGGATACCCCTTCCATCGCTCCGGGAGCACCAACACCATGCGGGTCGAGCGCCTGTGACTTCGGATCGGATTGCGCCGTGATCTTGACCTTTCTCGGGACCGGCACGTCGTTCGGCGTGCCCATTGTGGGCTGCGACTGCGACACCTGTACGTCTTCGGACCCGCGGGACCGGAGGTACCGGAGCGGCGCGCTGGTTCGCCTGCCGGAGGGCACGCTGCTGATCGACACCGGGCCGGAGGTCCGGCTTCAGTTGTTGCGCGAGGGCGTGCAGCGGATCGACGCCGTGTGGTACACCCACCTCCACGCCGATCACGTCCACGGGATCGACGACCTTCGCGTCTTCTCGGATCGAAACGCACGGCCCCTCACGTGCCACGTCCCACGGGGGCAGGCCCGGGAGTTCTACCGGCGGTTTCCCTATATCTTCGATGACGATGTGCACGTGCCGGAGGGCACGTCCAAGCCACGTCTGCGACTGGTCGAGGTGGACCCCGAACGACCGCTTCGCCTCCTCGGCGCGGATATCCAGCCGGTGCCCGTGCCGCACGGCGACACCGACGTCTACGGCTTTCGCATCGGGGCGCTCGGCTACGTGACCGACGCCAAGTCGCTCCCCGAAGACGCGCTCCGCCGCCTGCGAGGGGTGGAAGTGCTGGTGCTCAACGCGCTGTGGTACGGTAAGCCCCATCCCACGCATTTCACCGTCGAAGAGGCGGTCGCCGCGGCCCGCGAGGTGGGGGCGGACCGAACGTACCTGGTTCATCTCACTCATCGGGTTCGCCATCAGGATCTGCTGGACCGGCTGCCCGATGCGATTCAGCCCGCGTACGACGGACTCACCTTGGAGCTTCCGGATGTCTGACTCCCGCCCCGCCTGGATTCTGGACTACGCCAACATGCTGACCCCCGCGCTGGCGGACGGAGCGCCGGATGCGGCGATGCTGGCCGGACCCTACCAGGAACGGCACCGTGCCGCGCTCGCGCATCTCGATACGCTGCGGGAGTCCGGCTCGCTGGGATTTCTGGAGCTGCCCACGGCGAACGACGACAAGACACGGGTGCAGGAGCTGGCCGACGGATTCGGACAGTGGTTCCGCACGGTCGTGGTGTTGGGCATCGGGGGGTCGGCGCTGGGGACCCAAACGCTGCGCGATGCGCTACGCGGTCCGCACTGGAACGAGCTGACCGACGAACAGCGCGAGCACTTTCCCAAGCTCTATGTGCTCGACAATCCCGACCCGGCGACCGTGCTGGCGCTGCTGGACCGGATCGATCTTCGCACCACGCTGTTCAACGTCGTGAGCAAGTCCGGATCCACGGCGGAAACGGCGGCGCTCTACCTGGTGGTGCGCGAGCGCCTGCGCGAGGCACTGGACGATCCGGAGGCGGTGCGAGGGCATCTGTTGTTCACCACCGACCCGGACCATGGCGCTCTCCGGGCGCTCGCTCAGGCGGAAGAGATCCCCACCCTTCCCGTTCCCGCCAACGTCGGCGGCCGCTTCTCCGTGCTCTCCCCCGTGGGGCTGCTTCCGGCGGCTGTGCTGGGTGTGGACGTTGACGCGCTGTTGGCCGGAGCCCAGGCCATGGCCGAGCACTGTTCGGCCGAACGCCTGACGGAGAACCCCGCCGGGCTGCTCGCGGCGTTGCTCCACGCGGCCGACGCCGAACATGGCCGATCCATCCACGTTCTCATGCCCTACGCCGACCGCCTGCGCTCGTTCGCGCTGTGGTTCCAACAGCTTTGGGCCGAATCGTTGGGCAAGGTGGGTCCGGGCGGAGTGGGAGTGGGGCCCACGCCCCTGCCCGCCGTGGGCGCCGTCGACCAACACGCGCAGGTGCAGTTGTTCATGGAGGGACCCGCCGACAAGGTGGTGCTGTTCATGGCGGTCGCGGACCGGGGCGCCGAAGCTTCCATTCCCTCCCTCCACGCCGAAGTCGACGCGTTCGACTATCTCGCCGGGCACACGCTGGGGAGCCTCCTGGCATTCGAGCGTCGTGCCACCGCCGAGGCGCTTCGCCAGCGGGGACGTGCGAACGCGACCATCGAGCTGGCCCGCATCGACGCCTATACGCTCGGCGGATTGTTCATGTTGTTTGAAATCGCGACCGTGCTCGCCGGGGCGCACTACGGCGTCGACCCGCTTGTGCAGCCCGGAGTGGAGCTCGGCAAGACCCTGACGTACGGCCTCATGGGCCGGGATGGATATCCGGAACCGGAGCTGCCGTCCGCCGATCCGGCGTTTCGCGTGGCGCGGTCCTGATTGCCCGCGAATTGCTTGAACCGGACTGGCGACCGGTTAACTTTCGGGTGGGACCGAACACCTGATTCGGTCCAGCGCCATTGGAGTGGAGGGACAACATGAGCGACCGGGATCCGCCGTACATCATTGTCGAGAAGGGGAGCGGCAGCGGCCTCGGCGCGTTCGTCATCGGCGCCTTGTTGGGAGCCGGAGCCGCACTGCTGCTCGCACCCAAGAGCGGGGAGGAGACCCAAGCGGAGCTGAAGGCCCAGGCAGACAAGTGGAGGCAGATCGCGGGCGAGAAGGTCCGCGATGCGCAGACCGTGCTCGAAGACCGGATCGACGTCGTGCGTGAGGGCGTCGAGGGGCGGATGGACTCGGTCCGCGACGCCATGGATGCCGGCCGTCAGGCGGCGCGGGACGCCCGCGTCCAGTTAGAGGATCGCATCGAGCGGTCCAAGGCCGCCTACAAGGCCGGCATCGAGGCAGCCAAAGAGGCCGCCGCGGACGGACAGGCGGAGCCCGCCGCCGAGGCCTGATTTCCCCCGACCCGGCTCCGGGGAAGCGCTGCACGAGCATGGAGGGACTCGCACAGGCTTACCAGGACGAGCCCGGGCTGGGTCACCGGGCAAGGGAGTTCCTCGTCCGCGTCATCGAAAAGGCCGAGGACGACGATATCTTCTTCATGGCGGGCGCGATCGCCTTTAATTTGGTGGTGGCGATCGTCCCGCTGTTCCTCCTCTCCCTGGGTGTGGCCGGCTTCGTCGCCGAGGCGCGTTTTCCGGAGGCCAGCAGTCGGCTGGTGGCGCTCCTCCTTTCCGGACTTCCGGCGGGGACCGGCGATACGCGGTTGGCCGAGACCGTACAGGCTGCGACCGACGAGCTCATCGAGGGCAGGGCCGGCTTGAGCATCGTGGGTGCGGCGTTCCTGGTTTGGCTTTCCACTCGACTGGTCGGGACACTCCGGATCGTGCTACGCGAGGTGTTCGACGTCGGGCAGGCGCGCGGCCAGGTGAGGGGCAAGCTCTTCGATGCTCAGATGGTTCTGGTGGGGGGAGCCCTGGTGCTGCTTCACGTGGTCGGCACGGCGGGTATGGCGCTGATCGGACGACGGGGCTCGGTGCTGCTTCCGATTCCCACGGAATGGCTGGACGCCGGGTCTCGGGCAGCGGCGGCAGCGGTGTCGTTCGTCAGCATTTGGGTATTGCTCCTGCTGGTCTATCGCTTCCTTCCCGCCCGGCCCATTCGCTGGAAGACCGTGCTGGTCGCCGCCACCTTCACGGCCGTTGCCGTGGAGCTCATGAAGGTGGGATTCGGTTGGTACGTCACCGATGTCGCAAACTACCGCACGGCATACGGTAACCTCACTACACTGGCCGTCCTGTTCTTCTACCTTTACTACACGTCGGTCGTCTTCGTCCTCGGCGGTGAGGTGGGCCAGGTGTATACCATGCGCCGCGCCTTGCACCTGGAGAGGCGGCGCAAGCTGTCCGGGACCTCGGCACGGTGACGCGCCGAGTGTGGGACCGGAGAGCCGTTTTGGCCGGGTTCTCGCAGTAGGTAAGGGCGGACGGAGTGAGCCGTAAGCGAAAGGCCGAGGCGCCGGAGAGCGGAAGCCGCAGGGTAGTGGCCCGCAACCGCAAGGCCCGGCACGAGTTCCACATCCTGGACGAATACGAAGCCGGCATGGTACTCAAGGGACCGGAGGTAAAATCGGTGCGGGCTGGCCATGTGGCCTTCCGAGACGCGTTCGCGCGCGTGGAGGGCGGAGAGGTATGGCTGCACGACCTGCACATCAGTCCCTACGAGCAGGCCAATCGGTTCAACGAAGATCCCGATCGGCCACGCAAGTTGCTGCTCCACCGTAGCGAGATTCGCAAGCTCGCCCAGCAGGTGGACGAGAAGGGCCACACGCTCGTTCCCCTGGACGTTCACTTTCGCAAAGGCGTAGCCAAGGTGACGCTCGCCGTGGCGCGCGGAAAAAAGCTCCACGACAAGCGGGAGACGCTCAAGCGCCGTACCCAGGAACGGGAGGCGCAGCGCGCCATGCGGGGTGGGGAGTGAGGCGCCGCCGCCCTCTGCTTCCGGCGTCGAGCTGGTTGGCGGCGCTCGTATGTGTGGCTTCGGCTACGGGACTCGACGCCCAGTCGTCCAGCCGGTTGGAGGTGGGCGGCCCGAGCACGGAGCGCCTGCAGGTTGCGTACGACCGCGGATGGGCGGCCGTGGCCGCGGAGTCGCTCGCGCGCCTCGGCCTCGCCGTGGACATCGATGCGGACACCGCGTGGCTGCGGATGGGAGAGGCCACCGTTCGGCTCACCGCCCGGAGTCCCTTCGTGTCCGTCGGGACCGACATCGTGCACCTGACCGACGCGCCGTACTGGGATCGCGGTCGTTTGATGGTCCCGGCCCAGGTGCTTTCGGAGGTGCTGCCCGGCCGCTCGGGCGGTCGTATCGTCTACGATGCCGAGTCAGACCGGGTGACCACCACCGAGGCCCCTGCCGCCGCCGCCGGCTCCGCGATCGCCCGGAGCACAGCAGCAGCCGCGCGTCGCGTCGTGATCATCGACGCCGGCCATGGCGGCTACGATCCCGGCACCTCCAGTCCGGACGGGGTCCAGGAAAAGTCCGTCGCGCTGTCCGTGGCCCTCGCCTTCGCCCGCGCGCTCGAACACGATCCGACGTACGAGGTGGTCCTCGTGCGCTCGAAGGACGTGCTCGTGCCCGTCTGGAAGCGGGGCGAGCAGGCCACCGGCGCCAAGGGAGTCCGGCCGGGCGTGTTCGTCTCCCTGCACGCAAACGCGCTCCCCGCCTCCCGGGCCACCCGAGGCTTCGAGACCTATGTGCTGTCCGACGCCCGCACCGAACACGAGCGGCGGGTCGCCGCGTTGGAAAACGCCGTGGCGGAGAACGACGGCCCGGCCGGAAACGACTCGGAGCTCGGCGTGATCCTCAACGAGCTGTCCAACATGGATCACCAGCACTGGTCGGGCCTACTGGCGGAGATCGTCCAGGAGCAGCTCGCGGACGCCCACAGCGGGCCTTCGCGGGGCGTCAAGCAGGCGCCGCTCGCCGTGCTCACGAACGCGCTCATGCCCGCCGTTCTGGTCGAGCTCGGCTACCTCACCAATCCGCAGGACGCCCGCTTGCTCGATTCCCGAGAGTTCCACGCCGCAGCCGGTGAGGCGCTGGCCGAGGCGGTCCGTCGGTTCTTCGAGCGCTATCCGGGCGGCTCCAGAGAAGCGCTGCATGAGTAGGGGGGGACCCGTACAGAGGGCTTACATTCGGTGAGCCTCTCCCAGGAACTGTTCGGCGCGAGTTTCAAAAATCCCGTCATGTTGGCGGCCGGAACCTGCGGCTTCGGGCAGGAGCTGATCGGTGTCGCCGACCTGGACAAGCTCGGCGGCCTCGTGACCAAGTCGGTGACTCGAGAGCCGCGAAACGGAAATCCGGCACCGCGCATCACCGAGTTCGGGGCCGGAATGCTCAACTCCATCGGGTTGGCCAACCCGGGCGTGGATCGGGTGCGCGCCGAGAAGCTGCCCTGGATCCGGGACCACCTCGCGGGCATCCAGGTGTTCGTTTCTGTGGCGGGAGGCAGTCCCGAGGACTATCGCCACGTCGTGCAGGAGCTCGATGCCGAGGAGGGATTTCTCGGGTTCGAGCTCAATCTCTCCTGTCCGAACGACACCACGCTCCACGGCCTGCCGTTCGCGCTCGATACCGAGGCACTGGCCCGCGTCATCGAGACGTGCCGTCCGATCACGGACCGTCCGCTCCTGGCCAAGCTTGCGCCCAACGCTCCGGATCCGGCCCAATCCGCTCGGATCGCCGAGGCCGCCGGCGCCGATGGCCTCACCATGGTCAATACGCTCCCGGGACTGGTCATCGATCCCGAAACGGGCAACGCGGAGCTGGGTGCCGGCCCGGGCGGCGTAAGCGGCCCGGCGCTCCGTCCGGTCGGCGTCCACGCGGTCTGGCGGGCGGCGCAGGCTGTCGAGGTTCCGGTCATCGGGGCCGGCGGGATCACGTCCGGACGGGATGCGATACAATACCTGCGCGCGGGCGCGTCCCTGGTCCAGGTCGGCACCGCCTCGTTTGCGGATCCGCGCACCGCAGAGCGTGTAGCAAACGCACTCTCTCTCCACTTGACGCGACACGGAGAGCACCACGTCAGCTCGCTCGTGGGCACGCTGAACTTGCGATCGCCCGAAGAGCGCCCGGAGGACGCGTGACCGGTTTGCGGGATCCGGGTGTGATCCTTCCGTTGGACACCCCCGATGCCCAATCCGCCAAGGGATTGGTGGAGGCCCTGGGAGCGGCACAAGACTACTACAAGGTCGGGCTCCAGCTCTTCACCGTGGCGGGTCCGGACTTGGTGCGCGCGCTGGTCGACGCGGGAAAACGAGTGTTCCTGGATCTCAAGTTTCACGACATCCCCAACACGGTGTACGGCGCCGTCCGGTCGGCCCGAACCCTGGGTGTCTCCATGGTGACCGTACACACCGTCGGCGGCACCGACATGCTGCGGGCGGCGGCAGAGGCCGCCGAGGACACGCTGACCGTGCTGGGCGTCACCGTCTTGACGTCCTTCGACGACCGGACGCTGGCTCAGGCCTGGGGCCGTCCCGACGCAGAGGTGGGCGGCGAGGTGATACGCCTGGCGCGAAGCGCAGCCGACGCGGGTTTGGGCGGCATGGTCGCTTCGGTACGGGAGGCCGCTCCCCTCCGCTCGGCGCTGGGTCCGGGGGCGGTATTGGTCACTCCGGGCATTCGCCCTTCCGGGTCGGAGGTCGGCGATCAGAAACGCGTGGCCACACCCACCCAGGCCGTGAAGGCCGGGGCCGACTACCTGGTGATCGGACGGCCCATCACGCGGAGTCCCGACCCCCTCAAAGCGCTGGAGGGGATCCGAGCCGAGATCCGCGGGGCGGGGATGTCTCCGCCCTCTCCGAGACGATGAGGCTCCGGCACCTGGCGAGCCGTCGCAACGGCGCGCTGGCCGTGGGGCTGGCGCTCACGGGCGCCTTCGGAGGCACGGCGGAGCTCGCCGGGCAGGGCGGGCCCGATGCGGCCCGGGACATGAACGGCACCCTGGAGCGGTTTCTCTCCGCGTGGACCGGAGACGACGCCACTGCGTTGGAGGCGGTGCTGTCGCCCGACGGAGTTACGCTTCGCTTGGACGAAGATGCGCACGGCCCGGTGAGGCCGCGCCAGGCCGCCGTGGCGCTCCGTCAATACATGGGCGAGCGGCGCGATGGACGATTCCGGGTCGAGCGCGTGCAGCTCGCCGGCGGAGAACCTGCCCGGGGATTCGCCGAGGTGGCTTGGACCACCGTCGTGCGAGGGACTTCGGAACCGCTGGGGTACACCGTATTCGTAGGACTGACCCGGTCCGGCCAACGCTGGACCGTCCACGAAGTGCGGATCCTGCGATGACGCTGAAGCTGAAGTTGTACAACACCCGCACGCGGTCCATCGAAGCGTTCGCGCCGCTGGATCCGCCCAAGGTCCGGATCTATGCCTGCGGACCCACCGTCTACGCGCATGCCCACATCGGCAACTTTCGGTCGTTCGTTGCCTTCGATCTGCTGAATCGCTACCTGCGCTGGAAGGGGTACGACGTCGACTACGTGATGAACATCACGGACGTGGACGACAAGACCATCGACGCCGCGGCGGAGCGGGGTGTGCCCCTTTCCGAGTACACCGAACCCTTTGCGCGGGCCTTTCTGGATGACTCCGCGGCGATCGGGATCCGACCGGCGGACCGGTATCCGCGAGCGACGGACTACGTGGGCCCCATGGCGCGTTGGGTCGAGCGACTGGAGGAGGCCGGCCTGGCGTATCTGGCCGAGGACGGCTCGGTGTACTTCGACATCTCGGAGTTTCCGGCCTACGGAAGCCTCTCGGGCGTGGATCTGGACGCGGTTCGGTCCGGAGCCCGGGTGGCCGTGGACGAGTACGACAAGGACGACGCGCGGGACTTCGTGCTTTGGAAAGCCGCCAAGGACGTCGATCATGCGGTGGGTGCCAGTTGGGACTCCCGCTGGGGACCGGGCCGACCCGGCTGGCACCTGGAGTGCTCGGTGATGAGCATCTCGGAGCTGGGCGAGACCCTGGACATCCACCTGGGCGGTGAAGACCTGGTCTTCCCCCACCACGAGGACGAGATCGCCCAGTCGGAGGGCGTGACCGGGAAACCCTTCGTGCGTCACTGGGTGCACACCAAGCACCTGGTGGTGGAAGGGCGCAAGATGTCCAAGTCGCTCGGGAACTTCCACACCGTCCGCGAGCTGCTGGACCAGGGTGTGGAGCCCGCGGCGCTCCGGTATCTGCTCCTGTCCGCTCAGTACCGTCACGAGCTGAACTTCAGTCGGGACGGACTGGACGCCTCCGCCCAGGCCATGCGTCGACTGCGGGAGTTTCGGGACCGCTTGGACCGTGAGCCCCTGCCCGGTCAACCTGCGTCGGAGGGCATCGAAGCCAAGGCCGCTACGTTCGTCGAGGACTTCGAGCGGGCGATGGATGAGGATCTCAACACGCCGGAGGCGTTGGCGAGCGTATTCGAGTTCGTCCGGTCGGTGAACGCCGAGCTGGACGCGGCGCCCGGGACGCCTGCGTCCGAGCGGGCCCACGCGATATCGGCGTTGGAGTCGGTAGACGAGGTGTTGGGCCTTCTGCGACTCGAAGACGCCTCGGCCCGCCTCACCCCCGAACGCCGGGCCGACATCGATCGGCGGGTGCGCGAGCGGGAGGAGGCGCGGGCTCGGAGGGACTTCGCCAGGGCCGATGCCATTCGCCGGGATCTCGCCGAGGAGGGCGTGGTGCTCGAGGACGGCCCTCACGGGACGCGGTGGCATCTTCGCAGCGCTCCGGTCGGCACCGGCATCCCGTCGCAGAAGTAGTCGCACACTGGCTGGCCGACCGATCGGGAGCGGTGTTTTGCCGTTGACACTACCCCATTCGTCTTCCTAAAATACTTGGCTCTGTTGCCGCTGACGTAGCTCAACTGGTAGAGCAGCTGCCTTGTAAGCAGCAGGTTAAGGGTTCGAGTCCCTTCGTCAGCTCGTTTCATTTGGCGGGAGGGCCGGAAGCATCGGGGTCACGGCCGGCGGGTACGATCCGGACCCGAGGGCTACGGGCGACCAGAGAGACTCGGTGGGGTACCGAAGCGGTCAAACGGGGCAGACTGTAAATCTGCTGGCTCAGCCTTCGGAGGTTCGAATCCTCCCCCCACCACTTGATCCCGAGAACCTCCGTGCCGATACGCGGACCAACTGCCACCAGGCTTTGCGGGAGTAGCTCAGTTGGCTAGAGCATCAGCCTTCCAAGCTGAGGGTCGCGGGTTCGAGTCCCGTCTCCCGCTTTGGTGTATCTGCGCGGAGGTTCGTCGCTCTGGTAGCTCAGGGGTAGAGCGCTTCCTTGGTAAGGAAGAGGTCCCGGGTTCAAATCCCGGCCAGAGCTTTTGGGCGGACGCTTCCGAAGCCACGGCGCAGCGCGCAGGTAGAACGCAAATCTTCCCATAGCAACGTTTACGAAGGCGAGAGAGAGAATGGGCAAGGAGAGATTCGAGCGAACGAAGCCACACGTGAACGTGGGGACGATCGGGCACGTGGATCACGGGAAGACGACGTTGACGGCAGCGATCACGCTGACGCAGGCGAAGAAGTACGGCGGGGATGCGATCGCGTTCGACCAGATCGACAAGGCTCCGGAGGAGCGGGAGCGGGGGATCACGATCGCGACGGCGCACGTGGAGTACGAGACGGAGGCGCGGCACTACGCGCACGTGGACTGTCCTGGGCACGCGGACTACGTGAAGAACATGATCACGGGCGCGGCGCAGATGGATGGGGCGATATTGGTAGTGAGCGCAGCGGACGGACCGATGCCGCAGACACGCGAGCACATCTTGTTGGCCCGGCAGGTGAACGTACCGTACATCGTGGTCTTCCTGAACAAGGTAGACATGGTGGACGACGAGGAGCTGTTGGAGCTGGTGGAGTTGGAAGTACGGGAGTTGTTGAGCGAGTACGATTTTCCGGGCGACGATCTACCGGTAGTGAAGGGGAGCGCGTTGAAGGCGTTGGAGAGCGGCGGGGAGGGAGCGGAAGCGGATTGTATCCAGGATCTGATGGACGCGATCGACTCGTACATCCCGGAGCCGGAGCGGGATGTGGACAAGCCGTTCTTGATGCCTGTGGAGGACGTGTTCAGCATCACGGGCCGTGGGACGGTGGCGACGGGTCGGATCGAGCGAGGGATCGTGAAGCAGGGCCAGGAAGTGGAGATCGTGGGGATGGGAGCGGACCGGAAGACGGTAGTGACGGGAGTGGAGATGTTCCGGAAGCTACTGGACGAGGGACGAGCGGGAGACAACGCGGGGCTGCTGCTTCGGGGCGTAGGGAAGGACGAGATCGAGCGAGGGCAGGTGTTGGCGGTGCCGGGATCGATCACACCGCACACGAAGTTCAAGGCGGAGGTGTACGTGTTGACGAAGGAGGAGGGCGGACGTCACACGCCGTTTTTCAACGGATATCGACCGCAGTTCTACTTTCGGACGACGGACGTGACGGGAGCGGCGCACCTACCGGAGGGAGTGGAGATGGTGATGCCCGGTGACAACGTGCAGATGGAAGTGGACCTGATCACGCCGATCGCGATGGACACCGAACTCCGGTTCGCGATCCGGGAAGGCGGCCGAACGGTCGGCGCCGGCGTCGTAACCGAAATTATCGAATAGAGGGCGACCATGCCGCGCGATCGAATCATCTTGGCCTGCACGGAGTGTAAGGAGCGCAACTACAACCAGACCAAGAACAAGCGCCTTCACCCGGAGCGGGTGGAATACCGCAAGTTCTGTCCGCGCTGCCGCACCCACAGGATTCACAAGGAAACCAAGTAAACCATGGGCAAGCTTGCCGAGGCACGCGCGTTCCTGGACGCCTGCTGGACCGAGTTGCACAAGGTCACGTGGCCGGACTGGGACCAAACGAGAAACGCGACCATCGTGATCATCGTGTTCGTGATCATGGTGTCCGCCGTGATCTGGCTGATGGATCGGGTGTCCGGGACCACGATCAACTTCATCATGTCCCTGTTCGGAGCGTAAGCACTATGGCTGAGCCTACGGCCGACGCTCGCTGGTATGCCGTCCAGACCTATTCCGGGCACGAGAACAAGGTGCAGAAGCTCATCGAGAGCCGCATCGAGGACGAGCCCGAGGGTCAGGAGCAGATCTTCGAGGCCCTGGTGCCCACGCAAGACGTGGTCGAGATCAAAAACGGCCGCCGGGTTACCGTGACCCGCCGGCTGTACCCGGGCTACGTGCTCGTGTCCATGGAGCTCAACGATCGCACGCGGTACCTCGTCAATCACATCCAGGGCGTAATCAAGTTCGTGGGCTCCGGGCGGGATCCGCAGCCGCTCCGGGAAGAGGAGATGAACAAGATCCTGGGTGTGGAAAGCGAGTCCGAGGAGAGCACCCGCGAGGAGCTGCCTTTCCACTCCGGGCAGGTGGTGGAAGTCACGTCGGGACCGTTCTCGGACTTCTCGGGCACGATTCAGGAGGTCTACCACGACAAGGGCAAGGTGAAGGTCGAGGTCTCCCTGTTCGGCCGCCCCACGTCGGTGGAGCTCGATTACACGCAACTCAAAGGCTACTGATGGCCAAGAAGGTCGTAGGATTCATCAAACTCCATGTGCCCGGCGGTCAGGCCAATCCTGCGCCCCCGGTGGGTCCCGCGTTGGGCCAGCACAGCGTCAACATCATGGAGTTCTGCAAGCAGTTCAACGCGCGCACGCAATCGCAGATCGGGACGATCATCCCGGTCGAGATCACCGTGTACGCGGACCGCTCGTTCACGTTCATCACCAAGACGCCGCCGGCCGCAGTGCTGCTCAAGAAGGCCGCCGGGCTGCCGAAAGCGTCGGGTGAGCCCAATCGGGAAAAGGTGGGCACGGTGACCCGGTCTCAGCTCCGCGAGATCGCCGAGATCAAGATGCCCGATCTGAACGCCAACGATGTCGAGGCCGCCATGCGCATGCTGGCCGGCACGGCCCGCTCCATGGGCCTGGAAGTCCAAGAGGGATAGGAATCGTTCCCGTCTCTCGGCCCGACAAACCACCCGCTGTGAGCCGCCAGGGGTGGGAGGGTAAACGCACGGCTAAGACGATACATGCCTAAGCGAGGCAAGAAGTACAAGGAGGCCCGGGCCAAGGTCCCGGCCGGCGAGCGCTTCGCGCCGGAAGACGCCATCCGACTCCTGAAGTCCCTGTCCTTCGCCAAGTTCGACGAGACCGTCGAGATCGCGACTCGATTGGGCGTGGATCCCCGGCGGGCCGACCAGGTGGTTCGCGGGACGGTGGTGTTGCCCAACGGCACCGGGAAGGAGACCCGCGTGCTGGTCGTGGCGCAGGGAGAGAAGGAAAAGGAGGCACAGGAAGCGGGGGCCGACTACGTCGGACTGGACTACGTGGACCAGATCAAAAACGGCTGGTTGGATTTCGACGTGGTCGTGGCGACGCCGGACGTCATGGGAAAGGTGGGTCCCCTCGGCCGCATTCTGGGGCCGCGCGGGCTGATGCCGTCCCCCAAGGCCGGCACCGTGACGTTCGACGTCGGACGCGCCGTGAAGGAGATCAAGGCCGGGAAGATCGAGTTCCGAGTGGACAAGACCGGGAACGTGCACGCGCCCATCGGCAAGATGTCGTTCACCGACGCACAGCTCACCGAGAACCTGGCCGCGCTGATGGATTCGGTGGTCCGCGCCCGGCCCTCGGCAGCCAAGGGCGGATACGTACGGAGTGTCACGCTGACGAGCACCATGGGGCCCGGTGTGCCGATCGACCCGAATCTGTACCGGGGAGGTAAATAATGGATCGCACGCGGAAGGAAGAGTTCGTCGCCGATTTTCGCACGCGGCTCGACGAGTCCGTGGTGCTCTATCTGGCCGACTTCAGCGGATTGGACGTGAAGTCCATCACCGCGCTGCGTCGCGATCTCCGCAACAGCGGCGCGCAGTTCATGGTGGTCAAGAACCGCCTGGCCAAGCTGGCTCTGGCGGAGCTCGACCTGCCCGACATCACCGACCACCTCGTGGGACCGACGGGATTCATCCTCAGCACCGAAGACGCCGTTCAGCCGGCCAAGGCCGTCGCCGACTTCGCGAAGGAGCACAAGGATCGGCCCGTGTTCAAGGTGGGCGTGCTGGACGCCAAGCTTTTGGATGCGGCGGCCATCGGGCGGATCGCTCGTCTGCCGACGCGCCCGCAGTTGGAAGCGGAGTTGGCAGGGGTATTCGAGGCGCCGCTGTCCGGATTCGTACGAGCCCTCGAAGGGCTTCTGCAGGAGTTCTCCGGGCTCTTGGAGGCCCTCAAGGAGAAGCAGGCCCAGTGACGCAGCCGCCCTCCGGGGCCCTGCGTAGGAGCTAATTCACCAGAAACGGGACTAACCCGTTCCAACCGCCGGTCCGTAGACCGGTCTTCAGTCAGGAGGAAGCGCGCACCATGGCGACCGATCAGGAGAAGCTGCTCGACACCATCGGCAGCATGACGGTTCTCGAGCTGTCCGAGTTCATCGACGCCTTCAAGGAGAAGTTCAACGTCACGGCGGCCGCGGCGCCCATCATGGCCATGCCAGGCGCAATGCCCGGTGAGGCGGCGGCGGAAGAGAAGGACGAGTTCGACGTGGTCCTCGAGTCCATCGGAGACAAGAAGATCCAGGTCATCAAGGTCATTCGTGAGCTGACCAGCCTCGGCCTCAAGGAAGCCAAGGAGCTGGTGGACAACGCGCCGTCGACCGTCAAAGAGGCGGTCACCAAGGAGGAGGCGGACGCGATCAAGGCCAAGCTGGAGGAGGTCGGCGCGGGCGTCGCGCTGAAGTAGTGATCTTCCGCTCGCGGATGATCCGAGCCGGTACGGGTGCGCCTCGGGCGAGGTCCCGTCACGAGCGGAAAAATGAAGGTCCCCGGTGCCCACAAGGGGCGCCGGGGCGTCTGTGCTGCCATTCCTTGAGCCACCATAGACCCGGGCCGTCGCAGCGGCCGCGGGGCGCATAGGGGGTCCGTTGGATATCGCAAGAAAAGATCGGCCGGTCGTGAGCTTCGCCAAGCTGACGTCGGTCATGCCCATGCCCAACCTGCTGGACGTCCAGCTCGAATCGTTCGCCAAGCTGACCGACACTCGACAGGCGCCCGAGCATCAGTGGGACTTCGGGCTGGATCGGGTGTTCGGGGAGATTTTCCCGATCTCGGACGTGAACGACAACTTCACGTTGGAGTACGTGGCCGCCTCGCTCGGCGAGCCCAAGTACTCGGTCGAGGAGTGCATCGAGCGCGACATGACGTTCGCGGCGCCGCTGAAGGCCACGCTGCGCCTGATCGTCTGGGAAGACCTGGAGGACGGGGAGCGGCGGCCCAAGGACATCATCGAGAAGGACGTGTACCTGGGAGACCTGCCTCTCTTGACCGATCTGGGCACGTTCATCATCAACGGTGCCGAGCGGGTCGTGGTGAGTCAGCTCCACCGCTCTCCCGGTGTGGTGTTCGAGGAAAACATCCATCCCAACGGGTCCAAGCTGCACAGCGCCCGGATCATCCCCTTCCGGGGCTCGTGGGTGGAGTTCACCATCGACATCAACGACATCGTCTACGTCCATATCGACAAGAAGAAGAAGTTCCCGGCCACGGCACTGTTGCGTGCGTTCGGATACGGCACGGACGATGACGTCTATCGGCTTTTCTTCACCACCGAGAAGGTGGACCTCGGCGATGTGGACGTGCAGGGCAGGCAGCTCGCCCTGGGGTCCGTGCTTGCGGAGGACGTGGCCGATCCCGAGACGGGCGAAGTGATCGCAGAGTCCGCCGACGAGCTGGACGAGACCATGCTCGAGCGCCTCGATCGCGCAGGCGTGTCGGCGGCGACCGTTTACGTCGGTCAGGGGCGGAACGCGCTCAACGAGAGCCCGATCGTCAAGAACACCCTGGCCAAGGATCCCACGGCAAGCGAAGAGGAAGCCCTCGGCGCCATCTACTCGCTGCTTCGCCCCGGCGACGCGCCCAACGTCAAGACGGCTCGCGCCGCGCTGGAGCGGGTGTTCTTCAATCCCAAGCGCTACGACCTGGGCCGAGTGGGCCGCTACAAGATCAACCAGCGATTGGGCGTCGAGGTGCCGAAGACGGTCTCGGTGCTCACGCGCGACGACTTCGTGGCCATTCTGCGCTACCTGATCGAGCTGTCCGAAGGTCGCGGGTTCACCGACGACATCGACCATCTCGGTAACCGCCGCATCCGCACCGTGGGCGAGCTGATCGCCAACCAGCTCTCCGTCGGGCTGTCGCGTATGGCGCGGCTGGTCAAGGAGCGGATGTCGATCAACTCGGATCCGGAGAAGATCAACATCGACGATCTCGTCAACGCCCGCACGGTGTCGGCCGTGATCCAGGCGTTCTTCGGGTCTTCGCAGCTCAGCCAGTTCATGGATCAGACCAATCCCTTGGCCGAGATGACGCACAAGCGGCGTCTGTCGGCGTTGGGGCCGGGCGGGCTGACGCGGGAGCGGGCCGGATTCGAGGTGCGGGACGTCCACTATTCACACTACGGGCGCATGTGTCCCATCGAGACGCCCGAGGGTCCCAACATCGGCCTGATCACGTCGCTGACCACGTACGCGCGCATCAACCCGCTCGGGTTCGTGGAGACGCCCTACCGTCTGGTCGAGGACGGGAAGGTCACCACTCAGCTCGAATGGCTGTCGGCCAACGAAGAGGAAGAAGTCCGGATCGCCCAGGCCAACGCGCCACTGGAGTCGGACGGAAGCTTCCACAACGAGTTCGTCCTGTGCCGTGAGCGGGGAGACTTCCCGCTCCTCCGGCCCGACGACATCGACTACATGGACGTGGCGCCCGACCAGATGGTCTCGGTTGCGGCGGCCCTGATTCCGTTCCTGGAGCACGACGACGCCAACCGGGCCCTGATGGGCTCCAACATGCAGCGCCAGGCCGTGCCCCTGCTGTACACGGATGCTCCGCTGGTGGGCACCGGTCTCGAGAACAAGGTGGCCCGGGACTCGGGCGCCGTGATCTCCGCGAGACGCGGCGGGAAGGTGGTACACGTCACGGCGGACGAGATCGTGGTCGACACCGGAGCGGTGCGTCCCGGCAAGACGGACGAGCCCCTGGCCAAGCTGGCTCAGTTCGACCGCTACCGCCTCAAGAAGTTCTGGAGAACCAACCAGGACACCGCCATCAACCAACGCCCACTCGTGGACAAGGGGCAGACGGTGAAGGCGGGCACCATTCTCGCCGACGGGCCCTCCACCGATCACGGAGAGCTGGCGCTCGGACGCAACGTGCTCGTCGCGTTCATGCCGTGGTACGGGTACAACTACGAGGACGCGATCGTCATCAGTGAGCGGCTGGTGAAGGACGACGTGTTCACGTCGATCCACATCCAGGAGCTCGAGCTCCACGTCCGCGACACCAAGCGTGGCATGGAGGAGATCACGCGCGAGATTCCCAATGTCGCCGAGGAAAGCCTGGTGGACTTGGACGAGCGTGGGATCGTGCGTATCGGAGCGCGAGTTAAAGCCGGCGACATCCTGGTCGGAAAGATCACGCCGAAAGGCGAGACCGAGCTCTCCCCCGAGGAGAAGCTTCTGACGGCCATCTTCGGCGAGAAGGCCAAGGACGTGAAGGACTCCTCGCTCCGCATTCCGCCGGGCATGGCCGGCACCGTCATCGACGTGAAGATCTTTTCGCGCCGCATCGACGACCCGCTCCTGGAGAAGGAGCACGGCGGCAAGATCGGCGACCTGCGGGCGGAGGAGCGCGAGGAGATCCAGCGCATCTCCGAAGCCCGCAACGAGGAGCTCACCGAGCTCCTGCAGGGCCAGACCGTGGCGCTCTGCCTCAAGCGGGGAACGGTCGAGCCCTACTACGACGAAGGCACCAAGCTGACCAAGAAGGTGTTGGCGGAGGTGGATTTCCAGGACGTGGACTTGTCCACGCTCAAGGTCAAGAACCAGGGCACCAACGAGAAGGTGCGGCTGGTCATCGACGAGGCTCAGCGCCGAATCGACAAGATTCGGGAGAAGACCGAAGAGCAGATCGACAAGGTCTTCCAGCCCGACGAGCTGCCGCCGGGCGTGGTTCAGCTCGTAAAGGTCTACCTGGCGCAGAAGCGCAAGATCTCGGTGGGCGACAAGATGGCCGGACGCCACGGCAACAAGGGCATTATCGCCCGGATCGCGCCGGAAGAGGACATGCCCTTCCTGCCGGACGGCACCCCGGTCGAGATCGTGCTCAACCCGCTGGGCGTGCCCTCCCGGATGAATGTGGGGCAGATCTTGGAGACACACCTGGGCTGGGCTGCGCGGGTGCTCGGATTCGAGGCCAAGACCCCGGTCTTCCAAGGGGCGTCGGAGGACGAGATCGGCGCGCTGCTCAAGTTGGCGGGCCTGGAATGGGCCCACCGCGCGCTTTCGCTCACATGCGATCCGCCTCCTTCGGCGATGGACGACATCGCCGCCCTGGCGAAGGGCGCCGAGGCGCTGCCGGAGTTCGCGGCGCACTCGGGCAACGGCGCCGGAAACGGGAACGGTCAGCCGCATCCCGAAGCCGGTGTGGGGCGTCCGCTGGACGCATACCTGAAAGCCAAGATGCCGAAGGAGGCGGGCGCGTTCCTCCGGGGGGTGCGGGACTACGCCATCCGGGCGGCCAAGGAGCTGGCCGAGCGTCGGGATGAGTCCCTGGAAGATGCGTTCCCGGCGGCCGCGGCCATGAACAGCCAAAAGTCGGCGAAGAACGGGCTGGACATGGCCGTCTATGAGATCATGGCGGCCGCGGAGATCCTGCCCAACGGCAAGGTCTGGCTACGGGACGGACGAAGCGGACGCCGCTTCGACTTTCCCGTCACGGTGGGTGCCATCTACATGCTCAAGCTGTCCCACCTCGTGGACGACAAGATCCACGCCCGCTCGATCGGACCCTACTCCCTCGTTACCCAGCAGCCGCTGGCCGGGAAGGCCCAGTTCGGCGGGCAGCGATTCGGGGAGATGGAGGTTTGGGCCCTGGAGGCGTACGGCGCAGCCCATACGCTTCAGGAGATCCTCACGGTCAAGTCGGACGACGTGACCGGACGCTCCAAGGTGTACGAGGCCATCGTCAAAGGCGACAACCTGCCCGATCCGGGCATACCGGAATCGTTCAACGTTCTGGTGAAAGAGCTGCAAGCGCTCGGACTTTCCGTAACGCTGGGGCACGACGAATGACGGCTGGCCGACCGAACCACGACACGCCATTGACCACTGGGGGTTTGGGAATCGAATGATCGACTTTCCGAGAACGAGAGAGACGCGTTCCAGCTCCGACTTCGACTTCATCCAGATCCGGATTGCCTCGCCCGACGAGATCCGGGGCTGGTCCTACGGTGAAGTGACCAAGCCGGAGACCATCAACTACCGCTCGTTCAAGCCGGAGCGGGACGGGCTGTTCTGCGAGCGCATCTTCGGCCCGGTCAAAGACTGGGAGTGCCACTGCGGGAAGTTCAAGCGCATCCGCTTCCGCGGGCACGTGTGCGACCGCTGCGGCGTTGAGGTCACGCTTTCCAAAGTGCGCCGGGAGCGCATGGGCCACATCGAGTTGGCCGTTCCCGTGTGCCACATCTGGTTCTTCAAGACGCTTCCGAGCCAGATGGGCTACCTGCTGGGCGTGACGCTCCGCGACCTGGAAAAGATCATCTACTACGCTTCCTACGTGGTGACGAACCCGGGTAAGCAGGACGTGGAGTTCCAGGATCTGCTGGACGAGGACGAGTACTACGATCTCCGCGTCAAGGCGCGCGAGGAGGGTGACGAGAAGTTCAGGGCCGAGATCGGCGCCGAAGCGGTGCGGACGCTCCTCCGGATGCTGGATAGCCCCGAACGGCGCATCCACGACCGGAACTCGGACGGACGCGGCCTGGACCGCCTGGCCGAATGGCTCCGCCACGAGATCGAGACCGAGACCTCACAGCATCGCAAGAAAAAGAAGCTGAAGCGGCTCAGGGTCGTGGATTCGCTCCGTAATTCGGGGACGTCTCCCGACTCCCGCAACAAGCCCGACTGGATGGTGATGGATGTGGTGCCGGTCATTCCGCCGGACCTCAGGCCGCTGGTGCCGCTGGACGGCGGCCGCTTCGCCACGTCCGACCTGAACGACCTGTACCGCCGGGTGATCAACCGCAACAACCGCCTCAAGAAGCTGATCGACATGCGCGCTCCGGAGGTCATCCTCCGCAACGAGAAGCGCATGCTCCAAGAGGCGGTGGATGCGCTGTTCGACAACGGGCGCCGGTCGAAGGCCATTCGCGGCCGGGGCAAGCGGCCGCTCAAGTCGCTGTCCGACATGCTCAAGGGCAAACAGGGTCGCTTCCGCCAAAACCTGCTCGGGAAGCGGGTGGACTACTCCGGCCGTTCCGTCATCGTGGTGGGTCCCGAGCTCAAGCTGCACCAATGCGGGCTGCCCAAAGCCATGGCCGTGGAGCTCTTCAAGCCGTTCATCATCCACGAGCTGGAGAAGCGGGGCGAGGCCGAAACGGTCAAGCGGGCCAAGAAGATCGTCGAGCGGGACGATCCCAAGGTCTACGAGGTTCTGGAAGACATCATCAAGGACCATCCCGTCCTGCTGAACCGCGCGCCGACGCTACACCGTCTCGGGATCCAGGCGTTCGAGCCGGTCCTCGTGGAGGGGAAGGCCATCCGCATCCATCCGCTCGTGTGCACGGCGTTCAACGCCGACTTCGACGGAGACCAGATGGCGGTCCATCTGCCCCTTTCCTTCGAGGCGCAGCTCGAGGCCAGGGTGCTGATGCTCGCGTCGAACAACATTCTGCTCCCGTCCAACGGACGTCCCGTGGCCGCGCCTACCCAGGACATGGTGATCGGGAGCTACTATCTGACCAAGCCCCCGCTGGAGATGGACGACCTGGAGCAGGTGGCGTTGGGCGGCAAGTCACCCAAGACGCAGAGGCAGAAGGCCCGGGAGAAGCTGGACAAGCTGTTCGCGAAAGCGCCGCGGTTCTCCACGTACGCCGAAGTGGAGATGGCGCTGGAGAACGGGTACGCCGGGTTCCACGACCTTTGTTGGTTCTGGATGCGGCGGCCGGAGCAGGAGGGCGAGGAGTCCGGATCCGGCGGCAAGTGGGTACACTCCACGCTGGGGCGGGTGCTCTTCAACTCGATCATCCCCGAGGAGCTGGGCTTCCTGAACCAGACGTTCGGGAAGCGCGAGTTGGGTGACCTGGTGTTCAACTGCTTCACCGAGGTCGGGCTGCTGCGCACCACGCAGTTCCTGGACAACCTCAAGGATTTCGGGTTCCGGTATGCCACGCTGGGTGGCGTGTCCGTGGGCGTCGACGACCTGGAGGTGCCGCCCGAGAAGTCGGAGATTCTGCACGATGCCGAGGAGCAGGTGACGCGCTTCCAGAAGGCGTATTCGGCGGGATACATCTCGAACGGCGAGCGCTACAACAAGGTGATCGACACCTGGACCCACGCGAACAACGACGTGGCCGATGCCATGGTGCGGCACCTGGAGCGATCCAAGGACGGATTCAACCCCGTCTACATGATGATGACATCGGGCGCCCGCGGTAATCGCGATCAGATGCGCCAGCTCGCCGGGATGCGGGGGCTGATGGCCAAGCCGCAGAAGAAGCTCACCGGGGGCATCGGAGAGATCATCGAGAGCCCCATCAAGTCCAACTTCCGCGAAGGGTTGACCGTGGTGGAGTACTTCATCTCCACGCACGGGGCGCGGAAGGGGCTGGCGGACACCGCGCTCAAGACGGCCGACGCGGGCTACCTCACCCGGCGTCTGGTGGACGTGGCGCAGGACGTCACGGTCATGCAGGACGACTGTGGCACGTTCCTGGGCCTGGAGATGGCGGCCCTGAAGGAGGGCGAAGACATCATCGAGCCCCTGGCGGATCGGATCGTCGGGAACGTCGCGTTGGAAGACGTCTACGATCCCATCGACGGGGAGCTGCTGGTCAAGGCAGGGGAGCTGATCGACGAGGAGGCTGCGGAGGACATCGATTCCGCGGGCATCCAGCAGGTCAAGATTCGCTCGGTGCTCACGTGCGAGACCAAGCGCGGCATTTGCCGACAGTGCTACGGCCGCAACCTGGCGACCATGAAGATGGTGGATGCCGGAGAGGCGGTAGGCATCCTCGCCGCCCAGTCCATCGGTGAGCCGGGTACCCAGCTCACGCTCCGCACCTTCCACATCGGCGGCACGGCGGCCCGGATCGCGGCGCAGACGCAACGTCGATCCAAGATCGACGGCGTGGTGGATCTGGAGCGCGTGGCCACGGTGGAGACGCCCGACGGCGATTTCATCGTGACGTCCCGGGAAGGCCAGATCGTGCTCAAGACCAAAGAAGGCCAGATCCGGAGCCGGCTGGCCGTGCCGTATGGCGCCACGCTGGCGGTGGAGGCGGGCCAGACCATCGAGGCCGGCGACCTGCTGTTCTCGTGGGATCCCTATTCCGAGCCCATCGTGGCCGACGAAGCGGGCGAGATCAAGTTCGTCGACATCGTCGAGGAACAGACCATGCGCGAGGAGCTGGACGACGCCACCGGCAGGCGTCAGCTCGTGGTGATCGAGGACCGCAACAAGCAGCTCCATCCCACGATTCAGATCTGGGCCAAGCCCAAGGGCAAGAAAAAGGCGGTCAAGGTCCGGGAGTTCATCATCCCGGTGGGTGCCCAGTTGACCGTGCGGGACGGAGACAAGGTGAACCCGGGCGACAACGTCGCCAAGATCAGCCGCGAGGCCTACAAGACCCGCGACATCACGGGTGGCCTGCCACGCGTCGCCGAGCTGTTCGAGGCACGGCGGCCCAAAGATCCGGCCGTGATCACCGAGATCGACGGCGTCGTCTCCTTCGGCGATATCAAGCGCGGCAAACGAGAGGTGATCGTCTCGCCCGAAGCCGCGGATCAGCGCGTGTACGAGGTGCCGGTCGGGAAGCACATGCGCGTCCACGAGGGCGATCAGGTGCGGGCCGGAGACCGCCTGTCCGAGGGTCCGATCAACCCGCACGACATCCTGGCCATCAAGGGATCTCGGGCCGTGCAGGAATATCTGCTGAACGAGATCCAGGAGGTGTACCGGCTGCAAGGTGTGAAGATCAACGACAAGCACATCGGCGTGATCGTGCGTCAAATGCTGCAAAAGGTCCGCGTGACCGATGCAGGAAGCACGCGCCTTCTCGAGGGCGATCACGTGGACCGGCAGGATTTCCGCGAGATCAACCAGGCGGCGCTCCAGGAGAGCCTCAAGCCCGCTCGCTCGGAGCCGTTGTTGTTGGGCATCACCAAGGCCAGCCTGACCACCGAGTCGTTCATCTCGGCAGCCTCCTTCCAGGAGACCACGCGCGTGCTCACCGACGCCGCAGTACGCGGTGCCAGGGACGAGCTCCAGGGACTCAAGGAGAACATCATCATCGGACACCTGATCCCGGCAGGAACGGGGATCCACCGGTACTCCAACGTCGAGTTCATGGTCGAACAGTCGTATTACGACGAGGAGATCCTGCCTTTGGCACAGCCCGAGGGACTGCTCGCCGGGCTGGAGGGTCTGGAGGGCTTGGAGGAGATCGGGGCCTAGCGTCCCAGTTGGGATGTAGTGTGAGCACCGAGGGGGCCGCGCGCCGGCCTGGCGCACGGCCCCCTCGGGTTGGTCCGAGCGGGCGCGGCGGTTGAGATTCCCGGCCGAGCCTGTGATTTTCTAATCGACTGATCGCCGCCCTCCGAACGTTTCCGTCCGGAAATGCTCGAGAGCGGCGGTCCACCATCTGGCGCGCTTCTCGTCCCCTCGGGGACCAACGAATCTTCATGTCCGGTCGGCTCCATCACGTGCGGCTCACTGTTGCCCTGATGGTCCTAGCCGCGGGTGCGGCGGGGCCCGGGTTTGCCCGTGCCCAAACGCCGATCGACTACCGGCTGGATCCGAACCTGGAGATCGTGCAGTACGTGCACGACAAGTGGACCACCGAAGAAGGTCTGCCTCACAACGTGGTGGAGGCCGTGCTGCCGGGTCGCGAAGGATACCTGTGGTTGGGAAGTGCGATCGGGTTGGTCCGGTTCGACGGGGCACGCTTCACGGTCTTCAACAGCCGGAACGAACCCGCCTTCCAAGGTGACCGGGTCCAGTCTCTCCTCCAGACCCGGGACGGTGCGCTTTGGGCCGGGTTGTCCGTCGGTGGGTTGGTCCGCCTGAAGGACGGGACGTTCACCCGCTTCGACGGTGGGCAGGCCTTCCCGCTACGAGAGGTGCGGGCTCTCGCGGAGCACTCGTCCGGTCTTTGGATCGGGTCTCGGGAGGGGGCGTTCCGCCTTTCCGATGGAGTCATCCAACCGGTGGAGCCCGATCGGATTCGAGGGGCCGTGATCGATTTCGAGTTCGCAGCCGACGGCGACGTATGGATCGCCACGTACGGGAACGGACTGTACCGCCTCGGTGCCGACGATGTGGTTCACTATTCCGAGAGCGACATACTCCCCACCGACTGGATTAACGACATCGCTCTGGAGCCGGACGGAAGTCTCCTGCTGGCCCTATTCGCGAACGGTGTGGCTCGACTACGCGGGGGAGTGCTGACGCCGGTCAGGGAGGACGTGATCGGGCCCCGCACCGCCACACGCCTCTTGCTTGACCGAGACGGCGCGCTTTGGACCAACCTCGTGGACGTGGGACTGGTGCGAATCTTCGAGGGTCGGGTGTCACGCTTCGGCCCGGAGGACGGGTTGCCCGAGACTCGGGTACGGGCCTTCGCCACCGATCCGGAGGGGAGTCTCTGGGTGGGTACGTACGGAGGCGGACTCAACCGTTTCCGGAGCGGTGCGGTCACGACGTTCAACACAAAGCAGGGACTGCCCGACGACGAGGTTCGCGGTCTCTTCGAAGACGCGGACGGGACGCTCTGGGTAGCAGGTCACGGGCTCGCACGATCAGCGGACGGACGCTTCGAGGCGGTCGGCTTCGAGGAGTTCGGTTCGCACGCGGATCTCGCCACCGTGATCCAGACGTCGGACGGCACCCATTGGGTGGGCCGAACCAGCGGCGGACTCTGGAGCGTACGAGAGGGTAAAGCGACGAAGCACGGAGTCGAAGACGGACTCGCGTCGGACTTCGTGACCGCGCTACTCGAAACCCCGGACGGCGTTGTCTGGGTTGGCACGTCGCTGGCCCTGAGCGCGCTCCGGGACGGTGGCTGGACCAACCTCGATGTGAGAGCGGCCGGCCCCGGGAACGTGTTCGTCCTTCACGGTGACCCGGACGGGACCGTTTGGACCGGCGGACCTCGCGGGCTGTTCCGGGTGGAGGCGGACACCTTGGCGCCGGTGAAACGAGACGTGGTGGTCCGGGCCATCTACCGGGACCGCCGGGGGTCGCTCTGGTACGGGTCCTTGGGTCAAGGGCTTTATCGTCTCGACGGTGATGGCAGGGTCGACGAGTTCCGCATGACCGACGGACTCTACGACAATGACATCTGGAGCATCGTCGAGGACGACTACGGCACGTTATGGATGTGTAGCGATCGCGGAATCTTCAACGCCCCTATCGCCGGCCTCGAGGCGTTTGCCGCCGGAACCGTCGATCGGATCGTTTCGACGGGGTTCGGACAGGCCGATGGCATGAAAGACGTGGAGTGCAACAGCGGCACCTCGCCATCGGCTATAAAGACACGCTCGGGCACGATCTGGTTTCCGACCCAAGGAGGGGCGGTCCGCGTCGATCCTTCTTCGCCTCGACGCAACGGGATTCCACCGCAGGTACACATCGAACGTGTGGTCCGCAACGGAGTGGTCGTCGACTCGATCGACGGGGCGCGTCTTGGCCCGGGCCGCCGAGATTTCGAGTTTCACTTCACCGCTACCAGCTTGCTTTTCCCCGAGCGGGTGGAGTTCCGGCATCGGCTGGTCGGGTACGACGAGGGGTGGGTGTCGGGCAAGGACCGGTCGGTGCGATACACCAATCTGGAGCCCGGCAACTACGAGTTCCGGGTCCAGGCGTCGAACAACGACGGGGTGTGGAATCCGGAGGGCGCATCGATCGCCTTCCGGCTCGATCCGTACTTCCACGAGTCGGGTTGGCTGTACCTGGGCCTGTTCGCAGCGGTGATTGCCGCGGGTTTCGCGCTCGACCGCTACCGACGCATCCGCCAACAGGCGCTGGAGGTGCTGGTGTCCGAGCGCACCGCCGAACTCGAGTTCGCGAACCGCGGCATGAGCCGCTTCCTGGCCCGGATGAGCCACGAGCTCCGGACTCCTCTCAACGCGATCATCGGTTTCTCCGAGCTGCTTGGGGATCAAACCGGTGACGGCCTCACGTCGAAGCAGGCGCGCTACGTGAGCAACGTCCGCAACTCGGGACGGCACCTGCTCCAGTTGATCAACGACGTGCTGGACATGTCGAAGGTCGAGGCGGACAAGATGGAGCTCGCGCTGGAGCGCGTGAGGGTATGCGATCTCCTTGCGGAGGTGCGCCCGATCGCGGACGAGCTGGCCCGAAAGAAGGGCGTAACGTTCGCGATCGAGGACGAGGTCGGGTCGGCCGAGGCGGTCGTCGATGGGCTGCGCATCAAACAGGTTTTGCTCAACCTGATCGGGAACGCAGTCAAGTTCACGCCGTCCGGCCGGTTGGTCACGCTGAAGAGCGGTCGATTTCAGCGTGAAAACGGACAGCCGCGTGCCCGCGACTGGATCCGGGTGTCCGTGGAGGACGAGGGCACCGGAGTCGCGAGCGAGGACCTCGAGAGGATCTTCGATCCCTTCGAACAGGTGGGCGGCAGCGATCACCAAGGGACGGGGCTGGGATTGCCGCTGAGTCGGAAGCTGGTCGAGCTCCACGGCGGCAGGCTCTGGGCGGAAAGTGCCGGTCCGGGGCACGGGAGCACGTTCACGTTCGAGGTACCCGTCCAGGGCAGGGCCGCCGATTCCCCCGTCTCGGAGCGAGCGAACCGTGCCGATGTGCAGGTCGCGATCGATGAGCGAAGCAGCGCGGGGAGTCCCGAGCGGTGATGATCCAAGGGCGCTCGGCGCCGTGTATCGTCCTACTCGGGGGAGCCGTCCTGTCCGCGACCGTCTCGACCGCCGGATCGGCACGCGCACAAGCCTCCCGCGACTACGGACTCGACCCGGAGCTGGACATCAGTCAGTACGTATACGAGACGTGGACCACCCACGACGGCCTTCCCCACAATGCCGTGCAGGCCATCGTACAGGGCCGAGACGGCTATCTGTGGCTCGGCACGGACGGCGGGCTCGTCCGGTTCGACGGGATCCGGTTCACGGTCTACAACAGCCGCACCCACCCGGCGTTCGAGACGGACCGGGTCCGGGCGCTCACGCAAACTCGCGACGGAACGCTCTGGGCCGGACTGCTGGCGGGCGGACTTTTGTCGGCACGAGGGGATTCGATCGTCTCGGTCGGCCTCGAGGGAGGCGGGGCGGCCCTCGATATCCGATCGCTCGCCGAGGACCAGGCGGGAACGCTGTGGATAGGAGCGGAACAGGGCCTCGCTCGGGTAGAGGACGGCGTCCTCACCCTTGCCCACACGGACGTCATCTCCGAGAGCGTCGCCGAGGTCGAGGTGGACTCCGACGGCGCGCTTTGGGTTGCGGTCTGGGCGGGCCTGTACCGGATTTCAGACACGGACGTGACGTACCACGAGTTTCCGGAAGGGGTGGCGATCACGGCGGCCGAGATCGGACGGGACGGGAGCGTGTGGGTCGCGACGTCGACGCACGGACTCTTCCGGCTTCGCGACGGCGAGCTGCGGGCGATTCGGCCAGACGAGACGGCGACGCAAGCATTGTCCGATGTCTACGAGGACCGGTCGGGAGCCGTCTGGGTGGCCGCTGGCAGCCGCGGAATTCTCCGGATTCACGGTGGTGAAGCCGGCCGATTCGAAGTCGAAGACGGTCTGACCGACGCTCGTGTGTTGGCCTTCCGCGAGGATCGCGAGGGCAGCCTGTGGTTCGGCACCTACGGCGGTGGCCTGAACCGCTTCAGGAGCGGGGCGGTCACCACGTACGGAACCCGGCAAGGAGTGGCGCACCGGGAGGTGCTGAGCGTTTTCGAAGACGAGGACGGCGTCCTGTGGGCGAGCGGCGGAGGTATCGCCCGCCGACGCGGTCGCAGGTTCGAGCCGCTGGTGGTGGACTCGATCGATGCCGGGCGCTGGGTCAACACGGCTTTGCAGACCCGAGACGGTGTGCTTTGGGTGGGCTTCGCGGAGCCCGGCCTGGGGCGTCTGGAAAACGGTCGCATGACCGTCCTCGGGCTGGACGACGCTCCGGGGTTCGACCACGTGTCCGCGCTCATGGAAGATCGGACGGGAGCGTTGTGGGTCGGGATGCGGACCGGCATCGCGGTGCTGGACGGCGGGGAGTGGACCAAATACGACTGGACGACGGGCGTGCCGGGCATCGTGCTTACTTTCGCCGAAGCCGAGGACGGAACGGTCTGGGTGGGAGGAAGGGGGGGCGTCACCCGATTCACCGGCACGTTGTTCGAGTCGATCTATGAAGGGGCCTGGGTGCGTTCCCTCCACGTGGAGGCGGACGGCACGGTTTGGTTCGGCACCCTCGGGGGCGGGCTCTTCCGGCACCGGGCCGGCCGGACCCATCGTTTCCGTACCGCGGACGGCCTGTTCGACAACGACGTCTGGAGCATCGTCGAAGACGACTTCGGGACGCTGTGGATGTGCTCGGACCGGGGAATCTTCTCGGTGACCAAGCGGAATCTGGAGGACTTCACGGCAGGCACGGTCGACCGCATCCGCTCGGAGTCCTATGGGGTCGACGACGGGATGGTGCACGTCGAGTGCAACGGCGGCCGCCATCCGTCCGCCGCGAAGACACGGGACGGCGCGATCTGGTTTCCGACGCAGATGGGCGTGGTGCGCGTCGATCCGGGGTCCCTGCCGTCGAATGCCGTCCCGCCGTCGGTCTCCATCGAGCGGGTGGCGCGAAACGGCCTCGACCTGCCGCTGATCGACGGGCAGAGGCTGGCGCCGGGCCAGAGAGACTTCCGGTTCCGATTCTCCGCTACCAGCTTGCTCTTTCCCGAGCGCGTGACCTTCCGGTACCGGCTGGAGGGTTTCGAGGAGGACTGGGTGGAGGGCGGCGACCGGACGGTCCGCTACACGAATCTGACGCCCGGTACGTACCGCTTTCGGGTGCGTGCGGCGAACGACGATGGAATTTGGAGCGAAGCCGAAGCGTCCTTCTTGTTCCACCTGGAGCCCTACCTCTACGAGTCCCGCTGGATCTACCCTGGTATCGTGGCCCTGGTGGTGGGTCTGGGGTTGGGGCTGGACTGGTACCGGCGCAGACGGCAACAGGTCCTCGAGGCCATGGTCCGGGACCGGACGGCGGAGTTGGAGTTCGCCAATCGGGGGATGAGCCGGTTTCTGGTCCGCATGAGCCACGAGTTACGCACTCCCCTCAACGCGATCATCGGCTTCTCGGAGCTGTTGCAAGACCAAGCGGGTTCGACGATGACCACTCAACATTCCAGATACGTCGGCAACGTGCTCAAGAGTGGGCGGCACCTTCTGGAGGTCATCAACGACATCTTGGACTTGTCCAAGGTGGAGGCGGACCGGTTGGAGCTGTCGGTGGCCCCCGTACGCACCAACCGCCTGTTGGCGGAGATCCGGCCCATAGCCGAGGAACTGGCTCGAAAGAAGGGTGTCCGGTTCGGCATCGAGCCCGACGCCGAGGCCACCGAGATCACGATCGATGCGCTGCGGATCAAACAGGTCCTGATCAACTTGATCGGAAACGCGGTCAAATTCACGCCCGCCGAACGACGCGTCACGGTGCAGTGTGCTCGCGTTCGGCACGGGGACAATGGCTCGAGCGCGGGAGAGTGGATTCGCCTGTCCGTGGCCGACGAGGGCTCCGGAATCGCCGCCGACGACCTCGAGCGGATCTTCCATCCCTTCGAGCAGGCCCACGGGCACGTGCAACAGGGGACGGGCTTGGGACTGCCGCTCAGTCGGAAGCTCGTCGAGCTGCACGGGGGCCGGCTTTGGGCGGAGAGCGAAGGGCTCGGGCGGGGAAGCACGTTCGTTTGTGAGCTTCCTCGGCAGGGTCCCGACAAGACTCGCCCGGCCGAGATGACGGACGTGCAACGCCGCATACCGGTGACGGCGTTCGTGCAAGATGGTGGGAGGTATCCGGAGAGTTGAGCACCATGCGACTGTGTACGCAGCTCCGCGGGGGCAAAGCCATCAACGAAGAAGGAGGCGCGTAGGCAGGTTCCAGGCGCGTTCAATCCCCCAACCTCGGGCATCAACGAACCCCATGTACGTTCGGCACATCCCGGTGCGACCCATCGCGATCGTTGCAGCCACGCTCTTCACGGGCGGGGTGGGAGCGGCGGGTGTCCATGCCCAAACGCCAAGGGACTACCGCTTGGATCCCGAGCTCGACATCGACCAGTACGTGCATGACGTATGGACGGTCCGTGACGGGCTGCCACACAACACGGTTCATGTGATTCTCCAGGGGCAGGATGGGTACCTTTGGCTGGGCACGGATGGCGGGTTGGCCCGCTTCGACGGAGTGCGGTTCACGGTCTTCAACAGCCGCACGGAACCGGCGTTCGTGACGGACCGTGTGCGGTCCCTTGCCCAGACTCGGGACGGGGCGCTCTGGGCCGGCTTTTTGGCGGGCGGACTGGTGCGTTTTCAAAACGACACGTTCACGGCCTACGGGATAGAAGCCGGACTTCCCAGCTCCCAGGTTCGGGCGCTCGCGGAGCACCCGTCCGGCGATCTCTGGATCGGCACCGGAACCGGGCTGGCCCGCCTCTCCAACGGGGTCATGACCCTGATTGCGCCCGAAAGGGTCAACGGGAACGTGTTGGACATTGCGTTCGACTCCACCGGTGCCGGTTGGATCGTGACCGAACACGACGGTCTCTACCATGTGGATGGGTCCGATGTCACCAACTACACGGAGGATGACCTCCTTCCCACGAACCTGATATTTCAGATCGAAGTGGATCGAGACGGAAGCCTGATCCTCAGCGCTTTTACACACGGGCTCCTGCGGCTCAGGGCCGGTGTCGTGACGTCGATCGCCGAGGATTTCTTGGAGGACCACGCGGCCGCCTCCCTGTTGCGGGATCGAAGCGGCGGGATCTGGGCCGGCGCGACCGGGTTGGGGGTCGTGCGTGTGTTCGAGGACCGGGTCTCGAGCTTTGGCGTTTCCGAGGGGCTGTCCGATGGACGGATCCGCGCGTTTTTCGAAGATCGAGACGGCAGCATTTGGGTGGGGACCTACGGTGGGGGCCTCAATCGCTTCAAAAGCGGCCGGGTCACGGCCTACGGCATCCGCCAGGGCCTTCCCCACAACGAGGTCCGCAGCCTTTTTCAAGACGCCGATGGTACCCTGTGGGCGGGTGGTCACGGCTTGGCACGATTGGTGGATGGCCGGTTCGATCCGGTCGTGCGGCCTGAGCTCGGTCCCGATCCCGGTATCGTGGCGGTGGCCAAGACCCGCGATGGAACGCTGTGGATGGGAAGCAATACGGGGGGGCTCTGGAGCCTTCATTCCGGACGCTTGTCCAGGCACCGTCCTACTGAGGGGTTGCCGTCCGATTTCATCTACGGATTCCTGGAATCCAAGGATGGGACCCTGTGGGTGTCTACGAGCATGGGATTGAGCGCGCTACGAGACGGCCGGTGGACGAGGTACCCGGGGGAGCAGGGCTCCCCGAGAGAGATCTTCGTCCTGCACGAGGATGAGGATGGCACCCTTTGGGTGGGTGGCAGAACGGGGTTGTATCGGCTAGTCGGCGAATCGTTCGAATCGGTGCGGGACGACGTATGGGTGCGGGCGATACACCGGGATACGAAAGGCACGCTCTGGTACGGTACGTTGAGCCTCGGACTCCACCGACTTCGCGACGACGGCGTAGAGGAATTTGGGATGGCCGACGGCCTCTTCGACAACGACGTCTGGAGTATCGTCGAAGACGACTACGGCACGCTGTGGATGTGCAGTGACCGCGGCATATTCAACGCTTCAATCCAGGACCTGAATGCGTTTTCGGACGGCGCCGTGGATCGAATCTCGTCCGAGGCCTTCGGGCTCGAAGACGGAATGAAACACGTGGAGTGCAACAGCGGCACGCATCCGTCCGCCTCCAAGACCGAAAGAGGGGAGATCTGGTTCCCGACGCAGGGTGGGGCCGTACGGGTGGATCCCTCGGCTCCGCGCGTGAGTGAGATCGTTCCGGAAGTGTACGTCGAACGTGTGCTCCGAAACGGCCTGCCGGTGGAGCTGGCCCCGGGGGGTCGGCTGGCGCCCGGACGGCGGGACTTCGTGTTTCGGTTTACGGCCACGAGCTTCCTGTATCCGGAGCAAGTGGAGTTCCGGTACCGGCTACAGGGATACGACGAGCAGTGGATCGGCTCTCGGGAACGCGATGTCCGCTACACGAATCTGGCCCCGGGGAAGTACACCTTCCGGGTACAGGCCGCGAACAGCGATGGTGTGTGGAATCTGGAAGGCAGCTCCGTTTCGTTTACGCTCGAGCCCTTCTTTCACGAGTCTCGGTGGTTCTACGGGTCCGTGCTTCTCGTGTTGGTGATCACGGGTGCGGCCCTGGACCGCTACCGACATCGACGTCGCAGTGCCCAGCACCGCGCGCTGGAGGCCACGGTGACCGCGCGGACCGCCGAGCTCGAGCACGCCAACCAGGGGATGAGCCGGTTCGTGGCCCGGATGAGTCACGAGCTCCGCACGCCATTGAACGCCATCATCGGATTCTCCGAGCTTCTCCAGGACCGGACCTTCGGCGACATGACCGCCAAACAGAGCCGGTACGTAGACAACGTGCTCTCCAGCGGGCGGCATCTCCTGCGGTTGATCAACGACATCCTGGATCTCTCAAAAGCGGAGGCCGACAAAGTCGAGCTGGCGTGGTCGACCTTCCGAGTTCAGGACCTGTTGTTTGAGGTTCAGCCCATGGCAACCGAGCTGGCCAGGCGCAAGGGCGTACGATTCACCGTGGAGCACACCGCGGGTCGCGCCGACATGGTGGGAGATGCTCTCAGGCTCAAGCAGGTCTTGCTCAACCTGATCGGGAACGCCGTGAAGTTCACCCCTTCCGGACGTTCGGTGGGCGTGAGGACCAGCCGATTCTCCTCACGGGAGGACGGCGCCGGACCGGAGCGGGAATGGATCCGTATCGCGGTGATCGATGAAGGTCCGGGTATCTCCCCGGAGGACCACGATCGAATCTTCAATCCGTTTGAGCAGGTCGATCAAGAGGGACACCGCGGAACGGGGCTGGGATTGCCGTTGAGCCGACGGTTCGTTGCTCTTCACGGGGGGCGTCTCCTGGTGGAGAGCGATGGCCTCGGTACCGGGAGCACGTTCTTCGTCGAGGTTCCCCGCACGAGGCCCTCAGGAGCAGGGACCCGCCACGAATCGGAATCCGGACCACGGCCCCAGGGCGGGAGCGTGCCCGCCAACCGCTCCTAGCGCCCTGTACCCTGTCCGCGCCAAATCCGACGGGGGCGCGCGGTCGAAGAGGCGGCGGTCGAAGAGGCGGCGGTCGGCAGGAGCTCGGAAGACTGCCCTCCGTGGGATGTTCCCCGGGAGTTGAGTAGGTTGTAACCTTCTAGTTGCCCGGAGTCTTGATCGGAAGCCGCGACAAGGGGCCTGTAGCAAGTTCGGCGCGCCTTGGTCCCCCGGCAGGGGAACTACACCAATCCTCATGGCTTTTCCGTACAACCGGATACGACCGGACACGGTGGTGCTGACTGTTCTCTTGACGGGGGCAGTGGGGGTCACGCATGCCCATGCCCAGACGCCCACCGACTACCGGCTGGATCCCACGCTGGACATCGACCAGTACGTCCACGACGTGTGGACGACCACCGAGGGCCTTCCCCACAACGCCGTGCACGCCATTCTGCACGGGGACGACGGATACCTGTGGCTCGGGACCGACGCCGGTCTGGTTCGTTTCGATGGCGTGCGGTTCACAGTGTTCAACAGCAGGACTCACGAAGCGTTCGAGACCGACCGCGTCAGAACCCTGGTTCAGACCCGGGACGGCGCGCTCTGGGCGGGCCTGCTCGTGGGTGGAGTCGTCCGCTACCACGACGACACGCTCACCGCGTTCAGCATGGACCAAGGACTTCCGAGTCCGGAGGTTCGGTCCTTGGCGGTCCATCCGTCCGGAGACGTGTGGATCGGAACCGGACGGGGGTTGGTCCGCTACTCGGATGGCGTGATCACGCGCGTCGTGCCGGACGAGATCACCGGCGATGTCTTGGACATCGTCTTCGACAGTGCCGGCGCCGTCTGGGCGGCCACCGAGAGCGACGGACTGTACCGCGTAGAGGGATCCACCGTGACGTCCTACACGGACGAGAACCTGTTGCCCACCAACGCCGTCTATCAGTTGGAGGTTGATCGAGACGGGAGCCTGCTCATCACCATGCTCAACCACGGGCTTAGGCGACTTCGGGACGGCGTGCTGACCGTCGTCGGCGGTGAGTACATGGATAGCCGTACCGGCGGAACGCTCTTTTTGGACCGAGCGGGATCGATCTGGATCGGCGCGCTGGGCGTGGGCCTGGCTCGGATCGACGGAGACCGGGTCTCCGAATTCACGAGGGCCGACGGGCTGTCCGACCACAGAATACGCGCAATCTTCGAAGATCGTGAGGGCAGCATCTGGGTGGGCACCTACGGGGGCGGGCTCAATCGCTTCAAGAGCGGACACGTTACGACGTACAGCGTGAGCCACGGACTCACACATCGGGAAGTGCGCGGACTCTTTCAGGCGGCCGACGGGACGCTGTGGGTGGGTGGCCAGGGCGTGGCGCGGTCCTTCGAGGACCGCTTCCGACCCCTGACTCGACCCGACTTCAAGGTTGATCTGGGCATCGTAACCGTCATCGAGACGAGGGACGGCACCCTCTGGGCCGGAAGCAACATCGACGGACTCTGGAGCGTTCGCGCGGGGCGCCTCCGGAGCCACGGCTCGACCGCCGAGTTTCCGTGGTCTCGCGTCACCGGCCTGCACGAAGCGGCCGACGGAACCCTGTGGGCGATCACGGAGGAGGGCCTCGTGGCGCGACGGCAGGGACGCTGGGTGAGCTACGTCGATGCGCCGGGGCTCGCGAGCGATCTCTTCACGATCTTCGAGGACCGGGACGGAACCCTTTGGCTGGGTGGACGCACCGGCCTCTCCCGCTGGGACGGGGAGCGGTTCCACTCCGTGCGCGACAACGTATGGGTGCGCTCCATCCTCCGGGACAGCCGTGGCACGTTGTGGTACGGGACGTTGAGCCGGGGACTGCACCGCATGGGCCCCGACGGCGTCGACGAGTTCCGGGCCGCCGACGGACTCTTCGACGAGGACGTGTGGGCCATCGTCGAAGACGACTACGGTAGCCTATGGATGTGCAGCGACCGAGGGATTTTCCACGCACGGATCGACGACCTGGAGGCCTACGCCGACGGCGCAGCGGACCAGGTCGTCTCGGTGGCGTACGGGCTTCCCGATGGAATGAAGCACGTCGAATGCAACAGCGGCACGCATCCGGCGGCCGCAAAGACCGACTCCGGCATGATCTGGTTCCCCACCCAGGACGGCGCGGTGAGGGTCGATCCCTCCGCTCCCCGCTTCAACGCGACCATGCCCGAGGTCTACGTGGAACAGGTGCTGCGAAACGGCCAGCCGATCGACGGGATCGAAGGGGCACGCCTGCCGCCGGGTCGGAGGGACATGGAGTTCCAGTTCACGGCCACCAGCCTCCTGCAGCCCGAGCGTGTCGAGTTCCGGTACAGGCTCAGCGGGTACGAGGAGGAATGGGTGACTTCCCGCGAACGGGCGGTGCGCTACACCAACCTGGGGCCGGGTCGCTACAGCTTTCAGGTGCAGGCGGCCAACAACGACGGGGTGTGGAATCGCCAGGGTGCCTCTGTATCGTTCACCCTGGAGCCGTTCTTCCACGAGTCGCGATGGTTCTACGTGGTCGTCGTGGCTGTCCTCATCGCGCTGGCGCTTTTGTTCGACCGATTTCGTCAACGGCGCCGGCACGCCCGACAGCGCGCGCTGGAGGCCACCGTCGCCGCTCGCACGGCAGAGCTCCGGTACGCCAATCGGGGCATGAGCCGATTTGTGGCCCGGATGAGCCATGAGCTGCGCACACCCCTCAACGCGATCATCGGATTCTCGGAGTTGCTCAAGGACGAGACGTTCGGCGAGGTCAACGCCAAGCAGGGTCGGTACCTCGACAATGTGCTGGCCAGCGGGCGCCACCTACTCCGTCTCATCAACGACATCCTGGATCTCTCCAAAGCGGAAGCGGACAAGGTCGAGCTGGCCCTTTCCACGTTTCGGGTGCAGGACCTGCTCATGGACTTACGACCGATGGCGGAGGAGCTGGCCCGCGGCAAAGGGGTGCGTCTGAGCATCGACTACCGAACGGGGCGTCTCAGCGTGGTCGGAGACGCGTTCCGTCTCAAGCAGGTGTTGCTCAACCTCATTGGGAACGCCGTCAAATTCACACCGGCCGGCCGCTCTGTGCGCGTGGACAGCAATCCATTCGCGGCTCCCAACGGCCGTGGCGGCCCGGACGACGTTTGGATTCGCATCGCGGTGACCGATGAGGGTCCGGGAATCCTCCCGCGGGACCAGGAGCGGATTTTCAGTCCGTTCGAGCAAGTCGACAGAGATGGGCACCAGGGCACGGGGCTGGGCCTGGCTTTGAGCCGACGGTTCGTCAGGCTGCACGGCGGGCGCCTCCGCGTGGAGAGCGACGGGCGAGGCAACGGGAGCACGTTCGTCGTCGAGATCCCACGCGGCGGACCGGCCAGGATCGACGGGCGCGAAAGGCCGGCGGGGACCCGCTCGGAAGTGCCCGTCGGGAGCGCTACCGACAACGGCACCACGTCCTGACCGTCCGACCGAGGCGGGCGCGGCCTTGACGTCCGTAGTCTCCGGCGGATACTCTAGAGAGAGAAAATTTAGGCAAGCCTAAATTTCGTCCTTCGCTCCTCTCTCGTCCGGATGAGGCCATCCGGAGTCCGGAGGCGACTATGCGACGCTCGGTCGTCGCAGCCGGGTTGACGCTCCTTACGATCGGCTGCTCCGAACTGCTCACGGAAAGCCCGCCGGACGGCGACCTGCTGGATGCGCCCCTGCCGGGCCTTACGCCTTCGGAGCAGGCGGCCTTTCTACGAGGCGACGAGGAGTTCGGCCGGGCCTTTTCGGTAAATGCCGGCCTGGGTCCGCTGTTCAATAACACCGCCTGCGCATCGTGCCACAGCGGAGACGGGCGCGGCCGGCCCGAAAACGCCTTGGCCCGCTTCGGCGGCGACCCCGACGCGCCGCTGCCGGGAGAGCCGCAGCTCCAGGACCGCGCCATTCCGGGGGCGGTGCCGGAGACTCTGCCGGCAGGGGTGCCCGTGTCGCTCCGCCTGCCTCCGCCGGTGTTCGGGGTCGGACTCATCGAAGCCATTCCCGAGGCCGCGATTCTCGCGAACGCCGACCCCGACGACCTCGACGGAGACGGGATCTCCGGGCGGGTCAACTGGGTGGTCGCCCCCGAGTGGGTACCCGCAGACGAGATCAACGGCGGCGCCGATCCGCGGGTCGGCCGCTTCAGCCGGAAGGCCCAGGTCTCCACGTTGGTCCAACAGACCGTGGAGGCCTACCTCCAGGACATGGGCATCACCTCGGACTTCCTTCCGGAGGAGAACGAGAGCCCGGGGGACGGCGCGAGCACGTTGGCCGCGGATCGAGTTCCGGATCCGGAGGTCGCCGCGTCCACGGTGCGGGCCGTGGTCGACTACATACGCATGCTCGCCCCACCCGTGCCGGCGCCGGAGGATGCCACGATCGTCAGAGGTCGGACGCTGTTCGGAGACGTGGGCTGCGCTCGATGCCACGTGCCTACCATGACTACCGGCCCCCACCCCATCGCCGCGGTGGCGCACCAGACCATCGAGGTGTACTCGGACTTTCTGCTGCACGACATGGGCGCGGGGCTCGCGGACGGCCGCCCGGACGGTGGGGCCACCGGAACGGAGTGGCGAACTACGCCACTGTGGGGGCTACGGGTGATGCGCGACTTCCTCAACGGAGACGCCTTCCTGTTGCACGACGGACGGGCCCGCACGGTGGAGGAAGCGATCGTCCTGCACGGTGGGGAGGCGGAAGCGGCGCGTGCCGCCTTCGAGGCCCTGGGCCCGGAGGACCGCACGGCTCTCCTCCGCTTCGTGGAGACCCGATAGTGGATCGGCGCCGTTTTCTGGTGCAGGCGTCCGGATCCGCAGTCTCGGCGAGCCTGCTCTCCGGCTGCGCGTCGGTGGCGTGGACGCCGGTGGCAGCTCCGGATGGATTGATCACGGTGGATCTGGACGCCCATCCCGAGTTGGCGCGAGCCGGAGGGTCGCTCATCCTCTTACCGGAGGGGCACTCGGATCCCCTGTATCTCCTGGAGTCGGAAGGGGAATACGTGGCACTGTCACCCATTTGCACGCACCGCGGCTGCACCGTCGGGGTCGAGGGCCTCCGGCTCGTGTGTCCCTGTCACGGCTCGACCTACGATCGGAATGGGACGGTGGTCCGCGGACCTGCGGCGCGACCGCTGTTGCGGCTCCCGCTCGAGCGAAGGGAGAACACGCTTCGCGTCGACGTCACCGGAGGCGTCCGATGAACGGGAAGTGGGCCGGTCGATGGGCGTGGGGCGCGGGATTGGCCGTCCTCTGTTCGATTCCGGGGGCAGGCGTCGCCCAGGACACCATTCCCTCGCGTCCGTTCGTGGAGGGGGGCGTCTACGACAAGCCCTATCTCACGACGTTGCTCGACCGCGTCGCCATCGGCGGCTACGCGGAGGCCCACGCTCGGTATGCCCGCACCGACGGCATCAGGGAGGAGGCGGGATTCGTGGCCAAGCGCATGAACCTGTTCCTCGCCACCCGGGTCAGCAGCATGGTCCGCTTCGGCGCCGAGCTGGAGATCGAGGAGGGCGGCGAGGAGATCCTGCTCGAATACGCGGCGATCGACGT
>CBDCVX010000023.1:0-47066 GCA_965223195.1 Longimicrobiales bacterium
TCAATCCCGCTGACCGCTATACCGGATACACGCGCGCATGATCGGGCCCATCTATCGCATGACTGTCTACGCCTTCGGCGAGTCCGTCGGCGGGACCGTACTCACGCCTCGCGCGGGATCCCCTCACACGGACCCGTTCCAGGTCGCGAGCGCGACTGGGGTTGTCGGCTACCATCCGTATATGGATCCTCCGCGCGGCAGGCATGGCCGCATCGACCTACTGACGCGCAAGACGGACACCGGCGAAATCGTCGTGCGGATACTGGACAAGCGCGTGGCCGGCGCAACGGGGAATACACAGCGGTGGGTGACGGCGTACTGGGGCGACGACGACGGATGGACCCAGCTCAATGGGTGTCGCGTGCTCATCGAGGAGTCGCTCGATATGGGCGGTAGCTGGCAGATCTACTATACCGGCACCATTCAGGCGAGCGGTATATCCGGTAGATTGTGGGCCGACGTGCCTATCCGCGACAATGCCGAGCTGGGCAAGTCCGAGGTTATGGCCGGCTCGCCCGCGCGAAGTGTCACGCAGGGATTTTCGTCTCCGCTCATGCCCAATGCATTGGTGCAGGACTATGGTCCGTTCGGCGGCCAGCCGCTCATTCCGGGCGCGTTCGAGTCGCCGACCGGTCCGGCCGGCGCGATCCGTGTGGACGCGTCACGTGTCGCGCAGATAGACCCGCAGTCACAGTACACAGTCGTGACTCGTGAATTTTGGGACGCCTCGCGCGCGTCGGTCGGCGAGATATTCCAAGGCTCGGCGCAGGTCGGATACAATGAGCGCGTTACTGTGTGGGTCACGTGGACGTCGGGTGCGCTCAATGGGCAGACGGGGCGGTATCATATGTCGCCGTTTTTTCTCGACCCCACGCTCGGCTATCGCGCCACCCGTCCGGTCGGCATGCTCACGACTCAGGACGGATCGGGACACGAACGTCTCGCGATTCTGTATGTCACCAATGTCGCGATAGACGCAAGCGATCCCGATTATCTGGGCTTCGGCGCGCCCGGCGACACATGCGAGTTCTATGTACAGGCCGAGCGCCCGAGTAAAGCCGCGCCGATATACGTCGATTATGCCGACGTCCGCGATTTCCTGCGCGATCTCCTGGACGGCAAGTACGGTCGCTTGCTCGCCGATGGCACGCCTGCGGAGGACGCGCTACCTCGTGACGAGTCAAGTTTCACTGGGATTACGCGCGAGGTCGGCGGCTTCCGGGCACAATTCAGCAAACCGCTCAAGCTCAACAATCTCATTGAGCGACACATTATGGTGCCGTATGGGCTCGCATATTACTGGAGCGAGGCCAACGAATTTACACTTGTGGATCTCGACTATCCGTCGAGTTTCGTCGGTGTGCCGACGCTGACGGACTCCGACTTGATCGCCGCGCCGTCGGCCGACGCGCACAACTCACTGGAGTCCGCGATCGGGCAGATCGGCGTGGTGACGCACCACGAGGAGCTGCAGGACCAGGCAGCGCGTATAGTTTCGCAGCCGAGCGGTTACCCCGACGTCGAGGTGACGGGCATACAGTCTCGTGAGCGGGAATATATCCCCCACCCCTTCGGTCGTCTCGGTCTTACGCGTGCTCGGTACGTGATAGACGCCATCGGGCTCCGGAGCAGCTCGCGGCCGGACGGGGTGCAAGGCGAATGGAATGACGAGATCTGGGCGCAGAAGCGCGCGGTCCAGATCGCGCGGACATTCGAGTCTCGCTACGGAGGCGGGGTCTCGACTGTGGTAGTCGCGTGTCGGCGCACCCCGACCGTCAATGCGCTGCGGCCGGGGTCGCTCGTGATCGCCGGCCCGGCCGAGGTGCCCAATGCCGCCGGCAACGTACGGGGCGGCGACCGCGTGTATAGGGTATTGGAGTACCGTGACGACGGGCCGCGGCGCACGCTCGTGCTCTCGGATGAGGGCCCGGACGCTGTCGCGCTCGCGCCGACACTCGGGGCGCCGACGCAGAAAACGGACGAGCAGGGCGTCACGATCGAGCAGCCGGTCACCCTCAATGGCGACGGCGACCCGGTCCGCGTGGATGTCGCGATTACGGCGACGTCGGTCGGCGTGCGGCCGGTCGACGGCTCGGATCTGTGGGTACAGGGCGCCTACGTCGAGGCGACGGGTACCGTCGACGTCTCCGGCCTGCCGTCGGGCTCGCGTGTATGGGTTCGGGGTCGGTCCGAGCGGTCACCCAATGGCCCGCCGAAGCTCCCGTCGCCGTGGGTCTATCCGCCGGCGCCCGGGTACGTCGACACGGTCGCGCTGCCCGCTGTGGGTGCGCTCGCGGCCGTCGCGCTCTCCGGCTCCGAGATCGAGGTGACGTGGACGGTCACGTCGGACTCCTCGATCGTCGAGGTCGAGCTGGACGGCGAGCTGGTCGAGGTCCTGCCTGCGGGCTCCTCACGGTACACGTCGCGCGGGCTGGAGCCGCTCACGCCCTACACGTACACGCTGCGCTACCGGTCGGAGGTGACAGGCGGCGTCGGTCCTGACGCGTCGGTCCAAGAGACCACGCTCGCGACTAGCGCGGTGGCCCCGAATATGATCGGCATTCAGGTGCTCGTGGGGGACCGGGTATGATCTCGCTCGTGGCCGTGGCTCCGTCCGGCGGGATACAGAGACAACACGAGGTATGGAGTGCCGAGTGTTGGTGTGGTCCGGGTATCGTCTCTTTGGACGGGGGCTTCATGTTGTCCCACCGGGAGCCGTTCGAGTCGTATCCGGACAAGTGGTTCACCTTGCGCGCGGACAATACCGCGAGTCCGTCATGACGACGCCGGAGCTATATTTCCGCAAGTCCAACCAGGTCGGGCGCTATGGTGTCGTGCTCGCGCTTTTCCCGTCTGACTCTGAATTTGGCATGGAGCTACGCCGTGCGCCTGACAATGGCTCGGGTGCGCCGGACGAACCCTCCGCTGAGACTATCGCATACATTGAGCCGAACCGTCGTATATACGTCGATGAGCTGGCGCCCGCGGCCGAGCCGGTATTCTATCAGGCTCGGCATATTCGCGAAAACTATACGCCGTCAGACTGGACGCCGTGGACCGGAGCACGGCCGCGTGCGATCCCGTCGCAGCTCCCGCTCGTGCCGCCGGTGCCCGACATCTCGCTCAGTCTGACGGTAGACCAGGACTCGGGTTTCGTTTCGCTCTATGTCAATGGCGAGCCGATAGTGAGGTCGATCAAGTGGGCGTGGGCAGTCGACACCGGATTCCCGCCGCTCGCAGGCGGCACGTGTGAGGCCACGGACGCCGAGGGCGACTTCTCGGCCGTCGACTTTACACAGCTCGCGATTGGCGAGACCGTATATATCACAGTCGGGTTCTACGATCAGCCGGCGTGTGGTGGCAATCTGCTCGGCACATTATTCGACCAGGAGCCGTTCCTTGGGCGGCTGGGCGTCAGGCTCAGCGAGCACTGGTGGGAGGGCATCAAGCAGGCCGCTGCTGGCGTGGAGGGCCGCGCTGTGCCCGCGTTCGGTACGACCGGCGGCACGCATTGGCTCAATATCACAGTCGAGCCGGACGCCGCCGTACAGTCGGTCCGCGCGTATATAGAGGGTGCGCTATTCTTGCCCAAAACCGAGGATCGTACACTGGAGCTAGCGGACTTTGGTCAGCCGTTCGGCATGGGGGATTGGCGGGCTCTGCCCTTGGACGGGTGGCAGCCGGTGTTGGAGCTGACTGGGTACTCCGGGCCTGGTCGCACGGGCCGGCAAGGCAAGACGCACGCGTTCCCGCTCTTCCATCCGACCGATAATCCGCCGCGGATTTTCGCTACTGACCAGGAGGACAATGTCTTTCACGGGCATGCAATCCGTGCACGGCGAGGACTGACGGTCGGCGAGGGCGCTACGCCTATCGGACCTGGCGGCGCGGTGCTCATTATGCCGAGTCCCGGGATCGACAAGGGCTCGGTGGGCGGTGGCACATTCCAGCCGGACATGCAGGACGGGCTTGGCTCGGCCGACCAGGAGTTTACCGCGACTGCCAATACCGTAATACTCGCGCCGCTGAATTTCGATAGTGGCGAGACGCTCATGCTGACCGTCGATGCCGCCGGCTTCACTGTGACTTTCGATCCCGCCTCGTACAAGGTGACCGGCCCCGAATTAGTAGGCGTCCATGATGTCTTTGTCAAATATCGTGTGTCGACGGGCATATATCACGCACACGTGAGTGCGGCACTGATATGACTACGCTGCGGACCGTCGTGACACGTACCTCCGGTCGGATATTCCCGGAGATCGGCGAGTGGTGTCCGCTAGCCACAGTGGGCGGCCGTGCGGCACTACTGAGCTGTCCGCGGTGTGGCGCTACTGGTACGGTGCCGCCGGAGTCGATCGAGACGAACGGCACGGTAGTCCCGTCCGTCTGGTGTCCGCGCGAGGGATGTGGCTGGCACGCGAGTGTGATATTGGACGATTGGGGTCCGGGCGAATGACGCAGTTTGCTCCGTACTTCATCCCACGCGTCGACGGTGACAATCCCTTAATTGCCGACGCACTATTGATATTCGAGGATTTCTCACAGACCGGCGGCGTCTCGCCGTTCGGCGTCAAATATGTGATTGCCGATGCTACAGGTGGACTGCTCGTGCCCGGCGATTTCTCCGGACCGCACCAGATACCAGTCGATCCGGCGTGGGACGAACCTAGCTCGGGTGCTATGATGGGTATGTGCTGGATGCCCGAGATCGGCGAGGTGCTCATCTATCAGCAAGGGCGTATGTGGGATGTGGGCGCTGGGGAGTGGGTGCCCAAGCTGGCGGTCCGGTACAGTAAGGATTTGCGCAACAATACCTGGTCGGACCCCATAGACGTAACCGTCAATCTCACGTGTAGCGTGAACGGCGCGGTACTTGGGTCTTTTCGCGGCGGACTCGTATATGGTGGGTATGGTCGTGTGATGCTCATGGGACTATCTGGAGGTCACCATACTATCAGTAGGGACTACGGCCGCACGTGGTCTCCGCTCCGGCTCGGCAACCCCGACGCTGCGGATTGCTCCGAGAATCCGTCTCCGGGCATATTCCACATATGGGAGCGCTCGCTTGCGTCCGGCGACAGATCGTCAGACGGGTCCGGTGTATGGTTGGCGGGGCAGGACCCTCTTGCGTCCACTACCGGTGGGTCCTCATGGTTTCGGTCGCTCACCGCGGCCGTAGCGCAGATCTCCGCAAAATGCATGCTCAAGCCGACTGGCGCGCCCTGGATAGTTGCGGGCAAGGTGCTGGCCGGTCAGGACTATAGAGTGCAGCGCAACCTTGGGGCATTCCTGCAGCCGTCGGGGTGGGACGGCAATGGCGTGGTGCCGGTCTCTATAGCCTACGCGCAGGATGTATTTCAGGGCAACGGGCCTCGGGTTGAGCCGTGCGACATATCGTTCCTTGTAGAGTTGCCGCGTGCCGGTGGTGGGCACCGTATATGGGCACACTCGGGATATACGGGGTCGTTGGGTGACAGTCAGTTACTCAGTTCAGATGACGGAGGCGCGAACTGGACTGACCGAATGCCCTATGGTACCTGGACCGATGCGGCCTATGCGGCGGCGGACGGGCACCCGTTCGGCCCCCCGTCTGAGATAGACGACACTGGGCCACCAGGCTCATATGCGGCGATCTATGACATGACGCAGGACCCGGGTGCGCTCGATACACTGCTCACGGTCGGTAGCTCCGCGGACACGGGGCGCGCCAATCGACACGCGTGCTACTGTATGTCGGACGACGGAGGCGAGACGTGGGGTCCGGTACAGGAGTTGGCGGGCATGGCGTCGGCTCGGGTATGTATCGCGATCACCGGTGACGAGGTCGTACCTCGGCCGCTCTACGCCGCCACCGGCCAGTCCCGTCACGCGACTGGTGCACGCGAGCCGGTCCCGACACCACCGGCCGGGCCCGGCGGGGGCTACGGCGAGGGAGGCTATGGCGAGGGAGGCTACGGCGGATGAGGACCGACCCACACGTCGAGTCGATCCTCGACGCGCTCCGGACCGGTACAGCACCGACGCTGCTGCCGTCCCACCTGACGGTCCTGAGCGCGTACCCAGGCCTCGACGGCACGATCTCGGCCGAGATCGCATCCACCCGGGCGGCGGTCACGCTGACGGCCGCCGCCGGTCGTGCGCACGCGATCGTCGAGGCCCCGACGGTCCCTATACTCGGGGGATTCGAGGCGCAGTATCTCGCGCTCGTGACCGCAGCCACTGGCGGCGTGCTCCTCGACTTCGCCCCGCTCGGGGCGGAGACGCTGCACGGGTGCGGGTACTCGTCATCTACCGACGCGATCACGCTCCGGGGGCACGGGTACAGCGCAGGCGACCGCGTTGCGTTTTTCGCCGGGCCCGCCCGCCCGGTGCCCGGCGGGCTCGTTCAGGGCACGCTCTACTATGTGCTCGCGCCGGCGGCTGATAGTTTCCAGATCGAGGGCTCGCTCGGCGGCGGCGCGATCGATCTCACCACCGACGGCGAGTGCCTCGTGCAGCGATGTGCCCCCCAGGACTACGCCGTGCCCGGAGACCTGCTGGTGTCCGGCTACACGATGACGTCGTTCCACTGATGGGGAGCTAGGATGCCGAGCACATCGCCGCGCCGTGCGGACCACGTGCACGAGACGAGTACGACCACCGGGGCCACCGACTGGACGCTCGACGGCGCGGCTGCTGGCGCCCGGACATTTCTTTCGGCGCTGGGGTCCGGTGCCGAGTGCTACTACTCTGCGCGTCACGATACTGTAGCTGGCGAGTGGGAGGACGGCATCGGTGTAGTCGGTGCCGGTACCCTCACACGTGCCCATGTGATAGACAGCTCCGCGGGAGGCGGCGCGAAGACCGTGTTCTCCGCGGGCACCAAGCGCATCGTGATCGCTCCGCTCGCCGACTTTAGCGGTCGCCACCCCCTCGCATGGCCGCGACAGTCGGCATACGAGGAGCGCTTCGGTCGCGAGGGCGCGACCGCTCCGCCCGCTGGGTTGGCCTGGGAGAATCAAGGGGCCGCTATATACAGTGAGGACGCCACTCGTGGCCGGATTGTCATACCCGCCCAGGCGCCGCATGCCATTCGGGGTCTCGTCCGTGCGGAGATCGGCGCGTCGTGGGAATACGAATTCCGCGCTCACATTATGGGTGGTAACTCCGGAGGGTTCGGGGCGTGGATGGGTATAGGCGTATTCGAATCGGTCTCCGGTAAGTACCAGGTCCTACTCATCCGCCCGAACAATGCCGAAATCACAGTGACCCGCTGGGCGTCGGCGACCACGTACAATTCCGACCAGGGGTCCACGTATACGACTGTCGCGGCCCGCAATCCCATCTGTGCGCGCGTCGTGAAAAGCTCAGCTACCGACTATGACTTCGAGGTCTCGGCTGACGGCGAGGAGTGGCTTACGGTACTTGATGCGCACGACCTGTCCGGCTGGATGACCCCCGATAACATCTTCGTCGGCGGCTCGGCATCCGATTCCGGTCGCGACGCTATTGTGAGCATCGAGGTGGTGCGCAGTGTCTAGCGAATCCACGTACACCATAGATAGGCAGGCGCGATGTACACGACAGTGGGGTTACCCGCAAGGGAGTGTGGTAATATGACGGGCACAAAAATCCTACTATTGTCCAGCGCAGGGTTGATCGGGGCGACCCAGGTGTTGGTCGAGAGTACGGAGGTGTGGCTGCAGGGAGGTCTCGTTATCACCATGCTCGGGCTTGCATACGCGGCTGGAGGATGGGGGGCGACCGCGAAAAAGAGGTTGGCCGCGCTTGAGGAGGCGCGGAGCGATGAGCGCAGGTCACGCGAGCGTCTCTCTCAGACGCTGGCACGGATCACGTCGCGACTCGATAGGCTCGTGACTATACTGGAGACGGACGGGATTATCGACGGCGGACGGTTCCCTCCGCGCGAGGGTGGATGACCTATGGAGTGGACAATCATGATTGTCTTGCTCATGGCTGTGGTGGCGATTGACGACGCCGCACGACCACTACCGTCCGGGCGATGGGAGGACGCGGTATTGTGGCTGCTCTTTGGCGTCGGCGTCGTGATCGGGCTCGGTCTGGTCGCGACGTGGTGGGTGCTCCGGTGACTGGGCATGCGGGCAAGGTCTTTGTCGCGCCCGCCCGGCCCGAGGCACTATCGGGCGAGTCCGTGGACCATAGTCAGACGGTCGTGTTGCAGGCCGGATTTTTACGGGACGAGCAGGGCAATCGGAGCCTGGCCCGTCTGCTCGCGCTGGAGCTGACGCAGGTCGGCGTCGCGCTGGTCGTGCTGCACTCGGTCGGCTGGATCAAGGTGCCAGACACGGCCTACACCTATCTCGCCGGTGGCTGGTCTCTCGTGCTCGTGTGGGCGGCCGGGCCGCGCATAGCGGAGTATCTCGCGCCCCAGATTGGGGCCATGTGGCAGGGGCTCGGATCAGTGTTCCGCAGGCTCGCTGAGCGACGTGGCGGCCCATCGCCGGACTATGTGCGTCCGGAGGGTATGCTCCTCGATCCTGGTGAGCCCGAGGAGCCGGGAGCGCGACGTGGGCATCGCAGATGAGCGGGCACGCTGGCTCCTGTCCCATCAGGACTTTTTGTCCGCGCACGGGGTCCGCTATATCCGCGCATACGAGTGTTGCGACGTCGGGCGCACGGCCAGGGTCGACGGTCGGGTCGTGGCCACCCTACACCCACCGCCTCCGGAGCTATGGACGCACATCCTCGGTACGATCGATGAGGTCGAGACGGTCCGCGGACTACTATGGGAGCAGCGAGGCGAGGAGTGCGTCTGTCACGTCAACTCCGGATACCGGAGCCCTCAGTACAATCGCGCGGTGGGCGGCGTCAGTCGTTCGCGGCACACGTACGCAGAGTATCGCGCGCTCGATGTATGGTATGCGGTCCGGAGCACTGGAGAGCGTATACCGATTCCGGACGTACTTAGGCTTTTCGAGGCTTCGCCGCGCGCCGGCAGTCTCGGTCTCGGGCGGTACCCGAGATTTATCCACGTCGACACACGTGGGTGGCGCGCGCGCTGGACTGGGCGCTGAGCAGCCCATGACTATCACTCACACTCTATAGGTATACACTATGATGACCGACGCGTATGTACACGCGCTGCTCGATGCCGCCAAGGACAACGCGGCACCGACCGTGCGGCCGACGCACCTCACAGTGTGCTCGGCGTACCCGGGTAAATCCGGGACCCCGCAGAACGAGAGCGCGACTACGCGCCAGGCGATTACTCTCGCGGCTGCCGCCGGTCGTGCGCACGCGATCGTCGAGACGCCTACTGTGCCGATGCCGGCGGCGTCTGAGGCGCAATATGTGGTGCTCGCGTCTGCGCTCACGGTCGGCTCGTTCTTGTGCTTTTCCTTGGTCGGCGGCGGGTCGCTCAAGGGCTGCACGTACGAGCAGGCGGGTAACTCGATCCGGTCGGAGGATCACGGGCTCGCCAACGACGATCGGGTCGCGTTTTTCTCCGGCCCAGAGGATGCGGTGCCTGGCGGGATTACGGAGGGCGACCTACTGTATGTCGTCAGTGTAGCCGCCGACACTTTTCAGGTGTCTCTGACGCAGGGCGGTGCCGCGATCGTTTTGACTACTGACGGCGAGTGTACGTTTCAGAAGGGTGTCCCCGAGGTCTTTGCCGCGGCCGGCGACCTCAATGTGAGCGCCTACAGCGAGACGATTTTCGTCTGATCGGTGGCGACTGACTGGGATGACCCTGCAGTATGGCAGGGCGCATACGGTATCCGGGACCGCGATCCGTCGTCCCCAACGTTCGGTTCGCGGCTCGGGTACTCGCGTGTGGCCATGGTGCAGGTGCTGGACCCATCCTCCCCGTCCCTGAGTCTCTATGCGGAGCGACGGGACAGGCTGATAGCCGACTATGGCATACAGCCGTCGGAGTCTATCCTGGTCGCTGGCGGCGGCTACGGATTTCTCGCCGAGGTATTTTTGTCCGCCGGTTACGGCCGTGTGTACTCGCTCGACGGGTCGGCTGTGGTCGAGGCCGGGATGGCGGCCGAGACGGCGCCCGAGGTTGTGCCGCGGATGGTGGCGGTGCCAATACAGGGCGCGGCGTCGACGCGAGCCGCGCTCAAGGTCGCGACCAAGGCTATCGAGGGCCCGCCCGGATACTCGACGTTCGACTGGGTCGTGACCGAGGATCTCCTACCCGGCTACTCTACGGCCGAGGTCGGGGTCATCCTCGACGCGTGCGAGGTCGGACTCGACGGCACGGATCTCGCACGGATAGTCCATCTCGTGACCACGCCCCTCCCGCCGCCCTGGACGGACCTCTCTCTGGAGGACTGGGCGGCACTCCGGCCGGCTCACTCGTGGACATCGATCCGCCTCAGTCAGTGGCGGACGATCTACGGCACGTAGGGAGCTGATCGGTGCCACTGCCGATCCAGTTCTCGACGCTCGGGGCCGCGCCGGGTAATCCGTCTGTATCGCGCCCGTTCAAGTCGGCCGCCGGCGAGTACTATGTAGTAGTCCGCAGCGACAGCGGCACCAACCTCGGCGTCTGGGGCACGACCGGCGGCGACCCCACCGACATATCCAACTGGAGTATCAAGGGCACCGGTCCCGATAACGGCGTATCGGCCTATAGTCGGTACTACTGCGTCCAGCACGGCGACAGTATATACGTCATGACGCAGCATGTGGACGCGTCCGGTATGTCCGCGGTCGCGCCCGTCGAGTTCCATCAGTTCAATATGGCACCCGAGACGTGGGGTATCACGCGCCAGGCGGTGGCGACACCAGACGCATATGATGTCGCGCCACGCGAGCAATACATAGGCGTGAGCTTCTCCGTCCGCGGAAATGGCGATATTACCGCGATGTACGCGGATAGTCCCGACAGGGTCATGGGCGTGGACTATCGCCGTGTGAGTTACGCGCGTCGCATTGCGGGCGTGTGGACTGTTGGTATCGCGCTCGACGGGGGCGGACAGGATAACTGGGACGTCGGCGCTACCGTGATCGATAGCGTAACCGATACCAGCTTCTTCACTTATGTCAACAACGACCTCAATCGCCCGTATATCCGGCCGCTGACATCGGGCAACGCGCTTGGGTCGCAGGTCCAGATCTCGCCAAACGCAAACCAGCAAGGCTGGGGTGTGTGGGGTCAGCCCGTTGCGTACGACGATGGCGGCACGCAGTGCGCTATCCCGTATATAGACGAGACGTCCGGGGAGCTGAATGTCGTGCGCTTTACGGCCGGCAATCCTCCGACTGGGGTGACGACAGACCAGGACGTCGCGCAGGGCGCGGTCATGCGATTTGGTCTGCGCGATCGCATGGCAGTCGTTGCGCGAGGCACGGACTTGTATGTCCTCTATCCGCGCGACAGTGATAACCAGCTGTACTATCGCGTACGGTCAGGTGGCTCGTGGGGCGCTGAGACACTGCTACAGGCCACGAGTGGCTCGACGGGCAGCGGGGCGAGTGCATCTATCTATGACCGTGCCGGCAGTACGGTGCTGGCATTTACGCCGTCCGACGGCAACAATATCGGATACAATGAGTTGGCGCTCGGGGGCGCGGCGGTAGCTGGTGACGGTCGTGCGGGGAGTGCCGGTACTGCAGCGAGCGCCAAACGTGGGACTGGGTCCGGTGTCGGGCGGAGTGGCTCGCGTGGCATAGTCGTCTGCGCCAGGGCCGTAGCCGTCGTTGCGGCTGGCGTCGCCGGCGCACTCGCTATGTGCTCCAGTGCCCGGTCGGTGGACGTGGTCGGTGGCGGTCGTGCGGGGGGTGCTGGTCAGGCGGTCGCTGCGCAGGTCCAGTCCACGGCCGGCCAGGGTGTCTCCGGAGCGCGCGGGCAGGCTGTATCGAGTAGGTCCGTCAGTGCGTCGGGGTCCGGCTACGCGGGCTCGCGCGGGCTCGTGGTGGCCGCCAAGACGGCGGCTGCTGCAGGGGACGGCCGCTCCGGCTCGGCGGCCACGGGCGCAGCGTCTCGGTCTACGTCCACGGCCGGCCAGGGTGTCTCCGGGGCTGCGGGGCAGGGAGTTGCGTCCCGGGTCCGGACCGTGGTCGGACAGGGGCGTGCCGGTGCCAGCGGTCAGTCTGTCGTGGCACGCTCGGTCACGACGGCGGCGGCCGGTCGTGCGGGGACTGCCGGTCAGGCTACGGCCGCCAGGGCGACGTCCATCGTCGGCGCCGGCCATGCGGGAGCTGCCGGCCAGGTCATCGCCTCACGGACGGCGATAGTCGCCGGCTCAGGGGCTGCGGGGTCGCGTGGCGCTGCGGCGGCGATGGCCGAGACGGTCGCGTCCGGCCAGGGGTACTCCGGAGCCGCGGGATCGGCGGCGGTCGGTCGATCGACCACCGCATCGAGTGCTGGCGTCTCCGGAGCTACGGGCGCGCTCACGACCGGCAAGGCGGCCGAGCGTAGCGGTCAGGGCACAGCAGGTGCTCGGGGTGCTGCCACGTCGTCCCGGTCGGCCGGGGCCGGGGCCGCTGGATACTCGGGGTCGAGGGCCGCGGCGGCCACCGCGAAATTCGCTCCCAGTGGCGGAGCTGGACGGTCGGGGAGTGCCGGTCACGTCGTCGCATCCCGTGCGGTCACGGTGGCGGCCGCCGGGCTCTCGGGGGCTACCGGTACGGCCGCGTCGGTCCGGGCCGCGACAGTCGCCGGCCAGGGTTACGCGGGGACGCGTGGGCAGGCAGCAGCCGGTGGCGTCCTGTCGACGGTCGGGGTCGGTCGCGCTGGGAGCGCTGGACAGGCCACGTCGACGCGCTCCGGCTCGACTGGTGGGGACGGTCGCGCTGGAGCGGCTGCCGCCGTCTCCGCGAGCAGGTCCACCTCGGCCGCCGGTGCTGGTCGCTCTGGTTCGCGCGGCTCGGTTGTGGTATCCCGGTCGGCCACGACGACGGCCGTCGGCCGCTCAGGTTCGCGTGGGTCCGGGTCTACGACACGCACGGCGGTGGTCGTGGGACATGGTCGTGCCGGTACGGCCGCGACAGCCACAGCGTCCCGGTCCGCGACCGTGGTCGGATTCGGGTATACGGGGTCCGCTGCGGTGTCGGTGTCCACGAGGACGGCGGCCGTGGCTGGTCAGGGCTACGCGGGCGCACGTGGGCAGGCTGTCTCCGGGGTAGGTACCACGACGGCCGGTCAGGGCGCCTCCGGAGCGCGCGGGCAGGCTGTCGGGTCCAGGTCGACGTCGACGGGTGCGGCAGGGGTCTCGGGGGCGGCCGGTGCGGCGGCTGGTGGGCGGTCCACCTCGGCCGCCGGTGCTGGTCGTGTAGGCTCGCTCGGCTCGGTCACAGTGGCGCGCTCGGTCACGACGGCGGCGGCCGGTCGTGCGGGGGGTGCTGGTCAGGCTACGGCCGGCCGATCCGTCAGCGTCACGGGGTCCGGCTATGCGGGCTCGCGCGGACAGGGGCTCGGGACTGCGGGCACGACGACTGCGGGTCAGGGGTACGCGGGTGCAGTAGGTGGGGCGGCCACCGCGAAATTCGCTCCCAGTGGCGGAGCTGGACGGTCGGGGAGTGCCGGTCACGTCGTCGCATCCCGTGCGGTCACGGTGGCGGCCGCCGGGCTCTCGGGGGCTACCGGTACGGCCGCGTCGGTCCGGGCCGCGACAGTCGCCGGCCAGGGCTACGCGGGTGCGATGGGCGTGACGGCCCCGCCGTTCTCACCGGTCCGCGGCCGTGTGGTGTGGCGCGGCCAGCCACAGGGCCCGCCGTCGGCCCGTACGCCGCGCCGCAACGATCGTGGCACAGGCTCGCCGTATATACCACCGGCGCGCACGCCCATAGACGACAGCGAGGGAGGCGGATAGATGATCCAGAAACATCGCGACCAGATAGATGATTTTACGTTCGACTTTTCCGCCGATCTATTTGGCGACCCTATAGCGTCGGCCGACGCGACAGTACATGAGATACTGCCGAACCTGCACCGCGTGGACCGTACGGACGAGTTTCTCGCGGCGCCCCCATCGGTCGCTAGTCCGCTCGTGACGGTGCGCCTGATCGCGGCACTAGACGGTGAGCAGCAGGCGACATACGGCCCTGGCGCGCGTACGCTGTATGAGCTGGTGATCCGAGCGACGACTGCAGCCGGCCGGGTGATCCCGGCCGCCCATCATCTGCGGGTATATGCCCAGGGAGTGACAGGCCATGCCTGATATATACGAGTGGGTCCGCCAGGCTGCGGCGCTGGTGCGCGGCGCGGCCCGATGGCTCTACGTAGCCGGTGCGGTCGCGGCGGTACTGATAGTCGTATCTGTGGCGGACTCGTGCTCCGATCGGGCGCACGCCGACGCGATCGCGACTATGCAGAGGGAGTCGCTCCGGAGGCTGGCGGTACAGCGTCGCGCGACACTGGCGGCCGAGCGCGAGGTCTCGGATCTGGTCGAGGCGATGAGGTCCGACTCGGCCGAGTGGGCGGGTCAGGTCGCGGAATTTTTGTCGGCGCAGGAGGCTCTAGGTATCGAGCTGCAGCGCACGATCACCGCGAGCGCACGACTGGAGCGTCGGCTACGCGCCGAGCTGTATACGTCGACCGACAGCGCTACGGGCCGTGAGACGTGGAGCGGGGTGGCCAGGGACGGGCCGTGGACGGTCTATGTCGACGTGGATCCAGTCGACCGTCAGGTCGCCGTCGACGTGCAGGGTACCGTCCCGCTCATCGCCGTGCAGTCCATGCTCGCGGACGGTACGGTGCTGCACACTATCGAGAGTCCGGACACGACAGTGACGGTCACGGATCTGGTCGTGCGTGTGCCGGCGCCGGATCGGGGGTGGAGGGCCTCTGTCCCGCTCAGTCTCGGGGTCGGTGGGGCGGCCGCCGCAGCGCTGGTACTACTCGTCCTGCTGAGGTAGGGCCCACGTCTAGACGCCGGACCGCACACTGGAGTGCGGTCGATCTCACGACCTGGTGGCGAGCTCGCGGTCATGTGTGAGGTTGACCGCACTCGATCGGAGCGGTGCGAGGCCTCGGGATCTCACATGGACGTGAGGAAGCCCCGCATCGCCACGAGGGGTCCCACCCCCTCCAGCGCCAGACGCTGCCCTTTTCCCTTGCGATGCGGGGCCTGATGGGGCCTGGTGGGGCCCCGGGCATAGTGCCCACGCCGGACCACAGTCTCCCCAGATGTGCCCGACGCGCGGGGACGATAGCGGGTCTATCTCGGTCGCGCAACGGTGGGGGCGACGGAGTCGATGACGCTGGGGCATTGACCGCACGCCGGCTACGCCCTATACTCAGACCAGTCCGGTACCGCTAGCCGGGCACCCCGAGGCGCCGCGCGGGCGACATCGCGGCGACCAGAGTAGAGGACCTCAGACCATGTCTACTCGCGTCTATCTCGCGGACACCGCCACCACCGTGGCGCTCGTCCATACCCTCGCAGACCCGCTCCTGGTGGCCGCTCGCGTGACCGGCCTGCCGCTCTCTGATCTCTCACTGGCCCCACGTGCCGCCCGGTATTACACCTGCCAGGAGCGCACCGTGACGTATACCGCCGACGCGTACTCCCACGTACTAGAGGACCGGTAGGATGACCGACACTATCACAGCAGCCGAGCGAATCTCGGCACTGCTAGACGGCGACGGGCACGTGTGGGAGGCCGAGGACGGGACCGCGCTATACGAGCTGATCGAGCGCGAGGGCGGCCGGAGGGAGCGCGTGTGGATGGGACCGAGCGTCGAGGAGGCCACGGCCATGTACGGCCTGGACCTGCACTGCTATCGGCTCGCGGACGGCTCCCGCGTCCTCATGACGCCGGGGGGCTGGATGACTGACCGCGACGTCACCGAGGGACTGGGCTATCGGATCTGGACTCTAGACGAGTACGACGCCGCGATCGCCGAGCTGGGCGTGGCACGCGGGGTACGGCGATACGACATCTACGACCGTGACGATCGCGTGTACACGGCCGGGCAACCCCGGTCTCACGGCGGATATACGACCGTGGAGGCGTGGCGCATGATCGAGTGTATGCGGGCGGGACTGTGAGTACGCGCCTGGACGGGCGCATAGTGCGCCGCGTATCCGGACCGCAAATCGTGCGACTGCCGCACGCGCACAGGCACGGCGTCCCATTTGCCGTGCCCGGGGGCTCGGTCGTCACGGGTGTGGCCTGGGATACGGGTCCGCCGATACTGGAGCGCGGCGTGGTCCGGCTGCGGGATGAGGTATTTGCGGGGCCCGGTGAGTATACCCTGTATCCCGCCATGGGCGGCCATGGATGGGTCCGGCTCAGCCTGCTCCAGATACAGTGGGACGTCCCTATGTGCGGGGGTTGTCGCTCGTGGGATGAGGTCACCAGGGACGGCCAGGGGTGGACCTGCGGTGACTGTGGGTGGTCGACTATACCCGAGCCACCACGGCCAGATTTTGGCCCGGACGAGTGGTGGAACGACTGGTGGATCGAGCTATGATCGGCGTACTCGGAGACACGGCCGAGCTGGCGGCGGCACGTGAGGCGGATGCAGTGCTGAGGAGCACCGCTCAGCGCAGGTACTACAGCCTCTGGATCCGACTGTGGGCTGAGGGTAGGAGGGCCGGCCTCGACAGAGCCGCGTCCCGGGTGTATGCAGACGAGACGACGCTGGCGCTCGTCCGTGAGATAGGTCACGCGCTGGTCGGCGCGGCCACCAGCGACCACGATGACGCGGCCGACCGGTCGCGTCGCGACACTGACTATGGAGGACAGGACAATGACAATCGAGACGACTGACGCGACACAGCGCGACCGGAGCACGGAGCGGATAGAGCAGGTGCTCGCAGATCTACGCCAGATGGCGGACCGCAAGCGGGACGCGGTGCTGGTCGAGGCCACAGAGGTCGCGCCGGCTCTGGACGATGATGGGCGCCCGGCGATTATGGCGAGGTCTGTACCGGGACTGCTGCGCCCGACACGCCACGCTCGTACACAGCTCGCGAGCCGGCTGCGGATCCCGCTGCCGTACTATGACCGTATGGCGCAGGAGCTGCCGGCACTGTGGGTCCTGAGCGTGCGTCAGTGGATGGAGCACGACCCGCAGCCGAGACTGGTACGTGCGCTCATGGACCCCCCTGGCCACGACGGTCGGCTCCGTGGATACCTGAGCAATCGCTACCTCGTGCTCGACCATCTACCGATGCTGGAGACTGTACTGCATCGCGCGCTCCGGCACGGCGCTGATACACTGAGCGCACACGTGGACGAGGACGGGGATCAGATGCACGTCAAGCTTATACTGCCGGGGGCGATTGAGGTCGTGCCGGGCGATAGTGTGCAGGCGGGTGTGATAGTCTCCAACTCCGAGACCGGATCGGGTCGCGTGCGGGTACGGCCATATCTGCTCCGGCAGGTCTGCAGTAATGGGTTGATCGCCGCGGACGGGTATGGCCAGATCCATCTCGGTGGCCAGGCTGAGGCGGGCATACTCACGGACGAGACTATCCGGATACGGGCCCAAGCGACCTGGCGCGAGGTGGGCGACCATGTGGAATCGGCACTCGCGGGACAGTGGGTCGACCAGGCAATCGCGCAGCTCCGCGAGGCACAGGGCGTCGCGGTCTCCCATGTACCGGTCCGGTATATGGCCGCGAATATCGCACGCGAGGGCTCGCTTACGCAGACCGAGGCACAGTCTGTGATCGAGCACTATCTGCGCGCGGACGGATATACAGGGTATGACCTCATACAGGCGGTCACACGGAGCGCGCAGGACGCGTCGACATACGACCGCCAGGTGGAGGTCGAGGAGCTGGGCGGCAAGCTGCTGGGTATGGGCTCGGCGAAGCTGCAGCGCATGGTCGAGCGGCCAGTCAGCGAGAGGCAGCTGGCGAAGGCGCTCGGGTAGGCTGGTGTCGTAGTATCCGGGGCGCCCACTATCGGGCGCCCCGGGCTTTCTTTTTCCGTGGAGGGCAAATGGCGGATGACGGCAGATACTGGGCTCGCAGGCTGGGGCGCATTATCCGGATTGCGCGCGAAGCTCAGGGTCTCAGTCAGCGCGACCTTGGGGCGGCCGCGCAGATAGACCAGACGCACGTGTCGAAGATCGAGCAAGGCAAACGCGAGGCAGGACTGGACGTGCTTGTCAGGATCGCGAGGGCGCTGGGCGTGGAGCTGCCGGCGCTGTGGCTGCCGCTGATGTGGGCGGAGATGGACATCTCTCAGCGCGACAATATGTGGTCGTGGATCGAGCCGCTCGGCGTGGACCCTCAGGTACTGGAGAGCGGAGATGAGTGACGGGATGGAGGGAGAGCTGGCGGCACGTATACGTCTGCTGCGCACGGCCAGCGGCGGGTCGGACCTACTGGTGTCGTGGGATGTGGACAGGTGTCGCTATGTCCTCACCCCAGCGCGGCCGCTGGACGGGATCTGTGTGGTCTACGATGACATGGATCTACTGCTCGCGGCGCAAGCGCTGAGCCGAGCTAGCACCGTGCTACTGCATGCCGACATAGACCTGCGCGACGCTGGCACCCTACGTGCTACTCGTAGCGCCGTGGCGAATATCTTTCGGCTACACACACAATACTTATAGGGGATGGATATATGAGTACGTTAGGCGAGCGTATTGTGCAAGCGGAGCCCGAGCGACTGGGGCGATGGCTGGAGACCGCAGAGACCCTGCCGGGCCGTATGGCGCGTGTGGATTATCTACTCGCACGGATGCTGGAGCTAGAGGATGAGGTCGCGCGGCTGGCCGAGGAGGAGGGCGCGCGCATAGAGCTGGTCGTACGGCACTACGACTCGCTCCGGGCAGGATACATACACGCACGCAAAAAGATAGAGCAGGTACTACTATCTATCGCGGCCGAGTATGACTATCCGGGCAAAAGTAAGTCCATAGACCTGCCTCACGGCAAGATCGGGCGCAGACGCAAGCCGGAGCGTGTCCAGGTCGACGACAAGGACAGCGCCGCCTCGTGGGCTCGTGCGTACCTACCTGACGCCATCGGCCTCATCGAGCGCGTCGACTACGCCCGGGTCCGCAAGCACCTGCTCGCCAGCGTCCGCGAGAGCGGGGAGTTGCCCCCGGAGGACTCGGGGTGCTCATATGTAGACGCGACGGACGAGGCGTACGTCCGGCCCAGGCGGTCGGAGGCCGACGTCGCTACCCAGACACCGGAGGCAGAGCACGATGACGGATGACGTAGACAGGACGGCAGCAGGCGCGGAGGTAGGTACGGTAGGAGTCGACCCGACAGGCACGGCGGTCACGGTCGTGGACGAGCGGCCGGCGGCCGTCACTCAGGCGGCACGTGGCGGACTGCTCCGGCCGGTGGCGCGTCCCGAGGAGATCGTCGCTGCCCAGGAGGAGACGCGACAGCTCGTGGCTGCCGCGCTACAGGAGGGGCGTGACTATGGTACTATACCGGGCACGAGCAAGCCGACGCTATACAAGCCCGGTGCGGAGCGCATCAATGCGGCATTCGGGATGTTCGCGCGATTTGCGACACTGGAGGCCGAGGTCGACCATGACCGCGAGACCCAGTGGAGCAAGTCTCGCAAAGTCTGGCGCACTATAGAGGGCGCACGTCGCCAGATCCGCGAGGTCGAGGAAGGCTCGTCTCTTGGGCTGTATCGCTATGTCATACGGTGTACATTACACCAACGCTCCACCGGCAATTTATGCGGTGAGGGTATTGGCTCATGCAGCTCACTGGAGTCCAAATACTGTGATCGCCCGCGCGATCTGGAAAACACAGTGCTCAAGATGGCGCAGAAGCGTGCGTATATAGCTGCTACGCTGCTGGCGTACGGGCTCTCGGACCAATTTACGCAGGACATTGAGGACGATCCGGACGCATATACTGGGTCCGAAAAGAGCAACGGAACACAGAAAGAGTCCAGTAAGAAAAGAGGTAAGTCTATAGACGATAAGTGTCCATTCCGCAAGGCCGAGGGTCGCACTTGGCGACAGCTCATGGACGACCACAGTAGGGGCCGCAATTCTGGTCGCGGGCTCGTCATGTGGTACCTCAATCAAGTCGAGGACCCCGAGTCTGACATGACGTGCGACCCGGACCTAGAGCGCGCACTCCGCGAGTATATGTTTCCCGCGCTCAGGCGCGAGCGCGAGGAGGCGGAGCGTGAGGGTGGTGGGGATAGACAGGTACGTCCACGGGCTGAGGTAGCGAAGCGATTCAGGGACAGTCGCACCGAGGCCACAGACTCAGGTTTGCGCCTGGACGCGAATCCGGTGGGCATAGTGATCCCGCCGGGTAGCGTATATGCCGGCATGACTATCGCAGAGCTACTGTCGAGCGAGCCGGGGTACGTCGACTACCTGCTGGGGCTCACGCCGGCGGCGCCCCCCGAGATCACACTCCATCGCGACATGCACGGCCCGATCCGGACCGAGCTGTGGCGCCGGCATCCTGAGTACGCCCACCAGCATGCGGAGGCCGGTGACGCGAGCGACCCGGGTGATCCGTACACGGGGGCCGGAGGTTGACCGGTCGATCGTCGATCGCTAGGGTAGGGCGCCCATCTACTCCCCAGGAGGGCACGTGCCAGACGCACCATCGTACAGGGTCCCCCGCCCGTCGCACCGGATGTCTAGCGGCTCCGGAGCAGTCATGCCGTCGCCGGCATCGAGCTGCGCGGCGAGGCGGGGGGCTCTCGCCTATCTCGGCCGGTCGGCCGAGGTCTCCCGATGATCCATGCCATCCAGCTATGGGCCGAGTCCCAGCGTGTCGGGTCACCGGCACGCAAGTACACGCTCGGCTATCTGGCCGCCCGCTGCGGTGACGACGCGGTCACCGGCCAGGTCTCACTACGTCGACTCGCGGAGGCGGCCGAGATGAGCTACCCGACCGCCAAACGGCACGTCCGTGCGCTCGTGGATCTGGGGCTCGTGACGCCGATCGGCGAGCGCGGCGAACTGCGGCGTTACAAGCTGCAAATGCCTGATGCGTATGAGGTTAGGGGGGGGTGGGCTCAAAATGATCCCACCCCCCCTGGGGACCGGGATCAAAATGATCCCACCCTGCAAAATCTTCCTAGTGCAGGGGAGGAGCAGGGGGGGGACTACAGGGGGGGGACAGAGGTGGGGGAGGAGTCCTACCTACCGGGCCTCTCCCCGCAGCCCAACACCCCGCCCCCCCCACCCCCAAAAGTCCCCCGCCCCCCCCGATCCATTGGGTTTTCGCGGGATCGGGCCGCGGAAATGCACTCCGTGCTGGTCGCCGTAATCGCCGCTCCTCGCGGCCGGCAGATGCGCCTCACGGCTGCACGACTCGACCTCTACCGACAGCACTGGACCGAGCAGCTCCGACACGAGCCGGACCCGATAGCGCACTGGCGGCGGACGTGCGTCGCGGTCACCGTGTCACCGCACCACGCGTCGACCTGGCAGTACCTGCTCCCCGAGAGCTGGATGCGATCACCGGAGCGACGGGAGCGCTGGCATGAGCTGGGCCGTGACGTCTCGGACGCACAGTCCAGGCAGGTCACACGGCGCGAGCGGCTGCGCCGCAAGTACGGCGGCGGCGAGTGATGGGCCGGCGGCCGAGGATGTCCGAGGAGCGCCGACAGCGAGCGGAGCGGGTGCAGGCCGACGTGGGTCTAATCCGGGAGCCGGAGGACGGCGAGCAGTGCCCCGAGTGCGGGACCTGTAGGCCGGAGGGAGTGCTGGTCCTGCCTAGCGGCCGTGGGCTCATGCCGCTACCGTGCCCGGCGTGCTACACCCTGGTCCGCGAGGAGTGGCGCCAGGAGGCGCTGCAGGGCATCGACGGGTCCCGTGCCGGCCAGATCGAGGCGCTCATGGCCCGTGTCGGCGTCGACGTCAGCGTCTGGCGGGGTGAGGGCTGGGAGACCTGGGCGACCGACCGACCTGCAGGTCCTGAGCCTCTACGGCAGGTCCGCGCACTGCTGCAGCGCTATCTGCGTGGCGAGCGAGGCGGGCTGTATCTCTGGGGCGACACGGGTGCAGGCAAGACCCATCTCGCGGTCGGACTCGTCCGCGCGGCACTGCTGGAGCAGTCGGTCGACCCGGACGGCATACGATACGTCCGGGCTGCAGTGGCCGAGCAGCGGATCTGGCGCAGCTCGGACCGTGTCGGTCGGATGGCCGAGCTGTCGAGTGTGCCGCTGCTCGTCATAGACGAGCTGCATGAGCAGACCGGCAAGCTCCCGATATATGACTGGTGGGCAGCCATCGTAGAGTCTCGCACGAATCGCCATACACTTATCACGAGCAATTTGTCGCCGGCCGAGCTGGCCGACAGCGAGCCGGGCAGCATCGACAGGCTCACGGACCGTATTACGGGCACGTGCCGGATAGTCGAGGTCGCTGGTACGAGTCAGCGCGATCTACTCAGGTGAGGAGCGGTAGTATGGAGCAGCGTCTATATTGGCTGGAGATGGGGTATCGATGTAACGCCTGTAGTCTGTCGGCTCGTATATGGCTGGAGCAGGGCGTAGAGGGTCCGCGAGAGATAAGCGTTGCGTGGCCGGAAGAGATGAAGCGGGCATGGAGACGGGCTAGGGTCCCCGGGTGGGAGCCTGGCCGAGGTACAATCGCGGCCACATTGTCCGGTCGCGTCATAGTGCCAGCGCCCTTCCTCGCACGCGGCTGTCCGAAGTGTCAGTCCGGTGGGCCGCCGTGGAAATACGGGCAGGGTGTGCTGATACATTCCGGTCCAGACCGGCGACTTGGAGGTGTACCGCTGGACACGACGCAGGCCGACTATCACTTTGTATATCCGGGCGATCCGTACAGCTATATGGCGTGCGGTGAGCTGAGGCCAGTGTCGTGACGCCGATCGGGTGGGACCGTATCGGTGAGGTGGCGGCGGTGGATGGTGTGGCCGTCGAGGTGGCGGTCGACGGTGATCGTCGAATCGTGGTGCGCATCGGGGGCAGGCACTCGGCGACGCTCTCCGAGGACGAGGTGTGTCGACTCATGGACGTCCTGCACGCTGCGCTGATCCGGGCGCATCTCGCCGGTGTGCAGGGCCTGTCTCGGGCTGAGCAGTCCGCTGTGGCGGCGTGGGTCATGCAGGTCGCGAGGCGGCCGTCGATCGTGCATGCGACGCACGCGGCGCAGGCACACCTAGATCGTCTCGGGGCGCAGGCTAGCGCAGATGACGGGTAGGCATTAGATTCGGAGGCAAACCACAAACCGGAGCCGCTAACCATGAATACCTTCGTCGCTATCAGTCCCTCTCACTGCGATGCCTGCGGGGTCCCTATCGCGCCGCGCCGGTCAGCGGTCCTCCGTGTGTGGTCGGTGTGTATCCTACGGCCGTGTCGGCCATGCGTGCCGTGCACGTGGAGATGAGGCTGTGGGCTAGGACGCCCGGTGCGGTGGCGTACACGGCGATATCGGGCGGCTCGTGGTATATACTGGCGCGCTACGAGGTCGGTGGAGGGATGGGGTGAGTCAGATATGGATGCTGACCCCGGACGGGCACGTACTGCTGACGGGTCATGATTTGCCCCTGGGCGGATATTTTCTCGACCTCTATCGTCTGGACGGCGACGTGCTCGTATGGTCGTCACTGGACGGCGACGTATATCCGTATCCGTACACGAGCTATGTGATAGACGCAGCGAGGGCTCTGGGGTACGAGCCGCCGGTCGTGCTGGAGGATCTACTGTGGGAGCATCGCAATCGCGAGATCCATCTACGGACCTCGCTCCAGCGGGCTAGTCGTCTGTCGGGGACACTAGGTGTCTATGTCGGAGGAGGCCAGTGAGGAGACCCCCGGGGGACCGTCCGTGGGCGCCACCGAGGTCCGTGGATCGGCCGTGGATGGTGCCGGTGCGCATGGATCGGAGCACGGCCCAGAGTATGCACGAGAGGTCTGGCGATCACTGGACTGTCTGGTCACACGACGCCCCGGGCGCTGCACCGGGTGACGAGTATGCGGTCATACTATTCGACCGTCCCGATGTGCCGGATACGCCTGTGAGGGGCCACGTGCCGTGGGGTGCGGTGGCGTACTATCTGGCTGAGATACTGGCGGAGGCTACGGCGTCGGCGGGCTTGCCCGGGGATGCGCTCACGCACCTGACTGGCGCAATCGCACATATACGGCATGAGCAACTGAGGTCTATCACGGAGGGAGAAGGCACATGATAGTACGCATACGGATAGACGTGACGGACGTGGAGCGTCAGAGGATACGGGCGCTCCTGACTGGTCGGCGCGGTCATGCGACGCGCCGCGAGGTCGACATGTGGGTGCAGGCACTGATCGCGCAGGCGCTGCAGTCAGCTCCGGACGACGGGCAGGTCTCGATGCCGGATGTGCCGACGGGGGAGCGTGTGCCGTCGTCGGCGACGCTGCTGCGGCCGCACTACGATCGCGCGACCAGCGAGATGGTGCTGGCCGCGGTCGAGGATCGCGAGGTGCGGCGCGAGATCCGCATGCATGTATCATCCGAGGTGACGGCCGCTGCCAAGGCCCGCCGCGCCGAGGTCATGGAGTACCTGGACGACGAGTATCAGCGTGCGCGTGTGGACCTGAACGCATGGATCGCCGAGGACGAGGAGACTGACGAGGAGCTGGAGGCCGAGGAGGCTGCAATGGCGGTGGAGGACGGGGAGTGGGAGGAGGAGGAGGAGGGCGAGGGGTGGGACGCGGGCGTCAACCCCGGCGCCGACGGTCTTGGTGGCGCGGGCGTCGATCCTGACGACCTGCCGTTCTGATGATACTCAATGGCGGTGGGACACTATCATGGTCCAGGTCATGGACGTCCGCGCGCACTCGGAGAAGCTGACGTGACGGCCGAGGAATACACCGAGCTGATCGAGCGGGTAAGCACGCTGTATGACGCGGTCGCGCTGCTGGAGGCTGCGCTCGACGCGGTTGCGGGACTGAGTCCCCACATCGAGGTCAAGGTAATGTACACTACCGGGGCGCTCTATCGAGCAGAGAGGCTGCAGCGCGTCGCTGTGGGCAAGCATCCGTGGTTCCGGCTACGGGTCGGGCTCTCGGAGGTCGGTGGCGAGGGGGTGGGCTGATGCTGCCGGCCGGCGGTAGTGGCGACGTGGACGCCCACATCAAAAGGACACAGGAAGCCATGGAGGTGGTGCTGGATCTGCTCCAGGAGGGCCATCAGAAGCGACTGTATCGACCTGTAGACTCACTCATAATGGCCGGTATCCTGCAAAACTTGCGGGCATCGGTGCTCGCGCACCTCAAGCGACGTATATACGGCAAGTGAGTGTGCTAGGTCTGGATCTCGGGTTACGTACTGGGTACGCCGTGCTCGGTGGCACTGTGACGCAGACCGAGATATTTGCGCCCGACGGTAGTGTCGTGGTGGGCACCTGGGATTGTCGGCCTCTCACGTGGGAGTCGACGGCTGGTGCGCTCGTCCGGTATCGGGCTGCCCTGGTAGAGGCGATAGTCGGCTACACGGTGACGCTGGTCGGATACGAGGCAGTCAAAGCCCCGCACGGCCGCCGCGGCGGCGGGACTCAGGCGTGGCGGGTGCATCTACTGCTGCAGTCCCAGCTCCTGGAGGTCGCCGAGTCGAGGGGTCTAGCCGTGCTCGCGGTCGCCCCGAGCACGTTGAAAAAATTCGCGACGGGATCGGGGCGGGCCGGCAAGCCGGAGATGGTCGCTCGCGCCACGGAGGAGCTGCCTGCGCTACGTGGACTCACGGAGGACGAGGCGGATGCCTACTGGACTGCGCGCTGGGCCGCCGCCACTGTCGGCGCACGGCTGTGATGGATATACTCAGGGGGAGTAGCACCCCGACCCCTCAGGCTCCCAGGAGGAGCGTATGACGCCGTCCAGCACCACCCCGCCCACGACACAGCCCTCGACGGATCTGCCGGCCACGCCCAAGGCCAGGGCCACGGCTAAGTCCGGGTCCAGCCGTGGGATGATCCGGCCGCCCGCGGCCGAGGCCGAGGCATCGGCCAGGGCCCGAGCCAAAGCCGCGGCCGAGCCCGAGAAAAAAAAGAAAGAGCGCCCCCGGAGCGCGGCGCAGGTCGCGATCGATGGATCCGCGGGCAAGCTCAAGCTCTGCAAGGTCCAGATCCAGCGCGAGCGGGTCACGATCGTCCGCGAGCACGTGGACGGAGAGGACACGACGGAGGAGAGGCGGATCTCGTCCGCGGGCCCGCACCCCGACCTGCCGGCTGCGATGAACGCGCTGGCAGCGCCAATCGCCAAGCTCATGGGTCTGCCCGGCCTGGCCAAGCAGACCCCAAAAGTCACGGGCGTGACGCTGCACCGCAAGGACCCCAAGACTGCGCGGGTGACAGGTCTCAGCGTCACACTGCAGTATAAGGCCAAGCTCCGCTCGGCGGTCGTCATCAATGCGCCGCTCGTGCATGCGGACGAGATCAGCGACGGCCTATGGGAGCTGCTCGTGCGACTACAGGACGAGGCGATGGCGTTCGCCGGCGGCGGCAAGCGCGGTCAGGTCGAGATGCCGATGCAGGCGGTCTGAGATCGCTAGGCGCTACGGCGCTAGGCGCTACGGCCGTCCTGCGCCCGAGGAGTACGGGCACGCGGCGTGGCGTCTGGTCGTAGGTGACTGCAAGCACGAGCCACTAGAGCGGCACGTGGTGTACTGCGCGACGCAGCGCGAGGCCGAGCTGATTTTGCGCGATCGCGGGATCGTGCAGCCGGCCGCGAAGCGGTACCGTGAGGGCGACCGAAAATGGCCACAGTGACGGTAGATAGTAGGATAGTAGGCGGGTGGCGGAGCGGATAAACCGGGGGTGTGGGTGGGGACGATGTGACCTAGACCCCGATACCTCGCTATGACCCCGAGGCAATAGTCCCCGAGCGTAAGTGTCGCGCTGGTTCCTCCGTCTCGGCAGGGGTGACGCGCCCCACCCGCCCCAGCTAGGACGTTTCACGTGAAACATGGGGTCGGGTGGTGGTGGGGGCTGCGCCGTGGAGCGCTCGGGTCGGACGGGCGTAAGTGACGGCGGCCGTCGAGGCCGTGCCGGTCTGCCAGACGCCGGACGAGCGGGAGGGCGGTCGCCGCCACCACCCCGGGTAGACTATAGTGTGTATATCTAGGCTATGGAGGACTTGGATGAGTGACCAGAGTGACGAGCTGGTGGGCGATGAGCTGGTGCGTCTGGCGGTCGAGCTGGCCGACGACGCCGCCGAGCACACACGTAGGGTCGGGGATGAGATGGTGCGTCACGCCGGACGCGTGACACAGATCGCCGAGCGCATCATCGAGATCGCTGCCGGGACCGAGCCGGGACCCGAGCCTGGGCCGAGTCCCGGATGGGAGGACCTGGATCTGCCGGCGTCGTCGGCGCTGCATCCCGAGGTCGTGGACGAGGCGCTACGCAGGGTCGGGCGGCTCTTCCCGCCCCACAACTGGTGGAACCAGGACGTCTCGGCCGCGCCGGTCGATCCACGCTCGGACGAGCTGATCGCGCGACTGCAGGCGGATATCGAGCATAGGCACAGTCGCAGTGGTCTGCACCCCGAATTTGCCGCGGTGGAGTGGGGTACGCCTCCGCTCGTGGTCGTAGATGAGCGGACGCCTATGGTCGAGGTCACATACTCGACCGAGTACGGCGAGCGCGAGTCGGATAGTCCGCCCATGCTGCGGATCCCCGCCGCGGCGATTACGGAGCCCGGGTGGATCCAGGGCAATACAGCCGGCGGTGGTCCGTCCGGTGACCGACATATATCTATACTGGACGTATCTGGTGATATGCCTACGCTCTATGAGGCGTGGCGTACTATGCATGACGGTGGTAGATGGACGGTGGGGAGCTTTGTTTTTTGGGCGATCGGCGTCAATCGCCGACGGCCGGAGGGCTATACGTCCGCGTCGGCCGACGGGATCAGCTATGCGGCCGGTCTCGTGCGCCATGATGAGGTCTATCGGGATCGTGAGATCGAGCACGCGGTCCGTATGACAGTGTGGGGCTCGGATCCCGATGTCTATGTATGGCCGGCGAATCATCTCGCCGGCCGGCCTGGTGTGGAGGGGCCTGACCTGCTGCCGTACGGTGCTCGACTGCGGATGCGTCCGGACTATGACGCGTCGCGTCTCCCGGCCGAGGTCCGCAAATTGTGCCGGGCGTGGAAGCGGTACGGTATCCACATCGCCGACAACGGCGGCGCCGGATTCGTGACTGGCACGGCGGACCCGAGATGGGACAACTCCATCCTCAATCCTGCGCTGCACTCGATCCCCGCGACCGCCTTCGAGGTGATCGAGCTGGGCTGGCGGCCGGACAGTGACTATACACCCGTGCCGGAGCTGCCGGGCGATGAGGAGCGTGGCGCTCACGGTCCTCCGTGGGGTGATACGGACACGTCGCCACCGAACCCCGGTCCCGGACCTGGGCCGTCGCCGATCGAGGCCGCACTGGATGCGTGGCGGGCGCGCTACGACGCCACGGTCGGCGAGGCCAATGTCGTGGGTCGGGCGATGGAGGCGGAGACGACGGACTCGTTCCTCGCCCGCTACAAAATGGACCCGGCCGCGGTCTATCTGTCGCTCGGTGCTGAGGACGCGGGCGTGACGCTGGCCGCGCGGTTCGCGGTCGACTACCTGCTGAAGTCGAATATGCCGGCCGACCAATACGCACTGCTGCGCGGTGTCTCTCTGGCACTCCAGCACGCTCCGGACATGATGCCTGACGGTCTGGTTGGCTGGGCAGTGCGGGCAACGTCAAGCCTTGCCGCGATGGGCGGGCAGTGGTGGAACTCTGAGGTCGCGAGTGGTGCGCTGGAGGGCATCGAGCTGCTCTACGCCCAGGGCCGCACTATCGAGGCCGGGGAGGTGTGGAATGCAGTGGAGGGGAGGGAGCTGACGGCGGACCTGCAGGGCCGTAGGCTCTGGGCGCTCGGTCGTGAGGTGCTCGCCGTGCTATCTATGCGTCGCCATATCGGTCAGGATGTCGTGGGTGTGCTGGATCGACTGCAGGCCGAGATATGGCGGCGGTGGTCGGCCGGTGGTGTCGGGGGATATGGCGCACTATGGATCGCGCCGGCACTCTGGACACGCTCTGAGGCCGACGCGTCCGACGCGATCCATAGAGGACTGGCTGCCGCGTGGATCGACACGACTGGAAAATCTAGCGCCGCCTGGACCCAGTCCTTCCGCGCACTCGCCGAGGAGTACTGGCTGTGAGGGAGATCATGAGTATCCGGTGGGGCGGGACGCGTCACGCGATCCGGACACTGGACGCGAGCCGCTGGGTCACGGAGTGTGGGGATGAGGCGCCTGACGGACATGCTGTGGTCGATGCAAGCGCGTCTATCGAGTGTGTGCGGTGTCTGTCGGCGCTGGTCGACAAACTCCTCGCCGATCGCGTGCGACTGCTCCGGCTGGAGGGTCTGTACACCGAGCTGCGTCGTGACATAGGTCGGGTCGTGGAGGGCCGCGAGCTGTCTATGTCTGTGGCCGGGCAGTCGGACAGCGAGCGACTCGGTCCGTGAGCGGGGGCGACGCATTGCCTGGTCGCCCTCGGTACATAGACCGGACCTCGGTCCGCCAATTGCCGCTCCGTAGGTACGAGGACCGCGCCGGCCGTATCGTCAGGATGGCACTGGTAGACGAGACGTGCCTGGTGGACACCGGCGTAGGATCGCCAGTCCTATGCTGCGGTCCTATCTATGTAGCCCTCGGGTCCACCGGGAATCCGTATCTCGTGCCCAGGGAGTACGTCGGGCCGGGGCGAGAGTTTCGCGATGTTGGCCCGGTGCGCAGTCTTGCTTGGAGCGTGGCGGCGATTACGATTGTGTACATTGTGTTGGCCGCGGTGTCTATATTGGCCTTAGCTATCTGGCGCTCGTGAGATGTATATGTCCACCGGACCCACCGATCGGAAGCGGAAAATGATTACGACGCTGTGGCTGCTGTGGTTCTTGGCGTTGGCCGCGCTGGAGTTTCACGCCGTCGGTAATCCCGAGCCAGGCGACACTCTGACCGAGCATGTGCGTGCCATCATGGCACAGAGCTACTGGTTGCGGCTCGGCGTGTGTGTATTCCTCGCGTGGCTGTGGGTGCATTTCGGCGGGGTGTCGACTATCGCCGAGACATTCAGGCGTCTGTTCGGGGCGTGGCTGTGAGTATCGACGCAAGAGTGACTGGGGTCCAGTATCATGACGACGGTACGGCGACGCTGTTTCTTGAGCCTCGGGAGCCTGGCGGATTTGCGGGGCAAGAGCGCTTGACGGTACTGGATGCTCCCAGGGGACTAGAGGGACTGGAGGGTGTGTGTGTATGGGGAGGCGCTGGTAGTATCATTTTTCAGGGGACCAAGCTCGCCGATCGAATCGGGTATGTCCGTATCAGATTCACGGGGTCCGCACATGTTGGCGATCGGGTGGTGGGGCTGTGAGTGCAGACAGCCGCGCGCCGCTGGCGATACCTCTACGCGACGCGCGGTCAGAGGGGTATCGATACGAGCATTGCCCTCCGGCCGACGCGACATGTGTGCTAATAGCTACTCCGGGTCCAATCGCGTATCGGCTCTTGCCCTGTGATCGGTCGAGCGGGTGGGAGTGGAACCGGGATGTATGGTCGCCGACGTTGTCGCCCTCTATACTTGCTACGGATGGCGAGTCCGGTGACGAGTCCTCCTTAAGGTGTCACCTATTTGTCCGCGACGGTCGAGCGCAATTCCTGTCTGACTCTACACACAAATACTCGGGAAAAACTGTAGATCTTTTAGCGATCGACGATATTCCGTTCTGGCTATACGTCGAGCCGTGGGGAGACGAGCGCCCCGAGTGGCTGGTCGATCCATGAGTGGCCGGGTGCTCATGGTGACGGGCTCGCGCGGTATATCGAGTATCGCGACTGAGCGAGCGCTACGGATGGGTCTACGTCACTATTTCGCTGGCGTATCTCGTCTCGTGGTGGGTGACGCCCAGGGCGTGGATCTGGCCGCGCGTAGGTGGTGGCTGGGGACTGTCGTGCTGCCGGTGACTGTCTATCCTGCGCGCTGGGCCGAGTACGGCAAGGCGGCCGGCCCGATACGCAATCGGCAGCTCGTGGAGGCCGCGGATTGCACATGCCGAAAAGTGAGTCACCATGAGTAGGCGTCCATGCCCGAAATGTAGCTCGTATGATGTACGACTGCCACGGCGTTCGCGGCTGTCTGGTGTGGCTGTATTCGCCGTGCGCTGCGATAGATGTCGATATAGTGGTCCTTCGGTGCGATCCGAGGCACCATCTAGGGACTATCGCGCGATCGAGAAAGCCGAGCGCATGTGGTACCAACTACCGAGGACGTAAATGGCCGATGCCCAAGAATATGAGGATGCGCTCCTGCAGTCTGATGACATCGAGTGACTCCGACTGCAGGCATTCGAGCTATATTCCGTTGTGGCGTCTCTCGCGCATCGCCTCGACATGGTCGCCAATCATTCTGCGCACTGCGAGTCGTGGCGATCGCCACGGCACGATTGTGACTGCGGCCACACGCATGCGCTGGTCTCTGGGTTCCGCGCTCAGAGGGGGCACTTTGATACTTCTGATATATAGGTCCGGGGGTGAGGTAGGTGCAGAATATCGAGACAGGTCGACTGGAGCATGGGTCGCCAGAGGAGCTGCGAGACATGATACCGCCAGAGCACAGGGGTCCGGTGTTCCAGATAGGCGATCTGTTCCAGGTCGAAAACTATGTATACATAGTCACGGACGTCACAGATTGTATTGTCTTGGAGCCTTGGGGTCGGCCGCCGCGAAAGCTAAAGCGGATCAGAGGACGTCGTCGGTGAGGTCGTCCGCTGAGCCGCCATACTGATCGGTGGCCAGTCGGCCGTATAAGGGTCGCTGGCCTACGGGTCACGACGCGATCGCGCGAGCGGCTGGGCACGAGTCGTGGGACGCGTGGATTCTGGCCGTCGAGGCGCGGCTCGGCTGGGAGATATGTGGAGGTAAGTGGCCGCGACGCGACGGACCGCCATGCGGTCGGCAAGCCGGCTGGGGTATACCTGGCGTCACTACGGGCCGATGCCGCGACCATAATCGAGGCGCGGCCAGAGCGGGGCCGACTCACCCCAACTATCGGCATGGCCGTAACTCGAAATTCGCCGGGCTCGCCGCCCGCTACCGTGAGCGATATGAGCGGTATGTAGAGCACCATGACTATCTCGAATTTCGGGCCGAGATCGCTGCCCTGGATGCCCGCATAGACGCTCTACTCTCGCACGGCCATGAGCCGGCCAGCCCCGAGGCGCTGAGGGGTCGCATGGAGGACTGTCGGCGTGCCCTGGATGGCGACGACGTCGAGCGGATACAGTCGGCGTTTGCGGCGCTGGAGGCCGCGCTCGACGCGACGGTCGTGGATAGTGCTGCATGGTCTGAGGTCGAGCGGCTGTGGGCGCTCCGGTCCCGCCTGGTGGACACCGAGCTGCGCCGGATCCAGCGTGAGTCGTCGCCGATGTCCGAGGCGCAATTCGCGCACGAGGTCGAGGCTCTCGTGCGCGTCGTGATCGGTGAGGGGTATGTGGCTGAGGAGCGTGTGCCGGATCTGCTCCGGAGGCTGGAGGCCGAGGTGTCCAGATCGCCCGCGCCGGCGCGCAGACTGGTCTCGGCCGACCCTGCGGCATGAGGATAGCTGACGCATTCGTCCGGGCCGCACGCGGATACTCGGCGCCGTGGCCGGAGTATGCTGACCGACCATCAGATTTCGGCCGTGAGATACTCGGGATCCGGAGTTTCACGGCCGGTCAGGAGCTGATTGGCCGCTCAGTCGTGGTCTCGCGGGAGACCAATGTCGCAGCCGCTCACGGCGTGGGAAAGACACTATATGCAGCGGTTCTCGCATTGTGGTGGGTCTTTTGTCGGGGTGGCATGGTGGTCACTACGGCTCCGACAAATCGTCAGGTCAAAGAGCTGCTCTGGGGTGAGATCCGGCGACTGTACGATCGTGTGCGTCTGCGTCTGGGTGGCACACGCGGGTCTATGCACCTGCGACTCAATGAGCACGCGCGGGCGATCGGATTCAAGGCCGCCGACTATCGTGGCGAGATGGCGTCCGGATTCCATCACCCATTGTTGCTCGCCATAGCCGATGAGGCTGGTGGTATACTGTCGCCGCTGGATGACGAGATTCAGGGCTGGACATCAGGAGCTGACAATCGGCTGCTCCGGATCGGCAATCCGGTGACGCCGGGTACGCCGTTCGAGCGAGCGTGTAAACTCAAGGGCTGCATCCGAATCACTGCATTCGAGCACCCCAATACCCAGCACGCGTACGGCCCTGACCGGAGGTTGCTGCCCGAGATTGAGCAGGCGATCGTCAGGGTGTCCGATACTGGCGCTCGCGAGGTGCTGCCGCGCGAGCAGTGGCCCCAGCAGATAGTCGATCATCTGGAGCTGGGCGTGGACCGTGCGGACCCATATCCAGGTGCGACATCTATCGAGTGGATCGAGGGGACCGCACGCGACAAGGGCGAGTCCGGACCATACTGGCTGTCTCGGGTGCTGGCGCTGTTTCCGTCGTCGTCTGCTGACTCGCTCATACCGGCCGAGTGGTTCGAGGCGGCACGCGTGAGGTTCGACGCCGACCCCGCAGGCTGGATAGAGCGATCCAAGGACTATCATTGGCAGCTCGGTGTCGACGTCGGCGAGAGCAGTGATCCGCATGCATTGTGCTGGCGTCGTGGTCCGGTGATCTACGGGCTGGAGGAGATCGACGTCGTCGGCGACACAATGGACAATCGACGGTGCGCGCAGGCGGCCTATCACCGTGGGGTGCGATTACAAGACCCGCGACTGCGGGTCCAGATCGACCAGGTAGGTATCGGTGCGGGCACGCTCGCGGCGCTCAAACACAGGGTCCGTCGTGAGCGACTGGAGTGGCGTGTGGTCGGTATCTCCGGCGGTCGCTCGAAGCGGCTACCTAAGGCTAAGCGCAAGACCCACGCCAACTTAAAGGCTGTCATGTACGACCATCTCCGCGAGGCGCATCGGGCGGGTACGATCGCGATAGCCCCGCTCCCGGCGCGTGTCGAGGACCGCTTGCGTGCCGAGGGGGCGGCGGTGCGGTATAGTATTGATGAGGCTACCGACAAGCTCCGGATCGAGAAAAAGGCGGCTACCATCGAGCGTCTCGGTTGGAGCCCGAATCTGCTCGACGCGGAGTCGTATGCCTACTATGTCTATTCTGGCTCGGACCATGGTAGTAAGCGTCCGGCCCGTGGGCGCCGGAGCGCCCGGACAATCAAGCGCAAATAAATTCTCTGGAGTCATAAGATGACTACACAGCAACCGGCGCCCGCGCCATCTCGTACGCACCCACACTATAATCGTTGGGGCCGGCTGGAGCGGTACTATCGTGCTACGTACAGGGCTACGCGCGAGGACCTGTTGCCGTTCCTTGTGCCCCATCAATTCGAGGCCGAGTCGGATCCCGCGAAACTTGTACGGGCACCGCTGGGCTATGGGCTGGGGCTTAACGCGGCATATTTGTCCGATATATTCGGACATATTCGTCTCGCGCCGGCTGCTCGGTCGTGGGGTGCACTGAGCGAGGCCGAGGATCCGGGTGTTGGTCCGCCTATCGGTGGCGTCGCTGGTGACGTCTGGGCGGACGCTACTCGACGCGGGCAGAGTTGGCCGAATTTTTTCGGGCGCAAGGTACTGGAGTGGATACTGTCCAGTCCGGGCGGGCTCGTGATTGTGGACGCGCCGCCATTGACGACGACGGGCCAGTCTGTGGCCGCGGTCGCTGGTCGACAGGAGGTGCCGTCTATCGCAGACGCCAGGCGTGACGGCCGTCGCCCGTACCTGCGATTCTTGCCGATGTCGTGCGTACTGGATCTATCTATTGGGGATCAAGGTCCGAGGTGGATCAGGGTGCGTACCCAAGTCGACAATCGGACCCCCGACGGACACGGCAAAGTCGAGGATCTCATCACGACATACTCGCTGCGGGACGGTGTGACCGAGGTCGAGCGCAAAGTCGGCCGACGAAAGGCCGAGATTACGCAGTTGGGTAGGTTCATTTCGGCCGACGGCCAACCGCGGATACCGTGTGTGCTGGCGACGTACGGGGAGGATCCGGTATTGCCGTGGCTCGGAGAGGGACTGCTTCCGTCGCTGGCCGACATAGTCGTCGATATATACAACACGACCAACGAATGTCGTGTACGTTTTCGCGATTCGGCACTGTCGTTGGTGGCGTATAGTGGGTCGCAGCCCGAGGAGGTGCACTCTCAGCTAGAGGACGGGTCATGGTGGCTCGATCTCGGGGAGGAGGGCAAGATCGAGCGCGTCGGGGCTGGTGGTAGCGAGGTGTCAGTCGGTATGTCATGGATAGAGCAGGCTGTGACAGCGTGGGGGCTCGCGGCCAAGCGCAAGGCCACGTCGGCGGCCGACCGGGCGCAGGCCCGCTCCGGAGTGAGCCTGGTCGCGGAATTCGAGATCGATGTCAAGCCACTTCTGACCGAGATCACTGGGCGACTGGACGAGATAGAGTCCGAGGTCATGCGTATAGTCGCTCAGTTCGCCGGTGACGTACCGGCCGCCGATCTATCCGCGATCAGGGTCGACCGGAACAAAGAATTTTCGCCGGGCGATGAGTCCGACCGGATCGCACGCATAGTCACAGACTATATAGGGACCACACTGCCGCTGTCGCCGACTGCCCGCGCGCTGATCGCTCGCAGGTGGCGTCAGTCGTCCGGGCTCATCGAGGACGACCAGGTGCTGCCCGACGGCCGCACGGCCGGCGAGGTGATCGATGAGGAGACGGTCGACATGGTCGAGCGTGACGACGTGGCTCAGCGCCGTGTGACGGAGCTGCTACCGACTGCGCCGTCCGAGCCTCCGCCCGAGCCGCTGCCGCCGGTCGTGTAGGTCGTGGCCGCACCCTATCGCGACGCGCTGGTCTCGGTACGACGCACCGCCGGTCGGCTGGAGGTCGAGGCGGCCCGCGAGATCACCGAGGTTCTGCAGCGCTATATCGATGAGATCGCGAGGCTCGTGGCGCAGGGGGACCCCGACCCTAGTCTGCGCGCCACCCGGGCGGCGCTGCAGGCGCTCGCAGACGACATGCACCAGGCGCTCACTCGGGCGACGGCCCAGCGTCGACTGGTCTCCTACCGGGATACGCTCGCGCTCTGGGAGCGTGCTATGCGGCGGCTCGCGGAGCTGGAGGGTGTGAGTCTGGCTGAGCTGGTCGCGGCAAGTCGTACGCAGGCGCCGGTGACGCTACTCAACCACTTCGCGGCGCTCAATGCCGGGGTCCACTGGCGGACCGCTCTCCGGTCACGTGCGGCGGACGGAGCGAGGGACATCAATCGCATTGTGCTGGCGTCCACGGCCGAGCAGGTCTCGGCCGAGGAGCTGGGTCGTCGGCTCCGTAGGTACGTCATTGGCGGTGACGAGCTGGCGCACGCGTTTCGCGGGGCCCGCACTCGCTCCGGGCTCGTGATCCCGCGGCTCGATCTGCGTACGCTCCGCGGCCAGGAGCGCGAGAGCGGCCGTAAGCTGGCTGGCCATGCCCGCCGCATCGGGATTTCCGAGATCCACAATGGGCGCGCCGAGTCCGAGCTGCAGCACATGTATACCGACCCGCTGGTGCGCGCCGTGCTGTGGCAGCTCAGTCCGGTGCGATCTACTCGGGGGTGGTCCCCTCCGGACGTGTGCGATGTGCTGGCGCAGGCGGACTACTACGGGCTCGGGCCCGGGCGCTATCCGGTGCTCTATGTGCCGCCGCCGCCGCATCCATACGATCGATGCGAGCGGGTGCCCGTCACGAGGCCAGGGTCGATGGCTGGGGCCCCGAAACCGGTGGGTAGGTACAACGGCCGTGCGGCGTCGCCGTCGTGGGCTGCGCGCAGGATTACGGGGTGGTCGCGGGCGTCGCCAGGCGTGCGGCGCCGCGCGCTCACCGAGGCCCGGGCCGTAGCGGACCTATCGAGTCGCGGCATCCTCTCGGACGAGTACCGGGTCGCTGTAGGTCAGTCGGTGGCTTGAGTTTGCCGGATCGTCGATGATTCGACTGCACCGCACACTGGAGTGCGGTCGATCTCACGACCTGGTGGCGAGCTCGCGGTCATGTGTGAGGTTGACCACGCTCGATCGGTGTGGTGCGGAGGCCCGGGATCTCACATGGACGTGAGGGGTGGTCTTGGGCTACCTCTTGTCAGCGCCGCGGCCTGGATATACTCTATGGGCGTCCAACCGGGCGCTCCCGCCCCGGTGGACCGGGAAGATCAGCACGGCTGCGGTGCGGCCGCTAAATGCACCAGCTCGGCCATCCAGTGGCCACGCGCGACGACTCCCGACGCGCGCCCGGCCCGGCCACAGCGGGAAGAGATCCCGACAAATACAAGTGCCCCCTACTCGGGAGTGGAGTGTGTACATAGCGCATGCCTAGGACTATCACGATCGCGCAGGATCAGGTCACGGCCGCCGAGGACAGTGGCCAGGTCATAGTGACGCTGCCGGATAATGTATTTTCCGAGGCCGACGTCAAAGCGAATTTCGTACCGCTCGCGAAACACGAGGCGTTGCAGTCGAGCGTCTCCGAGCGGATCACGACAGCCAAGCGGAACGCTCGGACAGAGCTGGCCGCTGACGACGACTTCCTGGCCGAGATCGCCGACTCACGGGCGCCGTTTTTCCGCGAGCGATTCGGGGCGGAAACACCAGATCGACAAGCGGTCATAGAGGCTATCCGGCGGGACGAGGTCGAGCCACTGAAGAAGCAGGTGGCGACTATCGGCGAGGAGAACCTCACGCTCCGCCGGAGTGCAGTACGGGGCGACGTCGAGGTCGCATTGACGGCCGCCAAGTTGCTGCCGGGCGCACACAAGCTGGTGCGCGAGTATGTGGAGCGACGGTCCGTCTATAGTTCGGACGTCGGTGGCGCAGTGGTGGTCGAGGATGACGGCGAGACAGTCAGGCAGCGCGCCTCTGAGGGTGGCTTCGTGCCGATGCGGCCCGAGCACCTGCTCTCCGAGATGCGCGAGTCCGGTGACTATGACAATTTCTTCGCCGCTGCCGATAAGGACGGTAGCGGTTTCGGTGGTACACCCGCAGCGGGTGCTGGTAAGGTCCAGTTTCGCTCGCAGTTCCGGTCGGACAAGGAGCGCGCGGACTATATAGCCAAGCATGGCAGCGAAGCGTATTTGGATCTACCGGAGAAAGACGAGAGCACATAACTCTAGCGGTCGGGGGGCTGCTATATGACGAGCACACGGTCGGATTTTGTCATCCGAGATGAAGAGTTTTATGGCGGCTTCGCCGAGATTTTGCAGCAGAATGTGGACGCATTCAACGCGGCCTCCAATGGCGCGATCATGCTCGCGACCGCGCGAAAGAAGGGTGACTTTGAGAAGGAGTCATTCTTCAACTATACCGCCGGATTGACGCGTCGGCGACTGACTACGTCTATCGCGGATGTGGCGGACCTGACGCTCACTATGGGTGACCATGTGCGCGTCAAGGTGAATCGCGGAATTGGGCCGGTCGCCGCGACATTGGACGCGTGGTATAAGCTCGGGACCGATCCGGGCGAGATGTCGCTCGTAGTCGGCCGTCAGACGGGCATCGAGGTTTCGGCCGACTGGCTGAACACGTCTATTATGGCGGTCGTGGCCGCGCTGGGTAACGTGCCGCTCGTGACCTCGACTTTCGCGAACACGCCGAGCCACGGCAATTTGGTGACGACCCTGTCGAAATTCGGAGACAAAGCGGGGCGTATCGCCATGTGGGTGATGCACTCCAAGTCGTATTTCGATTTGGTCGGACAGGCGATAGTCGACAAGATATTCACGATCGGCGCGCTCGCGATCCGTGAAGGTATCACACCGACCCTCGGTATCCCGACGCTCGTCACCGACTCTCCGGCGCTTGTTACCACCGGCGCCCCGGACACGTACCACATTCTCGGGCTCACACAGGGCGCTATATCTGTGATCGAGTCCGAGGAGCGGCGTATGGTCTCGCAGTTGGTGACCGGTAAGGACAACCTTATTATGCGCATGCAAGGTGAGTACGCCTTCAACCTGGGGCTCAAGGGGTTCGCCTACGATGAGGCCGCAGGTGGTGCCGATCCTGACGATGCTGCCCTGGGCGCTGCCGCGAACTGGGATAATATCGCGGCGGACGTGAAGTCTCTTGCGGGAGTAATCGGCAACTTCCAGTAGTGCATATATACGACCCGGGCCGGTCGGCTGCGACGGAATCAGTGTCTGTTAGTCTGGGGGGCACCCTCCAGTCGGCCGGTCCAGGCGAAATCTCAACCCAGACCAGAGGTATGCGTCCATGAGGTGTCTAGTCTATTTCCACGGCAATACATTATTCCACCAGCGTCGGATTCTATCGTATATTCGCGACGCGTACGGCTTGCCCGACTATGTCGTCCTGATGGCACGCCGCGCGGATCTTTTCGCGACAGTCGAGTCCAGCGCCCACCGTATATATCTGGCGGGCGCGGAGGATGCGCTAGAGTCCCCAAGCGGCGATCCGGTCGCTCCCGACTGGGCGGCGCCCATAGTGCAGGCGTATCTCGATCACGAGTCGGACGAGACGGATGCCGTGCGGTATCGTCCTCCGGAGGTCGTGGCAGTAGATCTCCCTCCGGAGCTGCGCTGCCATATTTTCCCGGAGTCGGAGGAGTCGGGGGAGTCGGAGGAGTCGGGGGAGTCGGAGGAGTCGGGGGAGTCGGAGGAGTCGGGGGAGTCGGAGGAGTCGGAGGAGTCGGGGGAGTCGGAGGAGTCGGGGGAGTCGGAGGAGTCGGAGGAGCCGGAGGAGTCGGAGGAGCCGGAGGAGCGCCCTGCGGTGCTAGACGTCGAGTTCGCGTCGGCCGTCGCTCGGGATCTGGCCGACGCCGCTCAGCTCGTGGTCCGTGATTTTGCCGGCATAGACGCCTCGGGGTCGACCGGCTATACAGTGGACGATGTCCGTCAGGTGATCGCGGCGCGCGGGTAGATGCATTACCAGCTCCTACCGCAGGCGCGCCGGACAGGACCGGTCGAGGGCGCATCGTTCCGCACGTTGCGCCTACAGGACTGGACTCTCGCGGTACGTGTGGCCGAGCTGGTCGGGGGTGAGGTAGATCTGGAGGTGCAAATACGGCCGTCCGACTCCGGAGGCGATTGGGTGGCCACTATGCCGACGCCGCCGGCCGCACTGCTCAATCTCGACAAGGACGGCGTAAGTGGGATCAACTTCAAGTTGGACGCTCTCAATCTGGATCTCCGCGTAGTGGTGTCCGACACTACGACTGCCACCGAGTATGTGATCGAGGTGACCGGTACCGCCGCGTGGATCAGGCCGGATGACACCTCGGCGGACGAGTATCTGCTGCTGCACCCACATGTACGGTCGACTACTGACGGTACGGTGATAGTCGAGCAGGCCGAGGACGCGATACTGGACGAATTGCGATCCAGGCTCCAGATAGGTGGGCGACTAGATCGGCTGCGCTCCGACTATGTGGGCGTGACGGACGTCGTGCGACGCGCGATCGCCGAGCAGGCACACTATATATGGAGGCGCCGAGCGCTGCAGGGGAGCACGAAAGCGGAGTACGTCAAGGAGCTGCGCAGGATGCGGCGCATCAGTCCGGCGGCACTGGATCTACTGCGGCCCGTGACAGTGCGCGCGCGGTCTATCATACAGCACTGGTAGGGGAGCTAGGTGCCGACGGAGATCGAGGTCACGCGGGTATTGGGTAACCGGGAGGCGATAGATGCGCTCCGGCGGGCCAAGCGCGTGGTAGGCGATCTGCGTCCGTACTGGCGCCAGATCGACAAGCATGTGTCGAGTCTATTCCGCCGACAATTTGCGACTCAGGGGGCCATGCTCACGACGCCATGGCGGCCCCTGCAGGACTCGACGTTGCGGGCGCGTCAGCGGCCTGGGCACGGTCGCGGCGGAATCCTGCGCGACACCAATCGACTATGGGGCCCGCTGACCAAGGGTCGCGGTCCGGAGGCTATCCGGTCGATCGAGAGACTGCGCTATGAGCGTGGGACCTCGGTACCGTATGCGATCTACCATCAGTTTGGTGTCTATGACCAGTCTGGCACACTGATTATGCCGCAGCGCAAAATCATACCAGACGCGTTCCCGGCGTCTGTCGAGCGGGTGTGGTTGCGGCTGCTCGCCAGGCGGGTCGAGTCCGTGGTATGACTGTCGAGACAGTGGCGATGATTGCGGCGATACTGGAGGATCCAAATTTCGGCGTCAACGTCATGCAAGCGCGCCTGACGACGGACTATGAATGGCGAGCCGTGCCGGACGTCCGTCACGTGTATACGTCCACCGAGGACGACGATGTCGGCACGAGGGTGCTTGTGGACTCGCCGGCCCTGATAGTCAGCCCTGATAGCCCACCCGAGGTCGAGCCGAATGTGCCACGTGGCGCGCAGGCCGAGGAGCTGCGTATCGCGATCGGCTACGCCGCCGCCGCGCCACCGGGCACTGGCAACCAGGTGGTCCGGCAAGCGCTGTACTGCTGTCGGGCGATTCGCGCGAGTATACTACGCGCGTTCGTGGGCACAAAGCCGAGTATGTTACATCGACATGGGGTGCAGATGATAAATCCAGTGCGGCTCGTCACTGTGCCGCTGGATATGCCGATAGATGGCGTAGATGACGTCAGGCTGGGGGCCGGCGTATTTGTCGATCTCGCAGTCAGGGACACCTTCACCGGGGGGTAATATGCGTGTAGTGGCGCCCGACAAGTCGGGCAAGACAGTAGAGATAGTTATCCCCCGGGCCGTGGCGGCCGAGGGGGGCAAGGCGATCGAGCGGTATTGTGCGGAGCAGCTCGGGTGCGCGATGCCCGACGGTGCGGCGGAGCTGGCCAAGCGTCAGGCCGCAGCCGCCAAGGAGGCCGCGGCAGCCGCCAAGGAGGCCGCGGCAAAGAAGAAGGGAGGTGACGGATGAACAATCCGAAAAAGGTCAAAATCTACGGCATGACTGGCGTGCAGGAGGTGTCGTACGGCGCCGGTGGTGCGCCGTCACTCGCCACAGACGGTATCAGGCTGGCCGAGCCTGCAGTCGGGTCTATCGAGTACTTCTATAGTGGTGAGCGCTCGCGCGATCCCGCGACCGGAGGCCCGAGTCCGCTTGTGCCCAAGGCAGGCAAGAGCGTCACCATGGACGCGCAGGTCGAGCTACGTGGGGCCGGGGCGCCATATTCGGCCAGCGTATTGCCTCCGGACTTCGACGTGCTGGCTCAGGCGTGCGGGATGGAGCTGACGCTCGACGCCACGGTCGGGCTCGAAAAGGCGATATATACGCCCGGCGATCCGATTAGCGCGGCTATACATGCGTACACGATCCAGGAGATCTGGCGGACCAAGGGCGTGCTCGGGACCATGGGCTTCGAGCTGTCGGGGCCCGCGGTCGGTATCGCTACCGCAGCGCTCAGTGGGTTTTTCGACGGTGTCATTGTCGACGACGCGGTGCCTGACGCGCCGGATATCGTCTATGTGGCGCAGCAGCCGCCGGCAGCGCTCGGGGCGACCGTGACTGTCGGTAACCTGGTGGTTGGTCCAACGTCGAATGTCGCGCTTCGGGCGGTGCGATTTTCGCAAAATCTGGAGATCACGAGCCGCAACGACCTGGGCTCGCCGGACGGGCTGATCGGATTCGTGGACGGCATATTTGCGCCGACACTGGAGCTGGAGATCGAGGCGCACAGTTTGTCGGTCACGCCGCCGTATCACGAGGCTGACAGGATCGATCCGTATATACTCGCGGATCTGTCGACGCAATTCGCGGTCCAGGTGCGGTGGGGTGTGGGTGGCGACGGGATCACGTACAATCGTATCACGCTGGACGCAGCCAATGCACAGCTCGCGGCTGCGCCTACGGTGGGCGAGGAGGGTCAGCTCGCGATCTGGACTATCCCGCTGAGCCTAGCATCGTCGGTCCCGGGCGCGAAAGACAACTTCACGTTCACTTTCGATTGATCCGTGACTATCAATACTGTCGACGTAGGGTCCCGCCTTCGAGAAATCGAGGGCGGGGTTCCTGTTGTCGCGTATCCTCGGCGGGTGGGCTGGATCCCGTTGGTCGGCAGACACATACAACGTGCACTGCCGCCGAAACGCGTCAAAGGCAGGCCACTATCTATAGTGCAGTGGAATCGGTTCCGGTTACAGTTTGCGGCGCTGCAGCCGGACCCTGACGTCCCACTCGCTCCAGACGAGATGCGCGAGCGCGCGAGACTCCGACACGAGGTCGTGGCGGAGTTTCTCGGGGCCTGTGGGTTGCCCGTACGCCGGACCCTCGCGCTACCTGGCGCGATAGTCGAGGAGATCGTGCAGGGTTTTTTTTTGGCCGGCCTCATCGCCGGACACTATCGCCAGAGCAGCGCACTCACGCCGAGCGGATCAAGCGATTCGAGCGGCTCACCGCCACTGGACAGCGCGCGGCAGAGCAACGCGACGAATCCGGTGACGAGCTGACCGAGGACGACTATTGGCAGGCCGTCGCGTGGTTCCTGGCCGCGTACGGCGGCGGCGCATTTTTCTCGCTGGCTCACCCCACCAGCGACCACATAGTCCCGTGGTCGCTCTTCTGGTCGCTCTGTCACGAGACACAGTCTCTATGGTCTATCGATCGCGTGAATACTGCGCTCGGCACGTCCATAGCTATAGCGAGTGCGTTCGGCGCGAAAGGCGCCAAGACCGCACTCGCGGAGGAGATTCGGCTCGCATTCGGCTCTGCTGCGGAGGTGGTATAGATGCCTCGTAGACGCCTGTTGACGTTCATTATTGACGCGCGCGACCGGACTGGTAAGATCTTTGATGCGATCGGGAAGAAGCTCAAGGGTCTATTCAGTTTACGCAATGTCGTCGCATCGACTGGCCTGGCAGTCATAGCCAGACAGCTCTTTGATATTGGCGTCGAGGCCGAGGAGACGCAGTCTAGGTTCTCCACTCTGATGGGCAGTATGACTGAGGAGATGGAGCAATTTGCGCGCACATATGGCGTGCAAATTGGTGTGGTCAATCGCGAGGCGCAAAGTATGCTCGCGACGTCGGCACAGGTACTCCAGTTTCTCGGCTTTCAGCGGGAGGCTGCGGCCGAAACAAGCAAGGAGATATTTCGGCTGGCGGGCGATATAGCGTCATTCTCCGATGTCGAGGGCGGCGCGGCGCGTGTGGCCGACGCTCTAAATAAGGCACTGGTGGGTGAGCGCGAACAACTTAAGCTCCTGGGTATTGTGCTGCGCGAGGACGATGTCCTCCAGCAGGCATTGACCGAGTCCGGCAAAGAGTCAGTGCGTGCCCTGACTGTACAAGAAAAAGCAGTGGCCACCCTGACTTTGGCGTATCAGCAGGCGGGCGTTGCGGTGGGCGATGTCGACCGTAGATTCGACTCGACGCAAAATCGTGTGCGGCGTATATCGGCGCGATTCCAGAATCTACGTGAACGTATTGCGGTGTCATTGTTGCCGGTATTCTCCGATCTGATCGGTGTACTGGAGCGCAACTCCGAGGTACTACTCGACACCGGCAAGGTTGTGGTCGGAATAGTCAAGGGGTTCGAGCTGCTCATCGGCGTGATCCGGTTTTACGGTGTCGTCGCTGCGCTCGCGATAGAGCGCACGCGACTATGGATAGCCGAGGTCCGCAAGAATTTCGCGGACATGGTCGGTACTGTGGCCGACGCACTCGATAGTATCATGGCGCTTATAGACCGACTGCCCGATCCGGTCAAGGCGTTCCTGGGGTTCGGCGGTCCGGGCTCGGATTTCACGCGGTGGGCCCGCGACTTTCAGGCCGCGCAGGATCAGGCACTATCGGCCGCGGAGCGGCGGTGGTCCGTGGCCCGGCAGGTGGCTGAGGATGCACTGACCGCGATCGGCGAGGGTGGTGAGGAGCGGGCCGGCGCGATCGATGAGGCGACCGAGGCCCGGATCCGCCAGATCCGACTGCAACAGGAGGCGGCCGAGCGCGAGCGCCAGCGTCGGCTACGTGGCTCGACGTCGGCCGCCGAGCTGGCGGCTGCACGGCGTGAGCGTACGGAGGCGCTGCGAGGTCTCGCCCGCGAGCTGGCGGCTGAGGGCAGGGTGGCCGAGGCCGAGGCCGAGGCCGTGGCGGAGGCACTGGACACGCTCGTGTCCGGGCTCCGGTCGCAGGCCGATGATGTGCCGGCGGTCGGCGTCGAGCTGGCCGATCGGCTCAGTGTGGTAGCGGCCGATATCGAGGCTGCGGGCTCGCTGTCGGCCGAGGGCACGGCAGCCGTCATCCGGGACCTGGATGAGCTGGTGGCGGCCGTCGACCGTACCGAGGTCGGAGACCGGGTCGCTGATGTCCTCATTGGACTGGACGAGCTGTCCGGTGGGATCCGAGAGGCCGGCGAGCTGACCACCGACCAGGCGGCAGCGGTGAGCGCCGCCCTCCGTGAGATGGTCGACGGGTTGGCGGTCACCGACTCGGCGCTCCGGAGGTCGGCCGATGGGCTGGCGGCGGCCACAGGTGCCGCCGCGGACGCTGCCCGGGACGCTACCGGGCTGGCGTCGAGTCTCGAGACTCTCGCCGGCGAGATCGACGCTACGGGCACGGTCTCGGCCGACCGGGCGCAGGCCGTAGGCACAGCCCTCTCAGGTCTCGCTCGGGGGATCGAGCGGTCGGGTGGAGCCGCGACATCGTCGGCCGTGGAGCTGGCCGGGCGGCTGGAGTCGGCGGCCGACACGATCACCGCCGCGGGCGACGCCGCTACAGCCGCCGAGCGCGTACTAGCGGCCCGCTACCGTCGTGCGGCCGAGCGCGCCCGCGACAATGCCAGTACCGCCGCCGAGGGCACGGAGACGTACGTACAGTCGCTCCGTGAGCTGAGTGTCGAGCTGGGCACGGCGGGCGATCTCACGGCCGACTCGGCCGAGGAGCTGGCCAGTCGCATGCTCGCCGTGTCGGCCGCCATGGGTGCGGTCCGTGAGTCGACGTCCCGGGAGTCCGTCGCACTGGCCACCGAGCTGCGGCAGCTGGCCGCACTATTCGGCGCGCTCACGGCCGATACCGACGTCACGGCCGTACTCGGCGACCGTACGTCCGCGCTGGCGGACGAGCTGCGGGAGCGACAGCAGAGATTCCGCGAGGCGCGGCGCGAGCAGCAGGCCAGTGGCGATGTACTGGCCGGCGAGGAGTTCGCCTCGCGTGTAGAGGACGTGCTGCGCGAGGCTCCCCAGATAGACCTCACTCCAGTCACTGCGAGCCTACAGGTACCGGAGGCGGTACTTACGAGCTGGGGCACTATGCTCGCGCACATATTCGACGCGCGCTCGGGTATCGGCGAGCTGGTCTCGGCGACCGGTGCACTGGAGGCTGTCGGTGGCACGCTGGCCGAGGTATGGGGCGAGGCATTCGTGCTGATCGGCGAGGGCGGTCAGCTCTCCGCCCGCGCCTTCGGCGACGCGTTCCAGGAGATGTTCCGTAACCTCGCGCTCACGGCCGGTAAGTTCTACGCGGGCAAGGCGTTGGCAGCTCTCGGTGAGGGCTTCCTGGGTCATCCCGGTGCGTTCGCGTCGGCCGCGAAATTTGCGGCTGCATCGGCCGCATTTTTCGCGCTGGCCGGCGCGATCGGGGGTGGGGCCGGAGCTGCTGGTGGTGCTGGTGCCGGAGCCGCTGCACAGGCCGGCGGGATCGGCCAGGCTACATTCGGGACCGCGGACCGTGAGGCGGTGGTCGTAGTCGAGGGCGGACTCCTCGATATGTCGGATCCGCGCCAGGCTGATGCGTTTGGTGCGGCGCTCTCCAATCTGGCCGGGCGACGCGTGATTGTCGTCCCCGAGGCATAGTCACTATGGGCTCACAGCATATTCCCAAGATTGAGTGGGGCGATCCCGCGGGTGCGGCGCACCCGAACACCCTGGAGTTCGGCGACCCTCTCGCTGGTGCGATCGCGCACGTCGACCCTGCGCCGGGCTCGGTGACTGCGGAGACGCGAAGCGGCGAGTCGGACGCGTGGGTGACCGGCGAGCGCCCCATACTCCGGGGTGTGGTCGAGTATATACGTAGCTCTGACTATGCGGGTCCGTACGGCACCAAGACCGGCTGGGACGGCGCGACCGGCTGGGACGCGTTTTTCGCGTGGGCACGGCAGGGCTACGCATTCGATTTTTTTCCGGACGCCACTGTAGGTACGTCTATCGAGTCGCTGCTAGTCGAGCCGTTCCAGGGTCCGCCCACCCGCTCGGACGCAGGCGAGCTGTCAGTCTCGCTCGTGATCCGC
>CBDCVX010000024.1:0-48228 GCA_965223195.1 Longimicrobiales bacterium
CGCGCGGCCTCTTCCGCGCCCCACCGCTCGACCCAGCGCGTCACCAGCCAGCGGGGGTGCGATCCCCAATGGGTCAGGTAGCCCACCGGGTCGTCCTCGGGGTCGGGAAAGAGCCCGGTGTCCAGTCCCTCGGCCTGGATCTTTCTGAGCACGGCGTTGACGAATCGGGCGGGAGACGAGCCGGCCGCGTCCTTGGCTGCCTCCACCGCCTGTGAGAGCGCTGCGTAGGCCGGCGTCTCCGGCTCGTGCAGGATCTCCTGCGCGCCGAGCCTGAGGATGTCCAGAAGGCGAGGCTTCACACGGGCCAAGCCTCTCCGCACGTGCCGCTCCAGGAGGTAGTCGATGCGGCCGCGGTACCTGGAGACGCCCCGGACCATCCGCGCCACCGACGCGCGGCCGGGAGCCGAGCGCGCGGCCTCGATCACGGCTCGGTCGAGACGCCGACCTCGCCGCACGGACGCCAGAGCGCGGAGGGCGGCCCGTCGCTCCGACGACGCTCCCGTCAGTCCAGCATCCCCCGGAGCGGCGATGACGGAACGGCGATCTCGCGGGCGGGCATGCGGCCCGCGAGATAGGCCGCCCTCCCCGCCGAAACCGCGTCTCGCATGGCGGCGGCCATACGAGCCGGGTCCCGCGCATGGGCAATCGCAGTGTTCATCAGCACACCGTCGACCCCCTGCTCCATCGTGATACACGCGTCGGAGGCGGTGCCCACTCCCGCGTCGACGATCACGGGTACGGATAGGCGCCGCTTGATCTCGCGGATAAAGTAGGGATTCACGACCCCGAGCCCGCTGCCGATGGGACTGGCCAACGGCATCACCGCCACACAGCCGGCATCCTCCAGCTTGAGTGCGCTGATCAGGTCGTCGTTGGTGTAGGCCATGACGCGAAACCCGTCCGCCGCAAGCTCGCGGGCGGCAGAGATCGTGGCCTCCACGTCGGGCAGCAGCGTGGTCTCGTCGCCGATCACCTCCAGCTTCACGAAATCGCTGAAGCCGGCCGCCCGCCCCAGCCGCGCGTAGCGTTTGGCGTCGTCTTCCGTGTAGCACCCGGCCGTGTTGGGAAGTAGGAGAAACTCCTCCGGGTTCAGGTGGTGGAGGATGCCTTCGCTATTCGATCGGTCCAGGTCCACCCTGCGCACGGCGACGGTCACCATCTCGGTTCCGCTCGCTCTGAGAGCGGCGACCATGGTCTCGGGATCCGGGTACTTCCCGGTCCCCACGATCAGGCGTGACCGAAGCGTTCGGCCGCCGACGATGAGCGGCGTGTCGGCCAGCGTGGCAGGCGAAGCCTCCATGTCAGCCCCCACCCACGAACTGGACCAGCTCGTACCGGTCGCCTTCACGCACGGTTTGCCTATCGTGGTCCCCGCGTTTGAGGATGACCCGGTTCTGCTCGACCACGATCATCCTGGAATCCAGCTCCAAAAACCGGAGGAACCCCGCCACCGTCAGCCCCGAGGGCACGTCCAGGGCTCGACCGTTGACCTGCACGGCGATCGTGGGACGGGTGTCGGAATGCTCTTGGCTCATACGAAGTCCGTGATCCGGCGTAGGTAGTCTTCCAGGGCCGCCGTAGGGTCGGCGGCCGCCCAGACGCCGGTGAGTACGGCCACCCCGTGCGCGCCGGCCTCCAGCAGTACGCCGACCCGGTCCGGGGAGATCCCTCCCACACCCACCACGGGGACCTCGCGAGCGGCCAACGCCCTCACGAGGCCCGTGCCGACGGGCTCGGCCGCACGGTGCGACGCGGTGGGGAATACATGGCCGACCATCAGGTAGTCCGCGTTCCGGGCGTGCTTCGCGCTCGCCTCCTCCCGGCTGTGCACGGAGACTCCGATGCGGGAACCGTCGGGCAGCAGCGTCCGGGCCGTGGCCACGGATACCGAGCGCTGACCGAGGTGAACGCGCGAGACACCCAGCGCCAGCGCCACATCCAGACGGTCGTTCACCACCAGCTCCGGGAAAGCTCCGGTATCGACCAACGCCCGGATGCGGTCATGGAGCGCGCGGCCGGTGGCGAGCGGTCCCCGCACGTGCAGCGCCCATGCTCGCGGATCCACCCTCGCCAACTCCGCCGCCACGTCCACGAAGTCGGGCCGCGCCAGCACCTCGTCGTCGGTGAGCACGTGGAGGCACGGGATTGGCCCGTTTGGCGGTCGCCCGCCGGTCACTCGAAGCGCTGGCCGACCGTGACGGCGCGGCCGCGCAGCCAGTCGGCGGCCGGCATGCGCCGCCTTCCCGGCGGCTGAACCTCCGTGACGTTGACGCGGCCCCGGCCGCACGCCACCCAAAGCCCCTCAGCGGGATCTGCCACCAGCACGGTGCCGGGCTCCGCATCGGGTTCGTGGGCCGCGGCAGAGCCGGCGAGCTCCGGGCGGAAGAGCTTGACCGGCTCACCGTCCAGAAGCGACCAGGCACCGGGCGCCGCATCCATACCGCGGATCAGGTTGGACACCTCCTCCGCGGTCCGGTCCCAGCGCACGCGCGCCAGCCCCCGGTCGACCTTGGGAGCGAAGGTGGCCCTTTCATGGTCCTGTTCGGTCTCCTGGACATCACCGGCCTCGAGGAGGGCCAACACTTCGATGAGCAGCTCGGCGCCGATCTCCGAAAGACGCGCGGTGAGCGTGGCGGCCGAGTCGCGCGGATAGATCGGCTCGTGGGCCTGGAACAGCACCGGGCCGGCGTCCATCTCTTTCACCATGCGGATGATGCTGACGCCCGTAACGTCGTATCCGCGGATGATGGCCCAGCTCACGGGCGCGGCGCCCCGCAGCTCCGGCAGGTAGGACGCGTGGATGTTGATGGAGCCGTGTTCCGGAATCTTCAGCACCTCCTCCTTCAGGATGTGGCCATACGCCGCCACCACGGAGATGTCCGGATCCAGCGCTGTGATCTTCGCGAGAAAATCCTCGCCCCACGGGCGTTCGGGCTGAAGTACGACATAGCCCTCGTCTTCCGCGAGATCCTTCACCGGCGAGGCTTTGGTCTTGCGGCCCCGGCCGGCCGGCCGGTCCGGCTGGGTCACCACGCCCACCACCGCGTGGCCTTCGCTCTCCAGGGCAATCAACGCGGGCAACGCGAACTCCGCAGTGCCCCAGAACAGGACCTTCACTCTTCGGCGCGCTGCTTACGCCACTTGGCCATGAGCATCCTCCGCTTGATGGCGCTGACGCGATCCAGGAACAGGATGCCGTCCAGATGGTCGATCTCGTGCTGCAGCGCTCGTGCGAAGAGTCCCGTGGCCTCGAACGAGAGCGGCTCCCCGTTGGGGTCCATGCCGTCCACCTGAATCTTCACTGCGCGCTCGACCACGTCCTCGAGGCCGGGGATGGAGAGACATCCCTCCGGACCCTTCTCGGTACGGGCGCTGGTCTCGACGATCACGGGATTCACCAGCGCCACCCTGCGCGGGTCTCCGTCGTCCCGCACGTCCACGACCAGAATCCGCCGGGAGATGCCCACCTGCGGGGCCGCCAGCCCCACCCCTTCGGCGTGGTACATGGTCTCCCACAGGTCTCCCACCAGATCACGCAGCTCGTCGTCGTACGCCTCGACCTCGTCGGCGCGCCGGCGCAGCACCTCGTCGCCCAGCAGTCGAATCTCGCGGATAGCCATGCTTGCAGCCCCGGTCAGTCCTCCGTGGCCGTGACCACGTGGGCAATGCGTCCCCGCTCCAGCTTGAAGCGGGACTCGTCGGAGCGAATCGTGACCTTGTCCTCGTCCACGTGGACGATGGTGCCCACGATCCCTCCGGCGGTCACGACCTCGTCGCCCTTCTTGATCGCCGCGATGCGCTCGCGCAGCCGACGCTGTTCGCGCTGTCCGGGACGAATCATGACCCAGTAGAGGATCATGAAGATCGCGAGCATCTGCACGAAGAAGATGATCTGTCCGTTGGCACCTTCTCGCTCGACCGCCACTGCAGCGGCCAATACCCCATGTATGATCGTCACCGTCTACGGTTCTCCTTGACTGCCGGCGCCCGCGCGGGAGGCGCGGTACCGGCCCAGCCAGTCGTCTGACCAGACCCCGAAGCTTCCATCCAGGATCCGACGCCGAGCCTCCGCGGCCAGCCGCACAAGGAAGCGAAGGTTGTGGATCGAGACAAGGCGTTTGCCCAACGACTCGCCACAGGCCATGAGATGGCGGAGGTAGGCCCGGTCGTAGCTCCGGCAAGCGGAGCAGTCGCACCCCTCGTCCAGTGGCCTGGGATCTTCGCGGTACCGTGCCGCCTTGATGTTGATCTGGCCGTCGGCCAGGGTCCAAGCCGTACCGTGGCGCGCGTTTCGGGTCGGCGCCACGCAGTCGAAAAGATCGCAGCCTCGCGTCACCGCTTCCAGAAGGTCGTCGGGGTATCCCACCCCCATGAGGTAGCGAGGCCGATCCGAGGGCAAGACGTCGTGCAACAGCTCGAGCGTCTCCAGCATGGCCGGCTTCTCCTCGCCCACGCTGAGTCCGCCGATGCCGATGCCGTCCCACTCTCCGAGCGAAAGCACGTCCCGCGCCGATGCCCTACGGAGGTCGGCGTACACGTTGCCCTGGACGATCGGAAAGAGCGTCTGCCGGTTCGGGCCCTCCGTCTCGGCGAAGCGCCGCGCCGACCGCTCCAGCCACCGTGCGGTGCGGTGGTTTGCCGCTGTGGTCTCCGCCCTGCTCGCGCCGCCGCGTGGGCACTCGTCGAAGGCCATGACGATGTCCGCACCCAAGGTCCGTTGAATGTCGATCACCAGCTCCGCCGTGAAGTGGTGGCGGGACCCGTCCACGTGGCTCTGGAACTCCACGCCCTCGTCGGTCACCCGGTTGATCGAGGCCAGTGAAAACACCTGGAACCCGCCCGAATCGGTCAACAACGGACCTTGCCACCGCATGAAGTGGTGGAGCCCGCCCATTTGTCGGACAAGCTCGTGTCCGGGCCTCAGGTAGAGATGATAGGTGTTGGCCAGCAGCACCTCCGCGCCGAGCTCGCGCAGCTCGTCCGGGGACACTCCCTTCACAGTGCCCAGCGTGCCGACCGGCATGAAAGACGGCGTATGCACCTCACCCCGCGGAGTGTGGAAACTCCCAGCCCGTGCGGCCCCATGCCGGCCGTGGACCTCGAAGGCGAACGCCCGTCCGTCAGCGCTCACAGGAGCACCATGGCGTCACCGTAGGAGTAAAACCGGTAGCCGTCACGCACGGCCCAATCGTAGGCGGAGAGCACCGTTTCGGTGCCGGCGAACGCCGCGACGAGCATCAGGAGGGTGGACCGAGGCAGGTGAAAGTTGGTGATCAGCGCGTCCACTGCGCGAAACTCGTATGGCGGACGGATGAAGAGATCGGTCATTCCCGCGGCTGGCTCGACCCGTCCGCTCGGGACGGCAGCGGCCTCCAGGGCCCTGGCTACCGTGGTCCCCACCGCCCACACCTTCCCGCCGGACGACCTGGTCGCGTCCACCGCGCGTGCCGTGGCCGGAGACACCTCGAACCACTCCTCGTGCATGACGTGGCGACTCGGGTCCTCGACTTCGACCGGCCGGAACGTGCCCACGCCGACGTGCAGCGTGAGTCGCGTCAGGGTCACGCCGCGAGCCTCGAGAGCGCCCAGCAGCCCGGGCGTGAAATGGAGGCCGGCGGTGGGTGCCGCGACCGATCCGGGGACCTGGGCGTAGACGGTTTGATACCGGTCTCGATCCAGCGGCTCCGGCTCGCGCGTCACGTACGGAGGCAGCGGAACGCGCCCGTGTTTCTCGATGGCCTCCGTCGTCCCGATCGAGGATCTGAGCCGGACCGTGCGACCTCCGGACGGAAGCGACGCCTCGATGTCGATCGAGAGGTCATCCGCGACGACCAGCGTTCGTCCCGGCTTGAGCTTGCTTCCCGGCCGCACGAGCGCCTCCCAGACGTCCGGAGCCGATCCGGTCGGCCGCAGGAGTAGCACTTCGCCGGCCGCGCCGGAGGGTTTACGGCCGATCAGACGCGCGGGCAGAACACGGGTTTCGTTGAGCACCAGGAGGTCGCCGGCCTCGAACAGCTCGCCGATCCGGCCGAAGCGGATGCCGCGGAAGGGCGGATGGCCTTCACGGGGCACGATCAGGGTTCGGGCGTCGTCGCGCCGGTCGGCCGGGTACTGTGCGATGCGACCGTCCGGAAGGTGATAGTCGAAGGTGGAAGCCACCCCCATCACTCGAACAGAGACGACTGGTTCGCGCGGTTGGCGTCCAAGTGGGCGGGCGGAGTGTACCCGAACCGGGTGTAGGCGCGGCGGGTGGCCATCCGTCCCTGCGACGTGCGCTGCAGGAACCCGTTCTGGATGAGAAACGGCTCGTAGACCTCTTCCAACGTCGTGGCGTCCTCACCCAGGGCTACGGCCAGAGAGCCCAGACCCACGGGCCCGCCCGAGAACTTCTCGATGATGGTCCGAAGCACGCGGCCGTCCATCTCGTCCAGGCCGTATTCGTCCACGTCGAGCATGGCCAGCGCCGCCCGGGCCACGTCGAGGGAGATGGTTCCGTCCGCCCGTACTTCGGCGTAGTCGCGCACCCTTCTGAGCAGGCGGTTGGCCACGCGCGGCGTACCACGGGCTCGGCGGGCGATCTCCGCGGCCCCGTCCTCCGTGATCGGAAGCTCCAGGATGTCGGCGCTGCGAATGACGATCTCGGCCAGCTCCTCCGGCGGGTAGAAGTTCAGGCGCTGCACGATCCCGAAGCGGGCCCGCATCGGCGCGGTGAGCAAGCCGAACCGCGTCGTGGCGCCCACCAGCGTGAACGGCTCGATCTTCATGGTCATTGTCTGTGCCCGCGCACCCTCGGAGAGGCGGATCTCCACCTGGTAGTCTTCCATGGCGGGGTACAGGAACTCTTCGATGATGGGCCGGAGCCGATGGATCTCGTCGATGAACAACACGTCTCCGGCGCGTTGGTTCGTGAGGATGCCCACCAAGTCGGCGGGCTTTTCCAGAATGGGCCCCGACGTAACGCTGATGTTGACCGACATCTCCCGGGCCAGCAGCGCGGCCAGCGTGGTCTTGCCCAGCCCCGGCGGACCGTGGAACAGGAGATGGTCCAGCGGCTCGTTGCGGTTGCGCGCGGCCTCGATGGCGATGGACAGGGACTCCTTCACCTTGGCCTGTCCGATGAACTCCCGCAGCCGGACCGGACGGAGCGAAAGCTCCGGCGAGGTGTCTTCCGGCAGCTCGTCCGGCGTAGTGATCTCGATCCGGTTGGTCATCGGCTCACGGATACGGTGTCCACGTCAGCTCTGGAGCGCGAGCGCGCGCCTGACGAGCTCTTCAGTGTCGGCGGCCTCACCCTGCTCGACGGCGGAACGTATGGCGATGTCGGCATCCGCGTAGGAATAGCCCAACGCCACGAGGGCCTGCACCGCGCCCTGCAGCAGGGTTCCTCCCTCGGAACCCGGAGCCGCGGCGGCCAGGTCGTTGACCCGGTCCGCCAGCTCCACCGAGATCTTCTCGGCCGTCTTCTTGCCCACGCCCGGCACCTGCGTGAGCGCGGCCAGGTCCTTCTCGACCAACGCGCGCGCCAACCGCGGCGGGGTCAGGGTCGACATCATGGCCAGCGCAACCTTGGGACCCACCCCCGACGCCCCCAACAAGCGGCGGAACAGCTCCCTCTCATGTGCCTCCACGAACCCGTAGAGGGCGGCGGAGTCCTCTCGGACCACGTGGAGCGTGCGCAGCTCCGCCGACTGGCCGGGGAGCGGCACCCGCCGAAACACCGTGGTCGGGACCTCGATCTCGTACACCACACCCGCGGCCGTCTCGATCTCGACGAGCCCGCCGTCGCGGGACACGACCGTTCCCTTGATTCGGCTGATCAAGAAACGGCACCCGAAGGCAGGCCGTACGCCGTGAGATGGCAGAGCGCGGTGGCCACCCCGTCGGCCGCGTCCGCCGGGCTGGGGGCGGCGCGCAGGCGGAGCTGCCGTTGAATCATGAACCCGACCTGATCTTTGGTGGCGTTCCCGTGCCCCACAACGGCCTTCTTGATCTCCCGTGGAGAGTACTCGGCAATGTCGATCTCCTCGAGTGAAGCCGCCAGCAGGATGGCGCCGCGGGCGTGCCCGAGCGTGAGGGCGCTCCGGACGTTCTTGCCCTGAAACACGTTCTCGACGGCCATCACGTGGGGTTCGTGACGTTCCACGATCCCCCTGACTCCCTCGAAGATCTCCCGAATCCTGCTGGGCAGCGCGCTCTTTGGAGACGTGCGGATCACCCCGCACTCCACGAGCGAGACGGTGCCGCTCGACGCCCGAGCCACTACTCCGTATCCGGTCACCGCGGTGCCGGGATCCACACCCAACACCACCACCGGCGCGTTTACAGCGCCTCCGCCAGCACGGCGTCGTCGATGCTGCCGTTGGAATACACCTTCTGGACGTCGTCGGAGTCCTCGAGTGCCTCGACCAGCTTGAGTAGCTTTTCGGCGTCCCTGCCGGTCACCTCCACCTCGTTGCTCGGCACCATCGACAGCTCGGCCTGGGTCATCTCGATTCCGGCGCCCTTCATGCCCTCCTGTACCGTGTGGAACGCGGTCGCCTCGGTGCTGACGACGAACTCATCACCCTCTCTGGTCACGTCTTCCGCGCCGCTTTCCAACGCGGCATCCAGCACGGCGTCCTCGGTGTAGCGCGCGGCGTCGACGTAGATCTGGCCCTTGCGCTCGAACTGCCACGCCACCGATCCGGACGTGCCCAGGTTGCCTCCATTCCGGTCGAGTAGGTGGCGGACGTCGGCCACCGTGCGCTTCTGGTTGTCGGTCAGCGTCTCGATGAAGAGCGCCACGCCGCCCGGGCCGTAGCCCTCGTACGTCACCTCCTCGTAGGCCACACCTTCGAGTTCTCCCGTGCCGCGCTTGATGGCCCGCTCGATGTTTTCTTGGGGCATGTTGCCCGAGCGGGCCTGGTCCACGGCGAGACGGAGCCTCGGGTTGAACTCCGGATTCCCGCCCGATTCCCGTGCGGCAACGGTGATCTCACGGATCAGCTTGGTGAACATCTTGCCGCGCTTGGCGTCGTTCACGGCCTTCTTGCGCTTGATCTGCGACCATTTGTTGTGGCCGGCCACGACAACTACCTCCTCAGGGACCCGGTCGGACTGGGCGAACGGCTCCGCTGAGAGCTTTGGGGTTCGTTCGGGTGGGCGTACTAACGTACATGGCCCGGTGGGACCGATCAATCGGCTCCGCCGGGAGGTTGGTCCGCTACCGGGGGCGTCCCGATCCACTGGCTGTCTTCTCCCAGCACGAACTCCACGAACGTGAATCCCGACGGACTCGGCTGAAGGTAGCCACTGATCGAACCCACCTCGTTTTCCGCGTAGACGCGGACGGGTTGGTCCATCGGGACGCGACAAAACGTGATGAACCCGTCGTCGTTGGTGAACCCTTCCTGGGGCATCTCGTTCTGCCGCAGGAGCGACACCCAGGTGCCGGGCTGGGGCTCATTGGTGCGTTGATCCCAGGCGCGCAGGTTGAGCACGCCCGCCAAGCGGGCGTCGCCGCAGACGCGCTCTACCACCCGGTCCGCGCGCGGCACGCTCGCGTCGATCCGATTGGCCCCTTCCTCCACCACCGCCGGCACCAGCACGGGATCGATACCGAGTGTATCCAACCAAGGATGCCAAAACGTCAGGAGGTGGCGGCCGAGAGGGAGGCCGTCGATGCGGAATCGACCTGCCGAGTCCGTCCGCACGTGACGGTCGAGGCCGGCCACGAAAAGCGCCGCCCCGGGAAGCGGGGCGCCCTTCACCGAATCCGATACCACTCCGGTCAATGTCGCAGTGCGTCCCGAGCTGACGACCTCGCCGCTGCCCCGGAACACGTCCACGACTTCACCGCCGGCCTCCTCGAACGCGAGGAGCGTCTTGCTCTTGCCAAAGAAAAACGGCCTCCAGCGCTCCCGAATCACCGGCATGCGAATCACCCAGCGCCGGACGATCCAGGGGCCGCGGTCGAGGCGCTCGAAATCCACCCGGCCTCCGAGCTGGTCTCGTGCGACGTCCTCATCCAGGCGGACGAAGCGCGCCTCCATGTGCTGGAGCTCGGACGTGCGGGCATCCAACCAGAGCGTGCCCTCGACGTCGGGCGGACCGTCGTCGCCGGCCGGCTCGAACCAGAGCCCAATCCGGTTTCCGGCGGCATTCCAGCGGACATCGAAGCAGTGGGTACGCAAAAACGCGTCGGATAGGAGCACGTGCGCGTCCGGCAGGTAGTACTCGCGCACGTCGTCCTCGCCCTTCTGGACGTATCCACGCCTCGCCAGCTCCTCGGCCGGGGGACTCACGAACCCGAGGCTGCCTCCGGTGGCGCCGAGCTCACGATCCTCCCAGTACAGCGCAGTGGAATCCAGCGCCACCTGTCGGCTGAACGTGATCGCGTCGAAGGTCAACTCCAACTCGGACGCCACGGCGGCGCTCTCGAGGGCCTTGCGGGCCTCGGCCCAAACCCCGGCCGTGACGGCTCCTGTGCGTGCGTCCACCGCGCAGGTCCGCTCCCCGGCCTGCACCCGGAACTCCGCCAGTCGAACCGGCTCCACCGGAACCGGCATCCGAACGTGGACGGTGTCCTGTCCGGCCAGGCGTACGGGCTCCGAGAACGTGCTTCGGTATCCGATGCGGTCGACTCTGAGCCGATAGCGCCCCGGGGCCGGGAGAAGCGCCAGAAAACGTCCCTCGGCATCGGTGAGCACGGCCCGCACCTGCACCTCCGCCGAATCCAGGGCGACCACCAGCGCGCCATCCAGTCCCCGGCCGGACGCCTGATCGGCGACGCGTCCGCTCACCCACTGCGCGCGCGCTTCCGTGGGAGCAACGCACCCGATCACGCCCAGCGCCAGGATCAGCATTCGACCCGGCATAAAGCGCGACCGCCCTCGCGGCGGAATTCGGCTTCTGCTCAGCGGCTCGGCTCCCGAACATGAGGAGGCTCAGCGCAAACGCGCATGATGACGCTTGTTATATGGAATCCGGGGCAAAAGAGGTCCGCGGGTTGAACGTCACCGGTTGACGGCACACCGGAATTGCATATTTTTCGCGTTCCATTGCATTTTCATTCATTCTACAGGTCATGATCGGCGACTTCCTCGTGAAACAGACGCCCTGGACCGAGTCGTCCACCTCGCTGCTCTTCCCGCCCCCGTTCGACGTGCGTCGCGGGGCGATTCGGCACTTCCTCGGCATCGACGACCTGAGTGCGGAGGAGCTGGTCCGGATCATGGACCTGGCCGAAGCCCCTGCGCTCCCCCGGACGCTCCAGGGCCGGGGAGTCGCACTCCTGTTCGAGAAGCCCTCCGCCCGAACCCGGCACTCCACCGAGGTGGCCGTCGTTCAACTCGGCGGGCATCCGGTGTCCGTGCGGCCGGAAGAGGTGGGCCTGGATGCCCGGGAGCCGGTCGAGGACGTGGCGCGCACCCTGGGTCTCTACCATGCGGCGCTCGCCGCGCGTGTCGACGACCACGGAACGCTCCTCCGCATGCAGGCCGCCGCGGGTGTGCCGGTCGTCAACCTGCTGTCCGACCAGACCCATCCGCTGCAGGCGGTGGCCGATCTGTTGACCCTGCGGCAGGAGTGGGGCGCGTTGGCTGGGCGCAGGATCGCCTACGTGGGAGACGCCAACAACGTCTTCCATTCGCTGGCGGTGGGCGCGGCGATGTTGGGGGTGGAGGTGCGGGTGGCCAGTCCACCCGGCTACGGACCCTCGCGGCGGACGCGCACGAGGGTGCACGCCGCGGGGGGCCGCGTCCTGTGGACTCCGGACCCGGCCGAGGCGGTCGCCGGCGCCGACGCGGTGTACACCGACGTGTGGACCTCGATGGGCCAAGAAGGTGAAGCCGCGGAGCGCCGAAAGGCGTTCGAGGGATTCACCGTCGATGACCGTCTTCTCTCTCTGGCGGCTCCCCATGCGGTCTTCCTACACTGCCTGCCAGCCCACCGGGGAGAAGAGGTGGCGGCGGAAGTCATCGACGGCTCGCGGAGTCGGGTGTGGAAGCAGGCCGAGAACCGGCTACACGCCGTCCGAGCCCTCCTCGCGTGGATCACGTCACCCGAGGGCCATGCGGAGGCCTGATGCAGCGCAGAGTGGTGCTCGCCTATTCCGGCGGGCTGGATACGTCCGTCGCGACGCGATGGTTGATGGAAACCGAGGGATACGAGGTCATCTGCGTGTCCGCGGACGTCGGCCAGACCGCAGACTTCGATCGGATTCGGGAGCGCGCCATTGCGGCGGGCGCCGCCCATTGTGAGATCCTCGACCTCAAAGAGGAGTTCGCGCGGGAGTATTGCCTCCCGGCGCTGAAGGCGAACGCCCTCTACGAGGGCCGTTACCCGCTGGTCTCGGCGCTGTCGCGGCCGGTCATCGCCCAACATCTCGTCGAAGCGGCGCGTCGACACGGCGCCTCCGCCGTGGCGCACGGCTGCACGGGCAAGGGCAACGACCAGGTCCGCTTCGAGGTGTCCGTGCGAGCGTTGGCTCCGGACCTGGACGTCGTGGCGCCGGTGCGTACCTGGGGGTTCACCAGGGAGGACGCCGTCGCCTACGCGGCCGAGCACGGGGTTCCGGTAGACGCGACCCGGACGCGCATCTATTCGGTCGACGACAACCTTTGGGGCAGAGCGGTGGAGTGCGGGGCGCTCGAGGATCCCTGGGCGACGCCGCCGGACGATGTGTGGGAAATGACCCGCGAGCGGGCCACCGAGCCACGGGACGTGGTTCTGGCCTTCGAGGCGGGCGCGCCGGTGGCCGTGGACGGTCGGACGCTCCCGCTCGCCGAGCTCATCGCCCACCTCAACGAGGTCGTCGGCGCGTACGCATGGGGCCGACTGGACATGGTCGAAAACCGCCGCGTGGGCATCAAGAGCCGAGAGGTGTACGAGGCACCGGGCGCGCTCGCGCTCATCGCGGCCCATCGGGAGCTGGAGTCCATCACGCTCGAGCGCGACCTGGCCAGGGAGAAGGCCCGCGTGGAGATCCGGTGGGCCGAACTGGCCTACGACGGTCTCTGGCATTCACCGCTCCGGGAGGCGCTCGACGCCTTCGTGGACGCATCCCAGCGGCACGTGACCGGGGAAGTCCGCCTCCACCTCGAGCCCGGACGCTGCTTCGCCACGGGCCGGCGGAGCCCCGTCGCGCTGTACGACTACGAGCTCGCGACCTACGACGCGGAGGATTCCTTCCGGCACGCCGACTCGGCGGGCTTCGTGCGGCTGTGGGGCCTCTCCCTGGAAACCTGGGCGGAACGGCAGGGCGTCGAGTCCGGGAAGTCGCCGGGGAACGGAACGGGCGCATGAGCCGCCCGCTCTGGCACGGGCGGATGCCGGAGGGACCCTCGGATTCGCTCCTGGCGTTTACCGAGAGCGCGTCCTTCGACGTGCGCCTGGCCAGGGACGACGTGGTCGGAAGCCGCGCCCACGTGCGGGGCCTGGAGCGCGCCGGACTCGTCACGCCGCAGGAAGCGTGTGCGCTCTTCGGCTCGCTCGACCGGGTCGAGGCGGAGATCGTGGCGGGCACGTTCGTCTGCGAGCCGTCGGACGAGGACGTGCATACGGCCATCGAGCGCAGGGTGACTCAGCTCGCCGGACCGGTGGGCGGGAAGCTTCACACGGGCCGGAGCCGGAACGACCAGGTGGCCACCGCGCTTAGGCTCTACGCGCGCAGGTCCCTCGCCGACGTCATCGACCGCGTCCTGATCCTCCAAGAGACGCTCCTCCAGAAGTCACTTGAAGTGCCGGATGCTTACTTGCCAGGGTATACACACTTACAGCGTGCGCAGCCGGTCCCTGTCGCCCATCATCTCATGGCCCACGCCTGGGCTCTCGCGCGCGACATCGACCGCCTGCGCGCCGCCCATACCCGGGCAGGCGAGAGCCCCTTGGGCGCCGGCGCGCTTGCCGGAAGCTCCCTCCCGTTGGATCCGGCCGGCGTCGCCGCGGACTTGGGTTTTGCGACCGTCTTCACCAACTCGATGGACGCGGTCAGCGACCGGGATTTCGTGGCCGACGCCCTCTACGCGCTCGCTATGCTGGGGGTCCATCTCTCCAGGATGGGAGAGGAAGTGGTGCTCTGGACATCCGCCGAGTTCGGCTTTCTGACCCTGGACGACTCGGACGCGACCGGCAGCTCCATGCTGCCACAGAAGAAAAACGCGGACGTTGCCGAGCTGACCCGCGGAAAGTGCGGCCGGTTGGTCGGCAACCTGACGGCGTTGCTGGTGGTGCTCAAGGGCCTGCCGCTCACCTACAACCGCGATCTCCAGGAAGACAAAGAGCCGCTGTTCGACTCGCTGGACACGGTGCGGCTCGCGTTGGATGCCATGACCGGACTGTGGTCGCGTGCCCGTCTGGAGACCGGACGCATGGCCGATGCGGCCGGAGACCCCCTGGCCCAAGCCATAGAGCTGGCCAACCAACTCGTCCTACGGGGCACGCCCTTTCGTAGCGCTCACGCGCACGTCGGGGCGCTGGTTCGCCGCGCCCTCGCCGAGGGCGTCGAACTGGCTGCGCTGGTTCGGGCGGATCCGGAGCTCGGGCCCGAGGCCGCGGCGCTGCTGAATCCGGAGGCTGCGCTTCACGCCGGAAAAACCGCCGGCGGCGCGGGCCCCGAAGCCGTGGCTCTACAGGCCACGCAACTGGCGGACCGGATCGCGGAAGACCGCGCGCGCCTGAAAACCCTGGGACACTAGTGTCCCGATTGATCCTTCCGGATCAGGCCTCCTTTTCGGCCTTCCGCTCCGCGATGACTTTGGCCGCCTCGGCCTGAGGCATCACCTCATATCCCACCAGCTCGCGCGCGTGGTGTGCCCTGCCCTGCGTGATGGACCGTAGCGACGCGGCGTATTTGTAGAGCTCAGCCTCGGGAACCCGGGCCATGACCACGGTGCGGCCGCCGCTCGGATCCATGCCGAGCACCTTGCCTCGCCGTTGGTTGAGGTCGCCCATGATGTCGCCCATGTACTCGTCGGGCGTCGTCACCTTCACCTCGATGATGGGCTCCAGGATCTGCGGCCCGGCCTTGGCGGCCACGTTCTGGAACGCCATCGAGCCGGCGACCTTGAAGGCGATGTCGGACGAATCCACGGAGTGGTACGACCCGTCGTAGCACTCGGCCGCGAAGTCGACCACCGGATATCCGGCCAGCACGCCTTTGGCGGCAGCTTCCCGGATCCCGCGGTTCACCGACGGCAGGTACTTGCCGGGAATCACCCCGCCCTTGATCGAATCGACGAACGAATACTCGGAGCCGCGAGGGAGCGGCTTGAGGCGAACCCAACAGTCTCCGAACTGTCCCCTGCCGCCGGACTGCTTCTTGAACCGCCCCTGACCCTCCGCCTGCCTCGTGATCGTCTCACGGTATGCGATCTTGGGACGCTCGGTCTCCACGCTGACCCCGAACTTCCGCTTCATGCGCTCGAACTGCACGTCCAGGTGGAGCTCTCCCAGGCCGCGGGCGATGGTCTGACCCAGCTCCGGGTTGAAGTCGGCGTGGAACGTGGGATCCTCTTCCTGCAGCCTGTGCAGCACCTCGCCCAACTTGTCTTCATCGGCCCGCGAGGCACCGCGAACCGCGACGGAGATGTCCGGGCGGGGAAAGTCGATGGGCTGGAGCGTGAGGGTCCGGCCGTTCGTGAGCGTGTCGTTGGTGTGCGTGTTCTTGAGCTTGGCCACGACGCCGATGTCCCCCGCGTGCAGGCGGGGCACCTCCAGGCGCTCCTTACCCAGGGGCACGCACAGGTGGTTCAGCTTTTCAGTGGCGTCGCGGCCGGGGTTGGTGGCCGTCATGCCGTTCACGGCAGTTCCACTGAAGACCCGGAAGTAGGAAAGCTCGCCCACGTGGGGCTCCGACGTCGTCTTGAACACCAGCGCGGCAAAAGGGCCGTCGTCCGAGGGTGTGATCTCGGGGCCGCCTGAGTCGACCGTGGGAATCGATCCGGCCTCGCCGGGATGGGGGAACAGCTCCACGATCTTCTTGAGCAGCGCGCGGACCCCGTAGGAGAGCCGCGCGGACCCGCAAAACACCGGCACCACCTCGCCCCGCGCCACGGCCAGGGCCATGGCTTCGATGGCCTCTTGCCGAGAGATGCGCTCTCCTTCCAGATAGCGCTCGAGCAACGCTTCGTCCGTGGTGGCCAGGGTCTCCTGCAGCTCATTCTCCCACGTTTCGAACTCGGCCTTGAGCTCGTCGGGGACGTCCGCCTCTTCGTACTCTCCGGATTGCGTGCCCGACTGGTACAGATGGGCCCGCTCGCTGAATAGGTTGATGATGCCCCGGAAGTCGTCCCCGGAACCGATCGGGATCTCCACCGGCAGTGCATTCGAAGTCAGGTACTGCTTGAGCTCCTGATAGACCCGCTGGAAATCCGCGTTCTCCTTGTCCATCATCGAGATGAACAGGATGCGGGGGATTCCGCGGGCCTCGCAGTACTCCCACACCATCTCGGTGCCGACCTCGACCCCGGAGGTCGCGCTCACGGTGATGACCGCCGCGTCCGCCACCTGGGTTGCGGCAATCGCGTCCCCCATGAAGTCCATGTATCCCGGGGTATCCAACAGGTTGATCTTGGTGTCCATCCACTCGGCGTACGCCGGCGTCACCTGCAGGCTGATTCCGTGGCTCACCTCCTCTTCGGTTGTAAGGGTGAGCGCGTGCCCTTCGTTCACGTCTCCGCGTCGGCGGGCGGTTCCGGCGGCGAAGCACATGGCATCGATGAGACTGGTTTTTCCCGAGCCGCCGTGCCCCAGCACGGCCACGTTGCGAATGTTTTGCGTGGTGTATTCTTTGGCGGACGCCATCACGCCTCCGGATGGGATACAGTGGACCTGGATGCCGAGCGCCGTCGGAGTACCGGTGGATGGCCTTTCGGCCCCGAGCGTGTCCCGACGACGCGGAAAACCCCTTGGAAAGGGGCGGTCAACCTAGGGGAGAATACCCTTGGGGGTCAAGCAGATTCCGGGTGTTGTCGGACCCCGAAAATCAGTTTGAGCGACGACGGCGGGACACCTCGTCCAGCAGGTTCCGCTCTTCGTCCGTCAGGGCGCTCATGCCCTCTTCGCTGATCTTGTCGAGCACCCGGTCGACGGCGTCCAGCAACGCCTCTTCTTCGCGCCGACTCTGCTTGGTGCCGCGCGTCTGGTGGCTTTGCCTGCGGTCTTCCCTGGGCACGATGGCCAGCCGGCGCGAGTCGCGGGATTTCTGCGCTCGCTTGAAGGCCGCCTTGGGTCGCCAGTCGCTCTTCAGGTAGAAGAGCGCCGTCAGCAAGCCGCCCAGGTGGGCGATGTGGGCGACGCCGCCGCCAGCGCCACCGATCGAGTAGACCAGCGTGATCGTGGCCATGATCCCCACCAGCCACTTCGCGGGCACGGGCAGGAGGCCCCACAGGTAGATGGGCGCGTCCGGCCACGCCAAAGCAAAGGCCAGCATGACCCCGAACACGGCCGCGGAGGCGCCGACGATCGTGGCGTTGACGAAAAAGAGGCTGAGGAGCACACCGCCCAGTCCGCAGAGCAGGTAGAAGCGAATGAACTCCCGTGAGCCCCACTTGGCCTCCAACGGCGGACCGAAGAAGAACAGGCCCAGCATGTTCATGAACACGTGCAGGAAACCGATGTGCACGAACATGTAGGTGAAGGCACCCCACGGACGGGTGAGGAGCTTCGAAGGCGAGAATCCGAACCAGTCGATGATGACTCCCGAACCCACCAGCAGCATCACCACATAGACGGCGCCGTTCGCGATCAGCAGTCGCTTGACCCAAGGGGTCAGCTGAAAAGCGAACGGTGTTCGATACGTGTGGTACGCCATGATGCGGTTGTAGCCTCAGGCTGAGCCGGCGGCGGATCGCCAGGACGTCGTTGAACCCCCGGCCGAGTGGGCAGGTTCCATGCCCCGCGGGTTTTCTCGCAGGCGCAAGTGGCTACGCCCCTCCGTACTTGTGCAGACCTTCCCTAGGTGCCGGAACCACGGTCCGAAGCCGCACGCGCGATTCGGTCGCAGAGCTCGGAAAACGGGATGCCGGCGGCCTGCGCAGCTTTGGGCAACAGGCTGTTCGAGGTCATCCCCGGCAGGGCGTTGGCCTCCAGGCACCAGGCTTGCCCGCCGGCGTCCAACATGAAGTCCACCCGCGAGTATCCCTCCAAACGCAACGCCCGGTGAGCCTCCAGCGCCACCGCCTGCAGACGACGAGTCACCGAATCGGGCAGATCGGCCGGAAAGATTTCCTGGGCCATGCCCGGTTGGTACTTGCACTCGTAGTCGAAAATCTCGTGTTCGGGAATGATCTCCCCCACGGGCAGGGGCTCCCCTCCCAGGATGCCGACCGTCAGCTCTCGTCCCGGCACGTACGCTTCGTACATCACCGGGCCGAACTGGAGCGCCAGGTCGGCAGCGGCGTCGAGCGCGGATTCCTCGCGCACCAGGCTGAGCCCCACCGTCGAGCCACCGGCCAGGGGCTTGACGATGACCGGAAGTCCCAGCTCCTCCACGACCACGGCCGGCGGTGTCGGCCCGGTGATCCAATCGGGCGTCGCGATCCCCGCCTGGCGAAGCAGCCGCTTGCTCAGGTCCTTGTCCATCGCGAGTGCGCAGCCCACACGGCCGCTGCCCGTGTACGCCAGCCCCTTGAGGTCAAGAACGGCCTGGAGCGTGCCGTCCTCCCCGGCGCCGCCGTGTAGGGCCAGGAACAGGACATCCGCCTCGCTCACTTGGGGAATCTTGGCCAGTGCCGTGCCGGCGTCTGCGAGCGTTTCGGGTGCGGGCGCATGGCTGCGCACACCGGTTTCCAGGATGTGCCGCTCCGTCTCCCGTGAGAGCACCCCGCGTGCCGGATCGACCGCTACGACCTCGTGTCCCGCCTCCCGAAGGGCGCGGGCCACTTCCGCGCCCGAAGCCAGCGAAACGTCTCGTTCCTCGGAGTCTCCACCGAGCAACACGACCACGTTCACCGAACGACTCCGGTCATGGAGCGACTCCGATCATGGAGCAACCTTGGTCAACGGGCGGCTCCGGTCAGGGCGCGGACCAGGTCGTACCGCGTGAGAATGCCCCCGATGGCGCCGTTCGTCCTCACCAGAACCGCCGGGTTCTCACGAGTCAGTAAGCGACTCACGGCATCCACACCCGCGAACGCGTCCACCACGGGGAACGGCGGTCCCATCACGGATTCCACCGGCTGATCCAACAACAGCGGATCTTCGATGACCCGGGCCATGAGGTCCGCTTCGCTGACCGCGCCGAGACAGTCGCCTTGTACGATGACCGGCAACTGTGACACGCCGTGGGTCGTGATCGTGGAAAGGGCCATGCGCACCGGCGTGCTCCGGTCCACGGACAGGAGTCCGGGGGCGTCGCCGCCCTCCTTGGCCAGCAGCAGATCGTGCACGGTGCGGGAAGGCCGGTCCATGAACCCGTTGTCGAGCATCCACTCGTCGTCGTAGAGCTTGGTCAGGTAGCGCTCACCCCAGTCGCAAAGCACCGCGACCACGAAGCCCTCCGGGTCGTCGGCCTCACGGGCCACGTCCAAGGCGGCGTGTACGATCAGGCCGGACGATCCACCCACGAACAACCCTTCCTCCGTGGCCAACCGCCGCGCCATGCGAAACGAGTCCCCGTCCGTCACGGTGCGGTAGTCGTCCACGACGTCCAGATCGAGCGCGCCGGGAATCTTGTCGTTGCCGAGCCCCTCCACCTTGTAGGGATGCCCCTCCGGTTTCTCGCCGGTGTGGAAGTAGGGGCCCACGATGGAGCCTACCGGGTCGACCCCTACCACCTGCACGGACGGATTCCGCTCTTTCAGGTAGCGCGCAGTTCCGGAAATCGTGCCGCCCGTTCCCGCTCCCGCCAAGAAGTGCGTGATGCGACCGTCGCTTTGCTCCCACAGCTCGGGGCCGGTGGTCGCGTAGTGGGCCTCGGGGTTGGCCGGGTTGTAGAACTGGTTGGCCAGCACGGCACCGGGCGTCTCGTCGACGATCTGCTGGGCCTTCATCACGTAGTTGTCGGGGTGGTCGGCCGGCACGGCGGTCGGCGTGATGACCACTTCGGCTCCGAACGCCCGGAGCAGCTTCACCTTCTCCTGGCTCATCTTGTCGGGCATCGTGAAGATGCACCGGTAGCCGCGAATCGACGCGGCCATGGCGAGCGCCAGGCCGGTGTTCCCGCTCGTGCCCTCCACAATGGTGCCTCCGGCCTGGAGCGAGCCGTCCCGCTCGGCGGCGACGATCATGGCCATGCCGATGCGGTCCTTTACCGAGCCGCCGGGATTCATGAACTCGCACTTGCCGTAAACCGGGGTGCGAATGCCGTGGGTGACGCGGTTGAGCCGGACCAAGGGGGTGGAGCCGACCAGCTCGAGAACGTCGTCGTACGGTTCGGGGTGCCTCATCGGACTCACGGGGTGCGGAGGGGAGCGGGCGGGCGCTGGGTGAACTCAATGGGCACGGTCGCCCAGGCGTCGATGCGTCGGTCGCCCTGGCGGGCCGGCCGGAAGCGCATGGCGGAGACGCCTTCTACTGCGGCGGAATCCAAGGCCGGAGTCCCGCTGGACTCGGCCACCTCCACAGAGTCGACCTCGCCGCGTGCGGTCACGTGGACACGGAGCACGGTGCGGCCCTCGACGCCGGAGTCCCACATCGAAAGCGGGTATTCGACGGGCTCCTCACCGTAGAGCGGCTCCGGCGGCTCGATGGGCGCGTCGGAGCCGCAGGCCGCCGCGGCCAGCGGGACGACGAACAGCGCTCCCCACAGGGCTCTCTTCACTCGCGAATCCTCTCAACCATGCGCGCCAGGAGGTTGAGCGCCTCCAGCGGCGTGAGTCGTTCGGGGTCAATCTCCGCCAGCTCGTCCAAGACGGGGTGGCGGCCCAGGCCCAACGATAGCTGGTCGAGGGGCGGCGTGGAGGCCGGGCGACGCTCGCCGCGCCTCCCGAGCCCGACGCCGCCCGCCGTGTGCGTGCCCTCGAGCTCGGTCAGGATCTCCCGTGCGCGCTCCAAGACCTCGATCGGCAGGCCGGCCAGCCGGGCCACCTGTATGCCGTAGGAGCGATCGGTCCCGCCGCCCTCAAGCCGCCGGAGAAACACGATCTCCTGTCCCGACTCCCGGACGGCCACGTTCATGTTGGCCACGGCGGGAAGCAGATCTCCCAGTTGGGTCAGCTCGTGGTAGTGGGTGGCGAAGATGGTGCGGGCCCGGACCCGCTCGTGGAGGGCCTCGGTGACCGCCCAGGCGATCGAGACGCCGTCGAACGTGGCGGTCCCCCTTCCGATCTCGTCCAACAAAACCAAGCTGCGGTCCGTGGCGCCGTGCAGGATGGCCGCCGTCTCGGTCATCTCGACCATGAAGGTGGACTGCCCCCGCGCCAGATTGTCGCTCGCGCCGACGCGCGTGAAGATGCGGTCGGTCAGGGGCAGGCGCGCCCGGTCGGCAGGCACGAAGGAACCCACCTGCGCCAACAACTGGATCAGCCCCACCTGCCGGAGCACTGTGCTCTTCCCGGCCATGTTGGGCCCTGTGAGGATGATCACCCGCCGGTCGGCGTGGAGCTCGAGGTCGTTGGCGATGAAGGCGTCGCGTCCGGTAACGGTCTCGACCACGGGATGACGGCCCTGCACGATCCGCAGGTCGTCTCCGGTGTGGAGCTCCGGCCGCACATATCCCGACCGGGCCGCGTGCTCGGCGAACGCGGACAACACGTCGACGCGGGCGACGTGCCCGGCGGTCGACTGGAGTCGCGGGACCTCGGCCACCAACTCGGAGCGCAGACGGACGAACAGCTCGCTCTCCAGAGCCTTGAGGCGCTCGTCGGCGCCGAAGACCCGTTCCTCCCACTCCTTGAGCTCGGGAGTGAAGAACCGCTCGGCATTGGCCAGCGTCTGCTTCCGCACGTAGTCGTCCGGCACCCGGTCGAGGTTGGCCTTGGTGACCTCCAGGTAGTATCCGAACACGCGGTTGAAGCCCACCTTCAACGAACCGATCCCCGAGCGCTCCCGCTCGCGCGCCTGGAGCGCGGCGATGAAGGCCACGGCTCCGTCCCGATCGGCGCGGAGCCGGTCCAACTCGGCGTCGTAGCCGGGACGGATCACCCCACCCTCTTGGAGGGTCGCCGGAGCGTCCTCGGCAACGGCCGCGTGCAGGTGGTCGCGGACGTCACTCAGCGGATCCATCTCGGAGGCCAGCGCGTTGGCGGCCTCCGGCTCGGCCGCTTCCAGCGTCGCCTTGAGCTCGGGCAAGACCGACAGCGATCGGCTGAGCGCAAGCAGGTCCCGCGGAGTAGCACGTCCGGCGCTGACCTTCCCCCCCAGGCGCTCCAGATCGGACACGTTGGACAACACCTCGCGCACGCTCGCTCGCAGCGCGGGATCCGCGTGGAACGCCTCGACCCCATCCAGCCGACGCCAAATGGCGGCCGGATCCAGGAGCGGGTGGAGGATCCAGCGCCGCAGGGCCCGGGCACCCATGGCGGTCCGGGTGCGATCGACCGTATCGATGAGCGTGCCTCCGCCCGGACCGGACCGGAGCGGCTCGACGAGCTCGAGGTTGCGACGGGTCATCTCGTCCAGGAGCATGGCCGTGCCGGGACGGCGGATCCGAGGAGGCCGGACGTGGGCCACGGCCGCGGGCTGCACTTCGGCCGCGTACTGGAGAAGCGCCCCCGCCGCCGACACCATCAGCCCGTCGTCCGCGGTGAATCCGAACGCCTCCATCGAGTGCACGGCGAAGAGCCGACGCAGCTCCTCCCCGGCCACGTCCGCCTCGAAGTGCCAGTCCGGGCGCGGAGTGACTGTGTCGCCCGACTCCAACCGGTCATCGAGTGACGCCGGGCGAAGGAGCTCCGCCGGGTCCAGCCTACCCAGCTCGTCCCGCAGCTCCGAGCACGGGACGACGCTACACTGCAGCTCGCCCGTCGACAGGTCCAGGAACGCCAGTCCGTGGGTTCCCTCCTTTGGAGCCGTGACCGCGGCCAGGAACGTGTTTCGAGAGGCGTCGAGGAGCGAATCCGCCAGGATCGTCCCCGGGGTCACGGTCTCTACGACCTCCCTCTTCACGATCCCCTTGGCGACCGCGGGGTCCTCGACCTGCTCGCAGATGGCCACGCGCCGGCCCATGCGAACCAGCCGTTCCAGGTACTCCTCCATGGCCTTGGCCGGCACGCCGGCCAACGGCACCGCCTTGGCCGAGCCGTTGTTCCGGGACGTGAGCGTCAATCCCAGCAGACGCGCGCCTTCCTCCGCATCCTGGTAGAAGAACTCGTAGAAGTCGCCCACCCGGAAGAACACCAGGGTGTCGGGGTGGCGGGCTTTGACTTCCCGCCACTGCTGCATGAGAGGAGTGTCCTGCTTAGGCGGCATGGCTGCCTTGAATGTGACTGGCGGTCGGGGCGCGGTGTACGATATTCATGCCGAGGGTCCGCAATCAACGGTGCGGCCCCCTTTTGCCCTCACGACCAGGTATCGCCCGTGCTCCCATCCCGTAGGTTCTCGCTGTTCGTAGTGGCCATGTTGGCCGCGTCCGCTCCCACCGGCCTGGCCGCGCAAGACGCCGAGAGCCGGTCGGCCGTCGCCGCCGCCCCCACCGACGTGGAATCGCTGGACGCGATCATCGCCGCCCTCTACGAGGTCATCTCCGGTCCGGCCGGAGAGGCACGTGATTGGGACCGATTCCGCTCGCTCTTCGCGGAAGGCGCCCGACTGATCCCCACGGGCGGAGGCCAGAACGGCCCGCCCCGGGCCATCATCTTCAGCCCCGACGACTACATCGAACGGGTGGGGCCGGCCCTGGAGGAACGGGGGTTTTTCGAAGACGAGATCGGCCGCGTGGTGGAGACGTTCGGGATGGTCACGCACGCCTTCAGCGCATACTCCTCTCGGTGGACGCCCGAAGACCCGGAGCCCTTCCAGCGGGGGATCAATTCCATCCAGTTGCTGAACGACGGCGATCGCTGGTGGATCGTCTCCATCTTTTGGGACTCGGAGCGGGAAGACAACCCAATCGCGGACCGGTACCTGAACCGAACGTCCGGCTAGGAGCCCGATCGACCCACTACCGGTCGGACTGCCAGAAATACCAGGCAATCCAGAGGATGGTTGCGGCGGCCGCCGCAACCACGAGCCAGCGATCAGCGGTCATGGTGCGGAGGGCGATAGCCGCGTAGGCGGTTGGCGTTCGTGACGACGGTCACCGACGAGAACGCCATCGCCGCGCCGGCCAGCATGGGTGACAGCAGTAGGCCGAACGCCGGGTAGAGCACACCCGCCGCGACGGGAATGCCCAGAACGTTGTAGATGAATGCGCCGCCCAGGTTCTGGAGGATGTTCCGGAAGGTGGCGCGGGAGACGTCCAGCGCGGTGATGACGCCCCGCAGCGAGTCGCTCATGAGGGTCACGTCGGCTGCCTCCACCGCCACGTCGGTGCCCGCGCCGAGGGCCACGCCGACGTCCGCCCGGGCCAGCGCCGGAGCGTCGTTGACGCCGTCGCCCACCATCGCAACCGTTCGGCCTTCACGCTGAAGCTCGGAGATGACCTCCGTCTTCCCCTCGGGGAGCACACCCGCCACCACCCGGTCGATTCCCAAACCCTCGGCGACCGCCCTGGCCGTGGCTTCGCTGTCCCCGGTCAACATGATCACCTCCTTCCCGTCCGCCTGCAGCGCACCGACCACCTCGGCGGCTTCGGGGCGTGCCCGGTCGGACAAGCCGATGACGCCCACCACTCGGTCCTCTTCCGCCACCAGCACGGCGGTTTGCCCCCGCTCGGCCAGGTCGGCCACCCGGTCGGCAGCCACGGCAGTCGGAATCCCGGCGGACTCGAGAAACCTGGAGGTGCCTACCAGGACCACCCTTCCCTCGACGACGGCGCGGACCCCGTGGCCCGGTCGCGCCTGAAACTCGGTGGCCCCCGCGGGCGAAAGGGTCTGGCGCTCGGCTTCGCGGATCACGGCCCGGCCCAGCGGGTGCTCGGATCCCGCTTCGACGGCGGCAGCCAGGCGAAGGACCTCGGTGTCGGATCGGTCGGCCGCGAGCGATGCGACGGAGGTTACCGCGGGCTCGCCCATCGTGAGCGTGCCCGTTTTGTCCATCACCACCGTATCAACGCTCCGAGCCCGCTCGAGCGCTTCTCCGCTTCGAATCAGCACGCCGTGCTCCGCGGCCTTGCCGATGCCGATCATGACGGAGATCGGAGTGGCCAGACCCAACGCGCAGGGACAGGAGATCAACAGGACCGCCGCCGCCACGACCACCGCGTAGTTGAGCCGCGGATCGGGACCGACCACGTACCAGACCGCGAACGCCGTAACCGCCACGATCATCACGGAGGGCACGAAATAGTGCGCGATCAGGTCGGCCATCCGCTGGATAGGCGGCTTGGAGGTCTGGGCCTGGCGCACCAGATCCACGACCCTGGCCAGGACGGTATCCGCACCGACCCGCTCCGCCCGGAACCGGAGGCTTCCGGTGGTATTCACCGTCCCGCTCACGACCGGGTCGCCCGCGGCCTTGCTCACGGGAATGCTCTCGCCGGTCATGAGCGCCTCGTCGATCGCGCTCTCGCCCTCCACCACGGTGCCGTCGACCGGCACGCGCTCGCCGGGGCGAAGCACCACGAGCTCTCCCGGCACGATGTCCTCGGCCGGAATCTCGATCTCGACGCCGTCCCGCACGACCGTGGCCTTGGCCGGAGCCAGGTCCAGCAGCGCCCGCACGGCGCGGGAGGTCCTCCCCTTTGCCCTGGCTTCGAGGACCTGACCCAGCAAGACCAGTGTGATCACGACCGCGGCGGCCTCGAAAAACGACTGCGCCGTGCCCCCGGGAAACAGGCCGGGGGCGGCCACCGCCAGCCACGAGTACACGAACGCAGCTCCGGTTCCCAGCGCCACCAGCGTGTCCATCGTGGCCTGACGCACGCGAAACGCCTTCCACGCCCTGCGGAAGTATCCCCCACCGACCACCGTGACCACCGGCACGGCCAGCAGGCCCGCGAGAAGGTCCAGGCGGCGTCGCACCAGGGGATCCAGGTCGCCGAAGCCCGGAATCAACATCTCGCCGTGGCCGATCAGGACAATCGGGATGGTGAGCGCCACACCCAGGACGAGGCGCCAGACCGTGGAACGCGCCACCCGGTCGTGGGCGCCGGCGTCGGCTTCGTCCGGCGCATCGGTCGGGCGGGCGAGGTCGGCTTCGTATCCCGCACGCTCGACGGCTTCGCGCACCTCGTCCAACCGGAAGGCCTGGGGGTCGAAGCGAACCTGCGCCCGGTGCTCCAACAGGTTGACGGAGGCCTCCACGACGCCCGGTGCCGACCCGATCGCCCGCTCCACGCGGTTCACACAGGCCGCGCAGTGCATGCCGGTGATCTCGAGCTCGGTGACGTCCGTATCGGCGGGGGCGTTCGCAGACACCTTGAGGCCCTTCCTGGTAGGCGACGTATGCGGGCCTGGGTACCCCGGTTCGCGGATTAGGTGGCCGGCCCCGGCATCCGGCTCACGGGAGCCGTCGCCCTTGCCCGCGGCTACTCGATGTCGATCTGCTCGGCGGCCGAGACGAACAGGATGTCGCGGAGCGTCGGGTGCCGGAGGAACAGATCCGCTCCCTTTTCGGCCCTCCGGGATTCGGTGAACCCGAGGAGCACCAGATCGGCGTTCCCCGACCGGTTTTGCACCAGTCGGGTGAAGTCGACGCGGTCGTCGGTGGGAATCACCTGCACGTTCTTGTTGCTCAACGCGAGGCGGCCCTCGTCGATCATCTGGTTGAGCTGGTGCGTCCGCTCGGTGACCTGGTCGTGCGGATAGGCGGCGAACACGCTGATCTCGCCGTCCTTCCAATCCGGGTGACCCAACAGGATGTAGGCGAGCAGGATCATGAGGTTGGCGTTGCGGTAGTCGTGCCACGTCAACCACACGTGGATGCTGCGCCGGTTCCCGAAGAAGTGATCGCCGTGGCGGAGCACCAGCCGGTTCAGGCGGGGCACGCTCGCCAGGCTCAGCCCCGACTGCATCTGTTCGAGCACCTCGGGCTCGTCGTGGATGGAGAACTCGAACAGGATCGTGTTGTTGTCGATTCCGGAGACCCCGGGCACCTGGAGCGTTTGGGCCAGCGCCGACGCCATCGAGGGGCTGATCATGGTGTCGACGTAGATCTCCGAATGCTTGCTGGACACGATCTCGACGAGCCGACGACTGATCTCGACGCTTTCGAGGTAGGTCTTTCGATCCAGGCGGCCCTTGATGAAATGGAGGTAGGTGCCGAAGCCGTAACGGCGACAGATCCACGCCAGCAGTTGAATGGGAGAAGACCGGTCGAACGTGCGTGGGGTGATCATGACCACGCTCGGGCGCCAGTCGTCGGGCGCTCCCTTCTGGAGCTTGATCTGCAGATAGCGCGTCGCCTGGGCGGCCACCCCTTCGAAAATGGACGACAGGTCGTTCTTCCCGTCCGACCGGCTTCCGATGACCCAATACAGAATGGCCAGGATCAGGATCGAGAGAACCGCGTAGATCGGATTCATCTGAAACATGACCAGCAGGCACATCACCGCTCCGAAAAGACTGATGTACCACTTGGAGCGGAAGCTGGGCCGGTACGACGGCCGGGCCGCAAAGTGCTCCAGGAACGACACCGTGCAGAGCGCTCCGTAGGTCACCATGAAGAACATGGAGATGATGCGCGCGACCAGGTCGACCGACCCCAGGAACACCATGACCAGCGCAACCGCGGCCGTGATCCACGTGGCGTTGCGAGGCTCGTTTTCCTCTCCCAGCCCCTGAGCCACGAAACCGTTGGCGATGGGACTGGGCAGGATGCCGTCGGAGCCGATGGCTTGCAGCGTGCGCGGCGCGACGAGGATGGATCCCAGTGCCGAGGACAGCGTGGCGGCGGCCAACCCGATGGGGATGATGGGCCCCCAGAGCGCGATGTCGGCCATGATCATCTGGTTTGCGTCGAGCTGCACAGACGTGGCGGATCCAGCCAACTTGGTCACCAACGCAACGTAGGTGACCATTCCCACCATCGTGGCCGAAAGAATGCCGAGCGGGATGGATCGCCTCGGGTTCTTGAGATCGCCGGACAGCCCCACCCCGGCCGTCATGCCCGTGAACGCCGGAAACACGATGGCGAAGACGAGGATGAACGGATCCGGCGAATCGAGTTGTGAAACGATCCCGCCGGAGGCGTCGGCGGCCTCGCCGATGGGTCCGCCGAGGAAGAACATCACCAGCGACACGGCCAGAATGGCCGCCACGACATAGAGCGCCTTGACGCCCATGGACGCGCCGCGCGTCAGGGTCAGCGCGACCAGCGCCAGCGTGGCGGGAACGGACACCATGCGGACGTCGAACGGAATTCCCAGCGTGCTCTCCACCCACGGGGCCATGAAGCGAAAGGCCTCCGCGAACGCGATCATGTAAAACCCGACAGAGATGGCCTGGGACAGAAAGAGGGGCACGCCGATCGCGCCGCCGATCGAGCGTCCGAACGAGCGGGAGACGATGAAGTACTCCCCGCCTCCCTCGACCCGGCGGTTCGTCGCGATCTCCGCGATGGCCAGGGCCGTCGGGATCGTGACCATGTGCCCCAGGAAGATGATCGCCAACGCGCCCAAGAGCCCGACGTTGCCGACCGCATAGCCGAACCTGAGGAACATCACCGCGCCGAGCACGGTGCAGATGCTCGCCAGGAATACCGGCCCCGTGCCGAAGCCGTGGCCGCGCAAATCTCCCGCTGTCGAGCTCAGGTGCCCCTCCTTCCGGACCCTCGAAGGGCCCTCGCTACGACCATCCGTGCTGTGCCGCTACTCCCCGCCCCCCGGATCTCTCTCGCTGGCGGCGTCGAAGACGACGTATCCGCGAAACCCGTGCGCTTCGAGCTCTCGGAGCAGGCGCTGGGCGTCCGCCCGGTCCGTGAACCGCCCGACGCGGACGCGAACGAGGTCGTCCCGTTCCAGTCCCACGACGCGCGGTTCGTATCCGGCCGCACGAATGCCGCCCGCCAACTTGTCGGTTTGGCTCACAAAACGGAAGGCGCCGAATTGGACCGAAATGGGGCCGGCCTCGGACGCCGAAGGCGTGGCTCTGCGGACTTCGGTGGGCTCCGGGGTGGGCGGCGGCCGCGGTTCCGCCTCGTCGGGATCGGTATCGCTCCGGTCCCTGGCGTCCGGGTCCCTGGTGTCCGGGTTCGCGGCGTCCTCGGGCATCAGGAGCGCGAGCTGAGTCAGCCGCTCCTCCGCCTGTTCGGCAAACCGGCCCTCGGGAAACTCCGTCACGATCCGACGCAGGTAGTATCCGGCCGCATCGGGATCCCGCGTGAGCCGGGCCCGGAGCCAGATTCCCCGTTCCAGCGCCGACGGGCGTGCGGTGGCCCGGTCGCTCGACCACCACTGGTCGAGGACTGTGCGGGCGTCGTCGAGCCGGCCGTTGCGGATGTGCTCCTCCACCTGGTCCAAGCGGGCGCCCTGGGCGGCCAGCTCGGGAGCCTGCAACTGCGCGCCCGCCACGACCACTGCCCATACCGCGAGGAGGCCGCCAGACCGCCTACGCACTGGCCAGACGTCCTTGCGGTGCGGCCCTTCTGGCCAAGAGCCATGCCGACAGGTGATGTCGATCCGGCAGCGGCGAGGCCTTGAGCAGGCGGTCCACGTCGCGCAGGCCCCTCAGGGCCGTCTCGAGGTCTTCCCCGGACCACTGTCGAGCCTGACGAGAGAGCGGCTTGGCCAACCAGCGTTGATGGGGAGGGAGCACCCGCTCGAGAGCGCCGCGTCCTCCGGCCACCAGCACACCCAAGCGGAGCAGGTGCGAGGTCAGCCCGATCACCAGTCCCACCCCCGTCTCGCCCTGCTCCAGGAGCACCGGCAACGCGCGTTCGGCTTCGTCGAATCGCCGCGAGCCGACCATGTCGAACCAGCGCCAGCGGTCCTGCCGGGGGAGGTTGGTGCCCGCCGACTCCACGTGGGCCGTGGTTACGGGATCGCCTCCGCTGACCTCGACGAGCTTGGCGATCTCGCGGTCCAGGACGCCCAGGTCCGCACCCACGGCCAAGGCCAGCGCTCGCGCCGCATCCGGCGCGAACTCGGCACCGTAGGAGTCGCTCGAACGGGCCATGATCCATCCGGGCAGGTCGTCTTGGCCGAGCCGCTTGAACTCCGCCGAACGGGCCTTCTTGGCCAAGTCCTTGTAGAAGCGGGCCGACGAGCGCTCGGGCACGGTGGCGATCAAGATCAGCGCCAGGCCGGGCGGCGGCTTGGCCACCGCTTCCAACAGCACCTTTCGAGCCTTGGCGCTCGATGCCAGGGCCTCGATCTCCCGAATGGTGATGACCCGCCAGGAGGCCATCATGGGCGGCGTAGCGATCAGGGAAGCAATCGTCTCGACATCGGCGTCCCTGCCACTCAGCCGGTCGTAGTTGAAATCACGGGTGCCGGGATCCAGATGCCGTTCGGCGATCCGCTTGGCAGCCTGCGCCTTCCGGAAAGCGTCATCGCCGTAGAGATAGAACGCCCCGCCGGACGGGTCGTTCGTGAGGTCGCTCGGTGGCGTGGCGGGCACGTAGGCTCGGCCTAGTGGATTGTGCCGGATACTGGTTGGCGTTCGCCGCCCGTCTCGGTGCCCGACAAATATCTGCCGCGGTCCACTAGTCGGGCTCGGCCCCGGTGCGTACCAGGACCGGCGCCGGACGGCGCGCCCGGTTGTGCAGCGACGAGTATTCGTACAGCAGGTCGTGCGGGGACTGCCAGAGCCCCCCGTCCGGCGCGGGAGCTTCCACGAGGATCGAAGACGAGAAGCTGCCCACGGGCGTTGTCCGCACCGCGCTGTCGAGCAAGGGTGGCGGACTGACCACGACCTCGGTCGGCGAGGGGCCGAGCCTGGGACTCCAGGCCAACGCGGTCAGCACGATGGCCAACGCCAGCACGGCCCCCGTGGTCATAGCCGAACCGCGGCCACCGATCCAGACCTTCTCCAGTTCCTGGTCGACGTAGATGCGGTGGACGAGTGACTCCCTGAACCGGTCTTCGGGCTCGAGCGGAGGGAGGTCGCGGAGCACGCCGGTGCTCCGCGTCAGCACGCGATGGTAGCGCCGGCAGGCGGGGCAGGTCTTCGCGTGTTCGTTAAAAGCGTCGGCGTCGCTAGCGGGTAGCCGCCGGTCGTGGAACTCTGAGTATCGCGATAGAAATTCAGGACACCGCATGTCTCAATTCAGATCCCGCTGTCAGTCCCTTGCTGCGCCAACGTTGATACAGGCTCGGTCGCAAACAGGTTCCGCCCGAAAAAGACCGAGCCCCGGCGATCGGTCGTCGCCGGGGCTCGGTCGGTCCACACCCTGCTCGAACGTCAGTCCACCATAGGCGCGATGATACGGGCGAAGTTGTTACGGGCCCGATTGAGGCGGCTCTTTACCGTCCCGAGGTTGCACCCGGTGATGTCGGCGATCTCTTCGTAGGTCTTGCCCTCCAGCTCCCTCAGCACGAACACCACGCGATGGTGCTCGGGAAGCTGCGCGACGGCGTCTTCCACCTTCTCTCGGAGGAAGCGCTTCCGGTACAGGTCGTCGGGCTTGTACTTGAGATCCTCCCACTCCAACGGCCGGTGGTCGGCCTCCCAGTTCTTTTTGATCGTCTGGAAGAGCACCAACGGATTCCGTGACCGATTGCGCAGCTCGTTCTTGGCCAGGTTGCTGGCAATCGTATAGATCCAGGTCGAGAACTTCTTGGTCTGGTCGAACCGGTGCAGGTGTCGGTACACCCGCACGAAGGTCTCCTGCACCAGATCCTGTGCCCGCTCCCGATCCCCGATGGTGCGATAGACGAAGTTCAGTAGGCGAGAATCGTAGCGATCCACCAGGTCGCCGAAGGCCAGACGGTCTCCGTCCAGGAAGCGCTGGACGATCTGGCTGTCGGTGAGCTGATTGCGCTCTCGCCGCGCTTCTCCGGCAGACACCCGCTCGGTCGCGGCCCCCGCCTCCTCGAGTCTGAGCTGTGCCCTGCTCATGTCGGTCCTCACGGTATCGACTGTTCCCCTCCCAACATGGAGAGAAACTCACCCGGTTGGGGGCAGGTTCCGTACCACCGGCAAACCCCCATGATATCAGGGTTTTTTCGTCTTCGTGTCCTCTGGGGGTGACGCGTTATGACCCATATTGATGAGCGTGTGCAGCGCCATGAACAGGGTCGCCACGCTCTTGGCGTCGGTAATTTCCCCCGCGGACACCCGCGCCATGGCTTCCGACAGGCGCATGACCTCCACTTCCAGGAACTCGTCGGCGTCCAGGCGGGCCCGGGCGGGCCGTAGGTCCCAGGCGGCGTAGAGCCTGATGACTTCGTTGGTGAACCCGGGAGTGGTCCAGATCTCGGTCAGGTACCGAAGCGAGCCCGCCGAGTAGCCCGTTTCTTCGATCAGCTCGCGCGCCGCACAGGCTTCCCAGCTCGCGTCGGCCGGATCCCGGATGCCCGCCGGGACCTCGTACAAGTATCCGCCGGTCGCGTAGCGGTATTGGCGGATCAACAGCACCCGAGGATCGTCGTCCGTGTGCGGAGCGTCCAGGAACGGAAGCACCGCGGATGCCCCCCGGTGCTCCATGAGCTCCAGTCGACCGTGGCTTCCGTCGGGGAACCTCACCGTATCCACGTGGAGGTTGACCACCCTTCCCTCGTACACGGTCCGGCGTTCGACGCGACCGGGAGCGGGGGCCCCGGACGGTTCCGCCTCCATCAGCGCGGCTCGACCACGGACACGGGGCCCAGGTCGAGCGCCTCCAGGGGAGCCGCCACCTGCTCCGGATCACCCACCACGACGATCTGCGCCTCCTCGGGCCGCACGTGCCTACGGCCCGCGGCGTGGGCGGACTGCGGGTCGACCGCCCGAATATGGTCCCGGTAGGTGCGCCAATAATCCTCCGCCAGGTCGTACAGCCGGCGATCCGCGATGCGCGCCGCGACCTGGCCGGTGGTCTCCCACTGGAGCGGGAAAACACCCGCGAGGTAGTCGCGCGCGGCACCGACCTCCTCGGCATCGGGGCCATCCCGGACCAGCCCTTCCGCCTCCGATATCGCCTCCCGCACCGCGTCGGCCGTTACGGCGGTTTCGACGGCGGTGGCAATGGTAAAAGGCCCGGGCGCGCGTCGGGCCGCGAACTGGGAGCGAACACCGTACGTGAATCCGTTCCGCTCACGGAGGTTGAGGTTGAGGCGGCTCGTGAACGTGCCGCCCAGCACCGCGTTGAAGATCCGTAGCGCGAAGTAGTCCGGCGTGGATCGCGCCACACCCACGTGACCGATGCGGATTTCCGACTGCACCGCGCCCGGCCGACGTACGATCCACACGTGCCGGCTGGTCTTTCGGGGCCGGCACTCGGGCCGGCTCGGGCGTTCCACCCGAGGCGCCCAGGACCCGAAGCGCTCTTCGGTGAGGGCGCGCACTTCTCCGACGTCCACGTCGCCGGTCACAATCAGGCATCCTCCCGCAGGTCCGTAGTGGCGTGCGTGGAACTCCCGCACCGAGTCGTGGTCGAGCGGCGCGACGGTCTCGCGACTGCCGCCGGCCCGGCGCCCGAACGGCTCCCCTTCGGCGAAGATGAGACGAGCGGCCGATTGGTTCCCGAGAGACCTGGGATCGGACAGCTCGTGGTCCACCTGGGCCAGCCGCTGATCGCGGGAACGGGCCACTTCCGATTCGGGAAACGTGGGTCGAATGGACACGTCGGCCAGCAGGCCCAGCGCTTCAGGAAGACGCTCGGGCAGGCAGGACAAGGAGATCCGCGTGGCGTCCCAGCCCGGCCTCACCGCGATGCCGGCGCCGATGGACTCCAACGCCTCGGCCAGCTCTTCCCCGGTTCGCTCCCCCGCTCCGCCCTGGAGAGTGGCGCCGGTCAGCGCCGCGATCCCGGCCCGATCCGCCGGCACCGAAACCTCGCCCACGTCCAGTACCAACTGCACGGACACCAGCGGCAGCCGGTCCAGCACCACGATCTCCAAAGGGAGGCCCGAGGTCAGCTCGGACACCGTCGATTCCGGCACCGAAAATGGCCGGATGGCGGCAGGATCGGGCACGGCGGTGTGGGTTCGCATGCTCACGACTCACCTTCCGGCACGTAGGTCAACATCGCCCGGTTGTGGGCTCCCAGGCGATCGTTCGCAAAGGCTTCCACATCAGCCGCAGACACCGCACGCAATCGGTCGATCTCCTCGTTGGCTCTGCCGGGATCGTCGAAGTAATGCTCGAACATCGAAAGAAGGTCGGCCCGCTCCCCCACTCGCTCGATCTCTCGGGTGAGCTCCGTCTCTGCCAAGGCCACGGCCCGGTCCACCTCGTGCGGTCCGACCGAATCGAGCCCCTCCACCTCTTCGAGCAGGTGGGCCCGGAGGTCTTCTTGGGACACGTGGGGCAGGCCCGTCGCCCTGAGAACCATCATGGACTGGCCCGTGTCGAGCGGAAGCGCGAACGACCCGACGTCTTTGGCGACCTTCTTTCGCCGGACCAGCGAGCGATAGAGCCGTGAAGAACGGCCGGTGCCCAGAACCCGGGCGGCGATCTCCGCTTGGTGAAATGCGGACTCGGTCAGGCGGGGAATGCGAAAAGCGCAGTAGGTCCGGACGAGGGGCACGTCGGCGGCCACCTCGTCCTCGACCGTCGATCCGATGTGCGCATCGAGGTCGGGGACGCCCGGCAAGGGCGGCACCGGCTCCCCGCGGAGAATCTCGCCGAAGTGTTTCTCGACGAGATCCAGGGCCACCGTGCGATCGAAGTCCCCGCACACCGTGAGCACCGCGTTGTTGGGCACGTAATACGTACGGAAGAACCGCTCGACATCCTGGAGCGTGGCCGCATCCAGATCTTCCATTGATCCGATCACCGTGTGGCGGTAGGGGTGGGTCTCCGGGTACACGAGCTTTTGCAGCCGCTCGTCCCAGTCCCCGTACGGTTGATTGTCGTACCGCCAGCGCTTCTCGTTTTTTACGACGTCTCGCTGGTTGTCCAGCTTTTCCTGGGTCAACGCCGGAAGCATCCACCCGAGGCGGTCTGCCTCCAACCAGAGCGCCAGCTCCAGTTGATGGGCCGGAACCGTCTCGTAGTAGTTCGTGCGATCGAACCAGGTGGAGCCGTTCAGCGTGCCGCCGGCCCGCTCGATCAACTCGAAGTGCTGGTTCTTTTCGACGTTGGCCGAGCCCTGAAACATCATGTGCTCGAAGAGATGAGCGAATCCGGTCCGACCCTCGGGTTCGTTTCGCGAGCCCACGCCGTACCAGAGGTTCACGCTGACGATGGGCACCGTGGAGTCTTGCGAGAGCACGATGCGCAAGCCGTTGGATAGACGACTCTTCTCGAAGGGAATGTCCAGCAAGCGAGAAACTCCCGACACGAGGTCCGTTGAACCCGACGCGGGTTCCTGAAGGGTATCGCGGAAGAATCTAACGAAAACCCCCGACGGCGCCGGACGACATGGCTGTATGGGCCAAGGTGCGGGACCCGTGTCCGCGCCCCACGGCCGATCCCGGAGTCAGGGCCGGGTCATGAGCCGTTCGTGCAAGGCCGTCGGCGCCATGGCATCGGCCAGGAACCGCCGCGCCGACTCGGCGCCGCCCTCGATCCGCTCCTCCACTTCCAGGAGGATCCCCACGTCCGCCTCGCCCGCCGCGAACCGGGCCCGCTCGAGCATCTCCCACGCGGTGGACTCGTCGTCGAGCGCGGCCGAGGCCAACGCTGCCAAAAGTTGCGCACCGAGGTCCTCGGGCCGTGCGTAGGCGCCCAGAGCGAGCTCCCGAGCGGCTTCGTCCAGGCGGTTCAGCTCGTGCAGGGAAAGTCCCGAAAGGACCGTCGCCCAACCGTCGTCCTCACCCAACCGGGCAGCCTCCTCGAAATCGTCCAGTGCCAGCCGGTGATTTCCGGACAAGGCCAGCGCCACGCCCCGTTCCAGCCGGGCGTCCCGGTCCTCACCGTCGAGCTCTACCGCGGCGTTCAGCTCTCTGAGCGCGTCCTCGTACAGCCCCTCCCGCGCCAGATAGGCGCCGTACATGGTGCGGGCCAACACCAGGTCGGGAGCCCTGAGCACCGCGGCGCGGAGCGCCGGCTCGGCCGAAGGATCGTCGAGGCGCGCCACGGCGGCCCCCGCGGTGGCCAGGACCGTGGGATCCTCCGGATCGAGGGCGAGGCAGCGCTTGAACCGCTCATAGGCGATGCCCTCCATGCCCAGCTCCCGCTCCGCCACCCCGAGCCAGCAGAGCACTATCGGATCGTCGGGACGGTCGTCCAGCGCGGACCGGAGCGCCTCGGCGGCCTCGTCCCACTCGCCGTCGTCTGCGTGGCGAAACGCGCGGGCGAGGAGCGGATCGACGTCACCACCGGAAAGCCCGGCCAGCTCGCTCACGCGCCGTACTTCTCCAGCCGACCGGCGTGGGCCAACGCCAGGGCCATGAGATTCTTCCCCTCGAAGTGTCCCAGATCGCCTCCGCGGCACGTGCGCTCGCCGAACGCTCGCGCAGTGGGCCGGGCCCACCTCGAGTACAGGAGCACCGGCACGGGATGCCACGAGTGCGCGGCGTAGGCGGCCGGCGTGGAGTGGTCGCCGGTCACGACCACCACGTCGGGCTCCAGGTCCAGGATGCCGGGCACCAGCGTGTCCACCGCCTCGACCGCCGCCACCTTTCCGTCGAAGTCCCCGTCTTCGCCCCGTGCGTCCGGGGCCTTGAAGTGGACGAAATGGTAGTCGTAGCGGCCCCACACCCCCGTCAGCATGGAGACCGTCTCGGCGTCGCTCCCCGGCACCCCTTCCACGGTCATTCCCACCAGCCGGGCCACACCGCGGTACATGGGATACTTGGCGATGGCGACGGCCTCCAGCCCGAACCGCCGAGTCACGGACGGAATCTCGTCGTGGCGGGCGAACCCGCGGGCCAGGAGCCCGTTGATGACCGGCTCGTCCGAGATGGCCTCGTGCGCGCGCGCCAGCACTTGCTCGACGATCCCGGCGGTCCGCTCGGACCGAGCCCGGGTCGGCGTCACGGGATGGGCGGGTACGCCGGTGGCCTGCGGATCGGTGTCCTCCAGATCGGCCCAGAGGTCCGTTCCGCGGAGCACGAGCACGGCCCGGTGCTCCTTCACCGGCTCCAGAAAGCACTCCACCCCTTCCGGCGGCGCCAACGCCTCGCGGATCTTGGCGACGACACGGCGGCCCTCGGAGTCGGGCGGCCTCCCGGCGCGTCGGTCTGCCACCCGGCCCGCCTCGTCCAACGTGGCGAGGTTGAGCCGTACCGCAACGTCTCCCGCGCGAAGGTCGAAGCCCACCCCCAACGCCGACAGGACCCCTCGCCCGATGCGGTAGACCAACGGGTCGTACCCGAACAGGGACAGATGTCCGGGCCCGCTCCCCGGCGTGACTCCGGGAGCGACCGGATCCATCATCCCCACCGAGGCCGTGCCGGCGAGCGCGTCCAGGTTGGGCGTGCGCGCGGCCTCGAGGGCGGTGTCTCCCGACGCGTTCGGTAAACCACCGATTCCGTCCAGCACCACCAGCACGATTCGACCGTTTGCGACATCACGAAGAACCAGATCGTCCGGCACGGCAAACCCGCTCAACTGACCTCCTCGACGGGAAACGGCAAGGCGCCGGATCGCTCGTCTTCGTCGGAGACGGCGTCCGGCGGACGCGAGAATATACAGCGCAACGGAACCGCGGCCCGGCCCAGGGGGTGAATCGGTGCAGCCGCACGGGATCAGGGCCCGATCCGACGCACCTCCGGAGGAGACCGCGAGATGAAGCACGTGCCGTTCGCGATGGAACGATGGCAGTCCACGTTCGAGAATCGGGTGCCCGTCAACCTCTCGGAAAGCGGCGTTCACCCGATGACGGTGCGGGAGCTCCTCGACCTCGCGGACGTCGAGAGCATCGACGACGTGCGCCTGGTCTACGGACAGTCCAACGGCTCGGACGAGCTGCGGGAGCGCATCGCCTCGCTGTATCCGGGCGCCGGCGAGGAGTCGGTCGTGGTCACCGTCGGGGGAGCGGAGGCCAACTTCTGCGGGTTCTGGCACCTCATGCAACCGGGGCACGCGGCCGCCGTGCAGCTCCCTAACTACATGCAGGTCCCGGGACTGCTGGAGAGCTTCGGGGCGGATGTCCTACCCTTCCATCTACTGGAGGAGGACGGCTGGCAGCCCGACTTGGACGAGCTCCGTCACGCCTTGGAGCGGGGTGCCCGCTTCATTCTGGTGACCAACCCCAACAATCCTACCGGAGCGGCACTCACCCCCGCCTCCATGGACGGCATCGTTCGCGAGGCCGACCGCGTGGGAGCCTGGATCCTTGCGGACGAGGTGTACAGAGGGGCGGAGCTGACCGAAACCGAAACGCCTTCCTTCTGGGGCCGATACGACCGGGTGCTCGTGACCCACTCGCTCTCCAAGGCCTATGGCCTGCCGGGACTCCGGGTGGGCTGGGTGCTGGGACCGCCCGACCGGATGGAGGACATCTGGAGCCGAACGGACTACACGACCATTGCGCCCGCCACGCTGTCCGACCGCATGGCCACACTGGCGCTCGGCCCGGGAGTGCGGGACAAGATCCGGCAACGTACCCGCGGCATCCTGCGGCGGAACCTCGACCTGACGACCGCCTGGATGGGCGAACGCCCCGAGCTCTTCCGATGCCGTCCGCCGGACGCCGGCGCCATCTGCTACGTTCGCTACGACGCTCCCATCGCCTCCATGGACCTGGCCGAGCGCCTCCGGCAGCACGACGGCGTGCTCGTAGTGCCCGGCAGTCACTTCGGGATGGAGCGCTACCTGCGGCTGGGGTTCGGGCCGCCCGAGGCGGAGCTCCGCCACGGGCTGCGTAGCGTGGCCAACGCACTGGACGCCGCCGTGGCGGCGTGAAGATGCCGCTCGAATCCTTGTGCAGAGCTTCCCTAGCGGTCGTGCAGCCAGCGCTCCAGCCGCCAGAGGGCCTGGAGATATCGATCCGCCTCTTCACGCTGCTCGGCGGGTGCATCGGCGGCCAGAGCCCGGGCACGCTCGAGATCCGATGAGATCGAGTCTTCGGTGGCGTTGACCCAGATCCGGTGTAGTTCGCCCAACAGGTCCGAGACCAGGCTGTCGTCTTTGGCCACGCACGCCCCGCCGGATACGCTACGCTGGTGAAGTGCTAGATCACCTGCAAAGTATCGGTCGAACGTCCACCTCGGGAGGCTTCCCCGCCGGAGCCACGGTCCTCGTATGATCGATCCGATCCACGACCTCCAGCTCCTGATCCGGTCCCGCCATCCGCTGATCGTAATCGAGAGCGTCGAGAACGATCGCATTCGCGGCTTGCTGCACTATGCGTCAGAGGGCACCGGAAGCGTGTTTTTCGAGTGGAGCCGGCTTCGAGGGCTGGCTCGAGCGGGCGTGGAGGGCGCGGTGTACGGAACGGAGGAGCCGCTCCCGGCGCTTTCCCACGTGCGAGCGAGCACGGTAGCCGCGGTCTACCACTTTCCCACCTTTACGCCTTTCCTGGGAGACGCCGTCGTTCGAGCGGCGTTCGAGGAGGCCGTGGCCGCCGCGGGTCGGGCCGGTAGCACGATCGTGCTCACCGGTGCGGAGCTGGAGTTGGACTCCGGCCTCCGCCATCGGGCCACCCGGTTCACGCTTCCGGCGCCGAGCCCTGCGGAGCTGACCGACCTCATCCGCCACCTGGTGCGCGACCTCTCTCAACGTCAGCACGTGGACGTGGCCCTGTCCCAGGCGGAGATGTCACGGCTGCTGGGGCACCTCGCCGGGCTCACGTTGATGGAGGCGGAGAAGATCCTCACCAAGGCCATCGTCGAAGACGGCCGGCTGACCGTGGACGACATCCGCCACGTCATCGACGCGAAGAAAGACGTCATAGAGCGCGAGGGCCTGCTGGAGTACTACCCCCTGGAGGAGAGCGTCACCGAGGTGGCGGACCTGGTCCGCCTCAAGGAGTGGCTGGGACAGCGCAAGGCCGTGGTGCGCGACCCCGAGGCCGCCGCCCGCTTCGGCCTCGGCTTCCCACGCGGAGTGCTGCTCCTGGGCGTGCCGGGGTGCGGGAAGAGCCTTTCGGCCAAGGCCGTCGCAGCGGAGTGGGAGCTGCCCCTCCTGCGGCTGGATCCGTCCAACCTGTACAACAAGTACATCGGTGAGAGCGAGCGGAACTTCAAGCGAGCCATGGTCGCCGCCGAGCGCATGGCACCGGTCATCCTCTGGATCGACGAGCTGGAAAAAGCGTTCGCTTCGGGTGGGGGAGAAGACGGCGGCGTGTCCACGCGCATCCTGGGCAGCTTCCTGTCTTGGATGCAGGAGCGTCGGGGCGACGTGTTCGTCGTTGCCACCGCCAACCAGATCTCCCGCCTGCCCCCGGAGCTGCTCAGAAAGGGCCGCTTCGACGAGATCTTCTTCGTGGACCTGCCGTCGGAATCGGTTCGTCGACAGATCTACGCCATCCATCTCAAGAACCGCCGGCAGGATCCATCCGGCTTCGACCTGGATGCGCTGGCCCGGGCATCCGCAGGGTTTTCGGGAGCGGAGATCGAGCAGGTCGTGGTGTCCTCGCTACTCACGGCCTTCGCCTCGGAGACCCTGCCGAGCACCGAGTCCCTGATCCGCGAGGTGGAGTTGACCGTCCCACTCTCGCGTACCATGGCGGAGCGGATCGAATCCATGCGGAGTTGGGCCAAGGGGCGAGCCGTCTCCGCCAACTAGCACGCCGGACGGCGCCCAGCGTCAGGCGCGGGGAAGCTCCAGCGTCTCTCGATCCAGGGTGTCGTCTTCCACCTGCTCCAAGGCACCGTCGCGGAAGAGCTGGGAGAAGGCCCTCACGACGTCGGGATCGAACTGGGTGCCCGCGTTCGTGACGATGACCTCTGCTGCCTGGGCGAACTCCAACGGGCCCTTGTAGGGCCGCATGTGGGTGAGGGAGTCGAACACATCGGCCACGGCGACGATGCGCCCGGCCAGCGGAATGCCCTCACCGGACAGGCCGGCCCCATAGCCGCCTCCGTCCCAACGCTCGTGGTGGGTGAGCGCAATCTCGCGGGCAACCCGAAGCAGCGGATACTGCGAGCCGGACAGCATACGGGCACCGATGTCGGTGTGGCTGCGCATGACGCCGAACTCGTCGTCGGTCAGCGGGCCCGGCTTTCTCAGAATGGCATCGGGGATGGCAATCTTGCCCACGTCGTGTAACGGCGCCGCCCAACGGACCAGATCGACCTGGAGAGGATTGAGACCCAGCTCCCGACCCAGCAACCCCGATATCAGCCCCACTCGCTCGGCGTGCCGTCCGGTGACGTCGTCGCGATACTCCGCGGCCACCGCCAGGCGCCGGAGGATCTCGACCTGGGCAGCCGCGAGCTCCTGGGTCCGCGCTCTCACGTGCTCTTCGAGGCGCTCGTTGTGCGTCTGGAGCTGACGGTGCAGCACCCGGGTCTGGAGCAGGTTGCGGATGCGGAGCACGACCTCGGTGGCCTCGAACGGCTTGTTGAGAAAGTCCTTGGCTCCGCTGGCCAGGGCGGTGCGCCGAACCTCGGGATCGGGATCGGCGGTGATTGCCAGTACCGGCAAGAACTCGTCCGGCGGCAGGCTCTTCGTGAGCTGCCGAAGAATCTCCAGTCCGTTGGGTCCGGGAAGGTGGAGGTCCAACACGACCAGGTCCGGCTCGACCTGTTGGATTAGGCCCATGACCTCGCTGGCCTCTTGTGTGGCAACCAGGCGGTGGAATCCGGCCGTGCGGAGTAACGCGTCCAAGACACGCAACGTGTCGGGCTCGTCGTCCACCAGCAGGATCACCCCTTCCCGCAGCTCTTCGGGCACGGGGAAGATCGTGTCGATCAGAGCTTGCGACATCACGAGCGCGCGCCTGCCTGGCCCCGCGGCGTATCAACGTCCGATCGGTGCACGCCTGACGTGGTCGGCCTCCTGGAGGTTGGGAGCGGGATTGTCCCCGGTAAAACGGGCGACTTGACTAAAACGGAGACGCACTCCGCAGTCAACTCCGGGGACCCGCCTACCCGCCCGACGGAGGACGGCGAACGACGATGAGCCTCCGCCCGCCTTCTCTATGCTTCCGGTAGCCCAACAGGTGAAGTAGCTCCAGTGCATACCAGCGGGCCACCCGCCGGTTCACATAGAGCGCGTCACTCCGGTCTCGACTCTTGGAGATGCCGGGGAACCAGTGGACGATGCGGTCGAGCCTGATGCGACGCATGTACTCGGAGAGCCGCAGCCATGCGGAGCTGAACTCGCGCACGACGAAGAACCCGTCCTCCCCCTGTTCCTGATAGAGGGGCATGAGGATGCGCCCGGTTTGGGGTGCCCGCACCGGGCCGCGCGCATCCTCCGCCAACACCTGGCCCTCGCGGATGTCCTGGAAGTTCTCGTATCCCTCGCCCATGCTGAAGCGGTCCTCCTCGGTGACCGGATGCCGGTACCGCACCTCCAGCACTTCGGGAAGGTGGGCGAACTCGTTCCGCAGCCGCTGGGCGCCGACGAGGGCCTCCGGGGCCGAGTCCCTTCCCAAGAGGCCGACGGTGACCAGCGCGAGCCAGATGGCCGCTTCCGCGCGATCCGCCGACTCGGCTTCGTCGTGTTGGCCGCTCTCGAACCCGATGGCCACGTGACCCATGGAGTCGAACCAATCCGTCAGTGTGCCGTCGAGCTGCTCTTCGAGTCCGAGGATGAGCGGCACCGGCAACGCGAGCGCCAGGCGGCGGTTCACAAGACGATCCGCCACGGTGCTGAACGCGCCGCCCCGGCCGGACGTAGTGTGGAGATCGAGGAGCACCACCGGCCCCCGAGCACGGGAGATCGCCGCGTCGATCTGACGGAGCAGAGCCAACTGTTCCGTGTCTTCCCGGGTAGCCGCAGCCTCGTCCCGTGCCCGCAGGCGATCCAGGCGGTCCGGCGTCCAGGCCCGGTTGAGGTCACGGTCCAGGAAGCGGCGCCGCGCGGCGAGGGCTCCGATGTTGCCTACCAGGCCGATCACCTCGCCCCGGAGCTCGTCCGCCCGCCGCTCCACCTCGGGCAACACCTTCTCCAGAGCCAACACGCCTGCCGGCTCATTGCCGTGCAGGGACGCGACGCAAATGAGCGACGGTCCCGGCGTGGGCCCCGCAATCCGTCCCAACACCCGCTCCCGCACCCCCGCGCCCGTGGGCGCCGGGGTGGGTACCGAGGGCGGCTCTTCTACTCCTCCTCCTCGAGTGCTCGCTGATGTACTGCTCATTGCACTTCCAATTGCTCCTGCAACAGTTGGTACGCCACCGGCATGAAGTCGCCGTTGGTCACGATGCCTACCAGCTTTCCGTTCGCCACGACCGGCAAACACGAGATCTGACGGTCACGCATCAGGCGAATGGCCTGCATGGTTTCGGTTTGGGGCGTGACGGTGATCGGATCGGGATACATCACGTCACGCACGGGCATGGGCTCGAGCGCCGGGTTCCGGCCCTGTGCGATCATTCGAATCAGTGAACGATAGGAGACGATGCCGACCAGTCGGTTGTCGTCGTCCTCCACGAGCACGTGACGAACCGAGTTCCGGTCCATCAGGAACGCCACCAGGTCCACCAGCTCTTCTTCGTTCACGGTCAGGGGAGACGTGTTCATGTACTGCTCGACCGTGCGGAAATTCTGGCGCCCCGACTCTTCCAGGGTCGCGAGAGACCAGGTGTGGACCGGCTGACCGTCCTGTTGTCGCTCGGCCAGCCCTGCCGTAACGGCCGTCAGCCGCTCGGCCAGCTTGACGTCACTGCTCATTTCCATGACCGAATGGATCATCCAACCGGCGCCGGTACGCTTGGCCGACACCCGTTCGCGAATGACCCCGAGGTAGCGTTCGATATCCGATTCATCCACGTCGATGGACCGTAGTCCTTCTTTGGCCAGCGGCAGGAGTCGTTCCAGAATGAGGTTGGGTGCGTCGATCGCGTCCTCGCCCATCCAGTGAAAGCCCGCGTTGAGTCCTCGCCTGGCCGCGCCCATGAAATTGTTGCGGGCCATGCCGAACTTCATCTTGGGCCTGATGTCGCCGAATTCCTCCACGCCTCCCAGGACCGCGCCAACCCAGAAGACGGCGTTGGCCACCTCGTCGACCACCGTCGGGCCGGACGGCAGCGCCCGGCATTCGATGCGGAGGTGGGGTTTTCCGCCGCCGACTCCGTAGCAGGGCCGATTCCAGCGGTACACGGTGCTGTTGTGCAACTGGAGCGCGGAGAGGCTGGGCACCCCACCGGAGCCCAAGACCTCCAACGGATCTTCGTCGACATCCCCTGCGATGAGCACCCGGAAATGGGCGATGTCTTCCTGGAACAGCTCGACCACCGATTCGTCCAGCCAGCGCTCACCGAACCGCACGCGGGGCCGTAGCTCCCGCATGTGAACAGAGGTGCTTCGCGTGTCCAGGGACTGCTGGAACAACGCAATGCGCGTCTCCGCCCACAGCTTGCGGCCGAAAAGCAAGGGGGAGTTGACGGCGCAGGCCAGCACCGGCGCCGTCACGACCTGGGCCATGTTGTAGAAAGGCGCAAACTCCTCGGCGGAGACCTGGAGGTGGAACTGCGCCGACGTATTGCAGGCCTCCAGCATGACGGAGTCGTGCTCGATGTTCAGGTCGTCGGTTCCGGTGATGCGCAGTCGATAGGTGCCACCCCGCATCCGGTTCATCGCGTCGTTGAGCGCGTGGTAGCGCGGGCGCGGCGTCAGATTTTCCAGCGTGAGGTCCGACTTGGTCAGCGTGGGAAGCACACCCGTGAGCACGACGTCGGCGCCTACGGCGCGCGCCGCCTCTCGAACCTGACCGACGAGCTCGTCGATCTCCTGCTCGGTTTCCGAGAAGCATCGATCGGTCAGCTCCTTCGGCAGGAGGTTGAACTCCAGGTTGAAACGCGCGAGCTCGGTCGTGAACGCCGGGTCGTCGAGACGTTCCAGCACGGCGAGCGCCACCGGCGCGGGCCGCCATTCCTTGTCTACCAGGAACAGCTCCTGCTCCGCTCCGAAGCGTCGGATGCCGCTTTCGATCATGCCTCCGGCGAGCATGGTTTCGAGCGCTTGCAGGTCCCGAAGCAATGCGCGCGTGAAGGCGCGGATCGCGCCGGGATCCTGGCCGGTCTCTACGTCTTGGCGTCCCATGTTCCATTCTCCTGCACGGGGCTGGGAGCGGGGCCGTATCTCGTGGACAGCAACTCGGGCCGAGGGGGCAGTTTAGGCCGGCGGTCCGGGTTGTGAAATCCCGCCTAACGAAAAGACGCGATCTTCCCGAGCGACTTTTTCGTGAGCACGGGCACCTGCGCGGCCTCGTCGGGACGGCCCACCACCAGGATCAGGAAGGGTCGTTCGTGATAGGGACGGCCGAGAATGTCGTTGAGGAACCGCATGGGCGAAGGCGTGTGGGTGAGCGTGGCGAGGCCGGCGCGATGAACGGCGGTGATCAACATTCCGGTGGCGATCCCCACGGACTCCGAGACGTAATAGTTCTTGACCTTGGTCCCGTCGGGTCTGAGCTCGTAGGTCTCCGCGAAGATCACGATCAGCCAGGGAGCGGTTTCCAGGAAGGGCTTGTGCTGATCCGTGCCGAGATGGGCCAGCGCCTCCAACCACTCGTCGGGCGCTCGTCCGCTGTAGAATGCCTCCTCCTCCTCTTCCGCCGCCTCGCGGATGCGCCGCTTGATGTCTGCGTTCTCGACGGCCACGAAGTGCCACGGTTGACGGTTGGCTCCGTTCGGCGCCGTCCCCGCCGCCCTGATGCAGGTTTCGATAACTTCGCGCGGCACCGGCTCGGAGGAGAAGTCGCGCACCGTTCGCCGGCGCGAGAGCTCCGCGTGGCACGCGCGGGCCCGCTCCAGCATCTCCTCGTCGCTCAGATCCGCGTATCCGGTGAGCGGCTCAAACTCTCCACGCACGGCGTCCGTCCTTGACTCTGCGGCCGACCCGGCGGCCGCGATGATGAGTGGTGTGGGGCGACACACTACGGGCGCGGGTGGCATCGGCGCCACGGGGCCGGCAATCCCCGGAAAGGCCGGAAATGTCCTGAATAGTGAGCAGACCCCGTTCTCCCGCTGGAACTTTCGGGAACTCGTCCGCAACGACGCGCGAAACCGAGGCGTCCGCGCGTCACACCGTGGCGTCCTGCAACGTCCTCAAAGGAGACGGCCTCGGGCAAATTCAGGCGTCTCCAGGGCTTCATCGAGTGGCACGACTCTTGACAATTGATGCTGATGCATGGGTGAGGGTCGCGGGGTGGATGAAAGGGAGATACAGGAGAACCATCATGAAAGGGCACGGAGACGATGACCGATTCCGCGGCAGCCGCGGGTTCGCGCCGGCCGTTGCCCTGGCCACTTCGGAAGAAGCTTGCCGGGGTCCGGTAGACACGGACCTGATCTTCGATTTCGCGGGGATCCAGGCCATTGACGTCAAGAGCCTTTCGCTGATTCTGACAGCTCAGCAGGTTGCTGATCGGGACAGCCGAACGGTCTGGCTTGCCGGACTGCCGGAGCGCGTGTGGAACGTGTTCCGGGCCATGGGTCTGGACGAGTACTTCCGGGAGTTCCCGGGGATCGGAGACGCGAGCGCCTAGGACACATCCGAAGCGGTCTCACGATGGAAGCGGCCTCCGCCCGACTGGGGTGGAGGCCGCTTCGTTTTTGGGCAATCGATTGGCCCTTTTAGTTGCCTAGTTGCCGGTCACGTCCGCCAGACTCTTCGGATCCCAGCGGGGCCGATCCGCTCCGTTCGCCACCTCCACCGCGAGGTGGAACACCAGCCGTCCGATCCTGGCCGTCTTGTCGGCGTCGATGAGGTCGGGCTCGTCGCTGGGGCGATGGTAGTCCTGGTGGGTGCCGTTGAAAAAGAACAGGATGGGCACGCCGCGGCGCGCGAAATTGTAGTGGTCTGAGCGGAAGTAGAAGCGCTCCTCCGGCCAGAGGTCGTCGATGGCCGTCATGCCGAGCTCCGGATGGCGGTCGTTCACCCGCTCCAGCGTTTCGCCCAGGTCGGACTGGTCCTTCCCGATCACGACGATGGTGTCGTCCCAGTTCCGGCCCACCATGTCCAGGTTGAGGTTGGCGACGACGCTTTCGAGGTCCACCGGAGGGTTGGCCGCGAAGTGGGCGCTGCCCCAAAGGCCCCGCTCCTCGCCGCTCACCAGGAGGAAGATCACGCTTCGGTCCGGGGGCGAGTCGAGGGCGGCGAAGGCCTCGGCAATCTCCAGCACGGCCGCCGTCCCGGACGCGTCGTCGTCCGCGCCGTTGTAGATGCTGTCCCCGCTCGCATCGGGCCGGCCCACACCCACGTGATCCATGTGCGCACTGAGCACGATGTACTCGGTCGCCCCGGCAGAATCTGCCCCTTCGAGCACCGCGGCGACGTTGGGAGCCGGGTGGGACGCCAGCACCCGGTTGCGGATGTCGATCGTGAAACGGGCGCCCGGCAAGGCCGTCATCTCCAGCCTCCCCTGCGCTCGTTGGCGGAGCCCGTCCAGGTCGACGCCCGCCTCCGCCAAGCGGTCCCGGAGGACCCCGTCGCGAACCGACAGGACCGGCGGGCCACCCTGCGATCCCTGGGGCCGCGTAACCGGAGACTCGAGTTGGAGCGCCACCGCATCGGACCACTCGGAATCGGACAGGTCCGACGCGAACAGCACGGCTGCGGCCCCCGCGGCCCGAACCGCGTCGAACATGCGAAGGGCTTCCCGAGACCGCGGGCCCGGCTCGGACCGCTCGCCAACCAGCACGACGGCCGCCCCTTCCAGGTCGCTCCCCTGTAGCCGTCGCTCCCACCCTGCAGAGCCGGAGAGGACCACCAACGGGGCGTCGATCGTGCCCTCCGCCTGGGGGCCGAACGGGAACCCTAAATCCACCCCTACCTCGAGCGGATGCCCGGCCAACGTCGCGGTCGCCGCGGGGGGCGGCGTTTCAGTACGCACCGTGTACGTCTGGATCCAGTCCGTGCCGAAGGCCGGATCGAGGCCCATCGCCGCGAACTCGGTGGCCGCCCACGCTGCGACCCGGTCCAGCTCGGGGCTCGGCGTCCGACGCCCCCGCATGGAGTCGTGGGCGATGACCCCGATCCGTCGAGAGATGTCGGCCGCGGTGATCGTCTCGGCCGCCAGGAGCCCTGCCGGGTCCGCCGGGTCCGCGCCGGCGTTCCGATCCGTGCGCTCACCACAGGCTGCGGCGGCAAGCGCCAGGAGGGCTCCGCAGCGTGCCATCTGCCTGCGACGAGTGGGCGACATCGTCCCTCGGGAGTGAGTTCTCGGCTGGGTGGAGGCGGGCGGCAA
>CBDCVX010000025.1:0-139593 GCA_965223195.1 Longimicrobiales bacterium
ACCACCACGGCCCCTTCCGGAAGGTTGCGGTCGGACCAAGCGGCCGCGGCGGCGAACTCCCGCACCGGCGCCTGATAGCACCCGTAGGGTCCGGCCCGGGCAGCGAGCGCGCGGCAGGCCTGGCCCTGCTGGGCATACCCCTGCCAGGCCAAGGTGGCCGGCACGACGCAGGCGGCCACGCCGAGCGCGCCCAGCGCCAGAGGCAGTCCCGGGCGCACCCGGCGCGCGGCCTCCATGACCGGACGGCTGGCATAGAAGAGGATCAGCGGCAGCACGGGCAGCGCGAAACGATCGCCCGACCACACCTGCGGCCAGACGAGCAGCAACGCCGTGTACAGCGGCAGGAACAGCTCGGCCACGCCCACCCTCCTGCGGATCCGCTGGAACCAGCCCACCACTGCCAGGACGCCGATCCCGTATCCGAGTAGGGGAATCCAGGGCGTCCGGATTCCGATCAGCCCCCCGGGAATGGCCTGGCCCATGTACAAGCGGACGTTTTCAACGATTCGCTGAACAAGGTCGCCGGGCCCGATTCGCCCCAGGTCCGGCTGGTAGGGATTCACCAGCCAGAACTCGGACGCGTACGCGCCCGGACCCACCACCCGACTTCGCAGCCACCAGAGCAGCGCGGGCAGACCCACCGCCAGCCCGCTCAAGACGAGCAGTCGCCATTCGCGTCGCCAAGCCACCAACAGCAACGCGCCCGCCACCAACGGGAGTCCCGCCGAGCGCGTGAAGTAGGCGGCCAGCGCCAACGCGATCCCCACACCCCACCACCCCGGCACGATGCGGCCGGGCAACGTCGCGTCGGCATGGAGCGCCGCATCGTGTCGGCGGAGCCCGACGGCCCGATCGAACGCGACCAGCGCCATCACGGTGAGGGCGAGAAACATGGGATCGGACAGAATCCACAGGCTGGAATAGACGAACGAGTCGGAGAACGCGAGAACCAAGGCGATCGCGAAGGCGGACATCCAGCCGGCTCTGGCCCAAATCCATCGGTACGCCGCCGCGACCGCGACGAGCATGAAGACCGCCGAAATGACCTTGAACGCGGCCCAGGTGCGGGCGCCGGCGACCATCGCGCCGGCCAACACCAGCGGATACCCCGGGGGGTACTTCGTGTGGAGGGGCTCCCCGGGGGAGTAGAGGTCGACGTAGGACCCGTGCTCCAACAGCGCATAGGCCAGGCCCAGATAGCCGGCGTTGTCGCCTCCGGTATGGGGCGCCGGCGTGAAGGCGCGCATCAGGAGAAACGCCTGGACACCCAGGACCAGGGCCAGGCCCGCCCACGGCAACCACCACGGGGGAAGCGTCGAGGCTTCGGTTGCCGCCTCGGTCGACGCGTCGGTGGGTAGGGGAGCCTCCGCCGATGGCGACCTCGGATCCGCGTTCATCGGGCGGATGCCGGGGCCCGACCGGGTGTGAAGGAGCCGAGCACGCGAGGCCCGGTCGCGCCGGTGGCGGCGTATTCGTTCCCGGCGACGCCTTCCAGGTGGGTCCAGGCCAGAACCGCGAACGCGGCCGCTTCACGCGCGTCGGGATTCATGCCGAGCGCGCTGCCGTCCCGCACCGGGATCCCCGCCAGACAGCGGCCGATCGCGTCGACCAAGGCGGGGTTCCGGCTTCCGCCGCCCATGAGATAGACGGCGTCCAATCCCTTCGGAACGACCCAGCGGCGGTAGGCGTCGGCCACGCTCCGCGCCGTCAGCTCGGTAAGCGTGGCGATCAAGTCGGTCCACTCCTCCGGAGCTTCGATCTCCTCCCGGTCGACGATTTGCTCGACGTACGGCCGCCCGAACCGTTCCCGCCCGGTCGACTTGGGCGGAGGATGCGCGAAAAACTCCGCCGCCAAAAGCCGTTCGAGCAACGCTTCGTCGACCTCGCCTGCCCGGGCCATCGCACCCGACTCGTCGTACCGTAGCCGCCCCCCTGTTGCGATGTCCACCGCAGCGTCGATCAGGGCGCAGCCCGGGCCGGTGTCGAACGCCAGGACCTCCGCTCCCGGACTCTCCGCCACGTCCAACCAGGTCACGTTGGCCATGCCGCCCAGGTTCTGGAGCGCCCGTCGCTCCCGCGGATGGGAAAAGAGCAGCCTGTCGGCCGCAGGCACCAGCGGCGCGCCCTGCCCTCCTGCGGCCATGTCGCGGGTACGGAAGTCGCTCACCACTGCGATGCCCGTGCGTTCCGCGATGGTGGCGGGATCGCCCAGTTGCAGCGTGGCTCCGCGCCGGCCATCGGTCGGCGGCGTGTGCCACACCGTTTGGCCGTGGGAGCCGATGCAGGCCACGGCCTCTGCCGCCAGGCCTGCTTCCGAGAGCAGGTCGGCCACCGCGACGGCAAAGCGCTCGCCGAGCTCCGCATGGAGGCCGCAGAGCTGCTCGGGACCACCACCCTCGACGGCGTCGAGCAGCGTGGCTCGGAACGAGGCATCGTACGGGCGGGTCCGGAAGTGGCGAACCTCCCACCTCAGCCCGTCGGCCGCGTTCTCCAGGTCCATCAACACGGCATCGATTCCGTCCAGGGAAGTGCCCGACATGAGGCCGATGACGTTCACGGACGCGACTCGCTCGTCTCCAATACGCCGCGGACGCGTCCGTCCGCTTCCGCGAGCAGCGTCCGCGCTCGCTCCGGCGAGACGCGCCGGAGGGCCATCACCATGGCCACCTTCACGCTGCCGCCGGCCCGGTCCAGGAGGTCCCGCGCGGTTTCCCGGTCCACTTCGGTGGTGACCATGAGTATGCGCTCGCCTCGATCCTGGAGCTTGTTACAGGTGACCTGCAGGTCGACCATCAAATTTCCGTAGACCTTGCCGATCAGCACCATGGCGCCCGTTGTGATGGTGTTCAGGACCAGCTTCGTCGCCGTGCCCGCCTTCATGCGGGTGGAGCCCGTCACGACCTCGGGTCCCACAAGGGGGGCAATCACCACATCGTGCTCGGAGCGCAGCTCGTCGGTGGGCGGCGTGCACAATAGAAACCCGGTCCGAGCGCCTCGGGCCCGCGCTTCGCGTAGCGCGGCGTGAACGAAGACCGTGGTGCCCGACGTTGCGATCCCCAATACGAAGTCGTTCGCGCTCACCCCGCGGGCCGCAATGGCCTCGGCCCCGGCCCCCGGTAGGTCCTCCGCTCCCTCCTGCGCCCTCACCAGTGCGTCGGGCCCTCCGGCGATGATGCCCTGAACCTGCTCCGGATCGGTGCCGAACGTGGGCGGCATCTCGGCGGCGTCCAGCACGCCGAGCCTGCCGGACGTCCCCGCACCCACATAGATCAGCCGGCCGCCGGCCCTGAAGGCGTCCACCACCAGCCGCATGGCCCGGGCAATCGATTCGCGCTCGGCGTGCACGGCTTCCGCCACCAGGCGGTCTTCCCCATTCAGAAGATCGACGATCTCGAGAGGGCGCATCCGGTCCAGCGCCTGGGACCGCGGATTCCGCTGTTCGGTCAGTCGGTCATCGAGCATGCATCGCACCGCAGGTAAACGTCGAGGACGGTCCGACGTCGTGGGTCGGGCCATCGGGCAGCCGAAGGCCGGGCCAAGTGGCGACGGGACCGGAATGTGACCACACTAAAGGAACGGTCGAGACGTGTCGACGTGCGACCCGCGCCCTCCGAGAAAAGAAGTCGGCTACCATGAAGCGCTCCCCCTCCCATCGTTCCACGTTCGGCACCCTCCTGTGCACCCTTTCGCTCGTGGGGTGCGCCGAGATGGCGGTCGTGGCCGACCCCCCCGGATTCACGGACACGTGGGTGTACTCCTGGGACGCCGCCCCGGTTGCGGCCCGGGAGGGAATGGTGGTGACCACGGACGCCTACGCGACCCGCGTGGGCTTGGACGTGCTGGAGGCGGGAGGGAACGCCGTGGACGCGGCCGTCGCCACCCACTTCGCGCTGGCGGTCGTGAACCCCGAGGCGGGCAACATCGGCGGGGGCGGCTTCATGGTGCTCCGCACGGCGGAAGGCGAAGCGGCGGCGCTGGACTTCCGCGAGAAGGCCCCACTGGCCGCCACGCGCGACATGTTCCTGGACGCCCAAGGGAACGTGACGGACCGGTCCGTGCTCGGACACCTGGCGTCGGGCGTGCCCGGGTCGGTCGCGGGCATGTGGGAGGCGCACCAACGCTACGGCTCCATTCCCTGGGAAGACCTGGTGCAACCCGCAATCGATTTGGCGGACGGCGTCGTGGTTACCGAGCGCATCTGGGGGTCGATCAACAACCTCAAGGAGGCGCTCGCTATGTATCCGGCCACGGCCGCCGCCTTCCTTCCTGGCGGGGCGCCGCCCGTAGTGGGCGACACCTTCCGGCAACCCGACCTGGCCGCCACGCTCGGGCGTATCCGCGATGAGGGCCCGGCAGGCTTCTACCGGGGTCGGACCGCGGAGCTGCTCGTGGCCGAGATGGAGCGGGGCGGCGGGCTCATCACGCAGGCGGATCTGGACGCCTACACCGCCGTTTGGCGAGACCCGGTCCGGTTCACGTACCGGGACCACACGGTGTTGTCCATGCCGCCCTCGTCCTCCGGCGGAGCGACCTTGGCGGAGATGGCGAACATCCTGTCGGCGCACGATCTGGGCGAGCTGGGCTGGCACAGCGCCGAGGGCATCCACCTGTTCGTGGAGGCCTCGCGGAGGGCCTTTGCGGACCGGAACGCGCTGCTGGCCGATCCGGACTTCGTGGCCGTGCCCCTGGAGCGGCTGACCTCGACCGCCTACGCCGCCGAGCGGGGCGCCGACATCGATCCCGACCGGGCCACGCCCTCGTCGGAGGTCGGAGCCGGCATCGAGATCAGCGAGTCGGAATCCACCACCCACTACTCGATCGTGGACGGAGCCGGGAACGCCGTGGCCGTCACCACGACCGTGAACTCCTGGTTCGGTTCAAAGGTGGTCGTGGCCGGAGCCGGATTCGTCCTCAACAACGAGATGGACGACTTTACCGCCAAACCGGGCGTGCCCAACCAGTTCGGCCTCGTGCAGGGCTCGGCGAACGCCGTCGAGCCCGGGAAGCGCATGCTCTCCGCCATGACGCCGACCCTGGTGGTGGACCCGGCCGGCGAGCTGCGGCTGGTGCTCGGATCTCCGGGCGGGTCCACGATCATCACGACCGTGTTCCAGACCCTGTCCAACGTGCTGGATCACGGCATGAACGTGGCGCAAGCCGTGAACGCGCCCCGCATCCACCATCAACACCTGCCGGACCGCATCGTGTACGAGCACGGAGGACTGCGGCCGGACGTGGTCCAGGCCCTGGAAGCGCTGGGGCACGTGGTGCAGGAACGGGAAGCCGGACCTCCGGACGCCTATTTTGCCGGCGGCCTCTCGGGCGATGTCCAGGCCATCTCGGTGCTGCCGGACGGATCCCTGCGCGGGTATTCGGACCAACGGCGAGGCGGCCGGGCGCTCGGGCACTGACCCGGAGGCCCGGCCGCCCGACGTCAGCTCACCAGCGGCACCGAGTCCATCACGCGGATCACGATTCGGGCGCCTTCATCCAGCTTGGCGTGTCCGGCACGGGTCCCGATCGCCACAGCGGCGCCTGCCGCCGCGCCCACAGCTCCCGCCTTGGCCGCGTCCTCGTTGCTCCCGCCCAGGATCTTGCCCAGCACGGCCCCAACGGCCGCGCCGGCAGCCACCTTGCCCGCAGTCTCCGTGTCGGAGTCGCGCTCATCGGCCTGCACGTCGGCCTCCAGCACACGCGACCGGATGGCCGTCTCGCCGTCGGGAAGCATCAGCGCCTCGAAGTCGAGGATCAGGATGGCGGGCGTATCGTCGTCGGGGCTTTCGCGGGACTCGACGATCACGGCACGGGCACGGGTGCCCTCCGGAACCAGCACCATTCCGCTGGGCGCGAGGACCTCGTTGGCCACGGTGGCCCACACCACGCCGCCGACCTCGGCGGACTTGGTCGAAACCTCCTCCGCCATGCGCAGCTCGATCTCCACTCCCGCGGGAATCGTGATCGGAGCCGAGGCTGAAACGTCGTCCGCCGGACGAATGTCGGGCGCCGTGTTCCCGTCCGGCTCCGTCGCGATGATCCTACCGGTCGGATCGGGCTCCGGCTGAGCCGGAGCGGCGGCCGGGATCGAGGTCCGCCTCACGGTTACCGGCCGCTCGGGAGCGGGCGCCGGAGCCTCATCCCGGGCCGCTTCCCGCGCCAGATAAGCCTCGGGATCCGAGCGCTCGTTGATGCGGTCCACGGCATCGCGCGCCTCGTCGACCTTGGAGAGCCGGCTTTCGAGCATGCCGGAGCCCTCCGCCTCCACTTCGCCTCCGCAAGCGCTCGCGCCCACCAGAAGCATGGTCGCGATCGCCCCTCTATGGATCCAGTATCTCATGATCGTCCTCCGTTGAACCCCCACGGCACCGCCGGGGTTATTTTTCGCACCGACCCCGAAAAGCCGATGCGCGAACTCCACTCCGTCCTTCCCTACTTTCGACCGTACCGGCGAGGCGTGCTGTTGGGCCTCGCCCTGGTCGTCGTGGCGAACCTGTTCCAGGTCGCGGGACCGTGGCTCATCAAGCTCGCCATCGACAGCTTCGCCGACAGCACCGTGACGCTGACCAGGATCGCCGGCTACGCCGGCTTGCTCGTTCTCGCGGCCGTCCTGGGCGGAGCGGCCCGGTTCGGCATGCGAGAGCTCCTCAACGGCATCAGTCGCCGGATGGAATGCGATCTGCGCAACGATTTCGTCGCCCATCTGTTGGCCCTGGACACGGGCTTTTACGGCAAGTTACGAACCGGTGATCTCATGACCCGTGCCAGTCAGGACACCGTCGCGGTTCGCATGGCAGTGGGGCCGGGCGTGATGTACGCGGTCAACACTGCCGTGGGCTTTGCGCTGGCCTTCGCGCTGATGCTCTGGATCAGCCCGAAACTCACGGTGATTGCGCTGGTTCCGATGGTCCTCCTGCCACCGGTCGTCATGCGATTCGGCCGCATCATCCACCGTCGCTTCGAGCAAATCCAACAGCAGTTTTCCACAGTCTCGACGATGGTTCAGGAGAACCTCACCGGCGTGCGAATTGTCCGCGCCTACGCACAGGAGGTGTCCCAAGAAAGGGAATTCGCGGAGCTGGCGGAGGAATACCTTCAGCGCAACATGCGTCTCGTGCGGGCCTCGGGCCTGTTCCACCCTGCGCTCGGCCTGATTTCCGGAATCGGCCTCGTGATCGTGCTCTGGCTGGGCGGCTTGGAGATCATGAGCGGTCGGATCACCATCGGAGACTTCGTCGCGTTCATCTCCTACCTCACGCTGCTCATCTGGCCGTTGATCGCCCTGGGGTGGGTGGTCAACCTGGTCCAGCGCGGCGCGGCGTCGATGGGACGCATCCATCGCATCATGACGACCCGGCCGGACATTGCCAGCCCCCCGGACCCCGCGCCCCTTCCGGACGCGCCCGCGGCCATCGAGTTTCGCGGTGTGTCGTACCGGTACCCGGGCACCGAGCGCTGGGTGCTGAAGGACGTCTCCTTCAGGGCGGAGCCCGGTCAGACCATCGCCATCGTGGGGCCCACCGGATCCGGCAAGAGCACGCTGGTCTCGCTCATTCCACGACTCATGGATCCCCAGGAGGGCGTGGTGCTGCTCGGCGACGATGCGCTGCCGGACTTCGACGTCGAGGCACTGCGTGCCGAAGTGGGCATGGTGCCCCAGGACACGTTTCTCTTCTCCGATACCATCGAGGGCAACATCGGGCTGGGAATCGGCGAGGAGGCCGACCGGGAAGGCCGGGTACGGGACGCGGCCCGCGTCGCCGAGCTGGACGGATCCATCCGGGCATTTCCGGACGGCTACGCGACGCAACTCGGCGAGCGCGGCATCAACCTCTCCGGCGGCCAGAAGCAGCGGGCCACGTTGGCGCGTGCCATCGCGCGCGATCCGCGTATCCTCATCCTCGACGACGCCCTGAGCGCTGTCGACACCCAGACGGAGATGCAGATCCTCGACGAGCTCGGGCGGGTCATGGAAGGACGGACGTCGTTCATCATCTCCCACCGGGTCAGCGCCGTGATGGACGCCGACCTGATCCTGGTGCTGGACGACGGCCGGATCGTCGAACGGGGCACCCACCGCGCATTGCTGGAGCGTGACGGCCTCTACGCCACCCTGCTCCGCCGACAGATGTTGGAGCAGACCCTCGCCACCGCGGAAGTCACCACCGCGTAGCTTCCGTGGCGTCGACGATGGCGGCCCGATCGCGGTGGCGGCGAAGTCCCCGCCGTCCCTACAATAACCACCGCCCTTTTCGGCAGATCCGCACAACCCGAGGCTCGCGGAGGCGACCATGGACCAGCGATCCCATCTCTCTCGCCGTCACTTCATGGGAGGCGCCGCCGCCGCGCTCGGTTACCTCGGGCTCCCGCACGGCGGAGAGCTACGGGCGGCCTCGGTCGTTCGCTCGGCTCGCCGCTATCCGCCGGAGCAGGAGTTCGACTACGACGGCTACGCCAAGCTGCACTTCAACGAAAACCCGTACGGCCCCCCCGAGACGGCGCTGGAGGCCATGCGGGGCGCGTTCAAGTACGCGAACCGATACGGGTACCCGGACGGCGGGATCCACGACGCCATCGCCGAGCATCACGGCGTGCCGCGGGATCACGTGCTGCTGGGCGCCGGATCGGGCGAGATCCTGGAGGTGGTGGGGCTCACCTTCCTGGGCCCTGGAAAGAAGGTGGTGGGCGTGGAGCCCTCGTACACCCAGGTGTACTCGCACGCCTCCGGCATCCACGCGGATGCCATCAAGCTCCCACTGCTGGACGACTTCCGTCAGGACATCCCGGCCCTGATCGAGGCCACCAACCGTCACTACCGCGAGGTCGGCTTCGTCTATCTCTGCAATCCTAACAACCCGACCGGACGCACCGTCACGGCCGCGGAAGTCAGACAGCTCCTCGACGGCATCCCACCGGACGTTCCGGTCTTGATCGACGAGGCGTACCACCACTTCGTCGAGGATCCGGAGTACGCCACCTCGGTGCCGTACGTGCTGGAAGGCAGGCCGGTAATCGTGGCACGCACGTTCTCGAAGATCTTCGGCATGGCCGCCATGCGTCTGGGGTACGCCGTCGCGACGCCCGAGATCGTCCGGCGCATGCGCGTCTACAGCACCGGCAGCGTGAACGCGCTCGTGCGCTGGGGCGCGGCCGCCGCCCTCCGGGACCGGCAAGCGCAGGACCGCGTTCGAGCCGTGACCCTACGGCTACGCCGCGAGACCACCCGCGAGCTCGGGGAATGGGGCTACGACACGATCCCGTCGGAGACCAACTTCTTCATGGTGCACACGGGTCGTCCCGCGACAGAGGTGCGGGAGGACTTTCGGGCGCGGGGCATACGGGTTGGTCGTCCCTTCCCGCCCATGCTCGAGCATCTCCGCGTCTCGATCGGGACGGAAGAGGAGATGGGCCGGTTCGTGGCGGCGTTCAAGGAGATCTTCCCGGGACGGGCGGCGGGGTAGTCGGCGGCCCTAAATCCTCTCGTACAGCCACTCCGGCGTGAACTGAATGAGGTATCCGGCCAGCACAGTAAAGCTCCCGGTCATGAGCAGGATGCCCACGATCACCAGCAGAACACCCGACCCGATCTGGACCGCGGGCAGGAAGCGACGGAAGCGCTTGAACGAAGACAGGAACCGGTCCAGTGCCAACGCGCTGAGGAGGAACGGCACGGCCAGTCCCATCGAATAGACGAACAAGAGGCCCACGCCGGACCAGAACCGTTCCGTGGACGCGGCCAAGGTGAGGATCGCCGCGAGAACCGGTCCGATGCACGGTGTCCAGCCGGCGCCGAACGCCGCACCCACGCCCAGCGTGCCCAGGAACCCGGCGGGCCGGTCGCTCACGTGCAGACGCTTTTCCCTCAGCAGCGGGCCGATTTTGAACACGCCCATGAGGTGGAGGCCCAGCAGCACGATCAGGGCGCCGCCGATCCGAGCGATCCACACTTCGTACGCTCGATAGAACTGTCCCAGGAACGAGGCCGACGCCCCGAGTAGCATGAACACCGCGGTGAAGCCGGCGATGAAGAGCGTCGCATGGATCAGCGTCGCCCTGCGGTCGACGCCTTCTTGGAGATCCTCGAGGCTCATCCCCGTCACGAACGAGAGATAGCTGGGCACCAACGGGAGCACACAGGGAGACAGGAACGACAGCACTCCCGCCGTGAACGCAACGAATACCCCTACCGATCCATCCATCCGGTCCCGCCTGTCTCCCGCTTGTCGTGGAGGGCCGCCGGCCTCACGGCGGCCCCGATTCTCCGTCTGTCTCCGGCTCTCCGTCCGGCTCCGTTCCCCGGTCCCCCTCGATTGCACGGGGAGCGTCGACGTTCCGCTCCCCGTCGGCGGGTGGGCTCGTCGTGGCTTCGCGCTCCGTAACGGCCTCCCGCTCCGCCTTCGCAATCTGCTCCCGCCGCCGGGCACGGCGTGCCTGCGCGCCCGCCCGGACGCCGGTGATGACGCCGAACCACGCCAAGAGCAACGCCAGTCCGTAGCCTGCGATGCGCGGCGCAACGGCCACCAACACCGCGCACACGATCAGCGCAGCGGACACGGTGCCGAGCACCGTCCGGTCCTCTCGGCCGAGCGGCCGCCGGCCGGCCAGCGCCTGTCCGAACGTCGAGCCGGCGCGCAGCAGGTCCGCGACCCGCACCCGCACCGGGCGATGGGTGCTCTCGGACAGCATGCGCTCCAGCCGATTCCGCAGCCGGCCCTCGGGATCTAGGGATGACCGCGGCAGCTCCGGCTCCGACTGAAGCTGGCCGGGTCCGATTCCCGTGTGCAGCCGCTCGGGCAACACGATCTCGACCGACGAAGCCAGGTCGCCGAGAAATAGCGCCTCCAGCGCCGATGCGCATTCCCGGTCGAAAATTCCGATGTCGATCTCCCAGTTCCCCAGGAGGCTGGCTGCGTTGAGGTTGCTGGACCCGATCCGACACCAGAGCCCGTCGGAGACCGAGGTCTTCGCGTGGATCATGGGTCCCTGGAACTCGAAGATCCGCACCCCGTTCTCCATCAGGCCGCGATATCCGCCCCGCGACAGGCTCCCCACCCAGGGCCAGTTGTTGTTCGAAGGAACCAGCACTCGCACGTCCACGCCGTCGCGGGCGGCGGCGGCCAGCGCCTCCATCATGGGCCGGGGCGTCAGAAAGTAGGGGTCGGTCATCCACAGCCGGTCGCGGGCGTTGGCCGCCACGAGCTGGAGTGCGCGGTAGACCCGCGAGCGCCAGGGCACCCCCTCGATGACCCAGGCAGTGCTGTCGCCGGCCTTGGGAGATGCCGAGGGATCGGCTCGGATTTCCTCCGGCACGGGTGGGCCCATCGAGGCCCAGATGTGCTCGAAGGCGCCAGCGGCAACGGCCGCCGCCGGACCGATCACCTCCACACCCGTGTCCCGCCACGGCGGGTGCTCGTCGGTGCCCGCCCATTCCTGACCGATGCAAAAGCCGCCCAGGAACGCGATGCGTCCGTCCACGCACACCAGCTTCCGGTGGTCTCGCTGAAATACGCCCAGCGGGTCGGTTATGCTGGGCGAGCTGAACGCGCGTACCTCGGCGCCGGATTCGCGTAGGGGCTTCCAGTACTTCCGGGACGTGGCCCAGCACCCCATCCAGTCGTAGAGCACGCGGACCTGCACACCCTGACGGGCCTTGTCCGCCAACGCGTCCCGAAACCGCCGACCGACGACGTCGTCGCGGAACACGTAGTTTTCGAAGTGCACGTACCGCTCCGCGCCGGCGATGGCCTCCAACCAGGCTTCAAACGTGAGCGGACCCTCGAACTGCAGGCGGATGAGGTTTCCGTCCGTGCGACGCGCGCCCGTGGCTCGTTGCATGGCCCGCTCGATCGTGGCGCGCGGGATCCGGCCGGCAAGGCCGTCACGGTCCCGGGATACGATCGTGGGTGGTTCGTACGAGTCCATGGGGAACGAGGCTCAGAGAGGCGTCAGGGCCGTGAATCGAACCGGTAGCCGATGAGCTTATAGACCAGCTTGGCCGCGAGGAAGTCCGGCGCCCGCAGCCCGGGAACCGGAGCCAGCTCGACCACGTCCGCCGCGACCACCTCCCGTTCCCTGAAGACTCGCCTGAGGAATCGGAGCGTGCGGTACCAGTCGCCGCCACCGGGCTCCGGCGTTCCCGTGGATGGTACCAGCGCCGGGTCGAAGTAGTCCACGTCGAAGGTCAGGTAGACCGGATCCCGAAGCCGCTCCAGGGCCTCGTCCATCCACGCGTCGTCCTCCCACATGCGATCGGCGTAGATCAGGTGGACGCCGGGACGGCTGCGGGCCACCGCCACCTCCTCGCTGGAGATGCCACGCACGCCGACGGCGACCACGTCCGCGTGGTCCAGCACCCGGGCCATGGCCGAGGCGTGGGAAGCGCCCGTGCCCTCATGGCTTTCCCGCAAGTCCGCGTGAGCGTCGAGCTGCAGCACCGTGACCCGCCGATCGAGCGCGGCCGCCCACGCGCGTATCGGCGGCGCGGAGATGGAGTGTTCGCCACCGAGCATGACGGGAAAGCGGCCCTCCAGTCGCGAGATCAGGCGGCCGTATGCCGACTCCAGCTCGGCCATGGCCGCTTCGGGTCCCGCGCGAGTGAGCTCCAGTGGGGGGAGCGTATGGATGCCGATGTCGGCGGTCTCACGGTCCAGCTCCTGATCGTGGAGCTCGATGTAGCGGCTGGCCTCGAGGATGTGGTCCGGACCCCACCGGGTGCCACCTCCCCAGCTCGTGGTGCACTCGTACGGAACGGGCAGGACCACTGCGCGGGCGCCGTCCCACGCCGACGCCTCGTCATCCAGTCCCAGGAACCGTCGGGGAAGCGACCAGGGAAGCCCCTCCAAGCCCGGCGGACCCGTCCGGGACGCCCGCCCCGCCTGGTCCGGCGACGGCCTGTTTCCCACTAGTGGACTGTATCCGAAGTATCGTTCACACCGAGAGGAGTTCGGCGCGTGAATGCCGCAGGACTTCTCAAACAGTCCACTAGATCGCGTCGACCGGGCAGGTCAGTCCTTCGGAGGGCAGCTCGACGCCCGCCTCGTGGCAGGGCGCACAGAGTCCGTAGATCTCCAAACGGTGATGTACGGGCTTGAACCCGAACTCCGCTCGCATGCGATCTTCGACCCGCGCGACTTCGTGGCTCCGGAACTCGGTCACCTTCCCGCAGCCCAGGCAGATCAGGTGCTCGTGCTCGGGCTCGCGGGACAGGCGATGCTCGTAGCGCTTGAAGCCTTCGCCGAAGTCATGCTCCGCGACCAGCTTGCTGCGCACCAGCAGATCCAGCGTGCGATAGATCGTCGCTTTGCCGATGCGCTCGCCCCGCTCCCGCAGGCGGCGCTCGATCTCCTCCACCGAGAGGTGCTCCTGCGAGGAGAACACGATCTCGGCGACGACCGAACGCTGGTGCGTGACGGGCAGGCCCCGGTCTCGGAGGTAGCGGCGGAACACACGCACGAACGGAGCGGTGCGGGCCGGAACGGTCATGAGGGCTCCGGCACGGCGTCGGGCAGCAACTCGTCCAGCAGCGCCTGAAAGGCGTCGGCGGCCCCGGAGATGTCCACGCGTCGTGGCTCGCCCAGGTCGTGTCGAGCCCGTCGCACGACGCCCCGAATCATGCGTGGGAGACGATCCGGGGGCACTTCGCCCTCCTCCGCGATCGCCGGGTCGACGCGAACGCCCTTTCCGGTGCGCTCGGCTACGTAGGTGACGGTGTGCACACCCCGCCGATCCTCTTCGGCGAACGCGCTCGCCACCACCAATCCCCGCTCCCGCCGCCCCCGTACCAGCGGAGGGAAGATCCACAGGTCGGCCACCGCCTCGACACCGAGCGCGTCGCGGAGAAACCGCAGGGCCTCAGGCAGGGCCTCAGGGACTCCCGGATCCGAGCGATGAAAGGTCTTTGGCGGACGTAATCGCATCCGTCAATCTAACGCCACACCGATTCCCCGCCGAGTTGGCCGCGCGCCTCGCCCCCGTGCCTTTTTCACTGCCCGGCGCACGGTCGCCACGACGCGCTCGCGCACCTCGGCCACCGGCCCTCGGATGAGCGCGCCCGACGCCATCGCGTGTCCGCCGCCACCGAACTCGCGGGCCACCTCGTTGACATCCACGAGCCCGTTCGAGCGGAGCGAAATCTTGGTGTCCCCGGTGGCGGTCGTGCGGAAGAGCAAGCCCACTTCGACGCCCGCGATCGAGCGCGGATAGTCGACGAATCCGTCCAGATCCTCGGCGGTTGCGCCGGAAGACTCGTACGCCTCCCTCGGCACGGTCATCCAGGCCACGTCGCCGTGATCATCCACCTCCAGCTCGCCCAAAGCGGCCGCCAGGACCTGCATGCGCCTGGGTGGAAAGTGACCGTACACCTGACGGTACGTGGCCTCGGGATCCACTCCACGATCGATCAGGTCGGCCGAGATGCGGTGGGCCGCCGGCGTGGAGTTGGCGAAGCGGAACGAGCCCGTGTCGGTGAGGATGGCAACGTAGATGCCCTGCGCCACGCTCGGCAGCCACGGACCTCCCGCCGCGGCCACCAGGTCGTAGACCAGCTCGCCCGTCGCGCAGGCCTTCTCATCCCGCAGCACGTCGCCCTCGATCGGCGAGGTAGACTGGAGATGATGATCGATCACGACCGTCTCGAGGTGCTCGATCATGGGTTTGACCCTTCCGATGCGTGAGGTCTCGCCCGTGTCCAAGACCACGGCAAGGTCGGCGGACGCGCACAGCTCGTCGGCCCGTACGCTTCCGGCCTGCGCCACCAACGTCGGATCGTCCAACAGAAACTCGAACGACTCGGGAAACCGGGTCGGGTTCACGATCGCCACCTCCACCTCGTGCGCCTTGAGCCAGGAGGCGAGGGCCGCTTCCGATCCGGCGCCGTCGCCGTCGGCGTTCAGGTGGGTGGTCAAAATGACTTGACGGGCCTCGCGGAAACGTCGGACCAGCCGGTGCACGGTATCCGTGCGGTACTCCGGTGTTTGGTAGGTCACAGTCGGCCCCGTCCCTCTCCGGCGTCGTGCGAACCCGGACGGTTCGCCGACCACAATCCTCCCGTACACCCCGATGTCACGTGTGTTCGACCACGGCGGCCCGTGCCCTCGCGGACTACCTGCGGGGCTACACTCGCTTGCGGATCTTGGCCCAGGTGGAGGCCAGGTGGACGGCCCAGGGGGACGTGCGGCCCCAAACCCGGGCGTCGGCCAGCGCGGTGAGGAGCGCATCGGGGCGGTTCGCATGGAGGGGCACGTCCACGCCGGCGCCAGCCACTTCTCCTACCGTGTGCGCATCCGATCCCGCGCCGCGAAGCAGGCCGTGCTCCTCCGCGGTGCGCACCGCAGGCTCGTTGAGGCGTCCGGGATGCAGTCGTGCGTTGAACACCTCGATCACGTCGATGTGGGGCACGAGCTCCGGCACGTGGGCGCCTCCTCCTCCCTTTCCGCCCGCGAACGGGTGCGGAAGGTACACGACGCCGCCCTGCTCCCGGATCTGCCGGCACACGTCCAGCGCCGGCGTGCCCTTGGGAATCACGTCGGTCAGGTAGAGACCGATCACGTCGATGCCCTCTGCCGTCTTGACCTCCTCGCCGGGGATGACTCGTTCGGGGTGCCGTCGGCTCATTTCCAGCGCTACCTCCAGCGAGTTGTGATCGGTGATGGCCACCCGATCCACGCCGCGGCTGCGCGCCCGGCGCAGCACGGCCTCAGGATCGCTGAGGCAGTCGAACGATCCGCGGGTGTGGAGGTGCAGATCCAGCCGCATCCTTCCGGAGTGCCCGCTCAGGGTGCCACCTCCGGGTTGCGGCGTGCGTCCGCGGGCACGCCCAGCTCCTCCAGGACCCGGACCGCGGCGGACTCGAGCTCGTGCCTGGAGCCGACGTTCTCGATGACGTGGTCGGCCAGGTGCAGCGTGTTGGCCGTTGGAATCTGCGCGGCGAGGATGCCGTCGGCGTCCGCGGCCGACCACCCGCGTAACTCCGTCAGCCGTTCGCGGAGCACCGGCGTGGGCGCGTGCACACTAACCACGACGTCGAACTCCGTCTCCAGCGCGGCTTCGAAGAGGAGCGGGATCTCCGATGCGACGAGCCGCGCCCCGGCTGCGGTCTGACGCCGAACCCAATCAGCCCGCGCGCCGGCGATCAGCGGGTGGAGCACCCCCTCCAGCCGCCCGCGCGCCGAGGGGTCCTCCGCCACCCGGTTCCGGAGGCCTTCTCGGTCGAGCGTGCCATCGTCGGCCAGCACGCCGTCTCCGAACTCGGCCACGACCTGGCGAAGACCTTCGCTGCCCGGCAGCACCACCTCGCGCGATAGCTCGTCGGCGCTCACGACCGGCACTCCCCGGGCCCGCCAGACGTCGGCAACCGTGCTCTTACCCGAGCCCGCGTTGCCGGTCAACGCAACCGACTTCACGGCGCTTCCGTTTCGCCGTTTTCGCATCGTGCGCATCACGATCAAGGCACCCACGACGAAGACGAGCGCCCACCCTCCATCGACCCAGCGCCCCACCCTTTGCCAGCTCTCACCGGCGGCGTATCCCACGCCCACGTAAAGCATCCCCCAGCCCAGGATTCCCAGGAGATCGTAGGCGAGGAAGCGGGGATAGGCCATGGTGCCCGTGCCGGCGGCGAGGGGCATGACCGTGCGTACGAACGCGACCACCCGCGCGGCCGTGACCGCGGCCAACGGCGGAAGGCGCAAAAGGCGGCGGAGTCCGTCACGGCGGCCGGCGAGCAGGGTTCCGGCTACCCCTCCATGTCCGAGCACTCGGGGGCCCAGGCGCCTCGCGAGCCAAAAGCCCGTCGAGTCACCCGCGAGAGCTCCGATGAACGCGGCGACGACGACGGAGCCCAGCGCAAGGGTGCCCTGGCTGGCCAGGAACGACGCGAGAAGGAGCGCGACGCCGGCGGGCACCACCAAGCCGGTGATGAACGCCGTCTCCAGAAATGCGAGAACGGTGAGGAAGAGGGGTCCTACGTCCTGTAAAAGGCGAACTAGCTCGTTGGCGAGCGCGTTCAATACCCGTTCACTATCTCTGGTTGAGGCGAGCCGCAAGCCGGAGGAGTGTATGGGCGATGTCGTCCTCGGTCCCGTGCTTTCGGTCGGGACCGGCCGAGATCACGCCAATGGAGTCCGGCCAGATTTTCAGCCTGTACTCCGTGGACCAGGAATCGATCCGGGCCTTTTTCTCAGTGAAATGGTGCTCCATGTACTTCGGGAAGTCCGCCGCCGAGGTGGGGAGCTTGTAGTACTGGTTCTCGAAGTTCGTGATCTGAGCGCCGATGCGCTCCATTTCCGACTTGGTCTGCCAGAGGAACACGGGGTAGAGCACCGGCTCCGAGTAGGTCAAGACGGTGGGGCGGGTTTGCGGGATCGAGAGCGCGGCGGCGAATAGCAGCACCGCGACCACAACAAGCTTGGCCACGAGACCAAAACCTCCGTTACATAGTTTTACGGAGTTGTTCGGACCACTCTAAGAACCGCTTCAACTCCTCGGGCGTCGGCGTGGCGTCGGCGCTGCCGAATGCCGTCTCCATGCGCCATTGCACGTACCGTACCGGTGGGAGCGGAAGAAACGGAGGTGTGCGGTACCAATCCCGCGCCCGGAACGCCCATCCAGCTTTCAACAGGGGAATCCAGAGGCCGGGCCGGGCCAAAACGAGCTTGATCAGCGACCAGGGCATGAACCGGAATGTAACTTGCGGTTGGACCCTTGGCTCGGAGGGCAGGCCTCCCGGCAGACGTCGCTTCCCATCATTTTCGACCGGCACTCAGGGTTCATGCGAGAAAAGCCGCCGTTCAGGATCGGGCGTTATCCCGTCCTTTACACGCTCAACACCTCGAACGATCGGAGTACCGCAGACGTCGATCTGGCCGTGTTGGTCAAAGGCGTGCCCTCGTTTCTCACCCGCATCGAGGTCCCGGCAGAGCATTTGGACGCGCTCGTCACATCCCTCCAACGAGGGGACGTGCGCCTCGAGATCGACACGCTCGAGGTGGACACCCTGCGGCGGGCGCCCGGCGCGGTGGTCACCCTGGTGTGTGCGGACGGCCGGGCCGTGTCCCTGGGAACGGTCCACGACCCCACCGGGCAAGCGCGCACTCCGGCGGACGTGGCGCGTGAAGTGACGTCGCGACTCGCGCGCGGCGTGCAGATCTCGTCGCTGCTTCGCCGTGCGGAGAGCGGCTGAGCGAAGACGCCACTCCCGCCGAATGGCGTGGCCACTTTCGTAGCGGTAGACTGGCGTATGTCCCGTACGTACGCCTTCCGTCCCGCCACCGCTTGAGCACGAATCGCCTCGCCGGCGAGACCAGCCCCTATCTCCGCCAGCACGCTGACAACCCGGTCGACTGGTACCCGTGGGGACCGGAGGCCTTCGAGGCGGCCCGCGAGCTGGATCGTCCCATCCTCCTCTCCATCGGCTACTCCGCCTGCCACTGGTGTCACGTGATGGAGAAGGAGTCGTTCCGCGACCCGGACATGGCCCACCTGATGAACGAGCTGTTCATCAACGTCAAGGTCGACAGGGAGGAACGGCCGGACGTGGACCAGATTTACATGAGGGCCGTGCAAACGCTTCGTGGACAGGGCGGTTGGCCCCTCACCGCCGTGCTGACGCCGGACGGGAGGCCGTTTTTCGGCGGCACGTACTTTCCTCCGGTGGCCCGCCACGGGATGCCGGGGTTCGAAGACGTGCTGCGCGCAACGGCCCGCGCCTATAGGGATCAACGGGACGACGTGGACCGCACCGCCACACACCTCACGGAGTCCCTGGCACGCGCGTCGGCGCTGACCAGCCCCGAGCCGCGGCTGGATCCGGACCTGTTGGACGACGCCTTCGACCGGGTGGCCGACACGTTCGACCGCGCCCACGGTGGGTTCGGGCGGGCGCCCAAGTTTCCCCAGCCCGTTGTTCTGGACTTCCTGTTGGGATACTACGCCCGGACCGGGCACCCCGACGCCCTGGACATGGTCCTGGCAACGCTCGATGGGATGTGGAGAGGGGGCCTCAACGACCAGCTCGGTGGCGGGTTCCATCGCTACGCGGTGGACGAGCGCTGGTTGATCCCCCACTTCGAGAAGATGCTCTACGACAACGCCCTGCTGGCGCGCGTCTATCTCGACGCGTGGCGGCACACCGGACGGGCGGACATGCGGACGGCAGTAGAACGCACCCTGGACTGGATGCTTCGGGACCTGGGCACGTCCGACGGCGCCTTCTACTCCGCGTGGGACGCCGACTCGGAAGGCGAGGAAGGGCGCTACTACCTGTGGACGCGGGACCAGATCGACGCCCTTCTGGGCCCCGATGCCGAGGCATTCGCCCGTACGTACGACGTGAGTCATGCGGGCAACTTCGAAGGACGCAACATCTTGCACCTTCCCCGCACGGTCGAGCAGGTGGCCGCCGCGCTGGGATCGACCGTCGAGGACCTGGAAGCGCTGCTGCGACGGGGCCGTGAACGGCTCCGGGAGGCCCGCCGGGAGCGCGTGGCTCCCGCGCTGGACACCAAGGTGCTGACCTCCTGGAACGGACTCGCTCTTCGGGCTCTGGCCGAGGCGGGCGGGGCCTTCTCCGAGCCGCGCTACCTGAGGGCCGGAGCGGCCTGCGCCGAGTTTCTACTTTCCCACGTGCGGAAAGGAGACGACCTGTTCCGCGTCTGGGACGGCGAACGGGCGCGGATCTCCGCGTTTCTCGAGGACTACGCGGCCTTGGGGCTCGGGCTCCTCTCGCTGCACGCGGCCACGTCCGACCCGCGCTGGCTCCACGAGGTGCGCTGGTGCGTCGAGCGGACGGTCACGCGCTTTTGGCACCCCGGAGAGGGGCGGCTGTACGATGCGGCCGAAGACGGCGAGACCCTGATCGTGCGGCCACGCGAGATGCAGGATTCGGCGGTGCCCTCGGGCAATGCGTTGGCCGCCGAGCTGCTCATCCAGGCCGGCCGCCTGTGGGAGGAGCCCGCTTGGACGGAGATCGCCGAGCGGGTGCTCGCCGACCTGGCGCCGCTGGCCAGTCGGCATGCGCTGGGATTCGGGCGGCTGCTGAGCGTCGTGGACCTCGCCACGCACCCGGCCATCGAGGTGGCGCTGGTGAGCCAGCCGGATACGACTCCGGAGCCGGCCCTGGTCGAGGCGGCCATGCGACGTCCACTGCCCGGACGGCTCATTGCGGCGGGGACGCCGGAATCCGCCGGTGCGGTCTCCGTCTTGCGTGATCGTCCCCCGGTGGCCGCCGGAACCACGGCGTACGTCTGCCGTGACCACGCCTGCTCGCTGCCCGTGACCGACCCGGACGCGCTGGGCGCGCTCCTGGACGAAGCGCGCGCGGGATAGACCCGGCATTCAGACCATACTCTGCGGAAGGGTGCCCTTGCGGCCCTCTCCGTGGCACCGTTCCCGGGCGAAGCGGTATTTTGGAAGCGAACGACCACCCGCGGCCGGACGGTGCGGATCGCGGACGGCCCTGACCACCCAGGAGATGTAGATGGCAATCACGGCGGACGAGTTCGGAACGTTGGCCCACCCCCGGGGCGGGCTCTCGTCCAGCCAGCTTCTGTCCTTCTACCGGACCATGGTCACGTCGCGGAGCATCGATGACCGCGAGATGAGCCTCAAACGGCAAAACAAGATCTTTTTCCAGATCTCGGGAGCCGGGCACGAGGCCGTCCAGGTGGCCTTGGCCGACTTCCTGCGGCCCGGCAGCGACTGGTTCTTTCTCTACTACCGGGACCGCGCGCTCACGTTGGCCTTGGGCCAGACGCCGCTCGACCACTTCCACCTCGCCGTGGGCGTGCCGGAAGATCCGTCGAGCGGCGGCCGGCAGATGCCCGGCCACTACGGCGACCGTCGGTTCAACATCGCCAGCACATCGTCACCGACCGGCACGCAGTTTCTGCAAGCGGTCGGCGCCGCCGAGGCCGGCATTCAGCAACGGCGTCTGGGGACCCTCGCCGAAGCCCCTCACGACGTTCAAGACGACGAGATCGTGGTCGTCACCTCCGGAGACGGAACGACGTCGCAAGGAGAGTTTTGGGAGGCGCTCAACTCGGCGTGCAACCTCAAGCTGCCGGTCCTGTTCGTCATCGAGGACAACGAGTACGCGATCTCGGTGCCCGTGGAGGTGAACACGGCCGGCGGAAGCATCTCCAAGCTGGTGACGGGCTTTCCCGACCTGCTGATCGAGGAGTGCGACGGGTGCGATCTGGAGAGCAGCCACGCGGCGGCCCGCAAGGTCGTCGAGTACTGCAGGTCAGGCCGCGGGCCCGCGCTCCTGCACGCCCACGTGGTCCGGCCGTACTCCCACTCCATGTCCGACGACGAGCGGATGTACCGCACGCCCGCGGAGCGGGAACGCCAAGCCGCCCGCGACCCGCTGCTCCTGGCTCGCCGGCGGCTGCTCGATGCGGGTGAGCTGAGCGAGGCGGAGCTGGACCGGATCGACAAGGAAATCGAGGAGCAGGTGGCTCGGGCGGCAGACGAGGCGCTGACCCGGGAGCAACCGGCCCCGGAGACCGCGCTCCTGCACCTCTACTCGGAGGATGTGGACCCGACCGGGGACGCCTTCGACACCGAGGACCGGCCCGCGTTCTCCGAGGACGGCAAGGAGCTCACCGTCGTCGACCTGCTCAATGCCTGTCTGCGCGACGAGATGGAGCGGGATCCGCGCATCGTGCTGTTCGGAGAAGACGTGGCCGACGCCTCCCGCGAAGAAGCCCTGGCCGAGGTCAAGGGCAAGGGGGGAGTGTTCAAGGTCACGTACGGCCTGCAACAACGCTTCGGCGGCGACCGGGTGTTCAACACGCCGCTGGCGGAAGCCAACATCGTGGGCCGAGCGGTGGGCATGGCGATCAGAGGGCTCAAGCCGGTCGTCGAGATCCAGTTCTTCGACTACATCTGGCCGGCCATGATGCAGATCCGTAACGAGCTGGCCACGATGCGCTACCGGTCCAACGGCACGTACTCCGCCCCGGTGGTGATCCGCACCACGTACGGAGGCTACCTCAAGGGTGGCGCCATCTATCACTCCCAGACCGGAGAGACCCTGTTCACCCACACTCCCGGGCTCAGGGTGGTGCTTCCCTCGAACGCGCTCGATGCGAACGGGCTGTTGAGGACCGCGATCCGCTGTGAGGACCCCGTGCTCTTCCTGGAGCACAAGCACCTCTATCGGCAGGTGTACAACAAGGGCCGCTATCCGGGGCCCGACTTCATGATCCCATTCGGAAAGGCCAAGATCGTCCGACCCGGGTCGGACGTGACCGTCGTGACCTGTGGAGCCTTGGTCAAGCGTTCGCTCGACGCGGCCAAGGTTGCTGCGGAACAGCACGGGGTCGAAGCCGAAGTCATCGACCTCCGCACGCTCGCGCCGTTCGACATGGAGCGCATCGCCCAGTCGGTGAAGAAGACGAGCAAGGTGGTCGTGGTCTACGAGGATGCACGATCCTGGGGCATCGGGTCGGAGATCGCCTCCAGGATCGCGGACGAGCTGTTCCCGTGGCTGGACGGTCCTGTCCGTCGCGTGGCCTCGATGGATACCTGGGTGGCCTACGCGCCTCGCCTCGAGCGGGAGATCCTACCTCAGACCGAAGACGTGTTGGCCGCGGTGCTGGAGCTGGCCCGGTTCTGATCCGGACGGGACACCAGGTCCACTAGTGTCCCGTTTGAAAAGTAGTGTGGCATTCGAGGGCCGATGCTTCACGTCGGACGGCGTTGCTCCTTCTCGAAATAGCCCTGCTATTCCTCGGCGTCGCGCCTTGTCCGCCGCGCGCCTCAGCCCCCTCTGTGCTCACTCTACTTTTCAAACGGAACACTAGGCCATCCAGGACTGATAGCCGCCGGTCAGGCTCCGCGCTCCGTGGATTCCCGCGGCGCTCAGCATCCGCACCGCGTCTTCGCTACGCCTTCCGGACGCGCAATACACGACGATCGGGCCGGACTCGGGCAGCTCGTGTAGCCGGCGACCCAGCTCGCCCAGGGGGATCAGTCGTGCGCCTTGGGCCTCGAGGTTGCCCAAGGCCCACTCGTGCGGCTCCCGCACGTCGACCAGGAAAGGCTGTGGACCGTGCGCCAACTCCGCTCGGAGCTCCTCCACCTCGACCACGGCCACGGGCTCGGGAACGCCGCAGAAGCGGTCGTAGTCGATCAGGTCCCGCTGCGTCGGGTGGTCGCCGCACACCGGACAGTCGGGTGAGCGCGGCACGCGCACCTCACGCCACTCGGTGTACAGCGCGTCGAAGATCAGCAGACGGCCCATGAGGGACGAGCCGGCCCCGATGATCCACTTCACCGCCTCCAACGCCTGAAGGGAGCCCACGATTCCCGGAAGCACGCCGAGAACGCCCGCCTCGGCGCAATTGGGGACGAGGCCGGGAGGCGGGGGCTCCGGAAAGAGACAGCGATAGCAGGGGCCGTCCGGCGCTCCGAACAGCGAGGCCTGGCCCTCCCAGCGCAGCACGGCCCCGTACACGTAGGGCACGCGCTCCAGCACGCAAGCGTCGTTGACCAGATAGCGGGTGGGGAAGTTGTCCGACCCGTCCACGACGAGGTCGTACGCCCGAATGATCGCACGGGCGTTGGCGCCGGTGAGACGCTCTCGGTGGAGCGTGACGTCCACGTGCGGGTTGGCCTGCGCGATGCGCTCGTTGGCGGCCTCCACCTTGGCCCGTCCCACGTCCGCGTCCCCGTAGAGGATCTGGCGCTGAAGGTTCGTGGCGTCCACGACGTCGTGGTCCACCACCCCCAAGCGGCCCACGCCGGCGGCGGCAAGGTAGAGCGCTGCGGGCGATCCCAGGCCGCCGGCCCCCACGAGCAGCACGCTTGCCCGGGCCAGCCGCCGCTGCCCCTCCCTGCCCACCTCGGGGAGAATCAGGTGACGCGCGTAGCGGTGTAGCTCACTAGGTTGAAGTTCCCGTTCGCTCATGGAATCCCGCACGGTCGAGTGGTCGCCACCCGTCGGTACCGTCGTCAGGGCCGCCCGGTTTCGTAGGTGTCCAGGAACGTCTCCGCCTTTTCCCGCATGCCCTGAGCCACCTCGGAGGAAGCGCCGGACTGCGCCATGCCCTCGGCCAACTGCAGGTACATGATGTAATACTGGAGCGGAATGTTGAGCGTCGCCCGGTCCGACCAGATCTCTCGGCCCCCAAGACTCCGCTCCTGGAACACCTGCTCGGAAAGGGCGCGGGACGTCGGCACGTCGATGCGCGCAGCACCGTACTCGGGTGGCAACTGCACGACCCCGTCGGGAAGTGCCTGCCCGAGGGTGTCCGGCTGGAACTCCACGCCCAACCCGCGACGGGTCGCCCATCGATCGAGCCCCACCGCCGCCATGGCTCCCGCCGTGCTCGCGAAGAAGATAGGCCGCTCGGCCATCGCATCTCGAACGATGGCCAACGTCAGGAGCTGGCCGCGGTCGAGCACGGATCCGGCCGGGAACGTGAGGCCCACCGGGCCCACCGCCACGGTCAGGTCCTGGGAGATGCGGCCGGCGCGCACCTGATCCATCTCCTGGGGTGTGAGGGAGAGAATCGGCGACGACGGAGGTGCGGTCGGAGCGGGATAGACGCCGGCCGTGTGCTCCGGATCATAGAGGCGCTGGCGGCCGGGAGATGTGAGCCGCTGGAGCTGTTTGGGATACCAGTCCGTCGACAGGTACTGCACCACGACCACGGTGACGTCCCGGCGGAATTCCTCTACCTCTTGGGCATACCACAGCGGGAAGGTGTCATTGTCCCCGTTCGTGAACAGAACCGAGTAGGGAGCCACGCTGGCGAGCAGGTCGTGGGCCCAGTCGCGGGCAGCGTAGTCGCCGGCGCGCGACGCCCAGGACCAGTTGAAGGCGAGCGGAATCAGCGCCACGACCATGACCGGCGAGGCCAGCAGGAACCGTCGATCTCCGGTGAACTGCCGGGCCAACCACGACCAGAGACGGGTCAGACCCAGCCCCGCCAGGACCCCCCACAGCGAGAACGACGCGATGAAGAAATAGTCCCGCTCCCGCACCTCGTGCAGCCGCGCATCCGTGATCTCCGGCGCGAGCGAGTAGCCGTACTTGAAATTCAAGTAGAACACCAGCCCGACGGTGACCGTCCCGACCAGCACGGCCATGTACATGAAGAGCGCTCGGTCCGCGCGGAGGCTGGCGGTGAGCCCCATGATGCCCAGGCCCATGAAGATCAGCGTCACGAGCAGCCTCCCCCCGACGGGCTGTTCGCTGGGGTCCAAGCCTCGGGCCCACTGCCAGTCGAAGTACTGGAAGTAGTTCAGTAGCTGGGAGCTCAGGGGCGCCATGCGCTCCGAGACATCGGGCTTGGCGTACTGTACCCGTTGCAGGTTGTCGCTCAGGGCCTGGCAGCCACGATTGCCGTTGGTATATACCGAGACCACGGCTCCGAGGACCGATTCGCACGTGGGCTGTCCCTCGTTGATGACCGGGTCCTGCGCGGAGCGAATCGGCAAGAAGAAGTTGAAGGACAGACCGACCAGGATCAGCGGCACGGCGCGAGCCAAAACGTCTCGCCGCGCGAATACGCTCGGCCGGGCCATCAGGACCAGCAGGCCCAGCGCGGGAATGGGCAGCGCCGACATGAGGTGGTTGGTCGTGCCCAACACCATCAAGTACCCGGCCAGCAACAGTAGCCGGACGCTGCCCGGATCGTCCCGCCGGTCGTACCAGCGTACCGCCAGCCAGCTTACGGCTGCGATGATCAACACGCTCACGGTGTAGACCTTCTCGTTCACGTTGGACTGATTCCAGACCGTGAACGCGGTGGCCGAGATGAGCGTCGCGGCGCCCGCCGCGGTCCTCACCGCCCAACGACCTTCCAGGGCCCTGTACGCGAGCCGGTGGGCCACGAGGTACCAGAACCCGGCCGCCGCGGCACTCGTGCCCGCTGCGAACAGGTTGATGCGCACAGCCACCGAGAGTCCGGTGGGCGCCAGCAACAGCTCCCACACCCGCGCCAGCACGACGAACAGCGGATTCCCGGGGGGATGGGGGATGCCCAGGATGTGCGCGGTCGCGATGTACTCGCTCGCGTCCCAAAACGCCGTCGTGGGCGCGAGCGTCAGGGCATAGAGTCCGAAGACGACGAGCGCGGCGAGCCCCGCCTCCGCGTACGGGGGCTCGCCGCCGTCGACGAACGGCCTCTCTGCGTGTCCGGCTATTGGCACACCGCTATGAAGCTGATCTCGACCGTGCCGCCGGCCGGAATGTCCTTGACCGAAAGGGCCACGCGAGCAGGCGGGTTACTCGGGAAGTACTCGGCGTAGACTTCGTTCATGGCCGAGTAGTCCGCGATGTCGGCCAGATACACGTTCCCCATTACCACGTCCTCGAATCCGAGCCCCATCTCCTGAAGCAGCTCGGAGAACGCTTCCATGATGTTGCGGGTCTCGGCCGACACACGGCCTTCGGTCATCTCCCTGGTCTCCCCGGAGACGCCGATCTTACCCGACAGGAACGCCATGCCGCCGGCGGTGACCGCTGCGCTGTAGGGAAGGCTTTGGCTGGGATTCACGGACTCACGCGCAGCGCAGGCCCCCATCTGGGCGGCGCTGGAGGCCACGTCCTGTCCGTTCACCTGGCACCCCGCCACGATCGCTACCAAAGCCAACGCGCTGAGTCTCGTCATGGAACCACGTCCTCCTCCTTGGATCGGAACTACCCCGACGATGCACGCCGGGGGCCGCGCCTGAACCCGAGCAAGCTCTAGAAGCGCATCGGGCGACGCAACCCGCCGAACCGGCACGGGCGGCGGGTGTAGGCGGATACCCATGTGGAGTGGCCTCCTGCCTGCGGCGCGTTACGCGCTGGGATGGTCCCGGAACCGTGCGCCGGTGCACGAGAGGGACGTCGAGGTGGACGTGGACGGCGTGCAGGTGCCCGGATCGCTGTTCGTGCCACGTGCCTCGCGGACCCCGCTGACCGGGTGGGTGCTGCTCCACGGCATCACGCGGCCGGGACGGAAGCACCCCACGCTGGAACGCTTCGCGCGAGCGTTGGCCGCCACGCCGGCGGTCGTGCTGGTCCCGGACATTCCCTCGTGGAGGGCGCTGGAACTGGACCCGGATCGTTCCGTTCCGACCATTCAGGCCGCCGTGCTGGCGCTCAGCCGCCGCCCGGAAACCGCCCCCGACCGTATCGGCCTCATCGGCTTTTCCTTTGGATCTCCACAAGCGCTGGTCGCCTCCACCGACTCCCGCCTGCGCGGCAAGCTGAAGGCGGTGGTGGGCTTCGGCGGGTACTACGACCTCACCCGGACGCTTCGTTTCCTCTTTACCGGCCGACACGAATGGGAGGGTGTGACCTATCGGTCCCGTCCCGACCCGTACGGACGGTGGGTGGTGGGCGCGAACTACCTCGTTGGCGCCGCCGGATACGAAGCCTGTGGAGACGTTGCCGGCGCGCTGCGGCGACTGGCGGAAGACGCCGGTGAGCGGCGCGTCGACTCTTGGGACCCGGTCTACGACGAGCTCAAGGATCGGCTGGAGAAGGACATTCACCCCGACCGCCGCGCGCTCTACCGACTGTTCGCTCCGGGGCCGGACGAGCCGCCGGTCGACGAGGAGCGAGGGAAGAACATGGCCGACGCCTTGGCGGCATCGGCTCGTCACGCCTCCGCGCTCCTGGATCCGGCTCCCCACCTGGAACGGGTGCGGGTGCCGATCCGTCTCTTCCATGGACGTCAGGACCATCTGATCCCGTTCACCGAAACGCTGCGAACCAAAGCGGCCCTGGCGGCCGAACACGACGTCCGCGCGCGCGTCACCGGGCTGTTCGCCCACTCCACCGAGGCTGACCGCGGGTCGCCGTTGGCCACCGCGCGCGAGCACGCCTCGCTGCTGCTGGGCCTGTCAGACGTGTTCCGGCTGCTCTAGTGTCCTGTGCAGCGCCGGCTGGCCCGACCGCACCATCCGAGGTCACGGTCGCTGGCGCTGCTACCCCGCCATCTGGGGCACGGCAGCCGGCGCCATACGGGCGAGGATCGACCGGGCCGCGGTCGCCACCTCGTGGTCTCGGTCGGCCGCGGCGTCCATCAGGAGCTGACGCGCCCGGGGTGAGCCGATCGCGGCCAGCGCCCGGTACGCCGCGATGCGTACCGCCTTGGACGGCTTGAACAGCAGCCCGCCCGTGGCGCGCTTCTCCAAGTGGGGGACGGCGTCCAGCGCTCCGAGCTGTCCGAGGGAGCGGATCAGCACGAGCTGGAACTCCTCGTCCTTTTCCCTGTCGAGGAGGCCGAGCAGCGGGCGGAGCGCCCGTTCGGCCCGCAAGTGGCCCACCGCCATGGCGGCCGCTTCCCGCACGTCGCGGGACTCGTCTCTCAAGGCCCGGGTCAGATTGATCTGGCCCTCCTCGCCTCCGACCTTGGCCATGGCACGGACGGTCGCGACGCGCACCCGTTGATCGATATGGTTCAGAACGGGAACGAGCAGCGACACCGACTCCTCACCTCCGACCTCTCCCAGAACGTCCACTCCGTTGCGGACGATGAACCAGCGGGAGTCTTGGAGCATGGCCACCGCCTCGCGGTGGGCGTCCTCGCCCATCGTGCAAAGCGCGTCCAGGTAGTTCCGCCGTACGCTACGGGGCGGCACTGCGTTGAGCGCTTCGGCCAGGGCCGGCGCCATGTGTGAGGCCACACGCCGCGAAACCTTCTTGAGACGATCGCGAGCCGCGTCGTCTCGCGCCTCGCCCAGACGCTCCATGAGGCCTTCGACGACGGCATCCGTCACCATTACGCGGGCCAAGCTGTCGGCACCGCGATCGGAAGCGGGGGTCTGGTAGAGCAACGTCTCGATCGCGTTGACCACGTCCGAGGCTCGATCGTCGGCGTCCGCCGCCCTGGCCATGGCCAGGATGTTGTGCTCGATCTCCGGACGGTCCCGGTCATCGGCGCCGATGAACCCGTGGACCTCGTGCAGCAGCTCGTTCGACGGCTGGAGCGACTGCTCCATCTCGATGGGACCCGACACGAGCGGCTCCGGATCGACGCCCTGTTTCGGGGTCGGGTCCGGCTCGACAGCCGCCACCGATTCGGTGATGGCGGTCGCCTCGAACGACGGTTCGGACTCGGCCGGCGGCATCACTTCGTCAACGAAGGACGCCGACTCCTGGACCGGAGCTTCGGTTTCCGGCGGAGCCTCGGAAGCACGATCGTCCGCGTGGTCGCTACCGAGCACGTCGACATCGGCGGAGACGCCGGACGTCGCCTCCGGCGGAGCCGCGCTGTCGGCCACCGGATGCGCAATCTCGCTCTCCGCACCCGACGGCTCGGGCGCGAGCTCGGATACGGGAGTGGCCGTAGGTCCGAGGTCGGCCGCCGGCAGCGGCTCCTCCTCGGCGTGCCACGGACCCCGCGCGTCGAACGCACGGGTGTCCTGCAGGGCACCCGCGAACGGATCGGAATTCCCGTCGCTCGTGCCTTCCATCAGGGCCCGACGGAACTCCTCGGCCTGCCAATGGTCGGTTACCCAAAGGTCGTCCTCGACCCACTCCATGGCCGTGGCGTCCGCGGCGTTGGGTTCTCCGGGAAGGTCGGTCTCGGCCGTGTCGCCGGGGCCGGCCTGCGTGGCGTGCGGCTGGGTCACGCTCGCTTCATGGTCACCACTGAACCGAGCGGGCTCCTGCGGCGACTCCATGGCGTCGTCGGACTCGTGTAGCGAGCTCTCCGACGCGGCCCCGTCCAACGGCGCGGTGTCGGCCTCTCGGGGAGCGAACGCCTGATTCCGTTCGTGCGCGGAGCCGAAGTCCTCCGGATCGGCGACCGGCGGATGAACGTGCTGAAGCGGATCCGGCGCGATCAGGGAATCGGGGGAAGCGGTGGGCTCCGTCGACTGCACCGCCTCATCCCGACCTTGCGGAGACTCGTGATCGGACATCTCCACATCAGACGATTGCTCGAAGCGGCTCATCGGTTGCTCGATCACGAGCGGCTCGGGCTGCCCCAGGTCGGGTTGGACCTGTCCGGACTCGAGCTCCGGCGTCGCAAACCGCGGGTGCGTCTCGTCGGACGGCGGGGGTGGCTCGGCAGTGAACGGGTCCACGGGTGCGAACGCCTCTGCGTCCGAAGCCGTCACGGGATCCGTCCATTGGGCGGCGTCCTCGTAGAGCTCTTCCCATGCGTCGGGCACGTCGCTCCCGGCGCCCCAGTCCACGGTGTCGTGGACCGCGTGATCGAACTCCACCGCCGCGGCCATGTCCCAATCGGCGGGCGGTTCGGGAAGCGGGCCGCCGGACGGCGCTCCGGGCATCTCGGAGGGACCCGACGGTTGAGGCGGGCTTCCGGCTTGGGGAGCGGCCGGCACGCTGGAAGCGGATGCGTTGAGCTGGAGGACCTGGTGTTCCACCGACGGCTGGGCACCAGCGCCGCCGGCACCCGCAACGGCAACCCGAATCGAGTGGGCACCGGCACAGGCCAGGACGTCGGCGATGCGTACGTCCCGGTTCGCGATGACCTGCCGGACACAGAACAGAAAGAGCGCGATCGCCTCGGGAGCCATGTTCCCGTCGATGCGCAGGTGTTCGACCTGCGCCTCGCTCAGACCGCGGGCGAACTCTCCGAGTCGGCCCGTCGGATCGGCCATCATGCCGTCGGGAGACCGGAACCCGTCCTCGCGGACGTCCAGCGCCACGATGCCGGCGGCAGCCCCGCTCACGCACGCAGCGTGAATGGCCTCCGAGACCCGTGGGTGGTGGAGCGGAAACGTGTCGGAGAGCGTATAGGCCCTCGCGAGCGCGCTGACCACTTCCGCCGCTCGCTCCTGTGAGACCTCTGCAGTTTCGCGTGACGTACGATCCTGTAGCGGATACAACGGTCCTACCTCCGGCCATTTGCACGGCTGTGCGGATGACCCCGCCCGGCCGAGCAGCTACGTTGTGCGCGCCGGAATCTCTCGCCGTACATCCACACCGGGTTGATCGGGCGAGCGACCAGACACGCGCTCAAGTGTCCGCGAGACGATGATGAGCAAGAAGGAAGCCACACTCAGGAAGACCTTGGCCGGAGTGATGTGCTCGGCCCTGATGTGCGTCCCGTTCAACGACTTGAGCGCGCAGGTCCCACCCCCGGCCCAGCCCACCCGAGTCGTCTTGCTGGGCACGGGCACACCCAACGCGGATCCCGACCGCGCAGGCCCCGCCTTGGCCATCGTGGTCGGGGGTCACAGCTACCTGGTCGACGCCGGGCCTGGGGTGGTACGTCGGGCCGCCGAGGCGGCCGACAAGCACGGATTGGAAGCCCTCACGCCCGAACGGCTGACCCACGTGTTTCTGACCCACCTGCACTCCGACCACACGGTGGGCCTGCCCGACCTCCTCTACACGCCCTGGGTCCTCGATCGCATCGATCCGTTATACGTAGCCGGGCCACCCGGTACGGCTGCCATGGTAGACCACCTCGAGCAGGCCTTCCGGGAGGACGTGTCGATGCGCCTGTTCGGACTCGAACCGGCCAACAACGGCGGCCACCGGACCGAGGTGTCGGAAACCCGAGGCGGCGTCGTGTACGAAGATGAGCGCGTGCGGGTGACAGCGTTCCGCGTGCCGCACGGGTCCTGGCCCGTCGCGTTGGCGTACCGGTTCGACACGGCCGACCGTTCGATTGTGGTTTCAGGAGACACCGGCCCGGCGCCGGAGGTCATGAAACGGGCCTGCAATGGCTGCGACGTCCTCGTGCACGAGGTCTACGCCCAGGCCGGATGGGAGGGACGGGAGCCGGTCTGGCAGCGCTATCATGCCGACTTCCATACATCCGGACCCGACCTGGGCCAGATCGCCCGCGACGCCGGGGCAAGGTCCCTGGTACTGACCCACCAGTTGCTGTGGGGAGCCACGCCGGAGCAGTTGTTGGAAGAGGTTCGTCTCCACTATTCGGGCCCGGTGCACTTCGGTAACGATCTCGACATCCACTGACCCGGGCGGCCGGACGGAACGACGGAATGCTTCGGTCCAAGAGGACTGGCACGGGCCGGTCCGAGGCCCGACACTTGTGGGCCGCCGACATCACCTCAACAAGGTCTGCCTCCGTGCGTACGTCGTCGCTCCGCTTTTGGGCCCTCGCGTCTTGTGGCGCAGTGGCTCTCACCGTCCCGCCCGCCCTCCAAGGTCAAGCCCTCCGCGCCGATCACTTGGCGGCACTGGAGTTTCGCACCATCGGCCCCGCCGCCATGAGCGGCCGAGTCGTCGATCTCGCGGTCGTCGAACGGGACGTGGACGTCTTCTATGTCGCGACCGCCACGGGCGGCGTGTGGAAGACCGAGAATCGAGCCATGACGCTCGTCCCGGTGTTCGAGAAGGAGGGGGTACACTCGGTCGGGGCGATCGCCGTCCACCAGGCGGACACCAACGTCGTCTGGGTCGGCACGGGCGAGCGGGCCAGCCGCCAGTCGTCCTCGTGGGGAGACGGCGTGTACAAGTCCGTCGACGGCGGCACGACCTGGCGCAACATGGGCCTTCGCGAGTCTCTTCACATCGGTCGCATCGTGCTGCACCCCACGGACCCGAACGTGGTGTTCGTGGCCGCGATGGGACACCTCTGGGGCCCCAACGAAGAGCGGGGGCTCTACCGTTCCGTGGACGGCGGAGAGCGGTGGACGCGGGTCCTGGCCGTGGATGCCAACACCGGCGCCGTGGACGTGGCCATGGACCCGGCCGACCCGAGCATCCTGTACGCCGCAACATACCAGCGGCGGCGGCGGCCTTGGGGATTCCACGGGGGCGGGCCCGGAAGCGGACTGTGGAAGTCCACGGACGGCGGCAGCACGTGGAGTGCCCTGACCAACTCCGGCATCGCGAACGGCCTGCCGGAAGGCGATCTGGGGCGAATCGGGATCTCCGTCTACCGTTCCGACCCGCGCATCGTATACGTGAGCATCGAGCAGGGTGAGCGCTACAACGCGTCGACGGCGTACGAACAGCGGGAGGCCGGTGTCTATCGCTCGGAGGACCGTGGCGCGACCTGGACTCACATGGGCGATTGGAACCCCCGGCCCATGTACGCCAGCCAGATTCTGGTCGATCCCCTGGACGACCAGCGCGTGTACATGGTCAACGCCTACTCGTTCTCGGACGATGGAGGCGAGACCTTCACGGTCCCTCCGCAGAGCCTCCACGGAGACGACCGGCTGGTCTGGGTCAACCCGCAGAACTCCAACCACGTGATGAAGGCCGACGACGGCGGGCTGGGGATCTCTTACGACCGTGGTCTGACCTGGGTCTACATTTCCGACCTTCCCGTCAGCCAGTACTACCGGGTCTCGTACGACCTGCGAGATCCGTACTGGATCTACGGAGGCCTACAGGACAACGGAAGCTGGGGAGGCCCCAACGCCACCTTCCGGTCCGAGGGCGTGCTCAACTCCGACTGGATTCGCTACGGGGGCGGAGACGGCTTTCTCAACCTGGTGGACACGACCGACAACCGCACGCTGTACACCGAGTCCCAGTACCTGGGCCTGAGCAGGGTGGACCTCGTGACCGGTGAACGCACGACGATTCGGCCGGGCGACTCCATCGGAGCCATCGCGGCGCGTCGCAACTGGACGACGTGGCCCGACCTCTCCGATCCCTACCAGCGGCTCGGAAATGCCATGGCGCCGGCCAATTGGGACGGACCCTTCCTCCTGTCTCCGCACGACCTGAACACGATCTACGCGGGCACCAACGTGCTTTGGCGATCACCCGATCGGGGACAGACCTGGGAGGCGTTGGGTGACCTGACGAGCGGCACCGATCGCCGCACGCTGGACATCATGGAGGAGCTTCCCGACTCCTTCACGCTCTCGCTGGACGACGGGATCCCGTACTGGCCCACGCTCACGGCCATTGCGGAGTCACCCGTTCGTGAGGGTGTGCTCTACGTCGGCACCGACGATGGCAAGGTGTGGGTGTCCCAAAACCGCGGAGCGGACTTCGAGGACATGACCGACGGCCTGAGCGGCCTCCCGCCGCTGGCCTGGATCAACGACATCGAGGTGTCGCGGCACGTGACCGGACGCGTGTTCGTGTCCGCCAACAATTACCGCAACGACGACTACGCGAACTACCTGTTCCGCTCGGACGACTTCGGCCGCACCTGGACCTCGATCACCGGCGACCTGCCCCCGGACCGAGTGGTGCGGGTGGTCCGCGAAGATCTCTCGAACCCCGCCGTGTTGTACCTCGGCACCGAGTTGGGCCTTTTCGTGTCCACCGATGACGGTAGGCACTGGGTCTCGCTCGGCGGAAATCTGCCGACCGTCGCAGTCAACGACATCCGTATCCACCCGCGCGAACGAGATCTCATCATCGGCACCCATGGACGAGGCATCTGGATCCTCGACCAGATTACCGCCCTGTCGGGGCTCACTTCGGAAACACGGACCCGGTCGGCGTACGTGTTCGAAATCCTACCCGCCCGGCAGATCCGCTACCGCCCGGAGCGCCCCCACACCGGAGACGTCTTCTATCGGGGGGAAAACCCGCCTCGTGGTGCGGTCGTGGACTTCTGGCTGTCCGAGCCGCACGACTCGCTCACGCTGACCTTCCTGAACGAGTCGGGCACCGAGGTGGCGCGCATGGAGACCACGGGGGCCCATGGGCTGAACCGCGTCGTGTGGAATCTGCGGCACTCGGAACCCGACCAGGTCGAGGATCGCGATGAGGACTCGGAAGCCGATCGTGGTTCGGTACAGCCCACCGGGCCGCTGGTCGTTCCTGGTCGGTATACGGCCCGGCTCGGGCTGTCCACAGAAACCGTGGAGACCAGATTTCTGGTTCTCGAAGACCCTCGCATCACGGCGGACGACGCCACTCGGGCGGCGTGGACCGCACGGCTCCTGGAAATCTCGGAAACGGTCCGGGCTGCTGCGCAGTTGGCGCGCGAGGTGCGGCGGGCGTCCGAGGCGGACGAAGAAGCGGGCATCGACAATGCCGCCGTCCGGAAACTCTCGAGAGAATCGGGGGAGTTGGCCGGCCGCCTTCGGCGCCTGCGCCGCGAAGCGGAGGGATCCGTGGCGCCCCTGACCGCGGACCAGGCCTCGGAGCTGGCGTACTACCGCCTCACCCTGGACCAGCTTCGGGAGGAGTGGGACGCGCTGGGGAACGCTGTGCGCAGGTAAAAGGGGGGAGCGTTCCTAGCGGCCCAGCGCGGTGGCTAGCGCCCCAACGAGCATGATCGAGATCGTCAACCCGCTCAGCGCCCGAATCACGTTCGGGGAACGGCCGTGCACGACTTGCTTGTTGAGGGTGGCCCCGACCGGAGTCGAAAGGCCGTAGATCAGCAAGAAAGCGGTTGTCACGTCCTGGAACCACACGGCGGGCAACGACGTGAGTCCCGCACCGCCGAGCACGGAGGGCGCGTAGTCGGTGACCAGGTCCACCAGGAAAAACCCGATGAGGAAGACGCCTCCCAGCTCCAGGTACATGCGCACCTCACTGCGGGCGCGCTTGAAGAAGGGCGCGAGAAACAGACCGAAAACGGGCCTCAGCAACAGCGACAGCGCCCGCCCCGGAGGGGACCGCCGGTAGTAGGCCCTCAGCTGACGCTCCCACTCCAGCAGGTCGCGGAGCACGGGCACGGACGACTCTACCCCGGCGCTGGTGAGGTTGACCGCAACGATCAGAGCCAGCACGACGACCACGGGCTCGGGGGCGCCGAGGCCTACCGTGCTGCTCCCCAGCACGAGCCCGGCGAACGCCAGGACGGCCGCGTCGGCGACCAGGTCGAGGCGGCCGGAGCGCGGCGGGGCCACGTGCTGCCGGGGCTCCTCGAGAAAGTCCAGCCCGATGGGCGGCCGGCCTTCGCGCCGACGGAGTCCCTGGTCCGCGTTGAAGTGGCTGACCATGTGCCGCAGACGGACGAGGTCGGCCATCCACCACATCCCCAGCCCCCCTGCGGTAAGGAGCATCAGGATGCCGGTGCCCACCCGCTCCATGTAGAACCGGTGGCCTCCGAAGATTCCGGTGAACAAACACAGAACCAGGGCGACACGGAAGCGCTTGTTCGGGTACCGAAACAGCGCGTTCAGCTCGGCATCGGTGGTCCGGGAAGGGGAAGGCAGAGTGAGCCGTCCTGCTGAGGTGCGTATCACGACGGGCGCGGCGGCCGCCGCGCTCGAACCGAATCTACATAGTACCATCGCTATGTAGGCCCGAGACGGCACGGTCCGGGCCCGAGGCACGGCCCGGGCTGAAAAGTGCCACGCTCCCGGCCGTACATTGTTCATCTCACCCACGACGGATGGAGCCCATGAAGCCCGAGCCTTCGAGACGCCGCCGCCCAGCAGGAGCCTTCGCCTTCGGTTCGACCGCCGCGGTGTGCGTGGTCGCCGCCTGCAACCCGGGCGCCGCCCAGAGCGGCGGAGACGGAGCACCCTTCGATCAGTTGACGAGCGGGGCGGTTGCGTTCGAGAACGTGCGGGTTCTTCCGATGGATGAAGAACGTGTCCTGGACGACCACACGGTCGTCGTCCAGGGCGACTCTATCGCGTGGATGGGCCCCACGGACGACGCCCGGCTGCCCGAGGGCGTTCGCCTCATCGACGGCCGGGGTCGGACACTGATGCCCGGACTGGCGGAAATGCACGCGCACGTGCCTGGTGACAACACCCCTCGCCAACTGATGGACGACGTGCTGTTTCTCTACGTCGCCAACGGCATCACGACCATCCGCGGGATGTTGGGGGCGCCCGGACAGCTACAGATCCGGGAGGAGCTACGGTCTGGACAGGTCATCGGCCCACGCATGATCGTCGGAGCGCCTTCCATCAACGGAAACTCGGCGCCCGAACCCCGGGTGGCAGAGCAGCTCGTGCGATCCTACAAGGAGCAGGGGTACGACTTTCTCAAGATCCACCCGGGGGTGCCGCTCGATGCCTGGGACCGGATGGTCGAGGTGGCGCGTGAGGTGGGCATCACGTATGCGGGGCACGTTCCCGAGGACGTGGGCATCGAACACGCGCTACGCACGGGCATCCAAACCGTGGATCATCTGGACGGCTACTTTCAGGACGCTATCTCCGATGCGCTGCGTCAGCGACTCGCCGGCGATCTCGGAGTGGTTCCCACGGCCGATGTGGTCGCCGGCATCGATTGGGAGCGGGTCGACGAGCTGGTGCGTATCACCGTGGACGAGGGGGTGTGGAACGTTCCCACGCTCTATCTGTGGGAGAACTTCTACGCACCCGTCGATGCGGACTCCATGATCGCTCAGCCCGAGATGCAGTACGTCCCGGCCCGAATGCGAGAGGGATGGGCGGCCGCCAAGAAGCGGCGGGGATCGGAAAGCGTCGAAGTGGCCCGCTCCGTGGCGGATGCCCGCACGACCCTACTCAGGAAGCTGAACGAGGCCGGGGCCGGCATTCTGATGGGCACCGACTCGCCGCAGATGTTCAACGTGCCGGGGTTCGCCCTGCACCACGAGCTGGTCATCATGGGCCGCGTCATGCCTGCCTGGGACGTCCTGGCTTCCGGCACGCGGAACGTGGCCACCTACGTCGGCAGCTCGCTCGGTTTGGACAACCGCTTCGGCACCGTGGTCGTTGGCAATCGGGCCGACCTGATCCTGGTGGAAGGGGATCCGCTCACCGACCTGGGGCGACTGGGAGACCTGGCCGGGGTCATGGTCGCCGGACGGTGGCTGTCCGGCGAAGAGATTCGTGACGGCCTCGCGGCCATCGAGGGCCGGTACGGAGGCTGACGTGCGCCTTCGAGTCGAATATCTGTTACTGTCCGGTAGCGTCCGGTTTCGATGAGGCGGGGGACGGGCGGAGCGGTCATCGCCCTCGTGCTCCTGGTCGCGGTGATGGTGTGGCGGGTGCCTGGTGACGCGGCCCGCATTGAGCGGGACATCCAAACGCGCGCCACCCGGGCGCTCATCGAGGCGACGTTGCCCTGGGCTTCGGTGGACGCGGACGGCCGGTTCCTGACGTTGAGCGGCACAGCGCCGAGTGCTCCTCTTCGCAACCGGGCCGAGGCCGTGCTTCTCTTGGTGGACGGCGTGTTGGCCGTGCACAACGACCTGGAAGTGACCCGAGTGCTGGAGGGACCCGGATGATTCGGCTACGCCCGAGTACCTTGGCCATGGTTGCCGGCCTGTGCGTCGGGGGCTGTGCCACGAGCGGAGGAGGCGGTGGCGGCAGTGCCGGTAGCCCCATGGGGGCCATCACCCGCGCCGAGCTGGACGAGTCCTCGGCGTCCGACGCGTATGAGGCCGTTCAGCTCCACCGGTCCCGCTGGTTGCGGTCCCGGGCCAGTCCCACCCCACAGGATCCCAATCCCCAGCCGGTGGTGTACGTGGACGGCGCACGCAGGGGTGGCCTCGCGGAGCTCAGGACCATATCGATTCACGACATCGAGATGATCCAGTTCGTCAACGCCCGTGACGCCACCACCCGATGGGGCACCGGCCACCGTGCCGGCGTCATCGAGATCATGACGAGACGGTAGCGGACAGCCCGGACACGATGACCGCGACGGCCCGGCCCGGGCCGTGGACGCCGGTGACCAAGGTGCGTCCGATGTCCGCCGACTTGCTGGGGCCGGAATGTAGGCCCAGCCCGGACGGCAGAGAGGTGCGGCAGGCGGCCAGCGCTTCCGCGAGTTGGAAGAAGATCGCACGCTGATCGAGGAGCATCAGGTGGGTGGCAGGCAGGAGCTGCACCAACCTCCCCCCGCGGGAATCCAACACGAGCGTGCCGCTGCGCGCCGCAGCCGCATGCGCCAGGGACAATCCCACGTCGGCCTCCACCGCCGGAACCGGAGCCCGGTCCGGGCGGAGTGGATCGGGAACGCCCGATCCGATCGCGAGCCGCCCGCCCGCGCCGAGCTCGTCGAGGGTGTCCTCCAGCCACTCGCGCGCTTCGGCCGGCGACGCGTGAACGACCACCTCTCCGCCGTTTCGCTCGAACCGCTCCCGGAACCGTCCGACGAGCTCCTGCGCCGTGCCCACCGCCGCAGCTCGGGAGTCGACCGGAAACGGCGGAGGATCCTGCGCCGACGCGCGGCCGGCCACGGCTGCCCGCACCCGCGCCATGATCCGATCCCGTGCCGTCGGGCCGCCGGCCGAGGCACTCACGCGTCGGGGGCCGTTCGGGTGAGGAAGGGCTCGGACTCCGGGGCCAACGGCCCCCTGCCCCGCTCCCACCGGCGCACCATGGGGAGCGTCCTGCGCATATGTCGGAGCGGGGCCGCCGAAAGCAGCCTGCTCAACGCCCGATACCATCGCGGGTGGGTGGCGGCAGCGGCCAACAGCTTCAGGGACCAGGCTTCCGCTTTGGGGGTGAGCCCCGCACCGGCAAGACGTCGCCGCCATTCCAACAGCAGATCGGGAATGGGGATGCGTACCGGGCACACGTCTGCGCAGGCTCCACACAGGGTGGAGGCGAACGGAAGCGACGCGGCTCTGCGCGGTCCCAGGAAGGCGGGTGCGAGGACGCTTCCGATCGGGCCCGAGTAGACCCACCCGTAGGCGTGCCCGCCGGTCTGGCGGTAGACCGGACACACGTTCAAGCACGCCCCGCAACGTACGCACTTGAGCGCCTCCCACATGACCGGATCGGCCAGGGCTCGTGTGCGCCCGTTGTCCACGAACACCACGTGCACCTCCTCGGGCCCATCGGGCTCGTCGGTCCGAGCGGGGCCCTGCAGCAGGGACACGAACATCCCGAGCGGCTGGCCGGTGGCGGCTCGGGACGTCAGCTCCACGAACGGGCCCACGTCGTCCCAGCGTGGTAGCAGCTTCTCGATCCCCGCCAACGCGACGTGCACCCGAGGCGCGGAGGTGGTCAAACGGATGTTCCCCTCATTCTCGATAAGGGCCACCGTGCCGGTCTCGGCCACGACGAAGTTGGCGCCGCTGATCCCCAGGTCCGCGTCCAGAAACGCCTGTCGGAGCGTGGCACGGGCGGCGGTTGCCAACGCGTCGGGAGGCGCTTCCATCGGCGTGCCGAACCGTTCGTGAAACAGCGCCTGGACCGAGGCCAAGTCCTTGTGGATGGCGGGGCCCACGATGTGGCTGGGCGCTTCGTCCAGAAGTTGCAGGATGTACTCGCCCAGGTCGGTCTCGACGACGCGGAGACCCCGATCCTCCAGGTGGCGGTTGAGCTCGATCTCTTCGGAGAGCATGCTCTTGCTTTTGACGCAGGTGCGAGCGCCTGCCGCCGCTGCGATGCCCGCCACGATCTCGCAGGCCTGAGCAGCGTCTTCGGCCCAATGGACGACCGCTCCGTTGTCCGTAAGGCGGCGCTCCGCCTCCTCCAGGAGCACATCCAGTCGGCCCAGCGCGTGGGCCTTTACCGCACTCGCCCAATCCCGCCAGCGTTCGGCATCGATCTCCTCATAGGCGGAAGCGCGCATGCGGTCGAACGCGACCGTGGCCCCTGTCACCGCCGCTCTCACCTGAGGCGCCTCTTCGAGTATCCGCCGCGCCGCCTCCGCGTAGCCCGTCACGTCAGTCCGCCGCCTCTCGGAGCAACGTGGCGAGCGGCACCGCGCGGACCGGCAACCGACGACGCGTCGCGCGCCCGGCCAGGTGGAGCAGGCATCCCGGATCGGGCGAAGTGAGGCAGTCGATGTCCCCAAGCGTGTCCAGCTTGCGATCCGCCATGGCCAACGACACGGCTTCCATCTTGGTCGCGAATAGCCCGCCGAATCCACAGCACTCGTCCTGGGCCTCCCATGTCGCCAGGCGAGCCCCGGCGTTGCGCAAAAGCGTGCGGGCCGCCCGGCCACCGTCCCCGTCACGAAGGGCGTGACACCCGACGTGCAGGGCCACGCGCCGGCCCGTCAGCCCGTTCCCGAGGTGCGTGATCCCCAACTCGCCGACGATGTACTCGCTGAGCTCGAACGTGCGGTGGCACAGCTCGATGGCGCCGGCGCGTTCCGGGAGCACATCCGCGTATCGGTGCCGGATCATCGCCGCGCAACTGCCCGATGGCAGTACGACCGGCCCGGATTCCTCCAGAGCGCCGACCGTGTGTCGAGCCATTCGGGTCGCCGCGGCGGTATGTCCGACGTTGAAAGCCGGCTGACCACAGCACGTCTGGCGGGGAGGCACCCGTACCGTGCATCCCAACGACCGGAGCAGCCAAACGGCATCCTCCGCCGCAGAGGCCTGGAAGTGGTCGGCGAGGCACGTCACGAACAGGGACACGGCCGGCCCGGAGGCGGCATCCGTCCCGCGGTCGTGACTCAACGAGCGGCGTTCAGCCCGAGCGCCAGTCCCTCGAGCCGACGGGCCTCGGCAGGCCGGCCCCTACGGCGACTGAGGTCGGCCAATGCCAGCAGCGCCTCCGCGTGCTCGGTCTCCGACCAGGGGCTCTGCATGAGCGTGCTGCGGGCACCCAGCAGCAGGCTCTCGGCTTCCGCTTCCTCACCCAACGCCATCAACGCACGGCCCAACGCCACCTCGGCGGCCGCGGTGGCCGGACCCTCGCCGAGCGCTTCCCGACGCAGCGTCACCGCCCGTCTCAACGGGGGCACCGCGTCCTTGACGCGGCCCAGATCCGCCAGCAGCTCTCCGTATCCCAGCAAGGCCGTGGCCGCGTCCGTGTGCGCCGGTGCCTCGGCTTCCAAGACCTCCAACGCTTCCTCGTAGTGCCGGAGCGCCGCGGCGTTGCGGCCACGTGCATGGGCAACGCTTGCCAGCAGCGCCAGCGCGTTCCCCACCTGATGGTGCCGGTCGCCGTAGAGCTCACGGTTGATATCCAGCGCGTTCCGGGCGTTCCGCTCCGCATCCGCGAACCGGCCCCGGTCCCGCTGCACACCGGCCAAGTTGCGCAGGGCGATGGGCGTGTAGCGATGCTGCCGACCGAGCACGTCCAGATCGTAGTCCACTACGTCCTGGAACAGCCGTTCGGCCTCCGCAAACTCGCGCTTCCGACGTAGGATGTTGGCGAGATTGTTCTTGGCGGTCGCCGTGTACTGGTGGTCCTCCCCGAACCGACGCCGGTCGAAGTCGAGCACCGCTCGGAACAGGGAGTCGGCCGCGGCCAGATCGTTCTGCCTGAACAGGATCACGCCCAGGTTGTTCATGGCCGTCGCGGTCTCCACGTGCTCGGTGCCGGACACGTCCAGCCTCAGGTCCAGCGCCCGCCTGGCGTAGGGCTCGGCCTCCCGCGGCCGTCCTGCCCGCAGGTACGTCGTAGCCAGCTCGCCGAGGTCTTCGGCCACCAGCTCGTGCGACGGTCCGTGGTGGGAGAGGTCCCGTTCCAGCACTTCTTCGTATCCGGTGATGGCGCCGTCGAAATCGCCCTTGCCACGACGGACGCTTGCGAGTCCGCTCAAGCTCCTGGTGACCTCCGGGCTTCCCCAGCCCGCCAGCCGCTTTCTGAGATCGAGGGCCCGTTGGTGGGCGGCTTGGGCCCGGTCGTATTCGCCCTTCTCCGACAGGGCCGATCCCAGGTCGGAGAGGATACGGGCCATCACGGTGTCGCCGCCCGGTTGGCCCGCCTCGCGCAACTGCACCGCTCGCTCCAGCAAGGGCAGTCCGCGTCCGTAGTCGCTCAGCCGCGTGTAGATGAGCCCGAACGCCGCCAGCAGCTCCGCCTGCGTAGCCGGCTGCCCGGCCAGCTCGACCTCCGCCCGGGCAACGCCCGCTTCCAGGATATCGCGGCCGGTCACGGAGTCGATGGGGTGCACCTGCGGATCGAACGAATCGAACAGGCCCAGGATGACGTTCTTGACGTTGCCGGCGCGGGCAGCCTCCGCGGAGGCCACCGAGGCCTGCCAGCGCGTGGCTCCAATGCCTGCCGCCATCACGGCGATCAACACGGCGATGCCTGCGACGCCCCAGCGGTTTCTGGTGGCGAACCGACGCACGCGGTACGAGAGCGCCTCGGGACGAGCCTGCACGGGGCGGCCCGCGATATAGTTGCGCAGATCGAGCGCCAACGCGGCCGCGGTCTGATAGCGCCGTTCCGGCTCCTTGTGCAGGGCCCTCAACACGATCATCTCGAGGTCACCCCGCAGGTGACGCTTGAGGCGGTCGGGACGGACGCGGCGGGCGTTGGCCACCTCCTCCGGCGTCACCGTGTCCGTCGTGCCATCCCGCCTCCGAATCGTCTCGTGGCGGGTCACGGCGGCGCTGGGGCGGAGGGGCAGGTGGCCGCACACCACTCGCTCGATCTCGGCGGGCGTTTGCCGCTCGAACCGGTAGGGCCGGTGGCCCGTGAGCAGCTCGTAGAGCACGACCCCCAGTGAGTAGACGTCCGTCGCGGTAGTGACCGGCAGCCCGAGCAGCTGTTCGGGAGCGGCGTACTCGGGCGTCATGGCAGGCTGTCCCACTCGCGTGAGCGGCACCGTGCCGGATATCCCGTCCGAGGCCGGATCCAGCAGCTTGGCGATGCCGAAGTCGAGCAGCTTGACCTGGCCCGGCGCGGTCACCTGAATGTTCGACGGCTTCAGGTCCCGATGGATGATGAAGCTCTGGTGCGCGTACTGGACCGCATCGCAAGCATCCAGGAACAGGTCGAGTCGCTCCTGGATGGTGAGGCGGTGCCCGTCACAGAAATCGATGAGCGACGATCCCTCGACCAACTCCATGGCGAAGTACGGCTGGCCTTCGCTCGTGGCGCCGCCATCCAGAAGCCGCGCGATGTTGGGGTGGTTCAGTCGGGCCAGGATCCTCCGCTCGTAGAGAAAGCGGTCCAGCACCTCACGCGACGGGAAATCGAGGCGGAGGAGCTTCAACGCCACCTGGCGCTCCCAGAGGCCGTCCGCGCGTTCGGCCAAGTAGACCCGGCCCATCCCTCCGTGGCCCAACTGGTGGAGAACCCGATACGGACCCACCCGGCCGCCTTCCTGGATCCCGACGTCGTATTCGGAGTCGTCGGGCCCGATCATGGCCAGCGCCGCCGGGCCTCCCGCCACATCCAGAAATCCGTCCGGGATGCGCGCGGCCGCGATGAGCCGATCCAGTCGTGCCCTCAACGCCTCGTCGCCGGCGCACTGCGAGGTCAAGAACTCGTTCTGGGCGGCTCCCTCGAGCTCGAGCGCCTGCTCGAGCAACGGACTCAGCCGGCCCCACTCGGTTGGAGAAAACCCGAGCACGGCTCGGTTACGCCGGGACGCCGCTGAGCGCGGAGTATAAAAACGCCTTGGCCTTCTGCCAGTCCCGCTTGACCGTGCGTGACGACACGCCCAACACGTCTCCGGTCTCGTCCAGCGAGAGGCCGACGAAAAACCGTAGCTCGACCACGCGGGCCAGCCGCGCATCGGCGGTCTCGAGCGCGGTTAGCGCCTCGTCCAACGCGACGGCGTCGACGGGTCCGTCGATCCGCCCGACCGTCAGACGCTCGGGCAGGTGCTCGGCATCCACGCTGACACGGGCCAGGTCGCCGCCCCGTTTGCGTGCACGCCGGCGACGCGCGGTGTCGACGAGGATCTGGCGCATGGCCCGCGCCGCGATGGAGAAGAAGTGTCTACGATCCTGAATGGCGAGCGGCGAGCCGCCCACGAGCTTCAGGTAGGCCTCGTGGACGAGGGCGGTGGTGTTGAGCGTATCTCCGGACTCGCGCGACGTCAGCCGGTGCGCGGTCACGCGCAGCTCGTCGTATACGCACGTGAACAGCCGGTCCATCATGGCCTGCTCGCCGCTTCGCGCGCCGACCAGGAGACGTGTGATGTCTCCCTGACTGGTCATGGTTTTCCTCTACGACCTCGACGCTCGGCGGGCCACTCTTGCTTGGGAGAATCCGGATCGCGCGCTTCGGGAGCAATCTGTGGGGGAAGTAATGGTAGACGGGGAATCTCCAAGCGGCAAGCGACGCCTGTGGCGTCCACGCAACAGTCGGCTCGGCGTGCTCGCGCGGGTCCGAGGGGTTGCCCGTGACGGTCCCGACGGCCACGATCGTCTCCTTCGGGAGACTCCCGCAGACGGGCGCCGGTGGCCCATGTCCCGATAGTATCTCGCTATAGTCAATAGGGTTGCAGCGAAACGATTTCGCTGTCAGCTCGCGGTGTTCGAGTGGCCGACCGGCTGCAAAACGCTAGGCTGCATGGGTTTTATCGGCTCTATGAGGCTCCACTGTCGTAGTGGCGGGGGAAGCGCCACATCGTACGACGGCGATCCGGGTGCGCGCCCGTGTTGAGGGCCGAACCAGGCTTCGACGAGAGGCGCACGTGACCTCGTCCTATTCCTTTCCGGGGCGGGGCCGGCCGGACGCCAAGGCGTCGGCGTTCGCCGGGAAGTACCGAATCATCCGCAAGCTCGGGATAGGGGGACTGGGGCCCGTGTATCTGGCGGAACACCTGGAGATCGGGCATCTGACCGCCATCAAGATCCTCCGGGATTCGATCGCCGAAAACCCCGAGGCGGTGCGTCAGTTCACCCGGGGCGCGCAGAACGCATCCCGTATCCACCACCCCCACGTTTGCGCCGTGTACGACGTGGGTGTCACGGACGACAGCCGTCCGTACGTCGCAATGGAGTACGTAGAGGGCGGCAGTCTGGCCGACGTGCTCGCGCGGATGCCGCGTCTCAAGACCGAGCGGGCCTGTCGCATCGCGCTGCAGGTGCTGGAAGCCCTGGGAGCGGCCCACGCGCTGGGCATCGTCCACCGCGATCTCAAGCCCGGAAACATCATCCTGGCCGTCGGGGACGATGGGGACGATCACGTGAAGGTGCTCGACTTCGACATCGCCGGTCGCATGGCGGTCGACTCGGACCTCACCGATGCCCGGCTCCTGATCGGATCGCCCGAGTACATGAGTCCCGAGCAGCTCGGGGGCGGGAAGCTGGACGGGCGCAGCGACCTCTACTCCCTGGGCATCATTCTCTATCGGGTGGTCACGGGGCACTTCCCGTTCTCCGCCAAAGGGGCGCAGGAGCTGATGCTCAAGCGCCTGACCGAGGACCCGATCCCCCTGCGGCAGGTGTCACCGGGAGGCCGCTTCCCTCCGGGACTCCAGGAGCTTCTGGACGCCGCATTGGCCCGCGATCCGCGCAAACGGTTCGCGAGCGCCGAAGAGATGTCGTGGGCGCTTGCCCAGGTGGCGGATCCGCGCGCGTTCGAGAAGCGCCCGGGCCGGCGGACCGCCGAAACGGCCGCCGAGCCGACGCGGGGGCAAACCACGCTGGAGGATGCCGAATGGGCGGAGCGCGGCCGTCCCTTCATCCGCTCACCGCTCGTGCGGGTGTTGGCGTACTGGTGGTTGGGTGTGGTGGCCGGGATGATCATGGGATTGATTCCGACGCCGTTCAGCGGACGCGACGACGATCGCACCGGGGAGGCGGCGGTCCAGGCGGCCGAAGCCACCGTTCCTCGTGCCTCTTCCGCCGATGCGACGAGCCCGGGGGCCGGCCTCGTGTCATCGGACGAGGTCGCGGATGATCTCCCGGTCTTTCCTCCTGCGCTCACCGACCCGGCCGCCACCGACGATGTCCGCGGTGCCGAGGCGCCGCCCGCGGGCATAGAGAACCCCGGGGTTCGAACCGAGCTGGCCGACCTCCTGGAAGGGCTTCCCGGGGCGACGCGCGAAGGATGGGAACGTACCGCCGCGCGCGCCGACGAGTTCTACCAAGACGAATCGCTCCCACCCGCGCTGCGCGCCGAGGCCGCCTACGTGGTCGCCTCCGCGTTCGCAATGCTCCAGGACATCGATGCGATGATTCAGTGGTCCCGCGTAGCTCTGCGGCACAACCCGTCCCACGGGGGGGTGGCCGAGCTACTCGACGCGGTCACTCGTCCGTGAACGCAGCCACCCGGTCTCTCGGACCCGACGTCGTCGTCCGGGTGGCCGGACTGTCGGACGTGGGCCAGCAGCGGAAGCACAACGAGGACAGCCTGCTGGTGGCCGACCTCACCCCGGACTCGTGGAGCGGCGAGATGGTGCCGCCCGTGCGGGCCTTCGAGGAGAGCGAGGACATCGAGGCTTCCGTCCGTGGGAGAGGGTTTCTGTTCATCGTGGCGGACGGCATGGGGGGAGCCCGGGCAGGCGAGGTGGCCAGTGGCATGGCGGTCTCGGGCGTGTACGACCTGATGGCGCGTGAGTGGCGGCCCGAAGAGGGAGCGCCATTCGCCGAGATGCTATCTCGCTCGGTGCGCGTAACGGGTGCCCGCATTCACGACTCGGCGTTGCGCACTCCGGATTACAAGGGCATGGGAACCACCGCAACGGCCGTGGGAGTCTTGAACGGGGTGCTGTACGCAGCCCAGGTGGGAGACTCACGCGCGTACCTCGTTCGCGAAGCGACCGCGTACCAGCTCACTCGGGACCAATCCGTCGTGGAGCACCTGGTGCGGACCGGGAAGCTGAGCGCGGAACAGGCCCTGCGAAGTCGGAGCAAGAACATCCTGTTGCAGGCCCTGGGCACGGTGCGCGACGTGGAAGTCGACGTGAGCTTCCAGGAGCTCCGGCGCGGCGATCGGATCTTGGTCTGCTCCGACGGATTGACCGGGTTGGCCGAAGATGAAGAGATCGCCGACCTCATCTCATCGGCTGCTGTTCCCGCGGAAGCGTGCAAGGCGCTCGTGGACTTGGCCAACGCGCGCGGAGGCCACGACAACATCACGCTGATCGTGGCGTTCCTCGAAGGCGAGGGACTCCCGGCGGCGAACCCGTCAGACGCGGTCGGCTACCGGGCTTATCCCGCAGCCTAGCGGACCGTAGCAGTTATTCGTTTGTCTCGGCGTCCGACGAGTCCGGGCGTTCGTCGCCGCCCCAGGGAAAGACGTCGTGCCCCGGAAGGACGAACGCTCCGGGAAAGTCCTCCTCCACCAGCTTCTGCTTTCCGCTCCATTCCTCGATGTCGATGCGGTAGACGGCTGTACGCTTGAGCTCACCGGCGGTGATGGGTCGGTAGTCCCGGCCGGACCTCAGGTGGGGCGCGTATCGGTCCAGCAGCAACTGGAGCCCGCGTTCCTTCTCGGCCGCATCATGCACGACGTGGCCACGCCCGAATACCACCACACCTGCGTACTCGACGCTGAACTCCAGCGCTTCGTCGGCCGGAAGGAGGCGGCCCATGGCGGTCGCCGAGAAGCAAACCCGGGCCCCCGGGCCCTCCCCCTCGGAGGCGCCCTCCTCCCCCCGGTCCAGGTTGCGCCGGGTTTGCCCCACACGGGCGGTGTGCATGTAGATGCAGCGACCCTCGGCGTGGTACACGAACAGGTTGGAGTTGAGGAAGGGCTGCCCGTCTTCGCCGACCGTAGCCAAGACCCCGTACGGCGCCGTGTCCAGCGCAGCCTCGATCCACGCGTCGTCCTTGGCGCGATCCCGTCGCCGCACCTCGGCGCGGGATCGGTCCTTGGGGGTCATAGGCGTCTTCCCACGTTCAATAGGGGTTGCTGCACTGGGCCGGATTCACCGGTCCGGGCTGCGCGGAAACCGACAAGCCGAACGGCCCGGTACCGCCGTTCACGCTGCCCACGATCAAGAAGTACTCGCCCGCCTCTTCCAGCGTATGGATGATCCTGGAGTTGCACGCGCCGGCTCCATCGTCGTCCGTGGCCACGACCATGCCGTCGGGGGTGGCCAGGGCCAAGAAGGCGTCGAACGCAGAAGACGTGAGGTCCGCCACCAGCAGCTCCCCGGCCTCGAGCACCATGCGGTACGCCCGTGCGTAGGTCCCGTCCGGGAGCAGTGGGTCGTCGGTCTCGAGGGTCCCGCTGAGCGTCGAGCCCACCTCCGGCGCGTCCTCGCTGGGGTCGAGGCCGGCCAGCGCCTGCGTCAGCTCGGGATCGCCCGAGCAATCCGACTCCTCAATGGGATGTGCGCGCGTGTCGACCCGCAGTGTATACGCGCCCAGCTCCGCGTTGAGCGCACCCACCACGATGCGGTAGGTGCCGTTCTCAGGCAGGAACATGCCGATCCGTGCGTTGCACCCGCCCCCGCTGTCGTCGTCTTGGACCAGGCCGTCTAATCCGGGACCGGCCATGAAGAGGTAAGCGTCGAACTGGTCCGAGATCAGGTCGATCGTGATCGGATCGCCGGTATTCCCCTCCAGCTCGTAGGCGACCACACGCGGGCCGGCCGTGCTGAGATAGTGCTGGTTGCCCAGCACGCCCTGAATCGTCGAGCCCACCTCTACCGTGCCCTCCGAGGGAAGCAGGGCCAGGATGGATACGTCTTCGGACTGGGCCGAGAGTGAGCCGGCCGGCAACCAGAGGGCGAACGTGAACGCAAGGGCGAGTCGTGCGAGTCGGGCACGCAGGTCATGCATGGGAGTGGTCTCCGATCTGTGATACCACACTGCGAACGCCATCTGTTGGGATGCAACAGACCTTCGTTGGCATCAGGCGTGGATTTCGTGGGCCGGTCCCGCCCCCCGGGGTATGCGGATGTCCTCGACCATCCGCTGTACCGAATCGGGCGGCGCCGGTGTGAAATGGCTTACTCCGACAGCCACGAAAAAGTTGATCAGCATCCCGATCGACCCGATGCCTTCGGGCGAGATTCCGAACCACCAGTGCTCGGCCGTGTTTGCGTCCGGAGCGACGAACTTGAAGTACACGATGTACGCGGCGGTAAAGGTAATCCCACTCAGCATGCCGGCGATCGCGCCTTCCCGATTCATTCGCTTCCAAAAGATTCCGAGGATGAGGATCGGGAAAAACGAGGAGGCGGCCAGCCCGAACGCGAACGCAACCACCTCGGCAACGAAGCCGGGCGGATCGATGCCCAGGTATCCGGCGACGATGACCGCGACGGCTGCGGACGCTCTTGCTGCAATCAACTCTCCTCGCTCGCTGATCTCGGGGATCAACGCGCGTTTCAACAAATCATGGCTAACGGCGGAAGACACGACCAGCAAAAGCCCTGCCGCGGTGGACAGCGCAGCGGCCAATCCCCCGGCTGCGACCAGTCCGACAACCCAGGCGGGTAGATCGGCGATCTCCGGGTTCGCCAAGACCATGATGTCACGATCGATGGTCAGCTCGTTCTCGGTGACGGACGCCGGGCCGGTGTACTGGATTAGACCGTCCTGGTTCGTATCGTCCCAGCGGATGAGCCCCGTGTCCTCCCATTTGTGGAACCAGTCGGGCATGGAGGCGGAGGGCTGGTCCGCCACCGTGGCCAACAGGTTCGTGCGGGCAAACACCGCAACGGCCGGAGCCGTGGTGTAGAGCAGCGCGATGAAGACGAGCGCCCACCCCACGGAGACGCGGGCATCGCGTACGCGCGGCACGGTGAAGAAGCGGATGATGACGTGCGGCAGTCCCGCGGTCCCCACCATCAGCGCAGCCGTGATCGCGAACACGTCCAGCCTCGATTTGCTGCCGTCCGTATAGGCGCCAAAACCCAGATCGGCGTGTAGGCCGTCCAGCCGGTCGAGCAGGAAGGTGCCCGTCTCCACGTCGGTGCTGCCGAAGCCGAGCTGTGGGATGGGCGTTCCGGCGACGAGCATCGAGATGAAGATGGCCGGCACCATGTACGCGAAGATCAAGACGCAGTACTGGGCCACCTGGGTGTAGGTGATGCCCTTCATGCCCCCCAGCACCGCGTAGAAGAACACCAGCCCCATGCCGATCAGCACGCCCCGCTCTATGTCCACTTCGAGGAAGCGGGAGAACACGATCCCCACGCCTCGCATCTGGCCGGCCACGTACGTGAAGGAGACGAAGATCGCGCACAGCACCGCCACGACGCGTGCGGTCTGGGAGTAGTAGCGGTCGCCCACGAAGTCGGGCACGGTGTACTTCCCGAACTTGCGCAGATAGGGCGCAAGCAGCAGTGCCAGCAGCACGTATCCACCGGTCCAGCCCATTAGGTAGACGGATCCGTCGTACCCCAGGAAAGAGATGATCCCGGCCATGGAGATGAACGAGGCCGCGGACATCCAGTCCGCTGCCGTGGCCATCCCGTTGGCCACCGGCGAAACCCCCTTCCCGGCCACGTAGAACTCTTGGGTGGATGAGGCCCGCGAGGCGATGGCCACACCGATGTACAGCGCGAACGTGAGGCCGACGATGACGAAGGTCCACGCCTCGACCGTCATTCTTCGGCCACACCGTACTCACGGTCGAGCCGGTTCATGACCGACACGTACACGAAGATCAACACGACGAATACGTAGATCGACCCTTGCTGGGCGAACCAGAACCCCAGCGGGAAGCCCGTGCCCGGGATGCGGACGGTGTTGAGGGCATCGGCCCAGATCACGCCGAATCCGTAGGACACGATAAACCAAACGATGAGGAGCCCGAGGACCAGTTGTACGTTGCGCCGCCAATACTCTCGTGCGCGTTGAGGCTTCATGGGTTACCGCCGTCCCGTGGTGAGGAAGCCCGTAGTGTGGCGCGTCTTCGGCGGCCTCGCCACCTCCCCGGTCGTCGCCTCAGCGGTACGTCACGCCCCGATGGAGAATCCAGCCTCCGGCCTCTTCACCGCCCGGATCGGCGTGGGTCCAATGGACCACGCCGCCCTGGGGATTCCACTCGTAGACGCCACGAAAGCGCACCTCGTCGCCCACACGCAAGGGCACGGGAGACGCCAGATCGATGTTGTGGCTCAAGAGGAGGGTGTGGCCGTCGGCGAGCTCGGTGATGAAACGCTGGTGGCGTGCGCCGCGGAGATCGGGCTCCAGGAGACGTATGACGCGGCCGCTCGCCTCGACGAGGACATCCGATGTCTGTTGTTCGTATGCGGTTCGGATCCGGCGGAGCTCCTCGGACGTCTGGACGGCGATCCCGCCCTCGACGCCCGACGGGAAGAGCGTGGAAGCCCGCTCGCGCTGCAGCCAGAGAAGTCCCAGCACGAGCAGCGCGATCACCAAGCCTGCGCGAACCGCGGTCTTCACCGGTGAGGCGGTGCAGCGGTCACCGGCACAACCCTCAAGCACGAGGGTCCCGGCCGTTCGGCCGGGACCCCATGGCGTTCATGCCCTGCCGGGCGCTGCGAATCGGTCAGTTGACCGGGATTCGGAGCACCTGTCCGGGATAGATCTTGTCCGGGTCGGTGAGCATGGGCTTGTTGGCCTCGAAGATCTCCGGGTACTTCATCGCGTCGCCGTAGAACTCCTTGGCGATCTTGGAGAGCGAATCGCCGGACTTCACGGTGTAGAACTTGGCCTCGGGCGCCGGCACCTTCACGATCATCCGATCGTCCACCTGGGACACGCCGTGGATGTTGCCCACACCGATGATGATGTTCTCCTTGACCGCCTGGCTCTCCGCGGTTCCGTAGACGGTCGCGACTCCGTCGGAGTATTCGATCTTCACGCCTTCCACCGGCAACCGCATGCCGAGCACGTAGCGCAGCAGCTCGGCGGCTTTGCGGGCTTCGTCTTCCTCCGACTCACCCAGGCCGAACAGCTTCTCGCCGGCGTCTTTGACGAAATCGAAAATCCCCACAGTACGTTTCTCCTTGTTTCACTTTGGATGCTTCATCCGGACGCGCGACGTTCGCGAGCCCGGCGTCTAACAACTAAAAGCGTTTAGTTCGGTTTGTTCAACAGGCTGCCCAGGAGTCCCCTGCCGACCTTGCCCAGGACGTCGTCGACGATCTGACCGTCTCCGTCCTGGTCGAGCAGGCTGCCGAGCAGCCCCATCTCCGGAGCCGAGCGTTCGATGGACTCCCGCTCTCCCCGGAGCAGTCCGGACAGACTCGTGGCGTCCATCTGGCGCTCTCGGCGGGCTCGGCCCAACGCCGCCATGACGACGGGCGCCAACATGGCCATGAGCATCTTGATCTTCTGGGGATCCATCCCGCTGGCGCGGCTGAGTCCGCCTTCCAGCGTGTCCCTACGACCCCCGAGGGTGTGACGCAAAATGCCGTTGCCGTCCTTGAGGTCGGGCTTCTTGAGGAACGCACCCAGGTTGTCCAGCAGGCTGCCGTCGTGGTCGCGCTGGAGCGCGCCGAGAAGGGAGTTGGCCCCTTCCGGCCTGGAGGCGTTCTTGGCCAACGCTCCGAGGAGCACCGGCAACGCCTGCGCAACGGCGTTCTGCGTTTGGTTACGATCCGTGCCGAGCGCGGAGCTGAGGGAATCCAGTTGGCCACCGAGCAGTTGCCCGGACAGAGTTTCGATGAGGGATGGCATGGTTGGGTGATTCTCCTGACGAATCCGTGACGAGTTAGTCGAGCCCACGCGCCAACGATGACTCCGGGCCCGCATGTACAATCGAGACACCGGGACGAGAAGCAAGGGCTCGCCTATTATTGGACTGACCGGCAGACTGGTCGGTCACATGTACATCCCACACGGGAGGTGGTGGTGAAGGAGTCCGGAACCGTACGAGCGTCCAAGGTCGCAACGTGGAGCGAGTTGCCCGACCGAACGCCGAGCTACGCACTGGTGGCGGGGGTGGACCTGGTCGTCGTCCGCTCCGGGGACGAGGTATCCGTTCTGTTCGGGCGATGCTTGCATCGCGGGGCGCTGCTGGCGGACGGCCACGTGGACGGCCCCAACCTGATCTGCGGCCTCCACGGATGGGACTACCGACTGGACACCGGCGTCTCGGAATACAAGAACGAAGAGGCTCTGGCCAAGTTCACCGCCTGGGTGGATCGGGATGCGGACGCCGTGATGGTCGACGAAGCCGAGGTGGCGGCCTGGGCCCGGTCCCACCCGCAGCCCTACCGGCGCGACCGTTATCTGGGGCTATACGCCGACATCCACGGCACCCCGGAGGAGCCCTTCAACCACTACATCCAGGACCTGGCCCGGAACGGCCTGTCTCGCGTGGGTCACCACGGGCCGGTCTCGGCAATGGGCGTCGCCTTGACCGAGCTCCCGCGTTGGTCCGACATCCAGGTACTCACCGCACAGCTCGCGTCCCGCCCCTTGGCCGACGACGCGCCGGTCGACACGTCGTTGGTGATCGGGCCGCGGGCCGCCAAGCCTCTGACGCTGGACATTCCCCTCTTCGTCAGCGACATGAGCTTCGGCGCGCTCTCCGCGGAGGCCAAGATCGCTCTGGCGAAGGGTGCCGAGATGGCGGGCACCGGAATCTGCTCCGGCGAGGGCGGGATGCTGCCCGAGGAAGCGGAGGCGAACTCCCGCTACTTCTACGAGCTGGCGTCCGCCAAGTTCGGTTGGAGCCTGGACCGCGTACGGCAAGCCCAGGCGTTTCACTTCAAGGGCGGACAGGGAGCCAAAACCGGCACCGGCGGACACCTGCCAGGTCGCAAGGTGACCGACCGCATCGCGGCGGTACGGGGCCTCCAGCCGGGCCAGGACGCCATCAGTCCCTCTCGGTTCCCCGACCTCGTCGGTCCGGAGGACTTCCGCGCACTTTCGGACCAGGTCCGGGAAGCGACCGGCGGGATCCCGATCGGGTTCAAGCTCTCCGCCCAGCACCTCGAGCGGGACATCGACTTCGCGCTGGAGGCGTCGGCCGACTACGTGATCCTGGACGGCCGCGGAGGCGGCACGGGCGCAGCGCCCAACGTCTTCAAGGAGAACATCTCGGTGCCGACGATTCCGGCGCTGGCCCGCGCGCGCCGGCACCTCGACCGTCGCGACGCGTCGGACGTCACGCTCATCATTACGGGCGGACTCCGCACCGAGTCCGACTTCGTAAAGGCCATGGCGCTCGGAGCGGACGGGGTAGCGATCTCCAACTCCGCGCTCCAGGCCATCGGGTGCCTAGGGATGAGGGCGTGTCACACGAACAACTGCCCGGTGGGCATCGCCACCCAACGGGACCACCTGCGCGCCCGTCTCATCATCGAGGAGTCGGCCGGGCAGTTGGCCCGCTACCTGGACGCCACCGTACACCTCATGAAGGTGCTGGCCCGCGCGTGTGGACACAGCCGGCTCGCCGACTTCGGGCCCGACGACCTGACCACCTGGAGCCGCCGAATGGCGCGGCTATCCGGCGTCCGTTTCGCCGGTGTGGAAGGCGACTGAGAAGGGGGACGAAGCGGTGTCGCCTCAGGGGATCGAGGCGATCCAGACCCGGCTTGTGACACGCCTGGCCCGGTCCAGGCCGCCCACGAGCATCAGCCGCGTCCCCACCCGCACCAGTCCACGGTGGTCCATGGACGGAACGGGTAGCGGCGGGAGCTCGGCCCATTCGCCGGCTGCGGCCCGCCATTCGAACCCCCGACTCCGCGCGCCGGCGGGCGCACCGTCGTAGCCGAGCCCGTTGTAGTTGTACGGGTTGTCGGTTCCGGCATAGAACCACACGCCGTCGGACATTCCGACCGCCGCCGCCCGATAGAGCCCTGGGCCCGGATGATCGGGTAGGCGCTCCCACGTGATCCGTGACGGGGCATCGGGGTCGATTCTCCCTCGCCACGACGTGAGATCGAGCTGGAAGCGGGGTTGGCCGTCCCCGACCGCGGCACCGTCGACGTAGACGATCTCGTCGCCCGAAAGACCGCCCGTGTGCCCGAACACGGGAGCGCCCGGAATGGGGGTGGCAGCCGACCAGGCGTCCAGGGCGGGATCGTAGATCTGGACGTCGGGCACGTTGGCCCCGTCACTCCAGCCCGACACCAGGTAGACCAACGAGTCCCTCCACACGCCCGATACGGCGTCGTCCACCGGCACGGGCATGGGCGTGGCCGCCGACCAACGTCCCGTGCGAGGATCGAGCACGTTTACGTCGGGAGCGGACACCTCCGAGCCGTCCTCCGCGACGGTGTACCCGCCGAAGACGAAGATTCGTCCGTGCACCGCCTGGGCCGTCCCCGCCAGCCTGCCGGGACCCGGAACGGGCGCGAGCTCGGCCCACTCGGAGTCGCCCTCGCGCCAACGGAACGTCCACGCGTGCACCCCGGACCAAATCTTGGTGCTGTCCAGGCCCATGAACGAATACACCTCGTGCCTTCCGTCCACCTCCAAACCCGCGACCGCGTTGTTGGCCACCGGCCTCGGCAACGCAGGAGCTTCGGACCAAACGACGGGCGATTGGTCCGGCGGGAGCTCGCTGCGCTGCGTGGCGCCCTCGGCAGCGCAGCCGGCCAACAGGATCAGCGCCGCACCGAGCGCGGCCGGCTTTCCTCGGCGGTCGGGCGACATCAGCCTCACCGGCGCGGCGGCACTCCTCGGGCCAGCTCTTTGGCGCGCGACCAGATCGTGTTGAACATGGGCTCGGTGAGGGTTCCGGTGAAGGTGTTTTGTTGGCTCGGATGATACGACGCCAAAACCCGGGTTCCGCCGGATAGTTGCACCTCGACCCCGTGCCCGAATCGCGGACGGGGCTTGGGGCCCACGAGTCCACGATCGGCCAACACCCGCAGGACTTGGGCATACGCGAACCCCCCGAGCGCAACCACGACCGGGACCGGCAGCAAGAGGTCCAGCTCGCGATCGAGCCAGGGCCGGCAGCGGTCGCGTTCCGCGGGCGTCGGCTTGTTGGCCGGCGGCGCGCAACGGACCGCCGCGGTAATCCAGACGTCCTGTAGCTCCAGCCCGTCCTCCCGGGCTACCGACGTGGGCTGGGACGCCAGCCCGGCCCGGTGCAGCGCGGCATACAGCCAGTCGCCAGAGCGGTCACCCGTGAACATGCGCCCGGTACGGTTGGCGCCGTGGGCCGCCGGAGCCAGGCCAACGACGAGAACGCGCGCACGAGGGTCGCCGAAGCCCGGAACGGGCCGGCCCCAGTAGGCCTCGTCACGGAAGCTCGCTCTCTTCTCTCGCGCGACCTTCTCCCTCCACTCGACCAGACGAGGACAGCGGCGACACTGTGCCACCTCCACCGCGATCGTGGAAAGGTCGGTCAGAACGTCCACTCCACGCCGAACACCGGGAGCAGCGAGAGCTCGGCCAGCGGACGGGCGTCGTCATCACGCCAGGGCTCGAAGTAGAAGAACAGCGCATCACGACGGTCCAGCGCGTTGAGCACCTTGAGGTAGGGCCTGAGCACCGTCCGGCGAGCGCCGATCTCCCATCCGATCGCCGTCGAAAGCTCCGCGTCCAACCGCAAAAAGTCGCCGGATGGACCGCCGGTCAGCGGCGGATCTCCGCGCGCGGCCGTGGTTACGACCCCGAACGAGTTGTTCTGCACGTCGGGGCCCGCCGGGGACGCGAGGTCCTGCTCGGCGCCCAGCGGCACCGCCGTAAACGGAAGGCCGCCGCCGTAGGTGAGCCTCACATCCAGATCTCCACGGTCGAACAGGGTCCCGAGGAGCCCGGCGCTGAGGAGGTGTCGACCGGCAAAGGGATCGGTTTGGTTGAGCTCCTCAGCCCAGAACCAGTTGAGCGAGTATCCCAACCAGCCACGGAGCCTCTCCCCTCCCTTCCGGATCCGTAGGTCGACCCCGGACGCGTTGAGCCGCTCCCCCACGGCTCCGAGATCGTCGAATCGCTTGTAGAACCCCTCCAGGCCCAAGCGGGTGGATTCGGTGACCTGATGATCCAGCGACACGAGGAAGTGTGTGGCACTCGCCACGCCGAGAAGATCGCCGTAGGACTTGGCCGTGGCGACCGATTCGAACGTGACGTCGGTGGGAGGATTGAGACCCAGGGTGCCCTCGACCTGATCGTCCGTAAACGGCGTGAGCTGATGGTAGCGGCCGGCCGCCAGGGTCACGGACGCATCTTCCGAAAAGAGCCACGTCACGCCGAGGCGCGGGGACAACCGCACCTGCCCTCGCGAAAACGCCGTGGCGCGAAGCCCCCCACGGATGCGCACGTCGTCCGACAACGGCCTGTCGGCCTCCCCGTATACGGCGGCAGCGCCCGCCACGGCGCGGCTGCGCGTGCGTTCCGAAAGCGACGTGTCGGTCTCGGTTGCCACGTAGTCGACCGAGAGCACGTCGACGCTGCCGCCCATCCGAAGCCACCCGTTCTGCCACGGCAACGAAAGGTCCGCTGTCAGCTTGCCGTTTCGGGTCAGCCCCTGCAGGAAGGAGGGCACCTCGGCCGCGAATGGGAGCTCCGCCTCGTACCGGCTGAACGCCGCGCGACCGGTCAGCTCTCCACCCCACAGAGGCCCTCCGTATCCCAGGGAGATGGCCTGATTGCCCCAGGTGGCCGATTCCGGCAACCGCGACGCATACACGGCCAAGTCCTGCGGAGAGTGGTCCAGCGCGACCGACTCCCTGTTCCAGAAGCTCGTGAGGCCGAGCCGATGTCCGTTTCCGAGACGGGCCTCCGTCTTGACCAGGACGTCCCCGTATCCGTAGGGAGACGCCCCCTCGCCCAGGAACCCGTTCACGAACGGATGCAGTCCACGAGCCGCCAACACCGCACCGCCGTTTTCTCCCAGCGGCCCCTCCGCAGCGAACCCGGCGCTCACCAGGTCCAGCGTGCCCCTTCCCCGCCAGGTGGAGCTCGTGGGCTTTCGCACGCGCAGGTCCATGATGTAGGAAAGACCGCCGTCATATCGGACGGGAGCAGCGCCCACGTGGAGAGCGCCGGACTGGAGAAGGCTCGCGTCGAACGACGGGAGCAGCCCACCCACGTGAAACGGCGTATAGACCGGGGCCCCGTCCAGTAACACCAGCTTGAGGTCAGACGCGGAGCCTCGCATGTAAAGCACGTCGCCCGGATCACGTGTGGGGTTTCCGGCTACCCGTTGCGCCCACGCGGAGAGCCCGCTTTCGGCCAATGGCGGCTGGAGATTCGCGCCGACCTCGCCGATCGGCCCGTGCTCACCGCGAGGCCGCACCGAGTCGAAGGGGGCTGCCGCCCCCGTCTCGCTCACGATGACGTCCACCCCCGGTAGAACGATGGGACGCTCGTGCAGGGTGAGATCCACGTAGACCGTGCGACCCGCCGGGACGATCACCTCTACGCGGGCGGTGTCGTATCCGGCCCGCCAGGCCGTGAGGAAGTGGGGCCCCGCCCCGACCCGCTCGAAGCGGTAGCGGCCGTCGGCGTCCGTGTCGACCACCTGAGTCCAGGGCCCCACCGACAGCTCGACCCAGGCGTCGGGCAGCGTCTCGGTGGCGGCTCCGCCGGCGCGGTACACGCTCCCTTCGATGGCACCCTGTAGGCTGTCCGCCTGGGCCACCGTGAGCGCCGCCAGCAGCACCGGGAACGCCATCATGGACGGACGCGCACCTCGCCGTCCACGTTCCGACTCCCGGACGGCACGTCGACCCGATCCCCCGCGCGACGATACACGACCACCCCTTCCACCTCCACCACCGCATCGCGGATCGCGCCGGGCAACTCGACGGTGACGGAGGGACCCGCCTCCGTGACGAGCACACGGCCGGCATCGGTCGCGAACCGCGCCCCGTCGCCCGCGAACACGCTGACCAGCGAGCCCGCGCCTGCGCGCACGATCACCTCTCCTCCTTCGGCCAGCCCGCTCACGCTTACCCGCACCCGGCCATCCGCCGCCTCGATCCGCACGCCGGGGTCGGCCACGGTAGCGGCCACCGGCGGCGCGGCACCCGGGTTGGGGAGCGTGCGCTCCCGCAGCCACTCACGAACTGGCGAGCCCGGCAGACCGGAAGCCAGCGCGCCGAAGGCGAGAATCACCGCAGCGGCCCGGGCCAATGGACGTTGCCAGACTCCGGGGCTGCGGCCGGTCCGTGCCTTCCGCTCGGCGCTCAGCCGCGCACGGACGTCCCTGAGCGCTCGATCCACGTCGGGCGCGGGAACATCCAGCGCTTCCAAGGCCTGCGCGAACGCGGCACGCGACTCCGTGAGCTCCCGGGTCCGATCCCGGCATGTGGCGCACATAGCCAAGTGGCCCGCGACGTCCTCTCGGACCCGTGCGTCCAACTCGCCGTCCAGGTATGCGGCGAAGGCCGCGGCTTCAGGATGCTTCATCGACATCGTACAGCGTTTGGTACTCCTTGGTGAACCGGGCGAGCGCTCTGGCCAGCAGCGTCCCCACGGAACCCGTGGCCACTCCGACCGACTCGGCCATCTCCTTGTAACTGAACCCTTCCTCACGCATCAAGAGGAGAACCCGGTCTCGCTCGGCGAGCGCTTCGAGCGCGGCACGCACCCGGCCCCGGTCCTGGCCACGCTCGACGTGACGGTCCGGTGCCTCCGTCCCTCCCGGCCTGACCGGGTGAATCTCGAGCAGGCGCCGCCGGTTGTCCTTGGTGCGCACCCGGTCCCTGATCAGGTGGGTCGCAACCTTGAACACCCACGCGCGAATCGCGGGCCGGGCTCCTTGCACGTCCCGCTGCCACAGGCGCACGAACGCCTCTTGGGTCACGTCCTCCGCAACGTCCGCGTCCCCGGTCAGCCGTTGACAGTACCGGAACAGACCCGCGTATTCGTCGCGAAAGAACTGATCGAGATCCAAGGCCCTCTCTCCCTGGGTGCAACGAACCACTCGATAGGGATGTGACACGCCTTGTCGGGAAACGGTCCCGGCCCCGTGGTCCGGATGACCACCGGTGTGGTGGGCGCCGCCAGCCGGCGGCCGGTCAGTCGAGCTCCTCCAGGATTTTGTTGCGAAGCTCCCTGAGCGTCCGACGCTCCTTGCTGCTCGAGATGCGCCCGGCCGCGATCTGGTACGAGCGGAACGTCTCGTACACAGCCGTATTCTCGGCCTGACCCTCGGGTCGGTCGTCTCGTTCCAAACGATCGAGCAGGTGCAAGTACCCGAACTGCACGGCATCGAAGACCCACGACTCCGGAGCGAAGCGGGCCACGTTGGTGACGTCTTCATAGGGCAGCGCAGACCCCCGCGCCCGGTCGACCTGCGCCCGCAACGCGTGAAAGGCCGCGTGCCGCGGAAGACCCGCTCTGGCCAGTCCGTCTGCGAGTCCGAGGGACGAGTGGCGCCCGGGCTCGAACGTCCACCCCAGATACATCCAGCCCACCCACGCGTCGAGGGCGTCCTCCACGGGACGGCCCTCCAGCACCGTGAGTCGGGCCGCGTCTCCCAGATCCCACCACGAATCGTGCACGGACCGATCGAACCGATCGGTCGCTCCCGCACGCAACACGAACTGCGCTCCCAGGCTCGCGGTCCAGCGCCGGGTCTCGAAGCACCGCAGCGGCTCCAGCCGATCCGCGACGCACGGAGCCTGCGGACTGTCCACGTCGCGGTCGGCCCACCGGAGCCGAGTGACGGCCTCGATGAGCGCGTCTTCCGACCCGTTTCGGTAGTAGGCGTCCAGCGCCGTCATGGGGGCGCCGTCGTCGTGTCCCAGGATGGCCTCGTCCAGCGGCGTCTCCGGCATCCAGTGCCGGTTGCTCTGCACCGACGACCACTCCGGGAACGCGACCGCCACGGACACGGTCCTCGGGTCCAGGGAGAGCAAGTGGTCGGCGGTCATCGACTCCGGCCACTCGTCTTCCCCGAACAGCCGCTCGGAAAACGCCTCGTCACCGGACAAGACGGTTCCCCCGGGTTGAAAGAGCCGCGACTCGCCATCCGGAGAGACCTGAAGGGAGCGGATGTAGGCAACGATGTCATTGGCGGCGGCGGAATCCACCTGCGCCAGCGCCCGGAACCGGATGGTCTCGTCCGTGAACCCGAAGAACGCGATGTCGAATCCGTCTCGCGTGGCGTGGCATCCGGCGCAGTTCGCTTGGAACACGGACCGGCCCAACGCGGGATTGCCGAACGACGATACGTCTCCGTCCGCCGGACCCAACGTCGTGACGCGGTCGCAGCCGGGCACGGCTGCGCACACCAATGTGAGCCAAAGGAGGGATCTCGAGGCGGGCATGGAAAACCTCCCGGAACCGATGATGCATAGCGGGTATGCTGCACCCGAGACTTCTAAGTATAGGGTGTGAAACCGGTTCCCGCACGTCCTCCCGGACCGGCGTCTGCAGGACGGACCCGCAACCGGTGAAGCGTGGTACCTTGGGGCCATGTCTACCCGACGGGCTATCCGGGCGGCGGTGTGGGCGTTGGTAGCGGCAGGCGCGTTCCCGGACGGGGTGGACGCGCAGGCCCCGGACCTCTCCAGCTGCGGGCGCGCCACAGCCGACATCCAGGCGGGATGGGAAGGAATGCCCGATGGGCTCCTGTTCTGTCCGCTGTCGGCCGACCGCCGCGAGCCGACTTCCCATCTGGCTTGGGTCGATCTCGAGGCGCCCTGGCTGGAAAGCCGGGGCCTCTTCGCCACGATCGGAGACCGAATCCCGCTGTTCCGTTGGTCCGATGCCGGCGGAGTGTCGGCTGTCCAGTTCTCCGTGGCGGCCGGTGTCGTGTCCCTGTTCGACGCGGACGTCCGGTCCTTCGACCTGATCCTCGTCGACTACTTCGTGGGATTTCCGATGACGGCGCGGCGCGGTGCCTGGTCCATACGCGTGCGCCCCTTCCACTGGAGCTCCCACCTGGGGGACGAATTCCTGTTGCGGGACGGACAGACGATCAGCCGCCGCGAGGTTTCGCTCGAAGCGGTAGAAGCGGTGATCGCCCACCAGTGGGGTCCGCTGCGGGGATTCGCGGGGGGCGAGTGGTGGATCGACCGCGTCCCGGACGACCTGCCGGCCGGTCTGGGCGTCCTCGGCGCCGAGGTGAGGCCCGGCAAGAGCCTGCGGATCGGGAGTGGGCTCGGCGTCGAGCCCGTCGCAGCCATCCACCTGCGTTGGTCGCAGGTCGAACGCGGCCCCAGCCTGAGCGCCCGCGCGGGTGTGGAGCTGGGATCTTCGGGTGCCGGACGCAGGCTCGCCCTCCAGTTCGAGTGGTTTAGGGGGCAGTCGCCGCTCGGCCAGTTCTGGCAGTCGCCGCTGAGGTTCTTCGGGGTCTCCCTGTCGTTCGGCTGACCTCCGGCCACCCGGCCCAGGCGGTGGCAAGATCCCCGTTCACGCCGGCAGCATCGTTCCCACTCCCGCCGCCAGCGCCCGGTTGCGGATCTCCGTGGCCGTGACCACGTCCTCCAGAGCCAGTCCCAGGTGCATGGAGATGATTCGCTCACGTTCATGGCTCCGGCCGCGCGCCGATCCGGCTACCACCGCTCCCAGGTCGGCGTGGGGTGCGGGAGTATTCTGGAAGTACCCCGCCGCGCGGTAATACTCGAGCTGATCGATGTCGTCGGTGACGAAGTAGTCGGCCTCGGTCAACGCGGCCCCGGTCCAGTACGAGTCGAAGTCCAGCGGGCACGCGAACCCGCCCGGCTTCAGCCAGCCCGCCTGGATGCTGGGCTCGGGGTGCCGAAGGATCGGCCCGGACGTGACTACGACGTCCAATTCCCGCACCGCCCGATCCAGCCGCTCCACGGGCTCGACTGCCACACCCAGACGTTCGGTCATCTCCTCGGCGTAGCGCCGGGCGTTGACCGGACGGTGGTCGTACGCGCGCACCCACTCCAGGTCGAACACGCAGGCCAGCGCTTCCAGGTTGCTCCGCCCCTGCACGCCACATCCGACGATTCCGACCGATCGGGTTTCGGGAAGGGCGAGACGGCGCGCCGCTACGGCCGTCGCTGCGCCGGTGCGCATGGCCGTGACCCACGTGCAGTCCATCACACAGACGGGAAGCCCGGTGTCGGGGTCGTTGACCACGATCAACCCGGTCACGTACGGAAGCCCCCGACCCTTGTTCTCCGGATAGGCGGATACCCACTTGAGCCCGGCGGCAGCCGCTCCCGGCACGTAGGCCGGCATGGCGTGGATGAAGCCGTCCGTGCTGGGATGAATCCCGGGCTTGGGCGGCATCTGCACCCGCCCGTGCCCCTTTTCGACGAACATGTGCTCCACTGCCGTGATGATGTCGGACATGGACAGGTCCACGCGCTCCACATCGGCGCGGGACAGGTAGAGGATGGAGTGGGCCACGTGCATGTTTCCTTGCGCTTTAGAGGAACATCACCCGCGGAGGCTGGCCGACCCGACAACTCCGGCTTTTCTCCATGAAACATCTCGGACGCCTGGAACGTCGGGTCCCGAAGGGTGAAGATCCCGTGTCTTCCCATCGTAATGGTTACGACGACGAACCCGCTTGAGGAAACCACGCATGGCCTACCATGACGAGTACGAGCGCGCGCTGAACGCAGGTCGAAAGAAGCTCTCCCGCACCGCGAAGATCGCGCTGGGACTGGCGGCCGTCCTGCTCATAGGAGCGGGCGCCCTGGGAGCCATGGCGTGGATTGCCGTACGTACCGTGTCCGAGCGTATCGAAGACTTCCGCGAGAGCCCGGCGACCATGGTGGCGGAGCGTCTCATCGAGGCCGATCCCGACCTGGAGTGGGTCTCGTCCGAACCGGACGCCGGCAGGGTCACCTTCCGCAACGTGCAAACCTCGGAGCTGCACACGGTGGAAGCCGAAGATTTCCTGGAGGGCCGCCTGCGCGTGCTCACCGAAGAGGGAGAGCTGACGCTGGACCTCCACGCGGGTGACGACGGCGGCTCGTTGGTCATCCGCACCGACGGTGAAGAGGCGGTGCGGTTCGACGCTCACGGTGACGAAGACGGCGGCTCCCTCACGATCACCACCACCGACGGCGAGGTCTTTCGCCTCGACGCCGAGGGTGACGACGACGGCGGTCACCTGACCGTGCGCACCGAAGACGGCGAGGCCATGCGCCTCGACGCGACCCGGGACGGTGAGGGCGGCTCGTTCACCATGCGGCTGGACGGCGAGGAAGTCGCCCGTCTGGATGTGGACGACCTCGACGACGCCGGTCGGTTCACGCTTCACACCAGCGCCGGATCCATGGACCTGACCGGGCTTCGGTCCGGCGGCGAGGTGCCCGCCTGGGTGCCCGAGTTCGACGGCGCTGTCAAAAACCAGCGCGTGTACACGGCAGACGCCGACGAAGGCGTGGCCGGCGCCGTCCGGTTCGAGACGTCCGTGCCCGTGGAGCGCGTGGTGGAACGCTATGAAGACGCGCTGGAGCGCCGCGGCGAGGTGAAGTCCCACAACTGGCAGATCATGGGCTCTCGGATCCAGGCATCGCTGATGGGAGAGTCCAGGGATGGACGCATCGTGATGGTGATCGCCGCGGGTGGAGAGGAAAAGACGACCCACGTCGTGGTCACCTGGGCCGACCCCGACTGACCCGGCCGGTCCCGCACGACGGGACCTGTCGCGTCATCAACCGGCTTCGTAGTCTCAGCCCCGGCACTCGTTGCCGGGGCTGATGCGTTGGGGCCCCGAGCCTGGTGCTCCATACGATTCCCCGTAATTGTGCCGACGCTTCCCTAACGGAGGAACGCACAGCAGTGACGCTCGAGAACCGAACAGCCGTGGTCTGCGGAGCCAGTCGGGGCATTGGCCGTGCGACAGCCATGGCCTTGGCCCAGGCCGGGGCATCCGTGGTGGTCGTCGCGCGGGACGAAGACCGCCTCCGTGAGCTTTCGCAAACGCTGCCGCATGCGAATGGGCAACGGCACGGCTGGGTGGCCGCCGATTTTCAGGAACCCGAAGCGACGCGCGACGCAGTAGCAGCCCGCGCAGCCGACCACGGCCCCGTCCACGTGCTGGTCAACAACACCGGCGGCCCACCCGGGGGGCCGCTGATCGATGCCGACATCGCGGCCTTCGAGTCCGCCCTGCGTGCCCACCTCTTCGTGAGCCACTTGCTGGTGCAGGCCCTGGTTCCCGGCATGCGGGAAACGGGGTACGGGCGCATCATAAACGTCACGTCCACGTCCGTGCGTGCGCCCATCCCGGGACTGGGCGTCTCCAACACCGTCCGGGCGGCCATGGCCAATTGGGTTCGGACCCTCGCGCACGAGCTGGGCCCCGACGGCATCACGGTGAACAACGTGCTTCCGGGGTTCACCGACACGGACCGTCTCCGCTCCCTCATCACCAAGCGGGCGGAGGCGAGCGGCACGACCGAAAGCGCCGTGTTCGGGACTTGGGCCGCGTCGGTCCCACTGCGTCGGTTCGCGCAACCCGAAGAGGTCGCAGCGGCCATCGCGTTTCTGGCCTCTCCGGCGGCCGCGTACATCTCCGGCGTCGACCTTCCCGTGGACGGCGGACGTCTGGCTACGCAATGATGCCCGCGTGATCACCATTCCCAACTTCGTGGGCGGCGATTGGATCGAGCCGGACCAGGACGACTGGGTCGAAGTGGTCGAGCCCGCCACCGGCCGGCCGTACGCCCGGATCCCCGACAGCGACGCGGCGCAGGTCGACGAGGCCGTCACCGCCGCACGAACCGCATTCGAATCATGGTCTCGGACGCCGGCGGCGGAGAGGAGTCGGATCCTGCTGCGCATTGCCGACGCCATTCACGACCGGCGAGAGGAGCTGGCGCAGGCCGAGAGCGCAGACACCGGCAAGCCGGTCCACCTTGCACAATCGCTCGACATCCCGCGGGCCGAGCACAACTTCCGTTTCTTCGCGACGGCCATTCTCCACGAGGCGTCCGAAAGCCACGCAACAGATAGGACAGCCATCAACTACACGCTCAGGCGCCCGAGGGGCGTGGCGGCGCTGATCTCGCCGTGGAACCTTCCGCTCTACCTGCTCTCGTGGAAGGTCGCGCCCGCCCTCGCCACCGGGAACACCGCCGTGGCCAAGCCGTCCGAGGTCACACCGATGACCGCGCACCTGCTGACCGAGATCGCCGTCGCCGCCGGCCTTCCCCCGGGCGTGCTCAACGTCGTGCACGGACGGGGGCCCGGCGCCGGAGCCCGGCTCGTCGCCCACCCGGATGTCGCCGCGGTTTCCTTCACTGGCAGCACGCGGGCGGGTGCAGAGATCGCCAGAGTGGCGGGGCCGGGGTTCAAGAAGCTGTCGCTCGAGATGGGCGGCAAGAACCCCAACCTGATCTTCGCGGATGCCGAGCTGGACGAGGCGGTCCGGGGAACGCTCCGGTCGTCGTTCGCCAACCAGGGTGAGATCTGCCTCTGCGGGGAACGTGTGTTCGTCGAGCGTCCCGTGTACGACGAGTTTTTGCGCAGGCTCGTGGCCGGGGCCGAAGGCATGCGGGTCGCGGACCCGGCCGAGGATGACACCGATCAGGGCGCCATCGTCTCGGCCGAGCACCTTGCCAAGATCGAGGCCTACGTGGCCCTCGCCCGCGAGGAGGGTGGCCGGGTGCTGGCCGGCGGCACCCGACCCGCCGACTTGCCCCCTCGTTGTCGAGACGGGTTCTTCTTCCGACCCACCGTCATCACGGAGCTGGGCCCGCGCTGCCGTACCAACCAGGAAGAGATCTTCGGGCCCGTGGTCACGGTCACGCCGTTCGACACCGAGGACGAGGTGCTGGAGTGGGCCAACGGCACACCGTACGGCCTCTCCGCCAGCGTCTGGACCACCGATCTCTCCCGCGCCCACCGGGTGGCCGATCGGCTGGATTGCGGGACCGTATGGATCAACTGTTGGCTGCTCCGAGACCTGCGAGTGCCGTTCGGCGGATCCAAGGCCAGCGGGGTGGGCCGGGAGGGCGGCGTGGAAGCGCTCCGGTTCTTCACCGAGCCCAAGAACGTGTGCGTGAAGCTGTGAAAAAGCGCACGGGCGTGATCTCCGATGCCGCGGCCGAGCCCGTGGGCCCCTACCCCCACGCGCGCCGGGCCGGGAACCTGCTGTTTCTCTCGGGCATCGGGCCCCGCCGCAGGGGCCGGTCCACCATCCCCGGCACCCTCGTGGACGCCGACGGACGGGTGACCGGGCACGACATCGTCGAGCAGTGTGAAGCTTGCTTCGACAACGTGCGCGCGGTCCTCACTGACGCCGGATCGTCTTGGGACCGGATCGTGGACGTCACGGTGTTCCTGACCGACATGGCGGACTTCGACGCGATGAACCGGGTCTGGGCCCAACACTTCGCCACCGATCCACCCACCCGCACCACCGTCGAGGTGAGCAGGCTCCCCACCCCGATCGCGATCGAGCTGAAGGTAATCGCGCTCGCAGGCTAGTGGACGGTAACGATCCGCTAGTGGACCGTCCGCAACACCGCGCGGACCGGGCTCGCATCGAATCCCACCAGGCGCAGCGGGAGCGCAATCAGCTCGTACCTTCCCGGAGGCACGCCGGTCAGCACCAACCCTTCGAGGATCCGCATGCCGTGGCGGCCGCACTCGGCGTGCGCGGGTAGATCACGAGAGTCCGGAGCGTCCACGGACGGCGTATCCACCCCGACCAGCTCGACGCCCGATGCGGCCAAGTGCCGAATCAGCTCGGGTGCGAGCGCGGCGAATCGTCCGAACCGGCCGGGATCGGGATACGTGCCCGTGGCCAACAGCACACGACTCGCTGCGGGCTTCTCGTCCAGATCGGCGGGCATGACGGGCGCACCCTCCGCCGGACGGGCCTCGATTACCTGACAGGGCCCCAGGAACCGGTTCAGGTCCTCCTCCTCGATCGACCTCCCTTCGGGCACGTAGTGGCTGGGTGCGTCCAGGTGCGCGCCCAGGTGCACCGTCCCGCGCAGCGTCGAGAGGGTGATGTGGTCGCCCCGCTTCTGGTCCAGGAGGACCTCCCGGCTCAGTGGAGTATCGCCGGGGAACACAGCCAGCGAGGGCGACAACGGCGGCGAGATGTCGTAGAGCATCCGAGGTCCGGCGCTGGGGATCGGTAAAGGAGTCCCGAATGTCGCTTCATGGGTCTCGTCCGACTAGACTTCCGGCATGGTCAGTCTCCAGCGCTCCGCCTCGGCCCTTTCGGCCGTGGCTGTGATCTTATGCGTGGCGGTCCCGCTATCCGCCCAGGCCGGTGGCCTCTCCAGTCCCACCTCCGAGGCGTCCGCCCGTGCGGTGGACCCCGAAACCGTCCCACGGCCCAGCCTTCGAGCCATCCGCATCGACCAAGCGCCGACCATCGACGGGATCCCCGACGAGGCAGTCTGGGCCCGGGCGGATTCCGCGACCGACTTCCTGACCACACTGCCCAGGGCCGGCCTTCCGCCCAGCGAACGCACGGTCGTACGGGTGCTGTTCGACGAGACCACGCTCTACATCTCCGGGTACATGTACGACTCCCAACCCGAGCGACTCTACTCGCCCGGCTTGGAACAGGACTTCTCCACCCACGACGCGGACATGTTCGGCGTCTCGATCGACTCGTACCTGGACCGGTCGAACGGCGTCATGTTCGGCGTGAGTCCGGCCGGCGCGCTGTTCGACGCCCAGATGGAAGGCGACAGCCGGTACATCAATCGATCCTGGGAGGGGATGGTCCGAGTCGAAACGGCCATCCACGAAGACGGGTGGTCGGCGGAGATGGCCATTCCCTTCGCCACCCTGCGCTTCGAAGCGTCGGAGTTCGAGCAAAGCTGGGGGATGAACTTTCTGCGGCGGATCCGGCGCATCAACGAGGACAGCTACTGGGCTCCGCTGGCCAGCCAGTTTCGCCTCCACAAGATGTCGCGGGCGGGAACCGTCACCGGGTTGGCGGGGATCCGTCAGGGTCGGAACCTGACCATCAAGCCGTATGCGAGCGCGTCGACGGTCTCGGGGGCGGCCCCCACGGCCCTCGGGGCCGATGGAGAAGACGCAGACATCGGGTTCGACCTCAAGTACGGCCTGACCTCGCGGTTGACCCTGGACGTGACCGCACTCACGGACTTCTCCCAGGTGGAAGTCGATCAAGAGCAGGTCAACCTCACGCGTTTCTCGCTGTTCTTTCCCGAGAAGCGGGACTTCTTCCTGGAAAACGACGGCATCTTCACGCTCGGTGACGTCACCGAGCGGAACTATCGCACCGGGTCGTCCCCGCGGGACTTCAAGCTCTTCTACTCCCGCGCCGTAGGCCTATCCGCAGACCGGAGGCCCATTCCCATAGCGGGAGGCGTGCGCCTCTCCGGGCGAATTCGCAACACCGAGATCGGCTTCCTGGATATGCAGACCCGTGCGCTGGGAGAGCCCACGGCGGAGGGCTTCGCCCCGGCGGAGAACTTCGCGGTGCTCCGGCTGCGGCAGCCGGTCATGGGCGCCAGCGACATCGGGTTCATGTTCGTGAACCGGCAGGGTACCTCGAACGGATTCGGCGACGAGTACAACCGGAGCTTCGGCGTCGACGCCAACGTTCGGCTCTTCCGGTACATGCTGGTGAACTCGTACGTGGCCATGACGGACGAGCCGGGCGTGGGCGACGACCGGGGCGCCGGATACCTCCAGGTCGCGTGGCGTGATCCGCTCTGGGACGCCTCTGCATTCGTGAAGCGCGTCGGCGAGGGTTTCAACCCGGGGGTCGGCTTCATTCGCCGAACGGGTGTTCGCCAGGCGTTTGCCACCGTCGGCGCGCATCCGCAGCCGTCCCTGACGGCCGTTCAGGAGATCAACCCCTATGTGGACTGGTCCGCCGTCGAAAACCTGGACGGAGTGCTGGAGACCCGCTGGGTGACGGGAGGGTTCGCCACCCAGTTCGCGGATGGGAGTCGGCTCCTGCTCGAGGTGGAGGATCGGTTCGAGCGGCTTCTATCCGAGACGCCGATCGCCGGCGTTCCCGTTCCCGCGGGAGACTACGATTTCCGGGACGCGTCGATCTCGTACACCGCCAGTGGAGCGCGTCGCGTCTCCGGCTCGGTGGCCGTGTCCCGCGGGTCGTTCTTCGACGGCGATCGGACCTCGCTACAAGGATCCCTGCTCGTCCGGCCGAACAACCACTGGTCGTTCAACCTGTTCGGCCAGCACAATGCACTCGACCTGGCGGGACAATCCTTCAACGCCGACGTCTTTGGCGGCCGGGTGAAATACGCGCACTCCACCAGGCTCTTTCTGTCCGGCTTCCTCCAGTACTTGGACTCGACGGACGAGTTGGTGACGAACGTGCGGCTCAACTTCTTACACGCCCCGCTGTCGGACGTGTTCTTGGTATATACCGAGCGCCGCGATCTCGGGACGAGCCAACTGGTCGAACGGCTACTGACCCTGAAGGTCACCAAGCTGTTCGCGTTCTGACGACCGCTGGTCCCCCGGGGCGACCAAGGTCGAGCCCGCACGAACGAATCTGCAGAGGCCAAAGCAGCGCGCCAGCGCGCCAGGTATTTGCGGATCTCGTCCATCGTGGAACGTTTAGCCGCTTACGTTGATCACCTCAACTGCGGACCGGCTCTCGAGCGCCCGCTCAGATGCGGTCGCGAATGGCCCAGAGGTCCGGAAACACGGGCTGGAATAAGGTCCTTCTCAGAAACGCGACACCGGGCGATCCTCCGGTGCCGGGCTGATCCCCGATGGTGCGCTCCACCATCTTCACGTGCCGATAGCGCCACTCCTGGAGGCCTTCGTCCACGTCGGTCATCATCTCGAACAGGATCTGCGCATCCGGCTGGGACTGGTACAGATCGAGGACTACGTTCTGTACGGCCGGACTGGGCTCGTTGGCTTCCCGCACGTCCCTGGAGAGCAGCGCCTCCGGCACGTCCGCCCCTCGACGAACCAGATACCGGTAGAAGTGGTCGACCACGGAGGGCTCGTCCAGGCGGCGCTCCAGAGTTGCGATCGCCGCCGGATTGCCCTCGTGGTGGCGGATCATCGCCGGACGCTTGAGCCCCAGCGCGAACTCGAGGGCGCGGAACTGCACGGACTGGAATCCGGAAGCCGTCTCCAGACGACTGCGGAACGACCGAAACGAGAGCGGCGACATGGTCTCCAGAATGTCGAGCTGAGCCACCAACGTCTTGAGCACCATGCGCACGCGTTTCAGCGTATCGATGGCGCCGTAGGTGTCTCCTGCACTCAAGTCCCGGTTGAGCTTCGTCACTTCGTGGAGAATGAGCTTGAACCAGAGCTCGTACACCTGGTGAATCACGATGAACAGTGTCTCGTCGTGCTCAGCCGGCTCGGACTGCGGGCGCTGGAGATCGAGCAGCTCGTTCAACGCCAGGTAACTCGAGTAGGTCAGCGACATGGTGGGTCCGTCACGAGAAGAACCAAAGAAGGACGAGCAATAAGACGAAAGCCACGAGCACCCCGATCCTCTTCAGCCCCGCCAACTGCTCCTGCCACCGCTGCTCAGCCTCCGCGTACGGCATGGACGTAAACGTGACCATCGTATAGAGCGGAATGAACCGGGTGGGAAACAATCGGTGCAGGATTCGCCCGGCCTTTCTCCCCCACAGAAAACCCTTCGACTGGACCCGATCGCGCATCACCTGGTAGTTGGCCACCGCCAACCCGGCCAGCGCGTCCGCATCGGGCTTGCGCAGGCCGTAGAAGTGATCGAACGCGGAGGCCCGCATGCCCGCCGTCTGGTCGAGGGATTCCATGAGCAGCGCGCAGTCCTCGAAGGACGCGTTCATGCCCTGCCCGTAGAACGGCACGACCGCGTGGGCCGCGTCGCCGATGAGCACGACCTTGTCTTCCACGAACCAAGGTCCACAACGCACCGTCACCAGTGATCCCACGGGATTGGTGCGATACTGCTCGGGCAGGTCGGGGATCAGCGGACGGGCATCCGCGAAGTGCCGGGCGAAGAACGCCTCCAACGCCTCGTCAGAGTCGATGGACGAGAAGCTGTGGTCCCCTTCGAACGGGAGGAACATCGTCACCGTGTACGTTCGGTCGAGGTTCGGCAGCGCAATCATCATGAAGCCGCCGCGGGGCCAGATGTGGAGCGCCTGGGGGTCCATGGCGAAGTCTCCCGACCCGGTGGGCGGGAGGCTGAGCTCCTTGTAGCCGTGGGTCAGGTAGGTTTGTGAGTAGTTGAACCCGGATCGGCGCTGGAGCCGGTGGCGCACGGCCGAAAAGGCGCCGTCCGCCCCGATCACGGTCTCGTGCCTCACGGTGCGCGAACCTCCGGACCCGTTGCCGACAGTGACGGTGGGAGCGTCCGGATCGACAGACCGCACCCGCTCCCGGAAGTGGAAGCGCGCGCCCAACTCCGCAGCGCGCTCCACCAGCATGCGGTTGAGCCCCGCGCGGCTGACGGACAGGATCACCTGGCCGGGATCGACTCCGTACGGTTGAAGGGTCGTGGTGCCCTCCACGCTGTGCATCAAGCGGCCGCGCATGGGCACCGTGATACGCTGTACGGCGTCGGCAATGCCGACGTGCTCGAGCGCGCTCAGGCCGCGATGAGACAGCGCGAGGTTGATCGAGCGGCCGGACTCCGCCTCGTGCGTGCGTGGGTCGGAACGGCGCTCATACACATCCACGGTCTCGCCGGCCTGCGCCAGGCACGCGGCCATGAGCGAGCCGGCCAGGCCCGCGCCGGCAATGCCGTAGGAGGCGCCGGTCTCCTCAGCCATTCGCGGAGCCGTGGCCCGCCGGCGCCGAGAGGGCTTCGCCGAGCGCGTGGGCAAAACGCCAGACATCGGCGAACCGATTGTACAGCGGCACGGGCGCCACCCGAATAACGTCCGGCTCACGAAAGTCGACGACGATTCCGGCGCGGGCCAGAGACCGCTCGACCCCACGGCCGTCGCCGGAGATCTGGAGCGATAGCTGGCAGCCACGTCGCTCCGGCTCGACAGGGGTCAGGATTCGGACGTCGGGGTCCAGGTCCTGAAGGAGCCCCTCCAGATAGCCGGTGAGCCGGACGGACTTCTCACGGAGCCGTTCCATGCCTGCCGCCTCGAAAAGGGCAAGCGAGGGCTCCAGCGGAGCCAACGCCAGGATGGGCGGATTGGAGAGCTGCCAGCCCGGCGCTCCGGGTTGGGGCACGAAGTCCGGAAGGAGCTGGAGCCGGAACCGGGTTTCGGGATCGTTGCCCCACCACCCTCCCAGCCGTCCGAGGTCGGCGCGCGCGTGCCGCTCGTGCACGAAGCATCCGCCGACCGCTCCGGGCCCGGAGTTCAGGTATTTGTAGTTGCACCAAACCGCGAAATCGACACCCCAGTCGTGTAGGTGGAGCGGCACGTTCCCCGCGGCGTGCGCCAGGTCGAACCCCACCACCGCGCCCACGCCGTGACCGCAGCGTGTCAGCGCATCGAGGTCGAACAACTGTCCGGTGAGGAAATTCACCCCGCCGATCATGATCATCGCCAGCCGGTCACCCTGCGCCTCGATCTCACGGAGCAGGTCGTCGTCGCGAATGGTCGCCTCCCCTTCCCTGGGGCCGACCTCCACCAACCCTTCGTCCGGATCCACACCGTGGTGGCGAAGCTGCGTCTCCACGACGTAGCGATCCGAGGAGAAGGCCGGCGACTCGATCAGGATACGGCGGCGCTTCCCCCGCGGACGGTAGAAGCTCGCCATCATGAGGTGGAGGTTCACCGTAAGCCCGTTCATCATGACGACCTCGCCGGGGATCGCCCCAACCAGGTCGGCCCCCGACTTCAGGAAACGCTCGTGGTAGGAGTACCACGGCGCCCGGCCATCGAGGTGCCCGTGAACCGCCAACCTCCGCCAGTCCTCCAGCTCCCGGTCCACGACCTCCTGCACGCCGCGTGGCTGGAGTCCGAGCGAGTTTCCGCAGAGGTAGACGGCGGGCCTCCCGTCCGGCGCCGGAGGGATGTGGAACTGGTCTCGAAATCCGGCCAGCGGATCGCGGGCGTCGAGCTCGTCGGCGTAGGCCTCGCCCGCGTCCGCGTCGGTCACGTCCCGGCGTCCCTGGCGGCCGGGGCCCCGGGCTTGGACGGCTCGTCTTCGAACCGGCCCGCCTCCACCCCCAAGAACTCCAACGCCGTCTCCGCCAGGAGCTGCCGCTTGGTCGCGGCGGACAGGTCCGACATGGATTCGATCATTGCGCCCGGCGTGTGCTCACCCAGAGGGAACGGATAGTCCGAGCCCAGGGCGATGCGGTCGGCGCCGAACAGATCGATCATGAGGCGAAGCTGTGCCGGCTCGTGGACCAAAGAGTCCACGTAGAACCGACCCAGGAAGTCGGACGGGTTGGTGCTCGACCGGATGGCACAGAGATCGGGCCGCACGACGTACCCGTGCTCGATTCGGCCCACCGTGCCGGGGAAGGAACCTCCGCCATGCGCGAACGCCACCTTGAGGTGGGGCAAGCGGTCGAGCACCCCACCCATGAGCAGCGAGCAGATGGCGATCGTGGTCTCGGTGGGCATGCCCACCAGCCAGCGCAGCCAGTACATGCGCATGCGCTCGGGCGCCAGCATGTCCCAAGGGTGTACGAACACCGAAGCGCCCAGGTCGGCCGCGGCCTGGAATACGTCGAAGAGCTCCGGCTGATCGAGGTTCCACTCGTTTACGTGGCTCCCGATCTGGACCCCGGCCAGCCCCAGGTCGCGCACGCAGCGCTCCAGCTCCTGCACGGCCAAATCCGGAGCCTGCATGGGAAGCGTGCCGAGCCCTACGAACCGTCGGGGATGATCCCGCACGAGGCCGGCGATGTGGTCGTTCAGTAGGCGAGACAGGTCGAGCGTGTCACGCGGCTTGGCCCAGTAGCTGAACATGACCGGGACCGTCGAGAGCACCTGGACCGTGACGCCGTCCCGGTCGCACTCGCCCAGGCGGGTGCCGGGATCCCAGGTATTGGCCGCTACGTCCCGGAACCGATGATCGCCAATCATCATGCACGCACATCCGGGCCCGGTGTGCTCCAGGCGGACGAAGCCCTGGTACCCGTACCGCTCGCTCAAGTCGGGCCAGGTCTCGGGTAGGATGTGGGTGTGGAGGTCGATTTTCAGGGGCGTTTCCTCAGATTCGTCGGCCACACGCGAGCTTCGGAGGTTCCGAAATCAAAATTGCGGCGGACCCGGCACCGGCGAGACCGTCCCGCAGTTGGCGCAGGTACGCATCTCCTCGGAGGCGTAGAACTCCTCGAAACGAGGCTTGATATCCTCGTCCAACTGCGTGAGGTAGAAGTCGAACGAGTGCACCTCTTCCCCGCATCCCTCACAATACCAGACGAAGCGGTCGTTCAGGTCGTCGGGCCGCCAGTACTCCACCACCAGGCCGACGGTGTCGGCCTTCCGCACCGGGCGGTGCGGTACGTAGGGCGGAATCATGTAGACGTCGCCCTCCCTGAGGGGAACATCCACGCGTTCCTTGGTCTCCGGGTCGATCATCTGGAGCAGCATGTCACCCTGGAGCTGATGGAAAAACTCTTCGCTGGGGGTGATGTGATAGTCGTTCCGCCAGTTGGGCCCCCCGATGATCATCACCATCATCTTGGAGTCCTTCCAAATGACCTTGTTGCCCACCGGCGGCTTGAGCTCACCCCGGTTTTCGTTGATCCACATGTTGAGGTTGAACGCGCTTCCCAGGCTCGACACCGACTGCCTCCCTTCGTTGATTGACTCTCCACATTCGTAGGGGTCCCGAGCAGCGTCAACCGAGCGTCCCGACCCGCCCCTGGACTGGAACCTGCACGCCCGTAGCTGTGGCAGATCCACGACCACCAATCCAGGACCTCGACCATGCGTCTCGTCGCCTTGGGCATCGCCGGCATCTTCCTGCTCACCGCTCCCACCTCCGCTGCGGCCCAGGTCTCCGACACCCCGGGTGCGGGCTCGGAAACGACGAGATCGGGCGTCTGGCTGGGCGTGGGCATGGGCCTCGGATCGGCCATGCCCACCTGTCCCATCTGCGCCCGCAATCGCGAGCAAGCGCTCTCCGGCTACTTCCGGATGGGGGGCACGGTGACCCAGCGGATCCTGGTGGGGCTCGAGACGAACGCCTGGTACCGAGGCGGTGAGGAAACCGACCAGATCATCGGCAGCGCCTCGGTCGTGAGCCTCCTCTATCCCAGAGACGACTCCGGGCTGTACGTGAAAGTCGGGCTGGGTCTGACGCGCTTCGAGGCCAGGCCCACCGGCGACGATCCTCCGGTAACCGCCAACACCTTCGGCGTGAACGTCGGGGTCGGATACGAGCTGCGGGCGACCCGGGCGCTCTCGTTCGTGCCTTACCTCAACGTGCTCACCGGCTCGTTCGGCAATCTGAAGGAGGAGGACCGGACGCTCACCGGGAGCATGAACGTGTCGCTCGTCCAGTTCGGCATCGGCATCACGACCCACTGAGGGAAGGCTTGGCCCCGGACCTTCGTTCCGCCCGAAAAGACATCCGTGCCAACGTGTTGCACCGACGCAACACCACCCGTGTTCCTGGATCTGAGCCCTTCCGACAGCGCTTTTGGAGCACCCCTTCCCGGGCCGCGAGGGAAGGTGTGGAGCTTGCTTCCTGCGGCCGACGCTCGGACTCAACGCCCCGCCAGACGGAGATCCCAAGCCCATGCGTCGTCGTTCGCTAGTGGACCATTTGCGGCTCGCTCCCATCCTGATCCTGCCCGCGCTCGCCCTGGCGTGCGACGGAGATGGAGAGCTGGCAGGGCCGGAAGACGCCAGTGGCCTGAGCGTGGCCTACTCCAGGTGGACACCGGGGCCGACGGATACCTGCACGCGCGAGGTCCACGACAGCTACGCGGTCGTGGGACCGGACGGAAAGCTCTACCCGACCTGGCATCCGCCCGTGGATCCGGCATCCGGCTGCACGTTCGGGCATGAGCACGGACGCGATCCCCGCGATTCGGATCTCTATGCGCAAGTAGGGCCCATGCCGTTCGGACTGGCCAACGACGCGTTGGATGCCTACGACCCCGGAGCGCCCCGCCACGAAGACCACGTGGGCCACAAGATCGAATGGGAAAACGATTTCGTCCTCGACGTGGGCGGAGGCGGAGCGGGCCTGATCCGGATCGTGTGCGACGTGCTGACCAAGCTTCACCAGGGCAGCCATTCCAAGGACGCGTTCACCAACAACCTGCACGAGATCGTCTACCACATCCGCTGCTCGGACGGCACCGGGTTCAGCACGACGTTCCTGGCCGCCATCGGCGGCGCGGGTGAGTTGGTGGCGTCGTGTGACCGGGACCGGCACATCGAGGTGGGAACTCCCTCGCCGGCCAACTCGCCCAGCGGGGGCGGCCGCCGCGCGATTCCGGACCGCCAGTGCGTGGAGCAGCACGTGTTCGTCGGTGACGAACGGAACTCCAACTTCAACACCGCGCTGAGGGAGAGCTGGGAGGTCTCGGGACGAATCCAGACGGCCGACAAGCAGCGCACGCTGGTTTCGTTCAGCCCTTACTTCCAGGTGCTGGCACCGAGCCGCTACTACGACGCGACCCAGGCAAACGGCGTGGGCCGCTCCATCGACCTGTGCTATGAGGTGATGGAGGACGGCCGGCGGGCGCACGGCGGGCTCTGCGAGGAGTCCACCGGAAACGGCGTCATCGCCGACGTGAGCTTCGACAGTCCGCAGTCCCGCTTCGACGGCGTACGGCGATTCGTCGACATCAATTCCAATCGTGTGCGCAATGAGGGCGGTCCGGAAGTCTGGTATTCGGATCCGTTCGGAAAGAACGCCCGCACCGAGCCCTTCGCCGGGTCCATCCGGCAGTGGATCGCCAGCATCGACAACTCCGCCCTCGACCTTCACGGGCCGGTCATCGGGCGAGACCGCGACTACGGACACCCGAGCGTACACGCGCCCAACTGATCGCTGAGCGCCCGTCCGATCCCGGCGCCGCCGGCCGCCCCGGCACGCCGGGGCTTTCCCCCGGGCGCGCCATCGGCCAAACTGGGCGTATGGCCGACTACACTGCGCGCATTCGCATCGAGAGAAAACGGGGTCCGCTCCGCCACGCCTACCTTCCCGCACACGACGGTCCGGTGGCGTTCGGCGTTCACTCGGAGATCGCCAGCCACTACGGGATCGACGTCGAGACGCCCCATACCGCCACCATCGACTACGTGATCGCCGCCACCGGCGGCTGACTCACGGGAACCCTTGGCGGCGCGCTGGAGGCGCGCGGGATCCCGGCAGGCGACGACAAGCTGACCAGCGAGGTGGTCGGTGAGGTCGAGGCGGAAGATGGCGTCTTGGTCATCAAACGTCTCCACGTCGAGTACAGGCTGGAGTTGGATGCCGATCAGGTGGAGACGGCCGAGCGAGCCCACGAGGTCCACCATTCCAAGTGTCCCGTGTACCGAACGCTGTTCGGCTGCATCGAGATCTCGACCGAGCTTACGACGGTCGTAAACGCGTAGCGCGACCGGCGGCCGGCGCCCTCCGGTCGTCCGGGTCGGCACCTGGTTGAAGCAGACACACTCGCCCCGTAGTCTTGGCAGCGAAACGCGGGTCACCGCCGCACGGCCCCGCGAACCCGGCTACGTACAGGGAGTCACCCGACCATGCTTCGCCGCTCGTTCGCCCTCCTGGCGGCCGTCCTCACGGCCGTCGGCGTCCAGGATCTTCGCGCCCAGGATCAGCCCTCTCCAGATGACCCCTTCCTGAGCGGACTCCGCTACCGCATGGTGGGCCCCCACCGCGGCGGGCGCGTCACCGCGGTGTCCGGAGTGCCGGACGATCCGTTCACGTTCTACTTCGGGTCCACGGGCGGCGGGGTGTGGAAATCGGACGATGCCGGCGAGAGCTGGAGGCCGCTGACCGACGGGCAGATCGCGGCGGGCGGCATCGGGGCGCTGGCCGTCGCTCCTTCGGATCCCAACGTGATCTACGCCGGGACCGGATCCGCGTGCGTGCGCGGAAACGCATCTCCCGGCATCGGCCTCTACGGCTCGACGGACGCCGGAAAGACCTGGCGCATGCTGGGTCTGGAAGACGCCGGCCAGATCGGCCGGATCCGTGTCCATCCCGACGATCCCGACCGCCTGTACGTGGCTGCGATGGGGAACGCGTTCGCGCCCAACCCGGACCGGGGGGTCTTTCGGTCCACGGACGGGGGAGACACCTGGGAAAAGGTGCTGTTCGTCAGCGACTCCACGGGCGTCGTCGACCTGGCCATCGATCCCTCCAATCCCCGCATCCTGTTCGCGGCCGCCTGGCGGGGCGAGCGGAAGCCCTGGACCATGATCTCCGGTGGAGAAGAGGGCGGGCTCTACCGCTCCAAGGACGGGGGCGACACCTGGCAGAAGCTCGCGGGCGGCCTTCCGGGCGGCGTCATTGGCAAAATCGGCGTCGCGGTCTCGCCCGCGAACCCCAACCGGGTGTGGGCCGTCATCGAGCACGAGGAGGGCGGGCTCTACCGGTCCGACGACGGCGGCGACCGGTGGCGTCGGGTCAACAGCGAAAAAGGCATCTACCACCGGCCCTGGTACTACATGCACGTGACCGCCGACCCCACCGACGAGAACACGGTTTGGATCAACAACGTGCTGCTCTACAAGTCCCTGGACGGCGGGGCCAACGTCACGGTGGTGCCCACACCCCACCCCGACAGCCACCAGATCTGGATCAACCCGTCCAACCCCAAGGTCATGATCGAGGGCAACGACGGCGGCGCCAATGTGACGTTGAACGGCGGACGCACCTGGTCCACGCAACGCAACCAACCGACGGCCGAGTTCTATCGCGTGACCGTGGACGACCAGTTCCCGTACCGGCTCTACGGCGCCCAGCAGGACAACTCCACCATGTCCGTCCCGAGCCGGGTCTCATCCGCGATCGTCAGCGACTTCGAGCACGAGTATCAGGTTGGCGGCTGCGAGAGTGGACATATCGCGGTCGATCCGCGCGACCCGAACATCGTCTATGCCGGATGCTTCGGCGGGAGCATCACCCGCACCGACATCCGCACGGGGCAGCAGCGCGAGATCCTGGCCTATCCTCAACTGCAACTGGCACAAAAGCCGTCGGACCTCCAGTACCGCTTCCAGTGGAACGCGCCCATCCGCATCTCGCCGCATGATCCGGACGTGGTCTACCACACCAGCCAGGTCGTGCATCGGACGCGGGACGGAGGACAAACCTGGGACGTGATCTCGCCCGACCTGACCACGAACGACCCTGCCCACCAGGATTACACCGGCGGGCCGATCACCCGGGACGGGACGGGGGTGGAGGTATACGGAACCATCTTCGCATTCGAGGAATCGCCCCATGAGGCGGGCGTGCTGTGGGCGGGCAGCGACGACGGACGCATCCACGTGTCCCGCGACAACGGAGGCACCTGGACCGACGTCACCCCCGGGGACCTGCCCGCGGGGGCCACCGTGAACACGATCGACATCTCCGCGCACGACCCCGAGCGTATTCACGTGGCTGTGTTCCGGTACCGCGAGGGCGACTTCCGGCCCCACGTGTTCCGCACCACCGACGGCGGGGCCTCTTGGGAGCGGCTCACCGACGGCGAGAACGGGATTCCGGCCAACCATTTCGTGCGGGTCGTGCGGGAGGATCCGGTCCGGCAGGGCCTCCTGTTCGCGGGCACAGAGTTCGGCATCTACGTCTCGACCGATGACGGGAGCACCTGGCGTTCCTTCCAGCGGAACCTGCCGGTCACGCCCGTGACGGACCTGGCCGTCCATCAAGGCGACCTGGTGCTCTCCACCCAGGGACGCTCGTTCTGGATCATGGACGACATCTCGCCGCTGCGTCAGATGAGCGACGACGTGCGGTCCGCGGCGCTTCATCTGTATGCGCCCGACCCGGCCCACCGGGTGCTTGCCGGGGGCCTCCAGTTGGGCGCTAACCGGCGTGCCCAGAACCCGCCCGCGGGGGCCATCCTCTACTACTCGGTGGCGGAGGAATTCGAGGGGCCCATGGACATCTACGTGCTGGATCAGCGGGGCGACACGGTGAAACGCTTCTCCACCGAGCCCCTACCCGGCCCGGACCTGGGGCCCATGGCGGCACTCGCCGCCATGTTCGGCTTCGGCGGAGGGCCTCCGCCGCTCGCGAAGACGCCGGGGCTCCACCGGATCAACTGGGACCTGCGCTATCCCACGCCCGAGCTGCCCGAGGGCACGGTGATCTTCGGGACCATGCCCGCGCCGGCGGCGCCGCCCGGCGACTACACCATCCGCCTGGCCGCCGGTGACATCGTCCAGGAGCAGACGTTGACCGTCGCGGCCGATCCCCGTCTGGACGTGCCGCAGATCGCTTACGACGAACAGTTCGAGCTCCTCCGGAGCATCGGCCAGACCATCGAGCGACTCCGCGACCGCGCGACTTCCCTGCGCGCGGTGCGGGACCAAGTGGGCGGCGTTACCGCGCTACTGGAGGACGCCGGCGTGGCGGAAGCCGACCGGACACGGGCAGGCGAGGCCGCCGACTCGCTCACCGCCGCGCTGACCGAGGTTGAAAACGAGGTGCAGCAGACCCGTTCGCGCAGCTTCTACGATCCGCTCGACCTACCCGGACAGATCGCCGCGCAGTTGGCGTACGTGTACGGTGCCGTGGCCGGCAACTTCGGTGGGGCGGTCGATGCCCGGCCCACGCAGGGCGCCCGCGACCGGGCCGCCGAGCTGGACCGGGAAGTGGCGCGGATCCTCGCTCGGCTGCAGGAGATCTACGACACCGATCTGGCCGAGTTCAACGAGCTGCTCCGCAGCCTGGACCTGGATCCCATCGTGGTGGCCAGAGAGGTGCGGGTGATCTCCGACTGAGGCGCGGCGCCGGCACCCGCCAGGCGGACGGCCGCTCAGGCGGGCGGCAGGGATACGTGCAAATGGTCCGCCGTGCCCACGTGGCGGAGCGTGCGAAAGCCGGCCAATCGGTAGTAGGCGGTCATGAGGGCGACCCGCCAGGGGGGTCGCCCCACCGTGCGGAGGTCGAGCGCGTGCACGAATCCGTTCGTCTGCTCGAAGTGGAGCGAGGCCTCGTTCACCGGTAGGCCCCAGCGTACGTAGTCGTCGGCGGTGCGTCGCGTGTCCGTGATGACCGCGGACCTGTCGAACAGCACCTGCGTGCCCGTCGCCACCCGCAGCACCGGATGGAGCGTCCGGTAGTGGTCCCGCACCTCGGGTGCCTTCACGTTGTCCGCCGAGAGATACACCAGCGTGAAGAGCAGGTAGGCCGACACTGTCGTCAGTGTGGCGATCCAGGCCATTCGCGGCAGGTCGAGCCGGCCCTGGAACTTGACCCGCAGCAGCCACAGATACACCGCCAGGATCAACACCGTGAGGGCCGCGCCGCAGAGCACCGCGCCCCAGTTCCCCACCCCACCCGTCGCGTACGCCCACACCGACATCCGCACAAGCACGAAAAACGGGAGCAGCAGCGCGGCCATCACCCCCAACCCGGTGCGGAGCGCCCGCGGCAACCATCCCCGGCGCGCGGGCTCGACCGGCCGGTCGGGCCCCGAATCCCCGAAGGGCCGGTAGTCCACGCGGATGGGATCGCTTTGCATGCCCGTGTCAGCTCCGTGCTCCGGAGGCGGCGGGGGGTGCCGGGGCCGGCCGCCACGACCCGCTCTCCACTAGCCCCTCTCCTTCCACTACGGCATGTTGATCCGCCATGCTTCGTCTCCTCGTTCTCGCCCTGGCCGGCCTGACGGCTGCGGGGCTGACAAGCCCCGGACCGACCGGTTCCGATCCTTCCGAACGGTCCGGGCAAACACGCCCGGTTGCCACCATCCAGCCGGCCGACACCGTGTGCCCCAGTGGCGGCCGGTCCCTGCTCCCGGCATCCTCCGACCTCTACTGCTTGGAGCTCACCGCCACTCCGCGGGCGCCCGACTCCGTTGCCGGCGTCGTCGAGCTCCAGATCCCTCCGTCTCCGTTCGTCATTGCGGTGGACTCCGCAGGGCACACGCGGTACCGGGCCCGGCTGTTCCTGGACAACCTCCCGCCACCCTCCAGCCTCGGAGAAGAGTACACGCGGTGGGTGGCCTGGGTCACCACGCCCGTGCTTCGCCCCGAGATCCGCCTGGGTGAGGTCCGAGAAGGGTGGACCGACCTGGGCGAGATCTCGCTGAACAAGTTTCTGATCATGGTGTCGGCCGAGGGGCCCGAGGTGGGCGACCGCCGGACGGGTCGTCTGCTACTCCGCGGCGGGTCACCGAGCACCCGAATGTATCCCCCGGACATGTTCGAGTACCTGCTCGGGGCCGGCTCCGCGGTCTCCGGAAACGCGATGGCCGGCGCGGGAGGCCATGGACATGGCGGCGGCGACCCGGACCCCGACCCGGCCGGGTGGCCACGGCCGCCCATGCCGACCGACTTGACCATGCTCCCCGCCCTGATGGAGCTCGCGCCGCCGGACGTCACACCCTACCTGCCACGGGTGGACGACCCCGAGTCCGTGCCCTTCGCCCGCCCCCGGGAGCTGGTGCGGCTGGCCGACGGGGACACTCTGGCCATGGATGCGACTTACGTACGCCGCCGCATCCGCGGCAGCACGCACCTCATGTACGGGTTCAACGGCCAGTACCCCGGCCCGTTGGTGTGGGTGACCGAGACGGCCACCATCACCGTGCGGTTCACCAACCGGATCGACTGGCCTACGACCGTCCACTGGCACGGCATCCGGATCGACAACCGCTCCGACGGCGTGCCCGGCGTGACACAAGAGCCCGTCCCTCCCGGCGAGAGCTTCGACTACACCATTCATTTCAAGGACCCGGGCATCTACTGGTACCACCCACACCACCGCGAGGACGTGCTCAAGGACCTCGGGCTCTACGGCAACCTCATGGTGCGCCCGGAGCGCCCGGACTACTACGGCCCAACCCACCGCGAAGAGGTCGTGATGCTGGACGACCTGCTGCTGGATTCCGAAGACCAGTTATTCCCGTTCGGCCGCGAGCGCTCGACCCACTCGCTCATGGGGCGCTTCGGCAACGTCTTCCTCGTAAACGGGGAGCCCGAATACAGCATCTCGGTGGATCGGGGCGAAGTCGTGCGCTTTTTCCTCACCAACGTCTCGAACACCCGCACGTTCAACCTCACCTTCGGTGGGGCGCCGATGAAGGTCGTGGGATCGGACATCGGACTCTACGAGCGGGAGACCTGGTCGCCCACCGTAGTGATCGGACCGGCAGAACGGTCAATCGTACACGTGCGCTTCGATGAGGCGGGCTCGTACGCCTTGACCAACCGGGTCGTGGGCATGGACCACCTGGGCGGCCGTTTCATCGACGAGGTCGACACGTTGGGCGTGGTCACCGTATCGCCCCGCGCCGCCGAGCCGGGCCCCACCCGCGCGTTCGACGCGCTCCGCGAGCATACCTTCATCGCCGAGGAGATCGACCCCTATCGAGCCCACTTCGACCGCGACCCCGATCACTCGCTGGTCCTGACTATGGAAGCGGACGGACTGCCGTTCGTGGTGGACCGTCTCATGGTGTTCGACTCCGCATACTTCAACCCCGTGGAGTGGTCGGGCACCATGCCCATGATGAACTGGAACTCCACGTCGGACGAGGTGCGCTGGATTCTCCGCGATCCCGAGACCGGGCGTGAGAACATGGACATCGGCTGGTCGTTTGCGCTCGGAGATGTGGTCAAGATCCGGCTGCACAACGAGCGCAGGGCGTTTCACGCCATGCAGCACCCCATCCACCTGCACGGCCAACGCTTCCTGGTCGTGTCGGTAAACGGAGTGCCCAACCCCAACCTCGTGTGGAAGGACACGTTCCTCCTGCCCGTGGGAGCCACGGCGGATATCCTGCTGGAGCTGTCCAACCCCGGAGCGTGGATGATGCACTGCCACATCTCCGAGCATCTGGAAGCCGGCATGCGGAGCGTGTTCACCGTGCGCTAGCGCGCCCGGCCTCGGGCCCGCCCCTGGCCGGGCGGTCCGCACCACCGGATATTTTCACGAAGCGCATCGCTCACTCAACGGAGCCTTTCGATGACGTACCTTCGCGCCGTCACCCCCGCCGCCCTCTGCCTACTGCTGGCCGCGTTGCCGCTCGACGCCCAGCAGCCCGAGCCCGGCTCCGCCGTAGAGCGCTACGTGAGCGTGGCGGGACCCGCGATCGCCGTGACCGGCGTGACGCTCATCGACGGCACCGGCGCTCCCGCCCGGGCCGGCCAGACCGTCGTCATCTCGGGCAACACCATCCAGGCCGTGGGGGACGACGGCAGCGTCCCCATCCCGCCCGAGGCCGAGGTGCTCGACGGCACCGGACACACGCTCATTCCCGGTATGATCGGCCTCCACGACCACCTGTACTACACGGCCGCGGGAGGACGCGGCGCCACGCTCACGTACTCGGCCCCGCGCCTGTACCTGGGATCGGGCGTCACGAGCGTGCGCACAACCGGCAGCCGCGCTCCCTACTCCGAGCTGAACATGAAGGCCGAGATCGAGCGGGGCCGCTGGCCGGGACCGCGGATCCACATCACGGCGCCCTATATCACCGGCGGGAGCGGTATCAGCACCATGACGCTCATCGAGTCTCCCGAAGACGCCCGCCACTTCGTGCGCTATTGGGCGGAAGAAGGTGCCACCTGGCTCAAGGCGTACACGAACATCGGGTACGACGAGTTCGCCGCGGCGATCGACGAGGCCCACAAGCACGGGATGAAGGTCACCGGCCACATCTGCTCGATCTCGTTCACCGAGGCCGTAGAGCTGGGCATCGACAACATCGAACACGGCCTACTGACGAACTCTGACTACGACCCCGGAAAAGAGCGCTCGGAGTGCCCGCCCACGTTCATGCAGCACGCCGCCCAGGTCGACCTGGACGGCCCCGAGGTGGAACGCACCTTCCGGATGATGATCGACAACGACGTGCCCATGACCTCGACGTTGGCCGTCTACGAGCTGTTCGTCCCCAACCGGCCCACCAAGGATGCCCGCACCCTCGAGGCCATGGCGCCCGAGGTACGAGAGGACTATTTGGAGGCCCGCAAGCAGATCGACGAATCCGGAAACGGCATCGATGAAGACTTCTTCCTGAAGGCCATGGCGTATGAGCGGCGATTCGTCGAGATGGGCGGCCTGCTCGCATCGGGCGTGGATCCCACCGGAAACGGGGGCGCGCTGCCGGGCTTCGGCGATCAGCGCAACTTCGAGCTGCTCCGCGAAGCCGGCTTCAGCCCGGAACAGACCGTACAGATCATGAGCGCCAACGGCGCCAAGATCCTGGACGAAGACGGGCGCCTGGGCACGGTCGAGTCCGGCATGGTCGCCGATATGGTGCTGATGCAGGGCGACCTCACGCAGGATCCGTCCGTCATCCGTAACGTCGTCACCGTGTTCAAGGACGGCATCGGGTACGACTCCGTCAAGCTACTGGACGACGTGAAGGGGCGGGTGGGGATCCGGTAGGGAAAGCGTTGACTCGGTGCGGGCATCTTATTCTAATGCGCCGGCATCCCACCGGCCGCATCGGTCAGCGCCACCAACCGTCGATATAGACTCGACGTGCTGATCCCGAGTATCTCGGCAGCCTGTTCACGATTGCCACTCGTTCGAACCAGCGTCGCCTGGATGGCCCGTTCCTCGGCGAGTCGAATTTCATATTCCAGAGTGCGCGTTCCTGACTCTGACGACATTATGTACTCTCGGAACGCAGGCAACAACTTCAGATGCCGGACTGCCACTTGCTGACAATCGAATGCGTAAGCAGAAGCTGCTTCAACAACGGTACGGAGCTGACGTACGTTCCCCGGCCACGGATAATCTAACATCATCTGCATCGCCTCACTGTCGATCTCTGAAGGTCCGATATTGTGTCGTTCCGCGTATTTCTGCATAAATAGCTCAGCTAGCATCACAATATCCATCGGACGCTCTCGAAGCGGGGGCATCCGTATCCTGGCGGCGCCCAAACGCATCACGAGATCCGCACGCAAGCGGCCTGTCTGCACGGCTTTTTCTACGTCTTCGTTGGTTGCCGCAAGCAGCCGAAAGTCCGAGTATAGCAACTCTGGAGAACCCAGTCTCCGGTATTCTCCTGAGTCGAGCGTTCTCAGTAGGCGTGCCTGGGCCGCAGGAGGCATCTCCACGAGTTCGTCCAAAAAGAGAGTGCCCCCATGTGCTTCTCCGATGAAACCTTTTGTGGTGGAGTGAGCACCGGTGAACGCTCCACGTGTATGTCCGAACAGGGCATCGTCGAGGAGTTCGCCGTGGAAGGCGGCACAGTTGACTGGGACGAAGCGAGTTCTACCGGATCGAGCGCACAGCTCTCTAGCACAGACTTCCTTCCCTGTGCCCGTCTCACCGACAATGAGCACCGGCACGTGACTCGGCGCGAGTCTGTCGATCTGCTCCTGGACATCTGTTATTGCAGACGTCCGCCCCAATAACCGGTACATTCCCCCCCAACAGCAAATCTAGGGCAAGCTGGATAGTGCTCGCCTTTTCCGCATACATAGAGAGCGACGCCGTTCATACCGACTCGCCTGGGGGGGGCGGAAGCGTTGGGTTGGCATGAACGTTCTACTAGTATTGTACCGGGCTGGTACCCGTAAGGGTCCGCCGCGATCCATTGAATTAGGACCCCGACCGACGCAAGTCAAGAGGCTCGCGCAGAGAGAGTTAGGCGAATCCCGAAACGCGCCGAAATTGTGAACCGATGAAGGCACAATCGCAGCTTACACGCGGCCGAGAGGACCGGCGTCCGTTAGATGCGTTCATCGAGAACGGCGGGTGCGTCATTCTCGACGGCGGGTTAGCTACCGCGCTGGAAACATATGGATTCGACCTAGCCAATCCCCTTTGGTCGGCGAGAGTCCTGCTGGAAAACCCGCACGCCATTGTTGATGTTCACCGGGCGTATCTGAAAGCCGGCGCCGATTGCATCGCCACGGCGACCTACCAGGCGACACTACCAGGCTTCCAGGCGGCGGGGCTCACTCCCCTCCAGAGCCGGGCTCACCTGGAAAACGCAGTGCGGCTGGCCGCCAAGGCCAGGGACGAGTTCTGGGCCAACCCGGCCAACCGAGGCGGCCGTATCAAACCGCTGGTTGCCGGAAGCGTAGGCCCCTACGGTGCCTATCTGGCCGACGGGTCGGAATACTCGGGACAATACGGCCTGTCGGTCGCCGAGCTGGTCGATTTCCATCAGGAGCGCTGGGAGATCCTCGCCGACTCCGGCGCCGACCTGATCGCGGTTGAAACCGTTCCATCGGCCGCTGAGGCCGAAGCCCTCCTACGGCTTCTTGCGGACTCCCGGCCCGACACCTGGGCTTGGATCAGCTTCAGTTGCAGAGACGGAATGCACATCAGCGATGGAACGCCGCTCGTCGAGCTAGCTCGGATGTGCGACGAGGTACCCAACCTGGCCGCCCTGGGGATCAACTGCACCGCACCCCGACACATCGACTCGCTCATCGGCCAGGCTCGCCTCGGGACGGACAAGCCCGTCCTGGTCTATCCCAACTCCGGCGAGACCTACGATGCCCGGCTCAAGATTTGGACGGGTCCGCCGGAGCGCCCCTGGTGGAGAGAGGCGCCCCGGCGGTGGCTCGACCTTGGAGCCTCGGGCGTCGGCGGGTGCTGTCGGGTCGGACCGGAGGCGATCGCGGAAATCCGCGCCGGGCTCCTGGACTGAATCCCCGACTCACCTCCCGCCCAGGTTCCGGATCAGCGGAATCCCCCCTTCGGTCGGCACGTACACCACGTTCCCCTCGCCGAGCTCCGAAAGCTGCTGGATGTAGAAGAATGTCAGGTACTCCGGCGTGAGGCCGCGTGAGATGATCTCCTGCGCCTCGGCGATTCCCTTCGCCTCCTCGGCCTGCTGTTTTGCACGCTCCTGGATGATCTGGGTCTGGAACTGCTCCTCGGCCACCTCCTGCTCGCGCTGGAGCTTCTCCTCGATGGCGGTGCGCACCCGCTCCGGAGCCTGGATGTCCCGTACGAACACGTCGAGCACCTCGATCCGGTCACCGGCCTTGGCCTGAATGGCCTCCTTCATGTCGGCCGCCACCTCTCGGCGATCCGGCGAGAAGATCTGATTGATGGACTTGGTCGCCGCAGCGTCTCGGACTCCGTTCCGCACCGCGTTGAGCACGATTCGGCTTTTGATCGCGTTCTCGGTTCCGATTCTCTGGAACAGGTCGGGCGCGTTGGCGCCGTCGATCCGGTAGAGGATGGAGATCTCCAGCGTCACGTTGAGCTGCTCCGAGGTCTGAGCCTCGATCCGCTCCACGCCTCCGTCCGTCGGAAACGCCTGTTCCCGGATCGACATCTTCGTGATCGTCGCGAACGGGTTCACGACGTGGACGCCCTGGTTCAGCGGCGTCGCATCGACCCGGCCGAGAAAGTGTTTGACGCCGACCTCCCCGACGTCCACCAAGGTCACCACGTTGAGCATGGCCAGCACCACCCCCACCATCATCACCCCGTATCCTGCCAGCTTGGTCATGCCCGGCTGCTTGGAAGCGCTCGACAAACCACGCACTCCGGCGCCGATCAAGATGATGACGACTGCTATGATCATCAGGCCCATGACACTCCTCCAGATTGGGATGCGCGCTGCTGAATAGCGGCGACCCATCATGTTGCGTTGCCCTGTCTACGTACAAGGTGGAGACCGTCTTCACAGCCAAACCGAGGGGACACCGGGCTCCGCACGTCAGGAAACCCGACTCAGGGCTGCCCCGTAAGGTCCCTCCGAGCATGACCACGCCGCACGCGTGAATTTGCCGAGGGGAGTGGCGGGATGCCTCCCACGTTGCTCGATACATCGAGATGGCTGGGCGGGTCCCGGTTCACCCGCACCCAGCTCGCGTTCTGGATCGGTCTGGCCTTAGCCGTGGTCGTCTTGCTGTACTTGGGACGGGCGCGGGCCGCCTGGCCCTGGTTCTCGCTGTGGGTGCTTTTGCTGCTGGGAGTGTTCGTCGCGTTGAGCGTTCCGGCCGCCCGGCGAACGCTCAACCTCTCCTGGTTCGGCGTCACACTCGTCACCCTCACTGGCGTCTGCCTTTCCAACCTGTTCCTCGTCTACGTCGAACGACACCGCCAACGGAGCGAGCGCCTGGAGCTCCGGGGTGCGCATCTGGAGCCCAGCGACGGTCCCTTGCACGTAGGCGTCGGCATGCCGGGCCTGGACGTGTATCTGGAGGACGACCCTTGGAAGCTGGACCGGTGGAGCGTCTCCTTCCAGCCCGGTCCCGAAGACGGATTCCGGCTCGCGGCAGCAGCAAACGTGGAGATGCTCCGGCTACGGTCGAAGGGACCGTTCCGGCGGTTCTTCCCTTCGCGGAAATCGGTGATCGGAAGGGAGCTGCGCGAGGGCCGCCCGTTGGCGGTATACGACGGTTCCGGCTCGGAGGCGGACACACTGCGGGTCGTCAGCCGGTCCGGATCCGAGACCCTCGTTTGGCGGGATGCCCGGGCACCGCTGACGCATCCGGACGCCCTACTCGATCGGCGGCTCCGCCGGAGGCTCCGCCAGGGCACGGTGCTGGCGGAGTTGGCCTGGGACTCCTTGCCGGACCGATCCCTGGCCGAGGACTTGGTCATTACGGAGGTCGGATCGGCCCGCACCATCGGCCGGGCCACACTCCGCCGTCCGCGCTACCGGATCGTGTCGCGGGGCTCGCCCGACCTCGGTCCGGACGGTGTCGGAGTCGCAGCCGGCGATACGGTGTGGGTCGCGTCGCGAGGATCCACCTGGGCGTTCGCCATCGACCGTGTGCCCGAGGTGTCACGGGTCTCCGCACCCGTCGGCGTGTGGTTCGTGCGACGCCCCCGTCCCACCGGATGGCCGCTGCCGTCCGCCGAGGCATGCGGGAACCAAGTAGACCGGTGTGCGATCCTGGCGACCGGTCGCCTCGCTCCCCCGCAACCCGTATTCGACCTTGGCGGATTCGGGCTGGACACGGCTCGCTATGTCCTCACCGGACGGCTGGAGACGGAGCGCGACGGGGTTCGCATCGTGACCTCGGACGAACGCTACGAGTTCGAATACGGACAGGTCGAGCCGGTGCCGGCACTGGCGATGAACGGTTCGGGCCGAGAAGCGGGACTCCTGCTATCCGTGCATCGCACACCTACCGCTCGACGCAGCGCCGCGGTGCTCACCGTGCTCGGCCTCTACGTCATGTTCGTTTCAGCACTGCTGGCGCTGCTCGGCAATCCCGGGCTCGCGGCTCGGCTTCGCGAAGACTCACCGACCACGACGGCCGCTTGGTCGCTGCTCAACCTGTTTCTGATCTTCCTGGGAATTCGACTGGCGCTGGGTCTGAGGGTGGCCTACGCCGCTCCGTTCTACGGCCGCGCCGCAGCCACCTCGGTGGGACTATGGATCACGTTCGCGCTGCTGGTGGTGCTGCTGGGCCGGTGGGCTTCGTGGACTCCCCGGTTCTGGCGCGTGGTTCACCGACTGGAACGCCCATTTGCCCGCCGGCTGCTGGCCGGTCGGGTGAGCCCGGCGGCCGGCCCAGCCGCTGCTCCATACCACCAAGGCAGTCCCAACAACCGAGGGCGATATCTGGCTCCCATCGGTGTCGTGGGCCTCATCGGCGGCATCGGCGGTCTTGTGTGGCAGCGGCCGGAAGCGGGCCTCGGAATCCTGGTCGCTGCCATTGGGGCCGGAGCGTGGCTGACCATGGGCGTGTTCGGTAGCTACCGCGCGCTGCCTCACAGCGGACGGCGGCCGGTGGACGTGTTGACGTCGGACGCCGTGAACGCCCATCCCTCCCGTACGTTCGTCATGGCCGCCGCGGCCGCCGTCCTGCTGGCGTTGGCCATCCAGGCGCCGATCCTCGCCTTGGCTCCCGTGATGACCGCGCTCGGACTGTTCGGGATCGGCGCGGCAATGACGAAGTCGCGGGTGTTCGGCCACCCCGTCCGCGCGGCCTGGAGCCTCTTTGTCGGACTGGCCGCGGCGGGCTTGGGAACGCTGTGGCTGTTCTTCGGACTCTCGGCGATATCCGTGGCGCTCTGGCTGGCCGGCGTCTCGGGCCTGGCGCTGTTCCTCTCGCGTTCACCGACCGGCGCCGACCCTCCGCGACTCGTGTCCGCCTGGAACGCGCTCTGGGAGACCGGCCGCTCGGTGTTCTCCGGGGTGGCCTGGGTGGTTGTCGTGGCGGTGCTGGCGGGCCTCGCCTTCTTGAGCGCCCAAACCATCCCGCCGTTCGTACGGTTCGCGTTGGTGTTCGTGTTGTTCCTCTTGGCCATTCGAGCCGGCCTCGTCTGCCGTCTGGTGTTGGACGCCGGTGTCCCACGGGCGAACGTCACGGCGCTTGGCCTCCTGGTGATCCCGGTGGGTGCCCTCCTGGTGTTCATGCTCTTCGACTTCGGCTTGGGTCTCGTCTTCTTCCTTCCGCTGATGGTCACGGTGCTCCTGGCCACACGGATCGAGCGGCTGCCCAAAACCCTGATTGCCGGCTCAGGGCTCGTGACGCTGGTCGTGTTCCTATCCGCGTGGTCCGTTCTTCGGCCTTCGGTCGAACACCTCCGGACCGCGACCAACCCCGTCGAGTTTTCCCGAGAGTTCGAGCGCATCGGGAACCCGTTCGTGGACCTGCTCCGAACCGCGGGTCTCGGGACGCCGGTCACTCGGGCCACGGTGCGGAGCCTTGCGGCCTCCGAGCCCGATCTGGTCGAGGAGGCGCTGGCCTACGCAGGACCCAGCGAAGCGCTTTTCGCGGCGGCACCGTCGCTGGAGCAGGTCTGGGGCGGGAAAGCGTATAGCGCCAGCGGATGGACCGGAACGGGCCTGGCGGGCACCAGCGCGCTCGGAAGAGGGGTGCCCACCGTGGTCTCCTACGCCGAGAACGCCTTCTCCGTCTACGTGCTGTCCGAACACGGTGCGCTGGGCGGAATCACCGTGCTGCTTCTATACCTGAGCCTCCTGGCCGTGGTGGGCACCTGGGTCGTCCGCATCCGCCTCAGCCGGGACGCCTCTTCGGAGCGCGTCGGAGTGTTGGCGCTGACCGTGGGGGGCGTCTTGTGGCTGGTGCTCCCCGCCGCCTACGTGGCCGCGTCGAACCTCGGCCTCCTTCCCCTGACCGGTCAGAACATGCCGTTCTTGGGACTGAACTCGTGGGCGGACGTGGTGCTCGTTTCCGGAATCTGCTCGGGCATGTTCGTCTGTCTCGCAGACATGAACGGCCGGGAAGGATCCCGATGAACCACCCATCCCGTGCCCCCACGAACCGGGGTACATGGATCGTTACCGGCATCCTTGCGATCAGCGGGATACTGCTCGTCGGCATCGCCATCGGAATCGTACGGAGAAGCGACCGACAGCCCGCGGGCGACGCCCTCGAGTACGGCTATCTCTTGAGTGCCGTGGACGAGCTGCTCGCCCTCGACGGGGGCCGCCAAGTGCTCCGAGTCGTCGCTGCGGACACCGCCTTCGCTCGACGGGAGGTTCGCTACGACACACTCGTCATCGATGATGCCGCCTCGGCCCTCCCGAGTCTCGGCGCGGGCGGGTTCCTGTACGACGAAGTCCGGCTCTACAACGCCTTCCAACGCGAGCGTCTCGCTATCGCCGACCGCGACTTAGGGCGCTTTGCCGCGCTGGAGCCCTACAACCCGTCCATCTTCCGCTCGTTTCGACGGGGAGACGGCACCCTCGCCGTCAACCGTACCGCGGCGGCCTGGAACCGCCGAGTGCGGTCGCCTTTCGAAGACGGGTGGCAGGGCGACGTGCGGACCCGCGACGCCAGCTCCGGCTGGGGACTGCACAGCCCGCACGGATCGCTTTCGTTCAACCGCCCCCGGCGACTCACCCGCCGCGTGGACGGCCGGACCCAGGTCTGCGAGTTCGAACCACGACAAAACGACGCCATCGCTTATTGCCTGTCCGAAGCCCGGACGCCACAGGCGATCTTCCGGGAAGCCGTACGCCACGAGGGTCGCTCCCACGTGGTGGCCGGCTGGACGTCTCTCCGCATGGACGGCGAGCGGGTGCGTCCCGGCGACTCGCTGCGACTCGGGACGGGAAGCGTGGTGAGGATCGCTCCGCTGGAACCGGTCGTGTTCGCCCCGTACCAAGAAGGAGTGCTTTCCAGTCGGCAATGGATCAACGGAAGGATGCGTAGGCAGGCCAACTCGGCCCCGCCGTTGGATCTGTTTACTGCGCTAGGTAGGAACGCCGCCGATCCGGATCATCCGCCCGATCCGGAGGCCGGCCTGGTGCTGACCCTGAGCGAGCGGGCCTCGCGCATCCTCACGGCTGAGCTACGCGACTTTGTCGACGATCTGCCGCTACCGGTCGAGTTCGGCACCGTCGTGCTGGCCCGCATCCCGGACGGCGCCATCCTGGCCGTGGCGGAGGTCGGGACCCGTTCCGAGCCCGGACGGAGCCGCCTCCTGGAGCGTGTGGTGCCGGGTTCCGCCGTCAAGCCACTGTTGGCTGCGGCACTGCTTTCCGAGCGACCCGAGCTGGGGACCCTGGAGATTCCCGCCCGGGCGGGGTTGGTACGAAGCGTTCTGGGAGCTCGGCCCGTACCCACGTCCCGGGCCTTCTCGAGCACCCTCAACTGTGGAGCGCCGGCCAGCGGACGGGTGGACCTGAGGTATTTCCTCTCCTGCTCGAACAACGAATACGCCGCGGCGTTGGTACTGGCGGGCATCGCGCCTGATGCCGGTGGCCCCGTTGGAAGAACCACGCTGCTCCGGAGCTCCCTCGCCGACGGAATGGCCAAGCTCTATGGCCTCCATACCGACCCCGTGATCGCGGACTCGCTGCGCAGAAGTCCGTCGGTATGGCGAGGGCTGAACTTCTCCGACGGCACGCCCGCACGGGCACCGTACGAAGTCATGCCGGATGCCTCGCGACCGGCCCTACTGGCATCCGGTCACGTCTCCGAGACCGATCTGGATCTCCTGTACCGGTACGCGTTCGGGGCCTGGGAGAACCGTTGGAACGTGTTCGATCTCACCCAGGCATTTGCACGGGTAACGACCGATCGTACCGTCGAACTCCGATTCGCGCCGCGATCTACCGGGGACTCCCTTCCACCGGCACCGCTGGGTCTCGCGGACGACGACTGGTACGCCGAATTCCTGCGCGGCCTGCGTGACGCCGGCTCTGACGGTACGGGCCGGGGTCTAAGTCAACGATGGAGTGCCGACGGTCTCCCGCTCGGAGTCTTCGTCAAGACCGGGACACTCGTGGAACCCGAAGCGCGCGGTCAAGCCGGACTGTTCGTCAAATCACTGCTGTTCGGCGTCGGGGAAAATGCCTCCGGCAGCTCCAGTCCCCTGGAATGTGGGGTCGTCGGCAGCGTGTACCTGAGCTTTGAGCGCAAGCCTCGAGGCGGGTCGCTACCGAGCTATCAGATCGAGTTTGCACGCACGGGGTTGCGCCAAGTGCTCGTGGAGGAATGGGAGGATCTGGGGGTCTGTGCTTCAACGGCGTCGTTGCCTCCGCAGTAGGTGCGGTCATGGAATAGAGCGGGAATCCTCCGACATCTAGTGAAGTAGTACGGTGCCTGCTGACTTCACCAAGGCCTCGATCGCGTGATGCGTCACTTGCACTACGCCTTTCCACCGACCTAATCTGGGTTATACGGTTAGTTACTCTGCCAACTCAGGCTCTGGCTTCTCAAGGTCGATAAAAAGGCACTACGGTTCCCATACATACTCGCAGAGTGTTTCACGTCGAGGATTCCATAGCTCTGGCTGACCCCGGTGAAGCACGTCGGGGCTGAGACCGAGCTGTCGATGTACCTACTCGAACCACAATTTGAGTGAGAGACGACCGAATAGATGTCCAGCGTGGGAGCGAACCTCGCCGGGAGCTCCTCTTCCTCTGAACTGTGGGTTGGTTGGTAGCGTGCCTGGGGAAGACACTGCGACGAGTTTCTTCCAACGAAGTCCATCAGTAAGACCCGCCGTAGTGCGGCGGGTCTTACTGATGGCTGAAACCGCCAGGAATCCCTTTCTCCTAGCCTCAAGATCGTTTCCTCACACTCGAATCAAACTTCGTCCGGATCCTCGATACCTGGCCTCCCAAGATCAACAACTACCGATCCATCTGAATCTCTCACCCCCATGCTATCGATAGCCTCGTCGAATAGGACCTGCAACGCGTCCGCATGCTCCCGCATGGCAATCCATGCCGGATCAGAGAGCACAGTTTCCCTTGCTTCAGCAAAGGTCAACCCACATACGCGACCGACTGCCAGAATTACCTGGCCTACAGGATGGCCACGGCGATGCATCTCACCTAACGCGGCATGTAACGTCATGCCGGCGGACATCGCATCGTCGAGGTAGGCGATAGCTCCATGTATGTCTATTTTCGTCATCAGTTGACCAAATCGATAAGGCGATCTACAAATCGACCAACGCCTGCTCCAGATATACGCACACCTTGCAGACGCATAGCCGTGAACCCCGCAGATCTCATTTCTTGACCAAAGGAATTTATTAGCGACGTCACTCCGCGAACTCCAATGTTCAACTTCTCTGCACCAATCGGGAAAATCATCACATCCTTCAGCACCAATGTACTACCTGCGAATTCCATCCGGGCAGCAAACTCTACCGGGCCGTCGACTGTCTCGAATACTCTGTATACCCACTCGCCGTGCCTCAGGACTTCACCTGATCGAGTAACGGCCGCAACGCCCTTTGCAGCGTCCCAGGCAACGCGTAGCGATCGTGTTCGCCAAAGCACTCCAGCTAGACCGAGTATGCGAAGACCACCGGGAGCAATCATGCCGAAAACTGATCCGCCAGTCAGTACACGCCTACATTGGCCATCTACCGAACCATACTGGCAGCTTTCCAGCGATTCCGCTTGATTCTCGGGGTCGGCTCCGCTATCTGTCTCTTCCGATTCAGTACCATCCTCTGCTTCGGCGTTCTCTTCTGTTCCGTCTTCTTCGTCTTCCTCCTCTTCGCAGTCGGGGTTGTCGGGCGGTTCACAGGCTTGGAGGCCGTCGGGGTCGATCAACCCGACGGGGTTGTTCATAACATAGCTGTAGGTGGACCATTCAGGGAACAAGTCCGCCAAGGGATCGGGTCCACTCCACCGACCGATGGCGGGCATGTAGTGCCTTGCGCCGAAGTAATCGAACCCGGTTTCGAGGTCGCGTTCTTTGCCGGTGAACCCGTCCTTGGTGGCGGCGGTGCCGGTGCTGCGGCCCTCCATGCGAACGCCCCAGGGCCCGTAGTCGGCGCTTTCGACGAGGACGTTTGAGGTGTTGGCGACGGCCCTGACGGTACCGAGCAGGTCCTTGTAATAGTAGAGCTTAGCGGAAGCGACGGGATCCCTGCCGAACACCTCACCGGAGGACGTGATCAGGTTGAAGAACTTGTCGGTGACGGTACCGCCCGAGTTGGTCGTGAACACGGCGACGGTGGTCATGCCGTCGAGCAGGTAGTACTCGACGTCACCGGAGCCGGTCTGCTTACTAATGCGGTTGCCGGCGTCGTCGTAACGGTACTTGCTCTGCTGGCCGCCCTTCCAGAGCGAGAGCGGGCGGTCCTGGTAGTCGTAGTTGACGCCGCTCACGCCATAGGGATCGGCCTTGGTCTGCTTACCGCTCCAGCCGTAGGCGAACGCACCGCTTTCGGCGTCGTCGGGGTTGGTGGTCGGGCTCACGGCATCGGTGACCTGCGTGAGCCGACTGTTGTAGCCGTAGCTGTAGGTCAGGTCATCGAGCAGGCTGCCGGACTGGCCGTAGCGTTTGAGCGTGAGGATGTTGCCGGCGTCGTCGTAGGTGATGTTCGTGACGTCGTGCGCGGCAACGTTCGACCACGAGCTGCCGTTCCAGTACGAGTAGTCGGCGGACTTCAGGCGTTTTGCGCCGTCGTACGCGTAGGCGTAGTGGTAGTGCGCCTGGCTGGATAGCCCGGTGTTGCGCTGCGTCGACCACGCGATCGTCGAGTTCCAGTTGTAGCCGTATTCGGCGCTGAACTTGGAACTGGTGAGCCAGGGGTTGCCGATGCGGTCGAGCCGTTCGCGGATGTCGTAGCGCAGATCGACCGTAGGTCCGCCGATGTAATCGAAGCTCGCACGCGCGCCGGACGGCCGGTGCGTGTATTGGACATCTGCCGACGAAGGCTTGGACGTGCTGGTCGAGCCACGCACCTCGTCGAGCAGGCCGCGGTCGTCGTAGTCGTACCAGAGCTTGTACTGGTTGGCACCGACGGCGAGGTGACGGTCGACGAACTCGTTCCTGAGGTCCCAGGTATAGGAGAACGTCGCGTTGAGCGCCGTGAGCACGTTGGTCGTGCCGTTCTGGTGCGTGTAGACGTAGCGCTTGGTGATGCGGCCGTCGGCATCGTAGCTGAACAGCGTTACCTGCCACGATCCGTTCGAGTAGCTGGCGACGGCTGCGAGCCGGCCGGTCGTGTTCGTGAGTGTGAGCGCGTTGATCTGGCTCGAGAACTTGTCCCACGGGAAGTTCGAGGTCGAGGGCTTGGCGTCGTAGGCACGTACGACCCGCCAGTTCGCGGTCGGCGTTTCAACCGCGTTCGAGCCGTCGGGGTTGAGCGAGCTGAACGTCGCGGTGCCGCGCCCAGTGATCAGCGGCCGGTTCGCGAAGTCGTAGTTCGTGAACACGACCTCGGGATTCAACGCATGCGAGTGATCCGAGTTCTGCTTGAACCTCAGGTTCCCGTTCTGGTCGTACTTGAACTCGGTCAGGTCCTCTTCCGGGTTGTCTCGGGCAAGCAACTGGCCACGTGTGTTCCACGTGAAGTCGGTTGTGAGCCCGCGCGGATCCTTGGACTCGATGCGCCGGCCTACGATGTCGTTCGTGAAGTGCGTGTTCGTCTCGTCCGCGGTCCCGAACCCGAGCGTACGTTGTACCGTGAACCCGAACCGGTCCTTGTACGTCCGCGTCTTCGTGCCTGCTTCGTCGATCTCCTCCAAGAACGTCCGACTGTTGCCCGGGTTCAGGTAGTACCGGTACTGGAACTCGCCTTGATGTGAGCCGCCGATGTACTCGCGCGTGATCCGACGTGGTCGCGTGAGTGCGTCCTCCGTGTACTCGTGTTCTTGGTACGGCTTCGCCGCGCTCGTGCTGTGCAGCGTGTTGTAGTAGCTCGTTGCCGCCGAGTTGTAGCTCGACTGGTAGCTTCCGCCGCTCGATGCCGGATAGGGCTTCCACTGCCGCCACATCTGGCCCTGCGCGTCGTACTCGGTCGCCGTGACCACGTACTGGGAGCCGTCTTTGACCTGCGTCTGCACCGAGCGCCCGAGCCCGTCCAGGTACTCGATGCCTGTAGTCGTGACCGTCGGGCTCGTCGACAGGTAGGTCGTCGTCGTGACCTTGTTCGGCGAACTCGCGCTGTACGTCCAGCCGTTGCCGAGCGTGCGCGAGAACGCGTACGCGTACTCCTCGAGCTTTTGGTAGCCGTCGTTCTTGATCGTCTCGAGTCGGCCGAACCCGTCGTACTCGAACCGCCGGTCCGCTCCGCCCTCGTCGCGCATCGACGACATGTAGCCCGACGCGTTGTATGTGAACGACGTTGTCAGGTGCGTCGAGCCGGTGCCGTCGTTCACGCGCGTGATCGCCGACAGGAACGCCTCGCCCGACGTGCCGCCGTTGTAGAAGTAGTTCGTGACCTTCGAGCGCGCGTCGCTGAGCTGCGTGATCCGGCCCGACGCATCGTACGAGTGCGCGGTCTCAACCTTCACGTAGTCGCCGTCTTTCGTGAACGCGCCGCCCGTCACACTCGACGGCTGGAACCCGGTGTCCGATGTCGTCTTCTCGAGCGCGAACCGCTGATACGGTAGGAACTGATCCGTGCCGTACTCCTTGAACGTCGTGAGCGTCGCCTCGTAGACCGCGACCGTTGCGCTCGAGTCCGCGACCCAACGCTCGATCACCGGCGAGTGCATGTGGGCCGCGCCGCGCATCTCCTCGAGCGCGTCCGCCTCCGCGCCCGTCCCGTTCCCGTAGTCCGCCGGATACTGCATCCGCGTCACGCGCACCGTGCCGTCCCGCTGCTGCTCGCGGACCTTCGTCAACTGCACGTGCGTCGGGTTTCCGTACTCGTAGTGGACCGCCATCGTGTCCGCGTTCGAACCGTCGTCGTTGTAGACGATCGTCGAGTCCTTACTCTTGTACGTCCACTCCGAGATCACCTCGAACGCGTTCCGCACTTGGACCGACGTCGCCGGCGCGCCCGTATACTGTTGGCCCGCGCTGAACTGCTGCACTGCCATACCACGGAACTTGCGGAGCGTCGTCGGCTCCGTGCTCATGAACGCATACGTGGACTGCGACCACCGCTGGTTCTGGCCCAACTGGTTCCGTTCTCGCTCCTCGACCGTCTGACCACGCATCCACCCGTACGTCGTCGCACGCAGATACGGATACTCGCTCGTGCTCGGCTTGTCGTCTTCCTTGTCGAGCACGCTCCGGAACGTCGTGCGCGTCGTGCCGTACACGCCGTTCACCCCGTGCTCGACCGTCACCTCGCTGTAGCCGACCGCAGGACCCTCGCCCAAGGGCATCTTCGATGTCGACGACCGCGAGAAGTACTTGCACAGGCTCCCGTCGAAGTAGTAGTCGTAGCGCGGCTCGGCCGAGACCACACCGCTCGAACGCGTCGGGTCCGACGCGAGCGTATAGTCGAACGTCCGCGTCTGCGTGTTCCCCATCCCGTCCTTGTTCCGGATCTCTTGGATCCGCAAGCCACCGCCCGACTTCTTGTTCTCCGCGTTCAGCTCACGCCACGTCACCGTGATCTTCGCCCAGCCGCCCGTCTGCTCCGAGTACGCACGCAGTTGATACGTCCCGGGATCGAGCACCATCGTGAACGTTGTGTCCTCGGTGAACGGGCCATCTTCATTCACGATCTCGACGTACGGACACCCGAACTGCTCACCGCATCCGTCTGGATCGATCGTCACCGTCACGTCCACCGGGATCCCGATCCCCGTCGTACCGCCGATTACGAACGTCTCCGTCTGCTGGCCCTGATACTCCGACGCCTGCTCCGACGCGCTCTCCGCTGGACCCAGGTCGTACGGCTGACCTCCGCTCTGACCGATCTTGCCGTAGTCGTTGATCTCCCAGTCGAACTCCGTCTCGCCGCCCGTCGGATACGTGATCTTTGTCAAGATCCCTGCTTTGACCTTGCTCGCATCCGGGCTCCGGTCCGCGCCGGATAGCCAGGTCCCGCTCCCGAAGCTCGAGCGCATCGCTGGGATCGGTGTGTTGTTGCCCGCGTCGTTGAAGAACCCCCAGTGATCCGTGTCGTACGAGGTCGGCGACGGAAGCGTCGCGTTCGTGTCGTACGCGAACGTGTGCGGCGGTAGCTTCGTGCCCGACGCGTCCGTCTCGTACACGTTGTTGAGCGTCAGACGGCCGCCCAGCGCATAGTCCGTATCCAAATCGAACTTCCGGAGCACCGTGCCGCCCGCAGACTTCACCGTGATCTCGTCCAGCTTGTATTCCTGCTGAACGCCCGTCGGCGACTTGAGGTCCGTCCGCTTCGACGTCGCAAAGTGTACCGTCTGCACCGGCGTCTTGATCGAGTCCAACACCTGGATGTCTACCTTGTACTCGTTGATCATCCAGTTCTCTGTCGGTACACACTGCTGCCCGCCCGATCCCGCGCGATGGTCGTACTTCTCCCGGAACCCCACGCCGCGGTGCGTCGTCGAACGCTCCGTGTAGTAGAATGTCGCCTCGTCACCGCCCACGGTACGGATCTTCGTTAGGTGCCATGCCGACGTGTGTTCATCCCCGTAGTGCGCCGGGATCGCTCCGCCTTCATTGGCATAGTTCAGGTCCGTGTTCGTCTCGCGCGCCGTAAACGTGTACTCGGTCCCGTCCTCCGTCGTCACTGCCCACTGGGTAATCCCCGTACTACCGAACGTCGGCACGATCTTCAGCTTCTGATACGGGATCGCGCGTACCTCTTTCACCGCGCCCGTCGAGTCCGTCGGACCCATCACGAACTTGCCCGACCGGCCCTGGAAGTTGAAGAAGAACTGGTCCGGCTCGCCGTCCAATAGGCCATCCGCGATCTTGTCCAACGTCGCGTTCGGCGGGTTCGGCCACATCCCGTTCTTGTAGAACGTCTGTCCGTTCGTGTAGTACCCGTTCGTCAGATCGTCCGCGAGACCGCGTACCGTCCGCGTGATCGTGCCGCCCGCGACCAGGCTCCAGCCCAGACCCACCCAGCTCGCCTGCTCCTCCACTCGGACACCGCCGCCGTGGTACGTCAGCGCCAACGGAACCGCCAACGTTCGGCCTTCCACCGTGAACAGCGGGACCGTGACGTTCGGCGTTCCCGTGTACAGCGCCACCGGTACGTCCCCGTACTCGCCCAACGACGCCGCCGTCGGTGACTGCGGACGCACACGCATTGAGCCGTCCTGACCGCTCACAACCGCCGGACTTAGCAACACGCTCGCGCCCGCGACGAACAACAGCAGCACCGTCCACAACATCGAACGCGCGCGTGCGCTCGTGGACGTCGACGGGAAACGGGACTGCGAGAACAACCCAATGCGACGGCGTGACGAGTCCATCTACCTGACCTCCGAAGGACACCTGGTTGAGGGTCTTTTTCGAAAGCCTCTTAATGAAAGCCACGCGCCATCGCGTGCCGAGATCGCTAAACGATTAAAGCGAAGAAGGTTACAGTATCACGCTCATCCCCCACTTGACCTCCGATTCCCAGATCTGACCGATTTGCCCCACTTTTCCACAGCCTCCAGACTGTCAAATCTGGGAATCGTGGCCAGCAACATCGCCGACTCTGTAACTCTCTGTAAACAAACCGGATAGCGTATCGCACGTCTCGAAAATCACCCCGAAATCACCCCGAAACATCTGTTTTGGTACTTTTTTCCCTGTCAAATCTGAGAATTTGTACGATCTCGTAGTAATTTTCCCGGACGGCCACGGATCGCCTGTGCTCCCTGCCGTTTCCCCAATTGCCATAGGCGTTTTCATCGGTTAGGAGACCGATCAGTGCGCTCGGAGGCTGCTTCCGCCCCTCGATGCACCTCTCAAAAGTGGGAATTTCAGCCACTCACGGCATGAGTTCTATCGCATAAACAGTTATCAGTACAACACTTATAGGGCATGAGACGTGCTGGCTCAGTTCTTCCCCTTTCTGGATGTGTCCGTTTTGTCGTCACGTCCTGCAGCCGGGGAGGGGGCCGCATCGTGATCGGGGCATCCACTATAGAGGAGGAGCGTCAGGCCCTGACGCTCCCGCCCAGCGTATCGTCTCAGTTCCTCGTACATCATCGCCTCTGCCCGACGCAGATACTGGATGACGGAAGGGTCGAGGTGGCGGTCACCGACGATTCGGTTTTGGACGGGCTGGACGACCTGGAGTTGGCCTATTACGCGCGGGTGTCCCCACAAGTGGTGGACTCCGCCCGTCTGGATCGACTAATCGAGCGGTTCGTGCTCCCCGACATGGATGAGTTGGAGCTCGAGGCCGAGTCGGAGTACGACGAGTTCACCTCCGACGTCCGTGACCTGGCAAACCAGGTCCCAGTGGTCCGTTACGTCAATCTGCTGATCCGAGAGGCACACGACGCGGGTGCCAGCGACATCCATCTGGAGTCGGGACGAACCGGCCTCAACGCGAGAATTCGGCTAGACGGCGTTTTGTTGGATGCTCCGGAACCGCCCCGTGGACTGGGGCAGGCAGTACTCTCCCGAGTCAAGCTGCTTGCGGACCTCGACATCGCCGAACGACGGCGGCCGCAGGACGGCCGCATCCGCGTGAGGTTGGCCCAACGAGAACTCGACCTTCGCGTTTCGTCCGTTCCCAACATGTTCGGAGAGAGCGTCGTGCTCCGCCTCCTGGACCGGGGCGGTGGGCGCGTGGACTTGCACGACTTGGGACTGGGGGCGCAGTTCCTCGACGGCCTGAGCCAACTGGCCCGGCAGCCACATGGGCTCTTCCTGGCAACAGGGCCAACCGGCAGCGGGAAGACCACCACGTTGTACGCGGCACTGGGTCTGAGGGACCCCACCAGCGAGAAGATCATCACGGTCGAGGACCCCGTCGAGTATGTGCTGACCGACGTGACCCAGGTTCCGGTGCAACGGAGAGCCGGGGTGACCTTCGCGTCCATGTTGCGCTCGATCCTACGCCAGGATCCGGATGTCGTCATGGTGGGAGAGATGAGAGACGCGGAGACGGCCGACCTTGCCGTTCAAGCAGCGCTCACGGGCCACATGGTGTTCTCCACGCTGCACACTAACGACGCGATAGGTGCCATTCCCCGCCTACGCGACCTCGGCGTTCCTCCGTTTCTCATTGCAGCCACGCTTGATGGCGTACTTGCCCAGCGTCTGGTGCGACGTGTTTGCCGCTCCTGCGGGGGTCGCAGATGCCCTGAGTGTCGTGGGACCGGCTTCCTGGGCCGGACCGGAATCTTCGAGCTGCTGGTTGTCACAACCGAGTTGCGGGAAGCCATCGGCGCGGGCGCTCCGCAAGCCACGATCGAACAGCTCGCTCGAGCGGGAGGCATGCGTGACCTCGTTGCCGACGGACAAAACAAGGTGGACCGAAGAATCACGACGATGGAGGAGGTACGACGTGCGACACGGCGCTGAGACTCGTGGCTTCACGCTGATCGAGATGATGGTGGTCATCGCAATCATAGGTACGCTGGCTGTCATGGTCGGCCCATCGGTGTTCCAAAATGTCGGGGACGCCAACCGCACGGCCGCCTTGAGTCAGATCGAGATCCTGTCGGTCGCCGTCGAATCCTACCGGCTCGATGTGGGGCAGTACCCGTCCACAAATGACGGCCTGTCGGGACTGAGGGTTCCTCCAACCGAACGTGACCTGAACGCTCGGTGGCAGGGACCGTACCTGCGTAAACCCGTGCCTGCCGATCCCTGGGGACGACCCTATATATACGAGTCTCCCGGCCGTGCGAATCCGGGTGGATACGATCTCTACACGCTGGGTCGAGACGGGGAGATCGGCGGCGAGGGAGAGAACACCGACATCACGTCCTGGGGAGAGGCGGTTCAACGGTGAGCAGTGTTCCCGTTGGACGAAGCAACGGCGCGACGGCCTACGCGTACCGCGCCGTGCTATCGGGCGGGGGAGTCGAGCGCGGCATCATCCAGGCGTCGAGCCGCTCGGACGCGGCGCAGATCATCCGCGGCAGGGGGGCGTTCCCGATCGAGGTCGCCAAGACCAGAGTACGACGTTCGGGTCGGCGGGTGAGTAGCTCGGACCTGGCGCTCGGACTTCGCGCCCTCTCGACCCTTCTGTCGTCCGGGCTCTCCATCTCTCGGACGCTGACACTACTCGACGATCTCGTGCCGCCTAGTTGGACGCCCGCTCTTCTCCCCATTCGGGAACACGTCGCCCGGGGCCACGGACTGGCCGACGCGATCGATGCCGCAGGACTTCCCCTCCCTCCACACGTGCTCGGCGTGATCCGTGCCGGCGAGGCGGGCAGCGAACTACACGAATCGGTGGAACGGGCTGCGACGCTCCTTGAAGATCGCGCCGCCAGACGCTCGGAGCTGCGGAGTGCCCTCTCCTATCCCACAATGCTCGCGGTGGCCGGAGGCGCAACCGTCGCGCTGCTGGTCGGCGTGGTATTGCCGCGGTTCGTAGAGCTGCTTGCAGAATCGGGACAGGTCCTGCCGCTCTCCACCCGCGTTGTGCTCGCGGTCGGTAATTGGGCCAGACCCACGGCCGTTGTGACGGTGGTGCTCACTGCGATGATCGCGGCGGCTTGGACGATATGGACTCGCCGACCGAATGGTCTTCGGCAGTGGCACAAGCTGTTGTTTCGCACGCCGCTCCTCGGTCCCATTCGAAAGTCGTCGGCCACAGCCAACCTGTGCGCGTCCCTTTCCGCCATGCTGGAATCCGGAGTGCCCCTGGCTGGAGCGCTGCCTCACGCGGCGCGCGCCACGGGTGACGCCCACGTGGCGTCCGCGCTCATGGCCGCCCGTAAAAGGATCGTCGAGGGACAGGCATTTTCGGCTGCGCTGGAAGAACAAGCGTGCCTCACTCCTACGTCCGTACGCCTAGTGCGCGTCGGTGAAGAGACCGGCGAGTTGGCATCCATGCTGACGCATGGAGCACGCATCGAAGCCGAGAGTACGATGGCCCGCCTTCGCCGCCTGATCCGAATGGTGGAACCGGCCATGATCCTGGTGTTCGGCGGAGTTGTGGTCCTAGTGGCGGCCGCTCTGCTCCAAGCCATGTATGCCGTGCGCCCGGGCCTATGAGGAGGCATGCAGTGGAGGTATATGCGTCGGGACACGGAAACGGTGGGGTCACCCTATTGGAGCTCGTGATCTCGCTCGCCATCGTCGGACTGTTGGCGGGCATGGCCGGCCTCGGCTGGATGACCACTGCCTCCGCGAAACCGGCCGACTCGGAGCGCACACCCGCGGTGGAACACCTCCGCCGAGCCCGCCTGACCGCGCTACGGGAGGGAAGACCCGTCACGATCACGATACCCCATGCCCATAGTGTGCTTACAGTCACCGTGCTGGCGGACGGGCGCGTCATAGGAGCGGATTCATTGGGCATGGATGCTGTTTCCGGAAGGGCCGGTCGGTTGTGAAGACCTCCGGATACTCCCTAGTGCTCACGCGACCGGGGCGCTCCGGATCGATGCTTCTGGAGACCGTCTTGGCGCTGGCGATCTTGGCCATAGCCGGAACGTCCACAGCGTGGCTGGCCACCGACACGCTCCAGTCGCTGAGTCGGGCACGCGAACAGGAAGCGCACGTCGAGTCTGCCGGCCGTCTCTTGGAGGCGGTATCGGTGTGGCCACGGACTGATCTGGACCGCCGTCTCGGCATTACCGTGCAGGGTCCCTTTCGCATGGATATCCAGCGGGAAACCGTCAGTCTCTATCACATCACCATCCTCGACTCGCTCGCCAGCAGAGTAGTCCTGTCGACATCACTACATCGGCCGGAGCGAGTGGAATGACGGAGTTGATCCCGGGTCCGGGGCGGTCGTGCCCGGTCGGAGCCACGTGCGGCTTCACACTCATTGAGGTGATGATCGCGCTGGTGGTCGGGAGCATGGCGGTGACGGGATCCGCGGCCCTGCTCATCGGTCTAAGCAACCAACACGCTTCCGTCCAAGAGCTGACGAGTTCGGCGGACCGGGATGGGAACGGGATTCGCGTCTTGACGGATCTCGTGTCATCGATCCGGCAAGGCCCGGAGCTCCCGCCCGGCTTGGTCGGCGGTCCGTCTCGGGTGGAACTCCGTACCCATTGCATCTCGGAACGCGGCTGGACGGAGCCTTGTGAGGCCGAGCTGCGGTTCGAACCGGCAGACGAGTCTTCCGCGGCTGCCGTGCTCGTCGTGGCTTCCGATCCGCCGTCCCGTAGGTGGGTGCTGTGGATTGCCGAGTCAGGCGGTCACTTCACGTTCCTCGCCCAGTCTGCCGACGGAGGAACCTGGACGCGCGAGTGGACCGGGGGAAGACCTCCTTTGGCGCTTGGTGTCGTTACGGATGGTGACACCCTCCTGGTGGCGATTCGGCATGACGGGTAGCGGCGCCGGCACCCCTGGATACGCACTGATCTCGGTGCTGTGGATGGTAACCGGAGCCAGTGCGCTCGGGTTCGCGATGTCCGCCACCGTGGGAGAGGCCGTCGCCAGCTCCCGAAACAGAGTGGCTCTCACCCGACACCGCTGGATCGCGGAGGGATGTCTTGCGAAAGCCGCGTTTACCGTCTCCGAAGCTATGGTGAGGGAACGACAGAGGTGGATTCGAAAAGACGTCATTGCTTGGAGTAGTGTCGACCGGGTGTTGGGCAACACGGACCTGGGCGGCGCATGTCGGCTCCGGGCGCGCGCGGCCGGCTCCCGGCTGAACGTGAATGCCGTTGACCTCGCGACCCTGCGAATGCTTCTGACCCGCCTTTCCGGGTCGGACGCCAGAGCCGACTCGTTGTCGCAGGCTTTCACCGATTGGACCGACTCCGATGACGATCCTTCGCCTCTGGGAGCCGAGGCGGATTGGTATGTAGCCCAGAATCGAGCGCCTCCTCGAAACGGTCCGATCGTGCACCTCCGTGAGATCCGGCTCATTCGGGGATTCACCGAAATCACCGGACTCGAAGACGTGTTTTCGGTGGAGTCCGCACCGGTATCGATCAATCACGCGCCCCGAATCGTTCTCGAAACGCTGCCGGGCATGACGACGCGGGTGCTCGATCGCCTGTTTTTGCAACGGGAACGGGGCCAACCGGTAAGGGGGTTCGATCAACTTCCGATCGGACTCGGGCCCGAGGCCACCGATGCGGTGGCCCGTGCTATTCCGAAGCTCATGTCCACTGCGACGGTCGAGCCGGATGCATGGCAGATAACCATTGACACCCGGTCTGAGCACTCCCCTGTTACATACAGGCTGGTGGCGGAGCTGGTTCGGGCGGGTACGGTGGCCTACGTGCGATCCCGAAGGGTCGAGCTGCCATGAGACCGCGCGTGGGGCTGGGTCTCGGTGAGAGCCACATTCGAGTGCTCGTGCTCAAACGGGGAACGGTAGTATGGGCCGCCGAGGCCCCACGTACGGAGCGCGAGTCACTTGTCGACACAATAGAAGGCGCCCTTCGGGGCATTCCCGGCCTGGGCAGTAGGAAACCGACGGTGACGGCCGCCGTTGGACCCTGTGGGTCCCAGATCAAGCAACTGACCGGCCTGCCGGCAATCGACGACCCACGCACCCTGGACGCACTGGTCCGGGAGGGCGCCTCCACGTTCTTCCTGAGGAACGGGACTCCACTCACTACCGCGGCGGTGACGGACGACCATCGCGGTGTCTGGGCCGCCGCGATCGAGGAGCCCTACGTGGCAGCAGCCGAAGAGGCGTGTAACCGGCTGAAGTGGAATCTAGAGCGGGTCGTCCCGACCGCCGTCGTTTTGGGATTTGGAACCACGGATCGCCAGGTGACGTGGTCGGACGGTTCCGTCCAGTGGAATCTGGAATACGGATCCGGCACGCTGGAAAGGGCCAGACGAAAATGGCTTCCCGATCCGCCGCCTACGCCTCCCATCCGACTGCTCCCGGTCCCCGAGCTCTATGGACTCGGGGAGCGCGCAGGTCACTTTGCTGATGCCTATGGTGCAGCACGGCTGCCCGAGCGAGCGCCGCTGACCATTGATCCGGAGGTCCTTCGTACTACTCCACTCAAGGTCGTGCTGAGGAGTCTGCTGGTACCGCTCGTCCTTACGGTTGCGGCGGTGGCTGCTCTGCTATTAACACCACTGGCTCAAACACGAAAGGCTGCGCATGCATCGTCCGCGCTCGAAGAGCTTCGGGCATCACCCGGATGGAGTACTGCGGCATCGGGCAAAGAACGCCTGGCCACTGTCACAACGATTCTCGATGAGATGTCAGCGTTTTCGTCGACTCGTTCTCGCCACACACAGTGGCTTGCGGCGCTCACGGACCACCTGCCTGAAGGTAGCGCAGTTCTCCAGCTCACTATGGACGAAACACAGGGCGAGCTGACTGCCCTCGCCGTAGTGGGCACAGATCTGATCGAAGTCATCGACGGTCTACCGGGCACGAAGAACACGGAATTGGCAGGGCAGGTCGTTCGCGAAGAGACAGGCACGGGCGGGCTGGATCGAGTCACCTTGACCTTCGAGATCGGGAACGTGCTGGACACTTCGTCGACCGCTTCGGACTCTTTGGAAACGATAGGAGGACGCTGATGCTCGATTCGTTATCGAAGCGAGATCGCGTAGCGCTCGGAATCGGTGTTGCACTGGTGTCGACACTCCTCGTTGGTTTCCGCGGGGTGCCGAGGTGGACGGCGTGGAACGAAAGTACACGACTATCCGCGACGGAGCTGGAAACCCAGCTCTCCCGAGACAGTGTGCAGATCAGGACACTACCCCAAGTCCTCGACATTTTGGACATGCGCATACGGCGCTTACGTTCGGCCGGCCCGGCGTTACTCATCGGATCCAACCCCTCGGAGGGCGCCAGTGCGCTGGCGCGAGTGGTTACCGAGGCCGCCAAGGTCGGAATGGTGCGGATTCTGACAGTGGACGTACAGGTCGACACAGCCGCCCAAACTCAGTTGCTACCCGTGGTGGTGAATGTGACCGCCAACGGAGACATCGCCGGCCTCGCCAGCATGTTGGAGATCATCGAGGCGGGTCCCTCTCTCTTGACGATAGATCGGCTGTCCGTTGAGTCGCACGATGTCTATGCACCGGATGAGGTGCCCGAGGACCTTTCTATTCGAGTTCAGGTCAGCGGCCTCATCCTTCCCAAGAACCGCCTGGACCTACGCCCTGCGTCCGGACCCGGAGCCGAGTCATGAGACGACGTCACGTGAGAGTCAGGCTGTTTCTATGGGGAACGGCTCTCGGTTGCTCCTTGGCCGCGGTGTTCGCATGGTCGCGCCCAACCCCAGCGGTGGCCGCACCTAGGACTGCTCTACCCGCTGCGCCATCGGAGATGGTGTCCATGGACACGTCTGTGGTTCGAGAGGCGGCTCGGACGCTTCGTGACAGCAACCCCTTCCGCCTCACTCGGCGACCTTCCCTGGTGGCCTTCGGGACCGCCGCACAGGAGGTCGAAGTGGTTCCGGAAGTGACAGAAACTCCGGTATTCCGTCCCCAACTCCGCCTCGGAGGCATTCTTGGCGGTCCGCCGTGGAGTGCGATCATCGAAGGTATTCCCGGACGCGAACCCGGAATCCTGCTCATGCCGGATGAGGAATACGAGGGCTATCGCCTGGAAGAAGTTCGCCCCGACACGGTCATCGTCTCCGCACCCGACACCACCTACACGCTCGTGATCGCTCGCCCATGGAACTGAGAACGAATCTCTGTAGCGCCGCGCTGGCCGTGATCCTGGTCCTCACCGGTGGCACGCCGAGATCCCTGACGGCACAGCAACCGGGTGAGCCGGCACCAGTGCGTGATCCGGTGTCAGTCACGGACGGGAACTACGTTTCTGTTCGTCTGGTGGACGCCGATCTTCGCGTGGCCATCCAGGCCTTGAGTCGGTATTTGGACAAGCCGCTGGTGTTCGGGAATGTGCCGGAGCTCAGGGTAACCCTCGAGACCCCCCAGCCGGTATCGGCTGATGCCGTTCCGGGGCTCCTCCGGGGCATGCTCCTTACCTACGACTTGGAGCTCGACGAAGAGGACGACTATTACCGCGTGGGTCAGGCGATGCCGGCGGCCATGCCCGAACCCCCGCCCCAACCGGCTTCGGAAGCGGTCCGTCTCTATGTGATTCGACTGCGCCACGCCCGCGCCGGTGATGTCGCAGCGACGGTAAGCGCCCTCTACGGCCAAGCCAGCGCCCTGGGCGAATACGGACAACCGGGCCCCACGCTCTCACAGTCCCTTCAGCAGAACCTGATCCCGCCGGCCGACCAGCCCCCGCCCGGTGCGGGCGGGCCAGTCATCGACCGTATCGCCGAGCTCTCGGGCCAGATCCGCATCATCCCCGATCCGCGAACCAACAGTCTCTTGGTGCGGGCGAGCCCCGTTGACTACGAGCTGATCGAGGCCGCCGTGCAAGAGTTGGACGTTCGGCCGCTGCAGGTGCTCATCGAGGTGGTGATCGCGGAAGTACGCCGCGACCGCAGTCTCTCCTTGGGCGTCGGCGTGGACGTCCCTGCCCAGCCGGTCCCGGGCACGACTGATACGGAGGTCTCGGGATCCACGGCGGGTCTGAGCCTGGGCGACCTCGTGTTGGACGCCATGAACGTCGGAGGCGTGGATTTGAGCATAGCGCTCCGTGCGGCAGCATCGCGCGGGAATGTGTCCATTCTGAGTCGCCCTGTGATCATCGCAGCGAACAACGAAACTTCGGAGATCTTGGTCGGCAGCCAGCGACCCTTCGTTCAGGTCCAGCGGGCACTCCCCACGGACGCACCCGTCCGGGACCAAGTGGTGCAGTTCAAGGACGTGGGCACCCGCCTGGCCGTGACGCCGACCATCAGTGAAGACGGCTACGTCATGCTCGAGGTGGCCCAGGAGGTGAACGCGGCCACTGCCGAGGTGGCGTTCGACGCGCCGGTCATCTCGACGCGCTCGATTCAGACCCAGCTTCTGGTCAAGGACGGGCGTACCGCGGTACTCGGAGGGTTGGCGGACCGGCAGTCGGACGAGTCCCGATCGGGAGTGCCGTTCCTGTCGGAGCTGCCACTCGTGGGCTGGTTGTTCGGCCGACACGTCACACGCACTTCCGAGACCGAGCTGTTCGTTTTCTTGACGCCCAAGATCATCCGGACGGACTTGGACATGGACCGGGCGACCGACTCGATCCCGTCGCGCACGCGGCCATTGCTCGAAGGAGTGTTGATCCCACCCGCCGTTCTTCCGGTTGATTCGCTCGGAACGGCATCCGATTCGGTCGGGTCCGAACGCTGACGGCCCGACGGCGAGACAGTCGTCCGCCGTCACTGGTCGAGCACCTCCCACACCGCCGCCTCCACCTCCCAGGGCACCTGGGAGTCCCTGGCCCACTTGGATGCGCCCAACCGGTGGCGGGGTAGGGCCGCCCGGGCGTCTGCGTCCAACCGTCTGCGCGGCACGACGGGCCGATCGGGCCTCGGCGGCACGTCCGCCAGCACCCTCCCGCTCGGCGCGAAGAACGCGACCCTGCCCTCGACGTCCAGACGCACCCGCACCCCACCCTCGTGCACCGCCCGGTGATGCTTCCGGCAGAGCAGCACCAGATTCCGCAGGCTGGTCTCGCCGCCGTCCGCCCAGTGCTTCACGTGATGCGCATCGGTAAACCGTAGCCCGCAGCCCGGGAACCGGCAGCCACGGTCCCGTACCTCCAATGCACGCCGCACGCTCGGCGGCACCGACCGGGTCTTTCTGCCTACGCCCACCACCGCACCGTTGGCACCCCGTGCGATCCGCACCACCCCGGCGTCGCACGCGATGCGCCGCGACGTTTCCGCGGAAACTCTCGTCCCGTCCTCGAGCTCCGACTTGCCGGGCTCACCATGTTCGGTCAACGTCTCCGGATCCACGTGCAGCATCACCTGATAGCGCTCGGCCCGGGATCCGCTCACCGGCGCACCCTCACCACCCAGCCCCGCCGCCAGCGCCCGCTCGGCGATCAGGCCGACCGCGTCCGCCCGACGCTGCTCCGGTGTCGTGTCGTCCGTCGGGTCGGCGTTCGCTTGCGTCGAGTCGCGGAACAGCGCATCGCTCGCGGCCTCGACCGCGCGCATCAACGCAGCGCCGACCTCAGGGTCGAGCCGGCCCTTGACCACGACCATCCCGTCGTCGTCGACCCAGGCCGAGAACGTGCGGGTACGGTGCCGAAGCTGTTCGGCTCGAAGCTCGCCCGCACGGTCGAGCTTCTTCCAGCCGCGCACGACCCGTTCGAGCATGGCGGCCGATCCCGACCGTGCCAGCTCGAGTAGCGTCGCCTCGTTGTCGGGCGTGGCGGCTCGTGTGAGTGCCCGCACCTTCGAGAACGAGAGCTCGCCGTTTCGCATCGCGGCGGAAGTCTGCGGGAGCTGCGTCAGGGCGAGTGCGGTGCGCACGCGTTCGCGGGCGGTGCCGAGCGTGACACCGGTTCGCCATGCCAGCCACTCGGCGGCCGAGCCGAAGCCTTGGAGCCGCCAGCCCTCGCGCCGGTCGAACTGCGCGAGCAGGGCCATGGCCTCGGACTCGAGCACGGCTGCTTCCATGTACGCCTCGGCACAGCGCTCGCCCAGATCGAATAGCTCCTCGGCGGCGTCGGCCGAGGGCGGCGGCACGGACGAAGCCGAACCCGTCAGCCGCTCCCGAACGACCATCGGCCACCGACCCGAAACAGTTTCCGCGGAAGCGGGATCCCTATCAAACGTAGCGCAGATCAAGGCGAGCACCTCCGGCAAGTCACAGCAGGGTAATCGGATACCCTAAATATACCGGCGGTTTTACGGCCTCTTCAGCGCCCGCGAGACGGGCGACGACGCCACTCCAGGTCAAACCACTCGGCCCGGAAGCGACTCGCCACTCCCACGGCCAGCCAGCCCAGTCCATGAGCCCCGCAGATCACCGGCACGGACAACGCCAACATCGCCACCCCAAAACCCGTCCATGGCTAGATCGGCCCCTCCGATGACCATTCGCCCCCTCGACCGCGGAGCCGCCGACCGAGCCGATCCCGCTACCTCACCGGGGATCGGCGCGCTATTCGGGCCCTAGCGGTGGGGCCGCCGTCGACCGCCGAAGCCGTTTCCGCGCCGAACCGAACAAGAAGACGCCGACGACGATGTGAGCCAGGCTGAGACCGTGGAACCAGGCGTTGTTGTGAGCGGTCACGTGACTCTCGTCGACGCCCGCGAAGTAGAAAAGGATCATGAGTCCGATTCGCGCTACGCCGAACAGCACCAGCCAGATCGCCCACAGCTTCACGACGCGGAGAAACGCTCGGCCACGGCCACGGGCGGTCCACAGCATGAGAGAGCCCAGTCCGAGCGGCAGCAGGATCGGCGCGAAGCTCCCCGCCGGGATGAACATCAACCCTCGTACCGTCGAAGGCATGAAGCTGGCTGCCAGGACCGTGTAGAACCGCCTCTCGTCAGGGGATCCGGAAACCGTCACGTGTCAGGGTCCCTCGTACCGGTCGACGCATTCCCGTCGGGGCTGTCCTGAACGACGAGTCTTGTGATGACGGCCGTCACCAACCGAGTCGTGGACGCGAGGAAGCGGAAGTCGATTGTCTCATATGTGTCTTCCGGCTCATGGTGATGGGGAGTCGAATCGTCGTTGGCCCATTCTTCCGATATGCCCACCGCCGGAAATCCCAGATTTCGGAAAGCCTGGTGGTCGGAGCTCGTGATCTCGGCGGAGTAGACTGGAATGGAGAGGCAACGGGCCTCCTCCTCGTAGATCGCTTCCAGCTCGGTGGTCGGGAGCTCCAGTTCAACGGCCCGGTCGCCGTCGGCGTCCCAACCCACCATGTCGGCGGTGTGGACGGAGTGCACGTGCAGTCCTTCCCGTACCAGGGATTCCGCGAACGCTCGACTACCGACCAGATCCTCTTCCTCTTGATCGAAGAGCACCACCACGAGGTTTCTCCCTCGATGCTCGGCCCGTGCAATCGCCCGCGCTACGGAAACGACGAGAGCGACGCCCGTGGCGTTGTCGTCTGCGCCCGGCGAACCGGACACTGCATCGTAGTGAGCTCCGAGAACGACGTATTCGTCGCTCTCCGTCGTCGCCTCGATCAACGCGTAGACGTTGGCGCCGATGTAGGGGCTGAACAGCAGATCCAGGAGCCAGAGGAAGTTTCCTCTTCGATACGTTCGCGCCTGAGCTTCGATCGAAGCGTCTCCGAGGAGGCCGACCAAAAGATCCGCGCTGACCCTCCGCTCGGATTTCGTGGCTCGACCCGCGAGCCTCGTGCTCGTCTGCCGGGAAGGATCCATGAACGGGATGTGTCCGGTCAGCTTTCCGACAACTTCTTCCAAGAACGGCTGATCCAACGGGGGGACGGCTGAGACCGGACGGCAGTGGCCCAACCCCGAATCCTGGGACTCGGCGGAAAGCGGTGTCAGCCAGAGGATCAACGAAAGGACCAAAGCGCTTTGGGACCGCCGGTGCCGAAAAACGCCTCCGGTCAGCGTTTCGACTTCAGCGTGCTCGATCGCGGTGCCGACACCCACCCGCCCTCCTCTCCTCCGCTCGATCCCCGGTCTATCCGAATCCCGACGGGATCCGATCATCGCCCACGGGCCTCCCACCGCCTACGGGGAAAAATGCCGCTCGGTTGCAGAGCGCTCCGCGGCACGACTCCGGAGAGACGCGCTCGCCCCCGACCCCACCGCACGATCACACGAACATTTCTGCCCGCCCCTCGGCAGGTGTGGGCAACCTGTCCGTGGCTCCAACCGGCCCCAAGCAAGCCCGGACCGGCGAAGAAGCCTCCCCCGCCCCGCCGACACCATCCGCAGCTCATCCGCGAACAGGCCTTTCTGGCGTTGGCGAAATCCCCTGGCAAGGCCGCAGCCCCACCCGCCAACCCGTTGCCGGTGAACGAGCTCTGCCTCTGGCATGGCACGATAATTCCTTCTGTTGCGCGCACGCCTCACCGCATCTGCAGCTAGAACGCATGCGGGAGGTCAGCTCGGGGGACCGGTAGGATCCGTAGGACTTGGGGAAACGTTGGAGGGAACGATCGTTCGTGTGTTGTTGATGGCGGACCTCGTCATCGTGGGGTACTTCCTCGTGTACATGGCGGTCAACTCATCCCTCCTGTTCGAGAGCGCTCGACAGGTTCGCCGGCAGCTTCTCCGGGACCGCCTTTTCGGAGGAGAGGACGGGGACGAGCGCACTGACCATATCTATCCGCTGGTCTCGCTGCTCGTGCCGGCGTACTGCGAGGAAGTCACGATCGTCGACAACGTCCGGTCGCTTCTGCAGCTCTCCTATCCGCGACTGGAGATCGTGGTCGTGAACGACGGGTCGTCCGACTCGACGGTCCGGACGGTGCGAGACGCGTTCCTCATGGAGCGGACTGCCATCGACTATGACGCCCACCTCGCTACCGCGCCGGTACGTGGATTTTACGAGTCGCGCTCGGCATTGCCCGACCACGTCGAGCGCCTGGTCCTCATCGACAAAGAAAACGGTGGAAAAGCGGACGCCATCAACGCCGGCCTCAACGGATCTCGCGGCGCCTACGTTGCGACGATGGACGCCGATTCGCTCCTACGCCCGGACTCGGTACGACGGGTCATGGACGCGGTCCTGGACGATCCCAACGGTGTCTTGGCCTGCGGCGCCCAGGTAGCGCTGACCAACGGAAGTACGGTCGAGGGATCTCGGCTCCGCAGCGTGCGATTCCCACAACCGTGGATCGCCCGATTCCAAGTAATCGAATACCTCCGGTCGTTCACGCAGGCGCGGACTCCGCTCGCAGCACACGACTCGTTGCTCATCCTGTCCGGAGTGTTCGCGCTCTTCCAGCGTGCAGCGCTGATCTCCGTCGGCGGGTTTCTCACCCGCCGCATGCAGTCCCGCGTCGGGCGGGAGTACTGCGGCCCCGAAGCGGAAACCGTGTGCGAGGACATGGAGATCATCGTGCGCCTCCATCGGTACTTCCGTGACCGAGACGCGCGCGTGCGCACGCTCTGTATGCCCCTGCCCTTGGCTTGGACCGAAGCCCCGGAAGTGTGGACACATCTGGGGAAACAGCGGAACCGTTGGTACCGGGGGCTATGGGAGGTGCTCAGACTCCACCGCAGGATGTTGTTCCGGCGCCGCTTCGGGCGGGTGGGACTGTTTGCGCTCCCGTATCAACTGTTCTACGAAGCGCTCGCTCCGATCGTGGAGACGTTGGGATACATAATCCTGCCGCTCTCCGCGTACCTCGGCATCCTGAGCTGGGAGGCGCTGATCGCGTTCGTGATGTTCGCGCTCGCGTTCAACCTGGCGCTGTCTGCCGGGTCCGTTCACATCGCGGTCCGGCGCATGTCGCTCGATCACACGACGAGCGACTGCCCATTGGTCGACTACCGGGGATCACGCACGCTGGCGCTCATGGTGTGGACGTCGTTTCTCTCCAACATCGGGTACCGCCAGTACCTCATTGCGTGGCAGCTCCGTGGCCTTTGGGATTTCCTCCGTGGGCGCACGAGCTGGGACAAGTTCTCGCGGAAGGGCTTCAACACCGCCCCGGCTGCCGTCTGACCATGGGACTCAAGCTGGTTTTTGCGGACGCGGATCCGCAGTTGGGCGTTGCGCTGGTGGAATCGTCGAACGCCCGTGGGCACGACGCTCGGGCAGTCGCGAGCGGCACCCAACTGATCACGGAGACCGAACGGGACAGGCCGGACGTCGTCATCGTGGACGTGGACCTCCCCGAGTTGACGGGCTACGAGATCTGCCGGCGACTGCGCGGTGAAGGATCGCACCAGGACATCGCGGTGGTCTTCTACACCCGACGCTCGTCAGAGGCCGACCGGTTCTGGGCCGCGGAGATGGGCGGATCGCTGTACCTGACCAAGGGCCAAGTCCCACCGGCGGAGCTGATCCGCTCGGTCGAGCAGCTCAAGGGCTAGCCTAGTGTTTTCGTTGGTTGATATCGCGCTCCGCGCCGCGTTCGGACTGTTCCTACTCGTCGCACTGGCGCTCGTGGTCGTGATGGCCCGGCAGGGCGTGCGGACCTGGTTGCTGTCTCGGCTGCGACGAAGGGTAAAGCGTGCCCAGTTGGTGCTGGCCAAGCACCGGCCCGACGACTACGGAAGGGTGGACCGACTCCTCCACCAGCTCACCGAGCTCCACGACGACCGAGCGGTGGAGCTCGCGATCCGTGACCTGATCGCCGAAGGCGGCGATGTCGGCAACGATGGGCTCAGAGATCTCTGCGTACGCGTGGGCCTGGCCGATCAGCTACGGGAAGAGCTTCGTTCGTCCAAGAGCTGGTCGAAACGAGTGCAGGCGGCCAGGGCGCTGGGTCACCTTCAGATTCACGAAGCCATCCCCGACCTGGTGACGCGGATGCGGGATCCTCAGGAGGACGCGAGCACCGTTCGACGCGAAGCCGCGCGCGCGCTCGCCGCCATGGACGGCCGTGAGGCCATCCCGCTCCTCATCCGGGAGCTGGACGTACCGGACGACTGGGCCTCGCCCAGGGTAGCGGAGGCACTCCTGCTCTTCGGCTCGGACGCGCTGCCGGCCCTTCTGGACGGACTGTCTCCCGAGGCTACCGTGAATCGCCGGGTGTGGTGCTGTCAGATCCTGGGCAGGCTCGGTGACACCGCGGCTACGTCGCCGCTGATGCAGCGCCTGTCTGATCCCTCCGAGCAGGTCAGACTCTCGGCTGCGGAGGCCTTGGGATGTTTGCGCGACCGGAGGGCCGTCGCCGCGCTCACGCAGCTCGCCATGCACGACCCGGTTCCGCCCGTCCGGGCCGAAGGTGCGCGGGCACTGGGACTCATCGGCGACGCGTCGGTGATGGACGAGTTGGTGTTTCTCCTTTCGTCGAGCGACCACTGGACCCGCCTGCGGGCGGTCGAGGCCATCGAGCACCTGCGCCCCAGCGAGACCGGGGCGTTGGAAGCGGCTCTCGAAGACGAGTCCGAGCTGGTTCGGGCGGAGGCGGCCCGCGCCTTGGAGAGGCTCGGGGTGTTCGATCGCCTTCTTGGCGAGTTGCAGGTGGTGGACCCCAAGGACACCGGGCCGGTGTTTGCCGCGTTGGCCAACTTCGGACGAGCCGGGGCGTTGGACGCGGTGCTGCGGGGCCTGACCCACGACGACTTCCGCGTTCGTGCCCGGGTCTGTCAGGTGGTGGCCCAAGTCGGATCGCCCCGTTCGGCGGAACACCTCGTTCCCCTGCTCACCGATGCGGAATGGCCCGTCCGGGTGCGGGCGGTCGAAGCCGTCTCGGACTTGAACCCTCCCGACGCGTTCGATCGACTGGTCCCCTGCCTCGTCGACTCCGAAGCCACGGTCCGCAGCGCGGCCATCCGCGCCATCGCCCACCTGGACGGAGCGCGAACGGCCGGACATCGCCCGATGCTGGTGGAGCTGTTCCGGACGGGGACCGCCGATGCGCGCGCCGCCGTGATCGGCGCGCTCCGGCACTCGGCCACTCAAGAGGTCGAAGAGCTGATCCGGGACGCCCTGGACGACCCGGCTCCCGAGGTGCGACTGGCCGCGGTACGAAGCGCCAAGACCCGCGCGACGGAGCGGTGGCTCGACCGGCTGGTGCCTCTCCTCGGAGACGCGGACGCGAGGGTGCGGAGGTATGCCGCCGAGGCCATCGGCAGCGCGGCTCCCGAGGCCGCGATCACCGTATTGGCGGCGTGCGTGAACACGCCCGACTACGAGCTGCGCGAAGTCATCACGAGCGTCATCGCCGGCTTCCCGGTGCGGACGATCGTTCAGGTGATTGGAACGTCCGAGGCCGTGGAGGGCCGGCTGGCGCTGTGCTGGGCCCTGGGGAAATCCCACTCACCCGAAGCCGTCGACGTGCTGCACGACCTGGCCCGAGATCCCCATCCATCGGTGCGGGCCGCGGCGGCCGGGGCGCTCCGGAAGATCCCGGCGGGCGACGTGTTGCCCGCGCTGGCTTCGTTACTCTCCGATCCGGACCCTCGTGTCAGGGCCGCCGCAATCAATTCGACGGCCGCCCTCGGAGGACCCGCGGCGGAGCGCGCGTTGAGAGCCTGTTTGGACGATGCCAACGCGTTCGTCCGCGGTCGGCTCGCCCTCGCGTTCGGGCGGCTGGCGGAGAGCGGCGCCTTCGACATGCTCATGCAGCTCTACGAAGGTGCGCAGGATTGGGACGTGCGGGCCCACGCGCTCGTGGGCATGGGCCTCCTCGACGAGCCTGCGACCGGACACCACATCCTGTCCGCACTCCGAGACGACCGGATCTCGTCCAGGGTCGAGCGTATCCTCGCCGCAGAGGATCCCTCCATCCGAGCGCGTTTCCGCGATGGCCTCGGCGTGCCGAGCTCCCTGGGGTTGGACGGCCTTTCGTTGGGTCATCTTCGCGACCGGTTCGCGGAACAGCTTCGACAGGGCAGTGCCGAACAGCGGCAGCAAGCGGTGACCGCACTGGGATCGCTGGGCCCGTCGCCGTATCTGAGCGACCTGACCGCGATCGTGCTCGCGGATCCCGACCCCGCGGTGCGAATGGCCGCGCTCCACGCTCTGGCGGGAACGTTGGACCGGGAAGAAGTCCGCGCGGCGGTGCGACGCGCGGCCGCAGATCCCGTCTCCGGCGTCCAAGCCACGGCGTTGACGTTGCTCGCCAAGATCGCCGAGCCGGAGTGGAACCGTGTGTTCGTGCAGGCGGCTGTGACGGGCGAGGGGCCCGTCTTGGCGGCAGCCGTGGAAGCGCTGACGAACGCGAATCGCGGCCGCGGTCAGGCTCTGCTCAACGAGCTGGAAGGACTGGCGGACCCGCGCGAGGCCGCCGTATGGGCACGCGCGCTCCGGTGCATGGGTGATCCGACCCACGCCGAGCTGCTCCGCGAATGGACGAGGTCGGAGGACGCCGGCCTTCGGTCCGCTGCCATCGAGGCAATCGTGCAGGTCGCCCCCCCCGAGGCGGCCTCGGCCCTGTTGAAGGGGTTGGCGCTGAACCCGGACGAAGCCACCCGTCTGGCCGCCGTGAACGCCATGCCGGGAATCGAAGACCACCTGGACGACGACTTCCTGTCGCAGATCACCCAAGACCCTTCGGCACGTGTGCGCATGCGCGTGGCGCACGTCCTGGCCCGCAAAGACAATGGCCCGAGGCGAAAATACGTTCGTAGGCTCGCTTCCGACCCCGTCCCCGACGTTCGGATCGGCCTCCTGCTGGCGCTCTTGGAGGCAGAGACTCCCCAGAGCCTGACCCGGTTCATCGACACCTGGTCGGATCAGCCGGAAGACGTACGGTCGGGGGCTCGAGGGCGCGCGCGTCGCGCCGGCACGGTCGAGCGCCTCCACGGTGTTCTGTCCCGCTCCCCGGATCCGGGTCTCAGACTTCAGACTCTACGCGCGCTCGCCGTCATGTCCGAAGCGGGGTCTACCGCCCTCGTGCGCGGCCTCCGGGATCCGGCCCCCTCCGTGCGTAAAGCGGTCCTCCAGATCGCGAAGGAAGTGGACGATCCGGCGGTGCGGGACGCGGTGGAGGAAGTCCGGGAAGACCCTTCGTCAGAGCTGAGGCGGCTGGCTCGGCAGGTCAGCCATCCGCGTTGAAGGCCTCGACGGGGTTCACTCGCGCCGCACGCCGAGCCGGAATGAAGCCCGCGACCAGCGCTACTGCGAGCAATCCCAAGGGCACGACCACAAAGGTCACGGGGTCGGAGGGACCCACGCCATACAGTAATCCCCGCATGAGACGGCGTAGGGGCCATGCGACCACCATTCCCACCGCGAGTCCGGCTACGACGATCATGCCGGTATCCCGCACGATCCCCCGCATCAAGGCACCGGGTAGCGCGCCCAGCGCCAGCCGCACACCCATTTCTTTGCGACGACGTGTGACCGAGTAGGAAATCACCCCGTAGATGCCGAGTATCGCCAACAGGGTCGCGAACCCGGCAAAGCCGACGAGGAGAGTAGCCAAGGCCCGCCGTGAGGAGCTGGCCGCCCCGACGAGGTTTTCCAGCACGCGCGATCGGTTGAGCGGCAAGTCCGGATAGCGGGATCCCAGCCGATCCCTGAGACCTTCGAGGAGACGGTCGTAGGGTTGGCCTCGGACTATGAGATGCAAAGCACCTCTTCGGTCCATCTGCCTAAGGGGAAAAAAGATCTCCGGGCCCGGAGCCTGTTCGGGCGTGAGGTGGCGCATGCCCTTGGTGACCCCCACGACCTCCCGGTCCTCACCATCGACGCGTACGAATTTCCCGACGGCCTCTCCCCCGGGCCACAGGGTGCGGGAGAGCACGTCGTTGATCAGTACCACCGGTCGTGCGGTATCGTCATCCGCCACGGTGAACGCTCGCCCGGAAATCAACTCGATCCCCATGGTTCCCAGATACTGCTCACTGACGAGCCGCACGTAGGCGTTGCGGCAAGGAACGTTGCGGTCGTCCGCCCGCTCGGCCGCCCGTAGACACCATCTGCGATTGAATCTGACGGGTAGCACGTCCGTGAGTGCGGCCATTTCCACCTCTGGTGTGGACCGCGCAGTGCGCAGCACATCGTCGAAATGGGCCAGGCGCGCTGCTCGGGAACCGAGGTCGAAAGCCGCATCGATACGAAGCGATACCGCACCTCGAGGCTGGAACCCCAGGTCAGTGGCCGAGAGCGCCCAGACACTTCGGACCAGAAGTCCCGCGCCGATCAAGAGAAGGCAGGCAAGCGCCACTTCCGCTCCAACCAGCAACGTGCGAAGCGACCCTGCCGCGGGGCCGGCTGTCATCGATCTGAAACCTCCCGCAAGAGCGAGCCCCGGACGCACCGACGAGACGCGAAACGCCGGAAGCGTTCCGACGACGAGGGTGACCGCGACCGCCGACGCCAGGCAGAAGATCAAGGCGTGACCATCTACCGACACTCGGTTCAACAGGGCGACATCGATAGAGAGGCCGGAGATGACTCGCGTGACCAGAACCGCGAGCGCGAGCCCCAAGGTTCCGCCGAGCGTAGACAACACCATGCTTTCGGCGAACACGGAGGCCAGTAGCCGTCCCTTTTGCGCTCCCAAAGCCGCACGGACCGCCATCTCCCGTTCCCGGGTCGCACCCCGCGCCAAGAGCAGGCTGGACATGTTCACGCAGACGATGAGCATCACCAGCATCACCGCCACGGACAAAAGCATGAGCGCTGTTTTGGCGTTGCCGGTCACACGATCCCGAATCGGCTGAACCCAGGGGGTGAAGTCGTTTCGGGTCTCGACATAGGCTCGTTCCGCGATCTCGGTCACTTCACCTTGGGCTGCCGTCACGGAAGCGTCCGGAGCCAGGAGACCGACCAGCGCGAGCGTGTTGCCTTGACGATCCGTTTCCTCGGTGAGGGGAAACGGCACGAGGAAATCCACCGGCTGGCCCGGTGCAAAGATGCTGGCGAAATCGAAGGTACGTGGAAGGACACCCACCACCGTGGCCGGCTCGCCGTCTATCGTGAGGATTCGTCCCACGATGTCGTGGGCTCCGCCGAAGCGCCGCCGCCAAAAGCCATCGGTGAGGATTAGAGTCCGGGGACCATTGCCCGATGCCTCCTCCTCCGAGAAGGCTCGTCCGTGGGCCACGGCAACGCCCAACACAGCTAAGAAGTTCTGGGTGATACGAAGCTGGGATACGCGTTCAGGTACCGCTCCCGCCTGCAGCGTGTGATCCCCGGCGCGGTCGAAGAGGTAGTATCCGGCCACATCCTCCAGCGTCCGACTCTGTGTTCGCAGATCCTCCAGGTGGGAAACCTGGACGCTGAGCTCGGAGAGACGCTGGCCACGGCCCCACTCTCCGTTGGATATCCACACGAGCCTGTCGCCGTGGCTGAACGGGAGGGGTCGAATGCTCAGCGCCCGAACGACACTGAACATGGTAGTGCCGGCTCCAATCCCGATCGCGAGGGTGGCCACTGCGACGATCGTAAACACCGGAGTGCGGGCCAAAGCACGGATGGCAGTCCGAAGCTCCGCGGCCACGACCTCCAGTGGACGGACACCCCGCGCTTCTCGTGTAGCCTCTCGAAAGCGTTCGACGCCACCGAAGTCGAGGAGAGCCTGCCGCCGCGCAGCCGACGGATCGAGGCCCTGACCCATGTACTGCTGGGTGGCGCGGTCGAGGTGAAACTGCACCTCCTCGTCGAACTCGGCGTCCATGCGCCTGGACTCCAAGAGAGCCTGGAGCCGAAACCACAGCCCTCGCGCGAAACGCCACATTGTCAGGTGGTGGCCAAGATCCGGTCCACCGCACCGGACAACCGCACCCAGCGCTCACGCTCGGAGCCCAGTCTCCGTGCCCCGGCCGGTGTCAGTCCGTAGTAGCGGGCGCGTCGGTTGTTTACGGTCGTCCGCCACTCGGACCGGATCCAGCCTTCACGCGTCATCCGCGTCAGCGCGGTATAGAGCGAGCCCTGGTTCACCCGAAGGCAGTCTTCGGAAATCTGCTGGATTCGCTCGGTAATGCCCCACCCGTGCAGAGGCTCCAGATCAAGCACCTTCAAGATGAGCATATCCAGGGTGCCCTGGATCATATGTTGGTCTGTCTTACCCATCGCTGCCTCTGGGTCGGCGGCTCCCCCTGAAAATCAGGAGGAACGTACCGCATCTTCCTCCTGATGGTCAAGAGGAGACCGAAAAGCATTTCATGGAACGGTGCGTCGACCGCGCTCAGGATCAACGCCTGTTTCATCCCCCCCAAGAAAAACGCCCCGGGACCTCGCGGCCCCGGGGCGTTTTCTCGTTCGTCCTGCTCGACCGAGCGGTCGTTACTGCACCGCGTTGATCATGTCGAAGATCGGCAGGTACATGGCGACGATCATTCCGCCGACCACGATGCCCAGGAAGATGATCATGACGGGCTCCATCGCAGACAGGAGCACCTCCACTGCGGCGTCGACCTCTTCGTCGTAGAAGTCGGCGATCTTGGACAGCATGTCGTCCAGTCCGCCGGTCTGCTCGCCCACGTGGATCATCTGCACGACCATGGGCGGAAACACCCCCGACTCGCGCAGCGGACCGGCAATGGTCTCACCCCCGGCGATGGAGGTGCGGGACTCCATGACCGCATCGTGGATGACCCGGTTGCCGGAGGTCTTGGCTGTGATCTCCAGACCCTCCAGGATCGACACACCGGACGAGACCAGCGTGCCCAGCGTGCGCGTGAAGCGCGCGATCGCGGCCTTGCGCTGCAGGTCGCCCAAGATGGGCAATCGCAGCATGGTCTTGTCGATGGCCAATCGCCCGCCGTCGGTCTTGTACGCTTGTCTCAGCGCGACCAATGCGGCGATGATCCCGGCGAATACGGCCCACCAGTACGCCTGGATGAACACCGACAACTGGAGCACGATCCGCGTGGGGAGCGGCAACGGCACACCGGCCGCTTCGAACATGCTCTGGAACGTCGGAATCACGAAGTAGAGCAGGATGGCGATGGCAGCCACGGCCACGAACATGATCACGGCCGGGTATACCATCGCGCCCTTGATCTTGCGGCGGAGCGCGTCGTTCTTCTCGAGGAACGCGGCCAGACGCAGCAGGATGGTATCCAGGATACCGCCCGCCTCACCGGCAGCCACCATGTTCACGTACAGATCCGAGAAGATCTTCGGGTGCTTCCGCATCGCGTCCGCGAGCGTGTGTCCCGACTCCACGTCGTAGAGCACTTCGCGGATGACCTTGCGAAGGCCCTCCTTCTCGGTCTGCTCCGCCAGGATGTCCAGGCTCTGGACGAGCGGAAGACCGGAGTTGATCATGGTCGCGAATTGGCGGGTGAAGATCACGATGTCGCGGACCTTCACGCCGGTCCCGAACTGGATACTGATCCCGCTCTGCTTCTCGCGGACCGCGACCGGAATCATCTTCTGCTTGTGCAGATAAGAGAGCACATCTTCCTTGGAAGGAAGATCGACTTCTCCGGTCTGGATGTCTCCGCCCGCCAATGGGCGAGCGCTGAAAGCAAAGGTTGGCATAGACTTACACCTGACGGCTCACGTTATTTGTCAAGACGGCCGACCGCCGTAACCACTCGACACTCCACTAGTTGGCAATCTCCATTCCAGACGGGACGGGTTCCCCCACCGCCCGGAGCAGCTCGGCCGGATCCTGCGATCTGCGCAGGGCCTCTTCGAGCAAGACGTCGCCCTTCATGTAGAGCACGGAGAGCGAGTCGTTCATGGTCTGCATGCCGTGCTTCTTACCGGCCTGCAGGAGCGAGTAGATCTGGTGCACCTTCTCGTCCCGGATGCAGGCCCGAATGGCGGGCGTGCACACCATGACCTCCGACGCGCAGACGCGGCCGGTGCCCCTGGCTTTCGGGATCAGGGTCTGGGTCACGACGCCCTCCAGCACGAACGCGAGCTGGGCGCGGATCTGCGCCTGCTGGTGTCCGGGATACGCGTCGATGATCCGGTTGATGGACTCGGCCGCGGAGTTGGTGTGCAAGGTGGCCAGCACCAGGTGTCCGGTCTCGGCAATGGTCAGCGCCGCCGCCATGGTCTCCAGGTCCCGCATCTCACCGATGAGGATCACGTCGGGATCCTGACGAAGGGCATACTTGAGACCTGCGGCGAACGACTTCGTGTCGGTTCCCACCTCACGCTGATTCACCACACAGCGTTGGTGCCGGTGGATGAACTCGATGGGATCTTCGATGGTGATGATGTGGCCCTTGCGCTCCCGGTTGATCTTGTCGACGAGGGCGGCGAGCGTGGTGGACTTCCCGGACCCGGTGGGGCCGGTCACCAACACGAGACCCCGCGGACGATCGGCAAAGGAGCTGACGATCGGAGGGAGGCCCAGGGACTGCACGGACTTGATCTCGTAAGGAATCTGGCGGATGGCCAACGCGACGCACCCCCGCTGCTTATAGCAGTTTCCGCGGAAGCGGGAGAGATTTTGCACACCAAACGAGAAGTCCAGCTCGTCCTCGATCTCGAAGCGCTTCTTCTGCGCCTCCGTGAGGATCGAATAGGCGAGAGACAACGTGTCCTTCGGTGCCAGCACTTGGTCCACCGCGGACGGCATCAAGTCGCCGTCGACCCGGATCATGGGCCGCTCCCCCACGGTGATGTGAAGGTCGGACCCCTTTCTCCGGATCAGCTCCTCCAGCAGGACCCGCAGGTTCAGGTCGCTCCTCGCTTCTTGGTTCATTCGCTTGTTTCCCGCGTGCGAGGCCGCGTCAGGTGACGACGGCCGTTTCCTTGATGATTTCTTCGACGGTGGTGATGCCGCGCTCCAGCTTCTTGAGGCCGTCGGAGCGCAGCGTGAGCATGCCCTGGGCAGTAGCGGCTTCCCGCAGCTCGTCGGTGCCGGACTCCTGCATGATCAGCTTGCGGAGGGTAGACGTGATGAGCATGACCTCGTACAGCCCCTGCCGGCCGCGATAGCCGGTGTCGCCGCACTGATCACAGCCCTCGCCCTTGTAGAACGTGACGCGCTGGAGGTAGTCGTCCGGGATTCCGGCGCTCCTGAGCTCGTCCATGTTGTAGGTTGCCTCGACCTTGCACTTGGAGCAGATGCGCCGAACCAGTCGTTGGGCGGTGACGAGGTTCAGGGCTGCGGCCACGTTGAACGGCTCCAACCCCATGTCGATGAGTCGGGTAACCGTCGAGGGCGCGTCGTTGGTGTGCAGGGTGGACAGCACCAGGTGACCCGTGAGCGCAGCCTTGATCGCAATGCTGCCGGTCTCGATGTCACGGATCTCACCGACCATGACGATGTTGGGATCCTGGCGCAGGAACGCCCGCAGGGCGGCTGCGAAGTCGAGTCCGATATCCGCCCGGACCAACACCTGATTGATCCCATGTAGATTGTACTCCACCGGATCTTCCGCCGTCATGATGTTCACCTCTTCGGTGTTCACCTTCGACAGAGCGGAGTAGAGGGTGGTGGTCTTTCCCGAACCCGTGGGCCCGGTGACCAACACCATCCCGTACGGATTCATGATCGCGCCCATGAAGTCCTGCTCGGCCTTGGGCTCGAACCCGAACGAGCTCAGGTCGAACGTCAGGTTGCCCTTGTCCAGAATGCGGAGCACGATCTTCTCGCCGAAGATCACGGGCAGCGTGGAAACGCGGAAATCCACCACCCGCTTCTTCATCCGGAGCTTGATGCGCCCGTCCTGGGGCACGCGGCGCTCGGCGATGTTGAGGTCGGAGAGGATCTTGATCCGAGAGGTCAGGGCTGCCCGCATCTTCATGGGAGGCTTCATGACCTCCACCAGCGCGCCGTCGATCCGGTACCGGACCCGGATCTCCTTCTCATAGGGCTCGATGTGAATGTCCGAGACGCCCTTGCGCACGGCGTCCGTGAGCAGGCCGTTGATGAACTTGACGACCGGGGCTTGGTCCACCTGGGCCTGCAGGGCCGCGACGGACATGTCCTCGTCTTCGTCGTCCTCGACGAACTCGAGGTCCTCGTCGTCCATGAACTCGGACAGAAAATCGCCGACCGGCTCGTCTTCGACGTTGTAGTAGCGCTCCAGCTTTTCGCGCAGCGTCAGCTCGCCCGCGATGACCGGCTCGATCTCGAGGCTGGTGAGGAACTTGAGGTCGTCGATGGCGCCCAGGTCGGACGGGTCGGTCATGGCCACGGTCAGGCGACGTCCAACCCTGCGAAGCGGGATGATCTGGTGCTTCGTGGCCATTTGGGAGGGGATGAGCTTGAGGATCTTCTCATCCACCTCGATCTTGGAAAGATCGACCGCCGGGACCCGATAGTGCGTGGCCAAAACCCGCATGAGATCGGCCTCGCCGACGTGGCCGAGCCGCACCAATTGGTAGCCCAGTCGCGTACCGGTCCCCCGCGATTCGTTGAGGCCTTCTTTGAGCTGCTCCTCGGTTACGAGACCCTCACGCACGAGGATGTCCCCCAACCGCTGACCGCCCACTTTGGTTGCCTGCATTCCCGGTCCTTCAGGTCATTGAGCGCATTGCGACGGGCCCAACTTGAGCACGAATGGTGCCACCGCCCGGGGGGCGTCGGCTTACCGACGCACGGTGACGTGCCCCCGCAGCCGCCCCATGGTTTTCGCCCCGATTCCCGGCACTTCGACGAGGTCTTCGATACTGGAAAAAGCCCCATGTTCCCTTCGGAACAGCACGATCCGGTCCGCCAGGGCGGGACCAATTCCGGGAAGCCCGACCAGGTCCTCGGCACCGGCGGAATTGATGGGGACGAGAGTCCTTCGGTTCCGGATGCTACGCTCTTTTTCCACTTCCGCCGGCACCGGACCGCCGGACGCTCCCAGGGGCACGAGATGGGGCTTCAGCCTCTCCAGGGTCGCGGAGCCGATCCCGGACACCGCGTCCAGGTCGTCCCACGTCGTGAAACGGCCGATCTCGGCCCGCCGGGAAAGAATCCGTTCGGCCATGCGCGGCCCGACGCGGGGAAGACGTTGAAGGTCCAGCGAGTCCGCCCGGTTGAGGTCGATCCGCTCCCCGGGCTCGAGGGGGCGACGCTTGCGCCGCTCCCTGGCCAGGGCGCTGTCGTTCATGCTCATCACACCCGGGAGCGCGTCTTCCGCCCGCGGCACCACGGGCGTGTCCGGGGTGCTCCACACGAACCCCCAGCGAAGCAGGCTCGCGGCCAGCAGCACCGCGCCCGAGCGGGCAAGGGTCCGTGTCTCTGATGTCGACATGCCCGGAGGAAAGCGCCGTAGCCGGGGCGGGGGGATGGCGGTGGGGGAGAGCCGACGCGCGTCGGGCAACTATTCCATTAGGACGATCCGAGAACGGTCGCGGCGAGCTGGAATCTGCCGAATAGGAGGAGCTGGAACTGGCTGGACCCGATGCGTTGCCCGATGTACGACTGGCGATCGACGTAGCTCACCTGCACGCCCACGTCTGCCTGGGAGACGCGCGAGTCGACGGTCAAGTTGACCGAGCGGTTGAGCTGATCCACGAACGGCACGCACCGCTCGCCCTCGGCCGTCAGGCGGCACTCCACCTCCTGGGCATAGGCGTAGCGTAGCGCGATCCGCAGGGGACCGTCCAGACGTGAGAAGATCCAGGCGGGCCGCACCGACGTGACCAGCGAGAGGTTGTGGACTCTGCCGTCCGCGCGGGTTTCTCCAGTCGGGTCGGTGACCGTTCCGTCGCGGAACGTTGCCCGGTACGTCGTGCTCAGGCCCCCCTGCCAATCCACGGCCACGTCCACGGGCACCCGCCGGTCATCGCGGACCCGTCGTTGGTCCGCCGCCCCGCCGAACGCGCTCTCCGTCACGGTGCGGAGCACTCCTGCGGAGGCCCCGATCCGCTCGACCGCGGCGGCCACGAAGCTCGGCAGGGGCACCCGCTCCAGCCGCACCCGCACGTCCGGCCACGTCCGGTCCAGGCCCGTCCGGTCGGACCGGCGGTCCAGCGCGTTGAGCCGGGTCCGGGCGAAGGCCGCGTCCACGGTCACGAAGCCCGGCACTCGGAAACCGCTTCCCAGCCGCACCATGCTTCGGTCGGTCATCATGGCCGCGGTATCGCCGTCCATCACGCGGAAGCCTTGCAAGGTCCGTAGACCCAGTTGATAGCCCAGTCCGGGATCCACGGCGCCGCGGGTGAACCGCGCGCCCAACCCGTCCGACCACGCCACGGTCAACGGACGCAGGCTGCCCACGACGGCTCTCCAGCCGCTTCCGGATACTTCCTGGGGCGGCGCGTCGGAGCCGACCAACGCCGCCGCGTCCAACCGAAGCTCGCCCTCCAGCGTCCGGCCACCCGTGAGATTGCGGGTCAGCTCCAGCAGGGTGTCGGCACCCACCACGGTCTCACGAATGAACGTCGCGTTGCGGTCGGATCCGTACTGGGTGGAGAGCCCTGCCCTCCCGGTGAGCCAGTCTCCGACCGCGGGTCGCACTTCGACGCGGGTTCTGAGCGTGCGGCGGGTTTCCCAACCCAGGTCCAGGGGCCCGGGATCGAAGCGTTGGCGTTCGAGCAATCCCCTGAAGCGGGGGTCTGCGGCAACCTGGTCCGCGGCCAGGAGGTCCCGCACCGAGCTGAAGCTGACTTCCGCGACCATTTCGGGCAGCGGCCGGAACCGGACGTCGCCGGACGTCTCCAACCCTCGACGAGGGGAACTCACGGGCACGACCAGAGGCTCGGAAGGCTGAGTCAGAATGCGATCGAAGCGCGACACCGAGCGCTCGAATTCCGAATAGCCGGTACGAATCGAGAACCGCTCCGGCGTCCACCGCACGCGCTCCTGTTGCAGACGTGTGATCCACGCGTTGGGCAGCAGACCCGTCAGTCCGCGCAGCAGGAAACCGGGCACTGCGGGTATCTCCCGGGGCCGGGGCGTCGCCACGTAGGCCACCCGCACGTCGAACCCGTTCTGCTGACCCTCGGTGGTGATGGTGGTCTGCGCGCCGCGCACATATGACAGGTTGGCATTGAGCCCGTCCAGCACGGACTCGGACCCTTCGGCCGCGGGACTGCGGCGAAGCCCCAGCGTCACGCGCGTGGACGACGCCCCGGTCTGCCGGAGGTCGGAGAGGCGCTCGGTGCGGATGTCCGTTCCCCGGAGCAGGAGAGGCGCTTCATCGGTTCCCACGTAGGAAACCGTCATGGGAGCCTCGAGGCGCCATCCCGTGGGTAGCAGACGTCCGAGCTGCAAGGTCGAAGACCACTCCGCGCGGCGATCAGCCAGGTACGCCGGGTCCTCTCGTAGCTGTCGGAACAACGCGCTCTGCCTGGTCAGCGTGAACCGGCTGCTCAGCACGTCGTTTCCCAGGTCGATGTCCAGGAAGGCGGCCGCTCCGGGATCCCGCACGGCGCCGGAGAGTCGCAGCTCGTCGACCCACACCTCTCCGCCGGTGAGGCTGCCGCCGGTGTTGTGTACTCCCATCGAGATCTCACGGACCGCTGCCAGGGTAGGCGCGCGGGCGCGGTCCTGCAGGACCACCGCGTAGGTGGAGTCTGCGTTCCAGACCGTGCGAGGTGGGTCACCGACATCGGGCGGGTCCACGACGAACAACTCCTCGGCACGGCGTCTCAGGACGAGCCATTCCTCGAAGTCGACCACAATTTCGGGAAGCCAGTCCGAGGGCTGGACGTTTCCGTTCTCGCCGCCCGAAGTCTGCGGAAGCCGCACCCGATGCAGGTAGAAGTTGTTCCCATCGGAGCCCACCTTGAGGAAGAACCAGGACGGACCCGTCGTGCCCCAATCCCCCGCTCGGGCCAACGCCCAAATGCGGGCCTGCCGATACGTGAGAAAGCTCCGGGGCCGCTGCGGAAACCGGTTGAACACCTCGGCTCGCTCTCCCGGCCCCACGCCTTCGTAGCGGATGCCCAGGGATTGCTCGTTGAACTCGAACCCCTGGCCGCTGAACGTGGAAGTCACGTCGTCCAGGGCCTCGACCACGCCCGGTGGCGGCTGGTACGCGTCGCCCTGCGTGAGTCGACTCACGGATGTGACAGAGACCCGACCTCCCGTGCCCAGGGTGTCGCCGCCCAAGCCGACTAGGACCCCCTCCCCCGCTCGGTTGACCCACCGGGACCCGACGATGCGTGTGCGAGCCAAGATCAGCTCGGTCGGCTCGGCGCTGGCGAGGGTGAGCCGGACGTGCTTGATGCCCCGCCAGTCCGCTTCGCCGAACAGGCCCTGCACGTTGATCGCGTCGGGCCCTCGCAGCGGAATCCGGTACAGGCGAAACTGGGTCTCGGTCTCCGCCCGGTCGCGGACCAGAAACGCCGAAGTCCCGTCCAGTCGCACGGCGAAGCGCACGGAGCGCTCCGACGTATCCAGCGTCCCGTCGTTGTCCAGGTCCTCGGTATCGGCCCGTCCGTTGCCGCGCGTGCAGTTGGCCCGCACGTCGCCCAGGCGATACACGGCGCCCAAGGTGGACTCGCACGTCTCTCCCCACACTCCGATGCCGTCGAGCGCGTTCGACCAGATCTCCCCTTCCCGCGGATCCGCTTCCTGATCCAGGAGGCCGAGTCCCCAGACGTCGCCGTCGGACTGCACACCGGACGTGGATCCGGACGCGTCGACGAAGAACGCGTCTTCGCTGACGGTGCCGAGATCCAGATAGAGCACGGCCGCGTCACCACCGGCAACGTAAAGCTCCAGGAATTCACTTCGGGAGAGGTCCAAGCCGGTCGCGCTCAGGGCGGCCGTCATGGAGCGCCAGCGCACCTCTCCGAAGGGTCCCTCGCCCCTCCGGCCCAGTCGCAGAAGTAGGCCGGTCTCCCGCGTCTGCCCACCGGTCACGTTGATCTGGCGATCGATGTCGACGGACGGGAAGAATCCCTCGAACACCCCGACGCTGTCTCCCTGTGCGCCCTCCTGGATCCAGCGATGTTGCCACGTCAGCTCGGCCGCCCGGCGGGGATCCAGTACGTCGGTGAGCACACCGTCCATTCCGTCCAGGAACGTCGGCGCGCTTCCGAGTTGCCACTCGCCGGCGATGCGGGGGAGGTTGAGGTCGTTCGTGCCGTCGAAGTCGTCGAGGAAGACATCCTTGCGGGTATTGGGATCGGGGATGGACACCGCCACCTCCCCTCGCACGTCCAGATGGGCCGGCGCGTCCGAGGCGCCCGGCAGCTTGGCCAACGCCTCGTCCAGCCACTCCGCGCCCAGATGGAGATCGGCGCTCAGTCCCCCGACCACCGCGGAGCGGGGCTCCACGCCCAATTGGGGGCGGCGTACGAGCGACTCCTCGTTCTGGGCCATGGACAGGAAGCTCACCGAGCCCCGATCGCCGAGGTCGTACACGGCGTTCAGCCCGAATACCGACGTCGGCGCGAGCTCGAACACCGTCTTTTGTTCCCACGAAGCGCGGAGCAGGGCGTCGGGGCTCGCCGCGCCGAATCGCGCATCGTTCAGGAGCGTGACCGTGCCGACGTCGTAGTCGATCAGATAGTCGACTCCCCTGGTGAGCGGGCGATTGTCCAGAAACAGCCGCTCGCTCCCGTCCCGGATCCCGAACGCGCCCAGGGAGAGAGCGCCGTCCTGCGCCGTCGTCTCCACGGTATAGACGAAGCGGATCTGGAACAGCCCGCCGGTGCGCCGCTCGAACGGGTCGGGGTCGTCGTAGATGGTGGGGTTTGCGGCGCTTCCCAGAATGGCCGACGTCTGTGCTCCGGTGAGCCCCCGAGCCCGGTTGGCAGGGGGCTGGGCGAAGGGCCGCAGCGTGGGGAACACGAGGAAGCTCCCCTGGACGGGGGGCTGGCCGACGACGGTCTCGGCGGCGGGCGTAAAGATGGCCGAGGCGTCCACCTGGTCGACGGGAGACTCCCGGTCGATGCCGAAGAGGCTCAAGAACGTGATCTCCCTTCCGTCCGCCTGCCGAGTGAACGTACGTCCGCCCGAGAGCTCGCCGAGCGAGACGTCGACCTCCACGGAGGGCTCGATCACGCCCCGAGACCCCGTGATCCGATAGACCTGGTGCATCTCCAGGTCCCACGTGGGCCGGCCGGGCTGGTGGTTGGGACTGGACGCGCGCAGCAGCCGCAGGCGGGGGCGTCCACCCCGGTTGTGGATGCGCTCCGGATTGTAGTCGCCCACCGTATCGCCGTTGGCCGCGATGTAGGTCACCCCGAGCATCTCGTCCCCGCGCAGCGGACTCCGGAGCACGACCCAGAGTCCGCTGGAGTGCACCGTGTAGTCCACTCCCGGCTCCAGGTACCGGAACCACCCGGACTCGCCGACGCTGTCCCCGCGCGACACCAGGTGCGCGTCGGCCTGGATGTAGCCCTCCACCTGCTGCCGCGTGACCGGATCGTTCTCGAACCGATAGAGCTGGATGGGGCTGGGGCCGGGTGCTTGGTCGGGTGGGGCGTCTACGGGAGTGAGGTTGAGAATGTCGAGGTCGGGAAAGCCCCCGAGCTCAGCCGGGTCGGTAAGGAAGAAGAACTGGCCTTGGACGAAATCGGCGTCGTCGACGACCAACGTGTCCTGCCGGAAGAACGCGGAGCGGCCGGCCTGCTCTCCGAGCCGGAACTCGGTAGCCGACAGGTCTCCGCGTTGCTGCGCCCACACGGCCTGGATGTCCAGCTTCCCCGCGCGCGCCAGCGCCCGGAACCCGAAGTTGCCGGCCGGAACTCCCTGGGTCAGGAACCGGGAGTCGGGAAGCTGGAAGGTGACGTCTCCCACTTCGAGCCGCTGCAGCGCTTCATCCGACTGGCCCTGGTAGAAGATGTTGATGTTGTTGGCGGCCGAGAACTCTCGGGTCTGGTCGAAGTCGACGTCCACGTTGACGCGATCGAACACGGAACCGGAAAGGCGCACCCCGAACTGGGCGTCGGGACGGAAGCGGGGAAGCAGAGTGGGGTTGCACCCGAACTGGAGGTTGGGATCGCAAGGCCGGTACCGCGCCCACTCCCCCCCGATCTCCGTGCGGCCGGTGAGGAGCAGCCTGAGCCCGTCCGGCTCCAATCCTGCCGTGGAGGACGCAGCGGAATCGGCGGCCGGCGTGGCTGCGCTGTCGGGCGTTTGCGCCGCCAAAGGCGCGCCGAATGCCAGCGTCACCCCGGCCACGGTCGTGAGTACCACGCGCGGGGAACTCAGGGCCATACGCGGGCAACGTCGTCGCCGGTTCGGGGTAAACATATGGTCGGACCATGGTACCGCCGATCGGCGAACGGAGCGAGCAGGTTGGGCATACTCACGCGATACCTCATACGGTCTCACGTAGGGCCGTTCCTCTTTTCGCTGGGCGTGCTCACCGGCCTCCTCTTCCTCAACGCCGTGGCGCAACGACTCTCGTCGCTGGTGGGCAAGGGCCTGGGTTGGGAGGTGATCGGTGAGTTCATGCTCCTCTCTCTACCCCACACCGTTGCGCTTACCCTGCCGATGGCCGTTCTCATCGCCGTGCTCTACACCTTCGCGGAGTTGACGGCGGCCAGCGAGATCACCGCGATGGCCGCGGGCGGCGTCCGGCCGGGCAGACTGCTCATTCCTGTGCTGTGCGTTGGCGCGCTGCTGACCGGGGTCACCCTCTATTTCAACGATCAAGTCCTGCCCGAATCCAACCACAAGCTCCGGAACCTGCTGATCGACGTCGGAAACAAAAGCCCCACGTTCCAGCTTCGCGACCAGGTGGTGAACCCCATCGAGACGGGCGACATGCAGTCTCGGTACTTCCTTCAAGCGACCTCCATCGACCAGGCCACCAACACGCTGGACGACGTCGTGATCTTCGACGTCAGCGATCCGACGAAGACCCGGTCGATCTACGCCGAGCGCGGGGAGATGGCGTTCAACCGCGAACAGACCGACCTCTACCTCACGCTGCACGATGGCGCGGTATACGAAACCGACTCCGATCGCCTCGGCGCGCTCCTGGTCACGGACTTCTCGACGCAGGTCATCCCGCTACGGGGCGTTAGCGACGTCATGGAACGCACAGGGGCCACGACCCGCTCGGACCGGGAGATGTCCATCGGCATGCTGGAGATGGAAGCGTCCCGCCAACGAGCCACGTCGCAGGAAGCCGGCGCCGACGCCAAGGAACGCTCGATCTACGCCGTGCGCCGAGCGCTCGCGCTGCCCCTGGACTCCGGGACCACGTCGACCGACGTGGCTACTTCAGGCATCGTCAACGCCCGGCTCCCCGACGATGGCATGACCCGGGGTGTGACCTTGAGGGTGCGCACCCAGGCGAGCCGCCAGGAAGTCAGCGAGGCGCAGGCCAGCCGGTACCGGGTCGAGATCCACAAGAAGTTCGCGATCGCGGCCGCCTGCTTCGTTTTCGTGTTGTTGGGTGCTCCCCTGGCACTCCGGTTCCCCAGGGGCGGGGTGGGCATGGTGATCACCGTCTCGGTCCTCATCTTCGGCTTCTATTGGATGGGCCTCATCGGCGGGGAAGACCTGGCCGACCGGGGGCTGCTGACGCCGTTCTGGGCCATGTGGACGCCCAACCTGGTGTGTCTGGCCATCGGGTTGTGGCTGGTGAAGAGCATGGGGCGCACCGCCACCACGGTGCGGGGCGGCGGTCTCGACGAGTGGCTGTTCGGGCTACGGCGCCGACTCCAGATGGGCATGGAACGCCTGCGACCGGGAGGCGCGGCGTGATCCGCATTCTCGACCGCATGGTGCTTTCGATCTTCACCAAGCTGTTCTTGGCGTTCGTGCTGGGGGCGCCGTTCCTGTTCGTCGTGGCGGACGCCACCGAGAACGTGGACAAATACCTGGGCCGGCAACTCACGATCTTCGAAGTGGCCCTCGGCTACGCGTACCTCCTCCCCAAGTTCATGCTGTGGTCGTTTCCGATCGCGGCGCTCGTAGCCGCCGTCTTCACCGTGCACGGAATGACCACCCACCGGGAGGTCGTCGCGGCCAAGGCCGGCGGAGTGTCCTTCCACCGACTCGTGGTCCCCTTGGTGGGGATGGGCGTGATCCTCACCGGGGCGGGCCTGGTCCTGACCGAGCTGGTGCCCCGCACCAATCGCAGGGCGATGGAGGCGCTCAAGGAGATCCAGAGCCGGCGGGAGTGGCGGACCAACTTCGTGTACCAGACCGAAGACGGATACATGCTGACGGCCCAACGGCTTTCGGTTGCCGATGGGAGCCTGTCTTCAGTGGCGTTGGAGCGAGAGCGCTTGGATGGCGAGGGGCTGGAAAGCCACACGGTGGCGGAGAGCGCACGGTTCGACCCGGCGCAGGGATGGGTGTTCTACAACGGATATACCCGGCACTTCACGGGCGGAGACGAGCAAGCCTACGCGTTCGAGGCGTACCGCACCCGATGGTTCACTGAGGAACCGGTGGACCTGCTGGAAGAGCCGAGGGACGACGACGAGATGACGTACCAGGAGCTGGGCAAGATGGCCGACATGGTTCGGCGGTCCGGCGGAGATCCCACGGAGCTCCTGGTGGCCAAGGAGGAGAAGCTGGCCATTCCCGTGGCCACGTTGGTGATCATCCTGTTCGGACTGCCGCTGGCAACGACCGTCAAGCGGGGAGGCGCCTCTTACGGGATCGGCATCTCGTTGGCATCCACGATTTTGTACCTGGTGCTTATGCGCGTCAGCACCGCCATCGGCGAAAGCGGGGGTCTGCCGCCTTTGGCGGCGGCCTGGCTGCCCAACGCGCTGTTCCTGGCTGCCGGGCTGGTGCTCCTCACCCGCGTCAGAACGTAAGCCCCAACGACAGGTACCACGCGTCCTCGCCCGCGTCGGCCCGGCCGTAGGCCAGGTTGAGCGGGCCCAGCAGGGTCTCCAGACCCACGAACAGCGTCCCGCCCACGCGAGGGTTGCCACGCACGTCGGTCCACGCGGTGCCGGTCTCCGCCGAGATCCCCAGGAACAGCCGCCCGCTGGGCACGGCCGTAGGAAGCCGCGCTACGGGCCGATAGTACAGGGTCCGCACGAGATAGAACGCCCGTCCGGTCTCCTCCCGGGGACGGATGCCGGAGATCCGCCTCAGCCCGCCCAGCGGGAACTCGTCATAGAACGGAAGGCCGGAGCCGAAATCCGTGCCGGCCTCTCCCGAAAGCAGGATCGCGCCCGCGCGTGGCCGCGGCGATACGAGTGGCTGGCCCCCAGACGGGCCAGCGAGTGCACGAACCTGGCCTGCACCGCCGTGCCGGCCAGTGGGAAGCTGCGGTCGTCCAGGCGGTCCACGCCCAGCGACGCGGCCCACCCGCCCGTCTGGTCGTTCGAGATCAGGGCGTCGCTGGGGCCCACGCGAGGCCTCGTGTCCACTCGTCCCCGAAACACGCCCGCCCGCAGCTCGCCCCAGCGGGCTAGCGCCCAGCCCACGTCCGCGCCCGCCGTGGCCCGAAAGTCCCGGTACTGCGCGACCCGCAATGCGTCTTCATAGACGTCGCTGAGGACCCGTGACATCTCGCCCCATGCCGACAGAAAGAGCCCGCCACCGATGGGCTGATAAAACTCCGACGACAAGCGACGGGGCCCGCCGATCTGAATTTCGTTTCGGAGCTCCCCGCCCAGTCCGTTCAACTGGGACAACGTGAGACTCGCCAGAATCTCGAAGCTGGGAGAGCCCTCGAGGTTGTCCTGGAGGCCCAGCCCGAACCGGAGGTAGTGCGGACCCCAGGGCTTGGGATCGACGCGTATGACGAGCGTGTTCACCCCGGCGTCGTCGTCCACGCGAAAGGCCACGGACTCGAACCAGCCCAGTCCGTAGATCCTGGAGAGGTCGGCTTCCAGCGTCACGAAGTCCAGCGGCCCCGGCTGAATCCGGAGCAGGCGCCGCAGAGAGACCGTAGAGATCTGCGATCGGTTCTCGAACCGAATGTTGTCGATGCGCGGCGCGGCAGCGTCCCGGCGTGTGCGGGCTTCGCGCCAGGCACGATAGTCCCGTGCTCCGAGCGCGTGCCGGGCAAGCTCGTCCCGGTGTTCGCCGGCCGCCGCCGCGCCGGCCGCGAAGAGACTGTCGTGGGAGTCGAAAGCCGCCGCGGTAAGTCCTTCCAGCTCCGGCTCGATGAGCACGTCCCGGCCGAGCTCGAGGTTCGCGACCTGCCGGGCGGTTTCGTTACGGTGCGGAAGTCGAATCACCTGCGTTGCCAACCCCAGAAAGTCCTCCAACTCGTCTCGCTCGGACAGCG
>CBDCVX010000026.1:0-31939 GCA_965223195.1 Longimicrobiales bacterium
GGTGGAATCGGAGATCCCCGACACGGCGGGGGACTTCGATTTCCAGCAGATGCTCAGCCAGTTCAAGGCGAAGGTCGCCGAGAACGTGGAAGTAGGCGATGTCAAAGCGCACTACGATCTGGGCACGGCCTACAAAGGAAATGGGCCTCCTCGACGAGGCCATCACCGAGTTCCAAATGGCCCTGCGGGCCGACGGCCGGAACCTCGCCACCTACGAGGTGCTGGGTCAGTGTTTCATGGAAAAAGGGCAAACCCGAGGTAGCCGTTACGTCACTCACGATGGCCACCGATCTGCCCTTCGAGGTTGAAGACGAGCTTCTGGGGATCTACTACTATCTTGGTCGTGCGCACGAGCAGCTCGGGAACCCGCGACAGCGCTGTCGAGTTCTACGAGAAAGTCTTCGCGCTGGATATCAACTTCCAGGACGTGACCGAGCGCCTGCGCGAAACTTAGATAGACCCGAATCTCCCCAGGGGTGATGCAGCCTGCGATAGGCCCACTTTTAGGAGAAGCTGCAACCAAGCTGGCCGTGATCCAGGCGCCGGTGCTCAAACCGGCTCCAGCGGGTCTTGGACGAGCTTCGCCGCATCGTCGTCTCCGAGTTCGGCATGGTGGAGGAGGTCAACGAGCACCTGCTCCTCATGCGCGGAAAGCTCCTTCCGCCCTACCCTCGTGTTGCTATCCAACGAGGTGGGAGGGCGGCCCAGCGAGTCGGCCGTGACCCTGGGTGCCGTGGTCGAGCTGGTCCACCTGGCGACGCTCGTCCACGACGACGCCGTCGATCACTCGCTGCTCCGCCGCGGGCTCCCGACCGTGAATGCGCTCTGGACCCACCAGGTCGCCATCATCATGGGAGACTACCTGTACAGCCGCGCCGTCACGGAGCTGGGCCGAGCTGGGCGACCTGGAGGCGGTCAAGGCGCTCGCCCAGGCCGCCAATGAGATGAGCGTCGGGGAGATGCGCCAGCTCACGTCCTACGACGCGCTCGAGTTCTCGGAGGAGGACTACTACGAGCTGATTCAGGCCAAGACGGCTTCGCTGATGGCGGCCGCCTGTGAGATGGGCGCGCTGGCCGGGGAGCCCGCCTACCGGGCGCCCCTGCGCGCCTTCGGCCTCAATCTGGGCATGGCGTTTCAGATCGCGGACGACCTGCTGGACTACACCGGCTCGGAAGCCGTCACGGGCAAGCCCACGGGGCACGACCTCCGGGAGCACAAGGTGACGCTGCCGCTGGTGGAGGCACTGCGGAAGGCGACATCGGCCGAGGAGGCCGAGATCCGCTCGTTCTTCGCGCGGAGCGAGGCGTCCGACGACGATATCGGCCGCATCGTGGAGATCGTGGCGGAGCGAGGTGGGCTCGATTACGCCCGCCACCGGGCGGAGGAGTTCGCCGAGCGCGCCGCGGAGGCGCTGGTCGGCGTTGCGCCCGGCCCCGCGCTGGAGGCCCTGAGAGACTCCGTTCGCTACGCGGTCGACCGGACCCGATGAAAGCGCTCCGCGGCGACGCACGGACACGACCCCCGACCCGGCTCCTGTGGACGCTCGTCCTTGGCTTGTTCCTGGGCGGGCTGCTCACCAAGCTCTGCGAGATCTTCCTGCCCGACGGACCGGCCAGGGATTTCTTGACCACTTCCGTGTCGGCATCGCTGGGCCCGTTTTCGATCGATCTGGTGGCGGTGGCCTTCACCATCGGACCTCTTGGCCTTACACTCAACCTGCTGACCCTCGCGGGAATCGCGATGGTGGCGTTTGTAGCAAGGTCTTGGATCTAACGCGAGACGAGCCAAACCGGGTGCGCGCTTCGCGCGCGCCGGAGGACGCATTCCGCGGCAGCCGGGTCGGGTGTCCCGGAAGGAGGGAAGTAGCATGTTCGGCGGGCTCGGAACTATGGAGATCGTCCTCATCTTCTTGATCGCCCTGCTGGTCTTCGGTGCGAAACGGCTGCCGGAAATCGGGTCGTCTCTCGGAAAGGGCATCCGGGAGTTCAAGGGCTCGATCCGTGAGATCGAGCGTGAGATCTCCCTTCCGCCCGACGACCCCAAGCCGCCGGTGGCGGCCTCGGGCGAGTCCGGCGACGATGGTGAACCCCGGAGGTTGACGACTTCCGCCTGACCTGTCCTCAGGTGAGGAAATCAAGAAGCGCCCTCGGCCCGGATGGCCGAGGGCGCTTCTTGGTTGTCGCCGCTAGAACCCGAAGGGGCCCTGTGGGAGCGGGGCCTCCTCGTCTGCCGGCCGGAGCACATCGTCCCGGCGGTCGACGATGCGGGCGTTTTCGCGTAGCCCGTCCAGCCACTCCTGAAGTCGCCGTTGGGCGATCACCTCCTGGGCCCGCAAGCGCTGGGTGTCGCGCTGCACCTCCCAGGCGGCGCTGTCGGCCGAAATGCGCTCGAGCACCTCGAGCACGAACGCCCCGGTGGGAGTCGTCACCACCTCGGTCCGCGTGCCGGGATCCGTTCCGAAGGCGGCTCCGATGGCGGCGTTGGCTCGGCCCAGGCCCGGTACGAAGCCCGATCGGGCAAACGCTTCGGGCTCCGTGGTGGCGAGTCCCAGCCGGCCGGCCAGGGCGTCGAGCGTGGCGCCGGCCCCCAACTCCTCGAGGGCCTGCTCCGCCTCGGATACCGCACGAGCCTTCTTGGCCTCACTCCGCAGCGTCCCCTCGATAGCCGAGCGGGCCTGCTCCAGCGGAAGGTATCCCGCGGGCTCGACCGAGGTGACTTCCATGGAGTAGAACGCCTGCTGATTCTCGAAGACCTCACTCACGTCTCCGACCTCGGCTTCGTTGATTGCCCAATCGGCTCCTTCACTCACGCGACCGGCCATCGCCACCATGGGGAAGTCCTCGGTCACGTCGGCCGTCAGCAGCTCCAACCCCAGGATGCGGGCCGACTCTTCCAGGGTGCGATCCTCGGCGAGGGCCTCGAGCGAGTCGGCCAGCCCGAACAGCGCGAGCTCAGAAGTGTTGGAGCGCTCGATCGGAATCAGAATGTGCCGGGCGGTGACGCTGTCGGCCTGCCGATCGGTCACCTCGATGAGGTGCCATCCGTAGGACGTTTCGACCGGGTCGGTCAACGCACCCACGGCGGCATCGAATGCCGCCGTCTCGAAGGGGAGGGTCATCCTGCCCCGTCCGAACGTGCCCAGATCGCCGCCGTTGGCGGCGGACACGCTGTCCACCGACTCGCGCGACGCAACCTCGGCGAAGTCGGCTCCGTCCAGGATCTCCTGGCGGACGGATCGAGCCCGTTCGAGCGCGGCCGCGGAGTCCTCCGGCCCCGGAGCCTTGAGGATGGTCGCGATGTTGACCGAAGCCCGCGCCGGAAGGGCGAAGTCTTCCTGGTTGTCGTCGTAGTACGCTCGGATGTCCGAGTCCGAGATCTCGACGTCGGAATCGGAGATCCGGACCTCCGGATCCAGTGAGAGGAGCTTGATGCGCACCTGCTCGTTTTGGTCCTTCCAGGCCTGCCACAGCTCTCCGTCCGGCACGTAGATGCCCTCGGAAACCTGCCGCAGCAGCTTCCCGCGCGGAATGATGTCGCGGTAGTAGGCTTCGAGCTGGAGGAGAACGTCCTCCGGCGCTTCCGCGAGGAATGACTGATACTTCTGGAGATCGAACGCGCCGTCGGTCTGGAACGCGGGGTTGGCCCGGAATCCCGGAGGAGGCGAAAACTGGGCGGCGTCTCGAAGCTCGCGGTCGGTCACCACGATGCCCCTACGGCCGAGCTCTTCCTGGATGAGGATCTGGTTGACGACCTCGTCCCAGGCCGCGTCCTCCAACTCCTTGTTCTGCTGAGACGTGAGCGGCTCGTCTTGAGAGGCCTGGACCTGGTCCAACAGGTTCCGGTACACGTTTTGGTAAAGGTCGTACGGGACCGCAGTGCCGTTTACCCGTCCGAGCGTTCCGCCGGAGGCCCCGCTCATGCCACTGGCGTCCATACCCCATTCGAATACCATCAGCGCCACGAAGGCCAAGGCGGCAGCGAGCATGATCCATTTGGACTTCTCGCGCATGGTTGTCATCATGGCGCTACCCTCCGTCGGCCTCGTTACGCGCGCTTCGCTCGGGCCGGCCCACGCGCGCGGTATTACGTAATTGGAATCCCCAAGCTAATGGCACCGCTCTTTCCTCTCAATCCTGTCCGGTCGATGTGATGCGTGCGAGCGCACCATCTATAATCTTAATAACAAATGCTTTAACACTATTTACCTAAGGTTTAATCTAGTACTGCGGACCGTTGACCGCCGTACGTGCCCTCCCTATCTTCGGGCCGTCCTCGCGCCGGGGGCCGTGCGTGGATCGCCGTACGTGCGAGCGGCTTCGGCCACCTCTCATCCCTGCGTGCATGACCGAGTCCAGCTCCGACATCGAACGACTTCGCGCCCTGGTCGGATCCGAACGGGATCCGGGCGGGCGGGCGTTCGCCACCTTGGCGCACGCGCTGCTAGAGGCGGGACGGCCCAACGACGCGCACGAGGTGGTGGAAGCGGGTCGCTCGACGCATCCCGACTTCGCCACCGGGCACGTCGTCGCGGCACTCGTGAACCTGGCCCTTGCCGCGCGCGAGCCGGCGCGAGCCGCGTTCCGAAGGGTGCTACAGTTGGATCCCGACAACCGTCTGGCTTTGCGAGGCCTGGCGGATCTCAGCGAGGACGACGGGGAGCCCGTCGAGGCGCTTTCCTTTTTGGAGCCCCTGGCCGAGCTCGAGCCCGAAGACCTGGGCCTGAAGGAGCGCATCCTGCGACTCGAGGCCAGCGCCGCGGCCGGGGCCGTAGCCTCGGAGCTACCTCCGCCTCCTGAAGCCGATGTCGTGCCCGAGGTGGCCTTCGTCGGTGAGGAGCCGGGCGAAGAGCCGTTCGAGCCGGTCGACGATCCGCTGGCCGATGTGTCCGCCGTGGTGGAAGACGAGGCCGTACTCACCGGGAAGTCCGATCCGAGCCCGGAGGGGCTGCACACCGCATCTGTCGATCCGCTCACTCCCGCCGGCCGCGAGGTGGAAGCCGACGACGGGATGGCGTGGGCCAGGGAGCGGGGGCAAGAGGCCGTCCCCGATGTCGGAGAAGACGAAGTGTTCACCCGCACCATGGCCGAGCTGCTGGCCGATCAGGGCCAGTTCGCCGAGGCGGTGAACGTGTACGAGCGCCTGCTGGAGCTCGACCCCGACGACGCGCCGCTCCGGGGGCGACTGGAGCAATTGCGGGAGCTCGCCGCATCGGAGGAGCCGGAGTCCGTACCAGCACCCACGCCGCCCGCCGTGCTTTCGGAGCCGGCTCGGGCCGAGGTGCGGGACTATTTCGAGGAGCTGCTTGCGGCCCACGGGGAGGAGCCCGTCCTGGGGCCGGACCTGCTATCGGCGCCGTCCGAGGAGGTGGAAGACGGTTCCCGCGACGCGGTGCCCGTGGCCGAGCTGGCCCCCCATCCGGTCCCGGTGTCGGAGTTGGCCCCCGAGACCATGTCGGAGCCGCTGCCGACGTCTCCGGGATCGGCGTTATCCGAATCCTCCGGCCGGGTGCCGGTCGCTGGCGTGGGCCCTGATCCGACGCCGGTGGGCACGGTGGGTCCCGATCCCGTCCCCGTATCCAGGCTGGCCCCCGACCCCGTGCCGATCGCGGAACTGGGGCCGGACGCCGTTCCGGTGCGAGACCTGGCGCCCGGCGATCCTCCGTCGGCCGCGGTAGACGACGCCCTGGTGGATCGACCTCGGTGAGAGTGGAGGTCGTTCACGGCCCCAACCTGGGCCGATTGGGCTCGCGCGAGCCCGACCTGTACGGATCGGTCACGCTGGCGGAGGTCGATGCCTCCCTGGTTGCGCTCGGTGCGGACCTCGGCGTCGAGGTTCGCGCCGTCCAATCCAACCACGAAGGTTGGATCATCGACCATCTGGAGAGCGTGGCCGGCACGGCGGACGGCGTGCTGATCAACCCCGGCGGGTTGGGACACACGAGCGTCGTGCTGCGCGACGCGCTTTTGGGCACAGGTCTGCCGTTCGTCGAGGTTCACATGTCGAACGTGAATGCCCGCGAGCCCTTTCGGCACCGTTCACTTCTTGCCGACGTCGCGGCGGGAACGGTCGCCGGATTTGGGGTAGACAGCTACCTTTTGGGCCTTCGCGGGCTGGCGGCGCACCTGAAGGATCGGTCCGACGCCCGGACTCCCCCAACTTCCTGACTCGACCTCAATGGCCACCACAGCGGACTTCCGAAACGGGATGGTCCTCGACATCGAAGGACAGCTTTGGACCATCACGTATTTCCAGCACGTGAAGCCCGGAAAAGGCGGCGCCTTCGTCAGAACCAAGCTCAAGAACGTCCTGAGCGGCGCCGTGGTCGACAAGACATATCGAGCCGGAGAGAAGGTGGTCGACGTCCGTCTCGAGCGACGGCCGGTGAACTACAGCTATAGCGACGGGACGCTCTATCACTTCATGGACCAGCGAACGTACGAGATGATTCCCATTTCCGCCGACGTGATCGGAGAGGACCAGCTCCGCTATCTGAAGGAGAACATGGAGTGCGAGGGGCTGGTTCACGACGGGAACGTGCTTGCCGTGGAGCTGCCCTTTTTCGTCGAGCTCGAGATCGTGGAGACCGACCCCGGGGTGCGGGGTGACACGGCGCAGGGCGGGACCAAGCCGGCCACCCTGGAGACCGGCGCCGTGATTCAGGTGCCGCTTTTCGTCGAGACGGGAGACGTCGTCAAGGTCGACCGGAGAGAGGACAAGTATCTCACGCGGGTGACCGGATGATCGACATCGAGCTGATGGAACGCCTGGTCCGGCTGCTGGACGAGAGCGGTTTGGACTCGTTGGAAATCGAGCGCGGTGGTACCCGAATCCGCCTGGCCAAGTCTCCCGACGGCGTGGCGTTCGCCCCGGTGTCGGCGAGCGCTCCCGTCACGGTTGCCGCGCCTGAAGCCCAGCCCGCCGCCACCCCTGCGGCCGCAGACGGCGGAGATGCGTCCGCCGAGGCGAACGGTCTGATCGATGTCCCCTCGCCCATGGTCGGCACGTTCTATCGGGCTCCTGCGCCCGATGCGCCCGCGTACGTGGAGGTGGGAGGAGCCGTCCAGCTCGGTGACACGCTGTGCATCATCGAAGCCATGAAGCTCATGAACGAGCTGGAGTGCGAGACGGCGGGCACGATTGCGCAGGTGCTGGTGGAAAACGCCGAGCCCGTGGAGTACGGACAGGTTCTCTTCCGCATCCGTCCCAACTAGTTGGGACGCCGGTGGACCGTACCGTTCGCTGACTACGCCCCGCCTCCGGAGCCCACGACCGTCCCGTGTTTCGTAAGGTTCTGATCGCCAATCGCGGCGAGATCGCGCTGCGCGTCATCCGCGCCTGCCACGAGCTGGGCGTGGAGACGGTGGCGGTGTTCTCCGAAGCCGACCGCGACTCGCTGCACGTGCGGTTCGCGGACGAGGCGGTGTGCATCGGACCTCCGCCCGCCGCCGAGAGCTACCTGAGCATTCCCCGCATCATCTCCGCCGCGCAGGTCACCGGCGCCGAGGCCGTGCATCCGGGCTATGGGTTCCTGGCCGAGAACGCGGAGTTCGCCGAGATCTGCAACCGGTCCCACCTCGCGTTCATCGGCCCCACTCCCGACCAGATCCGGTCGATGGGCGACAAGGCCACCGCACGGCGCACCATGATGGACGTGGGGGTGCCCACGGTGCCCGGCACGCCCGATGAAGTGGACTCGCCGGATGACGCCCTGCACGTGGCGGGGCAGATCGGCTTTCCCGTCATGATCAAGGCATCCGCGGGTGGAGGTGGGAAGGGCATCCGCATCGCCCGTGACGGGGAAGAGTTCGCACGGCTCTTCGGCCAGGCCCGCAACGAGGCCCAGGCCGCGTTCGGCGATCCCGGCGTCTATGTGGAGAAGCTGGTCGAGCGCCCTCGCCACGTGGAGATCCAGGTGCTGGGCGATCAGCACGGACGGGTGATCCATCTGGGAGAGCGGGACTGCTCCATCCAACGCCGCCACCAGAAGCTCATCGAGGAGGCGCCGTCTCCCGCCCTCGACGCGGAGTTGCGGGCGGAGATGGGCGAGGCCGCGGTCCGCGCGGCCCGTTCGATCGGATACGTCGGCGCGGGCACGGTGGAGTTCCTCTTGGATCCGAGCGGGGCGTTCTATTTCATCGAGATGAACACCCGCATCCAGGTCGAGCACCCGGTCACGGAGGTCACAACCGGCGTGGACCTCCTCAAGGAGCAGATCCGTGTTGCGGCGGGCGAGCCGCTGTCGGTGCCCGAGCGAGTGGTGAACCTGCGGGGGCACGCCATCGAGTTTCGCGTCAACGCCGAGGACCCGGACCGCGGGTTCGCACCCTCTCCGGGGACCATCACCACGTTTCATCCGCCGGGCGGGCCCGGCGTGCGCGTCGACACGCACGTCTATTCGGGCTACCGGGTGCCGCCCTACTACGATTCCCTCCTGGCCAAGCTCATCGTTTGGGGAAACTCCCGCCGCGAGGCGTTGGCCCGGGCTCGCAACGCGCTCGACATGTTCGTGATCGAAGGTGTTGCAACCACGATCGACTTCCTGGCCGAGATCGCCCGGGACCCGGACTTCGTCGCCGGAGAGGTGGACACCGGCTTCGTCGCTCGACGCATGGACGGGCAGCGTGCGAATTGAGGTCCACTTCACGATTCCGGAGTTGGACCCGGCCACGGTGGAAGAGTCCACTGCGGCAGTCATCGACGTGGTACGCGCCACCTCTACGTTGGTCGAGGCCCTGGCCAACGGCGCAGCGGCGGTCTATCCGGTAAGCACCCCGGAAGACGCAGTTCGGCTGGCGAACTCCCTGGGGAGGGACCGAGCCTTGGTTTGCGGAGAGCGGAAGGGTGTCCGCGTGGACGGCTTCGACCTGGGCAACTCGCCGCGGGAGTACACGCGTGACGTGGTGGAAGGCAAGGATTTGGTCTTCACCACCACCAACGGCACACGAGCCTTCCTGGCCGTGGACGAAGCCAGCAGGGTCGTCTCCACGTCGTTCATGAACCTCGGCGCCTCGGCCCGCGTGGTGGCCGGAGGCGACCGTTTGATCGTGCTCTGCGCCGGCCGTGAAGACCGCTTCTCGCAGGACGACGCCCTATGTGCCGGGTACCTCGTCCGGCGGGTGATGGAGTTGGTCCCGGCCGACGTGACGCTGAACGACGCCGCTCACGCGGCAGTGAGCTTGGCGGAAACGCACACGGTGGACGCGGATGTCCTGCGACGCACCGCCGCCGGAAGCGCACTGGTCGATGTCGGGCTGGAAGGTGATCTTGCGCTGTGTGCCGAGGTGGACCGCCACGACCTGGCACCTCGCTACATCGACAAGATGATCGTTCTTCCATGAGTCGGACCCGCACGCGCAAGGGCACGGGGCGAAGCAAGAAGGGGAAGCGCGCCGGAAAGAGGAGCGCACGCACGCGGCGCAAGGGTGCCGCCGCGTCCGCCTCGTCCTCACTGCTGGACAGGGATCAGCAGCGAGAGATCCTCGCGTTTTCACTCTTGGCCCTCGCCGCTCTACTCGCCCTGGCCCTGGTTCCGGTGGGGTGGTTCGGAGCGGCGGCCTCCGCCTGGTTCCCCTCGGGAAACGTGGTCGGATCGTTGGGCGTCTGGTTGCGCCGGGTGTTGGTCGGGGGCATGGGTTGGTCCGCCGGCCTCGTCCCCGCGCTTCTCGTCGTCGCAGGCCTGCGGGCCGGCGACTGGCTGGGTGGCGTGGCGACGGTCCGGTCCGCTGTGCTGCTGGCCGGCTTGGGGCTGCTCATGCCGGTCCTCCTTTCGGTGTTGTTCCCGGAGGCTCGGGCGGGCGGAGCCTACGGCGCCTGGGTGGGCTCGCCCGCGCGGGACCTGCTCGGGGTGGCGGGGACGCTTCTCCTCGGCCTGCTACTGCTGCTCACGCTCTCGGTGGCGACGCTTCGTTGGAGCCCCGTGCGCCCTCTGGGCAGGGCCGTGGTGGCGGGAGGGGGGGCGCTCACCACCGCCGCCCGCAAGGCCCGGGAGACGTTTCGGATCGTTGGTGATGACGGCCCCTCGGACGAAGGGCCGGCTCCGGACGGCGAGGCCGTCTGGGACGAAGACGAAGGGCACGATCCGGAACCCGCGACCGCGCGGGTGGACCAACCCTCGTCCACCCCGAGGAAGCGAAGGCGGTCCGGGAAGAATCGCTCGGACCAAACGGACCTCGCGTTGCAGGACCCCGCGGATTCGGAGCGTTGGGATGGCTCCGACCTTCCTCCTACCGACCTGCTCGCGGCGCCGGTGGCCGCGGATCGCCGCGGCATGGAGCTCGAGCTGGAGAGGCTCGGCGAAGTGCTCGTGGACAAGCTCCGCTCGTTCAACGTCGAGTGCGAGCTGGGCGGGCGCACGACCGGTCCGGTGGTCACCCAATTCGAAGTGGTCCCGGCGCCCGGAGTGAAGGTCAATCGAATCGCCAACCTGGACGCGGATCTCGCGTTGGCCATGCGTGCCCAGAGCGTGCGCATCGTGGCTCCCATCCCCGGCAAGGGCGCCGTGGGCGTGGAGATTCCCAATCCCAAGTCCCAGGTGGTGATGCTCCGCGAGCTCCTGGAGTCACGAGCCTTTCTGCGGTCTCGCAGCAACCTGCCCCTGGCGCTGGGCCACGACCTGACCGGACGGCCGTACGTGTCCGATCTGGCCAAGATGCCGCACCTGCTCATCGCCGGCGCCACGGGCTCGGGCAAATCGGTTTGCCTGAACACCGTCATCACCAGCCTGGTATCTCGCCACACCCCGGCCACACTCAGGCTGCTGCTGATCGACCCCAAGATGGTGGAGCTCTCCGCCTATGCGGAGCTCCCGCACCTGCGTCACTCCGTGGTGACCGACCCCAAGGACGCTGCAGGCGCGTTGAAGTGGGCCGTACTCGAGATGGAGCGGCGCTATGCGCTCCTCTCCGTGAACGGGGTCCGCTCGCTCGCCGAGTTCAATCGCCGTCTCGCCGACGGGGTTCCGCTCCGGCTGCCGGAGGCCGACGGAGACGAGGGCGACCCCGATCGATTCCTCTACGATGCGGGCCCGTTGCCCTACATCGTGTTGGTGGTGGACGAGCTGGCCGACCTGATGATGACCGTGCAGGCCGACGTCGAGAAGCCGCTGGCGCAGTTGGCCCAGAAGGCCCGCGCCATCGGCATCCACCTGATCGTGGCCACCCAGCGGCCGAGCGTGAACGTGATCACGGGCCTCATCAAGGCGAACTTCCCCACGAGGATCGCGTTTCGGGTGGCCTCGAAAACCGACTCCCGCACCATCCTCGACCAGAACGGAGCCGATGCGCTGCTGGGCAACGGGGACATGTTGTTTCTCCCGCCCGGGAAGAGCGAGCCGGTCCGGCTCCAGGGCGCCTTCATGTCGACCGAGGAGACCGACCGGCTCATGGCCTGGTTCAGGGCGCGGAAGGAAGAGCGTCGGCAAGAGATCGAGGAGGAACAGGCCGAGGCCCAGGAGGAAGAGGACATCCTGGAAGTGGTGCGCAGCCTGGAGGCCGCCGAGGAGATCCTGGATGGGCCCGGGGACGAGCGCGACGCGCTGTTTCGGCGGGCCGCCGAGGTCTGCATCCAGAACCGCCAGGCGTCCACTTCCCTGCTACAACGCCGCCTCAAGGTGGGATACGGAAGGGCGGCGCGGATCATGGACCAGCTTCAGGATGCCGGGGTGGTCGGCCCCCCTGCCGGGTCCACGGGACGGGAGGTACTGGTCGGACTGGACGCGCTGGACCTGATCGAGTCTGCGTGACGGCGGAGTAGCCGGCCGCGCAGGAACGGGCGCGTGGAAGGCCGTGTACTCACGACCATGCTTCGCACACTGTTCGTATTGACGTTCGTGCTGCCCGCAGTGGCGGCCGGACAGGAGTCCCACACGTTGCTGGACCGCGCCTCTCGGCAGTACGGCAGCATGGACGGGCTGTGTGCGGCCTTCGACCAAATCCTCGAAGTGCCCTTGCTCGGCCAGCGCACCCCGAGCGCAGGCACCTTGTGTCAGTTGGATCCGGGCTTCTTTCGCATGGCCTACGATCAGCCGGCGGGGGATCTGGTCGTCGTAGACGGGGAGTACCTTTGGCTGTATACGCCGTCTTCACACCCGGGCCAGGCCGTGCGCACTGCCCTACGCAATACGGTCGCGTCGGTGAACTTCCACCGCGAGTTCTTGGAGAATCCCCGGGAGAAGTACGATGTCGAGGACCAGGGCACGGAAACCCTGACAGACCGGAACCTACGCCGGCTGCAGCTCACGCCCCGGTCCACGTCGCTCTACCGTACGGCGACGCTATGGATCGATCCCTCCGACGCGATGGTCTACCGGGTTCGCATCGAACAGGAAAACGGCACCGTGCGCACCGTGGATCTGTCCGAGATCGAGGTCAACCCCGCCATCACGGCCACCTACTTCGCCTTCCGTCCTCCTCCGGGCGTGACCGTCATCACCCGCTGAGCGTGTCGTCCGGGACGCGCGATCTCCCCGTCTTTCCGCTCTCGCCGGAGCCGGTCCGGCCGGGCGTGGGTTCCGATGCACGCGAGGCCCGCCACCTCTTCCGGTCCGCCGGCCCGGAGGGAGCCACAACCGTGGGGCTGGTCACGCTCGGGTGCGACAAGAACACGGTCGATTCGGAGCGGGTCCTGGCAACGCTGCTCGGCCAAGGACTCAGGGTGACGCCCGATCCCAACGAGGCCGAGGTCGTGGTCGTCAACACATGCGGTTTCATCCAGGCGGCCAAGGAACAGTCGATCGAGACCCTTCTGGAAGCGTGTCGCCTGAAGGACGCAGGCACGGTCCGGGCGGTGGTAGCGGTGGGGTGCCTCGTGCAGCGCTACAAGCAGGAGCTCGCGGCCGAGATTCCCGAAGTCGACCTGTTCCTGGGTCTGGCCGAGATGGCCGAGCTCGTGCCCGAGCTGAAACGCCTGGGCCTCCTGCGTCATGCCGATCGTCCCGCTGCGCTCATGGAGCGTCCGCTCCGGGTGCTGACCACGTCGACTCCGCACACGTCGTTCCTCAAGATCAGTGAAGGGTGCGACCACACGTGTGCGTTCTGTGCGATTCCGCTCATGCGCGGGCTGCATCGGTCTGCGCCGGTGGAGGCGCTGGTAGCGGAGGCGCAGGCCCTGGAGGCTGCCGGGGTTCGTGAGCTCAACATCGTGTCCCAGGACACGACCTGGTACGGTAGAGATCGACGACGACTCGATGCGGAGGCGCCCCTGTTGCCGGGGCTGCTCCAGGCCCTGCTCCGCGAGACCGAGGTGCCCTGGTTCCGTCTGTTCTACATGTATCCCTCGGGCGTAACCCGAGACCTGGTCGAGCTCCTGGCCCGGGAGGATCGGCTGGTTCCGTACTTGGATCTTCCCGTCCAGCACGGGAGCGATCGGATCCTGGCAGCCATGCGGAGGCCGGAGCGGCGATCCACGATCATCGAACGGGTGCGGTGGCTCCGGGACGCGATTCCCGATCTGACGCTCCGCACCACGGTCATCGTCGGGTTTCCGGGCGAAACCGACGAGGACGTGCGCGCGCTGGTCGATCTCCTGGAAGAGGTGCGTTTTGACAGAGTGGGCGCGTTTGCCTATTCCGTCGAAGAGGGCACCCGCGCGGCCGAGATGTCGGGCCAGATTCCGGAACCGCTCAAGAAGGAGCGGCTGGAAGCCGTGGCAGACGTCGCGCGGAGCCTGGCGGCGGAGGCCAACCTCGACCGGGTGGGAACCGCGACGCGGGCGCTGGTCGATGCGCCGGCAGCGGACGAGCCGGGCTTCGAGTGGGTTGCTCGAACGCACGGTCAGGCCATCGATGTCGACGGGGTGACCTACCTCGAGGCCGGCCGAGCCGACGCGCTGTATCCCGGCGCGATCCTGGACGTGCGGATCGTCGATGCGCTGGAGCACGATTTGATCGCCCGGCCTGTGGCGTGAAATGAACCGAGAATGATGTCGGACCATCCCCGTGGGAAAGGAGTGAGGTGTTGCCGAGCAAACGGTGGTTGATCGTGGGAGCCGGACTGTTGAGCGTCTTCAACGGAACGCCCCTCGGCGCTCAGGAGCTATCCGACTTCGACTACGAGAACCTCTCCTTCCGCGGGCTGGGCCTGGCCGTGGGCGCCATTCTGCCGAATCGGGTGGAGAACAGCGTCACCTTCGGGACCCGCCTCGATCTGGGATATCTCGGGCCCGGGGTGCGCGTCACCCCCACTGTGACCTACTGGTCCGCGGACTTCGAGTCGGGTGAGGTGACCCGCTTCGAAGATCAGCTACTGCGGTTGATCAACCGCAACCTGGCTCCCGGCGAGCAGCTCACGGACGTGGATCTGGACGTCATTTCCTGGACGGACGTGGCCCTGGGTCTGGATGCGCACGTTGTTTGGGCGCTGCCGTCCGTGGGCATGCTCACGTATGCCGGCGGGGGCATTGCCGCCCACATCCTGAACGGCGAGGGTGCGGCCATCGGGGACACGTTCGTCGAAGACCTGCTCGATCGCGTGGCGGCCGGCGCCAACGCCCACTTGGGGCTCGAGGTTCCGGTTACGCCCCAACTGCGCGTGTACGCCGAGGGGCGGTACGAGCTACTCGAAGACCTTCGCTATCTCGAGTTCCGCACCGGTATACAGATCATGGTTCGGCCCACAGTGCCGGCCGAGCTGGGCGGATGACGTCGTCCGTCCGGCCTCCCGTTCGGGTGGGCATTTTGGGAGCCGGTGCCATCAGCCAGCTCGTCCACCTCCCCATCCTGACGGCCCGCGAGGATGCCGTGGTGGTTGCCCTCGCGGATCAGGATCGGCTCAAGGCCGAGACGATTGCGGCGCGCTTCGGGGTGGCCTCCGTGGCCGACGAGGACCAGGCCATCCTCTCCGACCCGAACATCGATGCGGTGCTCGTCTGTACGCCGACGTACCTGCACGAGGCGCACGCGGTAGAGGCGCTCACGAGAGGCAAGCACGTACTCGTGGAGCGGCCGTTGGCGACCACGGCACAGGGAGCGCGCAACATCCTGGACGCCGCCGAGAAGCACGGGTGCAGCGTCATGATGAACACCGCGCACCGCCTCCGGGCGGACGCGATCGCCCTCTATTCGTTCGTGGCCGGCGGTGAGCTGGGATCGGTGTACCAGGTTCGCGGCAGCTTGCTGAACCGGAAGCTCTCCCTGGCCCGAAACACCTGGAGGGTGCGCTCCGGCGAAGCGGGCGGCGGGGCGCTCATGGATCTGGGCGTGCCGATCATCGACCTCTGCTTGTGGTTGGTGGGCTATCCCGAGGTGGCGCGGGTGTCGGCGGTGCTCCACCGCGGGGACTTCGAAGTCGAAGAGGCGGCGGCCATACTCGCCGAGACCCGGAGCGGCATCGCGTTGGCGGTCGACGTGAGCTGGAGCCTGTTCGCGGATCGGGACCGATACCAAGCGCAGGTGCTGGGCACCCGGGGATCCGGCGCGCTGCCGCCTTTGACGGTCTTTCGTCAGATCGGTGGGCGTCCCCTGAGCGTCACACCCCACCACCCGCAGACGCGGGACAACGCCTACATGGCATCTCATCGGCGCCTGTTGGATCGCTTCCTGGGATCCGTCACCGGCGAGCGAGCGGCCGACCCGCCGTCCGAGCAGGTGCGGCTGATGGAAGTGATCGAGGCCGCCTATCGGTCAGCCGAGAACGATGGAGACGTCGCACTCCTGAACGAGTGACCTCCGTTCTGTTGGCCGTCCTGGCCGGGACGCTCCTGGCCGTTGCGGTGCCGCCCTTTCCGACTCCGCTGCTTCCTTTTTTCGCTCTGGCTCCGCTGGGGGTCGCGGTCGAGCGCCTGTCCCGGGAGCTCGGCACCGGCTCCGCTGGACGGGGCGTCGCAGCGATCCGATTTCCGCCCGCGGCGCTCCGAATAGGGATGGCGTTCGGCGTCGTCCATCAACTGCTCCTCCTGCACTGGGTGCCGGCCTCCGTTGCGCTCCAGAGACCGGAGCTGGCGTGGCCGCTGTATGCCGTGTTGGTCGGGGTCCTCGGCCTCTTGGAGGCGATGGCGGTGGCGGCGATGGTCACCCTACGCGTGCGATGGCGGGTCCCGCTGCCTTTGGCCATGGCGCTCTGCTGGGTGGCGCTGGAATGGGTTCGTGCCCATGCGGGCGGGTTCGCGTTCCCTTGGTCGGGTTTGGCTCTGGGGCTGACGTCCGTGCCCGCCGCCCTCGGGTTGGCGGAGTGGTTCGGCGAGCCCGGCCTCGCGTTCTGGATTGCTGCGGTCAACGGCCTGGTCGCTCTGGGACTGGTGCCCGCACAGCCGTGGCGGACTCGATTCCGTTGGATCCTCGCCGGCCTCGGTGCCGTCGCCGTCGGCATCGGCTGGGGAGCCTGGCGCAACGCGAGGATTCCCCTCGAGAGTCTGGCCCGGGTGGCCGTCGTACAGCCCGGGTTGAGCCTGGAGCAGCGGAGCGACTCCGCCGTAGCGGTGGACAGCACCTGGGCCAGGGTGTCGCGGCTGGTGGGTCGAATCGACGGTGTCGTGGATCTCGTCGTGCTGCCCGAGGTGGCCTTCCCCGTGGTGCTGCCTCGCGATTCCGTCCGGCTTGCCGCACTCCGTACCCTGTCGCGGGAGGTGTCGGCGCCGGTGGCCGTAGGCGCCTTCGCCGAAGACCGTTCGGGCACCCGATACAACACCGCGTTCGTGACGGATTCCACGGGTCTACTCTCCGGCCGATGGGAGAAGCGTCGGCTGGTGCCCGGATGGGAGCGCACGCCCGGGTGGGGAGGCGGGTTCCTGGATCCGACCGGTATCGGGATTGGAAGGCCTCAGCCTCCGCTCCGAATCGACGGCGTCCATTGGGGCGGACTCATTTGCTTCGAGACGCTGTTCGGGCGCGTGTCCGGACGGCAGCGTCGAGACGGAGCCGCGGCCTTTCTCCTCCTCACCAACGACGGCTGGTTCCACGGACGTCGCGCTCGGGGGAGCGCCGCCTCCGTCCAGCACCTGGCCCATGCCCGGATCCGCGCCGTCGAGAGCAGAGCGGGAATCGTACGCGCGGCCAATTCCGGCATCTCCGCCGTCGTACATCCTACGGGCAGAGTCTCGACGACACTCGGCGTACATCGAGAAGGCACGCTGGTCGATTCGGTGTCGAGCGGTCCGGGGCCGACGCTGTTCGCCCGCACCGGGGATGTGCTCGGCTCTTCCTGTGCGGTCCTCGTACTCCTGCTGCTCGTCGGCCCCGTCCGTCGCCGACGTGCGTGACGACGGGGACGGCCGGACCTACGTCAGGCGTGGGCTTCGACTACGCCATCCGGCCGACTCCGCATCCGGGGAAGATGCGCGCAGATTATGGGGGGATCGAGCACCGCTTCCCCGGAGTCGGGAGATGAGCTTGGGGTATGTCGGACGGAGGATGGAAGGCGCGCAGCCGATCGTGTATATTCGCGCACGCCGGCGACGTCGGCGTCACCGACGGCCGGGGCTTCCCCGGCCGTTTGCACGTTCCGCCCGCGTATGTGCGGATGGACTTCGCGCCCGGGAACAGACCATGTCCGAATCGGCGACCGACTCGCGCATCCAGGCCAGGCTGGAGGAGGCTCGCGTGCGCCTGACGGAGATCGATGCGCTGTTCGCCGATCCGTCCGTGGCCTCGGATCCGGCCCGAGTGCGGGATTTGGGACGCGAGCGCACGGACGTGGTCCGGCTGGTGGAGACGGCCGAGGCGTTGGAGCGGGTTCACGAGGAGCTCGCGGAGTCTCGGACCTTGGCCAACGACTCCGACGACCCGGAGCTGAGGGAGCTGGCCCGGGCCGAGATCGAGACCCTCGAGGCGCGGGAGGCCGAGCTACAGCAGACGGTGCGCGAGCTGCTCGTGCCGTCCGATCCGCTGGACGACCGGGCCGCGGTGGTGGAGATACGAGCCGGCACGGGCGGGGACGAGGCGGGCCTGTTCGCCGGTGATCTGCTGCGCATGTACCGACGGTTGGCGGAGCGCCAAGGTTGGAACGCGCAGCTCATCGAGTTCTCGGAGGGGATTCCGGGATCGGTGAAGGAGGCCATCCTGCTGGTGCGGGGCACCGGGGCCTATGGGCGCCTCCGCAACGAGTCGGGGGTGCATCGGGTGCAGCGGGTTCCGGAGACCGAAAGCCAGGGACGCATTCACACGTCCGCGGCCTCGGTGGCCGTGCTTCCCGAGGCCGAAGAGGTCGACCTGCAGATCGACCCGGCCGACCTACGCATCGACGTGTTCCGGTCTTCGGGTCCCGGGGGACAATCCGTCAACACCACGGATTCCGCCGTGCGGATCACGCACCAGCCTACGGGAATCGTCGTGACCTGTCAGGACGAGAAGTCGCAGCACAAAAACAAGGCCAAGGCGCTGAAAGTCCTTCGCAGCAGACTGCTCGACCGCATGATCGCGGAGCAGGAGGCGGAGCGAGCCAAGGACCGGCGACTCCAGATCGGGACGGGCGACCGGTCCGGAAAGATCCGCACGTACAACTTCCCACAAAACCGCGTCACCGATCACCGGATCGGCCTCACCCTGTATCGGTTGTCGGAGATCCTGGACGGAGATCTGGGAGACGTGCTTTCCGCGCTGCGGATGGCGCGGGACCAGGAACGCCTGGATGCCGACGGTGCCTGAGACCAGCGATTTGGCACAGGCTCGCGCCGGAGCGGCGAAGGCCGCTCCGCCGCCTCCCGGCGAGCCATGGACGGTGTTGGGCCTCATCCGCTGGAGCGCCGACTGGCTGGCGAATCGCGGCGTGGACGAGGCGCGTCTCCAGGTGGAGCATCTCCTTGCGCACGTCCTCGACGCGGATCGTCTGGGGCTGTACCTGCACCACGACCGGCCGCTTTCCGGGGAAGAATTGGCCCGCTTCAAGCCGTTGCTGCGGCGCAGGGCGGCCCGCGAGCCGCTCCAGTACATCCTCGAGAAGGCTTCGTTTCGAGGGTTGGAGCTCAAGGTCGACCGTCGCGGTCTGATCCCCCGTCCGGAGACCGAAGAGCTCGTCGACCACGTCTTGTCGTGGTCCGAGTCGCATTCCGAGTCGACGCACGACGTGCTGGACGTGGGCACCGGCACCGGCGCGATCGCCCTGTCCCTGCGCAGCGAAGGCCGTTACGGGCGGGTCGTGGCCGCCGACGTCTCGCCGCAGGCTCTGGCGCTCGCGCGCGAAAACGCCCAGGCGAACGGACTGCCCGACGTCGAGTTCCGCCTACAGTCGGGGGTGTCCGGGCTCGGGCCGGACGAGCGGTTCCACGTCGTCGTGTCCAACCCGCCGTACGTTGCGGATGCGGACTGGCCCCACCTACAGCCTGAGGTGAGGGACTGGGAACCGGCCGTGGCGCTGCGGGGAGGTCCCGCCGGCCTCGACGTGATCCGGTCTTTGGTGGAGGAGGCGCCCCGCCATCTCCACCGGGGCGGCCTGCTGGCGCTGGAAATCGGTCACCCGCAAGCTGAGGCGGTCCGTTCGCTGGCCCAACGGTCCGAGGCCCTGAACGACGTCCGGATCGTTCGGGACCTCGGCGGGAAGAACCGCTTCCTCCTCGCACGCTCCGCGTCGGCGGGTCAGGACGGGTGGGGTGGCGGCAATTGATCGAAGACATCGAACTATCTGTTACAGTCCATTGGGTCTGAGACGCTTGGGAGCTGAGCATGGCAACACTGACGGAGATGGCGAGGGCGCTTGGAGAGGCGATCGCCCGCACGACCGAGTACCAGGCGCTACGCACCGCGCTTACTTCCGCGGACGACGATCGTGAGCTGGTCGAGCTGCGTAACGTCATGGAGCGACTCGAGGGCCAGATCGCCGAGGCGGTGCGAGCCGGCCAGGAACCGAGCGACGACGTGAAGCAGGACTATGAGAGCACGTTCAACCGCCTGCAGACCAACGCGGCCTACCAACGGGTGGCGGTGGCGCGCACCAACTTCGACAAGGTCCTGACCCGGGTGCACGACACCATTTCGGCGGGCATGGAGTCGGCTGCGGACAGCAAGATCATTCTCCCCACGTAGACTCCGAACCGTTGCCTGAGGAAGACGAGGTCCGTCCTGAAGAACAGGGAGGTCCGGCGGTGAGTGAGCCGGAAAAAGGTCTCAAGGCGTTACGCCTGCCCATCTACCGAATCATCGAGCCGGTGACGCAGTGGTTGGTTGATCGGCGAGTACACCCCAACCTGATCACCACGTTCGGATTCGTCTCGACCGTCGTGGCGGGACTGCTCTATCACCAGGATCACGTCCGATCTGCGGGGTTTTTCGTGCTGTTGGGCGGGCTGTTCGACATCTTCGACGGCCGGGTGGCGCGCGAGAGCGGCATGGCCTCCAAGTTCGGCTCGTTCTACGACTCCACGCTGGATCGCATCTCCGAGATCGTGGTGTTCCTGGGGCTCCTGTCCCTTTATAACGACTACCGCACCGACCTCGGAGACGTGGCCATGATCTATACGATCATGCTGGCGGCGACGGGATCGCTCATGGTGAGCTACACGCGCGCCAAGGCCGAGGGGCTGGGCTTGGATTGCTCCGTGGGCTTCATGCAGCGAGCCGAGCGCGTGGTGTTGTTGGGACTGGGGTCGTTGCTGTTCGGGCTGTCGTTCGACGGCATGGTGGTGTCGGCGATCATCGTGATCATGGCCATCACCACGAATCTCACAGCCATCCAGCGCATACTCTGGGTGCACAAGCACGGGGCCGGAGTGCCACTGGAAGATCCGGGCGAGCCCTCGCCCGTTGAGCAGGTCGGACCCGGTCCGGGTCACGACCGTTGAACACCCGGAACATTCATCTCCGAACCATAGATCTCTGAACGACAGATAGGGGGATATCAGCGTGAATCCATCGCCGGACATCCAACCGGCCGACGGAAAGTTGGCAGTGTTTCTGCCGGGGCTGGGTGCCGTCGCGACCACGTTCGTGGCAGGTGTCGAAGCCGCTCGACGTGGCCTGGCTCGTCCCATCGGCAGCCTTACCCAGCTCAACACCATACGTCTCGGAAAGCGCACCGAGGGGCGCTCGCCGCTCATCAAGGACTTCCTGCCGCTGGCCGACCTGGACGACCTCGTGTTCGGGGCTTGGGATCCCATCCCGGACGACGCGTTCGACAGCGCGATGAAGGCCAGTGTGCTCAATCCCGATGACGTCCGGCCGCTGGAGTCGTTCCTGCGCTCCGTGCGCCCGATGCCCGCGGTGTTCGACACCACGTACGTGAAGCGCCTGGACGGCCCCAACGTCAAGCATGGTAAGAACAAGCGGGACCTGGCAGAGCAGCTCAGGAGCGACATTCGGGCGTTCATGGCCGAGCATGGGTGCTCCCGAGCCGTCATGGTGTGGTGCGGCTCGACCGAGATCTTCCAGCGAGCGGGTCCGGCCCACGAGACCCTCGAAGCGTTCGAGGCCGCGATGGAGGCGAACGATCCGTCGGTAGCTCCCAGCATGCTGTACGCCTACGCCGCCATCCAGGAGGGAATTCCGTACGCGAACGGCGCGCCCAACCTCTCTGCGGACTTCCCCGCGCTGGAGCGCGTGGCGCAGGAGCGGGGCGTCCCCATCGGGGGCAAGGACTTCAAGACCGGACAGACGCTGATCAAGACCATCCTCGCTCCGGGTCTCAAGGCCCGCATGCTGGGGCTGGCAGGATGGTTCAGCACCAACATCCTGGGGAACCGCGACGGCGAGGTCCTGGACGATCCCGAGAGCTTCAAGACCAAGGAGGAATCCAAGCTGGGCGTGCTGGAGCACATCCTCCAGCCGGACATGTACCCGGACCTCTACGGGAACTTCTACCACAAGGTCCGCATCAACTACTATCCGCCCCGCGGCGATAACAAAGAGGGCTGGGACAACCTCGACATCGTCGGGTGGATGGACTATCCCATGCAGATCAAGGTGGATTTCCTCTGCCGCGATTCCATCCTAGCCGCGCCGATCGTCCTGGATCTCGCCCTGTTTCTGGACCTGGCTTCGAGGGCGGGGCTGGGTGGCATCCAGGAGTGGCTGTCGTTCTACTTCAAGAGCCCGCAGGTGGCACCCGGCCTGTATCCCGAGCATGATCTGTTCATCCAGCACTGGAAGCTCAAGAACACCCTGCGCTGGTTGGGCGGGGAGCCTCAGCTCACGCACCTGGGCCGCGAGTACTACGAATAGTGGAGCGTGCCCCCTTCATCGTCTTCGAGGGACCGGAGGGTTCGGGTAAGTCGACCCAGGCCCGACTCCTCGAGGCGTGGATGGCGGGGCGCGGGCTTCCGGTCATCCGGGTGCGGGAGCCCGGAGGAACGCCTTTCGGGGAGGAAATCCGCCGGCATTTGTGGGTCAAACCCGAGCTGTCGGTGCCCCCGCTGGCCGAGCTGCTCCTGGTTTCCGCCGCCCGTCACACGCTCATCACCGAGGTCGTAGAGCCGTCCCTGAGTGAGGGGACGGCCATCATCGCCGATCGGTTCGCGCTGTCCACCCTGGCCTACCAGGGGTATGGCCGCGGGCTGGACCTGGGTACTATTCGTGCGGTCACCGCCATGGCGGTGGGGGACGTGCGTCCGGACCTGACGCTGCTCGTGGACGTACCAGTGGAGGTCGGTACTCGGCGGCAGGACGAAGCCGGCGTCACACCGGACCGGATCGAGCGGGAGGGTGTCGCGTTCATGCAACGGGTGCGAAAAGGGTACCTGGAGCTGGCCGCGGACGAGGAGGACGTGGTGGTCGTAAACGGAGAAGGGGAGGTGGCAGAGGTGCAGGAGAAAATCCGGGCAGCCGTCGCACATCGTTTTGATTCATGGATCTCCCGCATTGGGGCGAGATCCGGAGGAGAGGTAGAATGAAAGGGCTCCGTAGTCTGGTCGTCGCGCCCTTGGTTGTAATCCTGGCGGTGCTCACCGGAGGGTGGCTCGTCGAGCAGGGCGTCGAGACGGAGCGTAGCGCCCGAAGCAGCGATCGCGTGCTCGATCAGGTGATGAGCCTGGTGCGGAGGGCCTACGTGGAGCCCGTCGACGACGCCGACCTCTACTCCTCGGCCATCGAGGGCGTACTGCGTGAATTGGGAGACCCCAACTCCGCGTATCTGGAGGCGTCCGAGTACGAGGACGTCTCCATTCGCACGGAAGGTGAGTATGGCGGGGTAGGCCTCGAGATCGTTGATCGGGACGGATACGTGACGGTCATGAACGCCATCCCCGGCGGCCCCAGCCTGCGGGCCGGAATCCGCACCGGCGATCGCATCGTCGAGGTCGAGGGTGAGGACATGGTGGGCGCAGGTTCGAGCGCAGCCGCGGATGCGCTCAGAGGCAAGCCCGGATCCAGCGTGAGCCTCAAGGTCCGCCGCCCGGGTGTGGAGTCGCCCATCGCTTTCGAGATCGAGCGAGCGCTCATCGAGGTCAAGTCCGTGCCCTTCGTGACGATGTTGGACGAAGGGGTGGGCTACGTGCCGCTGCAGATCTTCTCCGAAACCTCGCCGCGCGAGGTGCGTGACGCGGTGGATTCGCTCCAGGTGCGCGGCCTGCGGGGGCTCATCCTCGACCTGCGTGGAAACCTTGGCGGGGTGCTGGAGTCGGGGGTCGGCGTCGCGGACCTGTTCCTCGAACGAGGCATGGACATCGTCGAGACGCGGGGGCGTGCGCAGGGGCAGAGCGAAACGTACTCGGGCTCCAGCCGCGAGGCGTTCCGCGAGCTGCCGCTCGTAGTCCTGGTCGATGAACGCTCGGCCAGCGCCGCCGAGATCGTGGCCGGCGCACTCCAAGACCACGACCGGGCGTTGTTGGTGGGTCGCCGCACGTGGGGCAAGGGATCCGTGCAGTCCCTCTTCACGCTCCAGGGAGGAGACGTCCTGAAGCTGACGACCGCTCGGTGGTATACGCCGGTGGGAAGGTCGATCGACAAGCCGGCCGACCAACGCGCCGAGGTCTTCGAGGACGCGACCCTCGGGCTGGGAGGCAGCCTGGTGCCGCGACCGTCCGACGAGGAGCGCCCCACTTTCACGTCGACGGGAGGGCGAACGCTGTTCGGCGGCGGTGGGATCTCTCCGGACATCGTGGTCTATCCCGACACGTTGGCGCTCGCCGAGCAGACCGGCGTCCGCAAGCTCTACCAGGACGCGGGGGTGCTCAATCAGGCGCTGTTCGACTACGTCGTCCACGAGGTGTCGGAGCGGACGGAGCTGTCTGCGGACTTCGAGCTCACCGACGCCGATCTGGCCGCGTTCCGGGCCGAGCTGGAAGGACGCGACGTGACGGTGGACGCCGAGGCTTTCGCCGCGTCGGCTCGGTACCTCCGTTACCAATTGACCAGTGAGTTGGCGCTTCAGGGCTTGGGTGAGGAAGGCCGATTCCTTCGGCTGATGACGCACGATCGGGTGCTGCAAAGGGCCGCAGACCTGCTCCGCACCCACCATTCGCAGGCGACGCTCCTCGAGGTTGCGGCCGCAGCGGCCGAGGCCTCGCAGGCCGGAGTGGGCACCGCCGCCCCCGGAGGGTGATTCCGGGCCGACCGCTCGGTGGGCCCGGCAGGCCGGGTGGGCCCGGTGGGCGGCCCCCGCCGCGGGGGGGCGTCCCCTCGCGGCATGGCAGTGCCCTCACGCGAGTGGCAACGTGTAGCTGTCTATTTCCCCGCGTACGACGCTGAGGTGACGGCCCCCGAAACCACCGGGTCCGAGCTGTCCCCTCGCCAGGAGTGCCTCGTGCGCGTCGCGGCGGCCTTGGCTTCCCGGTCTCCGGAGGCACTGACCACCGCGCTGAGAGGTGCGCTCGAGGTCGGGGCCGAAGTAGAGACCGAAGAGATCCTCGTGCAGAGCTATCTCTTCCTGGGGTATCCCGTGGCCTTGAGCGGGATGGCCCGCTGGAGAGAGGTCAGCGGGCGTCCGGCGCCCGAGCCCCGGTCAGGCGGTTGGAACGCATGGGCTCTGCGCGGAGCGCAGGTGTTGGAGCGAGTCTATGGGGAACAACACCGGCGCCTCAGAGACAACGTGCGCCGGCTCCACCCCGATCTGGAGCATTGGATGGTCACGGAGGGATACGGCAAGGTGCTGGGACGCGAAGGCGTGGCGCTTTTGGACCGCGAGCTGGCCATCGTCGCGCAGCTCGCGGTTCTCGACGTGCCCCGCCAGCTCTACTCGCACCTGCGCGGGTCCCTCCACGTCGGCGCGTCGGAGCCGCAGGTGGAGCGGGTGCTGGCGGTGGCCGCAGAGTACGGACCCGACTCGGCCGCCGCTGCGGAGGCGGTGTGGCGGCAACTGTTGAATAGTCGGAGCCCGGGAGCGAACCGGGAGGAGGACGCCTCTGTTCGTTGACCGCGCCAACATCCAGGTGTACGCCGGAACTGGCGGAAGCGGGGCGGAAGCGTTCCGCCGAGAAAAGGGTGTACCGCGTGGCGGCCCGGCCGGAGGAGACGGAGGCCGTGGAGGCAGTGTCGTCCTCGTGGTGGATCCGCAGCTCACGACCCTGCTCGATCTAACCTACCGGCAGCACTACCGGGCGGAGCGGGGTGCGCACGGTGAGGGGGCGAATCGCACCGGCCGCTCCGGCGACGATCTGGAGGTTCCCGTACCCCCCGGCACGGTGGCTCGGGATGGGGACAGCGGCCGTCTGCTGGGGGAGCTGCTCCTTCCCGGAGATCGGCTGGTGGTCGCCAAGGGTGGACGAGGGGGGAGGGGAAACGCCCGCTTCGCGTCCGCCACCCGTCAAGCGCCCCGGCGTTGGGAGCCGGGCGAGCCCGGGGAGGAGCGCTCCGTGACGCTGGAGCTCAAGCTCATCGCCGATGTCGGGCTGGTCGGCCACCCGAACGCGGGGAAGTCCACTTTGCTGGCCGCTGTCTCGAAGGCGAGACCCAAGGTCGCGGCCTACCCCTTCACGACGCTCGCTCCCAACCTGGGCGTGGTGAACCTGACCGACTTCCGTAGCTTCGTGCTGGCCGACATTCCCGGCATCATCGAGGGAGCCCACGAGGGAAAGGGGTTGGGCCACCAGTTCCTACGGCACATCGAACGGACACGAATCCTGGCGTTCCTGGTGGCGGTGGACGCGGCCGATCCCCAGGGCGAGCTGGATACCCTGCGGGCCGAGGTCGCGGAGTACTCCTCGGAGTTGGCTGCCAGGCCCTACTGCGTCGTCTTCAGCAAGGCCGATCTGGTCTTCGACGGTGAGTCGCCGCCATCGGTCCGCGCTCCCGGCGCGTGGGGAGTCCACACGCTATCGGCCGTGACCGGCCAGGGTGTGCGGGAGTGGCTCGAATCGGTCTGGCGTCACGTGCAGGAGGAGCGTCCGGGTCGGACCCCGCCTCCGACCGAGTCCTGGCAGCCGTGACCAAGGACCGGCCGACGGGAGATCTGATCCACTGGCTGGCGCTCCGGCTGCGCGAAGGAGTCGGAGAGCGACGAGTCGAGCGGCTGTATCGGCGCTTGGGTTCGCCGGCCCGCGTGCGTGGTGAGTTGAGCCCGGAGCCGGAGCTCGGCGAGCAACGGGCCAGGCGGCTCATCGAACGATGCCGTGCCGCGGATATCCGCATCCTGACCCGGACCGATTCGGCCTATCCTGCAAGGCTTGCCCGGCTCGTCGATCCACCCATGGTGCTGTTCGCGCGTGGCGACCTTCACCTGCTCCAACGGCCCGCCGTGACGATCGTGGGATCCCGGAGAGCCACCGAGTACGGGAGGCGGGCCGCACGGGCGCTCGGGGCGGCCCTGGTCGAGCGTGGGCTGGTCGTGGTCAGTGGCTTGGCCAAGGGTATCGACAGCGCGGCTCACCGCGGAGCGCTGGGAGCGAAGGGACCCACCGTGGCCGTGGTCGGCGGAGGCATCGGTGTGCTCACCGGCAGTCGGGACCGGCCGATTCGCGAGGTGGCCCGGGACGGTCTGTTGGTCTCCGAGTTCTTGCCCGATGAACGCCCGCAGCCCTTCCACTTCCCCAAACGTAACCGGCTGTTGGCCGCGCTCGGCTCGGCCGTCGTCGTGGTCGAAGCCGGCCGGCGGAGCGGCGCGCTCATCACGGTTCGCCACGCGCTGGATCTGGGCTCCACGGTATGGGCGGTGCCGGGACCCCTGTGGCGGGCATCCTCTCACGCCACCCTGCGTCTCATCGAGGACGGCGCGCGCATTGTCGTGGACGTGGACGAGGCCGCGGACGCCATGGTCCGCGAGATCAGCGTCGAGTACGGAACCGCCCTGCCGGCCCCCGCTCCCATGGGCGGTACGGGAACGAGTCCGGGAAACCGCGCCGCCGACCCGATCTACGACGCCACCGGGAGCGAGCCTCGCACGCTCGACGACCTGGTCACGCTGTCGGGACTCTCCTCCGATCGGGTGGCCACCGGCATCCTGCGGCTGGAGATGGCGGGCCGGGTCGTACGACTCCCCGGCATGCGCTACGTCCGTCCGACGGGCAGGAGGTCCTGACGTGGACCGGCCCCAGCCGGAGGCCGGGACCGCAGCGCGCTCCGTCTACTTGCACGCGCCCTTCTGCGCCAGGCGCTGCTTCTACTGTGACTTCGCGGTGCACGTGAGCCAGGCGCCCGACCCCGAGCCCTGGCTGGACGCGATCGGCCGGGAGCTGACGGCCGTACGTGAACGCGGGTGGCCGCCGCTCGCAGGGCTTCGCAGCGTCTACGTGGGCGGGGGCACCCCGTCGCTGTTGGGGGCCCAGGTCATGGACGGCGTGAGAGCGCTCCTCGACCGTTGGTGGCCCGGTGACGGGGCCGTGGAATGGACGGCCGAAGCCAACCCGGAGAGCTTCACTCCCGACGTCGCGCGCGGCTGGGCCGCGGCTGGCGTCAACCGCATCAGCCTGGGCGTCCAGAGCTTCGATCCGACCGCGCTGCGCTGGATGGGGCGTCTGCACGGGCCGGAGGGTGCGGTCCGGGCCGTGGAGGCGGCCCGGGACGCGGGCATCGACAACTTGAGCGTAGACCTGATCTTCGCGTTACCCACGCATTTGGGGCGCCGTTGGGACGACGATCTCGAAGCCGCCATCGCGCTCGACGTGCCCCACGTGAGCCTCTACGGGCTCGGAGTCGAGCAGGGCACCGCCCTGGCGCGTTGGATCTCCGAGGGCCGGGAGGCCGTGCCCGCACAGGACGTGTACCGACGAGAGTATCTCCGGGCCGCCCACACGCTCCGAGCGGCAGGGTACCTCCACTACGAGGTCTCCAACTTCAGTCGGCCGGGTCGCGAGTCCGTGCACAATCGACAGTACTGGAACGGCTCGGCGTACCTGGGCCTGGGCAACGGCGCCCATTCGTTCCGAAACCCGGTGCGGCAATGGAACGTTCGGTCTTGGGAGGACTATCTGCGGAGGTTGCGCCGAGGCGAAACGGTGGTGGAGGGCAGGGAGCGGCTTACGGCGGGGGCGTCCCGCCTGGAGCGGATCTGGTTGGGACTTCGGAGGTGTGAGGGCTTGCCCCTGGACACGCTGCCGCCCGAAGCCCTTACGTTGGCAAGCCGCTGGGCGGACGAGGGCCGGGCCCATCCGGACCGCGACCGTTTGCGCTTGACCGCAGAAGGTTGGCTGTGGCTCGATCGCCTCGCGCTGGAGCTGGATCGTCTAGGGACGCTCTGATACCCGTACGGAGCTTCCCTGGGGTGCCGTTAGCCCGCGTCGCGGGCCGACGGTACACTTGATCGACCCGACGACTGCTTTTGCCTATGCCCAAGAAGGACATCGCCACGCCCACGGCTGCCCCGTCCGTCGACGAGCTGACCGCTCGGGAACGCTCGGTCCTGGAGGCCGTTGTGCGAACCTACGTCGACACGGCGGAGCCCGCCGGAAGCCGACGGGTGGCGGAGGAGCACCACATCCAGGTGTCCCCGGCTACGATTCGCAACACCATGAGCGAGCTGGAGGCCAAGGGATACCTCTTTCATCCGCACACCTCGGCGGGCAGGGTTCCGACCGATCAGGCCTACCGCTACTTCGTCGACCGACTCATCCGGAGCCCCAGCCTCACCCGGCGTGAAAAGGAACGCCTCGAGCAGGAGCTCGAGCTCTCGTCCACCCCGGTGGAGGAGCTCATCCGTCGGGTTGCCGTGGTGCTCGGGATTCTGACGCAGGAGCTGGGTGTCGCGGTGGCGCCGCGCCTCGAGGAGGCCACGCTAGAGCAGCTCGAGCTGGTCAAGGTGTCCGAGACCAAAGTGTTGTTGGTGGCGTCCATCCGAAGCGGGACCGTGCGCACGGTCTACGTGGACATCGGGTCCACCATGCCCGAGGACACCGTGGTCGAGCTGACCCAAATACTCAACGAGCGGCTTGCGGGGCGATCTCTCCGCGACCTGCGCGAGACGCTTCCCGAGAGACTGAGGGACACCGGGGGAGACGATCAGGCCGCGCGGCGGTTCCTGAACATCTTCTTGGAGGCCGGTGGGGACCTGTTCGACCTTTCGAGCGTGGGAAGCGGGCTTCATTTGGGTCGGGCCAGCGTACTTGCCACGCAGCCGGAGTTCAACGAGCCCGACAGCTTGAAGGCGCTGCTCAAGCTCACCGAACAGAGGGACATGCTGGCCGACGTGGTGGGATCCCACGCGCAGAGGGGTGGCCTCCGCATCACGATCGGAAGCGAGCACGAGAACGAGGATCTACTGGATTTTTCCCTGGTTACGGCATCGTACGAGATGGGAGACTTCAAGGGGGTCATCGGCGTGATGGGCCCCACACGCATGCCGTACGAAAAGGTGATTGCGATCGTGGACTACACGTCGTCGTTGATCGACCGGATGCTGAGGAGCTAGTGTCCCGCAGCCGATATTCGTTGGCGTTCTCCAGAGGACGGCATACCACGAGGGCTTCGTCGGAACTCCTTGCCGCCGCCGCGGCTATGGCGTCGGTTGCTCCACCCGGGAGCCCGGGCCGCGGCGCTCCCAACGAGATTCCCCATTCCTGTACACAGGCCCCTTGGTGTCCCGTCTGAGAGGTAGTGTGGCATTTGAACGCCGATGCATCCCGCCGGACGGCGTTGCCCTTTCTCGAAATAGCCCTGCTATTCCTCGGCGTCGCGCCTTGTCCGCCGCGCGCCTCGGCCTTCTCCGTGCTCACTCTACTTCTCAGACGGGACACTAGACGGAACACATGACCGACTATTACGAGCTGCTGGGCGTGGCCCGCACCGCGTCCGCGGACGAGATAAAGAAGGCGTATCGAAAGCTGGCCTTGGAACACCATCCGGACCGGAATCAGGGGTCCAAGGAATCGGAGGACCGGTTCAAGGCGGTGACCGAGGCCTATGAGGTGCTCCGGGATCCCCAGAAGCGGCAGCGGTACGATCGGTACGGCGCCCAGGGCGTAAAGGGCGGCCCGGGCGGATTCACCGGTTTCGACTTCGCCGATGCCGTCGAGGTATTCATGCGGGACTTCGGAGGCCTTTCCGGCCTGGACGAGCTGTTCGGCCAAGGGCGCCGCAGGCGGTCCGGGCCCGTTGAGCGAAAAGGAAAGACCGTCCGTGTCCGCATTCCGATCACGTTGGAGGAGGTGGCCCACGGCATCACGAAGAAGATCCGGGTCTCGGTGCTCGACTCATGCGAGGTGTGCGACGGCACCGGCGCGGCCGAGGGCACCAGTCGCACGTCGTGCCCGACCTGCGGCGGGTCCGGCGAGGAGCGTGTGGTGCAAAGGTCGGTGTTCGGCCAGTTCGTGAGCGTGACCGTATGCCGCACCTGCCATGGGGAGGGCAGCGTCATCGAGGCCGCGTGCAAGCGCTGTCACGGCGATGGCCGCCAGCGTGCCGAACGGGAGTTGGATGTCGAGGTGCCCCCGGGCGTGTCGTCCGAGAACTTCCTCACCCTTCGCGGCCAGGGGAACCAGGGGCCGCGGGGTGGTCCCCGCGGCGACATCATCGTGCTGCTGGAGGTCCAACCCGATCCCCGGTTCCGCAGGGAGGGCACGCACCTGATCCACGAGCTGCTCGTGACGTTTTCGCAGGCCGCGCTCGGCGACGAGGTCACGGTGCCCCACCGTCGAAGGGGACACCCGATTCGAGGTTCCGGCGGGCATCCAGAGTGGACAAGTGGTGCGCCTGAAAGGTAGGGGCCTTCCCGAGCTGGAGGGCCGTGGACGTGGGGATCAACTGGTGCGGGTGCACGTATGGACGCCCGAGAAGCTGACGCGTGAGCAGGAGGAGTTCTTCGAGAAGCTCCGCCACGTCGAATCGGCTCCGCCTGAGCGGCTGGACGAGCGGGGCAAGGGATTCTGGTCGAGGATGAAGGAGGTCTTCGGGGCCGGATGACCGGCGGCCGTGGCAAAGCCGGGTCGCTACGGTGGTTGGCGCTGGTCGTCCGCATCGCCGACCCCGATCGCCGCGCCCTGGCCGTTCCCGTGCTGATCGCCGCGGGCGCCCGAGCGGCGCAGGAACGGGACGACGGTCTGGAGACCCACCTGCCGTGGCCCGAAGATCCGGAGTCCCTCGTTGAGTCCTTGCGTGCGTCCCTGGAGGCGGAGTGCGGCGTCCCGGTCGTGCTCGACTGGGCCGAAGGCAGACAGGACGATTGGGAGAATCGCTGGCGGCAGGGTCTGACGGCCCGCCGGCTCGGACGGCGGCTCGTAGTGAAGCCGACGTGGGTGGAATACGACCCGGCTCCTTCCGACCTGGTGATCGAGATCGACCCGGGAGTGGCATTCGGCACGGCGGAGCACGCCAGCACGCGCGGGTGCCTGACGTTGCTCGACAGGACCGTCGTGCCCGGGGACCGAGTCCTCGATGTCGGCACGGGCTCCGGCATATTGGTCATCGCGGCCGTGCGGTTGGGCGCCCAAGACTGCGTCGGGCTGGATTTCGACTCGCTCGCCCTGTCTGCGGCGCAGGACAACCTGGCGCGCAATGACGTCCGACACGTGCGACTACACTGCGTCGAGGTGGAGCCGGACAGCCCTCCTGTGGGCCGGTTCGGCGGAGCGGTCGCAAACATGGTGAGTGGTCGGCTCCTTCCCCTGCTCCCGTACCTGCGCCGCTCGGTGGACGTCGGAGGCTGGGTGATCGTAGGTGGCATCGAGACCGCGGAGCGGGACGCCTTCGTGGCGGCCGCCCGCGAATCCGGTATGAGCGTC
>CBDCVX010000027.1:0-827772 GCA_965223195.1 Longimicrobiales bacterium
GTCTGGATCCAGTCCGTGCCGAAGGCCGGATCGAGGCCCATCGCCGCGAACTCGGTGGCCGCCCACGCTGCGACCCGGTCCAGCTCGGGGCTCGGCGTCCGACGCCCCCGCATGGAGTCGTGGGCGATGACCCCGATCCGTCGAGAGATGTCGGCCGCGGTGATCGTCTCGGCCGCCAGGAGCCCTGCCGGGTCCGCCGGGTCCGCGCCGGCGTTCCGATCCGTGCGCTCACCACAGGCTGCGGCGGCAAGCGCCAGGAGGGCTCCGCAGCGTGCCATCTGCCTGCGACGAGTGGGCGACATCGTCCCTCGGGAGTGAGTTCTCGGCTGGGTGGAGGCGGGCGGCAAGGTACCGTCCTGCCCGCGCTCACGCGACGGCGTCAGCGGATTCGTTCCACCCACTCGGCCAAAGCCTCTTCCGGCACGGGTGCCGACGCCACCAACCACCGCCGTCCACGCTCGAGCACCAGCACGCTCCGCTCCGGGGCGTTGCCTGTGCGGCCGGAGGCGAACCCCTCCTCGGCCTGCGGCTCCTCGACCAGGTAGCGGAGCTCCAGGATCCCGCCCTCCGGAAGCCGCTGGCGAATGACCAGCGCGTCGTCGACCTGTTGGACCGAAACCACGGGCAGCTCCGGCACCATCAGCGACCCCGTCTCCTCGGCGGCGTCGACCGCGATTTCCTGCAACTCCCCCGCCGCCAAGGCCTTCGCCTCGACGGCTTCCCGGCGCGCCGGGAGGGACGCTGCCGCGATGCTGTCCAGCCTCGGCCGGGCAACGATCATTTCCGTGGCAGCGCTGTCCGGCGCCGGACCGGCGTCGGCAAAATCCGCGTCGGCGCGATCCGCTTCGGCCAAGTCGACCTGGTCCAGCTCGGCCTCGGGCGCCCCGACTCCGGCCTCGTCCGGAGCTTCGGCCGTCACTTCGGAAAACCCCTCGGCGGGTGCGGCCGTCGTCGCGGGCTCGTCGTCGCGAAACCTGCTGGCCACGGTCTCGGCGGCCCTGGCCCGCCGCTCCTGTGCCGCAGAAGGCACCGACTCGGCGGGTCCGGCATCGGCCGTAGCGTCGCTCCGCTCGGGGGCGGCGGGGGGCGCCGGAGACACCTGCCGCTCGGCCGCCACCGTTTGGTCGGAAAGGCCATCCAGGTCCATCTCGGCACCCCGCCATCCCAGGCCCCGTCCCGCCCACCCCAACCCCAACGCCAGGACGACGCTGGCCGCCCAGGCCCATCCCCACCCCCGCGGCGGCCCGCCGCGGCGGGCGGGACGGGGATCGGCTGACGGCACGGCCTCGGCCCGCCGGCGGATCTCCTCGAACGGAGGCACCGGAATGTCCCGGGGTGCGCCGTCACGGAGCACGGCCGCGCTCTTTTCCCGCACGGCCCGCTCCTGCTCGGCACGCTCGGCGCACGTCGAGCACGCCTCCAAGTGCGCACGCACGCGTTCCGCCTCGGAGCCGCCCAGCGAGCTCAGGGCGCCGTCCAGGTATGCGTGCAGTTCGCCGTCAGTTACGTGCGACACGATCATCTCCCTGCTGCTGCTCATGCGCTTCCACCAGGCGCTTGCGGGCACGCGCCAGCGTGGTCCCGACCGCACCGGCCGAGAGGCCGGTCTTCGATGCGATCTCCTGGTAGTTGAGCCCTCCGTCCCAAAGGAGCAGAACTTCCCGGTCGCGCTCGGACAGGCTGCCCAATGCCCGGCGCACGCTCTCTCTCTGAAGCGTTCTGTCCAGCTCCTTGTCCACCGGCTCCACCTGCTCCTGCTCCATGTCGCCCTTGATGAGCGCCAAGTGTTTCTTTCTGCGGATGACCGTCCGGGCTTCGTCCTTGGCGAGGTTGGCCGCCACGGTGAACAGCCACGCGCGGGGTCGGTCGGGCTCTTCCCGAAGCGCCCGGACGAACACCTCTTGGGCCAGCTCCTGGGCCCGTTCGCCGTCCCACACCTTGCGGTAGAGGTAGCGCACCAGATCCGGATAGACGGACCGGTACACGTCGCTCCAGTCAACCGCCATCGTACAGCCTTTTTCGTTGGGATGGTCGCTCTATCCCCTAGGACGACGCACGGACGGAAACATGCACATCGCCGGGTGTCTGCGCGCCTGGTGTCCCGTTTGAAACGTAGGGTGAGCACCGAGGGGGCCGAGGCGCGCGGCGGACAAGGCGCGACGCCGAGGAATAGCAGAGCTATTTCGAGAAGGAGCAACGCCGTCCGGCGTGATGCATCGGCCTTCGAATGCCACACTACTTTTCCGACGGGACACTAGGCGCGCTTGGCACCCCGCGCGCTCAGGCGACGCACGAAGCGCAGGCCGGACCAGCGCTCGTCCACCGCGCAGACCTTGTTGTCGACCAGGCCCGTGGCCAGTCCCACCTCGCGCACCACTTCGCGGTTCACGTCCGTGGGGATGCCCGAGCTCTGCTTGAGCCACGCCAGCCAAAGTCCGCCGGCCTCGGTCAGGAGCGACACCGCCAGGTCGATCCGGCTCCGGAGAGCCGCTTCGTCGCGGGCAAAGAGCAGGATCACGTCGTAGGGATCTGCGCCTGCCTGCGCGTCCTCGACACGGACGCTCTCCGGCGCATCGGCCAGCAGCTCGGCCACTTCGGGAGGCCCCTCGAAGATCCCGACACGGTGCCCGTCGCGGATGCCGAGCTTCCGCACGAGGGGAGTGCCCGAATATCCGGCCGGCATCAGCGTGGCGTCTCCACGAGCACCCGGCGGCTGATCACCATGGCCGATCTGCCGGGCAGCTCGATCTCGACGTGAAGCGTGTACTCACCCGGCTCCAGCTCCTCGGGAAAATCCAGACGGACGGAGCGGAAGATCGTGCCGAGCGCGTCGGCACCGGCATCCTCGAAGGAAACGACGACCGGGACCTCGGGCTCCAGAATCCTCAGGAACTGACCCACCCGTCGCAGCAAGTTGGGCTTGCCCTGTGTGAGCCCCATCGTGACCGATGCCCGCTCGCCCAGCTCCAGACCGTACACCTCCCACGCCAGGTGTACGCGATCCCCGGGCACGACGCGCACGCCGGGCAGCGTACGGGGAACCGCCTCTTCCCACGATTCCGGCAGCTCGCCCTCACCCTCGGTGACGAGGAGGTCCGAGACGGCGGCGAGGTCCGGGGGGATGGTGGGCTGAGACACGCCGTGCCGGGCACGCCACGCCTTTTTCTGCGCGGGATCCCACACCTCCATGCTCACGACATAGTCCCCGTTGGGCACCTGGGCGGTGAGGATCTCTCGGTTGGCCGATCCGTCGATCTTTGCCGCCGTGCGTCCGGCTGGCGTGACGAGGAACAGCGCGCTCTGAAGCGCGTCTCCATCGTCCTCCGCACCTTCTCGGGAGGGGGTCCCGAATCCGAACGGATCCTCCGACGGGGGCGCGTCGTTCACCGGGTTTCCGAACGGATCGGTGCGGGTCGCCCCCGCCCGGCCGGACCGACCCGCGCGACGCTCCGCGACGCGAGTGACGGGACGCATCTGCTTCGGCGCGTACGACGAGACCACCAACAGCGAATCGCCCCTCCGGAACCGGGCCACCTGCGCGTCCAGCGCGTCGACGTCCAGCGCATACGGCGCCGCGTACCCCGTGCGGGGGCGGTCTTTCTCGATCTCCCAAGTGTCCGCGGGAATTTCCGCGGGACGCACGAAGAGCCCCTCCGGAGGCACGAACTGCGCGCTCTTGGGATGGTGGCGGCCGATGATGTGACGGGTATCTGCCAACGACCCCCCTCCGGTGGGCGGGCCTTTGCCTCTCTCCCACCCCACTTCCGGGCCGTATCGGATCACCAGTTGCTCCAGGTCCGCTTCCCACTCCAGCCCGAACGCGTTGGCGGCCTCCTCACGTATGAGCACCACCACCCGGCGAGCGTAGTGGGCCGTGAGGCGGTCGTTGTCGGGCACCAGGTAGAGCGGATCGGCAAGCAGCCACAGGTAGTCCCGCGCACGGGCCAGCTCGGCGTCGGAGAGCCCGTTGGCCGCATCTGTTCCGGACGGATCGAGCAGGAACTCGAGCGAGGCCCAGCGGGCCGCCTCTTCCGGAGACATGCCGCGCAGCGCTTCGGCGAAGGCCGCGGCCGATTCCCCGGTCCGTCCCAGCTCATGGAGTGCGTAGCCTCTCAGCGCTGCACACCACCACGGCGTCGCGACGCACCCTTCCGCGAACTCCAGGGCGTTCGTCCACCGACCGGATTCGCCCAGGTAGAAGACCAGTTGGCCGAGCACCCACCCGTCGCCCGGGATGCTCCGGTGCACGCGCACCAGGGTCTCGAGCAGGTCCCTGCGCGCCATCTCCAGATCGAGGGGCTCGGGCTGAATCGGAGTGTCGTCGCGCTCGAACCGGAAACACATTCGGCCGATCATCTCGTCGCAACGTCCTCCGCCCGACCGCAGCTCGGGCGGAATGCGGGACTCGCGGAACTGCTCCAGTTGCTCTTGCGCCTCCCGGGCCTGCTCCACCGCCCCGGCCGAGTCCGGTGGGGCTTCAACGATGCGGGACCGAGCCCGCACGTCGTTTCCGTCGGGCTCTTGTGCGTGACCGGCTCCGACCCCGCAAACCAGCGCGAGAAGTAGGGCGGATAGCGCACCGAGACGCGCATGGAGGGATGTCATAGCAGGCTCCGGGACGAGGATCTCCTGACACTACACGCTCGCTCGCGAGCGGGGTCCCGAACGTGAAGACGCCCCGCGCCGATACGGCACGGGGCGTCCCCGAACTGCGCGAACCGTCGGTGCGCTTACATCATCACGCCGCTGGAGCCGTCGGACGAGACGATGAACTTGACGTACATCCCGATCGCCGCGTGGCCGGGGATGTAGCAGATCATCACGTAGTCTCCCGCGGTCGACGCGTTGAACGTGACCGTCTCGGACTCACCGGTCATCGTGGCCTCGGTGAGCGAGGCGGGGTTCGACGTGACCGCACCTTCGAACGCCGGGCTCACCTCGACGGTGCCACCGTACGTGTCCCGCCACTCTTCGATCCCCAACGAGTGGGCCATGTTGGGATCGCTGTTGGTGAAGTTGATCACCACGTCGTAGCCCTGCGGAACGGTGATCGACCCGTTGCCCTGGGTGAACCCGTTGAAGTTCCAGTAGTTCTGGGCGTTGGTGGCGCCGGCCGTGACGTCGATCGTGACCGTGCGATTGCCGTCGTCGATCTGGAACCAGTCGGTGGAGACCATCTCGCCGCCGGAGGTCTCCATGCCACTGTTGGCGGCGGGAGTCTCCGCGGGAGGAGCTTCGGTGGCGGCGCCGCCGTTACCGGCATCCGATCCGCCGCACGCGACGGTCGCAGCGGTAAAGAGCAAAGCCGTACCGAAAAGGGGGATGCGCTTCATCAGGTTATCCTGTTTTGGGGCGGTTCGTGGGCTCTCGAGAGAGCTGTCTCCGGAGAGCGAAGATCCGTTCGTGGCCGGGGGTCGATCCCGGCTTGTGAAGATAATCACAAAGTCTGGAGGTGCCAATGCGGCCTGCCCGACCTCGGGCTCCGGGACTCAAACCTCGCGGTACACCCGCCCGCCTTGAGCCCTGAACTCCTCGGCCTTCGAGCGGAGTCCAGCCTCCACGGCCTGGTCGTCCGCCATGCCGATCTCCCGAGCGTAGTCCCTCACATCCTGGGTGATCTTCATGGAACAGAACCGCGGGCCGCACATGGAGCAGAAGTGGGCCACCTTGGACGATTCCTTGGGGAGGGTCTCGTCGTGGAATGCCCTGGCACGCTCCGGATCCAGCGCCAGGTTGAACTGGTCGTTCCAGCGGAACTCGAAACGGGCCTTCGAAAGAGCGTTGTCGCGGTACTGCGCGCCCGGGTGTCCCTTGGCCAGGTCTGCGGCGTGGGCGGCGATCTTGTATGTGACGATTCCGTCGCGCACGTCGTGCTTGTTGGGCAAGCCGAGGTGCTCCTTGGGCGTCACATAACAGAGCATGGCCGTTCCGAACCATCCGATCATGGCCGCCCCGATCCCGCTCGTGATGTGGTCGTAGCCCGGAGCGATGTCGGTGGTGAGCGGCCCGAGCGTGTAGAAGGGCGCCTCGTCGCACCACTCCAGTTGCTTCTCCATGTTTTCCCGGATGAGGTGCATGGGCACGTGGCCGGGGCCTTCGTTCATGACCTGGACGTCGAACTCCCAAGCTCGGCGCGTCAGATCTCCCTGCACCCGGAGCTCCGCGAACTGGGCCTCGTCGTTGGCGTCGGCGATGGAACCGGGGCGGAGCCCGTCACCGATCGAGAACGCCACGTCGTAGGCCGCCATGATCTCGCAGATGTCGTCCCAGTGTGTGTACAGAAAACTTTCTCGGTGGTGGGCCAGGCACCACTTGGCCATGATCGATCCACCGCGGGAGACGATGCCGGTGAGCCGGTCGGCGGTGAGCGGCACGAACCGCAGCAGCACGCCCGCGTGGATCGTGAAGTAGTCCACTCCCTGCTCCGCCTGCTCGACCAACGTGTCGCGAAAGATCTCCCACGTGAGGTCTTCGGGAACGCCGCCCACCTTCTCCAGCGCCTGGTAGATCGGAACCGTGCCCACGGGAACGGGACAGTTCCGGATAATCCACTCTCTGGTCTCGTGGATGTTTCGCCCGGTGGAGAGGTCCATCAACGTGTCGGCGCCCCACCGCGTGGCCCACACCATCTTCTCGACTTCCTCCGCGATGGACGACGTGACCACCGAGTTGCCGATGTTCGCGTTGACCTTCACGAGGAAGTTGCGCCCGATGATCATGGGCTCCAGCTCGGGGTGGTTGACGTTGGCGGGAATGATGGCCCGTCCGCGCGCCACCTCGTCTCGGACGAACTCGGGTGTGATGCGGTCCGGCGTCGATGCGCCCCAGGCACGTCCCGGATGCTGCTGACGTAACCTGGGGTCGCCTTCCGGGCTCGATCGGATCTCGTCCAGACGCTGGTTCTCCCTGATGGCCACGAACTCCATCTCGGGCGTGATCTCGCCCCGGCGGGCGTAGTGCATCTGGGTGACCCGGGCGCCGGCTCGTGCTCGTCGGGGTGGGGGCTGCCGGCCGAAGCGGAGCGCCTCCAGATCCCCCAGGTCGGCCCGCTCGCGAGTATACGCGGCCGACGGACGGGTCAGCTCGGTGGTGTCGGCCCGCGCCTCGATCCAGCCCTCCCTCAGCCGCGGGAGGCCGGCCGTGAGATCGATCACGGCCGACGGGTCGGTGTAGGGGCCGGACGTGTCGTAGAGGTAGACGTCCGGGTTGACCTCGGCCCCGAAGGACGCCGGGGTCGGAGCAAGCTCCACACGCCGCATCGGCACGCGCACACCCGAACTGGCTCCCTCCACGTAGACCTTCTGCGAGCTCGGGAACGGCTGAGTGATCTCTGCGCGCAGCTCTACGGCGCGCTCGCGGATGGCGCGATCGGTGGGCATGGAACGTGGCCTCGCTTCCCTACGCCGGCATGATCCGGGTCAGGTTCAAAGGGTGTGATCTCAGCTCCCCGACCGGGGAGCACCCCTAGCAGACAACGCCGACCTTCGGTCGGACGCGTCGCCTCGAAATCTAGTGTGCCGGTCCAGGAGTCGCTACGCGCAATTCGGACGCCGGAATGAGCGAAGAGGGCCCGGCCGGTTGGCCGAACCCCCTTCGTTCTCTCTCCCACTAGGGTCCACCCACGCCCGTTACTCGGTGCCGGAGCCTCCCGGGCTGGTTCCCCAGAAAGAACCGGCTGCGTCGAGTGGTTGAACATCTTTGGCCATTCGCCGAAGAACGTTCGCCGCGCGGAGGTTGCCCTCGCCCTCGGCACGTCCTGCAGCTCGCAGCAGGTAGCGGACTCGTTCTTCTATCTTCATCTCCTCCTCCGCCTCGCGCACGCGGTCCGGTGACCTCGCGTGCTCCCATCCTCCGTTCGCCTCGAATGCCTCATCAGATGCTCGCTTGATCTTACGAACGGCCCTCGCCGGAAGTTTCCGGCCGCGTACCGGGCCGGCCCGTCCAAAACCGAGTAGTCCGTTCACAGTCTTCGATGTCCTCAGGGTCCAGATGGTTGCCCCGCAGGCCGCGTCCCCGACCTAAGCCCTGAAACGGTCGAGCGGATCCCGTTGTGACGGCTGCCGGCAGACTCCGCGCAGCACGCGGGCGTGCGTTGCCGACCCCGGCGCCCTAAGCTCTACGGCCCGTTTGCCTACCCGGCTCGTCCGTTCCCTGTCACCGTGAGATCCGCATGTCCCACCTCCGGGCGTACTTGCTGCCGGGTCTTGTATTCCAGTCGGTGGTGATCGCGGGCGGCTACGGGAGCGGGAGGGAGATCGTCGAGTTCTTCTTGACGATCGGCCCACGAGCCGGCTTGGTCGCGATGGTGGTGGCCACCGCGGTGTGGAGCATCGTCTGCGCGCTCAGCTTCGAGTACGCTCGCATCACCGGGAGCCGCGACTACCGCACGTTCTTTCGCCATCTCCTGGGACCCGCGGGCAGCGTCATCTATGAGCTGGCGTACCTCGGCTTCATGGCCATCGTGTTGGCGGTCATCGCGGCGTTGGCGGGCAGCCTGCTCCGGGACACGTTCGGCGTCCCGTATCTGCTCGGTGTCATCCTGATGATCTCGGTGATCGCGGTGCTGGTCTTTTGGGGCACCGAATCGATCCAACGTGTGCTGTCCGTGTGGTCGCTGGTGCTCTATGCCGTGTTCGCCGTCCTGTTCGTTTGGGCCTTCCGCGCGTTCGGCGGGCAGATCCGTGAGGCCTTCTCGTCGACGCCGGTGACGTCGGGTAGCGCCCTGCTCCAGGGCCTCAAGTACGCGGGATACAACCTGGCCGTCATCCCCGCGTTGCTGTTCTCGCTCGAGGCCGTGCGCACCCGCAAGCACGCCATCGTTTCCGGACTGTTGGCGGGCCCCATCGCCATGGTGCCGGCGTTTCTCTTCTATGTGGCGATGGTCGGTCTCTATCCCGACATCGTGCCGGAGGAGGTGCCCGCGAACTTCGTGCTCGAGGCCATCGGGTCCCGCTGGTTCCTCATGTTGTTCCAGGTCATGCTCTTCGGCACCTTGATCGAGACGGGGACCGGAATGATCCACGGGGTGAACGAACGCTTGTCCACGTGGCACCGAGAGCGTGGACGAGAAATGCCCGCGGGCCAGCGAACCGGGGTCGCGTTGGCGTTCCTGGTCGCCGCGGCCGTGATCGCGCAGTTCGGCCTGATCTCTCTGATCGCGGAGGGGTATGGAACCCTGACATGGGTGTTCATTCTTCTCTATGTGGTTCCCGTGACGACCTTGGGACTACGACGAATCATGATGTACGGAGGACGTGACGGTTGACCTTATCAGAAACCGCCCGCTACGCGTTGAGGGCGGTCATTGCGTTGGCGCAAAGGGAGGGGCTGGGGCCGGTTCCGGTAGCGGAGGTGGCGGAGACGCTGGGTGTGCCGCGCAACTACCTCTCGAAGATCCTGCACCGCCTCGCCCAGGCCGGGGTGTTACGCTCCCGACGCGGCCCCTCCGGCGGCTTCGCCTTGGCCGTGCCGGCTGATCGACTGCTCCTGGCGCAGGTAGTGGATCCCGTCGACCCGGTGCCGACGGCCCGAAACTGCTTGCTCGGACGCCCCGAGTGCTCGGACGAACACCCGTGCGCGGCCCACGGTCAGTGGTGCGACTTGGCCGAAGCGATCCGGAGTTTTTTCAAGGAGACGACGGTGGCCGATCTCATCGAATCGGAGCTCACCTCACCGTCAGGCGCCCACTCGCATCGCGAGTGAGGAGTACCACTTCACGCGACCCTATCCGCAGCTCCCGAACGAGATGCGTTCCGGGTGCACGCGCCGTTTCGGCCGTATCGGGGGCGAAGGTGAGGTCGACGCGGTGGACACCGGGCTCGACCGAAAACTCCTCGAACACGTACATGGGCCGGTCCCCTCGTGCTCCCGATCCGGCCACCCGTTCGTCGATCAGCCGCTGTCCGTCCAGCGTGAACTCCAGCCGGAACGGCACCGGGCTGCCAGAGCACACCTCGGCCGGCCGCATGTGCGGCGGAATCCCGCGGAGGTCCTCGTCGGTGGGCGGACGGCAATCCTCGACCGTCGGGAGCACGGCCCTCCACGAGAGCCGGACGATCGCCTCGTCCGAGGCCGACGCCACCCAAGGCACCTGAGAGCCGGCCACCACGGCGAAGCACACGAGCGCTCCGACCGCCAGCCCGACCGTTCGCGGCAGGGCGTTCACGATTCGCTCTCCACCGGGACTTCGCACTCCGCGCCGATTTCGATGTCGGCCTCCGCCTCCGCACGGTCCAGCGACCGCATGTGCTCCCGAAACGCCTTCAGGTCGGAGACGAGGACGCGCCCTTCCGCCTCCGCGTGGTAGCCCACCCGGACCCGATCCTTGTCCACGCGGGCCTGCAGCTCGGCCTCACGATCGTGGAACACCCGCTGTTCCATCCAGATCGGACCCTCCCGATTCCAACAGTCTCGAGGTGGGCAGGCCGAGATGAACACCCCACCGGCGCCGGACCGCACCAGGTACTCGATGACCGAGGTGTGCAGGTTGCCGGCGCAGGAGATCCGGAACGGAGGCGTGCGCTCGTCCGCAGGAGAAGCCGTGCCGCGAACCGCTCCCTGCTGGCAGGCGATGACGACAATGTCGGACTCCCCGGGCGCATGGCGGGCGATGTACTCCTTCACGTCCTGCAGTTGATCCCTGCCCGCGCGCAGCGGGGGCCCGACGCCCATCGGCGCGCACGAGCCGGTGCAGATGCCGCACGACACGCAACGACTCGGGTCGACCCGGGCCACGAGCCCGTCCCGTCCATCGGTACGTGCCAGCATGCTGATGGCGTCGTACGGACAGTCCACGTAGCACTGCTCACACCCCGTGCAGAGGCGCTCGGCGACGACCGACGCCTCCGGACGACGGGCCGGCGAAGGCCGGGTCAGGAACGGCACCGACAGCAGGGCCACGCTCAGTCCCGCGATTCCCGCCCAGACGACCGAGGCAGGGATGGCGGGGCTGAACGGAAGCCAAAAGTTGTAGAAGACGTCCACGGCCACTCGTCCGGGCAGCGTAACGGCGTTGGCCTCGGGGTCCAGCGGCGCCGGCCAGAGCAGTGAAGCCGCGAACAAAAGCCCGCCGATGCCCACCGTCAACGCCTTGGGCGGGAGCAGGACCGGCCGTGCCACCCGCGACACATGCAGCCACAGCAGCATGGCCAGCCCGATCGGCAGCGCGATGTGGAGAAAGAGGTTCAGGAAGAAGAACGCAGCGGGAAGGCTCTGCTCCTGGAAGGTACGCTGCACCGGCACGGAAAACAGCGGCAGCGCGTCCAACCACCGCGCGCCCTCCGCCGCCAGAAGCTGCGCTTGGCTGTCCCAAACCATCACGTAGCCCGTCCAACCGCACACGTAGATCAAAAACAGCAGCACCAGGCCTGAGATCCACGCCAGGGCTCGGGGCCCCCACGTCCGCTTCTGCACGAACATGCGGAGCGCGTGGATCGCCGCCGCCACCACGGCGGCATCCGCCGCGTAGCGGTGGAGAGCCCGAATCCACCTTCCCGCCACGACCTGACCGTTGATCCCGGCCACTGATTCGTAGGGCGTCCCGATGCGGTAAAAACAGACCAGATACAGGCCGGTGACCAGCATGATCACGAACGTCACGACGACGATCGATCCGGACTGGTACAGGGGGTTCATCCGCCACGTGTAGAGCCGATTCACGAGCGCATCGGCTCGGGCGATCAGATACCGCAATCCATCTCTCAACGTCGTGCGCGCTCCCGGGCTTGCGACCTGGTATATAGATCATATTTTCATGCGAAACTCAAGTCCTCTCCGACCGAGCTGGCAACCGATGGCAGACGACGATCGACCTTCACCGGATCCCGACCCGCCGTTGGGTCAACGCCTATTCGACAGTCCGTTCCTGCTCCTGTTCGCATGCTTGTTCGTGATGTTCGTGTTCTTCACGGGATGGGGCATATGGGAGATCATGTCGCTCGATCCCGCCCCCCTTCCCTGACGTCCGGAGACTCGCACGATGTACCGAACCGGTATACAGCCACCGGAGCGTATCTGGTGGAAGAAGGTCCACCGGGCGGAGAAGATCTGGGTCTGGATCGCCTTCGCCTGGTGCATGGTGCTCTTCGCGATGATGCCGCTCTGGCACATCCGTGGAGGGCAGAACCCCTCGGGCATTCGCCACCGCGTGGAGGCCCAGGACTTCCAAAACCGTGTTGAAGAGTTCATCGCGGATCACCAGGTGATCGGCGCCGACGGGACGCCCCTCACCGACTCCAATATTCCTGTCGTGGCCCCGCCTCCGGGAAGCGACATCTACCTCCAGGCGGCCATGTGGACGTGGCGGCCCGTGCTCCAGCTCCAACAGGGCGCCGAGTACACGCTTCACCTGTCGTCGATCGACGTGAACCACGGGTTCAACCTTTATCCGCTGAACATCAACTTCCAGGTGGTGCCAGGATACGACTACGGGCTTCGCGTCACGCCGTCCCAGTCCGGCGAGTTTCATATCGTTTGCAACGAGTTCTGCGGCGTGGGCCACCACTTGATGGTCGGGAAGGTGATCGTCGTGGACGGCCCGACCGGCGCCGGCGACGGAGGTGACCGATGAACGCCTCGTTCCGCACCTGCCCCACCACCGGACTCAAGGTGCATTCCACCGCGGACGCGCTGATCAAGGCGCACGCCGTGGTGGCCACCGTGGCACTCCTGGTGGGCGGCATCGCGGCCCTGCTGGTGCTGCTCACGCGCTGGCAGGCGGTGCACCTGCTCGAGACCGACATGTTCTACCGCATGCTGACCGTGCATGGGATGAACATGTTGATCTTCTTCATCATCTTCTTCGAGATGGCGGTGCTGTACTTCGCGTCCGCCATCCTGCTCAACACCCGCGTGCCCGCGCCTCGGGTTGGCTGGCTGGCCCTGGCGGTGATGGTGATCGGCACCCTCATGGTAGAGTGGACCATGTGGACCGGCCGTGCAGACGTACTCTTTACGTCGTACGTACCGCTCAGGGCCCATCCGGCGTTTTATCTCGGCGTGATCCTCTTTGCTGTCGGTGCGTTGACCGTCGTGGGACACTTCTTCGCGATCCTGGTCGTGGGGCGCCGCGAGGGCAGCTACACGGGCTCGGTGCCGCTCGTGACGTTCGGGGCGTTGACCGCGGCCGTGATCGCGGCGGTCACCCTGCTCCACGGCGCCATCATCTACATTCCCACGTTCCTGTGGTCGATGGATCTCATGAACGTCGACCCACAGGTCTACCGCTTGGTTTGGTGGGGCCTGGGCCACTCGTCCCAGCAGATCAACGTGGCCGCGATGGTGTCCATCTGGTACCTGCTCGGCGCCGTGACGGTGGGAGCCGTGGTGCTCAACGAGAAGGTGAGCCGGAGCGCGTTCGTCCTCTACGTCCTGTTCATCTCCATGGCATCCGCCCACCACCTGCTGGTGGATCCGGGCATGGGGCCGTCGTGGAAGGTGTGGAACACCAGCTACTTCATGTACATGGCCGTGCTGGCCTCCATGATCCACGGGTTCACCGTGCCCGCCGGCGTGGAGCTGGGACAACGGCTGCGCGGAGCGAGTGCCGGTTTGTTCGGCTGGCTCAAGCGGGCACCGTGGGGAGACCCGGGGTTCAGTTCCCTGGTGCTCTCGATCACGGTGTTCGGATTCGTGGGCGGCATCACCGGTGTCACGTTCGGCACCGAGCAGATCAACATCATCGCACACAACACGTTGCGCATCCCGGGCCACTTCCACGCCACCGTCGTATCCGGCACCGCGATGGCCTTCATGGGCGTCACCTATTACGTGATCCCGCTGATCTTCCGTAAGGAAGTCGCGTTCTTCAAGCTGGCCAAGATCCAGCCCTATTTGTTCGCCATCGGCATGTTGGTGTTCTCGCTGGCCATGACGTTCGCGGGCACGTTCGGCGTGCCCAGGCGACACTGGGACATCACCTTCGCCGGAGCGCCGTTCCGACCGGAATTCTCGCCGGCGGTGGACCTCGTGATCGGGGTGATGGCGGTCGGCGGACTGTTGGGAATCCTGGGCGGGGCTATCTACATCCTGGTCACGGTCTGGTCGGTCTTCTTCGGAAAACGACTCCCCGAGGGTGAGAGCGGGTTGGGGTTGACGGACAGAGGGCTCCCGCTGGGGATCACCAACCCGCCCCGCGCGTTGACCGTGGAGGACGACGGCTCCGAGCTGGATTCGTCGGGATGGATGGGCGCAGTGCCCGGCACGATGGTGCTGGTGCTTATCTTCCTGCTCGCGTTCATCACGTACTACTTCGTGAACTGGAAGCTCCTGTCGGACGCGTGGCAGGTTGGCTGACGAGGAGATTTCGTTGAACCGATCCATCAGCCCGGCCGGCATTGCGGCTCTCGGGGGACTGGCCGGGCTGGTGGTGATCTCCGTCGGGTGGTGGGCGCTGGCGCTGTGGCCGGCGCCCGACGCCGTGCCCGGCTGGGTGCTTCGCGCCAGAGCCGTGTGCTTCAACGCGGGGTCCGACGGGCTTCCCGACGCCTCCGGCTGGCTGCTCCTGATCGGTCAGCCGGTCGGCATGTTCGCCGTGCTGATGGCAATCGCGGGCCCGGCCGTCCGGGAAGGACTGGCCTGGGTGCGCTCCAGCTTCGCCGGTCGGTGGTCCCTCGCTTCTACCGGGCTCGCACTGGCTGTGGGGCTCGTGGCGGCCACCGCACGCGTGGCCAGTGCCCGACCGGCCGACCAGGTGCTGTTCGCCGCGGACGAACCCGTGAGCGCCACCTACCCGCGGCTGGACCGGGAAGCGCCGGCACTGAGCCTGGTCGACCAAAGCGGCCGTGAAGCGTCTCTCGACCGGTTCCGCGGCACTCCGGTTCTGATGACGTTCGCGTTCGGCCACTGCGAAGAGATCTGCCCCGCCGTGGTGCACCAGGTGGCCGAAGCGCAGCGACGGTTGGCCGGGACCGGCACGGAGGTGGCCGTCGTGGTCGTCACCCTCGACCCCTGGAGGGACACTCCTGCTCGATTGCCCTACATCGCCGAGCGCTGGGGCCTGACCAGTCCGACCGGGCTCGTCCTTTCCGGGCCGGTCGACCAGGTGAGCCAAACCCTCGACGCCTGGAACGTGGCCCGCACCCGGGACCCGCGCACGGGCGACGTTGCGCACCCCGCCCTGGTCTACGTGATCGACGCGTACGGCCGGTTGGCGTATGCCGCGAACGGGGGGACATCCATGTACGTGGAGCTGGTGGGGAGACTGTAGAGCCCTACGCCTCGCCGCTCCCCAGCCGCCGCTCCTCGTCCGCCCCGTCCCGCACGATCAGCTCGATCCGGTCCATCGTGGTCTGGAAACGCTTGGACTGGTTTCGCTTCCAGATTTGGAGGCCCACGGGTCCGCCAATCGCGCTCGCGGCGGTGAATCCTCCGAAGAGGAGCGGAAGCGCGTACGGTCCCTTGTCGAAAGCGCCCGGAGATAACACCGCGAGGAGGGTGAACGCGACCGCAGCGACCGCGAACACGACCGTGGGCACGTAGGCGAGGCTGCGGTACTGTTTCCCGCTCTGCCAGAGCTTCAGCCGGGTACCCTCGCCCTCCCGCTCGAGCGTGACCTGCACGGAACCGAGCCCCTCCTCGGAACCAGCCGCCGACACCCACTCGCGCGTCTCGCCGAATTCGCTGGGCACGCCGATGGCCCCGAACGCGGAGCGGAGCTCCGACACGATGCGGCCCCAGGTCTCGGGAGAGACGGGTGCGGGGAGGTGGCGTGACGCCTGGATGCCGTATTCACCGGAAGCGTTCCGGCCCACCGTCGGCGTGGTGGGCTCGTCTCCGCGACGCAACGCCACCGCCCGGACGTGCGCTGGATCGATGCCGGCCTCCGCGGCGATCTGCTCCAGCTCGGCCAGCGACATGCCCGGCCGCGAGGCGACGAGCGCCTTGTCCGCCGCCGCCTGTCGCTCGGCGGCGGCGGTCAGGATCTCCCGGACCTCTTCGTCGCTGAATCCTCGGGTTTCGGCCACGACCTTCCGTGGTGAATGGGCCTCTTAGGGCAGGGCGGCTCGGCTGATCTCCCTGAGCACCGGCGTGAACAGGATGCCCTGAATGCCGGCCGGGGAGTCGGGATTGCCCTGGATGCGGAAGTTGTCGGCTGATCTCCCTGAGCACCGGCGTGAACAGGATGCCCTGAATGCCGGCCGGGGAGTCGGGATTGCCCTGGATGCGGAAGTTGTCGTTCACGTCGAAGTCGACGAGGACCTCCGCCACAGCTCCTTCGATCGCTTCCAGGTTGCGCGGCATCTGCACCTTGATCCCGCTGGACGAACCGGAGGGGATGCGGAGCCGGGCTTCCTGGCTGCCGTCGCGGAACTGGTAGTCGTCGGCCAGCACGACGGTGGCGTCCTCCACCACCAACCGCAGTTGTGCGTAAGACCCTGGAGGCACGTCCGCCATTCCGATCTCCGCCACCACGCCGTCTCGGAGCGTCATGAGGTCGATCTCCAACGGGTTGTCTGCGTCGTTGAAGAGATCCGCAACGCCGTCGCTGTCGTCGGCGTCCACCTCTTCACTGCTCCCGACCAAATACACGCGAGTCAGCTTGACCGTCGCGGACTCGATGTAGTCGGAGGGCTCGTCGGTCAGGAGCACACGAACGGTCGCGGATTCGTTCACGGTCACGGAGTCGCAACCGCCCAACGCTAGGGCAACCAGCCCGGCCATCGCCGGAAGAGAAACTCGTCGGGTCATGAAAGCCCCCGGAGGTGTTGGGTTTTGAAGACAACGAAACGTATGTTTCCCACAGCTAACACGCAATCGGTGTTCGGGGTGCTTCGCCAAATCAGCGCCATCCCCTCCAACCGGGACCACGCACGATCCGCCCGGGTGTGGCCCCGGTGTGACGGCCGTCACGTACCACGGGCACGCCGTTCACCAACACGTGCTGGACGCCCTCCGAGAGCTGATGGGGTTCCTCGAACGTGGCGCGGTCGATGACGCGATCGGCATCGAACACCACGATGTCGGCATACATACCCGGCTTGAGCAGCCCGCGGTCCCGAATCTGGAGACGGGTCGTGACGGCGGAGCTCATCTTCCGCACGGCCTCTTCCAGCGGCATCACCCGTTCCTCACGAACGTACCGGCCCAGGATCCGGGGAAAGGTGCCGTACGCGCGCGGGTGTACCAATCCGTCCGCGGTCTCAGGGTTCGCTCCACCCGCATCGGTTCCGAACTTGATCCACGGCTGACGGAGCTGGAGCTTCACGTTGTCTTCGCTCATCAAGAAGTAGATCGTGCCGATGCGCTGCTCCTCGGACAGGATGAGATCCATCACCGTATCAATCCAATCCATGCCCATCATCACGGCCACGTCCGATAGCCGCCGGCCGATGAGCCCCCTGTTGCCCTCCCGTTCGAACCCGAGCAGCAACACTCCCTCGGGCGTGGCCAATTGGCAGAGGTTCTCCCAGTCGGTGGAGTTGGACTCGATCTCCTGACGGATGCGGTTGCGCACGTCGGGGCTCCGGAGGTTGTCCAGCAACCGTCCGTCCGCGGACGCCCAGGGTGGGAGACAGGCCGTGAGGCCGGTTCCGCCGGCCACGTAGGGGTACATGTTGGCCTGGACGTCCTGTCCGGCCGCCCGCGCGGAGTCGATCTTGGCGATGGCCTGCGCGGCTTTCGGCCAGTTCCGCTGTCCGGCCGCTTTCAGGTGGTAGATCTCCACCGGAACGCCGCCCTCCCGACCGATGCGGAGCGCCTCGTCGATGGCCTCGAGCAACTGGTCGGCCTCCGACCGCATGTGCGTGATGTAGACCCCACCGTAGGGAGCCATGGCCCGCCCGATCTCGATCAGCTCCTGTGCGGTGGCGAAGTTTCCGGGTGGGTAGATCAGGGCCGACGCCACACCGAACGCCCCGTCCTCCATGGCGCGCGCGGTCGCCACGCGCATGGAATCCAGCTCCGACAACGACGGAGCTCCCATGGCCTCGCCCTTCGCGTACATGCGAATCGTCGTGGCACCGACGAACGACCCCAGGTTCACGGACGCCCTGTTGGCTTCCATGGCCCGTAGCCATGCGTCGAACCCGCGCTCGCCCTCGAACCGCCGGACGGCAGCCTCGTGCTCGGGGCTCCGGAAGGTCATGGTGGAGAGAATCCGGTCGTTCACCGGCGCATTGGTGCCGCCCTCTCCCATGATCTCGGTGGTGATGCCTTGGGTGACTTTGCTGATCAGCCGGCCGTCTCCGTTGAGCAGCGGGCCGCGGGAGTGGCTCTGGATGTCGATGAATCCCGGGGCCACGACCAGTCCGCGACCGTCGATCCGCACGCGTGCGCCGCGACCTCCGAGCATCCCCGGAGCCGTGATCCGCGCGATGCGATCTCCGCTGATCGCCACGTCGCCGACGTACCAGGCGGATCCGGTGCCATCGACGATACGGCCACCCTCGATGATCACGTCGTAGCTGCCGCTTCCCAGCGACAGCCCACCCGGCCCCGGCGGCGAGCATGCGGAGAGGAAGACTGCCAGGAGTGCGGGGACTCCCCACGAAGGGAGCCTCGAGACACGACCGGGGACGAGGCGCATGGAGCGGCTCCAGGTTCAGACCAACGGGTTGTTGGTTCGCAAGTAGGGACTTGGAAGGAGCCCCGTCAACCGGCCTGCGGTTCCGCTCCGAGTTGTGAGGCGAAGATCTCCCGCACGGTGTCGATCGTGTCGGCGTCTTCGGGACGCTTGTCGGGTCGATATCGCTTGAGGCGCGCGAAGCGCAGGGCCAGCCCCGCAGGATAGCGCGGGCTGCGCTGCACGTCGTTGAAGGCGATCTCCGCTACGAGTTCGGGACGGACGCGCACCACGTGACCCTCTCCGGCCACGCGAATCTCCTGTAGGGCGCGAGTCTGCCAGGCCAGGACCTCGTGGGTCATGCCCTTGAACGTCTTGCCGAGCATGACGAATCCGCCGCTCTCCGGGTCCCGCGCGCCCAGGTGGAGATTACTCAGCCACCCCTGCCGCTTGCCGTGCCCCCATTCCGCCGCGAGCACGACCAGATCCAGCGTGTGCACGGGCTTGATCTTGAGCCAGCCCTTGCCCCGCCTCCCCGCCTCGTAGGGCGCGTCGAGCGCCTTGGCCATGACCCCCTCGTGGCCCTGCTCCCTGGCACCGGCCAGGAACGCCTCGGCGGACACACGGTCCGCGAGCACGGACCTGGGCGTCCTGAGGCCGGCTGGCACCGCCCGCTCCAGCGTGCGCATGCGCTCCTCGTAGGGCTGGTCGATCAAAGTCCGGCCCTCGATCGCGAGGATGTCGAAAAAGAACACGGACAAGGGGACGGTGTTTCGGGCTTCTCGGACGTCCAGCTTGCGCCCGAACCGCTGCATGGTGACCTGAAACGGGAGAGGCCGTCGATCCGGGCCCAGCGCGATGACCTCGCCGTCGAGCACGAGCTCCAGCGGCTCCAGACCCGACGCCGCTTCGATCACTTCCGGCAGCGCCGCGGTGACGTCGTTCAACTGCCGAGTATACACCCGAATGTCCGCGCCCCTGCGGTGCACCTGCACGCGGGCGCCGTCGAGCTTCCATTCGAAAGACGCCACGTCCAGCCGGTCCAGGACAGCCGAGACGTCATCGGCCGGACTGGCCAACATGGGCTCCAGCGGGGTGAACAGCGCGATGCCGTACCGAGCCAACTCGTCCGCTCCGCCCAACCGCGCGTCCCGAGCCACCGCCGGCAACGCGCCGGAGAGCATATGCGCACGGCGGACCGCCGCGGCCGGCACACCACAGGCCCGCGCTACCGCGTCGACCATGATCCCGACGAGTGCCCCTTGGCGGAGCTCTCCCACCAGAAGCCTCAGCAGAAACTCCTGCTCGTCAACCGTCGCCCGAGCGAGGAGTCGCTGCAGGGCGTCCCGCCTGCGGGTGGACGAGCCGGGACCGGCCTCCTCCTTCAGTCGGGTCAACGCCCGATCCACGTCTCCGATCGTCAGCGTGGCCCGCTCCGCCGGTTCCGCGTCGAGCCCCCGCAGGGTGGCCGGGCCGACGCCCACTTTCCCCTGCGGCAGCTCGCCCGACAAATAAGCCACCGCCAACGGCAGCTCCTCCGGTGTGGCCAGGCCCAACGTTTCGGCCAACCGGGAGGTCTTTTCGCCGCGCTTGGTGGTGGCCGCCACGGCGAGCGACGTATGCACCAGGGTGTCGAGTAGAAGGTTCATCGCCTTTCGCGACCGGTCCGCCGGTGACAGCTTTGAGTGACTGGAGTTTTCCTTACCGCCGATAGGGAATCATGGCATGACCGAGCCCTCCCCCGAAGCTACGGACGAACAGCCGTCGGACGCGGCTCGTCCGGAGGAGCCTACCGCAGAGGCGCCACCCGCGGAGACGGCGGCTGCGACCGGAGTCAAACCGACAGGAAAGAGGCGGAAGCCCCGCAAAGCCAAGTCCGACAGCCTGGGATCGTCCCGCGGGATCGAGACCATGTTTCGCACGAACTATCGTACGCACCTGGATCTCTCGGCCATCGCGGACAACAAGGCCAACATCATGATCTCGATCAACGGGATCATCATCTCGATCGTGATCGCGTCCATCGCTCCGCGCTTGGGAACGGACCCGGTCCTGATGCTGCCGACCGTGCTGCTGCTTGTGGGGTGCGTGATCTCCATGGTGTTCTCGGTGCTCGCGGCCCGGCCTCGGGTGACCAACCTGGACATCTCGCTGGAAGACGTTCTCGCCAACCGCTCCAACATCCTGTTCTTCGGTAATTTCGTGAATCTGACCCAGGACGACTACGTCACCGGCATGTCGGCGTTGGTGAAAAACACCGATCGCCTGTATACGAACATGATGCGCGACCTCTACGGGCTGGGAAGGGTCCTGGACCGCAAGTATCGGCTGCTGCGCTCGGCATACACCGTCTTCATGGTCGCGCTCCTGGTGAGCGTCACCGCGTTCGTCAGCGTGTACGCCCTCGGTATGCAATCGGGACCGACCTTCGTTCCGTGATCGTGCGCTACTGGGGCACCCGTGGCACGATTCCCGTGCCGGGAGCCGGCACCGTGCGCTACGGAGGAGATACGTCGTGCGTGAGCATCGAGACCGGCGAAGCGGTGCTGGTGCTCGACGCGGGCACCGGCATACGCGCCCTCGGCGACGCGCTCCGGGACGATCCTCGCGAGATCTACGTCCTGCTGACCCATATCCACGCCGATCACGTCCAGGGGTTTCCCTACTTTTGGCCCCTCTGGGAAGAGGGGCGCCGGATCCACCTCCTCGTTCACGAGTGGGAGGGCCGCGTTTGGTCGCCGCTATCGCTGCTGGACGGGACCCACTTTCCCGTCCTGCCCGACCGGCTGCCCTCGGACATTCAGGTGATCTCATCCGACCCGATGGCCTTCCTTCGGGATCGCGGTTGGGAGATCTCCCGGTTGGCGGTGAACCACCCGGGTGGCGCATACGGCTACCGGGTGGACTCGCCCGACGGCGCCGTGGTGCATATTCCCGACAACGAGATCGTGGACGGCAACGGCGCGTTGGAGACGGAATTGGTGACGTTCTGCCGGGGTGCGCGCCTTTTGTCGCACGACGCCCAGTGGCTTTCGGAGGAGCTGTGTAACAAGGCGGGCTGGGGCCACAGCACGGTGGAGGACACCTGCGGCCTGGGACGTCACGCGGAGGTGCGGCAGCTCCTGCTGTTCCACCACGATCCCTGGCGCGATGACCAGGCCTTGGACGGCGCGCTGGCCCGGGCCAGACACACGCTCGAAGACAGCCCGGTCGCGGTCGACCTCGCCCGGGACGGGATGCAGGTTCGCTTGGGTGACCCGTTAGACTGACCCCGCCTCCGACGGCACCACCAGGTGCTGCCATCGCTCCTCCAGCCCCTCCCACAGCCCAATCCCCTCGACGAGCGCGGTGAACCGCGGATCGCCACGGTGGCGGTACCAGAGCGGGTGAATCAGCGGGAAGACCATCGCGCCGAGCTGGGCATCGACCGCCGCCTGCGCCCACTCGAAGGCACGATCCATGTCACCCAGGCCCAGATGCACCGTCGCGAAGTCCATGTGGAGTTGGATGTCGGGCTCCGCCTCCCGGCGGTTGTTCAGACGCTCGAGGTGCTCCAGCGCCTCCTCCCGTCTCCCCATGCGGGCGAGCGTGTAGCCGAAGTGAGCCGCGCCCGCATACGGGCTGGGTGACAGGCTCGCGTATCGCCGAAACGCGGCCAACGCCTCTTCGTATCGGTCCTGCGCCAGGAGCGTCCACCCCTGCGTCTCGATCGCTGTGCGAAATGTCGGCCCCAGCTCCAGCGTGCGTTCCAACTGCTCCAGCGCTTCGTCGTGCCTTCCGCTCAACGCGAGGATCTGGGCCAACTCACGGTGAATCGGCTGGGACAGCGGATCCATTTGGAGGGCGAGGTCCACCTCCAGGTACGCCCGCTCCTGGTCCAGCAGGATCTCGTAGAACATCGCCCGCGTGTGCCGCACCCAGCTCGAGCCGGGGTTGAGCTCCGCGGCGGTGTCCAAGTGCATCTCCGCGTGCTTGCGGTCCCACTCGTTGAACAACGCCACCAGCCCCAGAGCGACGTGGGCGTCCGCATTGTTGGCGTCCAGCTCCAGGCTTTTCTGCGCTTCGGTCCGTGCCCGATCGTAAGCCTTGCCGTGGCCTTGCCTCCCCAATGCCCCGATAAAGCAGAGCGCCGCGGCCAGGCCGGCCCGCGCCTGGGCGTAGTCCGGATCTTGGGCCACCGCGTGCTCGTAGAGCTGGATGGAGCGTAGGACAGCTTCGGGAGACCACTGATTCCAGAGGTGCCGGGCCCTCAGCACGGTGGAATACGTGCCCACGTCCGCCCGCGGCCCCGCCGCCGGGGCGGTCTTGGCTCCCCCGATCGCCGCCTTGAGCTCACGCACGATTTCCGCGGAGATCTCGTCCTGGATGGCAAAGATGTCGTCCAGGTCCCGGTCGTAGTTGTGCGAAAACAGGTGGTAGCCCTCGGACGCGTCGATCAACTGAGCCGTGACACGCACTCGGCCTCCAGCCCGGCGCACCGAGCCTTCGAGCACCGTGCCCACTCCCAGCGCCTCCGCGATCTCCCGCACGTCCGTGCGCTTGTCCTTGAATGCGAACGAGGAGGTGCGGGAGGTGACCTTGAGGCCGTCGATACGGGTCAGCGCGTTGATGATCTCCTCGCTGATGCCATCCGAGAAGTACTCGTTGTCCGGATCGGCGGACATGTTCACGAATGGGAGAACGGCCACGCTACGACGGTCCCGCCCCTGGAGGCCCGGGACGTCCGCAGCTTCCGGTGACGCGATCCCGGGCGCTTCGACGGACCATACGCCCACCGGACGATCGACGTTTTTGAGTCGGGCTCGGCCCAGAGCGCGCGTGCTGATGCCTTGCTGGTTCTTGATCTCGTCCCAGACCTTGTCCGACACGAGCACCGAGCCGGGCACGGCCAACGCCTGGATTCGCGCCGCGACGTTGACTCCGTCCCCGTAGACGCCCTCGGCATCCTGGACGATATCCCCCGTATGAATGCCGATGCGGACGGGCACCTGGGCATCGCCATTGAGCTTCTGCTGGATGTCCACCGCGCAGCGCACCGCCTCGATCGCGGACGGGAAGATCGTGAGCGCGCCGTCCCCGTAGTACTGGACGGTCTGGCCACCGTGGATGGAGACCCCTCGATCCAGCGCTTGCCGGTACTGACCTCGGCGCTCCATGGCCATGCGCTCATCGTGCTGCATGAGCGCCGTGTAGCCCACCATGTCGGCGAACATGATGGCGGCCAGTTGCCGGGTTGGTCTCACTGCCATGGTTGCCTGCTTGGAGTCGATCCACCGGGCTGACGGACCCGTCTACGGTCCGCCGGTGGTCATGAAAGCTAGTCCTCGCGAAGGTTTTCCGCTCGTCTTCGGGTGTACCAATCGATCTAACCGTGTTTGCTGCAAGCGGTTCGGGCAACGGTACGACGGCGGTGCGGAAGAATGTATCGGCCCCCGGTCGAGGCACGCCGCCCTCCGCCGCACCGGTGCCGCCTACGCCCGGGGGTCGGCGGCCGGAATCGCCCGCTGTCGTCGGCCTCACAACGGGTTGCGGCCTCCGATGGCACGCGAAGTGCTCGGTGCCGCCGTGGCGAGTTCCCGTCCTCCGGCCGGAGGCCGCCGGAGCCGGATTACACCCCACATGAGCCTACACACCATGCTACAATCGAATACGAAATGGATGGCCGCCCTGCTGCTGACGGCGTTCGGCACCGCGGGCTGCGCCTCCACGCAGAACACCAGAGTTGAAGAAGGCGCCGTCATCGGCGGATCGACCGGTGCCGTCGTCGGCGCAGTCATCGGCAATCAGACCGGCAGCACGGCCAAGGGCGCCATCATCGGCGCCGCCGTGGGCGGCGTGGCCGGAGCCATCATCGGCTCCCAGATGGACGAACAGGCCGAAGAGCTCGAATCCGAGCTGGAGAACGCCAAGATCGAGCGCGTGGCCGAAGGAATCCAGATCACGTTCGACTCGGGCATCCTGTTCGGATTCGACTCCGAGCAGCTCAAGATGGACGCCCGGGACAACCTGGCCCGGCTCATGGCGAGCCTGGATGAGTTCCCGGACACCGAGCTGTTGGTCGTCGGGCACACGGACGCCATCGGAAGCGAATCGTACAACCAGCGCCTGTCCGAGCGCCGCGCCGCATCCGCCGCGGCCTATCTGATGGACCTCGGACTCGAAGGCGAGCGGATCGAGATGAAGGGCCTCGGCGAGGCCGAGCCGGTGTCGGACAACGAGACCGAGGAAGGCCGCGCCCTGAACCGGCGCGTCGAAGTGGCGATCTTCGCCAGCGACGAGTACGTCCAGCATCTCCAGCGCCAGGGCGGAAATCGCTAGACGGCTCCATCCACGAAACGTGGCAAATCGCTCTCCCGGGGTTCTTCCCGGGAGAGCGATTTTTCTTTGCGGAAATTCGCGTGCTCGCAAAGGGGCCTAGGCGTCCGGGCCATCCAGGATTTCGGCGATGCGGGCCAGCGCGTCGTCCAGGTGCCACCGGGTGGGCCCGGCGGGGGTGAGCCTGCGCACACGGGAAATCTGGGACCGCAGCGTTTCCAGCTCGTGTCGGGCCAGCGCCCGGATGTCCGATTGACTCACGTCGACCCGGAAGCCCCGGAACGCAGGGTTGTTGGGAGGATCGGACGGCTCCTCGGTGAGCAGCCACTCCAGCCGCTCGAGGTAGCCGCGCTGGAGGTTCCTCCGGTAGGTGTCGATGTCCCGCCCGCGTTCCAGCTCGCTCCACACGGCCTCGCGTAGATCCGCGAAAAACTCCTCGGGCGTGTACGACTCGCCCGGACGAAACACGTTGAACTCGATCAGCCGTTGGATGCGGGCCGGGCTGAGCAACTGATTGAGGTGCCGCACTTGGGACGCTCGCAGGCGGTCCACAGCACCCGCGTATTCGATGCGCCTGAGGATGCCTTCATCGTGTAGCCATGCCGGCGTCTCGAACACCTGGTCCCTGAGAAAACGCATGGCGCGCCGCTGCCGGTCGGCCGGCACGTACTCGAAAACCGGACCGGCCTGATCCGTGGCCTTGAGCGTTTGGTGCACCCCTCCTACGACCGTCACCACGTGGCCCATGTACCGGTTCCACTGCCCGAGCAGCTCTCCGTACAGCTCGCGCAGGTCTTCGTATCCCTCACCGTCGGAAGACGTCCATTCCACGAGGCGGGGCACCACGCGTTGTAGATTCTGGATCGCGTATCCGCTGGCGGCGACCGGATCATCCCCGATGTCTTCGGTCTGCGCTCTCGGATCCACCCCGAATGAGCTCCCGAAGCGGTAGACGGGATCGTCGGCGTGCTCGCGAATCCAGCGATCCAGCACCGGAATCTCCGCCTCGGGCGTGTCGGCCCCCGCGATGACGCGGTAGCCCCACGCGACGGCGTAGTGGTCGTACGGTCCGATCTTGCGGATAAAGCGCTGGACGCCGTCTCCCGGCTGCGCCACGTAGTTCTGGCGGGCGTAGTCCATGACCGAGGGCGCCACACCCATCCGCGCCGCGAACTCAGGGGTGCGCAGCGAGTCTACCGGGTACGCCGAGCTCGACATCATGTTGTGGGGAAGGCCGAGGGCGTGCCCGATCTCGTGCGCGATTACCTGTCGCATCGCTTCGCCCATGAGCTCCTCGGGAAGTTCGAGCGTGCGGGCGTCGGGGTTGGCCGCGCCGGTCTCGATCAACAGGCGGTTCCGGTAGGAGCGCATGTGGTTGTGGTACCAGATGATGTCGCTCTCGATGATCTCACCGGTCCGAGGGTCCGACACGCTGGGACCAACCGCGTTACGGGTGAGGCTGGCCACCCAGCGCACCACGGAGTAGCGCACGTCTTCCGGGCTGAACTCCGGATCCTCCTCGGGCGTCGGAGGATCGCGCGCGATGATCGCGTTCCTGAATCCGGCTGACTCGAACGCGGCCTGCCAATCTTCGACGCCCCGCCTGACGTAGGGACGCCAGCGCGCGGGTGTCGCAGGGTCCAGGTAATACACGATCGGCTTCACCGGCTCCACCAGCTCGCCGCGGGCGTACGCCTCCGGGTCGGCGGGCTCCAGTCTCCAGCGACGTATGAAGGACTGCTCGGCGGCCTTCTGCTCTTCCAGGCCGAAGTTCACTTGATCGACCGTGAACCAGCCGACACGAGGATCCGCGTGTCGGGGGCGCATGGGCTCGGCGGGCAGCAAGACCATGGACTGGGCCATCTGCATCGAGATGCTCCCGGCGGCCTCGTCCGACGGAGGTTCCGTGGCCTCGAACGTCAGCGTGTGGCGAACCTCCACATTGAGCGGGTAGCTGGCCGCCCCGTCGAGGAAGGAGCGGCTGTCGTCCAGGCGGCGCACTCCGAAATCCCGCCGTTGCCGCTGCCTGAGTCCGCTGATCGCGGGAACGTCGGACTCGAACAACGAGGCGACGTCGATCACGACCGCGGACGAGTCGGGAGTCCACGCCTCGATGTCGAAGGCGCGGATGATGGGCGCGAAGTTGTTCCGCACCACCGACGTGTGGATCGGCAGCGAATCGCTCGCCACGTTCCGGTATGAATACTTACGGAGAAGAATGCGGTCTCCCCGTCGCTCCCACCGCACGACCTGCTCGGCCACCTTGCTGCCCGCATTCAGGAACGGGCTCAGGTTGGCCGGCGTCTGGGCGATGCGGCTGATCAACAAAAAGTCCGCATCGAACAGGCTGTCGGGAATCTCGAACAGGAGCTGATCGTCCGATCGGTGGACCACGAAGAGGCCGGAGTCCGCATCCTCGGGTCGGGTGACCACAGACGCGTACGATCCGCCTTCGCCGTCCGGGGCGGACTCGGGCTCGGGAGGCATGGCCGGCCCCGAGCTGCCTGCGCAGGCGAGGCCGGACATCAGGAGGAGCGGTGAGATCAAGCGATGTAGGTTCATGGGTTGAAGTTTCTCGTCGAGACGTTCTTGGCCAACCTCGTGCCAGGAAAAGAGTTGATTTAGCCGGCCTCAGGCCGGTTGTAGATCGACAGCTTGAACCCGTCGGGATCGGTGACGGCGAAGACCCGCGCGCCCCACGGCTGCGTGGTGGGGGGTTGATCGAGCGTGCCGCCCCGGGCGGTGATACGATCCGCCAGCGCGTCCACGTCCTGCGCGGTTTCGAGGAGTATCCGGAACCCTACGCCCTTGGACCGATCCCGACCCTTGGCGAAGTCGTCCTGGGCCAGGTTGACCTCCACCGTGCCCGCCCGCAGCGTCACGCCCATGAGCACGCCGTCGTCGTGACGCCACTCCTCCGCCACCATGAACGCCATGACGTCCCGGTACCAGGCCACACTCGTCGCGAGATCGTTCACGGTGAGGACGGGGGCGGCGGCTCGCAGGCGAAGCGTCTCCGGCTGCGCTCGTTCCACCAAGGGGCTGTCGGTAGATGCATCATGGGTCACAGTTGACCTCCCTGGCTTCTGGTCTTCCAACGTGAACGGCAAGGTACGTTTGCACCCCCGCCCTTGCGCAAACGTCCGGCCTCCACCGAGATTCCCGCCGTTGAGATTCGTTCTCAACTTGGATTCCTTCGTGAGCCGACCATGCGCCAACCCGTATCCCTACCCATGAGCGTCGCCCGCCTCCGGAGCGGCCAGAGCGGGTTGCTTTGTCGGTTCGACACTTCCGAAGAGGCCGCCGAGCGGTTGATGGATCTCGGGCTGGTGCTCGGCTGCCGGATTCGGTTGGAAGGCAAAGGGCCCGGCGGTTCGTGTCTCTGCCGAGTGGACGGTGGGTGCGTGTTGGCGCTGCGGCGGGAGACCGCCGAGAGACTAGAGGTCCTGCCCTCCGCCTGACGCCTCGCGGCATGCCGACTTCGCCCATTCCAGCAGAAGCAACTCCGCCCCACCGCCGCGCCGGCTCCCCCTTGGTTGCCCTCATCGGGCCACCCAACGCCGGCAAATCCACGCTGTTCAACCGCCTCACCGGCCTCCGCCAGAAGGTGGCCAACTACCCCGGGGTGACGGTGGAGCGTCGCGTCGGCCAGGTCCGCCTGAAAACGGGTGGCAAGCTGGAACTGGTCGATCTCCCCGGCGTGTACGGCCTGTCGGCCCGGAGCCTCGACGAGCGGGTGGCGCGCGACGCGCTATTGGGACAGCTCGAGGGCCTGGACAAACCCGATGCAGCCGTGCTGGTGCTGGATGCCACTCAGTTCGAGCGTCACCTCATGCTGACCAGGTCGGTGCTCGAGATTCTCGACGTGCCGACCCTGATCGTGCTGAACATGGCCGACGACCTGGCCCGCGGCCAAGGCGACATCGACGTGGCCCAGATCGAACGCAGTCTCGAGGTGCCGGTCGCGCTGGCAAGCGCCAGACGCGGATCCGGGCTCGATCCCCTGTACACGTTTCTGGAGTGCCTCGCGGCGGGCACCGGCGTCTCGATCCCGGGATCTGCGGCACCCGGCCATCGGACGCGCAAGCTCCCCGTAATCCAGAGCCCGGTAGACCGCCGTCTGTGGGCCATGGACGTGGGACGCAAGGCCGGCTACCGCGCCCCCGTGGCGCGTGGAGCGGACCGGCGGCTGGACCGGCTTTTTCTTCATCGATTTTGGGGCCCGGTCGTCTTCTTCGCGGTGGTGCTGGTCGTGTTCCAGTCCATCTTCACGGTCGCACAGCCGTTGATGGACGGGGTCGAGGTGGCGGTGGCCACGACCGGGCAATGGATGGCCGCCTTGCTCCCGGAGTCCTGGCTGCGCTCGCTCCTGATCGACGGCGTCTGGATGGGCGTGGGATCGGTGGTGGTGTTCCTTCCCCAGATCCTGATCCTCTTCTTGTTCATCGGCGTACTGGAAGATTCCGGGTACCTGGCCCGCGCCGCCCTGATGGCCGATCGCCTGATGCGGCGCATCGGGCTGCAGGGGAAATCGTTCCTGCCGTTGATGTCGTCGTATGCATGCGCGGTCCCGGCGGTGCTGGCGGCACGGACCGTGGACAACGAGCGGGATCGATTGGCCACCATCTTCGTGGCCCCGTTCATGACGTGCTCGGCACGCCTTCCCGTGTACGCCCTGTTGATCGCGGCGTTCATCCCCAATCGGCCCGTGGTGGGCCCGGTTCTCGGCACCCGGGCGGCCACGCTGCTGGGGCTCTACGGCCTGGGACTGGTCGCCGCGATCGGCACGGCATGGCTGCTCAAATCGTCCATCCTCAAGGGTCCCGAATCCGACTTCGCCATCGAGCTGCCGCCCTATCGATGGCCGACCCTGCGCTCGTTGCTGGTGCGGATGTGGGACCGGTCCAAGATCTTCCTCAAGCGGGCCGGAACCATCATTCTCGCGACCGCCGTCGTGCTCTGGATCCTCACGCAGGTTCCCGCCAGCGGCGGAGCTCCGCCGTCGTTGGACGACTCACTGCTGGGCCGTATGGGCCAATGGATTGAGCCGCTGGTGGAGCCCCTGGGCTTCAACTGGAAGATCGCGATCGGCATCATCAGCTCCCTGGCGGCCCGCGAGGTGATCGTCGGGACCTTGGGCACCATCTACGGCGTCCAGGATCCCACCGAAGACTCCCTCGCGCTCCAAAGCGCCCTGCAGCAGGACCTCACGCTGGCCGGCGCCGTCGCACTGCTGGTGTTCTACGTGTTCGCGCTGCAGTGCATATCCACCGTGGCCGTCGTGAAGCGCGAAACGGGCTCCTGGAAGTGGCCGGCGGTCCAGTGGACGTATATGCTCGCGATGGCGTGGGTGGGCGCGGCGGTGGCGTTCCGGCTATTGAGCTGACGCCGCGTCACACCGTCGCTCGCGTGAGCCCCAACACGCGGTCGATGTCCGCTTCGTTGTTGTAGATCCCGATCGAGAACCGGAGCACGCCTTGGCGGATCGAATGGCGGACTCCGGACGCGGACAGGTGCCGGCTGAGGGCGTTCATCGCCGGGTCATCCGCGGTCGCATGGCGTCCGCCCCCGCTCGTGCCCACGGCCACGATGTGGGACAGGTGCGGGCCCGGCCGGCCGCCCGCCACGGGCAGCCCCAAGTCCAAGAATCCCGACGCCAGCCTCGCGGCCAGTCCTCGCACGTGGGTTTCGATGTCGGGCACACCGATCGCCTCGATCCCGCGCAACGCCGCGCCCGCGGCCGCCGAACCCAGGTAGTTGTAGTTGCTCAGGTCGAAGCGACGCGACGCGGGCTTGAATCGAAGGCTGCCGTCCCCCAGAGCCGTCTCGTGGGCACCGTCACCGAGGTCGACCCCGTACCGGCCGACGGCCACGGGCGTCAGGGCTTCGGCTACCGCCCGGCGTACGTATAGGAAGCCGAGCCCGTAGAGGCTGAGCAGGCACTTCTGGGTGGCGACCGCCAGGGCATCAACCCCCAGCGCCTTTACGTCGGTGCGAAGCGCGCCGACCGACTGCGCCGCATCCATGAGCGTGTAGGCGCCGTGGGTGCGCGCGGCGGCCACCAGCGGCGCGGGATCCGTAATGAAGCCCGGCGCAAAAGACACGGACGGGAACGTGACGAGTCGGGTGCGGCCGTCGACCGCGGCAGCCATGCGCTCCACGGGCAGGCGTCCGTCGTCGTGATCGATCTCCCGCACCTCGATCCCCGCCCGCGTTCGCAGATTGTACCAGAGGAACACGTTGTTGGGATGCTCGAGCGCAGGGCACACCACGACGTTGTCACCCGGCTCCCAGGGCAGGCTCCCGGCGAAGAGGTTGAGGCCCTCGGACACGTTTTTGACGATGGCGACTTCGTCGCCCTCGGCGCCGATCAGCCGCGCCAGCCTCTCGCGCGTGTCATCGACCTGGGCCCACAGCTCGTCCTTGTCGTGCTCCGCGTCGAGGCGGCGTTCCATGTACCGCCTCACCGTCTCGTACACATCGGTGGAAATGAGCCCCTTGGCGGCAATGTCCAGGTACACGCCCTCGGAGGTGCCTGGAAAACGACGCCGAATCGCCTCGTGGTCGGTCATGTGGGGGTGGTCTCCAGGGGACTGGGCACCGGATCCTTGGAGAGGATGGCGGTGCCGACCATGTCTCCCATGATGTTGACCGTGGTGTTGCCGATGTCGACCAGCCGGTAGATGCCTCCCACGATCGCGGCGATCTCCAACGGGAGCTGGAACGCCTGGACGTAGACGAGCGAGATCACGAATCCCCCGCCCGGGATTCCCGCCGAGCCCTGGGACAGCAGCATCCCCACCAACAGCGCCAACCCGATCTGTCCCGGCGTCCACTCCATCCCGGCGGCTTGGGCGGTGAAGGCGAGGACCATGATGAGGAAAACCGACGTGCCGTCCTTGTTGATCTGCGCGCCCAGCGGCAGCGTGAACCCGTACACGCTCTGGCGAAAGCGCATCCTCTCGGCCACCTCGAGTCCCACCGCCAACGACGCCAAGCTGGAGCAGGTCGCCGCCGTCGTTGCCCAAAGCGTGCCCGTCTGCTTGAGAAAACGCCGCGGCCGCCAGCTCGACCACCTGCTGATCAGCACCATGTAGAGAGCAAACACGATGAGCTGGGCCAGCAGGACGCCGACGACGAAGAGCCCGAGTGGCCCGAAGAGGGCATCTCCGTGGCGGCCCAACGCGACCGCGGTCAGTGCGCCGATCCCCACCGGCGCGAGCCAGAGCACCACATCCACGAGCTTCCGGAACAGCTCCGCTCCGACCGCGAACGCCCGGGCGACGACCTGGCGACGGTCGTCGGGCAGGCGAAGGGTCGCGATGCCGAGGAGCACCGCAAACACCACGACCTGAACCACGTTGCCGGTGGCGAACGCTGCAATCGCGTTGTCGGGCACGAAGCCCAGCAGCAGCTCGATCACCCCCGGGCTTTCGCCGAGATTTTCAGGCGCCGCCTCGGTGAGCTGCCAATCGGCGCCGGGCTGGAGGAACTCTGCCATGCCCAACCCCACCGCCAGCGCAAACAGCGTGGTCGAAGCGAAATAGAGAAGCGTGCGGATCGACAGTCGACCCAGCTCCGTGGCGTCGGAAAGCCCGGTGAGGCCCGCGAGGAGGTTGAAGAACACCAGGGGCACGGCCGCCAGGATCAGAAGCTGGATGAACAACGTGCCGACCGGCTCGATCAGCGAGACCCGGTCACGGAGGACGAGCCCGGCCGCGCCGCCGATGACCATCCAAATCAAGATCCGCGTGCCGAGGCCCAACGAACGGTAGCGGGAGAAAGTCTGGCGAATGGTCAACGCGGAGCTGGGTGAATTTCCTGGGAGCGGAACGAACGGCCGATAGTACGGGAGGACGTTGCCGTCACGCCATGGGCTCGTGAGGTTCCGGGCTCCATCACATGGAGGCTCACATGAACGACCGCGTCTCGCTCAACGCCATCGGCCAGATCCACATCTCGGTGTCGGACATCGATCGGGCGGTCGCGTTCTACCGCGACGTGTTGGGAATGACGTTCCTCTTCCAGGTGCCCGGCCAGCCCATGGCCTTCTTCGACTGCGGAGGCGTGCGCCTGTACCTCGGAAAGCCGGAGCGCCCGGAGTTTCGCTCCTCTCCACTGCTCTACTACCGGGTGGCGTCCATGGAGTCCGCGGTTCGGGGGCTGCGGGAGCGGGGCGTGACGTTCGACGAAGAGCCCCACGTCGTGCACCGCACCGACGACATGGAGCTGTGGATGGCCGGCTTTCGGGACACGGAGGGGAATCCCGCGTGCCTGATGAGCGAAGTGGTGGTGTAGCTTCATCCGGAAAGCATTCGACCCCAGGAGTCCGTTGTGCTCGAAACCCTCCTCATCGCCGCGCTCGTGCAGATCCCTCCGACAACGCAGGATCTGGCTCCGGGAACCCGCTACGATCCCTCGATTCCCACCTTGGAGGAGGTCGTCGGCCATGCGTTTACGGAGGAGATCACTCCGCCGGACCAGGTCATCCGCTACATCGAGGCCCTTGCCGAGGCGGCCCCCGCCAGGACCCACCTGATCCGGTACGCCCGGAGTTGGGAGGGGCGTCCTCTCGTGATGTTGGTCATCGGATCAGCCGACCGGATTGCGAGGCTGGAAGAGATCAAGTCGGACCTCGCCCTGCTTGCCGACCCGCGAGGCCTTTCGGCCGACGACGCCGAGGCGCTGATCTCCCGTCTCCCCGTGGTCACCGCGCTCATGCACGGCGTGCACGGCAACGAGATCAGCTCCAGCGGCGCAGCCATGGCCGAGGCCTACCACCTGCTGGCCGCCCAGGGCGACGAAGGTGTCGATCTGGTCATGCGGGAGTCACTCGTCCTCATCGATCCGATGGAGAATCCGGACGGGCGGAGTCGCTTCGTCTTCCAAAACACGATGGCGCGGGCTCGCACGCCCGATCCCGCCACGTACTCGGCCGAGCACGACGAGCCCTGGCCGGGCGGCCGTGTGAACCACTACCTCTTCGATCTGAATCGGGACTTGTTCATCCAGAGCCAGCCTGAAACGCGGGGGAAGGTGTCGGTATTCCTGGAATACTGGCCCCAGATCGTCGCGGACCTGCACGAAATGGGTGGGGACGCCACATACTTCTTCCCTCCCACGGCGCCCCCATCCAACCCGTGGTACGGCGAGCGCCAGATCGCGCTCATGGATGTCTTCGGGCGAGCCAACGCCGCGGCGTTCGACGCCCGGGGTTTCGCGTACTTCAACCGCGACGTATACGACCTGTTCTATCCGGGATACGTGGACATGTGGCCGATGAGCCATGGCGCGCTCGGCATGACTTATGAGCAAGCCTCTGCGAGAGCGTTGGTCCTCTTACGCAGCGACGGCGATTTCCTCACGTATGGAGACGGCGTCCTTCACCACTTTACCGCGGCGATCACCACGGCGGTGACCGCTGCCCGCCATCGCGAACGGATTCTGCGCGACTACCTGGCGTTCCGACAGGACGGCGTTCGCAGGGGCATGGACGGACCCGCAGAGTACGTTCTCACCTCGGCCCACGACCCGGGGATGGCAGAGCGCCTGGCGAGAAAGCTGGTGCAAAACGGCATCGAGGTGCGGGAGGCGGCCGGGCCGGTCCAGGTCGGTGGTCGATCGCTCCCGGCCCGAGGGACGTATATCGTCCCGCTGGCGCAGCCCGCGCACCGGTTCGTACACAACCTGCTCGATGCGCACGTCCCCATGGAAGAGGGCTTCGTGCAGACCCAGATCGAACGTCGGGCAGAACGCAAACCGGACCAGATCTACGACCTGACCGCCTGGAGCCAGACGTTGCTCTGGGACGTCGAGCTCCTGACTGCGGACCGGGAAACCGGTGCCGCCGGCGACCTCGTCACCGCTGAGCCGGAGACGGTGCCGGCAACGCTCCCGCGGGCCGGCGTCGCGTACCTGATCCCGTGGGGAACGAATGCCGCTGCGGCCGTCACCGAGGCGTTGAGGGAAGGCATTCGGGTGCGGGCGGTGGGCGGTGAGTTCGTGCTGGGCGAACGCCGCTACGGCATCGGGACCGCCATCGTCAGAACGGCCGAGAATTCGCCTGACTTAGCCGAGCGTCTGGGAGCCATCGCGGCCAACCACGGCGCGGAAGTGATTCCGATCGACGACTCCTACGTCACCGAGGGCGTGTCGCTCGGGAGCCGTAGCGTGCGGGCTCTCCGCGAGCCCCGGGTGCTGCTGGTCTACGACCGTCCGGGACAGACGTACTCGGTAGGCTGGACGCGGTACGTGCTCGAACGTCGCTACGGTCAGCGGACCACTGCGGTTCGGGCCACCAGTCTCGGCAGGGTGGTGCTTTCGGACTTCGACGTCATCGTGTTTCCGAGTGGCAACTTCAGGAGCGTCGTCGGAGGCGGCCTGGTCCGGCGCCTCGAGGCTTGGATGCGCGACGGCGGCACCATGATCACCATGGCCGAGTCGACCCGTTGGGCCGCCAGCGAGGGCGTGGACCTCCTCGCCACCAGCGCAGAGCGCCGCGGCGGCCGCGCAGAGGGGGAAGACCCTCCCGACCGAAGCGCACCCGACCAGCCCATCGACTTTTTGGAACAGATCGTTCCCGACGACGAGTCACCGGAGTCCGTACCGGGGGTGATCCTGCGGGCCTATCTCGATACCGAACACTGGCTGGCTGCAGGCACGGACGGGGACCTGGGAGTTCTCGTGAGCGGCAACCGGGTGTTTCAGCCGATCACGCTCGACCGAGGCACCAACGTCGGACGCTACGCGGACCTGGACGATCTCGTGCTGAGCGGGATTGCCTGGGAGGAGGCCCGCCCTCAACTGGCGGGGAAGGCGTTTCTCATACACCAGCCCGTGGGACGCGGCCAGATCATCGGCTTCGCCGAGGACCCCAACTACCGGGCGTACACGGAAGCTACCTCGCTCCTGTTCATGAATGCCGTGCTCCTGGGCCCGGGTCGGTGAGGTTGGGCCGCTCGGCTCGAACCTGACCCGGCCGGCCGCAATCACCGCCACCCCCTCGCCCGACAGGATGGAGCTGCGGTCGGCCTGCGGCCGATCCTCGCTCGTCTCGCGGGCTGACACTTGTGGTTGGGGCCATCCTGGTTGGGCCGCTCGGCTCGAACCTGACCCGGCCGCCCTGCCCCTCCTTCAGGTCGGGATCAGCCGCCGGGGGTTACGAAGAAGCCCCCGCTTCGAGCGGGGGCTTCTTCGTATACGCCCGACAGGATTCGAACCTGTGACCTCCGCCTCCGGAGGGCGGCGCTCTATCCAGCTGAGCTACGGGCGCGTCTTCCGATCCAATGGACACGGACGGAATAAGCCGAGTTCTGTATCCGCTTGCGCGGCGAGGATCATTTATCTTGGACCTGCATCGCTGCAGACCTCGTGCGGCCTACCCGGAACTCGGGCGGAGCGGGCAGCTCCTCGTTCCTTACTTGGCCTTGCTCCAGGTGGGGTTTGCCGTGCGACCTCCGTTACCGGAGGCCCGGTGCGCTCTTACCGCACCGTTTCACCCTTGCCTGTGCCCGTGGGGGCCATCGGCGGTCTGTTCTCTGTGGCACTTTCCGTCGCCTTGCGACGCCCGGGCGTTACCCGGCACCCTGCCCTGTGGAGCTCGGACTTTCCTCTATCCGGCCGAAAAACGGCGGACAGCGATCCTCACTCGTCCGCATCCGACGCCCAAAACGTGGCCTTTTTGGCCTGTTCGTGACGCGGAAGACTTGAATGGTAACGGCTGCCCAGCGTAGGGTAAAGCGTCTCAAGCACCCGAGGTAATCCCGTGAAACTGGACCCCTTTCGCATCTTCGTGACCCTCGCCACGGTAGCGCTGGTCGTGGCTCTGATCTCGATCATCGGGCTGGACAACCGACTGGCCTCGGCCGGAAACGCCCCCGAAGAGATCAGCGAGCCGACCACGCCTCCGGGACCCCAGATCATCTTCCTCGTGCGTCACGCCGAGAAGGCGACGGACGACCCGCGGGACCCGGTCCTCACGGAGGAAGGGGAAGCGCGTGCGGTGGAGCTGGCCGACAGGCTCGCCTCGCGCGGGATCGAGCGCGTGATGTCCACGGACTACCACCGTACGCGGGACACGGCGGGTCCGCTCGCGGAACGCCTGGGTCTGGTGGTGGAGCTCTACGACCCGACGGACCTGCCGGGTGTGGCCCGCGCCATCCTCGACGACGGACGAACGACGCTGGTGGTGGGACACAGCAACACGACTCCTCCGCTCGTGGATGCACTGGGGGGCGATTCCGGCTCACCCATCGAGGACGACGAATACGACCGCCTCTACGAGCTGACGGTCTCCGACGGCGAGCTGACCACGGTGCTGCACCGTTTCGAGGTCCCCGCGGAGGTAGGCACGGGCTGACCCGGCCCGACGGCCGAGATGGCATAGGTTCTGCGCCCTGGCTCCGTATCGCCGGAGCCACAGCCGCGGGATCCAACGAGATTCGGCCCGGGAGGCTCCTGACGTCGCTTTTTCAGGAGTCTCACCTAGTTGTCTGGCTTTTTTGGACGGCGCGCAGTCTTGCTGTGGGCGTTGTTGCTCTCGTTTTTGTCGCAGTCATGTGAGGACGGCGTGTCGCCGCCTCCGGTCGTGGGATCCCTGGAGGTGTTGGTCGCTCCGGACTCCGCACAGGTGGCCTCGGACGCAAGCGTGCGGATCCGGGTGTTGGATGCATCCGGCCAGCCCATCTCGGGAAGCCCCGTGCGGTTCGTGCCCTTGGACGGCGGCGGCGGCGCTGCGCCCGACCCCAGACCCTCCGCAGGAGACGGCACGGTCGTCTTCCTGTGGTCGCTGGCGCCGGTGGCCGGCGTCCAGCGCCTGCGCATCGAAACCACCGGACCGGTCCAGACGCTGAGCCTCACGGCCACGCCGGCCGTGGCTCACGCGTTGGAGCTGGTTTCGGGCGACGCCCAGACGGGCACTGCGACGATGGCCCTGGCCGACTCGTTGCGCGTGCGGACGGTCGACGTGCACGGGAACCCGGTGCCGGACACCGAAGTGCGTTGGGAGGCCCCGGACGGGGGCGTAGCCTCCCCCACCCCGTCGACGACCGACGCGTCCGGGAGCGCCGCGGCGGCGTTCACCCTGGGCGCGTCACTCGGGACGTACGAAGCGCTCGCAGTCCTCGAAGGCCGCGACACCGTCTCGTTCAGCGCCGTTGCCGACACCGAAGCGCCTCCGTCGGCGTTCCAGGTGGACCTGGAGATCGTCGGCACGATGAGCCCGGCCGCACAGAGCGACGTCATGGCGGCCCTGTCGCGTTGGGAGGAGATGATCATCGGCGACCTCGACGACGTGACGGCCGACATCCCCGCAGGCTACTGCGGCATATCACATGCGGCCTTCAACGGCACGGTCGACGACGTGCGCGTGTTCGTCGAGATCACGCCCATGGACGGGCCGGGCGGCGTGCTGGGCTCCGCAGGTCCCTGTGTGATCCGTAGCGGGAGCATGCTTCCCGCCTTCGGAGTGGTACGGCTGGACTCCGCGGACGTGGCCTCGCTCCAGTCCGACGGCTCCTTCGACCAGGTGATTCTCCATGAGCTGGGTCACGTGCTCGGCATCGGGAGCTTGTGGTCCCATCACACCTTGCTATTCGGAGAGGGCGGATCCGATCCGTACTTCACGGGCTCGGGCGCAATTCAGCGGTACGAAGACCTCGGCGGCACTCCGACGGGCCAGGTCCCGGTAGAGAACACGGGCGGATCGGGCACACGCGACGCCCATTGGCGGGAGTCGGTGCTCGGCCACGAGCTCATGACCGGATGGTTGAATCGGGGATCGAGCAACCCGATCAGCGCGATCACCCTGTCGTCTTTGACCGACATGGGCTACGTCGTCGACGGGAGTCGTGCGGAATCCTACAGCCTGCCCGGAGCGCCCGTGGCCGACACATACGGCCGTCCGCCCATGCCGTTGATCGAGGTTGCGCCGCCCGCGCCCGTGCGTGTGATCGACGCGAGCGGACGGCTGCGAGCGCCTCGCTGAGCCTCAGGCGGACGTGTCCGGCGCCGCCGTGATTCCGGTCGCCCTCCTGGCGACCCTTCTGATCGTAAGGCCCTGCACCAGGATCGAGAACACGACCACCGCATAGGTGGCCGGGAGCAGGACGTTCCGCTCCGGACCGGGGGGAAGCGAAAGGGCCAGCGCGACCGAGATCCCCCCGCGAAGCCCAGCCCAGGTCAGCACCGTCACGGCACCGCGGCCGATCGAGGAGAAGCGGCGCACGGCCGTCACGGTCATGCCCACGCTCAGCCAGCGCGCGAGGAGGACTGCGCCGATGGCCACGACCCCCAGCAGAAGGAGCGTCGGGGAAAAGCGGATGACCAGCACCTCGAGCCCGATCATCACGAAAAGGACGGCGTTCAGGATCTCGTCCATCAGCTCCCAGAACGTGTCCAGGTGCTCACGGGTGGCGTCCGACATCGCGAACAGCCGGCCGTGGTTTCCGATCAGCAGGCCGGCCACGACGATGGCGATCGGCCCGGAAAGGTGGAGCGCCTGCGCCAGCGTGTAGCCGCCGGTCACCAGCGCCAGCGTAAGAAGGATCTCCACCTGATAGTTCTCCACTCGACGCAGCATCAGGAACGTCACGTAGCCGGCTCCGAGTCCGAACAACGCCCCTCCCACGGCCTCCTGCGCGAAGAGAGTGGCGACCGACCCGATGCTGACCTCCGCGTGCCCGGTGGCGACCTCCAACAGGATGAGGAAGATCACGACCCCGACCCCGTCGTTGAACAGCGACTCACCCGTCACCTTGACCTCGAGCGCGTGCGGCACGCCCGCCGACTTGAGGAGGCTCAGCACCGCGATCGGATCGGTAGGTGAGATGAGCGCGCCGAAGAGCAGGCAGTAGAGGAAGGGCACCGGAAGGCCCATTGCCGCGGTGGCCCAGTACATCATGGCGGCAACCAGCGCTGCCGAGACCAGGACCCCGAGCGTCGCCATGAGCGCGATGGTCCAGCCGTGCCGCGACAGCTCGTCCAGGTCCACGTGCAGCGCGCCGGCAAACAGGAGAAACGCCAGCATCCCTTGCAGCAGCGTCGTCGAGAAGTCGACGTCCACCAGCAGCGCGCGAACCTGCTCGTCCAGGGAGAGCACGCCCGCGTGTCCCGCCACCACCAACACGAGCGAGAACACGAGCGCGATCAGCATGACGCCGATCGTCGTCGGAAGCCCGATGTACTGGTCGTTGATGTACGCGAACACGGCGGTGAGCGTGAGCAGGATTGCCAGCGTCGAGAAGAGGATCATGTCAGGCGCCGATTTCCTTTCCGTTCCGTGCGTTCCAGCCGCGCCATGAGGCGCGGCGCCTCCGCGGCTTCGTGCGCGATGGCCTCCACTTCCATGGGATGGTCCGCCCACGACCATCCCGCCGCCACCCCCGCCCCGTATTCCCAGGCGAAGCGCCAAGCCGATCCGTGCCGCCGCACCTGGGCCACGTGCACGAGCTCGTGGAGCAACAGCCTCATATCCGTCGGGTTCGAGGCGGTCAGGCCGCCCCGTGCGTAGATCCCACTGGCCAGCGTGATGGCCCTGAACCTTCGAGGCAATACCAGCAAGGAGCGGTCATTGAGACGAACGGCCTCCAGGTCGGGGATGGGCGCCAAACCCTCCAGCGCCCGTTTCATCTCCGCGTCGAGCGGCCTGAGCCCGCGCCGATTGAACAGCCAACACCACGCCTCGTGGAACAGGTAGACGCCCAGTCCGAGAAACCCCAATGGGGTGCGGCTCACCCGGTGGGCGTGGGTCACCCGGCGGGCGGCGCCGCCCGCCGGCTTGGACGCGTCAGACACCCGCCGGTTCGCGCAACGTCACCTCGGTCGACGCCGTGGGCTTCCCGGCGGTCGTCAGAACTTCGTGGAAGAGCTCTTCGTAGGCATTCGCACAGTGGGCGATCGTATAGCGGGATCGGAAGAGCTCGCGGTTGGCGACGCCCATGCGCGTGGCCTCGGCCGGTCGACCCGCGAGCTGCGCGATCGCCCGGGACAGCGCTTCGTAGTCCCCCGTGGGAACCAGATACCCCGTCTGCGCATCGCGCAGGAAGTCGGTGTGGCCTCCGTGGTCCGGCGTCACGACCGGCAGTCCCATAGCCATGGCCTCCAGAAACATCAGTCCGAACCCCTCGTGGTGCGTTGCCGACACGTACAGGTCCGATGCCGCGAGAATCTGCCATTTTCGCCGCTCATCGACCCACCCGGTAAACGTCACGCGATCCTTCATGCCGAGCGCCTCGGCGCGTTCCTCCAGCTCCGCTCGCTCCGGACCGCTGCCTACGATGGCCAGGTGTACGTCACAGCAGGCCGGGCGAGCCAGCGCCTTGAGGAGGTTGTCGATGCCCTTCCGCTTTACCAAACGTCCCACGGTGACCGCCAAGAACACGGACTCCGGCACGCCGATGTCCGCTCTGGGAACTCGGGGCACGTCCGGCACCCGTATGCCCAACGGAATGACGTCGATGTCCCGATGCGGAGAATAGTAGTGGAGTGCTTTCTCGCGGGTGTCCGTGGACTGGGCCACGACTCGGTCCGATCGCATCAACAGTTGCTTCACCGCCCAGCGCAACGGCGCCACCCTGTGCGGTGAGCTGCGCTTGGAAGGATCGAAAATGTCACCGCCGTGGATCGAAAGCACGTGCGGCACGCCGCCCAGCCGGGCCAACGGGAGCGAGCCCGGGCCGGTCGGGACCGCGAAGTGGGCGTTCACGAGGTCGAAACGCTCGCGGGCGAGGAGGCTGCGCCCGGCCAACCAGGCGGAAGGAGGAAAGGTGAGCATCGAGGGCAGCGATGCGACCGCGCGTTCCGAGCGGCCCCATACGGGTATCCGCAAAATCCGGACTCCGCCACGCTCCTCGACTTCGGCCAACCCCGGTCCGGCGGAAGTGACAACGGTCACCCGGTGCCGGCCGGCCAACTCCTCGGCTATCAGCTCGTGCACCACGCCACCACCACCACCCAGCGGCGGGTACTCGTAGTTGAACATCAAGATGTTCACGGCACGGAGCTCCGATCGCTGCGGCTGCCGGCCGGCTCCAGAGGGCGCGACCCGGGCACGTCCTCGGCAAACCGATCGATCTCCTGCCGCATCCTCGCCGCGTCCCAGCCCGCCGCCGTGGCCATGTGGCCCGCCGCGGCGCGTATCGCGGCCGGGTCGGGTGGGCCTTCGGTGGCCAGCTCGGTTCTGCGGAACGCCACGTCGGAAAGGGTGCACGCCATCTCGTGACGCACGGCGTACACGACCTCCGCGGCCAACACGCGGGAGCCGGGTAGGCACTCGACCAACGCCGGATCGGCGCGGATCAGCTCGATCAACGCATCGACCTCCGTTCCGTACAGGCTGCAGAGCGATTCGACGTGGTGCGCGGGAAGGTCCGGAAGGTGGGTCGCCACGCGCTGGCGGAGGCCGGACAGTTCCTCCACATCCCCGCCATACACGGGCGTGTCATGCGTGCGGGACGGCGGCGGCGTGCGCCCGTCGCGCGTGAAGAGGCGATCCACGACCGCCGCCGCATCCGCCCGCGCCGTCGTCCAACGGACTCCGATCAACGTCATCAATCCGTCGATCCCGTGTGCGTCGCGGTGGTCGACGGCCATCGACCGCTTGCCGTAGCTCAGGTTCGCCGCGCCCTTCTCGTTCTCGCCGAACAGCACCAGCCCGGCGTTCACGGCCGTCACCTCGCCGGGGTCCAACGAGAAGCCCGGATACCCGCGGTTTACCTCGTCCACGAAGCTCCGGATCTCCTCGCGGGTGTGACGCACGTCGTCGGGAGACCGCCGGTAGGGCACGTGCCAAACGCCCACCAGCGTCTTTCCCCGCCAGGGCACGACGAACAGATGGCGCTTGCTCCGGCTCAGCATGGCGTCCGGATCGTACGTTCCACCCAACACCGCCACGCCGGTCCCGTGGGACGGAGCGCGGTCCACCACCAGGCACAGATCTCTCGAGAACGTCCGGGGCACACTCGGGGTGATGCCCAGCGTCTCTTCGAGCAGACGCTCCGCCCAACCGCCCGTGGCGTTCACCACCATCCGGCCACGCAGGTCCAGCTCTCCGCCCGTCAAGCGGTCTCGCACCCGCACTCCGCGAACCGTGGACTCGTCTCCGAGAAAGCCGACCACCTCCGCGTAGTTGGCCGCCACAGCACCCGCCTGGACCCCCGACTTCAGTATCGAGAGGGCAAGACGCATGGGGTGGAGCATCTGGCCATCCGAGAAGAGGCCGGCGCCGGTCAAACCCTTTTGTTCCAAACCGGGAAACAGGTCGAGAGTTGTGCGCTTCGTTAGCGCCCGGCAGGGCGGAATGCGCGCCTCCGGATCCCGCACGCCCTTGTTCCGATCGGGCGTCAGTGCGTCGTAGAGCTTCATCCCGGCCATGAGAAACGCTTTTCCGCGGGCCCCGTGTCCATACGTCGGAATCGCGATCGGAAGCGGCCTCACCAGGTGCGGCGCGGTGGCCAATAGAATGCGTCGCTCTCGGGCGGAGGCCCGGAGGCGAGCCACGTCGCCGTGTTGGATGTAGCGGATGCCTCCGTGCACCATGCGAAAGGAGTTGCCCGAGGCGGCGTGGGCGAAATCCCGTTTCTCGACCAGGGCCACCGCCATGCCCCGCTGGGCCGCTTCCCGCGCCAGGCTCACGCCGTACGCGCCGCCTCCCACGACGACCAGATCGAACGCTCGGTCGGCCAGGTCGTGCAGGTTTCGGATCACCGGGAAGGAACCTCCCCCACGGCGCCGATCTTCTTCGTGAAGATTCGGGCGCTTTTTCCCACCAGCTTGAAGTTGATGCGGAAGAAAAGGGTCCAGAGCCCGTGCACCATGAGTGCGGCGTAGTTGAGCGGATTGCCCCAGAACACGTAGAGGTTCAACGGAAAGACTCGCACCGGGCTGAACCCGGTGTGCTCCAGCACCTGGGCGAGGCTGTATTCCGTGAAGCTGTTGTAGTGATCGAAGTTGCCCGCTCGGGACTCGGAGCCCGTGAGTGGGGTCGCGCCGTTTATGGAATGCACGATGACCTTGCCGCCGGGACGGAGGCTTCGGCGGCAAAGGGCCAGGAACCGCAGGATCTCGGCCTTGGTGAGGTGGTTGATCTCCTGCTCGCAGAAGATCACGTCCAGTTCCCGGTCCAGGCTTTCCAGATGCGCGAACGCCCGCGCCACGCGGCACGGAAGTCCCCGCCTCAGTGCCGGCTCGATCTTCGACGCCATCGAGTCGATGCCCTCTACCCGGCGGTATCCCCGCTCCACGAGCAGGTTGACGAAATATCCGGGTCCACAACTGATGACCAAGACATTCGCGTCGAGGTCTTCGGGCAGGTGCGGCAAATAGTTGTGCGCATAGAACCGCCCGAAGCGCGCGAAGCCGCCTTCGATGTCGTCGGGTGCCTCCCAAAAGGAATCGAACGGCTCCATCTGCGCGGAAAGGCCGTCGTCCGTGACGTTGACCTCGACGTGATCGGAATGCATGGCGTAAGGGCGTGGGTGGTGTGTTGGTCCGGTCCGGCTCAGATCAGTCCCTGCTCTTCATACCACTGGGCAGTGGCTACCGCACCGGCCTCGAACGCGGTTGCCGGCTCGAACTGCAGCACATCTCGGGCCTTGTTCGCATCGATGCGAAAGCTCTTACGATAGAAGTCCAGTCTTCGGCGGTGCAGCGGCGGCTGGATGCCCAGCGGGCGCAGCGTCTTCTCCATGATCGTCGCCACCAGGAGAAGGGGTGCCATGGGAAGCCGCAATCGGGGCGGATCCACGCCTACGGCGGCGGCCACCTTGGCCGCCATCTCGTTGGTGGTAAGCTCTTCGGGACCGCCGAAAACGAACAACTGTCCGGCCGCTTCCGGAACGGTGAGCGCCCGCGTGAGCCCGTCGATGAGATCATAGACGTACATGGGCTGGTGAATGTTCAGGCCGTTGCCGATGATCGGAAACCGACCCCGCTTCACCGGCCCGAACAACTTCAGCAGCCGCCGGTCGCCGGGCCCATAGATCTCGGGAACACGGATGACGACCGTCTCAACCTCACCGTTGCCCTGCCGCGCGACCTCCTCACCTTCCAACTTTGAGCGTCCGTAGATGTTCGCAGGAGCGCACGGCGTGGACTCGTTCACGACGCCGTTCGGCACGCCGTACACCCCGATCGTGCTCGCATGAACCACGCGACGGACACCTGCTTCGCGACAGGCTTCGAGCAGCGCGCGAACCCCGTCGACGTTGACATCCCGGTAGTGTTGGTCCGGCACGTTCATCTCGGCCTGCGCAGCGGCCAGGTGGATCGCCGCTTCGGCGCCGCGCGCCGCCTCACGGACCACGTCCGGATCGGTCACGGACCCCAACGTAAACTCGACACCCGAGGCGTCGAGCTCTCGGGCTGCCGCTTTCTCCGACTCGTTGCGGGCGAGCGCGAGACCCCGAACTGCGTATCCCCGTTCCACAAGACGGGGTGCCAGCCGCGAGCCGATGAATCCGGTGACTCCCGTGACGAGCAGTTTCATGCGTTGACCGTACCCGAGTGCCTTGCCCCCGTGCCGGCTGCGCCCGGTCCATCAGGAGCGGCCCCACCCTTGCGGTGTAGACGGTTCCGAACGAGACCGCCCCGGCACCGGGCGACCCACCACTCTTGGACTTGGGGCATCGCACGCATGTGCGGTATTGCAGGCACCGTTGGTTGGCCCTCCGATCCGAACGCGGATCGCATGATCCACGCGCTTTCCCATCGGGGTCCGGACGAGGGCAACGCCAAGCGGTCGTCGTCCGCCGCCCTCTTCCACGCGCGCCTGTCCATCATCGATTTGGAAGGCGGCCTCCAGCCCTTGGAGTCGGAGGACGGCCGCTACTGGCTGGTCTGCAACGGCGAGATCTACAACTATCGCGCACTACGTAAGGAGCTACGGCAACAGGGCGTTCGCTTCTCGACCGAGAGCGACTCCGAAGTCGTGTTGCACCTCTACCGGGCGCACGGCGAGCGCGTGGTCGACTATCTGCGGGGTATGTTCTCGTTCGCAATCTGGGACGAAGTGGAGCAGACGCTTTTCGCCGCGCGCGACCACCTGGGCCAAAAGCCCTTCTACTACCATGTGAGGCCGGGCGCCCTTGCATTCGGCTCGGAGATCAAGGCATTGCTGGCGCTGGATCCGGCCCTCGGCGCACTGGATCCGGCGGCGCTGGACCAGTACCTGGCGCTCCGCCTGGTTGCGCCACCGCTGTCGATGTTCAAAGGCATCCGCAAGCTCCCTCCGGCCCATTGGCTCCGGTACCGTGCCGGAGGCGAGCCGGAGATCCGCCGGTACTGGTCACCGACCTACGAGCCGAAGCGGGCCGCTTCCGAGCAAGACCTCCTGGACGAGCTGGAGGAGCGAGTGGTCGATGCGGTCCGCGTGCACATGGTCAGCGACGTACCCGTGGGCGCGTTCCTGTCGGGTGGTCTGGACTCGAGCCTCATCGTTGCGCTACTGGCGCGAGCCGGATTGGCCGACGGCATGCCGACGTTCACCCTCGGTCTCCCACACGCCGGATTCGACGAAGCGCCCTACGCCCGCATGGTGGCCGAACGGTTTGGAACGCGACACTTCGAAGAGCGCGTCGGGGATACCCTGATCGCGAGACTTCCGCAGGCGGTCTTCCACGCAGACGAGCCGTCCGACCCGCTGACCCTGCCGACGCTCCAGCTCTCGGAGCTGGCGGCTCGACACGTCAAGGTGGTCCTGGGAGGAGACGGCGGAGACGAGCTCTTCGGCGGATACGATCGATACTATGGCAACCTGTACGCGGACCGGTACGCGCACGTGCCCCGTTGGGTTCGGCGCTATGGCATCGGCCCCCTGCTCCGACTGATTCCCGAGGGAAACTGGTACAAGAGCAGGGCCCATCAGGCGCGGTGGCTGCACCGGAGCTCGTTTTTGGATGCGGCCGACCGGTACGCGTACACGCTCACCTATTTCTATTTTCCCAGGGACCAGCGCAGGGCCCTGTACGGGCCGCGTATGCTCGAGACCTGGTCCGCCCTGGACGCCGAAGCTTGTATTCGCTCGCCGTTCGAGGCGGCCAGCGCCGCCCACCCCGTCGACCGAATGCTCGCCGCGGACAGCGCCGTTCGTCTTCCGGATCACCCCGTGATGATCACGGACCGCATGACCATGGCGTACGGACTCGAAGCCCGTAGTCCCTTCATGGATCACGAGCTGGTGGAGTTCACGGCCCGGCTGCCCGTGGCTCTCAAAATTCGCGGCCGCTCGCTGCGCTGGGCGCAACGCAGGCTGGCGGAGCGGCATCTTTCCCGAGAGATCCTGCAGCGACCCAAGCAGGGATTCGCATCCGCCCTGCCCTATATGCTCAAGGAGCGATATCGGCTGCTGTATCGGCTGTTCCTGCAGCCCAGCCGGCTCGCTGCGGAGGGATTCGTTCGTCAAGAGCGCATCGAAGCGCTGCTGACGAGTCATTTGGCCGCCCGATCCGACCACGGACAGCGGCTCTGGCTGCTCTTGAATGCAGAGGTCTGGTACCGCATGCACATCGGGTCCGAATCCCGAGCGGACCTGGAGCACAGGATCCGTAGCGGCTTGAGCGAGCAACATGCCGCCTGAGTTGGCCACGCAGGACTTGACCGGCGCGCCGTCCCAGCCCTCCGCCGAGGCCCCACGCGAAGGCCGCGGCAGGCGAAGGGTGGCGATCGCCGTCAAGACCGCCCTGAGCCTGTTGTTGATTGCGTTCTTGGTGCGTCAGGTGGACTGGCCGGCCATGCGGGAGCACCTGACCAGAGTGCGCCCCTTTTGGATCTCGGTGGCCTTCGCCATCTGGTTGGCGCAGTACGTCGTGAACGGGCTCAAGTGGCAGGCCGCGATGCGGGTCCACCGCCTGTACTACCCGCTGGGCTTTCTCATTCGCGTGTACCTGATCTCCTCGTTCTTCACCAACTTCTTCCCGTCGTCGCTCGGCGGGGACGGATACCGGGTGCTGCGCACGCTTCCCGAGTCCCATCGTTCACGGGCGGTTTCCTCGGTCATGCTCGAGCGGTTGGTGGGCGTTGCGTCCCTGCTCTTCCTCGGGCTGATCGGCGCGCTGGCTGTGTGGGCCGTCAAGGATGCGCGAATCGCCGGTTGGTACGTGGCCGCCGCCGCAACCGGGGCGCTGGCGCTCGCCGTCGGGCTGGCGCTCGTACGCACGAGCCTGGCGAAACGCCTGTGGTGGAAGCTCCGAAGCAACGCGAAAATCGACGGTTTGGCGAAGAACTTCGACTACATCCGCAGCGACTCGAAGGGCGTGGCTCGCGTCTTCGCGTATTCCCTGCTGTTCCAGGGAGTCGCCATCTCGGCGGTTTGGATCATCGCGAGGTTGGGGTTGGGCGTCGAGTTCACGGTGCCGGAGATCGCCATGACCGCTGCGCTCGCCGAGCTCGCTACGGCCGTGCCCGTGTCGCTCAACGGCTTGGGCGTTACCGAGGGTGCCTTTGCTTATGTATCCACAGAGATCGGGATCGCCTTCGACCACGGATTGCTCGTCGCCGTAACGCTGAGGCTCCTGCTCGTGCCGCTGGGAATCGTTTGCGGGTTGATTTACCTGGCGGAGGTGCTGTCCGGCCGTACCGCAGACCGGCCGGAAACGCAGGCGCCGTAGCGCTCTACGCACCACCCCGGCGAGCGCCGGACTCCCCTGCCGGGTGCCGTGCACCGCACTCGCCGTCGTTCCGGAGGTCTGCAAAAACCTTTTTCTTCTGCGTGTTTTCGTGGGTGCAGCATATTCGCAACAACGCCGTCGCAAGGAACGCACGCCCCGGGCACCCGGCCCGTGGAAGCGCACCCGCGGTGCCGCGAACGTGCAACACCGCTCCCCACAGCGCCTTTCTGGCCTTAAACCTGCGGAGGTGCCGGGTCAACACAGTTTTACTTCCCGCACAAAACGTGGCACCCGAGGACCGCAGCACCATGAAGACTCGCCAAGCCCGCTGGACCCCAGAGCACGGTTGGACCCCCACTCTCAGCGACGGCGACCAGTCGGCTGATTTGGTCCTGGTCTTCGGCGACCGAGAGGCCCTGGAAGATGCCAACCGCCGACGGGAGATCCGCGCGGCCTTCCCGAACGCCATCATCACGGGCTGTTCCACGGCCGGTGAGATTCAGGGTCCCCGAGTCTACGATGGCTCATTGGTCGTGACGGCCATCCAGTTCCGCTCCTCCAGCAGCGAGCTCGTCCAGGTTCCCATCGACCGTTTCCCTTCGGGCGTCGAGGCGGGCGTAGCATTGGCGGAAGCCTTGCCGTCCGAAAACCTGAACCACGTCTTCGTCCTCTCCGACGGAGTGAACGTGAACGGGAGCGAGCTCGTCCAGGGCCTACGCGACTCGCTGCCCAACCACGTCATGGCGACCGGTGGATTGTCCGGTGACGGCGCCGACTTCGGTCGGACCACCGTGCTCTACGGAGACCAGGCCATGGAGCGGACGGTACTCGCCTTGGGCCTCTACGGAGACAACCTGCGGGTTGGCCACGGGTGCCTCGGCGGCTGGGACCCGTTTGGGCCGGAACGCAAGGTCACCAAGTCGCAGGGGAACGTGCTCTACGAGCTCGACGGACACTCCGCGTTGGAAACGTACAAGCGCTATTTGGGCGAATACGCGGATCAGCTCCCGTCGAGCGCTCTGCTCTTTCCGCTCAGCCTGCGGATGGACAACGAGTCCGGACCGGTTGTGCGGACGATCCTCGGAATCAGCGAGGAAGAGAGCAGCATGACCTTCGCGGGAGACATTCCCCAAGGCAGCGTGGCCAGGTTCATGAAAGCCAACTTCGACCGGCTCATCGACGGCGCCACCGAGGCGGCGCGCAGCAGCTATGAGCGGATCGGATCGGCCATGCCCGACCTGGCCATCCTGATCAGTTGCGTGGGTCGCAAGATCGTCCTCGATCAACGAGTCGAGGAGGAGGTCGAAAGCGTCCAGGACGTGCTGGGTGACGACGTTACGCTCACGGGATTCTACTCGTACGGGGAGATTTCTCCCCTTACGCCCGGCGCCGGTTGTGCGCTGCACAACCAGACGATGACGATTACGACCCTCTCTGAGAGGTAGCTCCGTGCACCGGCTACTCGCCCGGCAGGTCCGAAAATATCTCGACCTCGGGGACGAGCCGTCCGCACCCCTCAGGGAGTTGCTCGACGCCGTTTCCCGGGCGTACGAGCAAGCGGATAGCGACCGCTCCATGCTGGAGCGGGCCCTCGAGCTTTCTTCCGAGGACCTGTTCGACGCCAACAGGAACCTGAGGCAGTCGGTGTCGCTGTTGGAAGCTACGCTCGACGCCACGGGCGACGGGATTCTGGTCGTCGACCACCTGGGCCGAGTGACGGCGCACAACAAGCGCTTTGCGGACCTGTTCACGCTGCCCGACGGGCACCTGGAGAACGCGGACGCATCCGAGCTGCTGGACAAGTTCGTGGAGCTTTTGGCCCAGCCCGGAGACGTCGTCGACGCCATGTGGGACGTGATGTCTCATCCCAACGAGTCTCTTACGGAGACGGTCGCGTTCAAGGACGGTCGCCACTTCGAGCTGCACACCCAGCCGCAGAAGATCGGAGACCGGACGGTGGGACGCGTCTGGAGCTTCCACGACATCACGGAGCTCAAGAGGGCGGAAGCCACCATTCGCCACACCGCCTATCACGACGATCTTACAGGGCTACCCAACCGCGCACTCTTCCAAGACCGCTTCGACGTCGCGCTGGCCCAGGCCAAGCGCCAGCAGAGCGCAGTGGGCATCTTTTTCATCGACCTGGACGGATTCAAGCGAGTCAACGACAGCTTGGGTCATACCGCCGGTGACGAGCTCCTCAAGGTCGTCGCCAGCCGCCTGGATCATCACGTTCGGGACGGCGACACCTTGGCCCGCTTCGGCGGAGACGAATTCGTCCTGGTGGTCTCGAACCTCCGCTCGGCGGGCGCCGCTCGTATCTTGGCTGCCCGTCTCCTGGATGCGGTGCGGCCTCCCGTGGTCATCGACGGCCACAGCCTGCGCGTGACGGCGTCCATCGGCGTCGCCATGTATCCCAACGACAGCATCGAGGCGGAGGCGCTCATCCGGCACGCCGACACCGCACTGTACCTGGCCAAGGACCTCGGACGGAACACCTTCCAGTTGTTCCGACCGGACATCGGCGAGCGCAACACCGCACGCATCCGTCTGGAAAGCGAGCTCAGGCTGGCACTCGACCGGAGAGAGCTGTCGGTGGTCTATCAGCCCCAGGTTTCCGCAGTCACCGGCGAGACGCTGTGCCTGGAGGCACTCAGCCGGTGGCCACGGGACGGGGGCGCGGTCTCGCCCGGGGTGTTCGTGCCGATCGCCGAAGAGGCCGGGATCGTCGAAGAGCTCGGCCTTCGCGTGCTGGAAGACTGTCTGGAGAACTATCCGACCTGGCATGAGACGGCGGGCCGTTCGCTCCGTCTTTCGGTCAACGTGTCGCCCCTCCAGATCCAACGGCCCGGGTTCAGCCACAACGTCATCCGCCTGCTCAACGCCACCGGACTGCCACCGGACTGCTTCGAGCTGGAACTGACCGAGTCTGCGCTCATGCAGAGTCGCGAAGCGGGCATCCGGGCGCTGAACGAGCTGGCGCTGTTGGGCTTTCGGATTGCGCTGGACGACTTCGGCACCGGCTTCTCGTCGCTGAGTCAGCTTCGGGAGTTGCCGCTCACGACGCTCAAGATCGACCGGGTGTTCGTGAAGCGGTGCCATGTGAGCCCACAGGATCGCGAGCTGATCTCCACCATGGTACGTATGGCCCGTAGCCTCGAGCTCACGATCGTGGCCGAGGGTGCGGAGCTGCCCGAGCAGGTGGAGTTCCTGCGCGAGGCGGGGTGTGACCTTATCCAGGGCTACGCCACCGGACGGCCCATGGAGGCCGGAGCGATCACCGAGCGGCTGGCTGAAGAACGTGCGAGCGCCGGCCGCGATGCGGCTGCGCCGGTTGGCGACGAGGCCAATCCTCTAAACCATAAGCCCGCGAGCGTCGTCTAAGTGGCTACATGTTGCTACTTACGCTCGCGCTGCTCCAAACGCCCCTGCCCTGCGGGCTTGAAGCCTCCGAGCGCCTGGATCTCGTCCAGTCTCACCTGACCCTCGAGGTCGCGCTGGACTATGAAGCCGGTCGCATCGACGGCCGGGCGCAACTGCGAGTCGCCTCCCGTGCCGACGGAGTGCGCTGCATCCCGCTCCAGGTCGGCCGCCTCATGACCGTCGACGCGCTGACCGTCCGCGGAGAGGCGGTCGAGTTCACGCAGGACGTAGTCACGTTCATCGACTGGCCCGAATACCAGGTCAACCAGGTCTGGGCCACGCTGCCGGAGCCGCTGGCAACCGGGGAGTCTGTCGACGTGTCCATCGAGTACGGAGGCTTCCTGGTCCCGTACACGGAAAGCGGCATGCGCTACGTCCAAGACCACATCGGGGACGCATTCACCATTCTCCGGTCGGAAGCCCGCGCCTTTCCGGTGCTGGCCACGCCCTCCTGGCGGATCAATCGCGAGGCACCGGACGGTGACTTCACCTACCGGCTGGACGTGACCGTGCCGGCCGGCCAGGTCGTTGCGGGCCCGGTGGCGGCACGACGCACGCCGGTCGGACAAGCTGAGCGGTGGGAGCTCACCGGCGCCGATCCGGTGCCGTTCCTCAACGTGCCCATCGCTCGGTACGACACCCTGCATAGCAAGGAGACCCGGCTGTTCCACTTTCCCGAGGATCGGGCGGGCGCGGAGCGGCTCCAGCGGGCGGTCCAGGAAGCGGGAGGTCGACTACGAGCTTGGTTCGGCCCTCCCCGCGACGACCGTCCGGTGACAATCATGGAGATTCCCGAGAGCTACGGATCGCAGGCCAGCGCCACTGCAGGGATTCTCCAGACGGCCGATGCCTTTCGTGAAGCATCGTCGCTGCCGGCGCTCTTCCACGAGCTGTCCCATCTTTGGCATCCGATGGACACGGGGCGTCCACCGGACCGCTGGAACGAGGGCCTCGCCACCTTCCTCCAATACCGCCTCGCGTCGGAGCTCACGGGCGACTCGCTCACGGCCGCGATGTCGCGGATCCGGGAACGCGCCCGGCGTCAGATCGTCGACCAGCCCGCCCTGCGGGAGATTCCTCTTGCGAGCTACGGGGAGGAACGTCTGACGGACTACGCGTACACCACCGGGTGCTTGCTCTTCTACGTTCTTTATGAGACACTCGGAGCGGAGCGATTCGACCGTGTGCTGGGGAGCTACTTTCAAGAGTTCAAAGCCCGTGGCACCGATACGGACGGCTTCGTGAGCTGGGTCCGGCGCATCGAGCCGGATCTCGCGACCGTCATGGAGGACTGGATGTACTCGGCGAAATGGGTGGAACGTGTGGAACGGGAAGGGCCCGTGGAGCTCCTGGCCGCGGAGTACAAGCCCTGACCGAATGAGTCAAACCGTCATTCCGGTCGTCAATCCAAGCGGGATCAGGGCACGACTGTGGCAGGTCGGCCAGGTCCTGGTCTTGGCGATCACAGGCGTGCTCCTCTGGGGCCTGCTGGCTCGGCCCGAGCCCGCGCTGGGACTGCTCTGGAATGTCCTGATTCCCGTCCTGCCGGCAGTGTTTCTCCTCCATCCCACGATCTGGCGGAACGTCTGCCCGCTGGCCACCGTCAACCTTCTTTCGGGACACCGTCGGGGCCACCGTACGCTCGCAGGACCGGAGTCCAAGGTGGCCGGCACGCTGGGGATCGTCCTTCTCGCAGGCCTGGTGCCCGCCCGCCACTTCCTGTTCAACCACAATGGAGCCGCACTCGCGATCACGATCCTGATCGTCGTCGCCCTGGCGCTGATCCTGGGATCGCTCTTCACCGCCAAAGCCGGATTCTGCAACGCCGTCTGCCCGGTGCTGCCGGTGGAACGCCTGTATGGTCAACGCCCCATGGTGGAGGTGGCGAACGCGCGCTGCGCACCCTGCACGCTGTGCACGCAGCGCGGGTGTATGGACCTGGCGCCGACCAAATCGATCCCGCAGATCCTGGGAGCGGCACGCCGCGGATCCCGTTGGTGGCTTACTCCGTTCGGGCTGTTCGCCGCCGCTTTTCCCGGGTTCATCGTGGGCTACTTCACGGTGGAAGAAGCGCAGCAGTCCGCCGCGCTGTCGGTCTACCTCCACGTTCTGGGCTGGGCCGCCGTGAGCATGTTGGTGGTCGTCGCAGTCACCTATCTGCGACGAGGGCGAAACGAGCGACTGGTCCTGGGGCTCGCAGCCGTCTCGGCGGCGCTCTACTACTGGTTCGCGGCTCCCGGCGTCGTGGACCAGTTGTCGCTATCGCAGGCGGGGACGATTTCCCTGCGGGTCACCGCCCTTGCGTTTATTGCGGTCTGGTGGTGGCAGGCGTTGCGGAACGGCCGAAACGGCTCGTAATCCAGTAGAGCACGCCACCGGCCGCCACGAGCGCGAGGCCCATACCCGCCTCGCTCGGGCGGCGGATCAACAGGAACGCCAGCGTCCACGCCGTCAGAGCCAGGAAGATCATCGGCGTGAACGGATACCCCCACGTGCGGTAGGGGCGGTGAAGGTCGGGCTCTCGCCACCGTAACACGAAGATGCCCGCGACCGTGAGCAACGTGTTGAGCCCGAGCGTGAAGCCGGCGAACACCAGGATCGCCTCGAACGAGGCCGATACGATGAACACCACGCTGAGAACGGCCTGGGTCAGGATGGCCACGGCCGGGATGCCGTCCGCGTTGGTCCGGCCCAGCAGCCGGAATGCCCGGTAGTCCTCGCCGATGACCTGCAGCACCCGCGGGCCCGCGATGACCATTGCGCTGACGGTGGAGATCAGGAGCAGGGCGAGCGTGACCCCCATGAGATCGGCGCCGCGCTCACCGAACATGTGCTGCGCCGCGATGTAGCCGACCTCGAGCTGTCCGACCATGGCTTCCTGCGGGGCGGCGTACAGGAACGCCCAGTTCAGGCCCACGTAGAGCACGGTGACGATGGCCGTCCCCCCGCCGAGGACCCAGGGCAGCGTCCGCCGGGGATCGGCCAGCTCGCTCGTCAGGTACGTCGCGGCGTTCCAGCCGGTGTACGCATACGACACGTAGATCAGGGAAACCGCGAAGGCACCCGAGAACAGTCCGCGGGCGTCGGCAATCCCGGCCGGGACCAACCCCGCGGGCTGGGGGTCCCGGACCAGAATCCACGCAGCCACGCAGAACGCGAGGATCAGCGCGACCTTGAGCGTGGTGAACCAGCGCTGAAACGCGCTGGAGTTCTCATGCGTCGTCGCGTGGATCAGCGAGAGCACCACGACCAGGCCCGCACCCAACCACGTAGGCGAAAGCTGAGGGAACACCGAAGCCAGGTAGGTCCCGAACGTGATGGCCGCCAGCGCGGTGGGAGCGGCGAAGCCGATGGAGGCCGACACCCAACCCGAGATGAACCCGGCCGCAGGGTGATAGATACGAGACAGAAACGTGTACTCGCCGCCCGAGCGCGGTATGGCCGCCCCCAGCTCCGCGTAGGTGAGTGCGCCCGCGACGGCCGTGACCCCGCCCACCACCCACAGCATGAGGAGAACGAACGGGGACTGGATCTCGACCAACTGGAACCCCAGGCTGGTGAACACCCCGGTTCCGATCATGTTGGCCACCACCACGGCGACGGCCGCATAGCCGCTGTACTTGGAGGCGCCGCCCATCGTTTTGGACTACCCGTCCGCATCGCGGACGCGGGCGGCGGCGTTCCTGAGGAGTGCCGCCGTGTCCTCCCATCCCAGACAGGCGTCCGTCAGGGAAACACCATAGCGCCGATCCTCCGGCTCACGAGGAATGTCCTGCCGTCCGCCCGACAGATAGCTCTCGAGCATGAATCCCAGGATCGCCGACTCCCCTCCGTCGATCTGGCACAGGAGATCGTCCACGACCCGTGCCTGTCGTCCGGGATCCTTGCCCGAGTTTCCGTGCGAGCAGTCCACGAGCAGGCGGGGTGGCAGCTCCCGGGCACGCAACGCGGCGGTCGCGGCCCCGACCGCGTCAGCACCGTAGTTCACGCCGGCGCTTCCGCCCCGCAGGATGAGGTGGCGATCGGGATTTCCGGTGGTCTCGATGATGGCCACCCGGCCGTCGGGATCGATGCCCAGAAAGTGATGAGGCACAGCCGCAGCCACCATGGCATTGACCGCCGTGTCGAGGCTTCCGTCCGTGCCGTTCTTGAATCCCACCGGCATCGACAGGCCCGATGCCATCTGCCGGTGCGTGGGTGACTCCGTCGTGCGCGCGCCGATCGACGCCCAACACACAAGGTCCGCCAGATACTGGGGAATCACCGGCTCCAAGAACTCGGTGGCGGTCGGCACCCCGCGCTGTGCGAGCGTCAGCAGCAGGGAGCGGGCGAGGCCCAGGCCTTTGGGGAGGTCTCCGGTCCCGTCCAGATCCGGGTCGTTGATCAAGCCCTTCCATCCGATGGTCGTGCGAGGCTTCTCGAAGTAGACCCGCATGGCCAGCATGAATACGTCATCGACTTCGGCCGAAAGCGCGGCCAATCGATCGGCGAATTCCAGGGCCGCACCGGTGTGATCGACCGAGCACGGTCCCACGACCACGAGCAGGCGGGCGTCCGACCCGTGCAGGATCGCCTGAATCTGCTCGCGAGCGCGCGCGATGTGGTGGGCCGCCGTCTCGTCCACCGCCAGCTCGAGCTGCAGCTCACGAGGCGTGGGCAGCGGCACCGCGCTGCGAACGTGCTGGTCGCGGATGCGGCTGCGTACGGGTGGCTTGGTCATGGACCGCTTATACTCCAGTCATGACGACACGTACCGCATCGTTTCCGGATCCGATCGGCATCGTCGGCTTTGGACAATTCGGCAGAGCGTTCGCCCAACTCGCCATCGAGGCCGGACTTCGCTGCTGGGCCCTGGATCCTGTGACACAGGTGCCGGCGGGGCTAGTACGGGACGCGTCCGAGCCCGTGGGCCAGGCCACGGCCTTGGTGCTTTCGGTGCCGGTTCTGCAGTTGGGTGACGCGCTTCGTCAGCTCCGTCCTGAGCTCCGTTCGACGCAGTTGGTCGTCGATGTTAGCTCCGTCCGAGCGGGCCCCGAGCGTGCGATGCGTGAGATCCTGGGTACCGAGATTCCCTGGGTCGGGACCCATCCGCTCTTTGGGCCCAGCTCGATCGCCATGGGGGTGCGGCCGCTGCGGGCGGTGGTGTGCCCCAACGACCAGCACCCGGAAGCGGCCGAGCGGGCCGCCGACCTGTACCGCGCGCTGGGGTGCGAGGTGCTCGTCGAGCACTCCGAGCAGCACGACCGCCGCATGGCCTACTCGCACGCACTGGCGTTTTTTCTGGCCAAGGGCCTGCTCGAGGCGGGAGCCACCATGGATTCGTCCGCCGTGCCACCGTCGTTCCAAGCGGTCGAACGGATGATGGACTCGGTTCGCTCCGACGCCGGGCACCTGTACATGGCCATTCAGTGCCTGAACCCGTACGCCGCCGAGGCGCGACGCGCGCTACTCCATGCGCTGGACCGTCTCCACGCGGAGCTCGACCGGCTCGATGTCTCCGCCATGACCGCCTCGGACGAGGGGCAGTTCACGATTCCGGACCTCGGGACTCCGCCTCCGGCGATTCGTGAAACCCGCGAGCTGATCGACGAGGTGGACCGCGCCCTCCTCCGCGTCGTCGGACAACGACTACAGCTCGCCCGCCGGGCCGGTCAGATCAAGCGCGAGCGGGGCGCCGACGTGAGGGACCCTATGCGGGAACGGACCCTTCTGGACGAGCGACGTCAGTGGGCGGCCGACGAGAGCCTCGACCCGGAGGGCGTCACCCAACTCTTCGAGGCACTGATGGCGATGGCCCGCCGGGTCCAGGAAGCCGATCGCGACGACATCGACTGAACGGGCCGAGGCGTCCCCTTCAGTCGGACGCGTCTTTCCCGGCTCCGATCGTTCGGCGTAGAGCCGGCGATCCGGCTTCCTCTATCACCCCTTTCAGATCGTCGATACACCGGCGTAGCGCTTCAGCGGCGGCCTTGTCGTACTCCTGGAGGACGTCGAGATGCGCTTCCCACTTCCCGATTACGCGGGCTAAGCGATCGGCCAGATCCAGATGGCCGCTGAGCACGACCTGCTCGCTGACCCGCAGCGCTCCGGCAAGCCGCTCCAGGTTCTTCCCTTGCGGCGTCTGGCGGTCGTTCTCCCAGGCCGAGACGGTCTCTCTCCGCACCTCGACGTCCTCCGCCAGCGCACCCTGATCCGTGCGATATCTGGGAATCCGTTGGCGTAGGAGATAAATCCGCTCACCCACCGAAAGACCGGTGAGATCCGGGAGATCTTCTACAGTAGTGGGAGGTTTGTTTGACACGACCTAAAATTCATGTTAGCTATGACGATACAGACCGCAACCATCATCGTATGATGGGCCTGGAAACGATTAAATAGAGGTTTCGGACGCTAGTGAGCAACCCGGCCCGTGGGCGGCAGGCCAGAGCGCTCGGTAACAGTCGTGTTGTCGGGCCATCGAGACTGTGACTGGCCTGCCGTCTATTCCCGAACGCCTGGGGGAGGTGTTGAGCCACTGGGAGGAGACCCTGACCTCGGCCGCCGCGTCGGGCGCCGGCGCCGTGCCGATCGACACGGTGCGGGCCCTGATGGCCGATGTACGCACGCTCATCGATCCGGACCCCGCATGGATCCCGATCGAGCACGTGCAGGCACTCAGGGGATGGAGCTGCTCCAGGCTCATCGAGCGATGGCTGCTCGACATGTCCCGAGAAGACGACCCTCGGGCGCGTGTGGCTCCCCACGGCTGGGAGGTTCGGGCCGACGGGCTGAGCGTGATTCCGATGCGGCCGGGACATTCGCGCGGCGAGTCCGGATAGTCGAGCGGCAAAGCGGTCACTGGCGTGTTGCCCCCCTGGTGAACCCCCAACCGCCAGGGGCGCGAAGTCGGTGCCGGTCAACGCCGGAGGTGTAGGTTGCCTCCCGGTTTGTTGGGAGTTGGCCGGTGCCGGCTTCAGTCCCCGCCGGCCTTGCCCGCAGCCGGCGGCTCCTCCACGGCGGCCGGTCCCTCGTCGAACACCCGCTTGAGGTCGGACACGCAGCGCTCCAGGACGGCGGCCGCGGGACCATCGTAAACCCGCAGCACCTCGAGGTGGCCCTCCCATCGGCGGATAATCTCATTCAGTCGATCGTTCAGGTTGAGCCGGCCCCGGAGGACCACCTGCTCACTGACGTGAAGAGCCAGTGCCAGGCGTTCGAGGTTCCTGCCCTGGGGGACCTGTCGATCGTTCTCCCATGCAGAGATCGTCTCGCGCCGCACCTGGACGGCGTCCGCCAGCGACCCCTGGTCGGAACGGTATTCCGGAATCCGTTGGCGAAGGAGGTAGATCCGTTCCCCCACCGACAACGCGGAAAGGTCCGGTGTGCCTTCCGCCTCCTTCGAGCTACTCACTCCCTGCGCCTCAAGACCATGTGGTGTCCCAACTCCGCTGCCTCATATGGTGCGCCGATCCTCTGACCGGCGACAACCATTAAATAGAGGTTTGCGCCCCGAGAGATCAAGGCCGGTGAGGGATCCCCTCTCGGCTCAGGCGGTAGCCGAGCGCATCGCGTCGGGCGTTCGGCCGGTCCACCGCCGAAACGCTCGATAGAAGGAGTTCGGCTCTTCGTATCCGAGCAGGAACGAGATCTCCGCGGTTGAAAGCGCGGAGATCGAGAGGTAATGCCTCGCAAGCGCCTCGCGGGTTCCTCCGAGCACCTCTTGGTAGGTCGTCCCTTCCTCCCGAAGTCGACGCTGTAAGGTCCGAGTGCTCACTGCCAGCGCTCGTGCCACGGCGTCCATGGCCGGTTGACCCGAGGGAAGCAGCTCCAGCAGCGCAGCCTGCACCCGGTCGGCTACCTTCGACCCCACTTCGAGCTCGGCGAGACGCTGTCTGAGCTGGGGCTCGAAGAACTTCCACAGACCTTCGTTGGCAGTGACGAACGGCAGCCTCGCGTCACGAGCCGAGAACGTCACGGTCTGCTGCCTCGCCTGACGAACCGTCACGCCGAAGTACTCTCGGTATGCCTGCGCATCCGCCGGGGGCGCGGGAGTGGTCACGCTGACTGGAAGGACCTGGACACGCGTCGACATCCTCGTCAACGCGACCCAGAAAACGAGCTCGCCGGCAGCGAGTATCGGAGGTGGTGTGGTCCCCTCGGGCCAGATGAACTCGAGCGTCGTGCGACTCGATGTCTGCAGGACCGAGAGTCGCATGGGGCCTATCAGCTTCTTGTACTCGGCGATCCGGCTGGCTGCGACGTTGAGGTTGGGGCTGCAGACGGCCGCAAAGATCGGAGGATCGAAAACCTCCATCGAGATCACGTCCGCCAACCTCAGCGGCAGGTTGGGATCCTCCGCCTCGGCCTCCATCGCCTCCCAGAGCCCGAAGTACTCCTCGGTGGACAGTTCCACGTTGCCCCGAGTGAATAGGTCTCCCGGCAGACCGGCCCGGCGTAGCACGTTCCCTACCGACATCCCCACGTCGGCCAGCAGAACGCCCATGCCCGGGTTTACGGTGAAAGGCTGTGCACTAGCCATGGGGCTGTACATCCTGAGCGTCGAGCACCGTCACCCAGAGCCTGATTCCATTGAAGACCGGCAGGAGCATCAGTCCCACCGTCATCCCCAGCAAAGGGATCGTACTCAGGCTGGTTGCCGCCAGGAGGCCGATGACGACTCCGCAGATCAGCGTAATCGTCGCCGTTCGTGTAAAGAGTGATCTGTGATCCCCGGGAAATTGCACAGTCCAGGACGTGAGCGCGATGCTGATCGCGGCGACGGCGACGGATCCCACCAGCAGCGTGCGGACGCCTCCGGCCAGAGGCTCGCCGGCATGCTCGACCACGTTCAGCGTTGCGGCGCCACTCGCCATGATCGCCATGGTGGTGGCGAGGTGGAGGTAGATCCAGGCGAAGGTACGGCCGAGCGTCTCGATGGGCTTCCGGTGGGAGACGGTGTCGAAGTACAACCACCAAAGACCGATTGAAACGAGCATGCCGAGAGCTGCGGTCCCGGCCACGGTCCACGTCAGGTGCTCGTGACCGGCGACACCCTGGACGACACCCACGATCACCTCGCCGAGAACGATGATCGTGAATAGGCCGAACCGTTCGACCGCCGAAGGCGTAAACCGCAGACTCTCTGCTCGATGCGCCTCGAGCCGGGGATCGATCGGGATAAGATAGATGACGCCGCCGATCGACATGCTGATGAGGAGGGCCACGCTCCACATCGCTGTTCGGGCCGTGTCCGGGACAAAGACCGAGGCCACGAAGATGGCCGCGGACACGAAGATGGCCAACGAGTATGGCCCGGACATAGGTCGGTGATCCGGGTCGGCGTGTCCGGTCCTCCACCACAAGTACGCGACGATGACCTGGTAGGCGGCATAAGACAGCGCGAACCCGGTCGCACCGTCGCCGAAGGCTGAATGCACGAAGACGGCCATCGCCGCGACAGCCAGCATCTGCGCGAACGTGAACGTCCTCGTCCGAACGTCGTTGTGTCCGTGGATGTCGTGGTAGAGCGAGCCGTTGAACCACGCGATCCAGACCAGCACGAAGAGGAAAGCCGCTTCGAACAGGCCCGTCGACGTTACGTGCGTGGCCAGAAAGTGCCCGATCTCGGCAATGACGACGACATAGACGAGGTCGTAGAAGAGCTCCAGAAACGTGACCGAGCGGTGCTTGTCACGATCGCGCGCGGCGCGTGGGGGCCGCCACCACTTCCGGAAGGACGACGCCGGGCTCCTCATCAGAACGCGCGGCGTAGCATGAACTCGAAGGCTCCGTCCCCGAGCCACTTCCGCACGAACAACATTGGCTTGGCCGCAAAGCCCTTCACGTATCTCCGCCTCGGCTTCGGAGCCGTGGCCGCTTCGACGAACACCTTTGCCAGCACCTCGGGCTCGGTACCGCGTTCCAACATCCGTGGATCGTTCATCATGCGGATGAAAGGCTCCATCTGGGACCGGTAGGCGCTTTCCTCGTGGTACTTGAGCAGTTGCTGGCCGAGCACGTCTCCGAACTCGGTCTTGATGCCACCCGGCTCGATCAACACGACGTGGATGTTGAACGGCTCGGTCTCGATTCGGAGACAGTCGGACCAACCCTCCAATGCATGCTTGGTGGCGTGGTACCAGGCGCCCAACGGGGTATAGATCTTTCCGCCCATCGAAGAGACGTTGATGATTCGGCCGGCCTTCTGCTTCCGCATGTGGGGAAGCACGAGCTGCGTCAGGCGGGCCAGCCCGAACAGGTTCACTTCGAACTGATACCGGGCGTCTTCGAGCGGTATCTCCTCGACGGGCCCGTAGAGCCCGAAACCCGCGTTGTTGATCAGGACGTCGATCCTGCCTTCGTCTCCGATGATCTGCCCAACGACGCGCTCGCAGTCGTCCTCACTGGTGACGTCCATCCGGACGGGGACCACCCCATGAGCCGCCAACTCCTGTAGGCGATCTGCTCGCCTCGCCCCCGCATATACCCTGTACCCCGCTTGGGCCAGCAGGATTGCCGCCTCCCGTCCCATGCCGGACGAGGCACCCGTTATCAGGACCGTCTGGGCCATCTGTGTCCTCCTCATCAACGGCCCGAGCTGTCGTTCGTCCTCGTCGTCTGTCCTCGTCGTTCGCCGGGCTCGTAGAGAAGCTAAGGTCTTGCGTCCGCCAAGCTAATATCATCAAGCGCCAACCGTATAGCAGAAGACGCCAAACGCGGTTTGCGGCAGAGGCCGGGCGTTTCACCTGAAACGTTGCCCGCCTCGGCCGGCCGCGGAGCCGGCGCGCCGGCGCTTCACCGCCCACGAACTCGGGTCTGCACGGCCCCAGACTCCGGCCGGCCCCGTCCAGCATCACGCAGTCCCAAATCGCCATGGACGGATTTTGGCGTGCGCCGGGCCCCGAGTCCCGGACCCTGCTCGAATAGGCGAACGGACCCACCTACGGTCCCCTCTCGCGGCCGAACCGGACCGGCGGCTCTTCGCGGGGCCTTCGCCCCTGCCGTTGCACGTCTTACGGCCACCAGTGAGGCGCCAAAAACCACCGTTATATTTCAGTGTCCGCATAGTCGCTCCACATATATATGAGGATCCCGCCCGTGTATCCGTCCTCCCTTCCCCGCTTACACACGCCGACTCCGTCCGACATCGAAGCCGTGGGCGACGAGATCGCCCGTCTCAGCGCCCGGGTGAATGCCGCCCAGCTCGAGCTGCTCACGCTCCTTCGCGAGTTCGACGCGGCCGAAGGATGGTCCGCCGGAGGATTCCGCTCGTGCGCCCATTGGTTGTCGTGGCGTACCGGCCTGTCGCTGGGGCCGGCCCGCGAGAAGGTGCGCGTGGCCCGCGCGCTCGAACACCTGCCTAAGATCGGCGGGGAGATGGCGGCGGGGAGATGCTCCTATTCGAAAGTGCGGGCGCTCACCCGCGTGGCCACGGCCGAAAACGAAGCCGCGCTGATCGAGTTCTCCGAGCACGCCACAGTGTCCCAGGTGGAGCGGATGGTGAGGGAGTGGAAGCGCGTCGACCGACAGGAAGACCCGAACATCGACGAGCTACGCCACCAGCGCCGGTATCTGTCCGTGTATCCCAACGGAGAAGGCATGTACGAGGTGCGCGGCAGACTGACCCCGGAGGTAGGTGCGCTGCTCAGCAAGGCTCTGGAGCTGGCGGAAGCCGAGCTCTACCGGTCCAAAAGCGAGTGCTCGGCGGAGCAGCGGCGTGCCGACGCGATGGGCGAGGTCCTTCGTAAGCAAGGAAACGCAGCCATCCAGGCGTTGATCTGCGTGGCCGAAGACGGATCCGCCCACACCGAGGAGGGCGTACACGTTTCACCTGAAACGTCCAAGCAACTCACGTGCGACGCCGAGGTCACCCGCGTAACCCGCACCGCCGAAGGCAGGGTGTTGGACGTGGGCCGAACGCGACGGACCGTGCCCGGCCGCATGCGGAAGGCGCTCAAGGTGCGGGACCAGGGCAGGTGTCGCTTCCCGCGGTGCAGCTCTACGAGGTGTGACGCCCACCACATCCGACACTGGTCGGACGGCGGGGAGACCAGGCTCGGGAATCTCGTGCTCCTGTGTCGCTTCCATCACCGGCAGATCCATCATGGCCGGTTCCAGGTGGAGATGAACGCCGCGGGTGAGCCCCGCTTCCGATGGCCCGACGGGACCGAGATCTCCGCCGTGCCGGCACCGGAGACCGTTACGCCCGGGGACGTTAATCGCTGGCTGGGAGAGCGACCGGAAATCTCGCCCGAAGCCGGGATGCCGCTGGGACTTTGGGGCGGGATCAACTACGAGTTGGCCGTCGCGGATTTTCGGGGGCGGTGAGGGTTGGAGATGAACGATCAAGTGAAGGGTCGAGATGATCGACGGATTCTCTCGCGGTCATGTGGATCCTCCAGCTTTCGCTCTCGTCTGCTTGTTAGTCAGATTCCGAGCTGCTGCTTCAGGCCCCCGATGAACTCCTCGTCGCTCTGTGCCTTGCGTGCAGCCATCAACTGCGCGGCGTCTTCACCGGCTGTGTATCGGAGTTGGTCTGTCCCATCGGTCGCCGCGCGGTAGATCACCTCCGCGACGACGATCGGCTCCGAAGCGTTCTCCCCCAGGGCGCCGAAGCCCGCGAAGAGCTTACCGACGAGGTCCTGGTACTCGGCCATCGACTCGTCGTTGGTCATGTCCAGCGAACGACCTCCGAAGTCCGTCCGGATCATCCCGGGCTCCACGATCTTCACCCGGACGCCGATCGATGCCATCTCGAAGTGGAGTGCCTCGGAGAGCCCCTCGACGGCAAACTTCGATCCGTGATAGAGCGTGCCGAGCGGGAAGGTCATCTTCCCACCGATCGATGCGATGTTGACGATGGTGCCGGCGCCGTTGGCTCTGAAGTGCGGGAGGACGGCCTTCGTCGTCTCGAGAAGGCCGATCACGTTCACGGCGAACTGTCGTCGGATCTTCTCCATCGGGGTGGCTTCGAGGATCCCGTACGCACCGTAGCCAGCGTTGTTGAGCAGCACATCAATGGTGCCGAATCTCTCGATCGCCGCAGCCACCGCGGAAGTGATCGAATCCGAATCCTGCACGTCCAGTCGGGTGACGAGCACGTTGTCCAACTCGCCAAGCTCGGTCTCCTTCTCGGGCGACCGCATGGTCGCAACAACGTTCCAGCCCTTCTCTTGGAAGTACTCGGCCGTCGCACGCCCGATGCCGCTGCTCGCACCGGTGATGAGGATCGTCTGGCCCATTTCGTTCTGCCTCCTCCACTCCAATCTCGGTTTTCGATACGTGTAGTGTACCGAAATCCCGACGACGGTCGGGCACCATTTCACGCCAATCTTCTATCGGAAGGCGCCGAGAGAGAAGGGAACCGAGCAAGACCAAGGGGAGCCGAAGAACGGTCACCCTCCCCCCGTCCGGCCAGTCAGCGCTATCCGCCCATCGTGTTGCTTAGGTACGGGAGCGTTTGAAGCTCGGACAGGCCTACCAAGACGCGGACCTAGTGTTCTGCATCGAGCAGGGAACACCTCTCGACCTCCCCGGCATCACGAGGCGCCACCTCCGTCCGTTGCTCGAGGCCGCCGGGCTACCGCGCATTGGCTCTACGATCGAGGCACACATGTGCCATCCTGCTGTTGGTCGCCAATGTCCACGCGAAAGTGGTTAGCGAGCGGCTCGGGCTTGCCTCGGTGACACTCACCATGGACACGTGTGGCCACGTGCTTCCGACCATGCAGGACGGTCCGGCTCAGAAGTTGGAGGGGTTCTTGTTCGGCCAGGGCCTTCCGTGTCTACTTCCACTTTCACGTGAATGCCGATGCGGACGTCGTGCGCCTCGACATCGGTCAGACGTAGCCTGGGCAGGCTTCGCTGCATCGGTGCACCTTACTTCGTCCTCGCTTGCGACGATGCTTGGGCACGCTTCGCGAGGCGGGTGAGTCGGACCAGATGACCGCACCCTTCTCGGAGCTCGATGTTGCGATGCACACGCCTGACGGTTCCGGCCTCCACCATGGTTCGCTCCGCATCCGCCGGGTAGTCGAGCTCTTCCTCCGAAATGTCTTGAATGAGGAGTCCGACACCCTCGAGCTTCTGCGCCCACGATCCGACCTCGCTCCGCAACGAAATCACGCCAGTCGCGGCGCGACCACGGCGCCAGTTCGAGTCAAACTCGACCACGTCGACCTTCACAATCGTTACCGAGTGAAGTGAGTCAGCGAAGGACTGCTCGTCCATCCCACGGGCTGCCGTGTAGCCCAGAAACTCGTCGAATTCGAAGTCGAGCAATGCCGCCGCTGCCAACATCACGGCGTCGCTAACCTCCACGTTGCTCACGAGCCCTGAGACGACCTCAGCCATGTGGAGGGCCAGGACTCTGGGACCGATTTCCCGCGAAGCGCTAAGGAAGACGTGGCGAAAGGCCTCATACAGGGCTGCGGACTTCCCTTCATCGCTGACGATCTTCTCTAGTCGCTCTTCAAGCTGTTCTGGATCAGCTCCTCCAAGATCCCTACCGACCTCCTCGACAAACTGCTCAATGAATCGCCGAGCGCGGTAATCCGACCAACGGCCCAGCACTGCTCTGCCCATGCGCTCCGCCGCCTTTTCAAGCGCCGCTGTGCCGATGATCACCGTCAACGGATCCGGGGACACTCTCACCTCCCTCCATCAGGCTGAGTACCTGTGGTGTCCAACGCGCTGAGCACGTCAGGGTGGAGCTCACGCACGTATCGGCCATATACCCACCCTTCCACCGTGGAGACTTCAGCCCAGTCAAACGACCGGACCCGTATCCACCCTGCCTCCAGTTCAACTACCTCAAGCAACGAGTTAGTCGGTAGAATCCTCAGCGAGGGTTCCGTCGTCGAAGGGCCGTGTCGAAGGTGCAGGTCGCGTGTCAAGAAATGGGTCGGCACCCAAAGCGGGTCACCCGCATCCTCTGCAACTACAAGTGCGGCGATAGCAGCACCCATTGTTTCCCCGAGTGCTCCGACTTCCCCCTCGACGTGTTCGGTGATCCGACCCTCTCGAGCGGTCGCGAGGAGCAATTGGATCAAGAACAGCAGCAGAGTGACCAGCACACTCACCTTCGTGGCAGCGAATGGATCTGCCTCGGCCTCCTTCACAAGCTCGTGGGCTGTCTCCGCCACCTCGTCGAGCAGCCCCCCGGTACCCGAAGCTCCCCCGGTCTGGAGCCCGCGCTCGAACGCTCCGATGAGCTCTTGAGACATGGACCGGAAGTCGTCTGCTGAAGCACCTGCCAAGGAAGAGAGCGTTCGCGTGGCCGTCATCAGGTCGTCTTGAATGGCAGCGAAGGGGCTGCTCATACCGGCCCAGCTCCTCTCCAATTCAAGGATCGGCGCGCGGAAGCCTTCCACCGCTTCCGTTACCGAAGCCACCAACTCACGAATCCGGCTCGTTTCAGTGAAGACCCGGTTCATCTCATCGAAGTGGCGGAGAGGCGCAACTATCGACCGCATCATTTCGTTCTGCGCGGCAATTTCCTTCTGCAACGCGAACAGTCCGGGCGGCGGCTCAAGCACCGACCGCAGTTGCCGCTCGCGCTCAAGTTGCGCGGCAACGGCCAGCTGTATTTTCAACTGTGGATGTTCCATCACAACCTCGGCCCTTCGCGCGATACGCGCATCTTCTGGGCCGCGCTCCGGGGTTCACGCCTCCTTATACGTCCATCCCACCCGGAATGATCACTAGCCGCTGGTGCGCGGTCAGGGACTGTCCGGTCGAAACCATGACGCAGAGCGCTGCGAACGGGCAAGGTCGGCATCCGACTGGATACAATATGGATGCAGTCAGCGCATAGCCCCACCATAGAGAAAGCCCAGCAGCGTCGAAAGCGTTGCTGGGCTTGGTCTCCCACCCAAGTGCGCCGCCAGGGACTCGAACCCCGAACCTACTGATTAAGAGTCAGTTGCTCTACCAGTTGAGCTAGCGGCGCGACGGAGGGAAAGCTACCCCGCCCGGAGGCGTGGTCAACCCTACCCTCGCAGGGCCTCGCCGCAGCGCCGTACGCTACCGGGCAGGGCCACGTTCGGGCGGAGCCGGACCAGAGTCGGAAGCAGCGCCGGCGTTCGCATCCGCATCGCCCGTAAGGTCCGGGCCGCCGCCCCGTGCGGCCGCAAGCTCCAGGTCGATCGGGGAAGCGTCGTCGCGGCGCGGCAGCGGGTTCCGCATGGGGTCGGTGCGCTTCCGGAGCGCAGGAACGTAGAGCGCGATGCATCCCAGGGCCTGGGTGATGAGCATCACGCACAGTGCGACCTCGAAGCCCACGGTCATGAAGGCCGCGCCGGCGGCGGCCGCCACCAACATCACGATCGGCACGCCGATCAGGAACCGACGGGGCTCGGCGCGGATGGTCGCGAGCGGCTCCTGGTCCCATCGGGAGCCCCGGGTGGAGGACGCACGCCTGGCGCCCAGGACCTTGGGCTCGCGCACGCCTGGGATCGTGTCGTCTTCGGCCTCGGCCTCGGCGGCGTCACCACCGTACTTCAGCGGGCCGCGGCCGAAGCCCATGTTCGTCGGGGCAATCACGAGTGGTCCGCGCTCCCGCCGAGGATGGGTGTTCTACTGCCTCGACTGCGGAAGCTGCACGTGTCGGGCCACCGGCCGCCGGCGCCCGGGACCCGGGCCTCCCGGGCGCCTCCCGGCCTCAGTATGCGGCGATGCCCGTGACCGCCTGTCCCAGCACGAGGGAGTGGATGTCGTGGGTGCCCTCGTACGTGTACACCGACTCCAGGTTCGCCATGTGGCGCATGGAGTTGTACTCGATCAGGATGCCGTTCGCGCCAAGCAGACGACGGGCCTCGCGCGCCACCTCGCAGGCCATGTTCACGTTGGAGCGCTTGGCCATGGACACCTGCTGCGGTGTCATGGTCCCGGCATCTTTGAGCCGGCCCAGGCGGTACGCCATGAGCTGTCCCTGGGTGATTCCGGTCAGCATCTCCGCGAGGCGCACCTGCTGGATCTGCTTTCCGCCGATGGGACCCTCGAACATGACGCGGCTCTTGGCGTAGCTGCGGGCCTCGTCGAAGCAGGCCAGGGCTGCCCCGACGGCGCCCCAGGCGATCCCGTAGCGGGCCTGGGTCAGACACATGAGCGGGTTCTTGAGCCCCACGGTCTCCGGCATCAGGGCGTCTTCGGGCAATTCCACGTCGTCCAGGTGCAGCTCGCTGGTGTCGGAGGCCAGCAGGGACAGCTTGCCGGGCTGGTCGCGCGCGCTGAATCCCGGTGTGTCGGTCGGCACGACGAACCCGCGGATCCCCTTGGAGTCTCCGATCTCGCCCGTCTGCGCCCAGATGACGGCGACATCGGCCATGGATCCGTTGGTGATCCACATCTTGGTCCCGTTCAGGACCCAGCCGTCGTCGGTTCGCTTGGCGGTGGTGATCATGCCCGCCGGGTTCGACCCGTAGTCCGGCTCCGTGAGTCCGAAGCATCCGATCTTGGCTCCGGAGGCCAGCTCCGGCAGCCACGTTCGTCGGTGCTCTTCGCTCCCGAACGCGTAGATCGGGTACATGACGAGGGCGCCCTGGACGGAGGCGAAGGAGCGGAGTCCCGAATCGCCCCGCTCGAGTTCCTGCATGATGAGCCCGTACGCGACGTTGTTGAGCTCCGCACAGCCGTATTCGGCAGGCAGGTTGGCGCCCAACACTCCCAGCTCGCCCATCTCGGGAATCAGCTCGCGCGGAAACGTGCGCTCCACGTAGGCGTGCCCGATGATCGGCATGACGCGCTCTTCCACCCAGGCGCGCACGGTGTCGCGCACCATGCGCTCCTCCTCGGAGTAGGAGCTTTCCAAACCATAGAAGTCCACGTCCTGAAACTTGCCTGCCATTGAATCCCCGATGCGGGTTGGATGGTTACGAGATGTGGGAGAAGCGAGAGAAGCCGGTCAGCGCTGCGGTGACTCGGGCGGACTCGGGGGAGACTCCGGAGGCACGGCCTCGGCGGCCCGCCGGTTCATGAAGCGATCCGCTCCGTAGAGCAGCTCGCGACACACCTTCTGGCCAATCCAGAGCATGCCGACGACCGACGCGACCCACAGCGGCACGATGAGGTCCGAGGGTCTGACCACGAACCAGATCCAGCCGATCAGCGCGATCGCGAGTCCCGCGGCGCCCACCCAGCCCCGCCGGCCGGCGCGGGCGCGGGCCTTCACCCGACACTCCTCACACCAGAGCAGGCGGTCCAGCTCGTGTGCGTCCCGTACGGACAAGCAGCGCACGCACGTGATCTGATCGGGATAGCGGTCCCGCCAGTTGGGCGTGCGCTCACCCCAGCGAAACGGATCGTGACGTTTCCTTACCCCATGGCGTTCAGCACGGCTCGGGTGAATTCGGCGGTGGACGCTGTGCCACCCAGGTCACGAGTGAGAACTTGGCCGCTACCGAGCACGCGGTCCACCGCTCCGCGGATCGTGGCGGCCGGCTCGGACATGTCCAGGTGCTCGAGCATCATGCAGGCGGCCAGGATGAACGCCGTCGGGTTGGCGATCCCCTGCCCCGCGATGTCGGGCGCCGATCCGTGCACGGCTTCGAACATGGCTTCGTTCTCCCCGATGTTGCCCGCCGGCGCCATCCCGAGTCCCCCGATCAGACCCGCCATCAGGTCGCTCAGGATGTCTCCGAACATGTTCTCCATGACGAGCACGTCGAACTTGTACGGGTTGAGCACCAGGTGCATGGCCGTCGCGTCGATGATGCGATCCTCGAAGTCGACCCGGCCTGCGTACTCCGTGGCCACCTCACGCCCGACATCCAAGAACAGTCCCTGCGTGTACTTGAGGATATTGGCCTTGTGCGCCAGCGTCACGAGCTTGCGTCCGGTGGTCAAGGCGTACTCGAACGCGTAGCGGATGACCCGCTCGGCCCCGTAGCGGGTGATGATCATCACGGACTCCGCGGCCGCCCGAGGGTTCTTCCCCATCCCGATGTAGTGCTCGACGCCGACGTAGAGGCCCTCGGTATTCTCGCGAATGAGCACGAGGTCGATGTCCTCGTAGCGGCCGCCCTTGGTCAGCGAGCGCGCGGGACGCACGTTGGCGTACATGTCGAACTCCTTGCGGAGCGCGACGTTGATGGAGCGAAACCCTGTGCCGAGCGGCGTCGTCAGTGGGCCTTTCAACGCCACCTGATTCCGACGGATGGAGTCGAGGGTCTCTTGGGGAATGGGGGTTTTGACCTGATCCAGGGCGGCGACGCCGGCGAGCTGCCGGTCGAATTCGAGGTCCGCCCCACTTTCGGTCAGGATGTCGAGTACGGCCTGGGTTACCTCCGGTCCAATCCCGTCACCGGGGATCACCGTTACCGTTTTTGCCATTCAGCCTGGGGGTCGGGGGTACGTTGTGAGCGGAGAAACCCCTTTCGGAACGGACGGTTCCGAGCGCCGGCGGCCGCCCTCAGTTACGGACGTATTCGGAGCTGTACTGGAATTCCGTATGCTCCTCGCCGTACCGCACCAGGTCTTCGATACGGGCCGGTGACGACGATCCGTCCCGGCGAGCTCGGCCCGCCACGCTGAGCGCGTGTCGCCAGGTGATGTCGTTCAGCTCGTCGCGGAGCAGACGCGCGCGCGCCACCTCGCGGCCATGGGCGGCGGTGGTGACCACGCGCACGGCCGCGAGGCCGTTGTAGTCCTCGAACAGGGACCTGGTCTCTTCGCTGAACAGGAAGATGTACGGGCCGACCTTGGCCCAGAGCGTTCCCCCCCGGCGAAGCTGCTCGGCCGGCTGGGAAATCCGCACCTCCGCGACGTTGCCCTTCATCTCCGCTTCGAGCGATCCCTCGTACAGATACCTCTCGGTGACGGCCTCCGCGGTGGGCAGCTCGAGCGTGGGCGCCTCGCACGCGGTCGTCGCGGCTGCCGTCGCCACCAGCGCGAGGAGGAGCGGACTCCTTGGACGGCTGATCACAGGCCCTCCCGGGTCCCATACGGCGCCAGCGTGCGGGCCAACGCTTCCGCAGCGGCCGTGAGCCCGGCCGAGTCGCTTGCGCTCTGGCCCTCACCCTCGACGACGCCGTACCAGATCACGCGGCCGGATCGGGCGTCGATCAGCGTGGCTGCGACCTCGATGGCCGTGTCGGCTCCACCCGCTCCCACCGGCACCAGCGCCACGTCCGAATCGGCCACGGCGCCCATGCGGCGTAGATAGCCGTAGAGAGGATCGCCAATCCGACGAACCTCGGTTTGGAGGAACACGCCCACGGGCAGGTTGTCCACCTGCATGTCCAGGCCGGGCGTGCGACTCCGGATCCGACGGAGGTCGTCGGGCAGCACCCAGTCGATGCCGTTCCCCATTCTGTCCAGCGCCGAGGTGAACTCCGGATCGAACGCCAACCGGTCGAAGCCCTGTGCCGACTGGAGCGGAAACACCATCACCTTGGTTCCGCGCAGATCGGGCACCACACCCAGGGACTCGCCGGGTCCGGGTGCCGGCTTGGCGCCGCCGCAGCCCGCGAGCAGGGCGACGCCGACGACCGTCGTCCACGTAGTGAGACGACGGTTTCGGGCGTGATCGAAGCCTTTCGAAAAAGACAGGAACGGCCTCCCGGGAAGCGGAAACAGGTGCTCAAACGGCGCCCGTAGAGTACGTTGGTGGGAACATCGCGTTCCCTGGTGGTACGTAGTCATGTTGCTTTACACCGTTTTACGCCCGGACACCATGGCCGCATCATCTCGTCACGTGCCCACCCCTTCCCGTCGTTTCGGGACGCTCGCGTGGGCCGGCCTCGTCACCGCAATTACGGGTCCGCTCCTCCTCTCGGCTTGTGAGGACGCGCTCGGCCCCGACGACTTCCGCCTTTCCTTCTCCACCGCCGCCCTGGACCTCGGCAGCACTCGTGCGTCGATGGTCTCCCTCACGAACAGCGGGGGCGGTGCCCTGGGTCCCGTCCAGATCTCCGCCGGTCCGGTGAGCGACAACGGCGGCGGGACCGTGCCCGGAGTGACGGTGGACGTGAATCCCGCGTTCATCTCTACGATCCATCCCGGCGCCGCCTTCGACCTCTCGGTCGCCGTGGCCCTCAACGCCGCGCTGCCCGCCGGGCAGTACGAGACCACCATCAGGGCAGAAGCCGGAGCCGACGCGTCCGCTGCCATGACGCTCCGCTTCGAAGTGGGAAGCACATTGGGCGTCGAGTTGAAGACCCTCGCCATCGTGGCCGGGCCGGGCACCGTTCGGCAGGGCGACGTCGTGCAGTTCGCCGCGCAGGGAACCGGCCCGGACGGCGCCACGGTGGACGTGCTGGACGCGCAGTGGTCGGTGAATCCTCCCGAAAACGGGATGTTCACGGCTACGGGTCAACTGGTCGCCTACGAGCCCGGCCCGCTGACGGTGCTGGTCAGCGCCGGCTCGCTCACCCAGACCAAGTCGGTCGAGGTCACCGCCCGGGGGCTCGCCGGAAGCGCCACCGTGGTGGGACTGGGAGCCGTGTCCAACCGATTCACCTCGGATTTGTGGCTGTACGGCAATCACGGCTACACGGGCACGTGGAATCGCCGCACCGTGGGCGGCACCGGCTATGACGGAAACGTGCTCCACACCTGGGACGTGTCCTCGCCGGGCCAGCCCCGTCGCACGGCCACGCTCGAAGTGGATGCCCGCACGGTCAACGACGTGAAGGTCCGCGGCGACGGCACACTGGGCATCATCACCCACGAGGGCTCCAACGACGGCCTGAACGGCGTAACGCTTCTGAACCTGAGCACGCCCTCCCGGCCCACTTCGTACGGCCGCTTCACGGCCGGGCTGGAAAGCGGGGTGCACAACGTTTGGATCGAAGGGAACTACGCGTATCTCGTCGTGGACGGCACCGCGGGAGGCCTTCGGGTTCTGGACGTTTCCAATCCGACCAACCCGTCGATCGTGGCCAGCTACTACGAGGGCTCGTCGATCCTCCACGACGTCTACGTGCGCGACGGGTTGGCGTTTCTCTCACACTGGGACGCCGGGCTCGTGATCCTCGATGTCGGAAACGGCATTGCGGGCGGCTCGCCGACGAGCCCTGAGAGGGTGGGCGGCGTTCGCCTCGGCGGACAAACCCACAATGCCTGGTACTGGCCCGACGCGGGCTACGTGTTCGTGGGTGAGGAGGACTTCGGATCCCCGGGCATCACCCACATCGTGGACGTACGCGACCTCCGGAGGCCCGTGGAAGTGGCGACCTTCGCCGTGCCCGGAACCACACCCCACAATTTCTGGCTGGACGAATCGCGCGGGGTGCTGTACCTGGCCTGGTACGACAACGGCCTTCGGGCGCTGGACGTGACGGGCACGTTGCTGGGTGACCTGGGCCGCCAGGGCCGGGAGTACTTCGGAGCCGTCTACAACGGCGGGAGCTGCGGCGACGTGGACACCGGAACCTGTACCTGGGCTCCCCAACTCCACAACGGCCTGGTATGGGTCTCCGACATGAACAGCGGGCTGATCGCGCTGGACGTGAACCTGCCTTGATCCCGCGGCCGGCCGGGCATGGCCTGGTGGCCGGCCTCCTGCTGGCAACCGGGGCGTGCGGCGGGGCGGAGTCCAGCCGGACGTCCCATCCCGATCGGCTCCTGGTGGCCTCCGGCTTTACCGACCAGGTGTTCGTGCTGTCGGCGCGGGACGGCGCGGTGCTGGACTCCGTGGCGCTCGATCCGCGTCGCGAGGAGCGGGACGAGCCGCACGGATTGGCGTTGGCGCCCGACGGAAGCCACTGGTACGCCAGCGTGTCGCACGGCGAGGCGTCGATCTGGAAGTTCGAGATCCCGAGCAACCGGCTCGTCGGCAGGATGCTGCTCCCCACTCCCGGAGCGGCACGCATCGGGATCGACCCCGACGGATCGCGCGCATTCGTGCCCGACTACTGGCGCGGCGGCATGGGACGGACCAGCCGGGTTGCCGTGATACGGCTGGACAGCCTCACGTTGGAAGATGCCGTGCCGGTGTGCGCGGCTCCGCACGACGCCGCCGTCAGCCCGGACGGAACGGCGGTCGTCGTCGCCTGCGCGCTGAACGACGAGGTGGTCATCCTCGACGCGGAGACGCGCGAGGTCCGCCGGCGAATCCCTGCCGGTCCGGAGCCCGGACCACCCGGTCAGCCCCGGTACCGTCCGCTCAACGCGGTCTGGTCCGCGGACGGTCGGCGGTTCTACGTGACCATGCACCTGGAGGATGCGGTGCGTCGGTACTCGGCGGAAGGCGATCCCGCCGGAACCACGCCGGTGGGCGCGCGCCCCGCACAGGTGGCCATCACCCCGGACGGGCGCACGTTGATCACGGCCAACCGCGGCGATGGCACGGCCTCGCTCGTGGAGCTGGAGTCCTTTCTCGAACGGCTTCGCGTGGACGTAGGCGGCTCCCACCCCCACGGCGTGGCCGTAGGGCAGTCATCCATCGCCTATGTGGCCTTCGAGGGCGAAGTGGGCACCGCGGGAGGCGTCGCGGCTCTCGACACTCGCGACGGGACCCTGCTCTGGCGGCGTGAGGTGGGCTCCTACACGCTCGGCGTGCTTTTCCTACCCGCCACCTGAGGCGCTTCCTTCCGCGCCGCTGGGCGTTGCCCGCTGTCCCTCGTCCTTAGGCTCCAGGTGCAGCGCCGCGGAGTTTATGCAATACCGGCGACCGGTCGGATGGGGCCCGTCGGGAAAGACGTGTCCGAGGTGCGCGTCACACTTGGCGCACAGCACCTCGGTACGACGCATGAAGAGGCTGCGGTCTTCCGTTTCGCTGATGGCCTCGTCACCGGCGGGCGCATAGAAGCTGGGCCACCCGGTGCCGGAATCGAACTTCGTGTCCGAACGAAACAGCGGAGCGCTACAGCAGATACAGCGATACGTACCCGCCGTCTTGGTGTCCCAGTACTCGCCCGAAAACGCCCGTTCCGTGCCCTTTTTTCGGGTTACTCGGTACTGCTCTGGCGTGAGCTGTTGGCGCCACTCGCGGTCGCTTTTGGAGATCTTGGTCATCCCTGCACCCTCCGCTCTGGACCCCGTTGCGTGTGCCGGGGTGTGAAGCTACCCTGCCAACGCCTTTTCGTTCTTTGAAAAACTTGAAATTCAGGAGGAAGTATCATGTCGGTAGCCAAGGTCGTTGAACTCTTGGCCGAAGGGAGCAGCGTTGAAGACGCGGTGGAAAACTGCGTCAAGGAAGCTTCGGAGACGATCAACGGAATCCGATCCATCTACATTCAGGACATCCAGGCTCTAGTGTCCGACAACGCGGTCAAGAAGTACCGTGTGAACTGTAAAGTGACGTTCGTGGTTCGGAACCACCGCGACTAGTCCCGACGGGGTCCAGGCCCCTCCATATCACCGCAAAGGTCCGGAGTTCGGCGCGACTCCGGACCTTTCGTGTCGGCCTCGTCGTCGCAGGTTCGAACGTGACGCTCAACGGATGACACGCGTCTCCGGCTGAAACACCACCCAGGCGAACCAAAAGTGGTTGCCGTGCACCACTTCGCGGAGTTGTCTGCCCTTCAACGGACCCTCGAGGCCCTTGCCGGAGAACGACCACAGCGTCGACGTCTCCCGGTCGCGAAAGCGCCCGTCCCGCCGGGACTCGAAGGTCAGCGTCCTACCGTCGACGGTCGCGTCGTAGACGGCCGACGAGCCGATCTCGCGCCCGCGGGCGATCTCCTGGTCCTCCAGGGCGCTAGCGGTGCCGGGCAGCCAAAACACCACGCGCGGCTCGCCGTTCACGTTCAGCGGGATGACGCGGCGTTCCTCGAGCAGGGAGAACGGCACGGCCACGACCTCGTCGTCCTCGATGAGGGTGACGACGCGCTCCATAAGGGGCAGCCGGTCGTCCCGGTCGGCCTTGAACGCCCAGGAGAACGGAGCCGAGCGCCGGTCGTAGTCTCTGTAGGGGTTCCGACCGTAGTCCCTCCGGAATCCAGTGTCACGAGAGAGCACCCGGGCCTCAGGGGAATCCCGCTTGACCTCGCGCCAGCTCGTTACTGTGGCCGGGAGCGGGGTCAGCCGCCGCCCCGCGTATTCGCCCACGATCCCCTCGCCGGTGGCCTGCTGCCACCAGGTCTCGGTTTGTCGGTCGTACATCACGAGGTCCGAGTGCCGAAGCCTGCCGGTCGTGCCGAAGTCGAGGACGCGCCCGTCGAAGCGACGATCGAAGGCGAGGGTCGTGTTGCAGAGCGGGCAAAAGGTGACGCTCACGGGCGTCCCGCCCACCTCGTCGTTGACGATCTCGTGCCAAATGAGGATCTGCAGCGGATAGACGGCCGTCTCTCGGCCGATGCGCACCACCGCCACCGGCTCGCGATCGTCCAGCCACCGGTCGGCTCGTTCGACCGGCACGAACTGGGGATCGTCCAACGCGGGGATTCCGTCCTTCTCGGGTCCCCCGGAGACGATCTCCCGCATGGGCACGGTGGCCTTCGAAAAATCGGTGGACCACCGCTCCTGCGCGACAACCGTGGCACCGCCCTCGGCGCAAGCCGACGCGACGACCACGACCAGCGCGACGAAAAGAGTCTTGTGGGGCACGGGAATCCTCCGGGCGAGAACCGTTGGTCTGCCTGGAGAACCCGTCGCGGAGCCGGCGCGGTTCCCGCCCTGTGGCTAGAGGACGTAGCCCCCGTCCACCGTCACGATCGCGCCGGTGATGTGCCGGGCAGCCTCCGCACACAGGAACGTGATGACTTCGGCGACGTCACGGGGATCGCCCAGCCGGCCCAGGGCCGTACGCTCGCGTGCCCGATCGAGCACCTCGGCCGATACGCTCTGCGTGAGCCGCGTGGTGCGGATGTATCCCGGCGCCACGGCGTTCACGTTGATGTTGGACGGCCCGAGCTCCACCGCGGAGGCCCGCGTGAACCCGATGAGCCCGGCCTTGGAGGCGGAGTAGTTGGAGAGGCCGAACTCCGACCGCATGCCGTGGACGGACGCCACGTTGACGATCTTCCCCATCTCCTGCGCTCGAAAGTGCCGGGCGACGGCGCGGGTGAAGTAGAACGCGCCGTCGAGGTTGGTCTCGAGCACGGCCCGCCATTCCTCGTCCGACATTCGCCAGAGCGCCCGGTCACGCCCGATCCCGGCGTTGTTCACCAGAATGTGGAGGTCGCCCATCTCGGACAGCGCCCGGTCCACGAACCGCTCGACCTGTTCCGAGTCGCGCACGTCGCACGCCTCGCACCAGGCCAGCACTCCGAGTTGCCGAAGGCTCGATGCCAGCCGCTGCGCCTCGATGCGGGAACGCGACCCTTCGTCCAGGAAGTTGAACGCGATGTGGACGCCCTGCTCGGCAAAGGCGAACGCGGCCGCCCGCCCGATCCCGCTGGAGCCGCCGGTGATCAAGGCCACGCGGCGACGCAGATCCTGGCTGGCCCGTCGCGGATCGGGCAGCTCGGCCACCGCCGAGCCCGATCCCTCGAACGACACCGGCTCCTGGGCGTGATGCTCGTAGGGCTGGGATTCCCACTCGGAAGCCGACGAGCGCGGAAGCGGACGATTTCGGGTTGGATCCACGGACCTCGCGTGGGTGGCTGGATCCCGGCGGCCGGACGAACACCCGCCGGATCGGGTCCAAGCTAAGTATGCGATCGGCCATCGGCGAACGGCGGTGGCGGTCAATGTCGAAGCGAAGGCTCCCGGGCGCGCGGAAGCGTGAACGTCATGGTCGTGCCGCGGCCGACCTCGCTCGCCGCCCACACCTGCCCGTTCATCGCCGTGACCAGGTGGTTGACGATCGCGAGCCCCAACCCGGTCCCTCCCTCCTGTCGGGACCGCGCGGGATCGACCCGATAGAACCGCTCGAAAATCCGAGGCAGCGCCTCGGGTGGAATACCCGAGCCGGTGTCGGAGACCGACACCGTCACCGTGTCGGGGCCGGGTGTGATCTTGACGTCGATCCGTCCGTCCGCCTCCGTGTGGCGGAGGGCGTTGTCGAGCAGGTTCCTCAGGATGTGGTGTAGGCCGAACTCGTCGCCTTGCGCAATGCCCTCCCCCACGACGTTGAAGGAGACGGAACGAGACCGCCCTTCCACGACGTCTTCCCATGCGTCCTGCACGGCCGGTCCGACCATCATCGGCGCCCGGTCCGGCTTCCAGCCGCCCGATTCCAGCCGAGAGAGGTCCAGCAGGTCGTCTACGAGGTGCTGGAGGCGGATCGCGTTTGAGTGGATCGACTCGATGAACTGGCGACGTACGTCTGCGGACGGCTCGTCATCCAGAAGCGTTTCCGCGAACCCGCGCAAGGCCGTCAGCGGAGTCTTCAGCTCGTGCGACGCGTTGGCGACGAAATCCGTGCGCACCCGCTCCAGCCGCCGGATCTCGCTGACGTCCTTGAGGCGCAGGACGACGCGACTCTCCCCCAGCGGCGTGGCCAACGCCAGCAGCGACTTGCCCAACCATTCGACCTCCTGCTCCGCCACTTCTCGGGTTCGGCCGGCTTCGACCAGCTCCGACAGCTCGGTGGAGCGATCCACGGTCCACGTAGCCAAGCGATCCCGTTGGCCCAGCAGCCGGCGACCGGGGCCGTTGGAGCGTACGACTCGACCGCGTTCGTCGATGACGAGCACGCCATCGGAGGTGCCTTCGAGCAGGGCGTCCAGCAGGAGCGTCTCCTCCTGGACTCCCCGCAGCCGACGATTTCTGAACATCCCATAGCAGACCGCTCCACCCGACGCTAGCGCCAGGAGCACGAGCCAGGTGTTCAGGAGTCGTCCTCGTAGGGGTGAAAGCGGTAGCCGAACCCGCGCACGGTCTCGATGGCGTCGCCGTGGGCCCCGAGCTTGGTCCGCAGCCGGCGCACGTGCATGTCCACGGTCCGGGTTTGCAGGCGCTCCGCCACTCTTCCGTCCACCTCCCAGGCGCGCTGCAGGAGCTGGGTCCGGGAAAGCGTACGCCCCGGCTGCTCCAGCATGGCCTGCAGGAGACGAAACTCCGTGGGTGTGAGCTGGATCTCCTCTTCATCGAGTCGGACGCGGGCGCTCCCCGCATCGAGGATTAGGTTGCCGGCCCGGAGAACCCGTCCGCCGGAGGCGAACGGAAGGCCTTGGCTGCGCCGAAGAATGGCCTGGACCCGCAGCACCAACTCTCGCGGGCTGAATGGCTTGATCAGGTAGTCGTCCGCGCCGCTCTCCAGCCCGCGAATACGATCGTCCGGGTCGCGTTTGGCCGTGAGGATGAGCACCGGCAGCGCGCCCCAATCGGGCTCTTCGCGAATCTTGTTCAGGACCTCGATGCCCGAAAGGCCGGGCAGCATCAGATCCAGCACCACGAGGTCGGGCAACTCCCGTCTGAGCGCGGCCAGCCCGTCGGCGCCGTTGGCGGTTGTCTCCACCCGATAGCCCGCCTTCGTGAGCTGGTATGCCAACAGAGCGGCGATATCGGCCTCGTCCTCGATCACCAACACACGGGAGCCGGGAGCCGCCTTCTCGGCCTCTGGCGTCACGTCATTCCCCCGAGATCAAGGCGGTCAGCTCTTCTTCACTCAGCGTGTGGTCGCTCTGCTTGGCGGCCCGAAACACCCGCATGGCCAGCTCGTCGTCGTCGGGATCCAGCCCCCGCTGCTTCAAGACGTACTTCACGTTGGAAAGACCACACATGGGGCCCACCTCGATCTCCTGCGAGCGGCCGACCATGGACGCCGGCACACCCGAGTACACCAGGTCGGCCAACCAGGCGTCCCCCTTCTGTTCGGCCTTGATGATCGCCGCGGCGTGGACTCCGGTGCCGGTCCGGAACGCGTCCGTCCCGAACACGGGGTAGTTGGCCGGAATGGGCACCCGACAGGACCGGGAAGCCAGGTCGCAGTAGGCCGCCAGCGGCGTCAGGTCGGCATCGTGCAGCCCCAGCATCTTGAGATTCACGAGGAGCAGGTCCATCTCCACGTTGCCCACACGCTCGCCCATTCCGAGCGCGCTGCCGTGAATCCGGTGGGCCCCCGCGAGGATGGCCGTGAACGCATTGGCCAGTCCGAAGCCGCGATCCCGGTGTCCGTGCCAGTCGATCTTCACGTCCTCGCCGGACGGAATCACGATCTCCTCCCGGACGAAGCGCACCAGGGCCCGCACGCCTCGCGGTGTGGCGTGGCCCACGGTGTCCGCGAGGCAAAGGCGTCTCACGCCCCAGGAGATGGCGTTCCCGTACAGCGCCTTCAGCGTATCCGGCTGGGCACGAGTGGTGTCTTCGGTGACGAACATGACCGGGAGTCCCTCGGACACCGCGAACCGCACCGCCTCTTCTGACACGGAGAGCATTCGATCCAGTGTCCAGTCCTCGGCGTACTGGCGGACTGCGGACGACCCGATAAACGTGCAGGTCTCGATCTCCATGCCCACGCGCTGCGAGATCTCCGCGATAGGGCGGATGTCCTGCACCATCGTCCGGGCCGCGCAGTTGGCCCGAATCGAGAGGCCCTCTTCCTGGATGACCTGGGCCAGCCGCGTCACGTCCTCCACGGCTCGCGGTCCGGCCCCCGGCAGCCCGATGTCGGCCGTGTGGATTCCGAGCTGGTCCATGAGGCGGAGCAGCCGGATCTTGTCGTCGATGGGCGGATCGTACACCGAAGGGCTTTGCAGCCCGTCCCGGAGGGTCTCGTCGTCCAGCTCGACGGCACGCAGCGCGCCGAACCCTGCGCCCTCGGTCAGGTTCCAGTCGTGAACGAGCTGGCTTTCGTCCATAGGCGTTACAGGCCGGTCGCGGTTCGCCGCATTCGGCTCAGTCCCCCGCCACGATCGAGTGATCCGCGACGGAAAGCGCGCCTCGAACCCCACTGATCGAGGCGTCGGCCCCGATAACGCTGTCGTGGAGCGTCGCCCCCCGGACCGTCGTGCCGGGGCCGATCAACGTATCCCGAATGCGGCAGTTTTCCACGGTCGCACCCTGCTCGATCGTGACGTTGGGTCCGATCACGGACCCGCGTACGGTCACGTTCTCCTCCAAACGTACGAGTGGATCCACCTCGCTGGCATCCACCGTGGCGCTCGGGTGCGTTCCACCCCTGCCGGTCGCCAGCAGGTGCCGGTTGGTGTCGATCAGCGCGTCCAACTTGCCGCAGTCGTACCACCCCGCCACCGGCGCCGTGCGGATTTTGGCCCCGTGATCGACCATGTACTGGAATGCGTCGGTCAGGTAGTACTCCCCGGTCGCGGCGGGTCCTTTTGCCAAGGTGTCGTGAATGCCCTCGAACAAGAGCCCGTGGTCTCGAATGAAATAGAGGCCGATGTTGGCCAACTTCGAAATGGGCTCGGTGGGCTTCTCGACGATCCGGGTCATGGCCCCGTCCTCGTCCGTGACGATCACGCCAAAGCGCTGATAGTCCTCCACCTCCTTGGCCCAGATGACCCCGGCCCATTCGTCTGACAGGCGGGTGGCCAACCCCAGATCGGCGTCGAACAGGGTATCGACGAACAGGATCAGCACCTCGTCGTCCACGTACGGCTCCGCCAGCCGCACGGCCCCGGCCGTCCCGTCCTGGACCTCTTGCACCACGTAGTGCGCGTGCACGTCCGGGTAGGCCTCGTCCATATACGCCCGGATGGCCTCCCGGAGATACCCCACAACGAACACCATCTCGGTCACACCGAGCTCCTGGAGGTCGTCCAGGATATAGCTCATGACCGGCTTGCCTCCCACGTGAACCAACGGCTTGGGCGTCAGGTGGGTGTGGGGACGGAGACGGGTGCCTTTGCCCGCGAGCGGGATGATGGCCTTCATGCGTAGCGGATCCGGGTAGGGGTGACGTGAGGACGCGCATGCGGACACCCGCCGCACCCGCGCTGAGTTCCCACTAGACCCCTGCCGACGTCAAACCAAACCCGGCATCCGGTGTATGCGGGAACGACTTGTAGTTGCCACGGCCCGCTTCACGCCGGTGGTGTATGTTCGCCTCCGAACCCCGCCTAAATCATGAACCTGGCCAACCCAGCTTCCGAACGAATATCAATGCGGTTCGCGGTCATGGCGCTCGTGGGCTTCGTCGTCGGGTGTAGCCCCGCGGCCGCACAGACGGCCCACCGCCCGCAGCCCGTTGCGCTTCAGGAGACGCAGGTGACCCAATCGACGCCGTCCTTCATCGAGGTATCGGGTACCGCTCAGGTGAGCGTGCCCAGCGACCGAGCCCGTATCAGCTTCGCCGTCGAGACCGAGAGCGCCCAGGCCGAAACCGCGGCTCGGGACAACGCGGACCGCATGGATCGCGTCATCCGGGCCGTTCGGTCCGAGGACCTGCCCGGCCTGTCGGTCGAGACGTTCGGCTACGCTCTGGAGCCGCGCTATGCGCGGCAACAAGGACAGGAAGGCGAGCCCCGCATCGTGGGGTATCGGGCCCTGAACCACGTCCGCGTGAGCGTCGACGACGTCGACGCGGTCGGCGGCCTGCTCGACCGGGCCATCGCCGCGGGCGCGAATCGGGTCGCCTCGTTGCAGTTCGAGGCCATCGACACCGAGCCGGCCCGCCTGGATGCGGTCGGGCAGGCGGTGCGCAAAGCCCGGTCCGAGGCCGAGGCCATGGCGGCGGCGCTGGGGGTCGAGCTGGGCCCGGTGCTCGAGGTCCGGGGCGGAGCACAGATGCCGGCGCCTCTCTACCGGTCGATGGGACGTATGGAGATGGTGCAGATGGCGGCGGCGCCCACGCCGATCGAAAGCGGAAGTCAGACCGTCACGGCAACGGTCACGGTGCGGTTCGCCATCGGAGGATGACCTTGCGCGGAGAGAGCTCGGGGCCTTCACGGAGCGCCGGGGGGGTCTCCACCGATCCCGGCGCCGCCAAGCCACACCTGCGGGGCCGCACGTACGCGATCCCCTTCGACCGGGTGTGGACGGTTGCGCTGCTGCTGGCCGCCGAGCGAATGCCCCGCTGGAGCGTGTACAGCTGGAACGATCGCAACGGCACAATTCAGGCGAACGCCTCGGGCCGATTCTCCAAGGTCCCGGACGACGTGCGGATCGTCGTTACGCTAGACGCCTACGGGCAAACGCGGCTCGACATGTCCGTGCAGTCTCGCAAGGGAACGCGTTCCGCTGCCAAGCGCATCACCGAGTTCCTGACGGCCCTGGACGAGGCCCTGGAGCTGAAGCCCGGTGAGGTGTTGGACCCGAGATACGCCGAGCGGCATCCCGAGTGACCGCCGTCACTCCGCCGCGATCATGACGGGATGGTCCACCGGCCGCGGCGTCACCTCCTCGCCCTCGGACCGCGCGATGACCGTGGCGCAGGAGAGGTCGCCGGTCACGTTCACGGACGTGCGGATCATGTCCAGGATGCGGTCCACTCCCAGAATCAAGGCGATCCCGGCCTGTACCTGCTGACCGAGGCCAACCGAGTTCAACACGATAATCAGCGTAATAATGCCCGCGGAGGGCACGCCAGCCGCTCCGACCGACGCCAGCGTCGCCGTCATGACGACCACGAGCTGGTCGGCTACCGTGAGGTCCAGGCCGTAAATCTGCGCGATGAACATCACCGCCACCGCCTGATAGAGGGCGGTGCCGTCCATGTTGATGGTCGCCCCCAACGGAAGCACGAAGCTCGCCACCTCGTTGGAGACCCCCACCTCCTCCTCCGCCGTCTCGATCGTGACGGGCAACGTCGCATTGGAAGACGATGTGGAGAAGGCGATGAGCTGCGCTTTCGTGATTCTCCTGAAGAAGTGCACGGGGTTGAGCTTGCCCAGCAGCCGAACGGCGGTGCCGTACGTGAACATGGCGTGGAGAAGCAGGCCGAGAACCACGGTGACCGCATAGACCGCGAGGCTGGCCAGCAGGTCCAACCCGAACTGCGCGACGATTGCCGCGATCAGCGCGAAGACCGCGTAGGGCGCCAACTTCATCACCCAGTCGATCATGACCATGGAGGCCTGATTGACGCCGTCGAAGAAGTTGAGCACCGCGCGCTTTTTTTCTTCCTCCACCAACGTCAGCGCCGCGCCGAAAATGACGGTGAACACGATCAGAGGCAGGAGATCCATGTTCGCCGCGGCCTCGATCGGGTTCCGCGGAATCATGTCCAGGAGGGTCTCCACCCAACTGGGCTTTTCCGCGGCCAGCGTCATGTTCGCCCGCGCCTGGTCGGAGAACTGGGCGGAGAGGCTATCGCGAGTGGCCGGGTCCACGCCCGAGCCCGGACGGATCACGTTCGACACCAGCAAGCCGATCGTGACGGCAACCGCGGTGGTGGACAGGTAGTACGCCAGCGTCTTTCCCCCGATGCGTCCCAGCTTGCGGATGTCTCCGAGCGATGCGGTGCCCACCATCAGGCTCGCCACCACCAACGGCACGACGATCATGGTGATCAGCCGGATCCAGCCGGTCCCGAGCGGCTCGAGGGCCGCCAGGGCGTTTTGCAGGCCGGTGAGACCCAAAAGGTTGGACAGCAGTCCGGCCGCTACGCCCAGTACGAGGGCAAGCAGGATCTTGGTGTGAAGGGCCATGGAGAAGCCGATGGTTGAGGGGGGAATCGACGGAGACCTTGGGGAGAAAGCGGTGCCAAAGATAGATTTCGCCCCGAACGGCGGGCAAGCACAGGAGCGGAGAGGGGATTGGCGACAGCGGTGAGCAGTTCACATTGAGGAGCCGCACGCCCGCTTGCCGCGCGTTGCGGCTACGATGCTGCTTGGTGGTCGTGTTCCTGATCGCGTGCCGCGCAGACAGCGCGCCCGACGTCCGCAACGACCGAGGGCGTGACCGAGGGGCCGATCGGGACCTCCCAGTGGGCACCCTGTACGAACGGGACGTGGCCTTTCTCGGTCACGAAGCCGACTCGTTGGTCGCCGCGCCGTTCGTGTTCTCTGCCAGCGTGCAGCAGAGCCACGTGCTGCGCGGCGTCCGGAGCTGGCTGCTGAGGGACGGAAGTTGGGATCCCTACCACCAAACGGAATGGCAATCCGATCCCACCCGCACCCCCTGGCGCATCCTCCCTCACGGTCCCGTTGGGCTCATCGTGGGCCTGGAGGACGCGCTCGAAGGCATCGTGTTCGACGAGGGACCACGTCAGCTCGACCTCCGCTTGGGCACCGGCCCCGACCCGTGGAGCGGACCGCTCGGCGAGAGCGTGAGCCTCCGGGACGGAGAGCTCGAGATTTCGGGCGTCGCGATTCCCGGGATGGTGCTGGAGCTCTCGCGGACCTGGCAATCCGCTGAATATCCACCCGGCGATTGGTTCTTCCTGGCCTCGGGCGATTCGTTGGGAATCGTGCTCCTGGACGCCGGTCCACCCGGAGCCGAGCCCCGCTACCGCGGATGGGCGCGTACGCCCGCCGGCGACGTCCAGTGGCCCGAGATCGACGTGGATCCGGCAGAGACCCGCCCGTTCGAGCCGGCTCGCAGAGAGGTGCCCAGCCGATGGATTCTACGCTCCGCTCCAGCCGGAGACGACGACTCCACGGACTTTACCGCGGACGTCGTCACGGTGTCCTGGCAACTTCGCGCCGAAAGCGGTGACGGCCCGCTGCTCCCGGTGGCCGGCATCCTCCGCGTGCGAGGCCAAGTCAGCATCGGGGGCCAGCCGCCCGTGGCGGTCGAAGGCCTCGTGCGCCATCGCCAAGGGTGAGAGACAGGAGAAGATGACCGAGAAACCGGGCGTATGAGCGAGACCCTGATCCAGGCGATCGTGACCATCCTCTTCGGCGCGCTGGCGGGCGGGCTCACCAACACCGTCGCCATATGGATGCTCTTCCATCCGTACGAACCGCCCAAGTTCGGCGGGCGCACGCTGGCGTTTCTGCACGGAGCCGTGCCCAAGAACCAGGAACGCCTGGCGAAGGCGATCGGCCGCACCGTGGGCCAGCGCCTGCTCACCGAGGAGGACCTCACCACCGTTCTCGCCACGCCCGAGTTCCGGGAGGCCTTCGACGACCGCCTGCGCCGCTTCCTCGAAGACGTGTTCGACCACGAACGCGGGTCGCTCCGGGAGCTCCTGCCCGCCAGCGTGCGGGAGCAGCTCGAGCCCCTGCTGGACCAGGTGTTGGAACACGGGGCCGACCGATTGGCCGAGTACTTGGATTCGGACGACTTCTCCGACTACGTGCACGAGCGGGCCGGCGCGTTGCTGCAGTCGGTGGAGAACGAGCCGGTGGCTGAGCTGCTTACGCCGGCCCGGGAGTCGTTGCTCACGGACGCGGTCGACGCGTGGATCGGCGAGGCGGTCGCCAGCGACGGATTCGCCGAAGCGATCCGGGACTACCTGGAGCGCGCGGCCGATCAGCTCCTGGCTCCCGACAGGGCGTTGGAGGAGGTGCTGCCGCCGGGACTCGTCGGCTCGGTCGAGCACGCGGTGGCGGGGTATCTGCCGCTGGCCATCCAGCGGCTCGGCCGTCTGCTCGAGGACCCGGACACCCGAAAGCGCTTTCAGCGCACGGTCAACGAGCTGCTCCACCGCTTCATGCAGGACCTGCGCTTCCACCAACGCGTGGTTGCGAAGTTGGTGATGAACGAAGAGACCGTGGACCGCGTCCTCGCCACGATCGAATCGGAAGGGGCCGAACGACTGGGAGAGATGCTCCGCGAGCCGGAGGTGCAGGAAGCCATGTCCCGGGGCGTCAACGACGCCTTCGTGGATCTCCTGCGGCGACCGGTGCGGGCCGTGCTCGGCAATCCGGACGACGCGAACGTCCAGGAATCGATCGACACGATCGCGCAATGGATCGTCGGGGGAGCTCGAGATCCCCGCACGAGGGATTTTCTGATCGAGCGCATGCATCGGGCGCTGGACCGAGCCTCCGAGCGGACCTGGGGTGAGATGCTCGAAGTCTTGCCTCAGGAGAAGCTGGCCGCTTGGCTGGTGGAAGCAGGGCGCAGCGACACCGTGTCCCGTATCTACCGGGACGGTCTGCGTCGCCTCGTGGACGGACTGCTGGATCGACCCATCGGCACGCCCGCGGACTGGCTGCCGGCCGGATCGACCGAACGGATCGAGTCCGCCATCTCGGCACCGCTGTGGTCTTGGCTACAGGGTCAGGTCCCCGAGCTGATCCAGAGGGTGGACGTGGCCCGGCGGGTGGAGGAAAAGGTCCTTGCGTTCCCCACGCAAAAGATGGAAGAGCTGGTGCGGAGGGTGACCGACCGCGAGCTCCGGCTCATCATCAAGCTGGGGTACCTGCTCGGCGCCATCATCGGCACCGCGTTGGTAGGAATCGACCGGGTTCTGCCGGCGATCTTAGGAGGGATCCCTTAGCCGGTCGGACTTGTCGTCGCTGGAAGCGAGCTTGAACGGCCGCCGCTCGGGCTGCCGGCTCTTACGGACCTGGCTCTCTTTGCTCTTGCGGAAAAGCCAGTCCACGGCCACGAACTGCTTCTTGACCCGCTTGGAGGTCCGCCCGCCCTTCCCCTCCCGAATGGCCTGCTGGCTCTCCTCCTCGGCCGCGCGGGAATCTCCCGGCAGCCCGAGCCAGATCCCGAGAGCCAGGGCCACAGCGCCACCGATGATCAGAAATGCCACGCCGCCCGTCCCCAACGTACTACGCTCCGCTGAACCGCTCGAGCAGGAGCACTGCCACGCCGACGCTGAGAATGATGGCCACGGCGTTGGTGCCGATGGCTACCAGGCCCACGACGCTCCAAAACACGAAATGGATGAAGTAGTAGCCACCGGGGAGCAGGTTCGGCATGGATTGGCGTCCAACGAGTTGGAGAGGGAAACGGTCCTTGTCGTCCCCGAATATGCCGATGCGACCGGGTAGGTTCAAGGAGATTCGGAGAGCCTAGGCGGAGACGCTCATCCTGCGTACCCCGGCACGGAGCGGCAGCACGGTGGCCACGATCGTCACCGCGACGGCGCCGGTGATTCCAACGACCAGTGGCATGCTCGCGCCGGCAGCTACCGAGGAGGGGTCGAGACGCCCGCGGAGGAAGTAGTAGACGGGCCACGCCTCCAGCGCGACCACGGCCGCCAGGTAGCCGACCGCCGTCATCATGAACAGGAGGCCGCCGAACGACGTGGGTATCTCGGCCACGTTTTCGGTCTCGAGATTGGGGTAGAGCGCTCCGAACCCGAGGGCCAGGGCGGTGATCGCCAGGGTGGCGCACGCCATCGTCGCCGTTGACAGCACCATGATGAAAGGCGATGCACGGAGGATCAGGTTGGTGATCACGATCAGCGGCATTGCCACGGCCAGAAGCGGCACCGCACCTACCCAGTACTTCACCCAGAAAAGACGCCGCACGTCCATGGGAGACGAGCCGAGCAGCCAGAACATGCGGCCCTCGAGCGACATGGCCGGGAACACGAAGCGTGCTGCGATGGCCGCGATCACGAACCCGGCCAACCCCAGATTGAGGAACGACACGGTGTTCAGGAGAAAGAACGAAAGCTGCTCGCCCGAATACAGCGGCAGGACGCGGATGTTGTAGACGTACACCACCACCAGCACTCCCAGCAGGATGAGCTGCGACCACTGCGTGGCATCGCGGAAAAACACCCGGATCTCCTTGGCCACCAGTCCGCGGGTTTGATGGTCCATCCACCCCAAGGCCCGTTCGATCACGGGTCTGCGGGCCTTGCCGGCACGGCGCTCCGCGCCTTCCTGGGCGCGGGAAAATCCCTTGCGGAAATATCGGCCGTGGAGCCACCCGCCCCCCACCAGGAAGGCCGCCGCGGTAGACAGGAGCAGCGCCAGCGGCAGCGCATCGAACGACCCTCCCAGGTGGTTCATGATCGCGGTGGACGCCCATTCGGACGGCAACCACGAGCCCGTGGGTGTGCGAAGGACGGCCATGAAGTCCACGAGATCCCGGAACTCGTCGGGCCGCACGAGCCGCTCGGGTCGAAGCACCCGAAACAGCACCACCACGCCGGCGGCCGCGAACAGCCCGAACAACGCCAACAGGTCTCGAGTGCGTCGCGCCGGAAAGACGTTGACGAGCAGCAGCGTGACCGCGGATCCGATCACCGCCGGGATGACCAGGAACGGCAGCATGACCGCCAACACCACCGGCACGTACCACGGGCCGGCGCCATACACCACGCCGTACGCGGCGAAGATGGGCACTGCCAGCAATGCCACCATCCATGACGAGTTGACCATGGTCTCGATGAGACGTGCCCAGTAGACCTTCAACCCGTCCACCGGAGCGGCCGTGATGAGCTCCAGGTCGCGAGCCAGGAAGAACGTGGACAGCGACGCGATGACGTTGGAGAGCAGCAAGATCGAGAGGAATGTGAGCAGCGCCACTCCGAGAAGCTTCCCGGCCAGGAGAGTGCCGATTCCCTGGGTGCCGCGGAAGTAGAGGAGCATGCGAAAGACCACCCCGAAGATGGCCGTCCAGAAAAACAGGCCCACACCGCCCAGCACCAGTCCCTTGAACCAGCGCCGATCGTCCGAGCGGTGACGGTTCAGGCGCGAGCGCAGCTTCGGCGCAAGCAGCCAGAGCACCCCGGGGCCTGCCGAACGAGTGTCAGCCCTCGCCACGCTCAGCCCTTCAGGTGCTCGATGACGGAGGCCATCTCGTCCCCACCCGTCACCTTGAGGAAGATCTCTTCTAGGTCGGCCGTCTCCCGGTCGGCCGACTCGGCGCGAAGCTCTTCCATGGTCCCTTCGGCGATGATCTCACCCGAACGAATGATGGAGATCCGGTCGCAGAGCGCTTCCGCCACCTCGAGCGTGTGGGTGGAGAGAAACACCGTCCCGCCATCGTCCACGTACGCCCGCAGCAGATCCTTGAGTATCTTCGCCCCGCGGGGATCCAGTCCGACCATGGGCTCATCCACCACGATCAGCTCGGGCTCGTGGATCAGCGCAGACGTGATCAGGAGCTTTTGCCGCATGCCGTGCGAGTAGCTCTCGATGAGCTCGTCTCTCCATTCGCTGAGGCTGAACAGATCGAGCAGTCGATCGGCGCGCGACTGGGCCTCTGCCCCGTCCCTTCCCCACAACCCCGCCACGAAGCGGAGAAACTCCCCGCCCGAGAGCTTTTCGTACAGGTACGGTCGGTCCGGGATGTAGCCGATGCGTGACTTGGCTCCTTCCGGGTCTTGCGCCATGTCGTAGCCTCCGATGACGACCCGGCCCGAGGAGGGCGCCAGCGTGCCCGCAACCATACGGATCGTCGTCGTCTTGCCGGCGCCGTTGGGTCCCAGGAATCCGAAGATCCGTCCGCGGGCCACCTCCAGATCGAGCCCGCGCACGGCCTCGAACGATCCGTAGCGCTTGACCACGTGGTCGAGGTGTACCATCGCCTGGTCCGGCGCTTCGGGCGTCGGCCGGCCGGCGGCTCGGGCGGTGGGCTCAGCAGCCTCGGTGGCCATCATGGTTGCGCACTCCTGTCTGTTTCCGTGTCCAGGACCTCGATCTCGAGACGGCCGATCAGCCGCACGATCTCGACTTGTTGTGCCAGGCCCCCGACGACGAAGCGGATGTGCGCCGCGTCCGCGGGATACTGACCGAAGGTGGGATCCACAGCCACCCACTCCCCCAACCACACCTCGGGCCATGCGTGGTAGAAAAATCCGCCGTTCACGTAGACCAGCCCGACCGCAGTACGGGCCGGCAACCCCAGCGCCCGGGCGAGGGCCACGTAAAGCACCGTGTGCTCGTTGCAGTCGCCCTGTCGGGCCTCCAGCACCTGCACGGCGCTCGGCACCGAGAAGGTGACTTCCTTTTCGAGCAGTCCATACACCAGGCCGGTCAGGTGGCGGGCCACCTCGGCGGGATCCCGCCTCCAGCGCTCATGGCGCACGTGGCGCCGGGCCGCGTCCACGATCCTGGGATCGTCGCTTTGGATCAGCGGCTCGGGCTGGAGCGCGTCGGCCAGGTCCATCTTCTTGTAGGGAAGCTGATACCCCGGGTTCAGGTCAGCCCAACGTTCCCGGCGTACGATCAGCGTGTCGCCGTTGAGCGTCTGGCGTCCGCCGTCCAACTGGAAACCCTCCAGGTCCACTCCGCTCAGCCGGAAACGGAGCGTCTCGTGTTCCTCGACGTTGAGCAGGTCGACGTTCGCGGCCACGGCGGTCGACAGGATGACGTCGTCGTCCACCGTTCCCCCGCCGTCCGTGCGGGCGTCGTCCAAGGCCTGTCGGGCCAACTCGTACTCGGTCCGGATCATGGAGAAGCCCAGCGGGCTCTCGGCCCGGACGATGCGGCCGTCTTCGTCCACCCAGCTTTCGATCTGGACCCCGCCGTACGACTCCGCGATCCGCCAGGCCGGGATCGTGTCCCAGGTGGCGGGGACCCAACGCCCGGTACTCGGATCGATCACGGACGAGTCCGGCACGGCGATCGTGTCGTGCTCCTCCACCCGTACCTCTACGTTTCGGGTCGACAGCGTGGAGGGGTCGAACACGGGCAGGCGTAGCCGCTGGCCTGGCTCGAGCGTTCCGCCCGCCGCCACACGAATGGGCAGGACGGCTGCGAACACGGGAGCTTCGGTGAGGCGGTACGACACGTTCTGCGCGTTCCCACCCGCATCGATCTCGACCTGCAGCAGCGAATCGCCCTGGATCTGTCCCGCGGCCGAGAAGCTGCCCACCTCCGATTGGAGGCCGAAGTCGAACTCACGCACACCGAGCGTTGGGGTCAGGTCCACCCGGGTTCGGGCTATCGCCGTGCCCGTCTGGCCGAGGGCCGGCAGCGCCAGGCTCATGAAGTCCTCGAGCACGAACCCTTCCGGGACGGTGTCGAGCTTGGAGCTGGCCAGGCCGACCGCGCGGCCCGCCAGCTCGAGCGTGTAGAAGTTGACGCCCGGAGCCAGAGACTGGGCGCGCTCGGCGAGCCGGGTCAGCTCGGGCTTGAAGTGCTCACGCCTGATCTGCCATCCCAGGGTCACGGCCCACGTGGCCAGGATGAGCAGCCCAAGGGCCTTCCGGCGCCGCGAGCGGGAACGGTGCAGGGATCGGTCGGACATGGGAACCCGGGTCAAGCAAAACTCGTGCTGGAAGCCCGACCTCCGGCCAGCTCCCGGACCTCGAGGGCGGATGCCGGGTCAGGCGTCTCTGCGCAGCGCCGAGCGGAAGACGTCGAGCTCGTAGTCGTTCGACAGCACGAGGTCGACGGAAAACTCCCCGTCGGAAGCCTTTACGTGCCGTTGTAGAGTCGGAACCATGATTGCGCACACGCGCTCGGTGTCGAGCTGTCCCGCTCCGTTTCCGAGCGGCGGCAGCGCGACCGACGCGATGGACCACTCCTCGGTTCGGCGTAACCCGTGTTCCAAGGCCTGGTGTACGATGGTCTCGGTCACGGGCGTGTCCGGGGCCTGGAGCACGGCGTGGATCAAGAACGCGGCCCCGAGCTCGCCCGCCGGCGTGATGAGCGCCGAGCCCGGCGGCACCTCACCGAACGACTGCAACTGCGCAGCCACCGCCGCCCCCGCCTCGAGCGCCAACGCACGGCTCTCGGGCGTCAAGGCTTCCAGGTCGGAGCGTACCGGCCGGAGGATGGCTTCGGCTTGCGTCTCGCCCAGCCGGCCGATACGAGCGCGAATCACTGATCCGTGAGCTCGCGTGCCTTCCTGTACATCGATGCGGCCCGGTCGTGCAAGTGCTTGCGGTCGAAGAGGATCCCCAGCAGGTAGAAGGCGCGGGCGTTGTGCGGCTGGAGCTCGATCGCGTGCTCCAGGCTCTCGATGGCCTCGTCGTACCCGCCCAGGCGACTGAGCGCCTCCCCACGGTAGAAATACGCCGGGCCGTGCGTGTTGTCCCGTAGACAGACAGCTCGAAGCTCCTGCGCCGCCTGTTCGTACAGCCCTTTGCGAAAGAACAGGATCCCCAGGTTCGCGCGCCCGTCGACGCTTTCGGGGCTCAGCTTGATGGCCTGGCGCAGCTCCCGCTCCGCGTCGTCGAATCGTCCGACGGCGCCGAGGGCCGCACCCAGGTTGATGAGTAGCTCCGGATTGTCGGGCTCCTCCTGCACGGCGGCACGGAACTGGTCCACGGCTTGTGCGTGCTCTCCGATCTCGTCGTACAGGACCCCCAGATCGGTACGGGCTCGGACATCGGCGGGGTTTTCGCGGATCACGTCGCGGTAGACCGAGATGGCTTCTTCCACGCCGCCCCGCTCCACCAGAGCCCGTGCCCGGGCGATCCCGGCTCGATGTGCTTCCTCGTTCGGCATCGGCCCCCGCGTGTGTACGGACGCTCGGTCCGGAGACGGACTCCCGCCGTCGTCGGCGGGCCGGCCGCTGCCCTCGGACTCGGGCGGGGTCGGCTTGGACCCTCGTGCACGGCGTTTACGCCGTGTGTTTTGTTTGGTCGAGTATCGCTTCTTGCTCATCTCACCCACGTGCCCCGGTACCACAGCGGGCACCAGCAGATTACGGACCGTCGGCGCCGGTGGTTCCCCGGCTCCTCGTCTCCTCCTCCACCCACTCCAGGTAGGGGACGTGACCCGCGCCAACCTCCAAAATCAGCGCTTCGGGCACTTCGTACGGGTGAAGCTCGGCGACCCTGGCACTCAACGCCTCCGCCCGATCCGCGCTGGTCTTCAGCAGCACCACCGTTTCCGGCGACCGTTCGATCCGCCCTTGCCAACGGTAGATGGACTCGGCACCCGGCAACAAGGTTCCGCAGGCGGCAAGCCGCTCCCCGACCACGGTGTCGACCAGCTCACGCGCAACCTCGACGCTCGGCGCCGTCGTCAGGAGGGTACGAACCTCAGGCGGCATCCGCCACTGCGAAAACCGTCCGGTCCCGGTTCTCGGGCTCGTAAAAGGCGGCGATCAAAGACTCGTACGTCTTTTCCACCTGACGTCGCTTGATCTTCTGGGTCGGCGTCAGCATGCCGTTCTCGATCGAGCACTCCTCCACCAACAGGCCGATCTTCTTCGGTCGCTCGAACGAGGCCAACTCGTCCAGGTGGTCGTCGATCTCCTGCTCGATGAGCGCCTGAACGGCCGGTGCGGCCACCAACGTCGCCCGATCGTCCGCGGACACGCCCTTGGCCCGCGCCCATCCCTCCAGGACCGCGAAGTCCGGCACCAACAGCAACACCGGAAATTGCCGTCGATCTCCAACCATGACGGCCTGCTCCACGAACCGATTGGTCTTGAGCCGGTTCTCGATGGGCTGCGGCGCGATGTTCTTGCCTCCGGCCGTCACGATGAGATCCTTCTTTCGGTCGGTGATGCGAAGAAACCCGTCGTCGTCCAGCGTGCCGATGTCGCCGGTATGAAACCACCCGTCGGAGTCGATCGCCTCCGCCGTGGCCTCGGGATTCTGGTAGTATCCCTTCATGACCTGTGGACCGCGGACCAGCACCTCGCCATCCTCGGCGATCCGAATCGTGGTGCCCGGTATGGGCTTGCCCACCGTGCCGATGCGAAAATGCTCGGGCGTGTTCACGTTGGTGACGGGGCTCGTCTCACTGAGCCCGTATCCCTCCTGGATGCGCAGCCCGGCATAGTAGAAGAACTTGTTGATGGTCGGGCTCAGGGGCGCTCCACCACTCACGAACACCCGCAGGCGTCCGCCGACTCCGGCTCGGATCTTCTTGAAGACCAAGCGGTCCGCCAGCGCGTATTGGAGGGACAGCGCCGGCCCGGGGCTTCGACCCGCCAAGGTCCGATCGGCCCAACGCTCCCCGACTCCCATGGCCCACCTGATGAGCGTGCCCTTGAACCCGCTCGCGTCGGTGACCCGGTTGTAGATCTTCTCGTACAGCCGTGGCACGGAGATCAGGATCGTGGGCCGTACGACACGGATGTCGTCAGCGACCGTCTGCATGCCACGCGCGTAGGCGATCGTGCAGCCGGTTTTGAACAACAGGTAGTCGACCATCCGCTGCAGGATGTGCGAAAGCGGAAGGAAGCTCACCGTCTTCGTCTGAACACCCAACGCCTCGGTGGTGGCCTGTACGTTGGAGAACAGGTTGTTGTGGGTGAGCATCACCCCTTTCGGGTCCCCGGTGGTGCCGGACGTGTACAGGATGGTGGCGACGTCGTCCGGCTCGACCGCACGGGCCCGAGCGCGAAAGTCCTCATCCGAGATCTGAACCTCGGCTCCGCGTTCGCTCAACTCGCTCCACGCGAGCGCCCAGTCCGGCAGGTCGGGCAGCGGATCGAACACGACCACGTACTCCAGCGTGGGACAGCTCGACCGAATCTCCGCAATCTTCTCCAGTTGCTCTCGAGTCGACACGAAAATGAGCCGCGATCCGGAGTTGTTGAGCAGGTACTCGATCTGGTGGGGGAGCAGGGTGGAGTAGATCGGGACGTCGATGATCCGTGCGCAGAGGCAGGCGTAGTCGGCCAACGCCCACTCGGGCCGGTTTTCCGAAAGGATGGCCGCCCGGTCCCCCGGCACCAGTCCGAGCCCGTCGAGCCCGCCGGCAACGGCGCGCACGGCAGCGTAGGCTTCTTGGTGGGAGATGGAGGCCAGCTCGGTATCCGAGACGAAGCGCTGAAACGCGGGACGGTCGTACCCGCGGTCCACTGCGTCCAAGAACAAACCGGAGAGCGTTCCGGTCGGGACCGTCTCGGAATTGGAGAACTCGGTGAGGCTCATGGCCGGCCGATCACTGAGGTGGAAGTGGGGGAGGATCGCCTATATGAATTGCCAGCGCGATGTCGGGATCCAGACTGTGGAGAACCGAGCAGTATTTCTCGCGGGAAAGATCGATGGCACGCTGCACCTTTTTCGCGTCGTCCGGTTGCGGGCCATCCATGACGTACCACAACCCGATCTCGACGAACCGTCGTGGATCGGACGTCCGGCGCCGACCGTCCGCATACACGGTGAGGCTGCTCAACGGCACGCGTGACTTTTCCAGGATCATGCGCACGTCGATGGCCATACACGCGGCCAACGACAACAGCAGCGCGTCCATGGGAGAGGGGCCCGCCTTGCTCCCGCTGTCGATGACCAGGCGCTGCCCGGTGTCCGACCACTGGCCCTCGAAGACGAGGTCCCGTCCGGTGTAGTCCAGCCGAACCCTTTTTGCAGGCGGCTTGGCTGCCGGCCCGCTCAAGCCGACTGTGGCGTTGAGCTTCGCGACCGGCGCCGCGCTCGCAGCTCTTCCAGCGTGCTACGGGCGTGGGCCAGGTGGTCCTCACCCGCGGTTCCGTCAGCCGTGCGCAGAAACGCCTCGAGGTGGGGAACGGCCGCCTCTTCGTCATCCGCACGGATGAGCAGGAACGCGAGACCATAGTGGGCGCCGGCCTGATTCGGGTCTTTCGCGATCACGTGCCGATAGGTCTTGATCGCCTCGCTCGGCAAGCCGATCCGCGTATAGGAAACAGCGATCTGTTGTAGCACCAGGGGGTTGCCGGGGAGCTCCTTGAGCGCCAGGCGGAACGAGGTCAACGCCTCGTGATGATGCCCTTCGCGCTGCAGATCGAGGCCTTCCTCGTAGTAGTCGACTTCGTCCATCCGACGACCCGCGCCCATGCGTGACTTGAACCAGTGAACCAGAGCGGCCGGCGCGGACAAACCGTTATTGCGGTTTGGCATCGAGGTCGTTGTGAGAGGACCGGAGGATAGAGGCAAAAATACTGCGACCGCGCCTTTGTGTCGACATGTGTCGTCGACGACGATCAGCGAAGTCCACGCGTTCGAACCACGAGCGCTTCCGGCGCGTCCAGCACGGGCTCGGTCTCGGTGTTCATCCACTGAGCACGCAACTCGGGGCCGGGCCGCATCACCGCGATCCTTCCGCCCGGCACGACGTGGCGGGCCAGCTCCTCGGGCCTCCATACCGACGGGAGGGCGCCATCCAACACGATTCCCGAGAACGTGGCATGGAAAAACGGAGAGGTCTGTCCGACCCGGATCCGGCTGACTCCACTCGGACTGGGCACGTCGAGCCGTCGAGTGTGCACGGCCACCACCCTGGCCGGGCCTACCATGCCGGACAGGGGAGCCGCCAGGTCTTCGGTGTGGGGTCCAACGAGAATCCATCCCGGCGCGCCGGTCACCCCGAGCGCCGCTGCAGCCTGCACCGCGGCTTCCGGTCCGGCTTCCGCCATGCGGTCTTCGGATTCCCCGCCGGTTCGGGGCGGCGGGCGAAGGTCGGCGATCCGACGTTCGACGGGATACCGCTCGCGACAGTTCGCACAGCCCAGTCGCCCTGCTTCGACGGCGCCGTCGCTAGTTCGGTCCGCGTGGAGAATCAGGCCGAAGCCGGGGCCGCAGCGAGGACAGCGGAGTCGATCCGTAAGGTGGATGTTCAGATGGAGAGCGGCCCGCTGGGCGACAACGCCAAGCGTAGGAATTCATCTCGTGTCCCCGGGTTGTCCATGAAGACGCCCCGCATGGCCGAGGTGATCGTCTTGGAGTTTTGCTTCTGCACGCCCCGCATCATCATGCACAAGTGGTACGCTTCGATCACTACACCCACGCCGACGGGATCCAGGGCATCTTGTAGGCCCTGGGCAATCTGCTCCGTCAGTCGCTCCTGAACCTGGAGCCGCCGCGCGAACACGTCGACGATCCGCGCGGCCTTGCTGAGGCCGACGATGCGGCCGTCCGGGATGTAGGCGACGTGCACCTTCCCGAAGAACGGCAGCATGTGGTGCTCGCATAGCGAGTACATCTCGATGTCCTTCACGAGGACGATGTTTCGGTGGCATTCCGTGAAGATGCCGTCGCCGACGACTCCACCGACCGTCTGCTGATAGCCCTTCGTCAAAAACTCCAGCGACCGCCGCACGCGAGCTGGAGTACGCATCAGTCCCTCGCGTTCGGGATCGTCGCCCAGTCTCCGGATCAGCTCGGCGATCAGCGCCTCGAAGGATACGTCGTCCAGCGCGGACGCCTCCGCGACCGGCTGCGCGCCGTCAAGGAGGGTGTGGTCGAAGCGCTCTTCCGTCATGTCCGAATCCTCGGGCGCGGGGAATGGTAGGGCCGGCTGCCTCGGCGACGCGGCCGGCTAGCCGCCGGTGTACTCCACGTAGTTGCGCGGGGTTTCCCACAACACCACCCGGACCAGATCCACGCCGTCCGGCAGGTAGGCGGCCAACCGTCGCCAGATAGCGACCACGAGGTTCTCCGTGGACGGGTTGACCTCCGCCAGCCACGGCACCTCCAGGTTGAGGTTCTTGTGGTCTACGTCACGGATCACGGCTTCTTCGATCAGGTCCTTGAGGATCTTGAGGTCGATGACGAAGCCGGTCTCGGGGTCGACCTCCCCCTCCACCGTCACGGCGATCTCGTAGTTGTGGCCGTGCCAGTTCGGGTTGGAGCAATCCCCGAAGACTTCCCGGTTACGCTCCTCGGTCCAATCCGGCTGGAACAGGCGATGGGCGGCCGAAAAGTGAGCCTTTCGTGTTACGCGAACCCGGGGCAAGGCGCTCGTCCTCCGCGTGGCGATGTGCAAGTGACGACGTGCAAGTGGCAACGTGCATGTGGGCCATGTAGGCGTCGATGGCGCCGCATCGCTACCCTGCCGCTGGTGCTACGATCCGCACGGGGATGAAAAAAACGAGGGGCCGGCGCCCTCTGGGGGCGCCGGCCGCTCGAATTGAACGCGCTGAAGGGGTTTATTGAAGCCCGGGCCAAACGTTGAGGTGACCTCCCCGCTGCTTTCGAAGTCCCCTCGCTCGGGGCGTGACGTCAGCTTGCGGGAGTAAGTCCCGGCTTCAGTAGTGTTGGCTCAATAAGGAATCCTTCAGGCACGTTCAGGTCATGATTGGATTTCAATATGGTAGCGCGGTCGACCCGTGTCCAACGTTCGATACCGCCGCACAGGGTATAGGCCAGAACCGTGCCATCTCCGATCCTCCTCAGCCGCCTTCGGGTAGCCCCGGCTCGGTCATGGAGCGAACGTCCAGCGCTTCGTCGATTTTTTCCGCCGGCAGCAGCCCGCGTTCCTCCACGATCTGCCGGACCGTTACGCCACGGGCGGCCGCCTCCTTGGCAACCGTTGCCGCTTGGTCGTACCCGATGAACGGGTTCAACGCAGTCGCGATGGAGGGGTTCAGCTCCAGCAGCTCCTGGACCCGCTCGTAGTTCGCTTCGATCCCGCGAACGCAACGCTCCGTGAACGCGCGCGCCGCGTTCGCCAACAAGGTGATCGACTCGAGGATCGCGTCGGCCATGACCGGCATCATCACGTTCAGCTCGAAGTTGCCGCGGCTGCCGCCCAGCGTGATCGTCGTGTGGTTCCCCACGACCCGGGCCGCCGCCATCATCAGGGCTTCCGCCATGACCGGGTTCACCTTCCCCGGCATGATCGAGCTGCCCGGCTGAACGGCGGGAATTCGGATCTCGGCCAACCCGGACGTGGGTCCGGACGCCAGCCAGCGGATGTCGTCGGCGATCTTGGTCAGGCTCACGGCGACGGTGTTGAGCGCTCCCGACGCGCTCACCAAGGCATCGCGCCCGCCCTGCGCCTCGAAGTGGTTGTCGGCCTCGCGGAACTCCAGCTCCGTCGCTCCCGAGATGCGCTCGATCGCCAGTCGGGCGAACGAGGGGTCGGTGTTGATGCCCGTGCCCACGGCCGTGCCGCCCAGTGCCAGCTCGGCCAGCTCGCCGGAACCTCGTCGCACCCGCTCCAGACCCAGACGGACCTGATGGGCATACCCGCCGAACTCCTGGCCCAAGCGCACGGGCGTGGCGTCCATGAGGTGCGTGCGGCCCGACTTGACCACTCCGTCGAACGCTTCGGCTTTGCTTTCCAGGGCAGCGGCCAATTCCTCCAGCGCCGGGATCAGCGTCCGCTCCATGGACACGCGCGCCGCGATGTGAATCGCCGTCGGAATCGTGTCGTTCGAAGACTGGCCGAAGTTCACGTGGTCGTTGGGATGCACGGCCACTTCGGGATCACCGATCAACGAGGTGGCACGCCGCGCGATCACCTCGTTGGCGTTCATGTTCGTGGACGTGCCGGATCCGGTTTGGAACACGTCGATCGGGAACTCGTCGTCCCATCGCCCTTCCGCAACCTCCAGCGCGGCGGAGGCGACGGCCTCGGCCACGCGGGGATCCAGGTGGCCCAGCTCACGATTCGTGTCTGCGGCGGCCAGCTTGAGGAGGCCCATGGCCTCGATGAACGCCCGCCCGAATCGCCTCCCGCTGATGGGGAAGTTCTCCACTGCGCGTTGGGTCTGGGCGCCGTACCATGCGTTCGCCGGGACGCGTACGTCGCCCAGCGAATCACGTTCGATCCGGAAGTCGTCTGTCATTGCCTTTTACTTTCTGGGTGGCATCGAAGGCCGTAGCTCGACCCGGCTCGGGTGGGCACGGCTGGGATAGCGGAGCAGGTCGACGATGGCGCGGGCCACGTCCTCGGCGTCCAGGCGCCAGGAATCCGGCTCCGGGACCCGCCCGAAGAAGTGGGTGTTCACGCTACCGGGCATGATCGTCGTGACGCGGATGCCGTCATACCGGAGATCCAACATCATGGCTTCGGCCATGCCGAGCAGCCCGAACTTGGTTGCGTTGTAGGCCACGCCGCCGGCGAACGGGTTGCGGCCGGCGAGCGATCCGATGTGGATGATCCAAGCGCCATCGGACCGTTTGAGGTGGGGCACTGCGGCCCGCGAGCAGTAGAAAGCTCCACTCAGATTGGTGTCGATCTGGCGGCTCCAGTCCTCATCCGTGAGCTCGTCGGTGGGACGAAAGATGCCCAGCCCCGCGTTGTTTACGAGCACGTCCAGTCGTCCGAACCGCTCCACCGTGGCATCGATCAGCGCGTCGCACTGGGCGCTGGCGCGGACGTCACAGACCACGCCGAGCACACGCCCGCCGAACTCCCCCTCCAACTCGGACTCGATGCGGGAGACGTCCGCAGCGGTACGGGCTGAAGCCGCCACCCGGTACCCCTCTGCGAGCAGCGCCCGGGCCGTGGCCAGGCCGATGCCCTTGGTGCCTCCCGTGACTACGGCCACGGGCCGGTCGGAAGTCGTCGGATTTGGATCCACTGTTCCTCTCGAAAACGGGTCTTGAATCCCTCTTGAAAACCGGATTGCTGCACCCTCGGGCGCAGGGTAGGTTCCGCCCGCATGGTCCCGTCGCCTCCACCCCACTCGCCCGCCCCGGCCTCGCCCGGCCCGGTGGCACTCGTCACCGGCGGAGCCGTCCGTGTGGGCCGGGCGCTCGCGTTGGGCCTGGCCGGCGCGGGATACGACCTCGTCGTCAATTACCGCACGTCGTCCACCGCGGCGCGGAGTCTCGCAGAAGAGGTCGAGCGCGGGGGACGACGGTGCGTTCTGGCACCGGGTGACGTAGGCGACAGCGCCGACGTCGGCCGGATGGCGGAGGTCGTGCGCTCCGAGTACGGCAGGCTGGACCTTCTCGTCAACAACGCGTCGATCTTCGGCAAGGGGGCGCTACTCGAGCTGAGCGAGTCCGAGTGGGATCGGGTGATGGCCGTCAACCTCAAGGGGCCGTTCCTGACGGTGCAAGCCCTCGCACCGCTGTTGGCGCAGTCGGAGGGGAACGTCATCAACATCAGCGACCTCTCCGCATTCGAGCCCTGGACCGCCTATCCCCACCATTCCGTCTCGAAGGCCGGGTTGGTGCACCTCACGCGCGTCATGGCCCGCGCGATGGCGCCGGCGGTGCGGGTCAACGCGATCGTGCCCGGCACGGTGCTCCCTCCCGAAGATTTCGACGACGAGGAGCGCGCGCGGGAACGAGACCGCACCCTCGTCGGCGAGTTGGGGACGCCGGAAGACGTCGTGCGGGCCGCGCTTTTTCTCGCTGAATCGCCTTTCGTGAACGGCGAGGTCCTGGTGGTGGACGGCGGGGCCCGCTGGCGTCGCTGAAGACCTGCTCGTAAGACGCAGGAGCGCCCGATCGTTGTCATCTCCGGGGGGTGGGATGCACGTTCGGGGAGCTGGAACATGATTTCTCTGCATAGGTCGATCTGTCGCAAGGTGGGGCTGCCCGTGACGGGGGCGGCGGTCGCTTTGCTCGTCGTGGGCTGCCAGGCCACCGAGCCGGTTCCTTCCGACCTGACAATCACGCTCGCGGTGGAAGGAGGCTTCGCGCCGCGGGACTATGCGATCTCGATCGAGCCGGCCACCGGGCACGTGACCGGCGTCCGGTGCGTTTCCTGGTGCGAGTTCGAAGACGGGCAGGTTCTGGCGAGGCTGACCGCAGCGCAGGTGGACCTGATCCTGGCCGAAGTGATGCGTACCGGCCTTCGTGAATCCGGCCGCGACTACGGGAACGAGTGCTGCGACCAGATATCGTACGCGTTGACGTGGGTCGAGCCGGGTAGGGTGCACACGGTTCGGGGAAGCACCGGAACACTGCCGGAGACGGTGCTCACGGCTGCGAAGACGCTGGAGTCTCTCGCGTCGGCAATTTTGCCCGTCGTTGTGGACTTCGACGCTCGGCCGGCGGACCTGCCGGAAGATCCGCTCGACATCCGGAGTGTCGAGATCGCGAACGAGATTCTCACGGCCACCGTGGTGTACAGCGGCGGCTGTGTCGAGCACGCGTTCGCGCTGGTGGCGTGGAACGGATGGCTGGAGTCGAATCCCGTTCAGGTCGGAGCGGTGCTGGCGCACAATGCCTTCGACGACGCCTGCGACGCGGTCATCACCCGGCCCGTGCGGTTCGACCTGGCGCCCCTACGGCTCGCCTACAGGGAAGCCTACGGAACCGCCCCGCCGGGCACCACGGTGCTCAGGATTCAGGTGAGCGAGCCCGGCCCCGCCGGAGACACGGTCACGGTGGACTACACGTTCTGACACGGGGCTCATGAGGACGGCCTCGCCGCGGGTGGATCCCGCGACGAGGCCGTCGCTCACTCAGACAGCTAGGCCCGTGGGCCTAGCCCCGAGACCGCGTTAGGGCACCCGGCCGCCGTTGAACAGCGTCTGGACCTCCGATGCGGACAGAGCCCTCGGGTAGACCCGAGCGTCGTCCAGCGATCCGTCCAGGTACTCGGCCACGCCGGGCAAGTCTCCACCCAGCGTGAGCGGCTCCGCCGTCACCCCGAACGTGAGCGTCGGTGTGGGCTTCCGGGAATCCTCGACGCCATCCACGTAGAAGCGGATGGTCTGGCCGTCGTAGGTGGCCGCCACGTGATGCCAAGTGTCCGCAGAGAGCGTCAGCGTCGAGTTCCAGGCGCCGATGCCCACGCCACCCGTGGGAGAACCCCAGTTGGCCGTGAGACGGATGGTGCCGTCGCCCCAGACGTTGAGTCCGTAGGACGTCTTGGTCGTGCCCTTGGTGATGATGCCCTCCCAGTTCTCGAACGAGCGAACCTTGACCCACGCGGTCAGCGTGAGCTCGTCCGTGATGTCCAGTGACGGATCGGACGGCACCGTGACGAGGTCGTCGACTCCGTCGAAGTCCAGCGCCCCGCCGCTCTGGCCGGTCGTCCAGGCTGCGCCGCTGACGGTGCCGTCGTTCTCATAACCGGACGAGTCGGCCGCCAGCGTGCCGGATCCTTCGTCCAGCTTCAGCCACAGGGCCGGATCGAGCGGACCCGGCCCGCCCGGATCGTCGACCGTCCAGACGAACGACTCGCTCGCACTGGCCACACCGTCGGTGACGGTGACGGTGACGTTGAAGATGCCCGCCTCCGTGAGCGGGCCGGCGATTTCCCCGATGCGGGGACGCAATTGCAAGGAGGAGGGGAGCCCAGTCGCTGAATAGAACAGGAAATCCCCGTCGGGGTCATCGCCTTGGAGGTTGAGAATCACCGACTCACCGAGCTCATCCGTTCGGTCACCGGGATTCTGGATCGTCGGCGGATTGTTGCCTCCGCCGAGCTGCGCGAGATCCGAGATCTCGGTGGCATCCAACGCACGGTTGTACACGCGCACGTCGTTGATCGCGCCGTCCAGGTATTCGTCCTGACCGGGCAAGTCGCCACCGACCGTCAAGGGCTCGTCCACCACACCGAACGTCAGCACGGGATCGGGCACGCGCGGATCCTCGACCCCATCGATGTAGAATCGGATGTTCTGGCCGTCGTACGTGGCGGCTACGTGGTGCCAGGTGTTGAGCGAAACCGCGCCCAACGAGTTCCAGGCACCCCTGCCGACGCCGCCGGCCGGGGAGCCCCAGTTCGCCGTAAGGCGAATGGTTCCGTCACCCCACACGTTCAGCCCGTACGTCGTCTGGGTCCGCCCCTTGGTGATGATGCCTTCCCAGTTCTCGTACGACCGCACGTTGATCCAGGCGGCGAGCGTCACCTCGTCGGTAATGTCCAGGGTCGGGTCCGAAGGCACCTCGACCAGATCGTCGACGCCGTCGAAGTCCAGCGCGGCACCCAGAGGGCTGCCCACCCACGTGGGTCCGTTCAGCGTGCCGTCGTTGCCCTGTCCGGATTGGTCGGCGGCAACGATCCCGGAGCCCTCGTCGAACGGAAGGTGCAGCACCAGCCCGTTGTTCACGGGCGGATCACCGGTGTACAGGAACCGGTAGATGGCGCCCCCACCGTAGTGGAGGTAGTAGAGGTTCCCGTCCGGACCCTGGGCCAGGTCCACCATCGGCCCCAGGCCGTCCGCGAAGTCCACCACCGTGCCGTCCGGCTTGCGGTACTTCATCCACTGCTTGACGTAGTCGCCGAAGAACACGGCGCCCTGGTACTCGGCGGGATACGTGTTGCCGGTGTACACCGGCCCGCCCAGAGCCGCCCCGCCCGTGCCCCTCCGGTACCATCCGTAGGGCGCCGCGGTCGGCGCAGCCGTCGTATAATAGGACTGGCAGTAGGACAGGTTCTGATAGCCGTCGGTCGACTGGATGCTGGACCCGCTGCCGCCCTCATAGCACGGCCATCCGAAATCCGCGCCGGCCGGGCCGTTGTTCAGCTCTTCCCACGCAACCCAGCCCACGTCCCCGATCCAGGGAAGGCCCGTGTTCGGGTCGACCGTGAACCGGTAGGGATTCCGGAGTCCCATCTGGAACACCTTGGAGGCGTTGGAATTCGGATCGCCGTCCCAATACGGATTGGACGGCAGACCCTGGCCGGTCGTGGGGTCGATGCGGAAGACCTTGCCCGTCATGCTTCCCACCTCGAGCGACCGTGTGGCCCGTTCGTCCACGGAGTTGTAGCTCGCCGCGTCGCCGTTGCTGAAGTAGAGCGACCCGTCGGGGCCGAACGCCACCGTGCCCACCGAGTGGGAGAGCCCGTCGGCGGGGATACAGTCCTGGATGGGCGTCCCGAACGGCGTGCCGTTCTCGTAGCAGGTCCACCCCGCGTTGAGGTTGGTCTGTCTCGAGAACGGATCTCCGATGTTGGCCCACACGCTGTTCGCACCGGCAATCACCACCTCCGAGCCCGGCACGATGGTCTCGTAGTTGTTGGACGCGTCGGCCGTGACGCGGGTCAGTCGGGAAACCCGGTGCCCCTCACCGTCCGGACCGGCGTTGCCGGTATAGTTGTTCACCTCCGGCGGATCGTACGAGTAGAGCAGATACACGTAGGGATCCGTCGGCCAGTCGGGGTCGGCCGCGATGCCCAGGAGACCACGGTTGCAGCACTTGTTGACCCGGCCCACGAAGTTCAGGAACCGGGTGGGTAACACCGCGCCGCCGTCGACCATGCGAATCGTGCCGCCCAGCTCGGCCACCAACACGCGGCCGTCGGGCAGGAACTCGATGTCCGTCGGAAGGTCGAACCCGTTTACGAACTGCTCGACGACGAAGTCGGGCGGAACCGTCTGGGTGGCCGTGGTCCACGACAGGGACGGCGCGCCCGGACGCAGGTCGAGGCCCTCGCCGCCGATGGAGCGCTCATCGGGCTCGGCCGGGTCTCCGGCGCAAGCCTCGGTACCCGGCTCACACCGGACTTCTGCGGGATCCTCACAGGCCGCCAGGGCCAATGTGAACAGAAAAAGAAGGGGGATACATCTGGCGAAACCGTCCGACAGGACGGTTCGAAGGGTACGCATGCTGGTCCTCCGGGATCCAACTGTGACGAGACGTACGTAGACGTGCTACGGCAGGAGGGTGCAGCCGTGAGGGGGGAGCATAAGATATTGCGTCAGCACCTTATACGCAACGCCCCGTCGAAACGGGCTGCGTGCGTTGTCGAGATTACCGCAGTTAATGCGCGAGCAGATCCCGGGGCTCCGGACTGCCCTGAGGGCTCAGCCGGCTGAGACGGGCTCCGGCTCGTGCGCCAGCCAACGCTCGGCCTCGAGCGCGGCCATGCAACCGGTTCCTGCGGCCGTGACCGCCTGCCGGTAGTAGCTGTCCATCACATCGCCCGCGGCGAAGACCCCCGGCACCGACGTGGCCGTGCGCCAGCCGTTGGGGGTAACGACGTACCCGCTCTCATCCAGGTCCAACGACCCACCCAGAAACGCGGTGTTCGGAGTATGTCCGATCGCGATGAACAGGCCGCCCAAGGGGAGCTCAGACGTTTCGCCGGTGACGGTGTCGCGCAGCGTCACGCCGGTGATCTCGTCGTCCCCGAGCACGTCCACCACCTGGCGATTCCAGAGCACGGCGATCTTATCGTGGGCCAGCGCCCGATCGGCCATGATGCGCGAAGCGCGTAACTCGTCCCGCCGGTGCACGATGTAGACCTTGGAGGCGAACTTGGTCAGGTAGAGCGCCTCCTCCATGGCGGAATCGCCGCCTCCCACCACGGCCAGCTCCCGATCTCTGAAAAAGGGGAGCGCGCCGTCGCAGACTGCGCAGGCCGAGACTCCCCCCCCCGACTGGGCCAGCCGCTGCTCGTTCTCCAGCCCCAGCCAATTGGCCCGCGCACCGGTGGCCACGATCACGGACCGGGCCTCGACGGGATCGCCGTACTGCGGCTTCAAACGGAACGGACTGCCGGAAAAGTCCACCTCGGCGATCGCGTCCGAGACCACACGGGTCTCGAACCGGACGGCCTGTTGGCGAAAGCGGTCCATCATCTCCGGACCGGTGACGCCTTCCGGAAACCCCGGATAGTTCTCCACGTCGGTCGTGTACATGAGCTGTCCGCCCGGGATCATCACCCGGGTGGGCTGTCCCTCGTATACGACCGGATCGAGGTCCGCGCGGGCGGCATAGATGGCGGCGGTCCACGCGGCCGGCCCGGAGCCGATGATCACCACGCTTTCGGGATTGTTCACAGTCATTACGTATCCTTGAAGACCTTCATGTTCGTCGAGTGTCCGGGATTGACCCGAGCCGTGGGGTCCACGAAGTGCACGGCGTTGTTCACCGCGATCGCGGCCTCCGAGAAACCCGTGGCGATCAGATCGAGTTTCCCCTGGTAGGTCACGATGTCTCCGGCTGCATAGACCCCGGCCTGGCTCGTTTCCATAAGCGAGTTCACCACGATGCGGTTCTTTTCGAGGTCGAGCCCCCACCGCTTGATCGGGCCCAGGTCGGGCTTGAAGCCCAAGAACGTCAGCACGGCGTCCACCGCCAGCGTGCGCTCCGCGTCGGTGCGGTTGTCGAAGATCGTCACGCGCTCGACCGTGCCGTTCCCCTCGATGGACCGCACTTCGTGGAACGTACACAGGTCCAGCTCACCGGCGGCGCTGGCCGTGGTCAGGTCGGCCACCGACTTCTCGTGCGCGCGGAACCCGTCACGCCGGTGCACCAGGGTGAGCTTCGACGCGATGTTCTTGAGGATGAGCGCCCAGTCGAGCGCGGAGTCTCCGCCACCGACAACCAGCACGTTCTTTCCGCGATAGACCTCGGGCTCCTTCACCGAGTAGTGGACGCCCTTCCCCAAAAGGTCGCGGTATCCGGGGCAATCCAGATGCTTGGGCTCGAAGGCACCCTTGCCGCCGGCGACGACCACAGATCGCGAAAGGAAGTCGCGGCTCCGTCCTTCCAGGCGAAAGAGCCCGTCTTCCCGGCGCAGCTCCCGCAACTCCTCGTCGAGCACGACCTCCGGCTCGAACTGAAGCGCCTGGGCCACCAGGTCGCGGGTGAGGTCCTTGGCCAGCACCTTGGGGAAGCCGCCCACGTCGAAGATGTACTTCTCCGGATAGAGCGCGGTCAGTTGGCCGCCCAACTCCGGCAGGGAGTCGACGATCCGCGCGGATATGCCGCGCATGCCGGCGTAGAAGGCGGCGAAGAGGCCGGTGGGCCCGCCGCCCACGATGGTGAGATCTCGAATCTCGCTCATGACCCCGCCTCCGGCCCGGGAGCGGGACCGTCCGCGGAAACGCGTGCGTTGCCGCCGTACAGCGCCGACTCCCGGTAGCGGGCCAGTGCCCGAATCACGAGAAGCTTCACGCCCACGGCCACCGGCACGCCGATCAACAGGCCCAAGAACCCCAAAAAGAATCCGCCCACCGACAATGCCAGCACCACCCACACCGGGTGGAGTCCGACCGAGTCACCGACGATTCGTGGACTCACCACCGCCCCTTCCAGCGTCTGGGCCACGGCAAACACCACGGCCACCTTGGCCAGGCTCGCGAGCGGCGAAGCCGTGAGCAGAGCGATGATCAGTGCCGGAATGAGGCTGAGCACCAGCCCCACGTACGGCACCAGCCCCAGCACCGCGACGGCCGTGCCGATCAGGAAGGCGTAGGGGAAGCGCAGGGCCCAAAGCCCCAGGGCGGTGGTGCCGCCGATAATGAGCGCCACGGTGATCTGGCCGCGCAGGTACGCGGACAGGTCCCGGTCGTACTCCTTGGCGAACCCCACCACCGCGGCACGCGAGCGCCGAGGCAGCAGCTCGCTCAAGCGCGCGACCAGCGCGTCGTAGTCCCGGAGCAGGTAGAACGTGAGCACGGGTGTGAGCACCACATATCCGATCACCGTCAGAGCCGACCCGATGCCGCGGCCCAACCCGAGCACCCCGCTCCAGGCACGATCCAGGATCTCCTGGAAGCGGGTTTCCAGGACCTGGATCAGGTCTGCGGAATCCAACTGGCGAATCCACTCCACCAACGCTTGCTCGTCGAGCAGCGGAAGGTCCACACCCAGAAGGCGCTCGTCGATGCCTTCCACCCAGAGCGTCACGCGCTCCAGCAGCGCCGGGGTCTCGTCGATCAGCTCCCCGATCTGTCGCGTAAACGCCGGCACACCGAACACCAGGAGGAGTGTGGCTGCCGCAAACACCGGCAGCGCCAACAGCGAGATGGCCGCCCAGCGGGGGACCCTGCCGGCCGAAAGGCGGTCCACCAGCGGGTCGAGGATGTAGGCCAGCACGAGGGCCAAAACGAACGGCGCGAGGAGAAATCCGGTGGTGTCCAACACCCAAAACAGCGTCAAGAGCGCGGCCGTGAAGATCAACCCGGTATGCCCCGCCGAGCCGCGGAACGGCAGCAACACCGCGACCAGGATCCAAAACAACAGGAACGGGGAGAGAAAGTCCCGCAGGCTCCACAGAAAAAAGGTGAACACCACCACGACGAGCAGAAGCGCCCCGAGCCGGGCGGGTGTCCAGCCGTGCCGTTCGGCGTCAGTCGTCATCGATGTTCGATTCGCTTTCCATTCTGGATCGAGCCTCCTGGATCACCGCCCGCGCGTTGTCGTAGGCCACCTGCTCCAGCGCTTCGTCGAAGGTCATCCAGCGGCATTCCGTAATCCCTTCCGAAGCGTCGGGCACCGGCTCGCCGGATCGGCTTTCCATCAGGAAGAACCGGCAGTACTTGTGGATCAGCACGCTTCCCATGCGAAAGTACCAATCGATCACTCCGAGGGAATCCTTGAGGACAACGTCGGTGAGGCCGGTCTCTTCGCCGACCTCGCGCAGCGCCGCTTCCGCCTCGGTCTCGTCGGGCTCGACGTGACCTTTCGGCAGGCCCCAATTCCGATAGGGATCGCGAATGATGAGCACGCGTGTGTGTCCGTCTTCGTGACGCACCACGACGCCTCCGGCGCTGACTTCTCGGCGGGATCGAGCCATGCGTCAAAAGATGGACAGACGAAGGTAACGGCCCGGGTTGGCCCGCATGTCTTCGAGGAGCAGGTCGAGTTGGGTCAGCACCGATTCTGCCCGCGCGGCTCCGGTCGAGTCTGCCAGTAGCCACCCCAACGCCCCGCCGTTGCCATCTTCGAGCTGCGCGCTCAGACGATCGATGCGCTGAAAGCTGGAGTCCAGAGAGACCATCGTGTTCTGGAAGTCCCCGACGGCGCCGACCAGGTCATCCGAGAGCACCCGTAGGTTGCGCACGGCGGTGCGGGCGTCGTCGGCCAGCGTGTCGGTCTCGACGGTCTCCAGAAAGAGCTGGATCTCCTCGAACGTGCGCCGAGCCGAGACCGAGGCCGAGCCCAGCTCGCCCGCCGCGCCCTCCACCTCCGCCGCGACGCTGTTGAACGACTGCGCCTGTTGCTCCACCAGCTCGGACAGGCCTTCGCTCACGTCTTGGATGTTGTCGATGGCGCGCTTGAGGTTGAGCGCGGTTTCCTCCGTGAACGCCAGCTCCACCCGATCGGTCAAGGTGGTGAGGTTTCCGGCGATCTCGTCGGCGGTTGCGGTGAGCCGCGAGATGTCCGGCAGCGAAAAGCCGGGCAGCACTCCCGGCTCCGCGGCCGAGAAGAAGTCGTAGCGCGGAAACCGCATCCGCGAGACCACCTCGGCCTGCCAGTCTCCGAACATCGATTCGGGAGAGAGCAACACGCCCGCATCGTCGGGCAGTCGGACGTTGCGACGGATCCGCATGCGCACCCGAACGGCCTCGCCCGACGGCTCGACCACGATCTCCTCAACCTGGCCGATCGACACACCCCGGAACCGGACGGCGTTTCCCTCCGCCAACTGGCCCGCCTCCAGGAACACCGCATCGACGACGACCAGGTTGCGCCGCCATTGGCTCCCCTTCAGGAAGAGCGTCCCCAACACGCCTACCGCCACGGCAGCCACGATCACGAGTCCAACGATGACTTCTTTCTTTCGCGTCATTCCTTGCCCTCGACCAACTCGGGAATCCCTCTCACGAATCCACGCACCACGGGGTCGTCCGACGCCCGGAGCTCGTAGGGTGTGCCGGTAAAGCGGATCTGCCCGTCGTAGAGAACGGAGATGCGGTCGGCCACCCGGTGCGCGCTCTTCATGTCATGGGTCACCAGCACGCTGGTGACGCCCAGGTCGTCGCGCATGCGAATGACCAGACGGTCGATTACGGTTGTCGTCACCGGATCCAGCCCGGTGGTCGGCTCGTCGTACAAAAGATAACGAGGGGCCGGAGCGATGGCCCTGGCCAATCCAATCCTCTTCTTTTGTCCGCCGGACAGCTCTGAGGGATATCGATCTTCGAACCCCTCCATCTCCACCAGCTCCAGGCACTCCGATACCCTGCGTTCGATCCCCTCGGGATCGCCGTCCGAGAGGCGCTCCATGGCCATGGCGATGTTCTCTCGCACCGTGAGCGAATCGAACAACGCGGCGAACTGGAACACGTATCCGATCTTGAGACGCAGGGCGATGAGCCCCTCGGCGTCGAGCTCCCCCACGGTGTCGCCATCCACGACAACGTCTCCCGACGTGGGCTTGAGCAGCCCCACGATGTGCTTCAACAGGACCGACTTGCCGGCGCCCGAAGGGCCGATGACGGCGTGCGTCTCTCCGTCCACCGCGGTGATGGACACGTCGTCCAACACCACTTTCGGCCCGAAGCTCTTGGACAGCCCGTTCAGCACGATGCTCATAGCAGGGCTGCAGCCCAGAAGGCGTCGAGCACCAAGATTACCATGCTGCTCACCACCACGGCTCGCGTGGCCGCCTTCCCCACACCTTCCGCTCCTCCCACGGTGGTGAACCCGAAAAAGCATCCGATCGACGTGATCGCGAATCCGAACGACAGGCCCTTGATGATCGCGAACTGGATATCGAACGTCTCGAAGAAGAGACGGAGGCCCTTCACGAACTGAGGGGTCGTCAGGTCGAGCAGGTAGAGTGACGTGATCCAGCCGGCCAGGATTCCGGCTGCGGTCGCCAGCACCATGACCACCGGGAACATGACCGTACCGGCCAGCACGCGCGGCACCACGAGGTAGTCCACCGGGTCGTAGGCCATGGTCTCCAGCGCATCGATCTGCTCCGTGACCCTCATGGTCCCCAGCTCTGCGGCGATATTGGCCCCGACCCTTCCCGACAGCGCCAGGCCCGTGAGGACGGGCCCCAGCTCGATAATCATGGTCTTGCCAACCAACGCGCCGACGAAGTAGAGGGGCACCGCTCCGGTGAACGTGTACGAGGCCTGGAGCGCCAGTACGACACCGGTGAACCCGGCAATGAACAGCGCGATGGGCACCGACTCCGCGCCGACCTTGGCGAGTTGCTCGCCCAGGAGTCGCGGCCACACGGTGGGGCGCACAGTGGCCTTGAGCGTTTCCCAACTGAGGCCGCCCCAACGCCCGATAGAGCCCGCCAACCGGAGGGCCCACGTCCCGATCACCTCGACGGATCGAATGGCCGGTTCGTCCCTGGGAAGTGGTTCCTGTCTCGCCGTCAGCCGGAGCTGACGGGCGGCTTCAGACCGTCCTCGAGCGTGAACACGACCCGCTCGCGTTTCTTGCGTCGGGCGCGCTTCTTGGTGCGCGTACCGCCCTCCTTGGGAGGGGGCAGCTCATAGGTAATGGTAATACAGCGAATCGCCCGCTCGGGATCGCGCACCGACACCTCGAAGTCGATTCCCTGCTCCGGACACGATACTCCGGTACGCACGCGCTCGCCCACGTCCGCGTCCCGGTGATCCGACGGGTTACGGAACAGGCTCATGGTGGATTGCCGCCCCGAGGTCAGCTTACGGGTGACCTTGAGCTTCCGCAGCCAATCCGGCTGATAGTTCACCTCGTAGGTGTAGCCGCGCTGATCAACCCCGCTCCCCAAGCGATTGTGTCTCGCCAAACTCCGTCCTCCATGACGGTGCGGGTGCGCTCCCGCGAGGGTCCGACTCACACCCCGTTACCCTGGAGCGCGCGCTGTGGCTCCCAAGCTACAGAAGGCGACCGCCCAGGTACAGCGACGGATGTCGCGCCGTTCGGATCGGGCGGGTTTCACACCCGGAACCGGGTTGACCGCTCAAAATCGTTACGCTATCGTGCCGAAGCCTCACCGACCTCTGCTGGCGGACCGCTTGGACAGGTCCATCTCGGCGCCCTTCACGACCACCTCCTCCCACGACGATCGCTTTTATCCCAGCCCTTGCGGAGCACCTCCGTGGATATCGCCGAATTGAAGAGCAAGAGCGTGGCCGATCTCCATCTCATGGCAGAAGAACTGGAGATCGCCAACCACGTCGGCCTGCACAAGCAGGACTTGATCTTCAAGATTGAACAGAACCTACTCGACAACGAAGTCGTCCTGCGCGGCGAGGGCGTATTGGAAATCCTGCCCGAGGGGTACGGATTCCTTCGCTCTCAGTATTGGAACTACCTGTATGGTCCGGACGACATCTACGTCAGTCCATCTCAGATCAAGCGCTTCGATCTTCGCACCGGAGACACGATCAAGGGGCGGGTGCGCCCGCCCAAGCCCAGCGAGCGCTACCTCGCGCTGCTCAAGGTGGAGCAGGTCAACGGAGATCCGCCGGAAAACCTTCGCCAGCGGATCGCCTTCGACAACCTGAGGCCGCAGTATCCCGAAGATCGGCTTCACCTGGAACACGAGGGCGGAGAGATGTCCATGCGGCTCGTGGATCTCATTGCCCCGATCGGCAAGGGGCAGAGGGGACTCATCGTGTCGCCGCCCAAGGCCGGTAAGACGATACTGCTCCAGCAGATCGCAAACTCGGTCCGAGCCAACCATCCGGAGACCTACCTGATCGTGCTGCTCATCGACGAGCGTCCGGAAGAGGTCACGGACATGGAAGAGCACGTCGATGGTGAGGTCATCTCGTCCACCTTCGACGAGCCCGCCGATCGGCATACGCAGGTTGCCGATATCGTGTTGGAAAAGGCGAAGCGCCTCGTGGAGTGTGGCAAGGACGTGGTGATCTTGTTGGATTCCATCACCCGTCTGGCGAGGGCATACAATGTCACAGTCCCACACTCGGGCAAGATCCTTTCCGGCGGAGTGGATTCAAACGCGCTCCACCGGCCGAAACGCTTTTTCGGAGCGGCGCGGAATATTGCCGACGGTGGATCCTTGACGATCATCGCCACGGCGCTGGTAGAGACCGGGAGCCGAATGGACGACGTGATTTTCGAGGAGTTCAAGGGAACCGGGAATATGGAGCTGATCTTGGATCGGGATATTTCCGATCGTCGCATATTTCCCGCTCTCGACATCAATCGCTCGGGAACGCGGAAAGAGGAGCTGCTTTTGAGCGAGGCGGAATTGAACCGCGTCTATTTGCTCCGCAACTTCCTCGCTGACATGCCGACGATCGAAGCGGTCGAGTTCCTTCTGGAGCGCATGGGCAGGACGGAGACAAACCAGGAATTTCTGGACTCGATGGCCGAGGGCACCTAGTCTGCGGTTCCAAAAGTCCTGTGACCACCGGGGATGGAGCGGAGACGACGGACGGGAAGCGCGAAGAAGCCGATCGACGGTTCGAGGATGCGCTGGCGGCCTCGGGCGCCAGAGATCCGCGGGAGTACTACCGGGAACGCTTACGCGAGCTCAAGGCCGAGTCCCCCCACGCCTACGAGCGCGCGGTCGATTATTTCGACCGCGTGTTGGTGGCCGACGTGGCGTCCGGCGACGTCGACCCCGTCCAGGCGTGGTTGGCTTACGGGCGTGAGCTCGCGGAGCTCACCGCCCCCGGCACCACCGTGGAGGTCGATCCCTCCGGGAAGCGCCACCCCCACTCGGCGCCCACCGCGCCCGACCGTCTGGTCCTCCACCTTCCCGATCAGAGGAACCGCCGGGCGATTCTGGTGGGATTGCCCCCCGAGCTCACCCCCCCCCAACGGGCCACCTACGATCTCTTGGTGGCAGGGCGTCTGAAAATCCACGGCGGCTGACGCCGGGCCCGGCGGATCAGCTCTCGACCATATACGCCAACGCCCAAGCCCCCGGACCCGTGTGAGTGGCCACCACCGGAGTAGCCGGCGCTTTGAGCACGTCGACCGGTCCGTAGCGGGCAACCAACTCCCGCTCGACGTCATCCAACGTCTCCGGGCAAGACACGTGAGCCAGGGCGAAGCGCACGGTGGCGCCGGAGGGAATCGCGTACTCCAGGTGATCCATGACCGTGTGCAGGACACGATCGCGGCCCATGGCCCGCCCGAAGGGCACGACCTTGCCTGCGCCGGTCAGTCCCAGGATCGGCTTCACGCCCAGGAGGCCGGCCAACCAGGCCTTGCCTCTCCCCACCCGTCCGGACGCCAGCAGGCGGTCGAACGTGTCCACGGTGAACAACACGTTGGACTGCGCGCGGATGCGTGTCAGCTCGGCCACGATCTCCTCGACCGGCATGCCCAACTCCGCCAGCTCGGCAGCCTTGACGACCAACAGCGCCTGAAGGCTCGAGGCCGCCGCGGTGTCGAACACGTGAACCGGCGCGTCCGCGAACTCTGCCGCAGCCCGAGACGCAGAACCGAAGGTTCCCGACAGCGCCGAGCCCAAAGCGACGTTCAAGATGGCATCGCCGTCCTGCGCCGCTCGTGTGTACCCCTCGACGAATGCGCCGGGAGGAGGTTGTGATGTGGTGGGGACCGCCGGGCCCTCTTCCAGTTGCCGGTGGAAATCTTCGGCCGTCACGTCCACACCGTCGCGGAGCGCCCGATCTCCGTCGAGCAACATGAGCGGCACGACGTGTATGCCGTGCTGCCTGACCACGGCTTCCGGCAGATCGGCTGCGCTGTCCGTCACGATGGCGATGGGCCGTCGAGCCAACCTCACGTGCCCGTCGCCGCCCCCACCCACCGCCTTGTGCTGGGCCTCCATGTCTTCGGCCTTGTGGGCGGTCAGCGTGCCCAGCGTGCGAAGGTAGGCGAACACCTCCTCGGGCCCGTTCGTGTGGATGTGGAGCTTGAGCACGTCGGCCGTGCGGATCACGATCAGCGAATCGCCTTGGCCGGCCAGGTGGGTCTTCACGGTGTCCGAGCCGGGAAGATCGGGGCCTTGAACCAAGGCCTCGGTGCAAAACCGATAACGTTCCCGGTCGGCCCTGTAGTCGGTCATCGTCAACACCGGAGGCAGTTCTTCGAACTCCGGCAGTCGCTCCAACTCGACCAGCGGGTCGCCGTCAATGAACGAGACCACGCCTTCGATCAAGCTGACGAACCCCTTGGCCCCAGCGTCCACCACGCCCGCTTTCTTCAGGACCGGCAAAAAGTCGGGTGTCCGAGCCAGCGACTCCCGGGCCACCTGGCACAGTCGACGCACGAAGGGCTCGAAATCGCGATCGGAGGACCGGCTCGCTGCCTCGGCGGTGTCCCGCATCACGGTGAGCATGGTTCCTTCCACGGGGTCGTCCAACGCGCCGTGCAGGCGCTCGACCCCCGCCCCCAGCGCACCCGCGAACTGGGCCGTTCCGATGCGGTGGGACTCGCGGAGGGGCTCGGCGAAGCCCAAGAGGAAATGGGACAGCATCATGCCACAGTTCCCTCTCGCGCCCATGACGGAAGCCTGTGCGGCACGCACAGCCACCTCGCCCACCGACTGGACCTCCTCCGCCTTGAGCCGGTCCGCGATGGCACGAAGGGTCAGCGCCAGATTGGTGCCGGTGTCTCCGTCTGGGACCGGAAAGACGTTGATGCGGTTGAGCTCCTGCTTCTTGGTCTGCGCGTACCGGCACGCGGCCAGCAGGGAGCGACGCAGGCGTGGGCCGTCCAGATATCCGATCAATTCCATGGCACCGCGAAAATCGTCGTGCCGGGGTTGGCGGGCAATGCCGGCCCCCGGGGATCGAGCTCCCGCGTCAGTAGACGCCGCGGGCGCGCTCCTTTCCGGGCAGGATCTCCAAGCAGGTGGTCCACCAACCCGTGAGGATCGTCTCCACGAACGGCTCCGGCAGCTTTTCCGCGGCCATCTCCTCGGCCAATCGTGCGTGATCGTATGTTACGGGCACGAACTCCACCGACAGGTCGTATCCGCGGGCCTCGAGCATCGCGTACCAGACGTGCGTGTGCCCGTCGTTGGCGGGCCGGCCCAGCGCCCCGACGTTTACGTACCAGCCCTCGGGGCCGAATTGCCTCGACCAGTGGATCCCCGTGTGGGTGCCCACGATGACGTCGGCTTCGAACCGATCCGCCAAGCCTGCCAGAAAATGCGTAGGCGTGGCCGACTCCCAGAGAAACTCGTTCATTCGGCGCGGGCTGCCGTGGCACGCCAGCACGCGGAGCTCCCCCAGTTGGAACCGCAGCTCTCCGGGCAGTCCCCCCATCCAGCGGCGGTGGCGAGGCGACGTGTGAGAGAACGTGTACCGATAGGACAGCCGCGCGTAGTGATTGTCGGCCGGATCGGTATAGCCGCACTGGCAATCGTCCAGTCCGCGGGCGATGGAGTCATCGTAGTTGCCTCGCACGACCGGGATCCCGTGTTCGTGAATGATCGGAAACACCTTGTCGGGATTGGGGCCGAACGCCCCCAGGTCGCCCAGGCAGATCACGGCATCGGCCCCGCGCCGACCGGCGTCCGCGACGGCCTCGGCCAACGCCAGGTGGTTGGAGTAGACGCCGCCGAACGCTGCGATGCGGCGGTACCGCGGTACGTCCCTTTCAGTCATGCGAGCGCTCCGCTCGACGGGAGATTCGAGCAGATGGCGCCGTAGCGATAGCACGTGTAGCAGGCCTGCTCCGCAAGCCGCACCGGGCGGGCGGCGGCATTCGCCAGTGTGTCGCCCAGCCGGGCGCTGGGGTGCTCGAGCAAGATGGGGCACGCGAACACTCCGGCGGCGGTCACCAACCGGGCACTGGAACAGAGCAGGAGAGACGTGTCGTAGCCCTCCATCATCTCCGCGGTCACGAACTCGTACGGCGCGTACCCGCCCGACCGCTGCTCCTCCGCCCCAATGCTGAGCGCAGGTAGGATCTTGAGGCGTGCTCGCTCATAGCCGGCCCCGGCAAGCAAACGGCGAAAACTCCCCAGCACCCGGCCCGTTTCCTGTTCCGGCCAACTCTGCATGGCCGTGATGATGGGGAGAAACCCGGCCTCCACCAGACGGACCACTCCCTCCAGACATCGGTCGAACGCGCCGGAGCCGCGGATCGCGTCGTTCGACTCGCGGGTCACACCATCGAGGCTGACCCGCAGCTCGAGCGAATACGGCGAGCCTTCCGCGATCGACCGCAACGCATCCACTCGCCGGGGGGGAAGCAGGGTGCCGTTGGTAAGCACGGTCGTGGGACCCAGCGCCAACGCGTCGCCCAGGATGGGCACGATCTCCCGGTGCATGAACGGCTCGCCGCCCGTGAAATAGTACTCCTTCACGCCGAGTGTGACCGATGCGTCGAGCTCCCGCTGGACCTGATCCCTGTCCATGAACCAAAACGAGTGGTTTTGCGGGCTGCACGAGATGAAGCAATGGCTGCAACGTAGGTTGCAAACCGTGCCTGCAACCTGGAACCACAACTGATCCAAGGCGTCCAGGGGAACCTCGGGCACCGGCCGGGACGGCCCTTCGCTTTGTCTCTTCACCGACCACACTTCCCGTTTCGACGTGTGGCGCCTCGCAGTACCTGCGAGCACGCTACTCGGGGCTCGGCCGTCGCGCGACCGGCAGCGGCCCGAGTTCCGGAACACTTCCCCGCGTTGTATCCTCCGGACATGACAGATTCCGTCGTTGAACCCCGAGTATGGTCGCGCCTCCGCAGCCTCCCTTCGGAGGACCTGCACGACGCCCGCTTGCAGCTGCACTGGGCCTGCCAACTGATCGCCGCCGCAGGCGCAGCCTTGGCCGAACCCCAAGACGACGACAGCCACCGCGGGTTCCAATGGGTGGACGGCAAGTTCGCGGGGGCTCCGTTGGTGGGCCGCATTCGGGTGACGTTGTCGCCGGCCGATCTGGTGCTTGCCCTTCAGGATGCCAAGGAGGTGGAGCTGGACCGGTTCGCCCTCCGCGGACATACACTGCCCCAGGCACGGTCGTGGTTGGAGATGGCCGTCGGCTCCGCGCTGGACGGTGAGCCGCCTCGGTTGGAGCTCCCCGACTGGGACATGCCGCAACACACGGTGGGTCACGGCGCGGACTTCACGCCCGATCCGGCGGCGTTGGAGCAACTGGCAGCCTGGTATGCGAACGCCGACCTGGTGCTGTCCAACCTGGGATTCGCGCACCCCAACGCCGGCTCGGTTCGCGGGTGGCCGCACCATTTCGACGTCGCGCTTCTCGTCGAGCTGGGCTCCAGACCCGCCGGACCCGAGACCGTTGGCGTGGGGATGACTCCGGGAGACCAGTACTACGCCGAGCCCTACTGGTACGTCTCGCCGTGGCCCTATCCGTCCGAGTCGGGCCTGCCGGAGCTATCGCGGGGGCGCTGGCACACGAACGAGTGGGTTGGTGCGGTGCTCACGTTCGCAGAGACCGTCGAGGTACACGACCCCGGGAACCAGCAAGCCCGGGTCGTTGCGTTCCTGGAGCACGCCCTGGCCACCGCGATGCGACTTCCGAAGGCCGTCCCGGGACCGGAACGACCGTGAAGGTCCTGGTCGGGAGCGGGCGCGACACACCAAAAAGGAGCCGGGGCGGCTGGCTCGTCTTTCTGATCCTCTTTTTGGGGGCCACGGGAGTCGCTGCCCTCTATCTGTTGCCGCAATCGTCGCCGACCGTGAACGAGCTCTACTCGGCGGTAGACACCCGCGTGTTCAACTCCCTGCGCCGGTTCCGAATCGACTTCCCCCCCGAACGGGTGGACGTGGGCGGCACGATCTGGGAATACGTGCGGGTCGGGTCCGGCCCGGAGACGGTCGTGTTCCTCCACGGGCTTCTGGGGGCCGGGGATATCTGGTGGCAGCAGATGACCAGCCTGAGCCGCGACTATCGCGTCATCGCCCCGACGATCCCGGCCGTGGACGACATGGACGAGCTGCTCAGCGGGGTCATGACGATTCTCGAGCACGAAGGGGTGGACGCCGCGCACGTCGTGGGCACGTCCATCGGAGGCCTCGTCGCTCAGTACATGCTGAAAGAGCACCCCTCGGCAGTCCGCACCCTGGTGCTCACCAACGCGTTCCCGCCCAACGACGAAATGGCGTCACGATACGGCGCCCAAGCAGCGGTCGTGCGCTATCTTCCCTCGCGGACCACGAGACGAAAGCTCTTTTCCGCGGTGGAGCGAGACGTGCTGCCGGCGTCCGGCTCTTCGGAGCTCCTGCGGGCCTACCAGGCGGAGCAGATCGCGCGTATCGAGGCCGCCACCCTCGCCGCCCACTATCGCGCCGTCACGCAGTACTTCGTCCCACCCGACCCGACCCGGTTCCAGGCCACGGTCGTGATCATGGAATCGTCGAACGACCCGTTCGTGTCGGCGGGGCTCCGCTCCGAGCTACGCGGTCTCTACGCCGACGCCCACGTCGTGGCGATGGGGCCGGTCGGCCACTTCCCCTACCTGACCCGGCCGCACACGTATACCAACGACCTCAGGGACGCCCTCTCCGGCCGCGCCCTCGCGGCACGCTAGCGTCCGGCACGCCAGCGTCCGTCCGCTTACCGCGGAACCGCCGCGGTCACGCGGGCCGCACCCACCGCTCGGGCATCTTCCGAGCGCGGGTCCGCAGCCCCAAGGATCTCTCCGGTCTCCGGATCGACCATGATCGCCTGAACCGAGCCTTGCCGGCCCCGCATCGACGTCTGGTGTCCCAGCGCCGTCAGCTCGGCCAGCTCTGCGTCGTCCATCCCGTCCGCCTCGATGCGCACGATGTCCGGAAGCCATTGGTGGTGAAGTCGCTTCGCATTCACGGCTTGTTGGATGTTCATGTCGAAGTCCATGACGTTCAGCGCCACCTGAAGCACCGTGTTGATGATGGTCCGGCCTCCGGGACTGCCGATGACCGCAACCAACTCGCCATCCCGGGAAAGGATGGTGGGAGTCATGCTCGAAAGCATGCGCTGTCCCGGCCGGGCCAAGTTCGGCGCGGTGCCGATCAGGCCCCGGGAGTTCGTGACGCCGGGGTGAGCGTTGAAGTCGCCCATCTCGTTGTTCAGCAGAAAGCCGGCACCGGGCACGACGATGCCCGATCCGTACCCGAACTCGAGCGTGTACGTGACCGAAACCGCCAGCCCGTCGCCATCCACGACGGAGTAGTGCGTGGTCTCCGGACTTTCGTCCGGCAGGTCCACAGCGACGGAGTCCGAGACCCCCGCCGCGTCGATGGGCATGGTTGCCCGAATCCGGTCCGCATACTCCTTGCTCGTGAGGCGGGCCACCGGCACCGAAGCGTAGTCCTGGTCAGCCAGATGCCTCGCGCGATCCAGGTAAGCCAGGCGCATCGACTCCACCAGCAGGTGCACGTGCTCCGACGAGTTGTGCTCCAGATTCGAAAGGTCGTAGCCCTCCAGCAGGTTGAGCATCTGAATGAGCGCCGTGCCTCCGCTCGAGGGCGGCGGCATGGAAGTGATCGTGTAGCCGCGGTAGGTGCCGGTCACCGGCTCACGCTCGACGGCATGGTAGTTGGCCATGTCGTGGGTCGTGATTATTCCTCCGCCCCGCTCCATCTCCGCTGCGAGAAGCTCGGCGGTCTCCCCAAGGTAGAACCCGTCCCGCCCGCCGGTGCGGATGCGCTCCAGGGACCGCGCCAGGTCGGGCTGCCGAAACAGCTCACCGGCCTCGTAGGGAGTGCCGTCCTTCGAGAACGCTGCGACGGAGGCGGGATACTTCTCCATGCGCGACAACACACCCGCCAGAGAGCGGGCGAGTGACTCCGACAGCGTGAATCCCTCCTCCGCGAGGTCCACAGCCGGACCCACCAGCTCCGACCACTCCGCCGAGCCGTACTGTTCGTGTGCCATCCAGAATCCCGCCACGGTCCCCGGCACACCCACGGCCAGGTGGGAAAGGTGGTGCCGCTCCGGCGAGTACGTGCCCGTGGAGTCCAGGAACATCTCGGGATGCGCCGCGCGGGGCGCCTTTTCCCGGAAGTCGATCGCGGTGGTGCGCCCGTCGGGGAACCGGATGACCATGAATCCGCCACCGCCGATGTTGCCGGCCGTCGGATGCGTCACCGCCATTGCGAAGCCGGTCGCGATGGCCGCGTCCACCGCATTGCCGCCTGCCGAGAGCACCGCCGCTCCGACTTCGCTCGCCCAGTACGACTGTGAGACGACCATACCGCCGTCGGCGCGCACGGGCTCTTGGGGCATCTCCTGGGCATGGGCTGCCACCGGCAGAAGCAGGACGGCACACAGCGCGAAGGCAAAGCGGATACGGCGGGTCATTTGTGAACTCCTTGGTGTGAACGGCCCGAGGCGGGGCTATAGGACCATACGTTCACCACCCTTCCAGGTGCCACCGTCCTTGGCAAGTCTCCCGTGTCGGCTCCATGTTCCGGCCGGCCCCAAACGGAAGGACGACGACCGAAGTGAAGCTTCTCGGTACCCTCTTCGCATCGCTCATCGAAGAGCGCCAGATGCGGCGCAACCTGACCGCGCTCGGCAAGCTGTTCGCCCTGCTTGCCGTGGTGGTGCTGCTGTTTGCAGTGGGCTTCCACCTGATCATGGCCTGGGAAGGCCAGCAGTACAGTTGGTTTACCGGTGTGTACTGGGCACTCACGGTCATGAGCACGCTCGGGTTCGGGGACATCACGTTCGAAACCGACGTGGGTCGCGCGTTCAGCATGATCGTGCTCATCGTGGGAATGATCCTGCTGCTGATCGTCTTCCCGTTCGCCTTCATACGCTACTTCTACGCGCCGTGGCTGGAGGCCCAGTTGCGGATGAGGGCGCCGCGGGACGTGGGCAAGGACATGCGTGGCCACCTGGTCATCGCCGCATGGGATCCCATCGCCGAAGGCCTGGCACAGCGACTCGCCACCCGCAGCACCCCGTACGTGGTGCTGGAACCCGATCCGGCCAAGGCATCGGAGCTGCACGCCGACGGCGTTTCGGTGGTCGCGGGCAAGCTGGACGATCGGTCCACCTACCAAAAAACGGGTGCCGACCGGGCTGCGCTGATCGTGGCGAACCGTGACGACGTCACCAACACCACGATCACCCTGACGGCCCGCGAGGTCGCACCCGCAACACCGGTCGCCGCGTTCGCGACCAGCCTGGACTCGATGGACATCCTGGAACTGGCCGGCGCTACGCACGTCCTGCCGCTCAAGCATCGATTGGGAGAGCAACTGGCCAAACGGGCCGATGCGGGCAACACCGAGGCCCACGTGATCGGACGGTTCAAAGACCTGGAGATCGCGGAGTTCAGCGCGCACGGCACGCCATTCCAGGACCGGACCATCGCCGAAGTCAACCTGCCCGAGTCGACGGGTGCGACCGTTGTGGGTGTCTGGGCGCGCGCTGAGATGCTGAGCGCCGACCCCGACACGCACCTCAGCGACCACTGCGTGCCGGTGGTGGTCGGCTCCGCAGCGGCGATTCGTCGCCTCAACGCGATGCTGGCGGTGGCCGAGCCGAATCCCCACCCCGTCATCGTCATCGGTGCGGGCAAGGTCGGTCGGGCCGCAACGCGTGAGCTCAAGCGAAAGGGCGTGCGCGTCAACGTCGTCGACAAGATCGCGGAGCGGGGAGAGAAGCTCGGTGAGCTGGCCGACCGGTTCATCGTGGGTGATGCATCGGCCATCGAGGTCCTGGAAGAGGCGGGCGTCCACGACGCCCCCACCGTGCTGCTCACCACGAACGACGACGCCCAGAACGTGTTCTTGGCGGTCTACTGTCGCCGGCTCCGGCCGGACGTCCTGATCCTGTCCCGCATCACCCACCAACGGAACGTGGAGCCCATCCATCGGGCCGGCGCCGACATCGCGCTCAGCTACGCAACGCTGGGCGTCGAGTCCATCCTCTCACTGGCCCTTCATCGAGAGAGCGTGATCCTGGGCGAGGGCGTTCAGCTCCTGGACATCCCGACGCCGCCCGGGCTGGTGGGCAAGACCCTGGCACGCAGCGGGATGGCCGACTCCGGTGTTACCGTCGTAGCGATCCACGGCCCCGATGGAGTGCGGGCCCGACCCGACCCGGACGAGGTGCTCGAGATGGGGAGCGAGATCGCGTTACTCGGCAATCAAAAGCACATTGACAGGCTCGTAGCCCGCCTTGGAAAGGGCTGACCACCGCGGACGAGGACTTCGATGCAACGAAACGACGTGGAGCACTTCGCATGGGCCGACCTGGAGGTCGAGCGACTCAATCCACTGCTCACCCGGACGCTTATCACCGGAGAGCGCAGCATGCTGGCACGCGTGCGGTTGGCCAAAGGCTGTGTGGTCCCGAAACACTCGCACGACAACGAGCAGTTCACCCTGGTGCTGGACGGAGCGTTGCTCTTTCGGATCGGAGACGAAGGACGCGAGGTGACCGTGCGGACCGGCGAGGTGCTCTTCATCCCGTCCGGGGTTCCCCACGAAGCCGAGGCCTTGGAGGACACGGACGACCTCGATGTCTTCACGCCGCCGCGGCAAGACTGGCTGGACGGCACGGACACCTATCTGAGAGGCTGACGTGGACCTCGGACTGAGCGGCAAGGTCGCCCTGGTGGGCGGATCTAGTCAGGGATTGGGACGGGCCGTGGCAGAAGAGCTGGCTACCGAGGGCGCCGAGCTGGTGCTCTGTGCCCGCAGCCCCGAGCCCCTGGAGCGCGCTGCGGAGGAGATTCGAGCGGCCCACGGCACGGAAGTGCTCCCGGTACCGACCGACCTCGACGAGCCGGAGAACATCGCGGAGCTGGTCCGGCGGGCCGAGGAGCGCTTCGGACGAGTGGACGTGCTCGTCACCAACAGCGGGGGTCCTCCGGCCGGGCCGTTCGATGCCCATGACGCCGAAGCGTGGCGGGCTGCCTGGCAGGGCACGTTCGAAAGTGTGTTGACCCTCGTGCGGCTGGTGCTCCCGGGCATGCGACAACGCCGTTGGGGCCGCATCATCAACGTGACCTCGATCGCGGTGAAACAGCCCGTGGACGGACTGATCCTCTCCAACTCGGTACGGGCTGCGGTCACGGGGTTCGCCCGCACACTGGCCAACGAGGTGGCGCCGGAAGGAGTGACGGTCAACAACGCCCTGCCCGGATACACCGCGACGGAGCGACTCACTGCCTTGGCGGAGAGCATCGCCGAGCGTCAGGGCACAACGGTCGCCGCCGCTCGAGCCCAATGGGAGGCCGAGATTCCCATGGGCCGGATCGGTGAGCCGCGTGAGTTCGCGGCCGTGGTGGCCTTCCTGGCGTCGGAACGCGCCAGCTACGTCACCGGTCAGTCCATCGTGGTGGACGGCGGATGGATTCGCAGCCTGGTGTGACCGGGCTCCGCCGACACCGGAGCGGGGCGCGTCGTATCGCGCGTCTTATCCGCGGCCTGGTGGTGCCGTTGGCATCGCTGTTCCTGTGCGCCGCGCCGCTTGTCGCTGGAACGGCCGGCGGGGCAGCGGCTTGGGCCACGGCCCCCCTGCTGGCGCAGGATACGCCTCAGGCGCAAGAGCGCCCCGGTGCGGCCGCGGACTCGATCCCCGTGGGCGCGGACCGGCTACCCGTGCTGACCCGGGCACGTGTGCCGGTGTTTTTCCGGGGCGACACCGTGTTCCATCTGGACGAGCCTATCGGGGGCTTCACGGCGGCGGAGCGGGCCGAGGCGGTCGGCCGACGCTTGAGCCAGCTCGCCGTCCTGCCCACCGACGACATCCAGGTCCAAGCGGAACCCCGGAACGGGTTCACCAGCCTGGTCGTCGATGAGGTCATCATCCTCAGCCTGACCGACGCCGACGCGTCGGTGTTGGGCACCACGCGCGCCGAGCTCGCGGACGAATACGCGGGCCGTCTCCAGCGGGTGCTGACCGACCGTGCTCCCGGGGGCCTCCAAGGCCTCGTGCGCGGCGCCGTGGAAACCCTGGCCGCGATAGCGGCGCTGTTGTTGGTGTTCCTGACGCTGTCGTGGGGTTTCAACCGCATCTATACCGCCATCGAACGGGACGGCGAGAGCTGGATCCCGCCGCTCAAGGTCCAGCGCTTGGAGCTGATCTCGGCGGAACGCATGGCCAAAGTCCTCATGGGCGCGGCCCGCCTCATCCGGATCACGATCACCGTCCTGGCCATCGTGTTCTTCGTGCCCCTGGTGCTGAGCTTCTTCCCGGCGACGGAGGCCCAGGCGGACCGCATGGTCGAAGGCATGGCCTCGTGGTTTTGGCAGCTCGTGTTCGGCGTCGTCAACTACGTTCCGCGGTTTCTGCGGATCGTGGCCATCCTGGTCGTCACGTACTACGTGCTCAAGCTGGTCCACCTCATCTTCGACGGCCTCCGCACCGGACGGCTCCGCGTGCGCGGGTTCTATCCCGACTGGGCAGAGCCAACGTATCAGATCGTCCGGTTCCTGGTCGCCGTGTTCGCGCTCATTCTCATTTGGCCGTATCTGCCGGGCAGCGAGTCGGCTGGGTTCAGGGGAGTGGCGGCGTTCGTGGGCCTGCTGATCACGTTCGGCTCAGCGTCGGCCATCGCCAACATCATCGGCGGAATCGTGCTCATCTACATGCGGGCGTTCCAGATCGGTGACCGGGTGCAGATCTCGGAGACCACGGGAGACGTCATCGAGAAAGGACTTCTCGTGACCCGCATTCGCACCCCCAAGAACGTCAACGTCACCATTCCCAACTCGATGGTGCTCGGAAACCACCTCATCAACTACAGCCGGGCCGCGCGCCGGGAGGGCGTGGTGCTACACACCACGGTTACGATCGGCTACGACGTGCCCTGGCCGGACGTACACGAGGCGTTGCTGAAGGCGGCCCGCGGCACAGACGGAGTTCTGGAATCACCCGAGCCCTTCGTGCTGCAACAACGCCTCGACGATTTCTACGTCGCGTACGAGATCAACGCGTACACCCGCGAGCCCAACCGGATGATCAACATCTACTCGGACCTGCACCGACGCATTCAGGACGCGTTCAACGAAGCGGGCATCGAGATCATGTCCCCGCACTTCCGTGCGATGCGGGACGGCAGCAACCTGCAGGTGCCCGAGGCCTACGTGCCGGATGGCTTCGAGCCGCGTTCGTTTCCCGTAAGCGACGGACGCTGAGGGGCGTTCAACTCCATCGCCCCGGCACGGGAGCGAGTGGTCACGTTCACCGCGACCACCCGTAAGAGGTCTTCCAGACCCGCCTGTCCTTTCCTCATGCCGTAGCGGAAGATCCGCCTGTACGCGTAGGTCCCCGCTGATCCGCCACCCACCGCGGCGGCCAGTGCCGCTGCGCCGGCCACGGCCCATCCGACGGGACCGGTCAGCGCGCCAGCCAGCAGCGCAGCGGCGCCTGCACCGGCGCCGACCCCACTGCCCGCGGCCACCACACCGGCCAATCCCACGCCCACCCGGTAGTTGAGCCGGCGGGAGTAGTTGAGGGGTGCCCGCACCCGTAGCTCCGTCGCCTGTCCGTCTTCGATCGGCAGTGCCTGTACGAAGATCTCGCGGATGTCCGCGTAGCCGACGGCAAGGCCGAAGGAGCCGGTCCGCTCCGACATGATCGGAGCCCTGAAGATCAGGGCTCCGCCGTCCAGCACTTCGGGACCGACCTGGTCGACGAGCGTCAGGCGAAACGGGTCCCGCGTGACCACCTCGTTGAGGAGATCGAGTACCAGCGGCACCGGCGCCGGAATGATCTTGGAGGCCTCGAGGGCATGCTGGCGGGACGCCAAGAACCGGGCGACTCGCCGCTCGACCGCCGGATCCGGCGGTCCGGCTCCCGCCACCATCTCCGCCACCGCCAGGTCCATGAACTCCCGCCGAATGCCCGCCTCTTCCGCGGCGGCGCGCACGTGCTTCAGCTCGAAGTCGGCGTGGGAGCTCCGGGCGGGCAGGAGCGACGTGTCTTCCTCTTCTCTCCGGCGGGCCTCCTCCTGCAGCTCGGTCGCCCGCGCCCAAAGGCGGCGCGCTTCCTCCTTGCTCAGCGTCCGGTTCGGCCGCGTCGAGCCCCGGTCCACCAGGAGACTACTCCTGCACTTCGGGCACAGCCTCGTACATCTCCCGCCCTACGTCTTCAGCCGAGCGCATGAGCGACAGATCCAAGTCGAAGCTCGGCGGCTCACCCACGTCCAGCTTGGACTTGAACTCGCGGATCTCCCGCGGTGACAAACCGAGCCCCCGCAGCCGCTCGTCACTGAGGGCACCTTCCGACCCGGTGCGTACTCCTTCAGGGCCGAAATCCAATAGCTCCGCCAGCGCCATCCGCTCCATACGACTCATGGGCTGGGCCATGAGGTCGTAGTCGACCCAGGCCTCGAAGCTGAGCGGCGCAACCCGCTTGAGCATGCCGGCCATGACCTCGGCATACGCTCGAATCTCCCACTGGGCGTGGGAGTCGGCCCGCAGAGAGAGAAAATGGAGCAGGTTGTGGAGGTCGATCTTCCAATACCACTGCGTGTAGGTCGAAAGTGGCAGGTCGATGCGGGCAATCTCCCGCGCAACGTCCTCCCCGACCATCCAGGTGTAGCCGTCCGAGGCCTCACCTCGAATGCGGTCCCAACGAACGACCGACTCGCGGTACAGCTCCGCATCGGCGGACTCGTCTCGGCGTCCCTGGTTGTTCGCTGCGCTCTGCAGGGCGAAGTGCTCGCGCTCCGGCGTGTAGAACAGCAGCGGCATCAGGGAATAGCGTCCGGAGTACTCGTTCACCGACGCGGTCCGGTGCCGAATCCACTGGCGTGCGACGAACATGGGCATGCAACAGTGGAACTTGAGCTCCACCATTTCGCTCGGGGTCGTGTGCCGGTGTCGCCGGAGATAGCGGATCAACCCCCGGGTCTGGCTTCGCTTCCGCGTCCCGAATCCGTAGCTCACGCGGGCAGCCCGTTCGACGCTGTCGTCCGTCCCCATGTAATCCACGAGTGCCACAAACCCGTGATCCAACACGGGAAAGTATCCGCCCAGGATCTCCTCGGCTGCGGGGTTGGTGGGCCTTTGTGTCTCCATTCGCTCCTGGTTGGGGCACGGGTGTACGCTCGTGTGTGATCTCAAGCTACGCGGGTACACCGAGGGAACAAGCCGAGCGGCGGTTCGCGCCTTGCAGGCCCGTGGCGTGGGCGCGACGAAACGACGAGCCCGCAACACAACCACGCGGGGGCCGGGAACGAACACTGCGATGAGCGAGCCCTTGCCGATGGTCCTGGATGGCGGGCGGGACAACCCCGAGAAAATCACGCCGGAACCTGGAAAACCGACGGATCGCCATCCCGGGTTGCGACGGCGTCTCCGCGGAACGTCGCGCCCGATTGGCACATCGCCTGCACCCGGCGGAACCTCGCAAGGGGGTAATAAACTCGGGCGGTCGTTGGCGTTACGCGCCACGAACGTCTGGCCTCCAGGGGGGAGCCCGGGCGGGGTGCTTGCATCCCGTTCGGGCCATTTCCTTACTCCCCGGTCTCGTTCTTGGAGAGATCGGCTGTCGCGGAACTTCAGCGGGCGCGGGTGACCTTGATTCCACGAGATCCCGAGGACCGAAGGAAAAAGCACCCCCTCTTCGCCGATTGGCGATGGGCGGTTCGGGGTAGGCGTCACGGAATCCGCCGGTCGGTGGACCCGCGGCATCTCGCGGCCGACCGCTACGGGCTTCGGCTCGTGCTGACGATCCTGTCGATTCTCTTCCTGAGCGGATGCGACGCGATGTTTACGCTGACGCTGCTCAGGCACGGCGTCGTCAAAGAGTGGAACCCGCTCATGCGGATGCTCATCGAGTACGACGTACAGATGTTCGCGAACGTCAAAACCGCCCTGACTGCGTCCGCCCTCATGCTCCTGGTGCCCTGTCACGGCTCGACCATCCTCGGCCGCATCTCCGTGCGCAGCATCATCACCTGGCTCGCTATCGGATATGCGGGTCTGGTGGCCTACGAGATCGTCCTGCTCAACCTGTTCGTCTGGTAGGCGGCCGGACCGGCCGGGAGACTAGTCCCCCGGCCGTTCGTAGCGTTCGAGATACTGCAGTCCGAACTCGTCGATGCGGGTGACGTAGACCGACCGCGAGCCGAACCCGATGACCCGCCGGCCTTCCGACAGCTCCACCTGGTATTTGAGCGCTCCGTCGCCTCCGAATACGTCGTATCGAGGGGTGGCGCCGGACTCGCGATGGCGTCGCACCCAGGCCTCCCCGGTGGCCGACACCAGGACGTCGGCCGCATCGAAGGCCGGCTTGACGTCCGGCCACTGGTACTGATCGACATCGGGGTTGCCGGCGCCGCCGCCGCGAGCGAACGAGGTCTGCACCTGCCCGTTGTTCATCGCCACCGAGACCGCCACTCCCCCGCCGCGGCTTTCACGGTTGTTGACCCACTCTTCTTTTTCGCTTCCCCCGATCCGCACGGGATCGTAGTCCACCGCGGGACCGCTCACGACGCGCCCGTCGGGCCAGATCCACTCCAAGTGGTAGGGCTCTGCCCGCGCGATCGCGACCCGGCCGTCCCAGGCCACGGCCCACCCGTCGCGCGGTGAAAGCGGGATGGGACCCATCGAGACGCTCTGGTTGTCGGGGCCACCGGACCGCGTAACCGACATCTTCTCGCGAAGCAACGCCGAGACGGAGTCCACCTGATCGGATGACCGATCCCAGCGCATCAGTGAGGCATGGGTGGGCGGTCCGCCGGGGCCGATGCCGCCCATGGAGCGGAAGTACACCCTGCCCTCGGCGTCCACGCCTTGAGGCAGCCGCACCGAAAAGTCGCCTCCCGGTCCGGGGGTGCCCGATGCAAGCGGGTGGGTGGTGCCGAATCCGAGGTCGGGATCCAGCACGGTCAACCGGCCGTTGCCCAGGTCCAGGAGTAGGGTCGAGTCGCCCGGCAACGCGTACACTGCGTCGGGCTGGCGATACTCGTCGGGGCCGGCTCCTTCCTGCCCGACCGTGTCCACGGTGCCCGCGTCGAGGTCGACCAGCACCAGCACCTTCCCCAGTGGGTCGGCCAGCAACACCCGCCCGTCGGGAAGCTCACGGACGCGCTGGACGAGGCCGAATGCCTCGTCGAGACGGGCCTGGGGAGCGTCCAGTGACACCACGCTCTGGGCGGTAGCGGGGCCCGCCGGCGCCAACAGAGCCGCACCGATCAGGACGACGAACGAACGGCACACCGGTATACGCTTCATTCCACTCCTCTTTGCCTGTGTTTCACGCACGAAAACCCCGCTGCCCCACCCGTCCGGAGGGATTGGACGGCAACTCCGGCTACGAGGGTTGCCCGCGGTTCGGCCGTCCGCTCCGCGGCTCGCCAATGTACCGTAAGAGGGGCCGCTACACACCGCGCCCGGAGCGGTGGCCGAACGGCTGGCACCCGCTATATTGCCGCGCCCGCCACAGGAGCCGCAGGAGCCCGGGGTTACCGACAAGGACGACGAAGATACGTTGAAGCGCATTCTCGTGACCGGCGCGCAGGGCCAGATCGGTTCGGCCCTCGTCCCCGCTCTCCGCGCGCGGTACGGCACCGAAGCGGTGCTGGCTTCGGACATTCGCCCGCCTCGAGAGGCTGCTTCCGAGGGCCCATTCCTCACGCTGGACTGCTCCGACCTGGACGCGGTGGCGGCTGCGGTCATGCGGCACGAAGCCGACACGATCTACCACCTCGCTGCCATTCTCTCGGCCGTCGGTGAGCGCGATCCACGGCTCGCCTACCGGGTCAACCTGGGCACGTTGTGGTCCGTGCTCGAGGTAGCGCGCGTGCACGGCTGTGCCTTGTTCACGCCCAGCTCCATCGGAGCGTTCGGGCCCGAGACACCCTCCGATCCAGCTCCCCAGGATGCCGTACAACGGCCCCGCACCATGTACGGCATCACCAAGGTGACCGGAGAGCTCCTCTGCGATTACTACCACCACAGGTTCGGGGTAGACACGCGAGGCGTGCGGTTCCCGGGCCTCATCTCTCCGGGTGTGCAGCCCGGGGGCGGTACGACGGACTACGCGGTCCACATCTTCCACCACGCGTTGCAGTCGGGTGGCTACTCCTGTTTTCTCGCTCCCCACACACGGCTCGACATGATGTACATGCCGGACGGGGTCAGTGCGGCGATCGGCGTCATGGAGGCCGATCCAGCCGCTTTGCGGCACCGGAATGCGTTCAACGTGACTGCGATGCAGTTCACGCCGGAGGAGCTCGCCCGTGAAATCCGGAAGCACGTCCCCCATTTCGAGATCACCTACGAAGTCGATCCGGTGCGACAGGCCATCGCCGATTCATGGCCCGATCGCATCGACGACACGGCCGCTCGCGAGGAGTGGGGATGGGCGCCCGAGTACGACATCGAACGCATGACGGCGGACATGATTGACCAACTCCGCCGCACCCTCAATCCGGGAAATTAGTATGCCGATCGACCGATTGTCCCGCGTCCTCGACCAAAACGTGGCGGCCCTGGAGACGGCCGGTACCGCCAAGGGCGCCGAGGCCGTGGTGACGGAGGTGGTTCCGGCCTCGGGCGACGCCGGACCCAGGTTCCGATTGGAGGGCGAGGGCGACCGTCTGTTCATCCGCATGAACTCCAACTCCTACCTGGGGTTGGGGCTCCACCCCGACGTGATCGCGGCGGAGGAAGAAGGCTCGCGGGCGTTCGGAGCCGGCCCCGGCGCCGTTCGCTTCATCAGCGGCAGCTACGCTCCCCACCTGGCCCTGGAGGGCCGGCTCGCGGAATTCCACGGCCGGGAGGCCGCCCAGATCTTCTCGAGCGCCTACGCGGCGATCCTTTCGACGATCACGCCGCTGGTGACGGCCGATACGCTGCTGGTGTCGGATGAGCTCAACCACAATTGCATCATCAACGCGATGCGCCTCTCGCGGCCCGCGGGAAAATCGGTATACCCTCACCTCGACCTCGACGCCCTGAGCCGGATCCTGGAAGAGGCCGAGGACTCGGTCAAAAGGGTGCTGGTGGTGACCGACGGGATCTTCAGCATGCGGGGCGACCACGCGCCTCTGGACCGGATCATGAAGGTGGCCGCGCAGTACGACGCCCGGTTCGAGGAAAACGTGGTCGTGATCGTGGACGACTCCCACGGTGTCGGAGCGTTCGGCGCGACCGGGCGCGGCACGGAAGAGTACGCGGGGTCCCCGCCCGCGGACGTGCTGGTGGGCACGCTCGGCAAGGCGTTCGGCGTGAATGGCGGGTACGTGACAGCCAACGCCTCGGTCATCCGCTTTTTGCGCGAGAGCTCGCAGATGTACATCTACTCCAACCCGATCACGCCCGGAGAAGCCCAGGCGGCGCTTTGCGCCTTGGATCTCGTGGACAGCGCAGAGGGGCGCGCTCGCTTGGACCGGCTGCGGGCGCTCACCCGTCGCTTCGAGGCCGGATTGGAAGCCGCCGGGATCGAGACCATTCCCGGAGAGCATCCCGTCGTGCCGCTCATGATCCGCGACACGGCCCGCACCCATGCGCTGGTGCGGCACCTCTACGACCACGGCGTGCTCGTGACCGGCTTGGCCTATCCGGTGGTGCCGAGGGGCGATGAAGAGATCCGCGTCCAGATCAACGCCGATCACACGGAAAGCGACATCGACCGCGTGCTCCGGTTGCTGGCGGACTATCCGGGCTGAGGGGCCGGCTCCCGGATCGTGAAGAAAAAGGCCGAGCCGGACGGCTGGGCCGCTTCGACCCACACTGAGCCGTCGTGGCGCTCGACCGCCCGCTGCACCAGCGTAAGCCCCATCCCCGTGCCACCGCCGTAGGCGTCTCGCGGGTGCAGGCGCTTGAAGGTGGTGAAGACGTGCGCGCGATGATCCGCTCGGATCCCGATGCCGTTGTCGGTCACGGAGAAGGTATGGAGTCCCGGATGGGCGTCCGCCAGGTACCGGATTCGTATGCGCTTCGGATGGGCCTCGTTGTACTTGATCCCGTTCCGAATCAGGTTCGAAAACACCAACGCGAGCATGACGGAATCACAGCGCATGGTGGGCATGGGCGCCTCCACCGCCACCTCGCACTCCCCCTCACCACACTCGGTTGCCGTGACGGTGTCCACCACCTCGGCCAGAAGGGCCGCGACGTCCGTTTCGCGTCGTGACAATGGCTCCTGGCCCACCCTGGCGTGCTGGAACAGCGCCTCTACGTACGCTTCGAGCCGCCCGCCGAGTCGCTCCACGGTCGCCAGCCGGTCTCGTCCTTCCTGATCCAGCCGCTCCCCGTAGTCTTCGGCCAGGAAGCGCGCCAGTGTCCGGATGCCGCGGAGGGGCTCCTTCAGGTCGTGGGCAACGGTCGCGGCGAACTCCTCCAGTTCCCGGTTCGAACGCCGCAGCCGGTCCACCAACGTCTCGTCGTTACCGTCCACTAGGCCAGTCCTGAGATGACTCCTTCGTTCGAGACGCTCATGCCCTCGGCGGCCGGACGCGCAGAGAGGCCCGGCATGGTCATGATGTCTCCGGTCTTGACCACAATGAATCCGGCGCCCGCCGACGGCGCCACCTCTCGCACGGCCACGCGGAAGCCGCGCGGACGGCCCAGGCGGGTGGGATCGTCCGAAAACGAGTACTGGGTCTTCGCGATGCAAACCGGGAAGTGTCTCAGGCCGATCTCCTCGAACCGTTGGAGGTCCCGGATGGCCGACGGGGAGAAGTCCACGCCCTGGGCCCCGTAGATGTCTGTGGCCACCTTCTCGATCTTTTGCGCGAGTCCCAGGTCCCCGTCGTAGAGAGGACGGAACGCCGCCTCTCCCGAGTGGGCGACCTCGTATACCGCGTCGGCCAACTCCAGACAGCCTTCGCCGCCCCCGCCGTGCGGATCCGCCTCGACCGCCGACACACCGAAGTCCCGGCAGGCGTCCAATACGGTCTCCACTTCCTCATCGCTGTCGGTGGCGAAGCGGTTGAGCGCCACGACCGGCGGCACGCCGAACTTCCGCACGTTCTCGACGTGTCCGAAGAGGTTCTCGATGCCAGCCTTCAACGCTTTCACGTCGGGTGTGGCGAGGTCGCTCTTGGCCACGCCGCCGTGCATCTTGAGCGCCCGGATCGTGGCCACCACCACCGCTGCCGTCGGCTCGAGGCCCCCGAACCGACATTTGATGTCGAAAAACTTTTCGGCCCCAAGGTCCGCCCCGAATCCGGCCTCCGTGACGACGATGTCACCCAGGGCCAGCCCGGCCTGCGTGGCCACGAGCGAGTTACACCCGTGGGCGATGTTGGCGAACGGGCCGCCGTGGATGAACGCCGGCGTGCCGCCCAACGTCTGCACGAGGTTGGGATGGAGCGCGTCCTTGAGCAGCATCGTCATGGCGGGCGGCGCGTTCAGCTCCCGCGCGCGGATGGGATTCCGCTGACGGTCGTACGCCACAATGATGTCGCCCAGCCGACCTTCGAGATCCTTGAGGTCGCGGGCGAGGCAGAACACCGCCATGACCTCGGAGGCGGCGGTGATCTGGAATCCGTCCTCCCTGGGGATGCCGCCCGCCGGCCCGCCCAGCCCGATGGCGACGTGGCGGAGCGCCCGGTCGTTCATGTCGACACAACGCTTCCACACGACGCGTCGCTGATCGATGCCGAGCGAGTTGGGACGGAAGAGGTGGTTGTCGAGCATGGCCGCCAGTAGCGCGTTGGCGGAGGTGATCGCGTGGAAGTCACCCGTGAAGTGGAGGTTGATGTCCTCCATCGGCACGACCTGCGAATGTCCGCCCCCGGCGGCGCCCCCCTTGATTCCGAATACCGGGCCCAGGCTCGGTTCGCGGAGACAGAGCACGGGATTGCGCTGCCGCAATCCCAGCGCATCGGCCAATCCCACCGACACCGTGGACTTGCCTTCTCCGGCCGGCGTAGGGCTGATCCCGGTGACGAGCACCAGCTTCCCGTCCTTGCTGGCGCGTTGGCGGATGACGTTGAGCGGGACTTTGGCCTTGGTCCTTCCGTAGGGCTCGATGTCCTGAGCCGCCAAGCCGAGGCGCTCGGCGATCTCGGCTATGGGCCGCGGCTCGTGTGCCTGGGCGATCTCGATGTCGGAACGCATGTGTTTGGGGGGGCTCCCAGTCGAAGATGCTCGTGACAAAACCCTCCCAGGGTGCGCCGGGAGGGAGGCAGGGGCAAGGGGGAGCCGAGGATCCCCGAAGCTACGTGGCCGTCGTCGGCCTCACGCTCACCGGACACACTTTGAGCTCGGCGGTGTGCGTGACCGGATCGTAGCCGCCGCCGGTCAGGTTGTTCACGGGCACGTCGTTGAAGCTGAAGCTGGCGAACACGGTGCCTCGCGGGGAGCGGTTCGTGGCTTTGACCTTGATGGTCACCGACCCTCGAACGCCCTTCATCTCCGCCCAGCCGCCGTCCTCGAGACCCCAGGCCTCGACGTCGTCGGGATGGACCTCCAGCACCTCCTCGGGCAACAGGTAGTCGATGCCGCCCGAGCGCCCGGTCTGGGTGCGGGTATGGTACGACTCCAGCCTGCGTCCCGTGGTCAGCCACACCGGATACTCGTCCGAGATGGTCTCCGCCGGATCCCGATAGCGGATCATCTTGAAGAGTCCGCGGCCCGTGTCGTTGGGAAAACCATCCTCGTGCAGTCGCGGCGTGCCCGGATGGTCCTTCTCGGGAACCGGCCACTGATACTCGCCGTGCTCCACCCGGTCCCAGCTCAGGCCATGGTAAATCGGAGAGACCTCGCAGAGCTCGTTGAAGATCGGCTCGGGTCCGTCGAAGTCGAAGCCGGTCCACCCCAGCCGGCGGCCCAACGCACACAAGATCCACCAGTCGGGCTTCGCCTCTCCGGGCGGCGGGACGGCGGCCCGGAGCCGCTGCACCCTGCGCTCGGTGTTCGTACACACACCGTCGGTCTCGCCCCATGCCGCGGCCGGAAGCACCACATCCGCGAACTGGGCGGTCTCGGTCATGAAGATGTCGATCACGACGAGGAAATCGAGGCTTCTCAGCGCGTGCTCGCAGTGCTGACGGTCAGGATCCGAGACGACGGTATTCTCTCCGTTGATGACCATGGCGCGGATCCGGTCGCCGGCCAACTCCAACGCCTGGACCTTGGTCAGGCCCTTTTCCAGATCCACTTTGCGTCCGTAGTACCGCTCGAACTTGGCCTGGTTGGCCGGATCCAGTACCGACTGGAAGCCGGGATAGTTATTCGGAAGCGCGCCGCAGTCCCCCGCGCCCTGAATGTTGTTCTGTCCCCGCATCGGGTTCACGCCCGTGCCCTCCCGGCCGATGTTGCCGGTCATGAGCGCCAGATTGCAGATACTCTGGACGTTCTCCACACCGCAGACGTGCTCGGTCACGCCCAGGGTGTAGTAGATCGCGCCGCGGTCCGCACGCCCGTACAGGAGGGCCGCCCGCTCGATGTCCGCGGCCGGCACCTCGCAAATCGTCTCCGCCCATTCCGGCGTGAACTCCCGGACGTGCTCCAGGAAGGCGGCTCCCTCGTCGGTGCGCGCGTCCATGAACGCGTCGTCGACCAGGCCTTCCCGAGCAATCACGTGGGCCATGGCCAGCAGCAGGGCGGAGTCCGAGCCGACCCGAAGCGGCAGGTAGATATCCGCGATGTCCGCGAGGCCGATGCGCCTGGGATCGGCGACGATCATGCGCGCGCCCCGGGCCAACGCCTTCTTGAGACGCGTCGCGGCGACGGGATGGCACTCCGTCATGTTGGTGCCGATGCAGAAGATCACATCGGGTTTTTCCATGTCGACCAGAGGGTTCGACATGGCGCCTCTTCCGATCGTGGCCGCCAGACCGGCGACTGTGGGAGCGTGTCAGGCACGGCTGCAGTTGTCGATGTTGTTCGTGCCCACCCCCGCGCGAATCAGCTTCTGCATCATGTAGGCGGCTTCGTGGGGTGCACGGCCCGAGGCCACGCCGTACAACGAGTGGCGCCCGTGCTCGGCGACGGCGTTGGCAATGCCTTCTGCGGCCCGATCCAAGGCCTCGTCCCACGTGGCCGGCCGCAGGTCGCCCGTCTTCGAGTCCCGCACGAAAGGCGTCTTCAGACGATCGGGGTGCTGCACGAAGTCGAATGCGAACTGGCCCTTGACGCAGAGCGCACCCTCGTTGGCCGGCCCGTCCATCGCCGGCAGCACCCCGACGATTGTTCCGCCTCGGCTCATGACGTCGACTGAACAGCCCACACCGCAGTAGGGACAGATGGTCCGGGTGAGCTCGGTTTCGCCCGGCACGTGCTCGTTGGCGAGCGCCTTCAGGTCACCCAACGCCCCGGTCGGACACGTTTGCACGCACTGACCGCAGAACGTGCAGGCCGAGTCCTTGAGGAGCCCGGCGAACTCCGTGGTGATCTGCGTGTGGAACCCCCGGTTCATGATCGAGATCGCGTAGTCGCCTTCCTGCTCCGCGCAGACCCGTACGCACCGGTAACACGAGATGCAGTTCTCGTAGTCCCTGAGGATGAACGGATTGTCGTCGTCGGTGCGGCTGTTGCCCGATCGTTTTCCGCGGAAGCGGCCGCTTCGGGCCTCGTAACGGTCGAGCAGCTCCGCCATCTCCTGTGACGCGTATCCGCTGAGAGGATCCACGTCGGTGTCGCGGTTCTCCGACGCCACCATCTCCATGAGGACCTTGCGGTGAACCTCCAGGGTCGCGCTGCCGGTGCGGACGACCATTCCGGGTTGGGCCGCCGTGGTGCAGGAGGCCACGGGGTTCCTCGATCCCTCCACCTCGACGACGCAAAGTCGACAACCGCCGAAGGGCTCCAGACGCGAATCGTAGCAGAGCGTGGGTATATTTCGGCCGTGGCGGACGGCCACGTCGTAGATGGTGTCCCCGGGCTCGAACGGCACCTCCACGCCGTCCAGGGTCACGGATCCTCGCTTGCCATTGTCCGGGGCGTTCATCGCACCGTCCCCAGGGGCTCAGGTCGCACCGTTCAGCCTCCGTCTGACCTGTTCGGGAAAATATTTGAGTAGGCCTTCCGAGATGAGGGGCGCCGCCTGGCCCAGCCCGCAGGCGCTGGTCTTCTTCATGGTCTCGCCCAGGTCGGTGACCTCATCCACCCATTCGGTTACTTCAGCGGGGCCGCCACCCGACAGCCGCTCCACCAGGCGCTGCGTGCCGATGCGGCACGGAAAGCACTTGCCACAGGACTCCTCGGCAAAGAACTCCATGGCGCTGAGCGCCACGTCGACCATGTCGCGGGACTCGTCGAACACCATGATACCCCCCGCCCCGAGGAATCCGCCCTTGGAGCGGATCGAAGGCTCGTCCAGCGTCACGGACGCCAGATCCTCGCCTGCAATGAAACCACCCGACAGCCCAGCCATGGTCACGGCCTGGATGGATTTCCCGTCCGGGGCGCCACCCGCCCACTCGTGCAGTAGCGTCCCGAGCGGAAGCCCGAGGGGCACCTCGTAGTTGCCGGGCCGCACGATGTCCCCGGAAAGGCTGATGACCTTGGTGCCCTGGTGGTCTCCGGAGCCCAGCCCCGCATACCACTCGGGGCCGTGTACCAGGATCGGCGGCACGGACACGAGCGTCTCGACGTTGTTGACGACCGTGGGCAACGCCTCGTAGCCGTGCGTCACCGGAAAAGGCGGGCGGTTGCGCGGGAAGGGGTGTTTCCCCTCCAAGCTGTTGAGCAGCGACGTTTCCTCGCCGCAGATATAGGCGCCGGCGCCGCGGCGCACGGACAGCCTGAACGGCTGGTCCCGGTTCAAGATCCGGTCACCCAGGTACCCGGCGGCCTCTGCATCGGTGATGGCCCGCTCCAGGATCGCGAGCGTGGCCGGATACTCGTAGCGCAAGTAGATGAACCCGCGGGTGGCGCCGGTGGCCAGCGCCGCGAGGGTCATGCCCTCGATCAGGGCGTGCGGATCGTAGTCCATCAGGGCGCGGTCCTTGAAGCACCCCGGCTCCCCTTCGTCCGCGTTGCATACGACGGTCTTGGGCTCGCCCGCGGCTTCGGCTACGGCCCTCCACTTGCGGCCGGTCGGAAAGCCCGCGCCGCCCCGTCCCGCAAGGCCGCTGGCGTCCAGCGCATCGATGATGGCTTCGGGCGCGCCCCCGGCCGCGGCTTCACGGAGGGCTCGGTACCCGCCCGATCGCTCGTATCCCGCCCGGGTGGCTCTGCCGGGCTCGCGGATCCCGGCGAACACGCATTCCTCCACGCCCGGAGGCGGCGGAACCGGCAGGTGCGGAGGCCCGGCCGAAAGAGCGTCGACGGAGGTGCCGGTGTACACATCGTCTCCGCGGATAACCGGCACCGGCTGATCGCACCGTCCGGGACACGGAATCTCGAGCGGATTCTCACCTTTGGCCTCCAGCGCCTGCACGAGCTCGGGGCCGCCATGATGCCTACACACCGGGCCGGTGCACACCCGCGGACGATCCCTGCCGCCCGGATCGCGGGAAAAGTGATGGTAGAAGGTGACGGTTCCGAACAGGTCGGCAATGGGAATCCTCAGGCTCCGGGCCACGAACCGGAGCGCATCCTCCGAAAGGTGGCCGTCCCGCTCGTGGAATGCGTGTAAAAGGGGGAGCAGCGGGGCGGGCTCCGCCTGCCAACGCGCCAACAGGTCCTGATCGGATAGGGTGGGCATTGGGCTGATATAAGGTGCGTAGGGGCCGTGGAGCAACGCGTCCCTCTCCGGATGCGGGGCCGGTTCCGCGGCTCGGCCGCGCAGGAGGTGCGCGCCGGGCTCGCGTCCGCGATCGTATGGGGTAGCAGGGCGTCTACTGGGAGGTGCGACGATGGACCGGAGACGGTTTTTGGCGACGACGTCCGCCGGGGCGGCGGGGCTGGGCGGGGGCGTCTTGGCATCCTCGTGCGGCAGGGACGACTCGGACCTTCCGGACCGGCCGCAGGAACCCCAGGCCGATACGGACGCCGCGCTGGACGGGGCACGGGCCCTGTTTCCGCGGGCGAGCGAGCAGGTGTTCCTGAACGCCGCCGGCGGAACGCCCCTTTCCAGATTCTCCGAGCGGGGACTGACCCGCTACCTGGAGTTCGCGCGGCACGGTCCCGGCCGAGGACGGGCCGAATACGTGAACACCACCAGAGCCGAGGTTGCGAATCTGTTCGCCCGGCTCATCGGCGCGCGGCCGAGCGAGATCGGCCTGGTGCACTGCACTAAGGCGGGTGAGCAGGTCGTGCTGGACGGACTGGACTCGCTCCGCTCGGGAGCCAATGTCGTCACCAACGACCTCCACTTTACGGGGTCCCTGCACAATCTGGTCGGACTGCGGAACAGCGGCGTCGACGTACGCATCGTGAAGGCGGACGGGTTCGCCGTCGACCCGAACAAGATGGCCGAGGCCATCGATGATCGCACCGCCCTTGTGACCGTCAGCCTCGTGTCCAACATCAACGGACACGTGGAGGCCATGCCGGAGCTCTCCCGCTTGGCGCACGCCCACGGCGCGTTGGTCTTCGCGGACATCATTCAGGCCGCGGGATGCGCCCCGATCGATGTCGAGGCCCTGGGCATCGACTTCGCGGCCTGCTCGGCCTACAAGTGGCTGTTCGGTGTCCACGGCGTGGGCTTTCTATACGTGAGGGACGACCTTCAGGGCACGGCGCTGACCGACCGGATCTTTCCGGGGCACGTGATCCACAACTACGAGCCCTGGGCGGAACGGATCGATCCCGCCGGCGGCGACTACCTCTACCGGCCACCCGTCGACGCACACCGGTACCAACCCGGTCACATCTCGTACTTGGGCTACGCGGCGGCCTACGAGGCGCTCCGGTACCTCATGGACGTCGGGGTCGACCGGGTGCTCGCCCATTCGGTGCACCTGATCCGCAGGCTGAGTGAGCAGCTCGACCCCGATCGGTACCGCTCCCTCTCACCCGAGCCGGGTGGCTCCGGGATCGTCACGTTCGATGCGGCGGACCCGACGGGGCTCAGGGAACGGCTCACCGAGGCGGGCGTGGTCATCGGCCTTGCGGGCCCCGACGGCGGACGGCTGCGCGTGTCCCCGTCCGTCTACAATACCGACCGGGACGTGGACCGCCTGGCCGAAGTGCTGACCTCCGCCGCGCCGTGATCGTTCCCGGCCGCAAGACCGATCGGATCCGTGTGGTTCGCCACACGGCGGACGGAAGTCGCGAAGAAGGGGACCTCGTTGCGGTGGAAGAGCCGCTCGAGATTCGCATCGAGGTTCCCGGGAGCTCATCGGCGGAGCATCGCGTAGCGGTGACCATGCGGACTCCGGGTCACGACTTCGAGCTTGCCGCCGGATTCCTGTTCAGCGAGGGCATCGTGCGTGACCGCCGAGCCTTGGTGGATCTGCGCTACTGTGCCGACGTGGACCCGCAGGAGTACAACGTCGTCACCGCCCGGCTGCGTTCGGCCTCCGACTTCGACCCGGCGGACCTCAACCGGAACTTCTACGTCTCATCGAGTTGCGGGGTCTGCGGCAAGGCCTCGCTGGACGCGGTGGAAGTTCAGGGTTGCGCGCCGTTGCCCGCGAACGGCATGGCGGTTTCTGCGCGCGTGCTCAAGCTCGCTCCGGAGGCGCTCCGTGCCCGACAAGAGGTCTTCGGTCGCACCGGCGGAATACACGCCGCCGGGATCTTCATGTCGGACGGCAGACTCGCGAGCGTGCGGGAGGACATCGGCCGCCACAACGCGGTCGACAAGGTCATCGGCGAGGCGTTTCTGGCCGGCAGCCTCCCGCTCTCCGAGTCGTTCCTGGCGGTGAGTGGCAGGGCGTCCTTCGAGATCCTTCAAAAGGCGGTGATGGCGGGAATTCCGCTGGTGCTGGCGGTCGGCGCCCCGTCCAGCCTGGCCGTCGACCTGGCCCGACGATTCAATCTCACGTTGGTGGGGTTTGCCCACGCGGAAGGGTTCAACGTGTACAACGGCTCGGCGCGGGTGACGGTCGACTGACGGGTGACGCATCAACTCGTCGCCCAACGCGAGACCTCAGCGCATGCGCTCCAGCGCCCGCTCCGCCAGCTCGCGGGCCTCGGTCAGCTCGATCCCCGGATTCCCCAACTGCAGCTTCTGCCCGTAGGCCCACACCTGGAGGTCACCGAGCCCCGGCGTCCACAGGGCAACGTCGCCGAGGCCCTCCACGGGTTCGGACACCGATCCGTCGGAGGGCTCCGCCGATGGCTCGCCGGCCTGCGCACCGGGGCCGGCGGCGACCTCGTGGGCGACGAACAGCACGGCGATGGGGGGGCCGAGCTCTTCTTCCCAGACACACCGGGTCGAGCCTCCAGCGTCACCGCGGAGCCGCGGCTCGGACACGATCCTGCCGACGACCTGCTCGACGTCCGCCTTGGTCAGCAGCTCGCAGGCGTCGGTCGCCCTGTTCCCGGCCGGCTCCGCCGCCTCCGCCGCGGCCCGGTCCGCCGGGTCGCACGCCATGACGGCCCCGGCCAGCACGGCCGCGGTCGCCAGCCGGAGCCGGCACGTGCGGCCCCGACTCATCGGATGCTTCCCGAAACGAATGTGATCCTCCGCGTGGGGTGATGAAGCCCGGAGGGTGACGCGGCACCCGTGGTCAACGCTCAAATATACGAGAATCCGACTTGGCGACACCCTTCTGCCGAGTCGACTATCCGTAGGTAACCCCCGGATAGATGAGGTTGACCGCGAACATCCACACCGGGTTGAACACCGCGGCGAACAGCAGCCAGGCGATGAGAATGCCGATCCACCCCAGTCCGGGGCGACTCCACAGTAGCTCCTGATAGCGGGCGGCGGCCTTCTCGCTCAGGAACAGCGGCATGGCCCCGCTGCCGTCCAGCGGCGGCAGCGGAAAGAGGTTGAAGATGGCCAGGAGCAGGTTGAGCGAGAACACGACGCTCAGGAGCAGCGCCACCGCCGACCAAACCCCGCCGCCGGTCGAGGCCACGACGTGATCGAACCCCACCGAGCTGGGCGAGTTGAACACTCCGACCGAGCTACCGATGCGGATGGCCAGGACCGCAAGCACCACCAGGATCATGTTCCCCGCCGGACCGGCCAACGCCATCCAGGCGGCCCGTTTGGGATGCCGCCGCGCCCAGTCCACCGAATACGGGGCGCTCGCGAACCCGAACGGCCATCCCGAATACACCACCGACAACAGCGGCAGGATCACCATGCCGAACGGCTCCCGGCGGATGTGCGGTATGGGATCCAGGGAGACCTGGCCGCCATGGTATGCCGTCAGGTCGCCGCCCCTCTTGGCCGCCCAGGCGTGTGCGGCCTCGTGCAGCGTCGTGGAAAACAGAAACACGACGTAGTAGATGATTCCTGTCGTCAGGTCCGGCATCGCCCGCTACACCTTTTCTCCCACCAGCACCGTGGACGGTCCCTGACGCCACGCGCACCGCGCCGTGAATCCCGCCTCCTCGATGACTTCGAGCTCGTCTTCCAGCGGAAAATACGTATCCTCTTCTGCCCAATCTGCAAAGTGCTTCCACGCCTGGGCTTCGGAGATCCCGTGGGACATCAGGTGCTCGGCCCAGCCCTGATACCGTCTTTCCAATTCCGGTCCTTCGTCCGGCATGGTCACGTCCGCGCTCACGAACACGCCGCCCGGACGGAGCGCCTCGAACGCCCGGGTAAAGAGCTCCGCCTTGTCGTCGAGGTCGGCGATGTGGTGGAGGGAAAGGGAGGCCATGATGGCGTCGCAAGGCGGGAACGGAGCGTCATAGGATCGCTCCACGAAGAGCGTTCGTTCCTCGTAATCCGTGAGTCGGGCCCGCGCGATGTCCAGCATGTCCACGTCGATATCCCAAAGCTCTACGACGCCTTGACCGGGACGGGCCAGAAAACGCTCGGCCAGCGCCCCCGTGCCGGCGCCCAGATCCAACACTCGGCCCGGGCGAATCTTCGCGACCTCGAGCACGGCCTTGTCCAGCATGGCGTCGTACCCCGGGATGAAACGACGAATGGCCTCGTCGTATTCCGTCGCCTTGACACCCAGGTGCCGATTGACGGAATGGCTCACGGTTCCTCCTCGAGATAGGCAAGGCCTCGCGGCGACAATCGATAGCCGACGTCGAGACTTTCTGTCAGCCCCAGTTCCTTGAGCTTGCGGACGTTACGCTTGAAGCGGGATCGATCCGTTCCCACCTGCTGAGCCAGATCGGCGGCGCGGACCCCGGGGTTGGCTCGAATCAGCCACAAGACCTGGGACGTCCAAGGTCCCTTGGGGCTTCGCGCGTCGTATTTCTGCAGTTGCCTTTGAATTTCCCGAGCTTCGCGGTGTCCCGCAATGGTTTCGCGGAGTCCGACGCGAGGATCGGCTCCCGCGTACCGCAGGCGAATCCGGTGAATGGGACGCTCCCCGAACCGGCGAAGATGCGCGAGCAGGTCGTCGATCGACGCGAACCCGGCTTCGGTGGCGTCGTCCGGCCGGAGCGAGGCGGCCTCGACGACCGACACGTCGTCGACGGCCACGATCCCGACCGCAGTCCGGAGTCGGGTGCCGGGCTTTACCCGTGCCTCAGCCCAGCGCCGGAAGACCGTGGAAACGGCCCCGTCCCGGATCCCGGCGAGCTCTTCTCGGGTGAGCAGCACGGGTGTTTCCTATGCGGGCGACTACTCCTCGTTCAGCGCCCCCGGTCTCCGTCGGCAACGTCGGATCCCGGAGCCCCGCGCACCAACGTGTTTGAACACGAGCTTGAACGTGCCGTGGGTCTGTGCGCGATGCTGAGCACGGAATCCGATCAACACCACCCTTCCCTGTCCGTGCGTTACGGACACCACGGTCGCCTTGTCCGCTATCACGTCCTCGCCGAGCAGCCATCCGCTCTGCAGGACGTCCCGGTCGACGAAGCTCACGATTCGCTCGACGTGGTGGTTACGGGCACCGGGAACGACCTGGTACGCTTGATTGCGGGCCAGGAACGTCGCGAGAGCGTCCTCCGGCATTCCAAAGGCGAGCGGATGGTCGGAGTCGACGCGTACCCGTAGGGTGGAGCCCGGCGACCAAAACTCCGTGGACGGCAGTCCCGCGACGACGTTGCGCACGGGCAAGCCGAACTTCTCGATGGCCAGCGTCCCCGCCTCGGCAAAGGTGACGAGCGTGCCGCCGGCACGCACGAAGGCCTGCAGCGCGTCGGCCCCCGCCTCCCCGAAGCCGCTCCGGTACTCGGGCGGATACGCGGCCGCCCGCTCGTCGTCTGGTCCGGCGCCCATCATGCCCTCGACGCGGTCGGCGGGGAGGATGATCACGTCGTACGAGCGCTCCAGCCCACCCCGCACGATCTCTGCGTCATGGAGCGTGTCGTAGGGAAAGCCGAAATCCTCCAGGAGCCAGCGGGTCCAACCCTCGTCCATATTGCCGCCGTAGTAGCGCTGGTACATCCCCACGCGGAGGCGGGTGAGCGCACGACTGACCCCGGTCGGATCCGCCTCTTGAGCTCTGAAGCTCACCCCGGTCTCGCCCGCGACCGCCCGAAGCACTTCGGGCGACGCGCCGGCGCCGACGAGGAAGTCTCCGGCCCGGAGTCCCTCGTTGCCGTTGTACGCCCGACGGACCGGAACCCCCCGGTCCAGCAAGCGGTTGATGGCCTTGAAGGCCGCGTTCTCCCGTCCGTCCACGGCGTATCCGAAGGCACCGGCTTCCACCGTGCCCTCCGACGCGACCGGGCCGGTGACCACGGTGAGAGGCGCGGACACGGCGTCGTCCACCGGGTCGACCCGCACGCCCATGAACTCCGCCAGGTTGTCGGTGGACATGTCGTAGGGCCGGATGGGATTGCCCTCGCGATCGCGCGTGTAACTGTTGTCCGGATAGAACGTGCGTCCCAACAACCAGCGGATCACCCCGCGCTTGGGCTGGGCCATGGACACGACGTAGCTGCCGGGTCCGTACAAGCGGCCCTCATGCGCGAACTCCCGATCGGCCCGCTGCACCTCGATGCCCTGTCCGAGCAGCTTGTTCACCATGTGGTTCATGGTCAGGCGGTCATGCTGATCGGCGGGAATCACGAACGCGGCAGGCTTGCCTTCCCGGCCCCGCTCCGTCTGGCGATGCGCCTTGAGGTAGGCGTTGCGCAGCACGGTTTCCCGATTGCGGGCCGCGATGTCCAACGTGGCGAAGAAGGCGATCTTTTGCCGCTCCACGATGTCACGCACCCGCCACCAGCCGCCCTGCCAAGGATTGGGGAAGGTGGTTTGTGCCTCGTACTCGGGAAGCTGCCGGGATCCTCTCAACTGGTCGGGATGGACGAAAAGCGGCGTGGCCAGTCGGGCGCTCGCCGACTCGGTGAGCATTCCGGCGATGTTGTGGAACGGCGTGATCCAGTGGAAGCCGAAGTGTCCCCAGCCGGAGTAGATGGCGGCGTTCACCGTGCCCTCCATCCCGGCTTCTTCCAGTTGATAGGCCATGTGCGCGCCGTACCAGGACATCTCGCGCCAGACCAGAGGGTCCCCCTCCGGCCGTATGGGCTCCGCGTACGGCGGCACGTAGATGCGCGCCGTGTAGGCGCCCATCTGATGGTGGTCCACGTAGGCCTGCGGAATCCAGTCGCGGAACATGATCTGCGCGCCGTATTGGGACTCCACCGTGTTCTGCATGAACGCGTCACGGTTGTTGTCGTGCCCGATGTATTTGTGGTACAGCCAGGGCAGGCCCACACCCTCGTAGTCGGTGCCGACCGTCTGGTTGTACCAGTCGGTGACCATGATCTCGCCGTCCGGATTGAAGCACGGAATCATGATCGAGATCGTGTTGTCCAGAATCCGGCGCATGTCCGCGTCGTCACGGACAACCATGTCGTAGGCCAGCTCGGCTCCGGTCTGGCTCGCGGCCACCTCCGTCGAGTGGAGACAGAGGGACTGGACGACCACCGCCTTGCCGTTCGCGATCGCCTGATCGATCTCGGCCTGCGTCGCACCCCGCGGATCGCTCAGCGTCGCGTTCATGGCGCGAAGCTCTTCCAGGCGGGCCAGGTTGTCCGGCGACGAGTGGTACAACGCCAGGAACGGATTTCCCATCGTCGTGGGGCCCATGTGCACGACTTCCAGACGCGGGCTCCGCTCTCCCAGCAGCTCGTAGTACTCCACCAGCTTGTCCCAGCGAGCCAGCTTGCGGTCGGCTCCCATCACGTGTCCGAAGAACTCTTCGGGACTGGGGACGTCGACCTGTTGGCCCGCCAAGGCAAGCGGCAGGGCTAGCAGGACCGAGCAGGTGAGCAACGTGAAAACCGCGGGCGGGCGGACGTCGAAGCCGATCCGCTTCATGAGACGCTCCTCGGAAAATGCGGGCGGTGCAGGGCTACGGCCTGAAAGTAGGTCGTGGACCCGCGTTGCGCTCCCCGGGCCGGCGGGCGACTCCGAACGGGCTATCCGCCGCCGTTGGGCGGTCCCCCCGGAAAGCGGAGTCGCACGTCTCGGCCGTCGGCGGTGCCGGCCACCACGAAGTGCGCAGGCGCGCCCGTGTTCAGGGCCCCGTCTTCACTCAGGGCCTCCGGCTCGGGGATCACGAAGAGTCCGCTCACGTCCAGCGTATCCTGCGCCTCGGCCTCCCCCATGTCTCCGATGTCCACGATCACCCCGCGCTCTCTGAGCAGCGGGCGGCCGTAGTTGACGAGCAGGTCCGCCTCCAGGGCCGGAAGGCCGGGAACCGCCAGCGTGCCGCCCCTGACCAGCAGGTCCGGCACACGACGGCCGTTGAACGCCAGGCGCTCGTACGCGTCGGTCGAGTACTGCTCGTACCGCCCGCTCGCAATGCCGTCCAACGCCGCGAGCAACGCCACGAAGTTGGTCCGCCGCAGATGCTGCTTCTGCGGATCGTCGGCCCATCCGCCCGACTCGATCAGGACCGTGCTCGAACCCCACGCGCCGATCAGATCGCCGAACGCACGCGGGTTGAAGGAGTCGTCGTACTTCGCCACGTGCTCACCCACCAGCGGGCCGACGGCCTCGACGATCAGGGATGCCACTTGCATGGCCCGGCGCCGCTTGTCATCCACGTCCCGGGCCTCGTTGAACGCGGGAGCCAGCAGCGCGATGGCGACGCCCCGGTCCGAGTCGCCGACTCTGATCGCGGTTCCCTGATCGTGCAGGTTGAAGCCGAACTCCGGATCGAGGCGGTCCCTCACGCCCTTGAGCAGCCGGCCCTCCGGTGTCTGCAAACGCCTCGCGTCCCGGTTGATATCGATTCCCTGGGCGTTGCGTCGACGGAACCGCTCGGCGCCGTCGGGATTCAGCATGGGGATCATATGCACGGTCGCTCCGGCTCCGATCCGGCGCGCCAGCGGGTGGTCCGGCGACTCGTGGAAAAAGCGGATGATGTCGGCCAACGCCATGGACGCGGTGCTCTCATCGCCGTGCATCTGGGACCAGAGCAGCACGGTCACCGGCCCCGATCCGAACGACAGGCGCCTGATCTCGCGCCCCTCGGCCGAACGTCCTTCGACGGCGCTCGTCACGGCGCCCCCCACGTACGGACCGACCGACCGCCAGTAGGTCGTGTGGTTGAAACGCCGGTCCTCCAAACCCAGTACGGTATGGGCGGCGTGGAGGTGGACGAGCTCGGAAGCGGAGAGACGCGTGTTCGAGTCGGTTCCGGAGTCGGGTGCCGGAACCGTTTGCGTGCCGGGTGCGCAGGCCAGGACCAGTACCGCGGCCAACGCCGAGTGTCGAGTGTTCACGGCCACCAAGGTGCCACTGCACACCCCGCTTCGCCACGGGTTCGGGCGACGGAGGTGGCTCCAAACGGCTCCGGTGAAGACATTCCGTGATTAGGAGGTAAGACGAGTCATGGGCAAAGACGATCTACCGGAGATCCCTTCGTGGGAGGAGCTGGGCATCTCGCCCGAGGAGCTGGAGGCTCTCGAGGCGGACCTCGCGAAGGAAGAAGCGGGCGCCGAGCCGGAGGCGCCGCCCGCCCGTCGGGGACCGGATGCGGACACGGTCGAGAAGCCGGCCCCCGCACGCACCGAGGCCGAGCCGCAGCCCGGCGCCGCGCAGCCGACCCCGAAGACTCCGCCCGCCAAGGCCCCGTCTCCGCCTGCGGGAGGGTTCCGAGGTCCGCTCACGCTGGTGTTGATGGTGGCGCTGGCATGGGGCGTCTCGTCCTATCGGGCCGAGCCGGCTCCGACGGGAGCGAACGCTCCCGAAGAGGCGTTTTCCGCCGCCCGAGCGATGGTCCACGTCGAGCAGATCGCCCGCGCGGCCCACCCACCGGGATCTCCCGAGCACGCCCGCGTGCGAGGGTACCTGCTCGACCAGCTACGTAGCATGGGGCTTCAGCCGTCGGTCCAAACCGCCACGGAGGTCATCGGACGCGGCTCGTTCCGCCGCGCCGCGACGGTTCGCAACATCGTAGCCCACATCCCGGGCTCCGGATCGACCGGGTCCGTGCTCATCACGGCGCACTACGACGGCCGGGAGCTCTCCCGGGCAGCCAGCGACGACGGAGCCGGCATTGCCACGGTCCTGGAGACACTGAGGGCGCTCAGCACCGGCGAGCCCCTTCGCAACGACGTCATCGTGCTGCTCACCGACGCCGAAGAGCTGGGTCTCCTGGGCGCCCGGGCGTTCGTGAACCAACACGCCGCCATGCAAGACGTCGCCCTGGTCATTTCGGTCGAGATGCGGGGCGGCGCGGGCCCCTCGATCATGTTCGAGACCGGCACCGACAACGGATGGATCGTCGAGCAGTTCGGCGAGGCCGTCGCCCGGCCATTCGCCAACTCGCTCACGTACGAAGTCTACCAGCGGATGCCCAACGACACCGACTTCACGCCATTCCGGGAAGCCGGCCGGCAAGGGGTCAACTTCGCAGGGGTGGGCAATGCGCACGTGTACCATCAGGTGTACGACTCTCCGGAAAACCTGGCGCCGGCCACCCTGCAGCACCACGGCAACCAGGCCTTGGCGATGCTCAGGCACCTGGGAGGCCTCGAGCTCCAGTCTGTGTCGGCTCCGGACGTCGTGTACTTCAGCGTGCCCTTCGTCGGGCTGATCACCTACTCCAAGCTCATCGTCTACGTGTTGAGCGGGCTTGTCCTGATTCTGTTGTTCCTCGTATGGATGGCGGCCCGACGGGCCGGCGCGAGGGTGTCCGGCCTGATGGTGGGCGTCCTCGCCTCCCTGGTTTCGCTGGCGGCAGCGGCCGGAGTCGGGTTCGCCATGACCCGCCTGCTTCCCGGATTTCACGTCGAGTCGGGCCAGCTCCACGGAAGCCTGTTCCACTCGGAGGGCTGGTACGTCGCCGGCCTCGCCTTCGCGAGCTTCGCGGTGACGTCGGTCGTGTTCGGAGTGCTCAAGCGATGGTTTTCGATTTCCGAGCTGGCGGCGGGTGCGCTCACGCTTCCGGGACTGGCTGCGGTGGCGGCCGGGCCGTATGTGCCGCTGGGTGCGATGAACCTCCAGTGGCCGGTGTTGGCCGGTCTCCTGGGAGCCGTCACCGTCGCCGGCGTGGGCCGGGCGCGGCGGGCGGGCGTCGTGCGCTGGGTCCTGCTGCTCGCCCTGCTGATTCCCGTGTTCGTGCTCCTGGTGCCTCTGACGGAGCTGATCTGGCTGGCAATGAACGTTTCGATTGCCCCCGTGCTCGCGGTGTTGGTGGTGATCGGACTGCTCTGCTGCCTGCCGCTCGTCGACATCACACGGGAGCCCAACGGATGGTGGGCACCGGCGCTGGCGACCCTGGTCGCAGGCGCGCTGGTAGGCGCGGGCCTACTCATGAGCCGTCCAACGGACGATCGTCCGGCGCCCTCGACCCTCCTCTACGCGTTGGATCGGTCCAGCGGAGAGGCCATGTGGCTGACCGACCCGGCGGATTCGCCGGCGTCCGGTCCGGAAGCGCGGGCCTGGGTGGAGGACCGAGTTTCGCAAACCGATTCGGCCCGCTCGTTCGAGCCGTTTTTCGGGACGGAGGTGGAGTACGCGACCGCTCCCGCCGACTTCCGCGATGTGCCCCTCCCCGAGGCCTTCCGGGCCGAGGATTCGACTGCGGCATCGACCGGCCGGATGCGCCTCGCGTTCAGGTCCCGTGCAGGAGCGGAGATGATGACCTTCACGGTGCCCGAGGGTGGACCTCGTGTGACCGCGGTCAACGGCCTCCCCCTCGATGCCACCGAAACCGTGCAGGTCATTCAGCACTGGGGCGAGCCGGACACCCACGTGCTCCTCGACTTCGAGGGAGCGTCCGAGCAGCCGTTCGAGTTCCACGTGGTCGAACATCACTTCCGTCCCGGCGAGCTGGTGGGACACGAGCCGTTCCGGAGGCCCACCACGCTCGCGCCCAATATTCGACGCATGAGCGATCGGGCGCTGCTGCGTACGCCGGTCACCGTTGATCCGGCTACTGGAGAGGTCCTGCTGGCCGGATCGGCTCCGCCCGCCGGGCAGGACGCGGCTGCCTCACCGCCCGAGGAGCTTCTCGAGGGCGCTCCGACGGTGGGAGAGCAGGCACTCGACTCCCTGATGGCCGACTCGACCGCAAGCGCGCCCGCCGTGGAGGACTCGGCCGCCGTGCCGGTAGCCGACACAATCGGCTGACACCGGATCTGGCCCCGCCGCCCCGAGCGGCCTTACGATCGCAAGACGTTGCAACGGCACGCCGGCGTGCCGGACACCCGCTCGGAGAGATCGTCATGATGCCGCGGACCGTACTGTGCTGCTCATTGTCTGCCGCCCTACTCGTTCCCGCGATGGCCGAGGCCCAGGGCACGCGCTTTTTGCGACAGCCCGCGGTACGTGATCAATCCATCGTCTTCGTGCACGCGAACGACCTCTGGCAGGTCGGCCGTGAGGGAGGCGCAGCGGTTCGACTGACGAGCTCGGAAGGGGCCGAGACCGATCCCGCCTTCTCGCCGGACGGCAGATGGCTGGCCTTCAGCGGACAGTATGGCGGCAACACCGACGTCTACGTGATGCCCGCGACGGGCGGACAGCCTGAACGCCTGACCTGGCATCCGGGCGAGGACGTCGTCCAGGGATGGACTCCCGATGGGCACGTTCTCTTCCGATCGGGCCGAGAGGGCCAGCCCACGCGACTGTGGAAGTTCTTCACCGTGCCACGCACCGGCGGCCTTCCCGTGGCGCACGGCATACCGCAGGCGTACCTGGGCGGACTGTCCGCGGACGGACAGTGGCTCGCGTACCAGGAGATCGGATTCTGGGATCCCGAGTGGCGAAACTACCGCGGGGGCCAAGCCCAGCCCGTGAGCGTCGTGTCGACGAGTACCTACGAGCGGCGCACGCCGCCGTGGGAGGGAGAGCGCCAAATGGACCCCGTCTGGCTGGACGGCGTGGTCTACTTCATGTCCGAGAGGGATTGGGCGAGCAACGTGTGGTCGTGGAATCCCGCAACCGAAGATCTGACCCAGCACACGTTCCACGCCGACTTCGACGTGAAGAGCCTCGGGGCCGGCGGCGGGGTGGTGGTCTACGAACAGGCGGGATATCTGCACGAGCTGGATCCGGCCACGGGTACCACCCGCCGACTGGAGATCGAAGTCGCCGGTGACCTCAACTGGGCCAGGTCGCGCTGGGAGTCGGTACGATCCAACGCGCTACAGAACCCACGGCTGTCTCCCACGGGCAAGCGGGCGTTGTTCGAGCATCGAGGCGAGCTCCTCTCGGTCCCCGCCGAATCCGGCAGTTGGCGAAATCTCACCCGCTCTCCCGGAGTCGCCGACCGCCACGCGGCCTGGTCACCCGACGGATCGCGGATCGCGTGGTTCAACGACCGGGACGGCGAATACGGGTTGATGATCGCGGGGCAGGACGGTGCGCGTCCGCGCCGGATCGAGCTACCCGATCCCACATTCTACTTCGCGCCCCAGTGGTCTCCGGACGGCACCCGGCTGGCCTTCACGGACACCGACTATCGGCTGCTGGTGATCGACCTCGATTCGGAGCGTCTCACCCACGTCGACACCGACCGGTTCGCACATCCCGAACGGTCTCTCAACCCGGTCTGGTCGCCCGACTCCCGTTGGATCGCCTATACTCGCCGGCTCGACAATCAACTACGCGCCATCTTCGTTTACGACGTCGAGAGCGACCGCGCTCACCAGCTCACCGACGGAATGGCCGACGCCACCGCTCCGCGCTGGGACGCCTCGGGCCGGATGCTCTATTTCCTGGCCTCGACCGACTATGGGCTGAACACCGGGTGGTTGGACATGACGTCCTACGAACGGCCCGTGACCAGAGCGCTCTACCTGGCGCTACTCGACGACGACTCGCCGTCTCCGTTCCTTCCGGAGAGCGACGAGGAAGCAGACCGCGAAGGAGCCGAGTCGGGAGAAGCGGAACGGGACGCGGACGAGGGCACGCCCACCGTGACCATCGATTTCGACGGGATCGAGCGCCGCATCGTGGACGCGCCCGGCCTGCCCCTCCGTAACTACACCGGCCTGGAATCCGGGCCCGAGGGCAGCGTGTTCGTCATGGAGTCCGTCCCGAATCAGTCGGGTGTTACGGTCCACAAATACGCGCTGTCCGATCGGGAAGCCGAAGTGTTTCTGGAAGGCGTCTCGTCGATCGTCACATCACATGACCGCAGCAAGCTGCTCGCCCGCCAAGGCAGTGCCTGGCGCATCGTCGGCACCGACCGGAAACCCGCGAACGGCGGCAACCTGGACCTGAGCGACATGCGCGTGAAGGTCGAGCCGGAGGCCGAGTGGCGGCAGATGCTGCGGGATGGGTGGCGGTTCATGCGGGACTTCCTGTACGTGGACAACGTGCACGGCGCGCCCTGGGACGACGTGTGGAGATGGTATTCGCCCTGGTTGGACGACGTGCACCATCGCTCGGACTTCAACCACCTCCTGGACATGCTCAGCGGCGAGGTTGCCGTAGGGCATTCCTACGTGCGAGGAGGCGATTACCCCGACCTCGACAACCCCCGCACCGGCTTGTTGGGAGTCGATCTCGAGGAGGCGGACGGGTTCTATCGCATCGCCGAGATCTACACCGGCGAGTCATGGACTCCGGGTTTGACCGGCCCCCTGGCCGTGCCCGGACTGGCCGTGGCGGAAGGCGACTACCTGTTGGCTGTCGACGGGCGAGACCTCCGGGCGCCGCAAAACCCCTACGCGCTGCTCGAGGGCACGGCGGGACGGACGATCACCATCACCGTGAATGAGCGACCGGACGCCGAGGGCGCGCGTGACGTCGTCGTGGAGCCGGTGGCGAACGAGGGGCAGCTCCGCCGCTGGGCCTGGGTGGCCGACAACCAACGCAGGGTAGACGAGATGAGCGGTGGGAGACTCGCCTACGTGTGGCTCCCCAACACGGGTCAGGGCGGATACACGTACTTCAACCGCATGTACTTCGCGCAGCAGGATCGGGCGGGTGCCGTGATCGACGAGCGGAACAACGGCGGGGGATCGGCGGCCGACTACATCGTCGAGGTACTGGATAGGGAGCTCACCGGGTACTTCAACTCCCGGGCCGGCGACCACCGACCGTTCACTCAGCCGATGGCCGGCCTCTGGGGACCCAAGGTCATGGTCGTGAACGAGCGGGCGGGATCGGGCGGCGACTTGCTCCCCTACCTCTTCCGGTTCAAGGGCGTCGGCCCCCTCATCGGCACCAAGACCTGGGGTGGACTGGTCGGCACATGGGACACGCCTCCCCTGATCGACGGTGGGCGTTTCGTGGCGCCACGGGGCGGCTTCTTCGACATCGACGGAAACTGGGCGGTGGAGGGCGAAGGCATCGCGCCCGACATCGAGGTTCGCAACGACCCGGCGGACGTCATCGCCGGCGGCGATCCACAACTGGAGACCGCCGTGCGGGAAGCGCTCCGGTTGCTCGAAACGGAGGCGGTGACGCTCAAGGCCGAGCCGGCGCCTCCCATTCGCTGGCGGCGGCCGGAGCGGGCGAGGGGTGGAGGGAACTAGCGCTACCCCGGGACGCATCGCCTACCAGGGAGAGCCCGGCGCGTTCTCCCAATCCGCGTGCGTTGCCGCGTACCCCGGCATGGATCCGCAGGCGTGCGCCACCTTCGAGGAGACGTTGGCCAGCGTTCGATCCGGGTTCGCCGATCTGGCCATGGTGCCGATCGACAATTCGCTCCACGGACGCATCGGGGACGTGCACCGTTTGTTGCCTGATTCGGGGCTCTACATCGTCAACGAGGTGTTCCTGCCCATCCGGATGCAGCTCTTGGGGCTTCCGGGCACGACGCTCGACGCCGTGACCGACGTCTACAGCATTCCGCCGGCCCTCGGACAGTGTCGCGACTTCATTCTGGCGCACGGGCTGACGGCCCATCCCGCAAGTGATACCGCCGGGGCGGCCCGGAGGATCAAAGAGCGAGCGAACCCGGCATGCGCGGCGATCGGCTCCCGCCTGGCCGGCACCATCTACGGACTGGACGTGCTGGCGGAAAACATCGAAGACGCGGATCACAACACGACGCGGTTTCTGGTCATGTCGCGATCCGGAGCCGCCACAGAGCCGGGCACCGAACACACGATGACCTCTTTCGTGTTTCAGGTCCGAAACGTGCCGGCCGCGCTGTACAAAGCCCTCGGTGGGTTCGCGACCAACGGCGTGAACCTAACCAAGCTGGAAAGCTACATGGTGGACGGATCCTTCACCGCAACACAGTTTTACGCCGACGTTGAAGGTCACCCCGAGGACGTTTCCCTGAAGCTGGCCTTGGGTGAGCTACGCTTCTTCACGACAGGAATACGGATCCTCGGCATCTATCCCATGGCCGACTTTCGCACGCGGAGGCGAATCGGCTGACTGGGGTTCGGCCAGCGGATTCGTGCGAGCCACTCAGTCCAGATGCTATTCAACTCCACCGCATTCCTGATCTTTCTCCCGATCGTCTTCGGGCTGTATTGGCTCGTCTTCGCGCGTCGCGTCGCCCTACGCAACCTGTTCCTGGTCGCGGCGAGCTACGTCTTTTACGGATGGTGGGACTGGCGGTTTTTGATCTTGATCGTGGTCAGCTCGGTTGTCGACTACCTGGCAGGCCGGGCACTCGGGCGCTGGGACCGGCCACTTCTCCGGCGAGCCGCTTTGCTCACGAGTCTGGCCGTCAACCTCGGCTTTCTTTTCTTCTTCAAGTACTACGACTTCTTCGTGGAGTCGCTCGTCGCCGCGTTCGCGGGCGTCGGAATCACGCTGAACACCCGGACGCTCGGGCTGATCCTCCCCGTTGGGATAAGCTTCTACACGTTTCAGACGCTCAGCTATACCATCGACGTCTATCGGCGTCAGATGGATCCCACCAAAGACATCCTGGCGTTTTTCGCTTTCGTCAGCTTTTTCCCGCAGTTGGTCGCGGGTCCGATCGAGAGGGCCAAGGACCTCCTCCCCCAGTTCTACACGCACCGGCGCTTCGACGCACAGGCAGCGCACGAAGGGCTGCTCTTCATGCTCTGGGGCCTGTTCAAGAAGATGGTCGTCGCGGACAATTGCGCGCCGATCGTAGACGAGATCTTCGCGAACTACGAGTCGCTGCCTCCCCCGGTGTTGGCCCTGGGCACCGTGCTGTTCGCGTTTCAGATCTACGGGGACTTCAGTGGCTACTCGGACATCGCCATCGGTACGGCGCGCCTGTTCGGGTTCAGCCTCATGGTGAACTTCCGACAGCCGTACTTCTCTCGTGACATCGCGGAGTTCTGGCGGCGGTGGCACATTTCGCTGTCGACCTGGTTCCGCGACTACCTCTACATCCCACTCGGAGGCAGCCGTGGTGGACCGGTGCTGCGAGTGCGGAACGTCATGGCCATTTTCCTCATCAGCGGACTTTGGCACGGCGCCAACTGGACGTTCGTCGTGTGGGGTCTCCTGAATGCGCTGTTTTTCCTGCCCTTGCTGCTGTGGGGTAGAAACCGACGCTATCTGGACGCGGTGGCGCGGGAGTCGATGCTCCCGTCGGCCCGGGAGCTGTTCCAGATGCTCACCAACTTCGCTCTCGTCTGCCTGGCTTGGATATTCTTCCGAGCCCAGTCGATCGATCAGGCGTGGGGATACCTGCTCTCACTGTTCCGCAATCCTTGGGGGGGCGGCGACTATACCCACCTGTACAGCCCGATCGCGTTGCTCGGGATCTTCGCGCTTCTGGTAGGTGACTGGATCGGCCGTCGAGAAGACGCCGCGCTCATGGGCGTCCGTTTGCCACCCGCCCCGCGGCTGATCCTGTTTGCCGGATTGGCGCTCTGCATCATCCTGCTGAGTCCGTCGGAACCGGTGACGTTCATCTACTTCCAATTCTGACCGACACCCATGGAGAACCCCCGGCGTGCGTAGATTCCTGGTTGGCGTCATCGGATTCCTGAGTGCGGTGCTCGTCGCCGCCGTGGCAGTGCTCTGTCTGGTCCCCTATTCGGGCGGGTCGGGCTATCACTTCCTGCAGGGTCCCGACACGCACAAGAGTCGATGGGTGTTTTGCCGGCTGTTCGTCGATCCCGCTCCGGTCGACGTGGCGTTCATCGGAACGTCCCACACCTACCTGGGCGTCGATGACGCGCTGCTCTCGCAATCCTGGTCGACGGAGCAGTCCGAGGTTGCGGCCGTCAACCTGGCGTTCCCAGGCCGGGGACGCAGCCACCACGTCTCCGTCGTGAACGACCTGTTACAGCGGAAGCGCCCCAGAGTCGTGGTGGTCGAAGTGTTGGAGCGGGAAGCCCGTCAGACCCATCCGATCGGCCCCGTCATCGCGAGCAATGGCGAGTTCCTTCGTGGTTTTTCTCCGGTGAATCCCGGCCTCATGTCCGACTTGGGTCAGTTCTATCGCTCCCGAAAGGCCAACCTGAGGAAGATGATCGACGGCCCTGCGAACTCGGCGGCCACCGCCTGCGAGCGCACCGAAAGCGGCACGCCGTTCGATCCGCCGGACACGACGTTGACGCAGGACCAGATGGATCAGGCCTCGGAACGACTGCAGGCCTTGAGAAGACCTGTGTTCACTCCCGAGGCCTGGTGGGGCTTCGAGTTCCACGCGTCACTGAAAAGCCTCGATATCCTCGCCGAGCAGGTTCACGCGGCGGGCGCGTCGCTGGTGTTCCTGTATCTGCCGTACTACAACGCCCCTCCCCGGCCACATCCGTACTTCGCCGAACGCTATGAACGACTCGGGTCGGTTCTCTACCCTCCTCAAAGCCTGATCGAGGACTACGGGAACTGGAGCGACGGGGATCACCTCAATGCAAGGGGAGCACACCGGCTTTCGACGTGGATCGCGCGCGAGCTGCCGAACGTGGTCGCGGGTGGCCGGCTGGGCGGGCCGAGGTAGGAGCGATCTGCCACACGGAAGCTGACCGCGACGCTCTTCCTACGTCCCCTACTCCTCCACCGCCACCCGATCGAGCAGCTCGGTCAACGTCCTGAGCTCGGTCTTGGTGAGGCCGCTCATGAGGCGACGATCCGTGGCATCCACCGGATCGTCGAGCTCGTCCAGAAGCGCCAGCCCGGCCGCGGTGATGGAACAGTCCACCCTGCGGCGATCCTCGGGAGACGGTTGGCGACGGACCAGGCCCTTCTCTTCCAACCGGTCGATCAATCGGGTGATGGACGGCTCCCGATCGATCATTCGGTCGCGAATGGCCATAATGGGGAGGACGCCCTCCGCCCCGCGCAAAATCCGAAGAATGTTGTACTGTGACGAGCTGATCCCGTGTCCTTCCAAGATGCACCGTGCCTGCCGCCGGAACCGCCCGGCGGCTCCCATCAAGGAGATCGCGGCGCGCTGCTGGGCCGACTTCTTCATCCGCCTCCACGGAGATAGGGACGAGCTTATAATTTGCATGTAAATTATTAGCATGTCAATTATTGTTCGCCGATACGCTGGCGGCACGTCGCGTGGCTACGACGACGCGTACCCGCGGGTTTTCGCCCAGGGCACTTTCCCCCGCACGAAGATCCCGCTCCCACGGCCCACTTCGTTTCCCTCCCCATCGTAGGCCACCGCCTCGGCGATGAATTGGGTCCTCGTGCGGTTCACGACCCGGCCCACAGCCCGAAGCGTGCCCGCGGAAACCGGCCGGGTGAGATAGGTGGTGAACGACGTGGTCAGGATGAAGACCTCACGTTCCAGCGAGCTCGCCGCGAAGTACGCGGCGTCGTCCAGCATCTTGAAGTACACCGAGCCGTGTACGGCATCGGCCGCGTGGAAGAACTTCTCCGCAACCGCAATTTCGATCGTGGCCGTCGACTGCGTGACCTCGATGGTGGGGTTGTAGAAGGCGTTGATGGGGGCGGCCGCGTAAAGATTTTCCAGCGCGAGGTAGTGTGGATCTTTCGTCATCGGCATTCGGTCGCCAGAGAACGTTCACGAACTCCCAATCTTTGGACCATACACCGTCGGGCGCTCCCGGAGCATGGTGTTTCTCCCGACCACTCCGCGCCGTCGTGGAGTGATCGATCGGTACCTATCGAGCAACGGAGATTGCCATGCCTACCCTCACACGTGCGAAGCTTTCCGGGCTTCTGGTCATCCTGCTCACCGCTGCTTGCGGTGATGTCCCCACGGAGTCCCCGGCTACAGCGGACGATGCCGTTCTGGCCGCAGCCGCCATGAACGATGCCGGCATCGTGGCGCTGGCCTCGGGAAGCGCCCACCTCCAGTTCTTTCCGCCGCCGGGCTTCGGGCTCCGGCGCTTGACGTTCACCGCGCAGGAGTCGTGGAACGGCGACACCAAGGGCGAGTGGCAAATCGTTGCCGGAGCCACCATCCTCCATGGCGACTTGGACTGCCTGACGATCTCTCCCGACGGTCGGTCCGCGCGGATCTCGGGAATCGTGACGAACGCCAGGTTCACCACCTTTCTGCCGAATACCGCGTTCGCGATGGAGGTGCGAGACAATGGCGCGGGGCGATCCGGCGACCCCGATCAGACCACCAGCCTGCTGGCCTTCCGCAACGCCGCTCCGGAAGTGGGACGGGCATACTGCGAGACCGGAGAGACACCCGTCCAACTCGAGCCGATGGACATCCTCCACGGAAACTTCACGGTCAAGCGCATAAACTGAAGACCCGCGGGTTCCCCGGTCCGTCGCCCCCTATCCAAGAGCACGGCGGGCCGGGACGCTTCCGTCGCCGCCCGCAGCGGATCGCTACAGTGCGTCCCGCTCCGCCCACAGACGCTTGAGCATCTGTATCTGCCCGGTGTGATACACGTCGTGCAACACGATTCCGGTGCCGAGTTCCGCGACCGTATAGGTTCCCTTCCCCACCGGGTCGTCCAGCCGGCCGGGATCCAGCCCCCGCAGCGTGGCCAGCAGCCTACGATGCCACTCGTCGAGCAGGGCGCGGTCTCTTCGCCAAGCCGCCTCGCTCCCCTCCTCCGGAGGCGACGGAAAGTTGGAGGGAGATCGCGGGAAGCGTCCCTTGGCTCCGCCCGTGATTCGCTGATTCACGGCGTAGTTCCAGTACGCTACGTGGAGGGTCAGATCCCATATGCTGTGCCGCTCGGGCGCGGGCTTCCAGGCAGCCACCTCGGCCGACACTCCCCGCAACGCCCCTCGCACGGTCGGTCCGCCGTGCCAAAGCTTGGCGCCGCTGGGCGGATGGAAGTGATGGACGATCAGCTCCAGACGTGGATCGGGCATGGTTGGTCTTCGCGGATGGAGTCGGCACCGGTCGACGACTGAGGATGCGGAGGGGGGGCTCTGTAGGAAAGCGGCGATGGCGTCGGGTCCGGGACTTCGACGGATTCCCGAGGTCCGGCCGTCGCGTTAACGTGTGACGCTTTCGCGCTCGGCGGGCCGGCGTCCGCCGCTTCGATTTCCCCCACGTCCCGAGGTCCATGAAATTCGGTCTGGTCGGGTTCGCAGGCTCCGGAAAGACCACGGTCTTCAACACGATGACCGGGATGGAAGTCCCCGTTGGGTACGGAGGCCAGGTGCGGCTGGGCATCGTCAAGGTGCCGGACGCTCGCATCGATGCGCTGAGCCGAGTATTCCAACCCAGAAAGACGACCTACGCCGAGATCAACTTCTGTGACGTGCCCGGCGAGCACGGGGCGGAGCAGAAGGGCCTTTCGCCCAAGGGCCTTCAGCAGATCCGAGATCAGGAAGCGCTCTGCCTGGTGCTCCGCGACTTCACGAATCCCGCGGTGGACGGCGATCCCGACCCCTTGGCGGATTTGAGGGCATTCCATACCGAGTGCATCCTGGCCGACCTGGGCATTGTCGAACGCCGATTGGACCGAGCACGCAAAGAGCGGGCGGACTCCCGTGAAATCGCCGCCTTCGAGGTCATGGTCGAGACACTGGAGGCCGAGAGGCCGCTCCGCATCCTGTCGCCCACCGAGCTTCACCGCGGGTTTCTGAAGGGGTACGGGCTGCTTACCGACCGACCGCTGCTCGTCGTGGTGAACAAAGACGAAGATCGGGCCGCGGAGCCCATGGCCGCCGAGCTTCGGGACGAGATCGAGTCCATGGGCGGCGCCGGGCTCGTGTTGTCCGCAAGCGTGGAAGCGGAGATCGCGACCCTGGATCCAGAGGACCAAGCGGCCTTCCTCGAGGAGATGAGCCTGTCGGAATCCGCGCTGACGCGGTTCATTCGGACTGCGTACGGCCTGTTGGATCTGATCTCGTTCTTCACCGTGGGAGAGGACGAGGTGCGGGCCTGGACGGTCAGGCGCGGCACCCCGGCACGTGCGGCTGCAGGACGAATCCACAGCGACCTGGAGAGGGGGTTCATCCGAGCCGAGGTTACCCCGTACGACGTGTTCATGGAGTTTGGGAGCGAGCAAGCGGTGAAGGAGGCGGGAAGGATGCAGGTCGAAGGGAAAGACTACGTGGTCGCGGACGGCGACATTATGCACGTCCGGTTCAACGTCTAGTGTCCCGCGACAGAGGTCCGGCGACCGCCGGGGATGGAGCGCCGCCCGGCTTGCGAGGCGGAGCGGAGCGGCGTGGGCCGGGACCGAAGCTCGCGCTCCTGGCCGCTCTTTGCCTGCCGCCTGCAGCGGCGGGCCAGACCCCCGAGCAGCCGCTCTTCGAGTGGGACACGCCTGCGTTTCCCGGAAGTGAGTACGAGGATCGGCGGGCTACCCTTCTGGCTCATGTGGAAGAGTCGAACGCCGTCTTCCTGGCGTTTTCCGGTCAGGGGCTCAGCCACGGAGAGACCTTTCGGCAGCTCGACGATTTCAGCTACCTCGTGGGACTCGAGCTCCCCGAGTCCATCCTGGCCGTCGACGGACCGCGCAGCTCCGCAACGCTCTTCGTCCCGGCGCGAGATCACCGGTTCGCAAGCGCGAGTCGGCCCAACGACTTTCCCGGTCGGCGCTTGACGTCCGATCCCGAGATTCGCGCCTGGGCCTCCGACGTGGATATCCGTGACGCTTCCGAGCTCGGCGACTTCATGGAGTCGTTGGCGGAGCGGGGCGTGACGGTCCTCGTCAACCCTGGCAGTGCCGCCGGATTCGTCGAGACGGAACGTTCGCTGTTCGCCCACGAAGAGGAGGTGGTCGGCACCATCCGCGCAGCCATGAGGGCGTGGCCGGACGTTCGCTTCGATACGGGCTACCCGACGATGGCGGCGCTGCGCTCGGTGAAGAGCGAACGTGAGATCCACACCATGGAACGCGTGGCCCGCATGACCGCTCGCTCCATCGTGCGGGCCGCACGAAGCGTGGGCTCGGGAGTCCGAGAGCGTGCCCTGGAGGGCGCGTTCCTGGATGCCTGTAAGTCGGACGGCAGCCAACGCGCGGCGTACGCCCCGATCATCAAATCGGGCCCCAACTCCCTCTGGCCCTGGCGAGTGCTCGCATCGCACTACGATCGCCGAGACCGACAGATGGAGAACGGCGACCTCGTGATCTTCGACGTGGGATGCGAGCTGGACGGCTATGTGAGCGACGTGGGACGCACGTTTCCCGTGAGCGGACTGTTCACCGAGAGACAACGTGCGGTCCTCGACATGGAAGTGGACGTTGCCGACGCGATCATCGCAGCCGTGCGGCCCGGCGTTACGCTGGCCGAGCTACAGTCGGTTGCGGATGCGGCCATTCCGGCCGAGGCCAAGCCGTTCATGCAGGTAGGTCTGTTCTTCGGTCACCACCTCGGGCTGTCCACGGGCGATCCCGTGATGACCGACGAGCCGCTCCGGCCGGGCATGGTCTTCACGGTCGAGCCCTGGTACTACAACCACGGGGGCCAACTCTCGGTCTTCACCGAAGACCAGATCCTCGTCACCGAAGACGGCGCGAGGAACCTGACCGCCGACCTGCCGCGTCGGCCGGACGAGCTGGAGCGGCTCATGCGCACCGGCGTCGTGCACGGCCTCTCGGTCGATCCCGACCTGCCCCGCCCGCCCGCGTCGCTCACGGACCTCGTGGACGAGTATGCCTCCGCGTGGAACGAGACGAACGCCGAGCGACGTGCCCTCACGCTCGCACGCGTTTGGGCGCCCGCGGGACGGTACCGAGATCCGACCGGACGCGTGCACGGCCCGGAATCCCTGTCCGACCACATCCAGAGGTTTCAGGAGCAGCAGACCGGCGTGACGGTCGTGCGGTCCAGCCCGGTATCCCTAACCGGGTCGCTTTTCCGGTTCGCATGGGAGATCCTGGATCGCTCGGGGATGCCGATTGCGTCGGGGTGGGATACCGGTGAGCTCGACGTGGACGGTCGCATCCTGGACATTCGCGGGTTCTTTGATGGATGATCGGGATACTCCCGAGGCCCATGGCCGGCCGCGCGGGCGTGGCGCATCCTCGCCGACCAGGCGAGTTTGTTTGTCTTCCGGACAATCTCAACGAGCTCTGAGCATGAAGAAGCAGATCCTGCCGATCTCTCTGGTGACCATCGCCGTCTTTTGGACCCTCCCCGGAGGACTGGCCGGCCAGGGACTGTCCCCGCAGGCCGAGCCCACGGTCGGCTCGGGCACCGTGGAAGCGGCCGCCAGGGCTATCCGAATCGACACGCCGCCCGTGATCGATGGCCAACTCGACGATGCAGTCTGGGAAAGCGTGCCCGCCATGGCAGGCTTCACTCAGCGTGAGCCGATGGATGGACGTCCGGCGTCGGAGCCCACCGAGGTCCGGGTGGCGTTCGACCGGGATGCGCTCTACGTGGGCGTGTGGGCGTACGACTCCCAAGCCGGCGGAATCGTGCCGGGCGAGGCGATCCGCGACTACGAAGTCCAGGACAGCGACGCGGTGCTATTGGTGCTCGACACCTATCGTGACGAGCAAAACGGCTTCGTGTTCGGGACCACTCCGGCCGGGATCGAATACGACGGCCAGATCGCCAACCAAGGCAGCGGCGGCGGGTTCTTCCTGGGTGGTGGGGGTGGTGGTAACCGTAGGAGATTCCAGGCCGGCGCCGGCGGCGGGTTCAACAAGAACTGGGACGGAAGCTGGACGGTCGTCACCTCACGGGACTCCCGCGGGTGGTACGCGGAGTTCCGCATTCCGTTCAGCACGCTCCGGTACGGCTCCGACAACCAGGTGTGGGGGTTCAACGTGGCGCGGAGGGTCCGGCGCCTGAACGAAGAGTCGTTCTGGGCTCCCGTGCCGCGGGAATTCAACCTCTACCGGCTCGATTTCGCAGGAGAGCTGGAGGGCATCGAGCCTCCGTTCCGCCGCCTCGCGACCGTGACGCCATACGTGCTCGGATCCACGGCGCGCGACTATGAGGCCGGCGAAACCGAGTTCGGCTCCGACGCCGAGTTCGGCGGGGAAGCGAAGGTCCAGGTGACCCAGGGCCTGACGCTGGACCTGACCGTCAACACCGACTTCGCCCAGGTGGAAGTGGACGATCAGCAGGTCAACCTGACCCGCTTCTCCCTGCTCTTCCCGGAGAAGCGTCCCTTCTTTCTGGAAAACGCCGGGCTGTTCACGGTGGGGGCCGGCGGGGCGGACCTGTTCTTCAGTCGGCGGATCGGGATCGCGGACGGAACGCCGGTGCCGATCCAGGGCGGTGGGCGTCTGTCCGGAAAACTGGCCGGCCTCAACGTCGGGCTGCTCCACATCCGCACCGACGAGCTGACCGACGGCCAAAACCTCGTCCAGCCGTCGAACGCGTATTCCGTGGTGCGACTGGCCAAGGAGCTGCCGAGCCGCTCTCGTGTGGGAGGACTGTTCGTCGAGCGGAACGGAGCCGGCGACGGGGACGTCAACCGGACCTATGCGATGGACGGCCGGCTGGGCATCGGCGACGCGTTCACGTTGTCATCCTTTTACGGCAGCACGGAGACTCCGGGCCTTCAAGGCCGCACCGACGCGTGGGACGTGACCGCCGGGTGGACCAGCCACAGCGTGCGCGCCAACGCGACGGTCCAGGAGATCGGGGAAAACTTCAACCCCGAAGTCGGATTTCTCCCGCGGTCGGGCCATCGGTACTACCAGCTCTTCGGGATGTATTACATCCGGCCCGAATCCGGGCTCCGGGAGATTCGGCCCCACGTTTCCTACTTCACCTTCCGCTCCCGCAAGAGCGAGTTGACCCGGGGGTTCGAGGAGTCGGGCCGCTGGCACATCGATACACACTGGCAGTGGCCGAACGGGACGGAGCTCCACACCGGCACCAACTGGACCAGGGAGGGACTCACCAATCCGTTCACCATCCCGGGCACGGACGTCACGGTGGCGCCGGGCACGTACGATGGCTGGGAGGCCGTCATCGTCTTCAATACCAATCGCTCGGCCAAGCTGGCGCTCGACTCCCGTTGGACGGTGGGCAGCTTCCTCTCCGGAGATCGGCGGGGCACGGACGCCACGCTTACCCTACGACCGAACGAACGCCTCAGCACGTCGCTCCGGTTCTCCTACAACGACGTCGATCTGGCGGAGGGCGAGTTTGCGACCACGCTGGCGGGCGTGAACTTCGGGTATTTCTTCACGCCACGAGTCTACGTCCAGTCGTTGATCCAGTACTCGGACCAGATCGATACCTGGTCGGCCAACGTCCGCTTCGGGTGGTTGAACACCGCCGGCACGGGTCTCTTCATCGTCTACAACGAGACGCAGGGCATCGACGATCTCTCGCGGGGCATCGAACGCTCGGGACCGCTTGGACGCTCCCTGATCCTCAAGTTCACCCGCCAGTTCAACCTCACGGGGTAGCGGCCCCCGTGCCGGGCGGCGGCACGTCGGTGTTCACCGAACTGTCCTGACGAGAGGACAGATGCAGGACCGCACCCTCCATGGCGAGCCGTTGATCGCCCCTATGATGGTTGAGTTTTCTCTGCCCTCGCGATCTTGGCACGGAAGCTTCCCTTGAGACGGGAAAGTCACGTACCAACCGGGGGAGGCAGGCATGCGAAGGGGACGGGGTTCGGAGAGTGGACGGCGGTTCGGGGGCAGCGCCGGACTTACGGCGGCACTACTGCTCGTAGGGTGCTCGTCACCCGAGGTCTTCGACGTTCAGAGCAGACTGTCTCCCCGCTCCAGCCAGGCCTGCGTCGTGGACGAGCTGGTGCACCGGGGATTTCGCGTCACGGAGAACAACCGGCGTGACGGATTCGTTCGAGCGGAGCGTCCCGGCCGATTCTGGCGGTTCCAACTGTCGGACGAGTGGGACATCATCGAGGTTTTCATCTACGAGCCCCGGCAAGGCGACACGGTCATCCAGTACATGGCCGGACGACTCGATGTCGATGAGGACGGAGTGGACGTCAGGGGTCCCAAGGGAGATGTCGAGGAAGCCGCACGCGACATCGCCTACGCATGCTCGTGAGGCCGCCGGTGCCGATCGGTAAATAAGGCCCCGGGACGGCCGGGGGCCGCGCGCGTTGTGCCCCTCCGCGCGCGAGCCCAAGTTGCGCCCGGCGGCGTGCTGCGCCGCGTCACACTCAACCCATCCCACCGGGCATGACTCCTTCGCTACGCCGCATCGTGTGGCCGCTCGCGATCGGGCTCGCGGTAGCGTCCGCCGTCCGGCCGACGTCCGCGCAGGTCAGCCGATCACGCGTTACCGAAGAGCGTCGGAGCATCGAAACGTATCCGTTTTCCGAGCCCAACCCCCTCCCGATCCTGGCCTCGGATCCGCGGCTGTATCCCTACCATCGCTTCGAAGGATACGCGCACGAGCCCGAAGCCCGGCAGTGGACCGTGGTCAAGCTGGAGAACGAGTGGATCGAGGTCTGGGTACTGCCGGAAGTGGGTGGAAAGGTGTGGGGCGCACGGGTGAAGCGGACCGGCCACGAGTTCATCTATCGCAACGAAGTCCTCAAGTTTCGCAATATCGCCCTTCGCGGACCTTGGACCTCGGGCGGCATCGAGTTCAACTTCGGCGTCGTGGGCCACACACCGGCCACCGCCACGCCGGTGGACTACGTCACGCGGGAGAATGCAGACGGAAGCGCCAGCGTGGTCGTCGGCGCGATGGATCTTCCTTCTCGAACCCACTGGCGGGTGGAGGTGCGCCTTCCGGCGGACCGCGCGTTCTTCGAGACCCACACACTGTGGACCAACCCCACGTCCTCGGAGCAACCCTACTACAACTGGATGACGGCCGCGGCACCGGCCCGTGACGACCTGGTGCTCACCGTGCCGGGAAACGCCTACCTCGAGCATCCCGGCGGACGTCGAGCATGGCCGGTCGACCCGGAGGGTCGCGATCTGGCCGTCTATGACGAGAACCGGTTCGGCGGCAGCAAGTCGTACCACGTCGTGGGCACCCACGAAGACTTTTTCGGAGGGTACTATCGCTCGTCCGACTACGGCTTCGGGCACTGGTCCCGCTACGAGGACATGCCGGGCCAAAAGATCTGGCTGTGGGCGCTGTCCCGGCAGGGAGGAATCTGGGAAGACCTGCTGACCGACGCGGATGGCCAATACATGGAGTTCCAGGCCGGCCGCCTGTTCGTGCAGTACGTCCCGTCCGAGGCGGTGAATCCCATCTCACAGGTCGGGTTCGGCCCGGGACGGACGGACCGATGGTCGGAGACGTGGTTTCCCATCGAGGGTCTGGGAGGGCTGAGCGAAGCCTCACGAGAGGGAGCCTTGTTCGTCGAGCGATCGGGTGACCGCATCCGAATCCGCGCCCACGCCTTTCGAGAGATCACCGACACGCTCCGCATCCGCGTCGATGGGCTGGAGACGACGAACGAGCCCGTGGCGTTCGAAGTGCTCGACGTGGTCGAGCGGACGGTGATTCCGTCCGACGGCACGGCTCGACGGAGTCGCCCCGAAGGCCCGCATGTCGTGATAGAGCTTCCGGGACTGGGCCTGCGGTACGATTCGGATCCGGACGCCCGTGGGTTGGCCCGTCCGTTCACCACCGAGCTGGACGCTCCGGACCCCATCCCGGCTACCACTCGGACCATCGCTGCCGCCGAGGAGCTCGTGCGCGGAAGACGCCTGGCCGACGCTCGCGACCTCTACCGACAGGTTCTGGAGGAGGAACCGTGGAATCGGGAAGCGCTGCTCGGCCTGGCCGACCTCGCGTTCCGGAACGGGGAGTACCGGGACGGTCTTCGGCACGCGAACAAGGCGCTCCGTCTACGTGCCTACGACGCCGAAGCCAACTTCATCGCCGGCAACCTCTACCGCGCGATCGACCGGTTCCTGGACGCTCGCGAGGCGTTCGGATGGTCCGCCCGCTCCACCGCCTTTCGGTCCGCTTCCTACGTCGAGTTGGCCGAGCTGGCCCTGGCATCCGGCGATCCGGCCGAGGCGAACCGCTACGCGCGCTTGGCACTCGACTACGACCGGCACAACCCGAGCGCGGCCGAGATTCTGGCCATCATCGCCCGAATCCGGGAAGACGATGCCGACGCCGCCCACCACCGATCGAACCTCCTCTCTGTCGATCCACTCCACCACTTCGTGGCGGCGGAGCGGTACTTGAGCTCGACGGACCCGGCCGATGGCGAGGCGTTCCTGGACGACCTCCGAGGTGAGTACCCGGAACAGGAGATCCTCGAGCTCGCGATCGCATACCACGGCAGGGGTCGGGACGCCGACGCGCTTGCCGTGCTCGAGCTCGGGATGTCCCGGTGGCGCCATCCTCTCCTGCGGGCGTGGGCGGCGTGGTTGGCCGACGACGAGTCGCTCCTGACGGGCGGCGCCGATCCCTCCTTCGTGTTCCCCTACCGTCCCGAGACCATTGCGGTCTTGGAGTGGTGTGCGGCGCGCGATGCCCATTGGTCCTGGCGGTCCCTACTGGCGCTCAACTTCTGGGCCCTGGACCGATCGGCGGACGCTGGGCCGATCTTCGCTGCCCTGGGAAGCGATCCCGACGCCGGAGTTTTCTACGCGTCGCGAGCGGCGTTCGCCATGGCCAACGGCGCCGCCGGCCTCGACCCCGAAACGGACCTGCGCCGCGCCGTCGCGCTCGAGCCGGAGCGTCGCACGGCCCACATTCCGCTCATCCGGTTCCTCCAGGACGCCGGCCGGTGGCAGGAAGCCATCTCCGTAACCGAAGCGGCCCGCCGGCGCTTCCCGGGTGACTTCAACTTGGCCCTGTTGCTGGCCCGCTCCCTGAACGAGACCTCCCGGTCCGAGGCCGCGATCCGAGTCTTGGATCAGGTTCAGGTTCTGCCGTCCGAGCACTCCGCTTCGAGCCACCGCTTGTTCGTCGAGGCCCACACGATGGCTGCGCTGAACAACCTCGCGTCGGATCCGCGCGCGGCCATGGAGCACCTCCGCACCGCCCTGACCTGGCCGGAGCACCTGGGCCAGGGGAAGCCGTATCGCCCTGAAGAGCGCCTTCAGAGATTCCTGCTGGGCGTCGCCATTGCGGGAATCGACGGCACGACGGCTTCGGGAGCCGAGTGGAACGCCGTCATCGACGGAACCCCGGCAGCCGTACTCCGGGGAGACGGCGGCACGGCCTTCCGAAGGCTCGACCTGCTCGGCGCGGCGGCGCTCGTGTTGTTGGATCGTGTGGAAGAGCTGCGCACCTTGGCGCCCGCGTCGGATCCCGCGATGGATCGGGTCGCCTCGGCGATCCGCCAGGCATCGAGCGCGCCGGACGGGCTCGAGGCACTCGGGGCGATCATCGAAGCCGCTGGCCGCGAGCCCCAGGCGTTTGCGGACCTGGAGGGCCGCATGATCCTTCAGGCCCTGAACGCCGCACACGAGGCGTTAGCCGGGTAGGACCGCCCGCGGAAGGAGCCCGTCCGCCATGGCTGCGTGATACACGAACACGGCCATGATGACGGCGTTCTTCTTCAGCTCGTCCACCGGCAGCGTGTCGAAGAAGTCCAGGTTCGTGTGCCCGCCGGTCCCCCCCACGCGTGCCTGGAGAAACTGGAAGGCCGGAAGGCCGACGTCGTCGAACGGCACGTGATCCGTGCTGCCCACCCGCTGCACCGAGATCGTCGTCATCCCCAGGTCGCGAAGGGGCTCCATCCAGGCGGCGAATGGCACACGCGCGTGTTCGTTGCCTTGGAGCCAGATGCCCCGGTACTCGCCCGGGCCGTAGTCCTGATTGAAATAGACCGAAAACTTCTCGTACGCCTCGGTGGTGCCGGAGGCGCCGTCCCGGGGATCTCCGAAGTGCTTGCGCACGTAGGCTCGCGATCCCCAGAGCCCTTGCTCCTCGCCCGACCACAACGCGACCCGCACGGTACGTCGGGGCACCATCCCCACCGCCTTGAGAATACGCATCGCCTCGAGCATGACGGCGACGCCGGACGTGTTGTCCGACGCGTTCGGGCTCGCGTGCCAGGTGTCGAAGTGCGCACCCAACATCACGAGCTCGTCTGCGCGGTCGGACCCGGCAATCTCCCCCAGGACGTTGTGCGCCCGGGTCACCGATTCTCCGTGACGGTTTCGTATCTCGACCTGGATCTCGACGGGGATGTCCCGCGCCTGAACGCGATACATGCGGTTGTAGTGTTCGGGCGTGACGGCCACGATCGGCACCGAGCCGAGCGTCGCCGCACGGTCCCAGCGGTCGACCTTGGCGCCGGGCCTCGCAAACCCCCGCACCGCGCCCGGCCACCCGCTACGGGACTCGAGCACCATCGCGACGCCCTCGTCCACGTAAAACTCCAGCTTCTCCGCCGCCGTGAGCAGGTCGGGGTTCTTCGGCGGCGGCGGATAAAGGCGGGAGAAGTACGGGTCGGGCCCACGAGGCGGCACGATCACGGCTTCCGCGAGCGCCCGCATCTCCTCGTCCGTGCGCCGGGGTGTCCCCGTGGCGAAGCGCGCCCGGTCGACGCGAGCAGGGGGAGTGGACAGCACCGCTTTGTCCCGGATCTTGCCGCGGTAGCGGTCGAGGTCCTGCCTGGTGTGAACGTCGGCGATCACCACCGAGAGTCGGAGCGCTCCGTCGGTCCCCGGCGTGTGCGCGATCGGATACCCGACCATAGGCGCATAATCAGGCTCCATGAGATGCAGCGAGACGAACTCATTGTCCCAGCTCGCCCCGTAGTCCATGAAGGGCTCGCGTCGTGCGTCATCCAGCCCGATCCGGCTCATCTCCTCGATCGCCCAAAGCTGGGCCCGCTCCATGTCGCGCGAGTTGGTGAGTCGCGCCCCCAGCACGTCGGTCATGTAGGAGAGCGTATTGGGCAGTTGGGACCGCTGCAGACCTTCTTCGCGGATCTTGGCGATCATTGCGTGATCGACGGCCCAGGACGCCTCCTGGGCCACGGCCGGAGCAGCGGCCAAACAAGCGAACAGCATCACGGCACCGAGCCAGGCAGAATGGCGCATCGGATCATCCCCGGGATCGACAGGTAACGGTCGCGGGACCATACCTCCGACGTCTCGCCGCTGCCACCTCGTGGAGCGACATGGAGCCGCTTTCCGGAAGGATAGTGGTTGCGCCCCATCCGGTTGGACGTTTGAGTTGGATCCTCAGCCTCGTCGGGCCTGGCAGGCCCATCAGCCAGCTTCCCCCAGCACCGGAGCGATCCTTGGGAACCGAAGGGACCGCACGTCCGTCTTGGCTCGCCTCGCACGATCAGAGCGCGACGTTCGTCGAGCTGTTCTTCGACCTCGTGTTCGTGTTTGCCATCACGAAGATCACCTACCTGCTGGCCCACGATCTGACCTGGGTCGGCGCCGCTCATGCCGCGCTGATCTTGTGGATGGTGTGGTGGGCGTGGACGCAGTTCACATGGACGCTCAACCCGGCCAACACCGATCACGGCCCGGTGCGTATTGTGACGCTGGTGGCCACCGCCGCCGCGTTTTTCCTCGCGGAGGCGGTGCCCGATGCCTTCGGCTCGACCGGAATTCCGTTCGCGCTGGCCTACGTGGTGGTTCGTTGTCTGGGGATCGGCCTATTCTTCTTCGTCTCCACCGGCGACGAGAACCGACGGGCCATCGTCGGCTTTGCCGCGTGGTCCATTGCCGGCCTTGCCGCGGTCCTGGTCGGAGCGTTCCTCGCCTCGCCGCTTCGCGAGCTGTGCTGGCTCGTCGCCATTCTCCTCGACCTGTTCACGGTATGGCGTGCCGGTGACGGAGATTGGACGGTACACACGGGCCACTTCACCGAACGGCATGGGCTGATCGTGATCATCGCGTTGGGCGAGTCACTGATCGCGACCGGCAACAGCCTCGCGTCGCTTGAGCGAGGCGCCACGTTCTACGCCATCAGTGGGACCGCCGTGGCGTTGGTCTGCGCCCTTTGGTGGACGTACTTCGGGCGTGCTCGCGCTGCTCTCGAAGAATGGCTTGCCGGCATCGACCCACGGCGGCGGGGCCACCTGGCGCGGGACCACTACTCCCTCGCACACGTGTTCCTCGTCGGCGGGGTGATCGCCATTGCCGTCGCGCTCGAAGAGGCCGTGGGCCATCCGGGAGACCCGCTCGGGACGGCCGGGCTTCTGGCACTGGGCACGGGCATTCTGTTCTACCTCGGCACCATCGTGTTCGGGCTCCGGCGGTCCGGCGAGTCCATCTGGCCGTGGTACCTCACCATGGCAGCCGTGCCGCTCTGTCTGTGGGCGCTGCGCACCGCTCGGCCGGTCACGGTGTTGGCGGCGGTGGCCTCCGTGCTCGTGCTGCTCTCGTGGATGGACGCGCGGTCCGCCGCCGAGGCGTGACCGTCGGTTCGGCCGTCAGGCGCCCTCTTCGGCTTTCCGCACCCCGCGCACGTCCACTATGTACGTGTCCCAACTTCCGGTGCCCGTGATCTCGTCGTCCTCGAAGGTCCCGGAGATCTCGAGCGTCGAGCTGTATCCGGCCTCCCCGACGTAGTGGTCGCCCGACAGCTCGATCGCGCCGTCCACGAAGGTGCCGGTGAACGTCTCGTCGTCCGCGGCGGTTCCGACAATGGACTCCCCGTCGACCGTGAGTGTGATCGAAAACGTGTGGGAGCCTTCCGCCGCGCTGAGGTGGAGGGTCCACTCGCCGTCGAGATCCTGAGCCTGTGCGGGTAGCGCCACGGTTAGCGCAGCCAATGCGCCGATCATCCCCATCCACGTCGGTTTAAACGAACGCACGTCCATCCTCCTCGAAAACGATTTTCGGCCAAGCCGGTGTTGCGATAACTACTGTGTAGATTAGTACCTGGATCCGCACTGCGCACCGGCGCCCGCGGCCCGCCCCCGTCAGGAGAATCGTGCTGTGGAAGCTTTTCTCACGTTCTTCGAGCAGATGCCCACTTGGGGAAAGCTGTTGTGGGTCCTGGTCTGCCTCGGCCTCAGTTGGGTGCTGGAAGGCAGCTATCCTCTGGTTCCGCTCAAGTACGCGAAGTGGCGCCACGCCGGTGTGAACGGCGCTTTCCTGGGCACCACGCTGCTGATCAACGTGCTGTTCGGAGCGGCGACGCTGGCGGTGGCCGAGTGGACCGGTCGATCGAGCTTCGGAATCGTCCGTTGGATCGAGCTCCCCCTCTGGGCCGAGCTGATGATCGTGCTGATCATCCTCGATTTCACCGCGCAGTACGTCGCGCACTATCTCCTGCACCACGTGCGTCCGCTTTGGCGATTCCACGTAGTCCACCACAGCGACACCAAGGTGGATGCGACTACGGGGGCACGGCTTCACCCGGGGGACTATGCGTTCCGCGAGGTCTTTGCGCTCGGCGGCATGGCGGTGGCCGGAGCCCCCCTGGCGTTCTACGTCTTCTACCGCATCCTCACGATCTTCTTCACGTTCCTGACCCACGCCAACGTGGATCCTCCGGCGTGGCTCGATGCGTCGCTGTCCTGGATCTTCGTGACGCCGAACATGCACAAGTTCCACCACCACGTGGAGCGACCCTGGACCGACATGAACTTCGGTGGAATCCTGTCCGTCTGGGACCGCATGTTCGGAACGTTCGTCTACGGCGACCCACGACAGGTGGAGTACGGGGTCGACGTCGCGGACCCGGCTCGGGACGAAGACGTCGTGCACCAGTTCGCGTTGCCCTTCCAGAAGGGCGACCGGCTGAATCGCTGACGCGGCATGCAAACCCCAGTCCCTCCCTCCGAGCGCCGGAACCCTCGGCTCCGCATTCATCCTCGCTTTACGCACAAGGTCGAGGCGGACGGCGCGATCCTGCTGGTGGCGGACGCGGACTGGGTCTTATTGGAAGGCGGGCTCTCGTCGGACGTGCTCGGATGCGTCGACGGGACCTCCACCGCGTTCGACGTGGCCTCCAAGCTCTCTGCCGACCAACGTCCCGAGACCGTCCACTTCGCCGTCTTGCGGCTGATCCAGGACGAGGTGCTGACCGAGCGTGAGCCGTCCTGGTCCGATCAACCGGCGCCGGATGGACACGAAGTCGCCGGCCGCCTGCGAGACGCGTGGAGACTGCGCGGCTCCGAACCCGTGGCCGTCGTGCCGATGAGTTCAGACGAGGTGTTGCTGCTCACCGAAGACTACCTGGAGCCGAAGCTCCGTTCGAAGGTTGCCTCACTACTCGACGGCGGATGGAGCACGGTGCGGCTGGCCCGTGTGGCCGCCTGGACCGCGTGGATCGGGCCCACGCTATCCAAGACATCGGACGTCTGTGTCTCGTGCTTCCAATCGCGGCTTCGTGTGAACTTCTCCGCCCACGCGCTCATGCGCTCGTTGCTCCGAGATGCGGTCGGGATGGCCCTCCGGACGCCGCGCGACGCGGGCGTATTTTCGCTGTGGCCGACCATGCCTTCAGCCGCGTTCGAGACCCTGGCCTCCGCCATCGTGGAGGCGGCGGGGGCGGGCGCCACGCTCCAGGTGCTGCCCGTCCTGGGAGGGGCGCCGTCCCGGCACTCGGTTCCCACCCTTCCCGACTGTCCCGCGTGCGGTGATCCCACACTCGTTCCGCCAGGTGCGGATTTCGACCTCCGCTCTCGCACGCGGGTGGGCGGATCGGGCGGCGGCTACCGGATCTGCTCGCCTCGTGAGACCCTGGGCCGGTTCGAGTCCTTGGTGGATCCCCTGATGGGAGCCGTGCGTCGCGTCGAGCCGGTTCACGTCGCCGCCTCGCCCCTGATCCACGTGTACACGGCCAACCATGCGGGAACGCTGGCGGCCTCCAGCGTCACGGCGTTGAAACACGACGCCCGAGACCGCGGTGGGGGCAAGGGCGTGACCGATCTGGACGCACGGGTGAGCGCGCTGTGCGAATCGTTGGAACGATTCTCGGCCGTATATCGGGGCACGGAGCCCACCCGCCGAGCCCGGGCGTCGGAGCTGCGGGACGAGGCGCTTCACCCGCGGGACCTGCTACTCTTCAGCGCGGACCAATACGAGCGTCGAGGGACGTGGAATTCGGGATTGGCCGGTCGATTTCAGTGGGTCCCGGAGCCGTACGAAGATCAGGTGCTGAGCTGGTCTCCGGTGAAATCCCTCGTAACGGACCGAATTCACTGGGCTCCCAGCTCCTTCCTGTACCACGGGTATACGGGAGACGGGCGTCGCTTCGCTCGGGCGGACTCCAACGGCCTCGCCGGCGGGAACTGCCCCGAGGAGGCCATGCTCCAGGGGTTCCTGGAATTGGTCGAACGAGACGCGGTCGCGCTCTGGTGGTACAACCGGGCGCGAGTGCCGGCCTTCGACCTCGAAGACTCGGTAGAGGATCCGTACGTGCGAGAGGTGATCGACTTTTACCCGACCATCGAACGTCGGGTGTGGGCCCTCGACCTCACGACCGATCTGGACATCCCGTGCGTTGCGGCGCTCTCCGCGCGGGTGGACGCGCCCCCGGACGACGTCATCTTCGGTTTCGGTTGCCACCCCGACCCCGCGGTCGCCGTCCGTCGCGCGCTTTCGGAGCTCAACCAGATGCTTCCCGCCGTCCTGCGGTCGCCTGCGGAACGCGAGCGCCAAATGCTTCCCGAGTTTGCGGACGCGCTACGGTGGTGGGATACGGCAACCGTTACCGAGCATCCCTATCTGGAGCCCGCCAAGGACAAATCTCCACGCTCCGGCGCGGGCGCAGACCTTCCCGAAGACCTGACCGAGATCCTCGTTCACTGCGTTTCGCAGGCTACCCGCGTCGGGGTGGACGTTCTCGCACACGACCTTACCAGGCCGGACGTGAAGCTCTCGGTCGTCAAAGTGGTTGCGCCCGGCCTGCGTCACTTCTGGCGCCGAACCGGTCCGGGTCGGCTCTACGATATCCCGGTGCAGATCGGGTGGATGGAGCGCACGCTTTTAGAGGGAGAATTGAACCCCGTCTCGATGTTCGTCTAGGCCTACTCCCTCACCGAGTCGGCGCCGGAATCGCAGGCAAAACGCAAGTCCCTGAACGGCATGACCTTGGTTGCCGAATCCCAGCGCACCACCTACGATGCCGTTGAGACAAAACTCCCGCGTCCGCGTGAAGGCGTGCCTCCCCCGCGCGCCTTAGCTTGGCTGTGAGCCCGTTGGAATCGGAGTTCCACGTGCCATGACACCGGACCGGCGACCGGGCGGGGCGCCGAGTCTTCACGCCGTGCATCATCGTCGATGGAGGAGCCGTCCATGCAGCCGGACGTTCGGGGCCGAACAACGCCAACCACAGTCTGGCTCGTCGAGGACAACGTGGACTATCGGGACACGATTCGGGAGTTGATCGACGAAGCCGACGACCTTCGCTGCGGACGTGCGGTCGGGTCGGGTGAAGAGCTCTTCGACGACAGGGCGGATCGGCCGTTTCCGGAACTCATGTTGGTGGACATCGGGCTTCCGGGGATGAGCGGAACGAAGGTCGTGGAGAGGGTGCACCGCGAGTCTGCCAACACGCAGATGGTGATGCTCACCATTCATGAAGACAACGACCGCATTTTCCAGTCCATCTGTGCTGGCGCGAGCGGATATCTGCTCAAGACGGCTACACCGCAGCGTATTCTGTCCGCGCTGCGTGAGGTGAAGAATGGCGGCGCACCGATGACGCCCGCCATCGCGCGGCGTGTTCTCAGCTTGTTTTCACGGTTCAGCACTCGACAACGGGATTACGACCTTACGTCGAAGCAAAAGCTCGTTCTCGAGCAACTGATTGAAGGCAAGACCAAGAAAGAGATTGCGAAGTCACTCTATTTGAGCACCCACACGGTCGACACACACCTCCGCAACATTTATACAAAACTGCACGTCCACTCGAGAACCGAAGCCGTCGTAAAAGCACTGAAGGAGAGGATCCTATGACCGACACGTCCGGCACCCCAGCACAGTACCAACAATTTGGCGGCCAATCTGAAAAGTTCGCATCGATGCACCGGCGGTCGGATTGGTGCGTGCCCACGAGCGTGCTCAACGTCCTGTGGGAAGACCTGATGCCACGTTTAGCCGCGAGGCTCTGGGAAGGCCATACGTTTTTGTCCGATGCCACAACGTCGGACCTGAGGGACGGCCAGCCGGTGGAGTTCACGGAAGCCGATTTGAAGGAATTGACACGGGTGCTCAAGACACTCGCGTTCGGCGAAGCCGCGGCCCGTGATCCCGAAGCGTATCGGGATGCGGTGAAGACCATGGACGACGCCGTTGCGCATCGCCAAGGCCTAAGGGGAAGTACGTTTCAACGGCACTGTCGCATCGCGATCGACTACCTCGACGAACCGGCCCAACGGGTGCCGATCTACATGCAGGTGGACAACGGATACGACTTTGTGCTCCACGGCAGAGGCGTCCACATCTTCATTCCCAACGACCCGTTCGTGGATGCGAACGGCCAGCAGTCTGCAGGGGCTCTGCACCGAGGACTCGTCCGGATGATGGAGCTCTACAAGTATCGGCAAACGGGATCTCCGCCGATCGGGCTGCCAGGTGGGTTCGGCCTTCTGCCAACCGGATCAGGGTTTACCTATCAGGTTCCGTTGCCTCAGATATCGACGCCCACCGGTCCGTCGCGGGTACACGACAATTGGTTGCAGTGGTTCGAAGAAGAGACCGGCGGCGCCACGGACCAAGACTGGTGGACGACGGGCGTAGTCTATCGCTCTATCATGAACCTGTTCCCTCGGCTCATCGCATCTATCTGGCTGGAAGGGCTCAACTCCAACGGAAACGGCGGCTTCTACCGAGAGCGATTCGAGAGCTCGGACGGCCTCAAGGCACTGGTGGCGGATCGACTGGAAACCCATTTCGACGACGCGATGGCGTTGCGGGTATGGGATCATCTCGAGATCCCGCAGCGAGCCCATGGATGGTGTGACAGCGAAATCGTCGTGACCAACAAGGGCTTCTTCGTCCCGAAGGTGGCCGACCCGCCGCCGGTCGATCGTATCCTCCGCTCCATCGTCTACGGATACGCAGGGAACCCGATCTTCACGAACACCGGTCAGACCGGCGGTGACTGACCGAAGGGGTCTGGCGACCGCGCTCGCGGCGTTGGCCGCGCTTACGGCGCCAACGCCTTCTGCAGCGCAGGAGTACTGGTTCGAGACCGTAGGCCTGGTCGACGGCCTGCCACAGTCCTCGGTCATGACGTCGGCCCAGGATTCCGTGGGGTTCCTTTGGTTCGGCACCCAAGACGGATTGGCCCGGTACGACGGCGTGGGCTTTCGCGTGTACGAGGCTGGAGAGGGGGAACTGGCCAGCGCATACATCACGGCGTTGGTCGTCGGTGCCGACGGCGGTCTGTGGGTAGGCACATCCACCGGTGGTGTGGCGCGCTACGCACCGGAAGTGGACGCCTTTCGCCCCATCCCGCTACTGGACGGCTCGGGAACCTGGCAAACGGCCGTCCGCGACATGATAGAGCTCCGGGATGGACGGGTGGTGGCCGCTCTGGAAGATGGCATCGCGGTCGTCGACCCGGCCTCGGAGAGCGCTCGGTGGATCGATCCTCCTGCCCTCACGGCGGACGAGCCATTCAGCCCGTCCGCCGTGAGTCAGGCACCTGGCGATGATCGCTTATGGGTGGGGGGAGAGGACGGGTCGATCCTGGCCGGCACTCCCGAGAAGAACGGGTGGACGTGGTCACCGGTGGGCAGGGTGCGCGGGCGGGTGCATGATCTGACCTGGTTTGCGGACGACTCCGCCTTTGTTGCGGCGGATCCCGGAGGCCTGGCCTACTTGACCCTGCGACCGACACCGGCGGTCGGCACCCCTCCAGACCGGCCCGTCCGTGGCACGACAGAGCGCTTACGGGTCGCGCTTCGGGATGGTGACGGGGTAACCTGGCTGGGCGGAAACGGTGGCCTGGTTCGGACGGCCGCAGGCAGGGCGTCGGTGTTTCAACCCGATGGGCTTCCAGGATCCATCCCGCACGCTCTAGTGCTCTCTCTACTCGAGGACAAGCACGGGAACCTCTGGGTAGGCACCTGGCAGGGTCTCAGCAAGCTGCCGCCCTACCGGGAGGCCATTCGCAATCGCTCGCTGGCCGCCCCCGGGGAGATCCGGCCGCTCGGGGTCGTCGCGATCGAGGGAGACGACGACGGTTCGCTCCTGCTGGGAGGAATGGGAGGGAGGCTGTTGCGGCTTGCCGCGGCCGAATCGGGAGAGCCGATTCGGCTCGATCCCGGCACCTGGTCGGACATTTTCGCCCTCGCCAGGACAGACGACGGGTCTCTTTGGGTCGGCACACACGGCACGGGACTGCATCGTCTGGCCGGCGGCCGAATCCGAAGCTACCGCCAGGGCGCAGGCCTGCACCGCATTCCCGACGACGACGTCAGCGCACTGTACGTGGATCATCAGCGGCAGCTCTGGATGGGCACGATGGGGGAGGGCCTGCTGCGGTTCGACGACACCAGTGGGGAGTTCGTCTCTTACACCGGACCTTCCGGGACCTGGCGACCGGCCGAGTCCTACATCTGGCCCGTGGTAGAGGATGCCCGCATGAAGATGTGGTTCGGAGCCACGGGCGATGCGGGCGGCGTGCATTCGATCAGTGCCGACCGGGCGGAGATGGACAGCTATTCCGTTGGAGACCGGCCACAGCCGTTTCCCAACGGATGGATCCTCACCCTGTGGCCCGCTGCAGACACGGCGTTGTGGGTGGGCACCCAAGGCGGTGGACTGATCGCGCTGGATACCCGCACGGGTAAAACCCGCACCTACGGAGTCGAGGACGGCCTGCCCGACGACAACGTCGGAGGTGTGATCGGGGATCGGCTGGGCTATGTGTGGGTGGCCACCAACAACGGCCTGGCGCGCTTCGATCCCAGAACCGAGCGCTTTTGGACCTTCGGAAGGGCGTCCGGCCTTCGCGACCCGCTGTTTCATGCCAACGCGACCCACGCGTCGCCGGATGGCACGTTGTACTTCGGAGGCCTGGGAGGCCTCACGATCGTGAAGCCTCACAAGCTGGAGAGGCGAACCATGCCTCCCGATGTGGTTCTGACCGACCTGCACATTCACGCTGAGCGGGCACCCCCCTCGAGAATCTTCGCGCGCTCCGGCCTGCGACTCGCTCCAGACGAGAACTTCTTCACGTTCACGTTTGCGGCGCTGGACTTCACCGATCCTTCACAGAACCGATATCAGTACATGCTGGATCCGCTGGACGAGGCTTGGGTCGACGCGGGAAACGGCAACGCAGCCCACTACACCTCGGTGCCGTCCGGCACGTACACCTTCCGGGTGAGGGCCAGAAACTCCGAAGGCGTTTGGAACGAGGAAGGCCTCGCCATTCCCGTCTTCGTCGCCACACCCTGGTACCGAACGCTTTGGGCGCGGATGCTGGGCTTGGCCCTGTTGGCCACCATCGCCTTCGCGCTCTACGCCTACCGCCTCCAGCAGCTCAAGGCCCGCCAGGCCCTTCGCCTCAACATTGCGGGCAAGCTGCACGACGATATCGGAGCCAATCTCTCGGCCATGGCCATCAAGGCCCAGGTCGTGGAGAGCGCGAAAGAGCTCACTCCGGCCAAGCGCCGTCAGTTGGCCGAGGTTGCACGGCTCGCAAGGGAGTCCGTGGACCGGGTGAGGGAAGCGGTGTGGGTGGTGAACACACGCTACGATACCGTAAGCAGCCTTGTGGCGAAGATGCGCGACACGGTCGAAACGCTCCTCGACGAGCACGTCCGTGTCGACTTCCGGGCCCCCGAAGACCTACCGCCCAAGCGGGTGAAGATGGAGATACGTCAGGATACGTACCTGACGTTCAAGGAAGCGCTGCAGAACATCCTGAAGCACGCGAACGCGTCGCGGGTCGAGATCGATGTGTGGTACAGCGACCCCCACCTGAGCATCACCATCCAGGATGACGGCGTGGGCTTCGATCCCGGTAGTCAAAGCACCGGCAACGGACTTCAGATCATGCAGGAACGCGCTGCGCGACGTCGCGGAGCGGTCACGGTCCGAAGCACCCCCGGCGGTGGCACAACCGTTTCGATCAGAATCCGGTTGCGATAGGGCCGTCCCGCCTCCGGGAGGGCCAACCACCGCTGGAGCCGAATCCGCAGATTTCACGCGTGTGCGTGAGGGCGGGCCGTCCCGACGCTCCCTACCTTTCCAGTCATCGCGGGGGAGCCTACGCCCCCGTCATGACCTAAGTATTTCAAAAAACACGCATTACAAGTAAAGGGCCCCGCTAGATTCACCAAAGCCGTATCCCGCCGGGTGATCGGGGCCAGGGGGAGGAAGACCAGACACCGTGGGCAGTTCCGTCGCACGAGGCCGGATTTGCTCATGACCACCTGCCGACCGCGCTGACTCAACCAGCGTGGGGCAGCTTGAATCCTCGGCGTGGGGCCGAGGACAGCACCAACCCTGGGGGGGGATCCATGTCTAGAACGCCACAGCCTCCGCGATGGCGGAGTCCGAAGCTCGGGCTCACCGCCATACTCGTCGGAGGCGTCCTTACCGTAGCCGCATGTTCCGACGGGCCGATCGCGGCGCCGGATCAGCGGCTGGATTCGGGGTTGCTGACCGCGACCGCGACCAACCCGCTACTGGTCGAGGGAGACCAGGAGATCATCAACGGAGCGTTGTTCGAGCTCAAGGCCGTGGGAGAGGCGGGAACCGGTCAGTTCACGCCTTACGTCCGACTCGACAAGGCAGGGGGAATCACGTTCGGGCACAACTCGTCCGGACGAAAGCTCCTCAACCACGAGAACGCCTCCACCACCTGGACCACTGACCTGCTTTTGAGCGAAATCCCGGTGATCGAGGTAGACGGCGTCCTCTACTACGAGTTCCTGCTGGACATCCAGGAGCCCAACAACGGCGATTTCATCTGCGGCACTGCGGGGGCCAACGCCACGTGCGTGTCACTCGATGACTTTCAGCTCTACGCCGATGGCATGGGCGGGAACCTGGAGACCGACCCGACCCAGTTGGGCGACTTCATCTGGGGCATGGACGACGGCCTGGACACACAGATCACGTTCACGGATCTGAACAACGGGCAGTCGGTCTCCGACCTGCAGGTGCTCGTGCCCGCCAGCTACTTCGAGGCGGTGATCGACCCGGCAGATCTGGCGGAGTGTTCCTTCGGATCGACGACCTGCGAAACCTACATCTACCACTGGTCGGAGTTCGGCGCGACGGTGGAGATGGACGCCTCCTTTGCGGAGTGGGGTGTCCGGGAAGGTCCCATCGGGACGGTGACCAAGACCGCCAACACGTCGGTCGACGCCGTCAACACCTGGAAGATTACCAAGAAGGTATCTGACGACGACGAGTCGATGGTCGACGCCGCATCGATCTCAATGTTCACGGGGGATGAGGCGGACGTGCTCTGGCACATCACCACCGACGTGACCGGAACCGGCGAGTACACCAACCCGATGGTGGACGGTGTCATCACGTTCACCGTCGACCGGGAGGTCATGCTCGAATCCGTGATCGACGACCTCACCGGAGACTTCGCGGGTGCGGGAGACGATGCGACGATCGGCGAGTGCCGCCTGAACGGGACCCCGATCGCCGGTGACATCGGCGACGTCACCATGGACGAAGACGACACGCTGGAGTGTGACTACAGCGGCGACTTCCCCGGCGGCGACGTTCCGGACGGGTCGGAGACGTTCACCAACTGGGCGACCGTCAAGCTCGATCTGGGCGACGGCACGTTCATGATCTTCCGGGGCAGCGAGGACTACGATTTCTCCGACCCCGACGTGAACACCGTTCTGAACCCGAGCGTCGACGTTACCGATCCTCGCCTGGAAGATCTCTTCGGGGCCGGCAACATCGACCTGACCGGCTTCACCGACGGGGAAACCCGCTCGTTCGTGGAGCGATTCGCCTGCGACGAAGACGAGGGCGACCACGTCAACGTCGCCAGCTTGGTGGCGGGCACGCCTGTGCAGGATCCGGCGGACGCCTCGGATGACGCTCAGGTGTCGATTGAATGCCTGGAGCTCACGGTGACCAAGACCGTAGACGAGCGCCTCACCCGTGAGTACCTCTGGGACATCACCAAGGAAGTCTGGGATCCGCAGGATCCCAACGATCCCAACGACGGTGTGTGGCTCGATGCACCGGCCGCCTCACCGTTCGAGATCATGCTCGCCGAAGGCCAGGCCTACACGATCGACTACCGCATCACGCTCGACGTGACGGGCACGGACGAGTACGACTACGGCATCAGCGGCACGGTTACGGTAGCCAACAACACCGCGCTTTCGGCTACGATCAACAGCGTGAGCGACGTGCTGGACGACGGCACCGCGGTCAGCCTCACCTGCGAGGGCGTGGTCTTCCCGAAGACGCTCGGACCCGGAGAGTCGTTCGAGTGCACGTATGACGAGGAGCTGGGCGACGACCTGCCGGCGGCCACGAAGAACACGGCCACGGCGACCCAGCAGAACTACATCTCGGATGTAGACGAGACGGCGGACCCGCCGACGTGGAGCCCGGTAGCGGGAGGAACCACGGACTGGTCCGGCATGGCCGCTATCAACTGGGCCGAGGCCGTCGTGACGAAGGTCAACGAGTGCGTGACCGTATCCGACGTGAACGGATTCTCCGGGCCTACGTCCTTCGCGGACAATGAGGCCTGTGCCGGCGACGCGCCCAAGTCGTTCACGTACAGCATCGACATCGTGGGCGGCACGTCGCCGTTCGTGTGCGACGTGACTCACCGCATCGTCAACACCGCCACGATCAACGAGACGGGTGCCAACGACGACGCCAACGTCGACGTCACCACGGAGTGCATTCCGGATACCTGCACGCTGACGCGCGGGTACTGGCAGACGCACAACGACTGGTTCCGGCAGATGCGGAACGGGCACGGTCCACGGACCGATGACGCCTGGGCCGACTACCTGGCGCTGGGCGAGACGACGTTCGACGGCTGGACGGCCATTCCCGATCCGAACGGCAAGAAGAGCTGGCCGGCCGGAGCGCCGAACGAGTTCAAGGTGCTGTGGACGTCTCCGCAGGGGAATCCCTACTACATCCTGGGAGCCCAGTACATTGCGGCCAGGCTGAACCTGGTGAACGGCAGCCCGGACGTCGATACGGGAGATGGCACCATATCCGAGCTGCTTGCGGAAGCCGCGAGCTATCTGGACGACACGGACGGCGGACGGCTCAAGAAGCGGGATCTCGACAGCGAGGATGCTGAGCGCATGCTCGAGATTGCGGAGATCCTGGACGACTACAACAACGGCCTGTACGGCGGCTGTTCGGAGGACGACTCCAGCGGCTCGCCCTGACCCTCAACCGGCGGGGCTCGAGCTTCGGGCCCCGCCGATGCCACACTGAAGAAAAGGGAGGGCACCTCCGGGTGCCCTCCCCTTTTCTCACGAGACCGGGAAGCTCGTCAGCGGCAGCGTTTGGACCGACCCTTCCCGCGAGCCTGGCAGGTGACGGCTTCGACAACGGCAGACCAGTCGGAAGGCACGGCCTGGGGCGCGGCACCGAGGTCCGGAAGTGCGCGTACCCGGAACTCGTAGCGTGCGCCGGCTTCGAGGCCGGCAAACACGTACGACTGCTCCGAAGGCCCGTGTAGCGTCGCTGTCCAGTCTCCTCCTGCCATCCGGTACGCCGACTCGACGTAGGCCGCGGACGGCTCGACGTTCCTCCAACGGAGGGTGATCTGCACCCGACCCGTGCCGGACTCGGCAAGCACGTCCGACGGAGTGACCAGCGGTACGGGAGACGGCGGAGGATCGACGCCCGGATCGGGATCCGGGGGAGGCACGATCACGGGCCCGTCGATTGGCTCGATGAACAGCAGGTGGGCGTTCACAGAACGGGCGTCCTGGACCACGTCCTTCGTGGCGGCGTTCCAAATGGAGCTGCGTACGGACGCCGGGTCGAGGTCCGGGGTGGCGCTCAACAACAGCGCGGCAGCTCCCGCAGTGTGCGGAGCCGCGGTCGAGGTGCCGCTCATGACTGTAAAGACCTCGTCGTTCGCAGACGAGGCCGACATGACGCTGACTCCCGGCGCAAACCAATCCACACAGGCACCGAAGCTGGACCAGGACGGCCGGGCGTCTTTGTAGTTCGCGGCGGCGACCGTCATGGCGTCCGGCACTCGCGCCGGAGACCGACCACAGGCGTCGTCACCGCTGTTTCCGGCCGCCACGGCCACGGGAATCCCACGGTCGATCAGTGCCTGGACCGCTGCGTCTTCGGCCGCAGACGGATCTCCTCCGAGGGAGAGGTTGACCACGGCGGGCATCACCGCGTTCCGCGCGATCCAGTCGAGGCCGGCCACGACATCGATCGAGCTTCCCTTGCCCTCACAATCCAACACCCGCACGGATACCAGCTCCACGCCCTTTGCGACACCGGCAAGCGTACCACCCACCGTCGCGGCGACGTGTGTGCCGTGCCCGAAGCAGTCCGCGCCGTCTTGACCGAACACGTCGAATCCGAAGCGAGCTCGACCCTCGAAGTCGTTGTGCGAGTACCGGATCCCCGTGTCGACGACATAGACCGTCACGCCGTGCCCGTTCGCCTCGTATCGATAGTAGCCGTCCAAGGGAAGCGACCGTTGGTCTACCCGGTCCAAATTCCAGATCGACTGGACCGGCTGCGCCACCTCACCGGTCACCCGGACTTCCACTTCTCGCTCGATACGGACGACTCTCGTGTCCCGCATCAGGCCAGCGCGAGCGGCATCGGCAATCCTGCCCGAGAATCCGTTCAGCGCATGTCCGAACACGTGCTCGGGCACGATACCATGGGCTCGGGCCACTTCCGTCGCCCGGTGCCCGGACGCCAACGTCACGATGAACCGCGGCCCGGCCTCGGCCGTCCCGACGGTTTGGTTCGTGGCTGTGATGGCAACCGGATCCGCGGTGTCGAGACCCTCCACGGAGCTGGTCAATCGGACCCCGTCGTGGCAACCGGGAAGGAACAAAGGTACGAGGATCGCTATCACAAAGAGCCGGAAGCGATGCGGAAGGAGGGGCCGTGTCATCGTCCTGAACTCCCTTGGCCGGCGGGGCATTTTAGAGGGGACGTCGCACACGCGAGAGCGTGGGATCGCCTGCTGCCCGCCGCGTGTGTGCTCGACCGGCTGCAGGGCGTGTGCCGCAGCCGGGAGGCACAAGCGAGTCAAGGACTTTCGGATTGCCGCCTCTACGCTGCTGGTGGGCTCGTGGTGCGGTCCGCTAGACTTGGTCATGACTCGTAGCCCGACCACGCTGACAGCGGTTCTCTTCACGGCCTCGCTGTGCGCGTCTTCTTGCACTTCGACGCCCGCCGCCCCGGACCCGGGCAAGCCCGGCGACCCGCGCCCGGTCACGCTCGATTGGGTGGGTCGCTACACGGGCTCGGGATCGGGCGTGCGACACGGATCGGCCGTTGAGGCGGAGCCGGTAGAGCTCCTGATCGCCTTCGACGATCCCGCCGATCCGGAATGCGCGGCCTGCGTGACGGTGACGCTGGACGACTATTTCCAGCAGGCCAACCTCAGTCCGCAGACGGCCACGGCCGCTACCTGGGTCTACCTGGACGAGGGCGTCACACGCTCGCTGTCTCTCGAAAAATTCAGCGCCGGCGCGACGCCGGGAACCGTTTTGATCGGTGCACTGAGACTCACCGAGCCGGACGGCGCCGGCGGCACGCGCGTCCTGGTGGCCGTAGACCTGGTCCTGGAGCGAATCTGAGCCGGACGAACGCTACCCGGTCAGCTCGCTACCCCGTCGTTTGCTAAAACGGCACCGCTCCGATGTCGATCCCACCCTTCCCCGCACCCTGGAAGGCCGAGTTGAGCGGCCTGTATCCGTCCATGATCCAAGCACGGATGGCCGCGGGCGAGTAGGCCGGATCGAATCCGGCGTCGTTCATCCGGGCCACCTCCGAAAGCAGGTGGGCCACGGTGCCGTTCCCGCCGCGCAGCAGATCGTAGGTGGTGAGGTCGCGGGAAGCGTCCACGAACATTGGATCTCCCGCGACGTCGCTGCTTCCCGGGGAGTTGGCGAACGCGGACGCCGGAGCGTCATAGGCGACGTTGACGTTGTGATAGCCGTTGTAGTCGGCTTCCGTCACGTAGTCGTCTGCGATGCCCGAATGCACCTGGTGCACGACGGATCCGCTGTTCGTGCCCATGCCGTACGCCAGATTGGAGTTGATCGTCGGCACGTAGCCGGCATGCCCATCGTACGTCTCGGCAATCGCGATGCCGCCCGACGAGCCGAGCGTTGGATACGTGTTGCGCTCGATACGCACGGTCCAGAGCTGGTCCCCGAGCAGCGAGATCAGTGTGCCGGAAGGTCCGGATCCATTGCCGTTGGGCAACACCAGGTTCCCCGAGACCAGCATGGTTACGGGACTCGGATTGGTGGACCGTGGTGCGATCATATCACCGGCCGTGCTCGTGCCGGCGTATTTGAAGACCGTGCCGGCAATCGTGGACGACACCGCGTTGAGGTTGACCTGAACGCCGTGCGGATTGCTGAACGAGTGGTCTTCCAGATGGATGTTGTCGCGATAGTCGCCGGTGATGTTCATGAAGCTCTGCGCGGTGCGGCGCACCAAGGAGTTTTTCACGACACGCGGATAGACCGTGGCACCGGCCGTCGTGATCAGTCCCTCCGCCAGATAACATCCGTCCACCAGGGCATCGGGTCCCTCGATAAAGGCCTTCCGGTCGAACACCGAGTGCACGAACCGCGTGGTCCCTGGTACGGACGGATCATCCCACCGATTGAGGCGGAGCGACTCCGCCGTCACCGTGCCGACCCAGGTGGTGTTCTCCACCGTGATCCGCCCACCGGATGGGACAGGAGAAAGCTGATAGATGCCCGCGGAGTTCTCGATGCGTGAGTGGACCAGACGATAGTGTTGATCCCCACGGACCCGCACCCGGTTGAGGTTGCCCGCATCTCCGCCGCGGAACACCCCATACTCGAAGTCCAGCACGCCGTTGCCGGCGATCTGCAGAGGCGCCAACACACCCGTGCCGGTGCCCGCGTTCAGGTCTACCGTGCCGGGATTCCCGGAGGTGCCTCGGACTTCGATCACGGCGCTGGACGGAGCTCCGGTCCGCACGTTGACGGTGTATACTTCGCCCGTCGGGGCGTCCTGTAACAAGGCGGCCCCGGCGTCCACGCGGAGTGCGCCGGCATATTCGATGTTCCCCTTCACGCGCAGAGTGGCGCCGGGCAGAACCGCCAGCGATCCCCCGGCCTGCACGTCGAGATCCAGGGAGCCCCCACCGCTCGAGTGTTGGCCCACGGTCACTGCGGAGCCGACGGTCACGGCGTGCTGCACGACCGCTTGATCGCCGTCGCCCGGAGGAGGCTCCCCACCCCAGGTGGAAGCGCTACCCCAAGCACCCGCCTGCGTGGACGTGCGCGTCGCGCCCGGACCGCCGCCGTCCTCCGAATAGACCGCCGTCGTGTTGTCCGGACTGGAGTCCAGCCCCTGCTCGTCCGTGACGATCAGCGTGACGGTGTACTCGCCGGGAGACGAATAGGCGTGCGTGGGGTTCACACCCACTCCGGTTCCCCCGTCGCCGAAGGTCCACGCGTAGACCAGGTTCTCGTTCGCCCCGTCCGGGTCGGACGAGCCGCTTCCGTCGAAGGTGACCGATCCGGTGGACGTCTCATACGGCCCCCCGGCGCTCGCGACCGGCGGCTCGTTGGGGGTGTCGGTGTAGGTGACGATGGTCGTGACCGGCTCGGAATCCAATCCGAGCCGATCCGTGACGGTGAGCGTAACGGTATACTCACCGGTGGAAGCATACGCATGGACCGGCGTGGATCCGGTGCCGTTGGCGCCGTCGCCGAAATACCACAGGTACGTCAGCTTGCTGGCGGGACCGTCGGGATCGGAAGAAGCGGTGCCGTCGAGTTGCACGGTGCCGTCACCCGTGGAGTACGGACCGCCCGGATCCGCCACGGGCGGCTGATTGTTCTTCTTTCCTTTACCGCCGCCTTTCGGTGCCTCGACGGCGGCGAGGCGGACGACAGCAGGGTCCGCCGTGGATGCCTCACATCCGGAGAGGGCCGCCAGGCTCAGGGGCAGGAGCCCCGCATAGGCGACGGAACGAATTGCTCGAAAGCTACGACGGCCCGGGAACGGGCGGAGGTGCGAGAACTGCATCGAACTTCCTCATGCACGAAGGCCAAACGTCGCCCTTCGGAAAGACCCACCCCCCTGGGTTGAGGATCGCGCTGGGGCGACCTACAACTCCCGACTCCCGCCGACCAGACGACCGGTCAACGCCACAAGTATAGCATTTGCACCGTGTTTCGTCACAGGCACGGGCTCAATCTCTGGGGATGCCACCTCCCTCGAACACGATGTCGTCGTCGGTACCGTCCTCGCCGTCGGGCCCGCTACTCCAGAGGACATAGACGCCGTCGGTCACGGGACCGATCCGACCGAACCGGGTCTACCCGTCGGCCTCAGGCTCCGCCAGGGCGCCGCGCGTCCACCGCCAATTCGTCTTCCGACTGGAACGCCCGGAGCGTCAAAGCCGCGAAGAAGATCGTAGACGAGGGGAAGAACAGCAGGTTCCCGCCTTCGATGACGAACCCGTGGGGATCGATGATCGACCTCCACACGGCCAACAGCGTGATCCCGGTGACTGCCAGCAACACTGGATACGCGAGCCGCCTCCACAGTCCGAGCACGACGAGTAGCCCCAGGACTATCTGGGCCACGCCGGCGACCTGCCAAACGGTCGTTCCGGAGATCAGCCCCCCGTAGAACCCGTCCGAGACTCGCACCGCGTGCTCGACGTTGGTGACCTTGTCGAGGCCCCATAGGACCATCAGCCAGCCCACCGTCACCCGCAGCGCCATCAGCGACCACTGTTTCATAGAAGCCCTCCCCTGGTTTGCGAACGACTCGAACACACGGGCAAGCCCGGCGTCGCTCAGGTTGGCGCAGCGCCGGTCTCGCGTCCACTATGCCCGCATGCGGACCCGGCATATCCGGCCATGCGCCTCGACACTGGCAATCGTTTCGGCCCTGATTTGGTTTCCTCGACCGGTCGACGGGCAACGCGCGCCAATCGGCCGGGCCCCGGCTCCGGAACGTGTGCTCACGCGGTCGAACGACCGGGGCCCTCACGGTCCGCTTGCGGTCGATCGGGGAGCCACCGGCCTCTGGCAGGAGCTGCAGCGACTCCGAACGACGGCCAGCCTTCTCTACACGGCCGGCCACCCCGACGACGAAGAAGCGGGCGTGCTCACGCTCATGTCCCGCGGTCGGGGTGCGCGCACGGCGCTCCTCACGATCAATCGTGGCGAGGGCGGAGCCAACGCCATCGGTCCGGAGCTGTTCGACGCGTTGGGGCTCATCCGATCGGAGGAGTTGCGCCTGTCGGGCCGCTACTACGGCCTGGACGACCAGTATTTCACCACGGCAGTGGATTACGGGTATTCGAAGACGCTCGACGAGGCCTTCCGAAGTTGGGACTTCGATCGAGTACTCGGGGACATGGTGCGCATCATCCGCATCAACCGGCCCCTGGTCGTGGTATCTCGATGGCACGGCTCCGAGCGCGACGGTCACGGGCATCATCAGGCGTCCGGCGTTCTGACGCCCGAGGCCGTGCGCGCCGCCGCCGATCCGTCCCGGTTTCCCGAACAGCTGGAGCGGGAGGGACTGCGGCCGTGGGAGGTCCTTCGACACTACCGCGGTGGCGTTCGTGAGGGCGAGCCCCACCATGCGTCGGAGGATCCGGAGGTTTGGAGTCCCTGGCTCGGCCAGTCCTACCAGGCGTTCGGTGCCTACGGGCTCAGCCTCCAACGGTCGCAGACCTCCGGGCGGGTCCGCCGGTCCGTCGGCCGTCGGTACCTCTACGAGAGGCTGCCCGTCACCGCGGACCACGGGGCGCCGGAAGCCTCCGATGCATCCGGACTCGGAGCGAGCTCCGGACTGTTCGACGGACTGGACTCGGCCGTCGCCGGATTCCCGGACTTGATCGGGGAAACCATCCCGGAGGGCGTGCGCCCGCTCCTGGAGGAGATCGATGCGGAAGTGGGACAAGCCGTCCAGTCCTTTTCGGTGTCCGACCCCGTCGCCACTGTACCCCCACTCCTGCGTGGACTCGCTGCTACGCGGACCGCGATGGAGCGGCTCGGAGATGCGCCGGAGACGCGCTTCATGTTGGCCATCAAGCTCCGGCAGTTCGAAGAGGCCCTCGGGCTCGCCACGGGCCTGGAGTTCAGCGCAGTTGCGGAAGGCCTTCCGTCCGGCGACGGCACCGTCGTTCCGGGCCAGGCGTTCGACGTCGACGTTATCACACGCGCGTGGGCAAACGCTGACGTACGCGTGGACTCCATCTCCATGGTCGCTCCTCCCGGTTGGACGCACCAAATCGATGGGAAACTCGATGGGCAACTCGATGGGAAATCGGAAACCACGTTCCGGGTCGAGGTGGCCCCGGACGCCGCTCCGACGGGACCTGGGATTTTCCGGAATGGCCTGGCCGAAAACCACTATCGGGTCACCGACTCCACGTGGGTCGGCTTGGCCGAGGCCCCGCCGCTCGTCGTTGCGGTGCTGCACTACCGTGTGGGCAATTCTCCGCGCATCCAAGCGCGGACTCCGGTGGTCGCGTATGAAGCGCAAGGTCCGCTCGGACGGACTACGCGCCGTCTTTCGGTGGTTCCGCGGCTCGGCGTCGATGTCGCGCCCGGCCTCCGCATTTTGAAACGCACTTCGGCCTCCGCTGCTTCCGACAGGGAACGCTTCACGGTCGGCGTGTCGGTCCGGAGCCACGCCCCCACTGCGGTCACCGGATCGGTCCGGCTCACGATGCCGAGAGGCTGGTCGTCCGAACCGGCGACCCGAACCGTACAGCTAGAAGGGCCCGGCCAGTCCGAGACGTTTCACTTCCGTGTGCAGCCGCCGGCGACCGGCGGACTCGACACTGAGATCCGTGCGGTCGTCACTACGGACGGGTCGGACACGCCCCCGCAGCGGTACGACCGGGCGATAGAGGTCATCCGGCACCGCGATCTAGAGACCCGCCGAATCTACCGACCGGCCGCGCTGACGGTTCGGGTCCTGGACGTGGCACTGCCGGACCGCCTTCGGGTCGGCTACGTCATGGGCGTCGGCGACGACGTACCGGCAGCAATCGCGGAGCTGGGGGCCGAGGTCACGCCATTGGGCCCGGAAGACCTCGCGACGGGAGACCTTTCCAACCTGCAGACAATCGTGGTGGGCACGCGCGCCTACGCCGTGCGACCAGATCTCGTCACTGCCCAGCCTCGCCTGCGGTCGTGGGTGGAGAGTGGCGGCAATCTGGTCGTGTTGTACCAAACGCAAGAGTTCGTGCCGGCCGAGCACGCGCCGCTGCCGGGAGCGCTTCCGGCCCGGGCCGAAGAGATATCCGAAGAAGACGCGCCGGTCCGGATTCTGGCGCCGCGGCACCCCTTGCTGTCCACCCCCAACGTGATCGAAGTGGAAGACTTCGACGGCTGGATCGAGCAGCGCGGCTCCAAGTTCTGGACGGAGTGGGACCCGGCGTACACGCCGCTGGTCGAGAGCGCCGATTCCGGGCAGGCCCCCCAGCGCGGCATCTGGTTGAGCGCGCCGGTCGGTGACGGCCGCTATACCTACGTCGCCCTGGCGCTGCATCGCCAACTGCCCTTCGGCGTGCCGGGCGCCTATCGCATCTTGGCCAACCTCCTAACGCACCCCTAGTGCAGCTCAACAGCCTCGACTGGGCGGTGGTCTCGGTCTATGCCGCCGTCACTCTGGCGTTGGGCTTCGCGTTCACCCGGCGTGCCGGGGGGAGCCTGGAGGACTTTTTCATCGCAGGGCGCCACCTGCCCTGGTGGCTCGCCGGCACGTCGATCGCGGCGACCTGGTTCGCCACCGATGCCCCCTTGGCCACGGCGTCTCTGGTGCGCCAGCAAGGAGTCTTCGGGAACTGGCTTTGGTGGTATGAAGCCGCGGGCATTCTCATGCTGGTGTATTTCTATGCCCACCTTTGGCGGCGGGCGAACGTGCTTACCGACGCCGAGTTCATCGAGCTCCGGTACTCGGGGCGGCCGGCGTCACTGCTCCGAGCGTTTGGCGCCGTCTACCAGGGCCTCCTCAAAAACGCCGTCGTGATGGGGTGGGTCATGCTCGCCATGGTCAAGTTCAGCCGCGTGCTACTTGGCTGGGACGCGACGACCACGCTGCTGGTGTGCGTGGCGCTGGCCCTGTCGTACACCGTGGCGTCGGGGCTCTGGGGCGTGGTCGTGACCGATCTGCTTCAGTTCACCGCGGGCATGTTCGGCTCGCTGACGTTGGCCGGCATCGTCGTCTGGCGGCTGGGCGGCTTCGCGTCCATGGCCGAGCAGATCGCCGATCTGCCCGACGCCCCTCCCGGAGTGCTGGACGTAGTCCCTTCTTCCGCTCATCTGAGCTCATTGGAGATGGCGTCGTTCGCCTGTCTGATCCTGTTCTTGTGGATGCGGAGCGGCCAGGGCGACGGCTACCTGGCTCAGAGGTTGTTCGCGACCCGAGACGAGCGACAATCGACGCTCGCGTCGCTATGGTTTGCGTTCGCCGGCACGGTGCTGCTGACGTGGCCGTGGATCGTGGTGGGCTTGGGCTCGCTGCTCATCCTCCCGGAGGCGACCGCCGCGCCGGCCCTAGCTGCGGATCCCGAGCTGGCCTATCCGATGATGATCGCGGAGTTGATGCCCCCCGGTCTCCGCGGCTTGATGGTGGCCACTTTTCTGGCTGCGTTCATGAGCACCATGGATACGCACCTGTGCTGGGGCGCGTCGTACATGGTCAACGACGTGTACAAGCGATTCCTGCGCCCGGAGGCGTCTGATCGACACTATGTGATGGTGTCCCGCGCGGCCGTGGTGGGCTTGGTGGTCGTGGCTGCGGTGACGGCCTGGCAAATGGAGTCGATTCAGCGAGGATGGATCTACGTGATCGAGCTTACCGCAGGGGTCGCGCTGGTATGGTTGCTCCGCTGGTACTGGTGGCGGGTCAACGCGTGGGCAGAGATCGCCGCCATAGTCTCGTCCTTTTTCCTGGCCAACGGCCGTCTGTGGCTCGCCCTGTTCGGAGCGTGGATCCCGGCCGACTGGGCTGCGGCCATCGGCGGGTTTTACGGACCGGAGTTCGACTTTCTGCGGGCGTTCGCGATCCTCGGAGGCTGCACGCTGATCTGGGTGATCGTTGCACATGCCACCGCGCCCGATGACCGGCAGACGCTGGACGCCTTCTACCGGCGGGTGCGCCCGGGAGGGTGGTGGGATCCGGTCGCGCGACGCTGTCCCGACGTTCGCGTCGACTTCCAGGCCGGCCGCCGATGGCTGGGGTGGGGTTGCGGCCTGGTGTTCGTCTATGGCGCGCTGCTCGGCCTCGGCTATCTGGTCATCGGCCGCGCCGGCGTCGGATGGCCGCTGCTGTTGATCGCGTTGGCCGGAGGAGCCGCTGCGCTGACGCTCGCAGAAGGCTCCGCGGCGGAGCCGGCAGCATGACGAGCGTGACGTTGATCGGAGCCGGCAGCCGCGACTTCGGACCGGGTTCAGTGAACGATCTCTTCCTGAGCGAGCCTCTTGCCGAGGCGGAGCTGACCGTCACGCTGATGGACATCGACGCCAAGGCGTTGAAGGGAACGGCCGACTACGCTCACGCAGCGGCGGACGTGCTGGGCCGAGCCGTCGAGATCCGGGCCACGACGGACCTCGATCAGGCGCTCCGGGGCGCGGACGTCGTCGTCACCTCGATCGAGCGGCGCCGGTATCACTATTGGGCCCAGGACTTTCACATCCCGCGGATGTTCGGGTACCGCCAGATCTATGGCGAAAACGGTGGTCCGGGAGGGATGTTCCACGCCCTGCGCAACATGGGACCGTTGGTGGACGTGGCGCAGCGCATGGAGGCGCTCTGCTCCGACGCATGGCTTCTCAACTACACCAATCCCCTGACCAAGGTGTGCGAGGCGCTGACCCGGCTCACCGACATCCGCACGGTCGGCCTCTGTCACGGAGTGTTCGCCGGAATCCGGCAGCTCGGCCGATTGCTGGACCTCCCCATCGAGCGGATCGATGCCCGCGCCTGCGGGATCAACCATTTTACCTGGTTCCAGTCCATTCATGACCGCGAGACGGGCGAAGATCTCTATCCCCGGCTCCGTCGGCGCGAGCGGGAAGCGCACTGGCTCGCCGAGTGGGACGAAATCGCGCTGAGCCGCGTGCTGTTCCGTACCTTCGGCCTCTACCCCTCTCCCGGAACCAACCACATCGGCGAGTATCTGGGCTGGGCCGAGGACATGTTGGCGAGCAGCCGGCTACAGTTCTTCTACGATCCGGCGGAGGGTCACCCGTGGATCGAGGACACGTCGGCGCCGGCCTGGATCTACAATCTGGACGACCATCCCACCGCCGTCCCCCTGTTCGGAGACGAGACCCTGGATCCGCACGCGGCCCGGCGGAAGTCGACGCCACCGGCCCACCCGTCACTGCACGATATCCAGCCTTCGGGCGAGCTGGCCATTCCGCTCATCGAAGGACTCGTCACCGGGGTGGAACGCACACTGGAAGCGGTGAATGTCCCCAACCGCGGATGGATCCCCAACCTCCCCGAGGACGCGGTCGTCGAAGTGCCGGCGGTCGTGGACGGCGCCGGCCTCCATCCCGAGAAGATGGCCCCTTTGCCCGAGGGCGCCGCTGCCCTCCTCCGTACCCAGTGCAGCATCCATGCGCTGCTGGTTCGCGCGTTCTCGGAACGGTCCAGACAGACGCTGATTCAGGCCCTGCTGTTGGATCCGACGACGCCTTCGTACCGTGCCGCGGTGCAAACGGTGGATGAGCTGATGCGCGTGCAGGCTGAGGCGCTTCCGGAGCTACGCTGACGCCGTGGACGGGGGTCGTTACGTGTCGACTAAGAAGTCGAGGCTAGCGGCCCATCACATGATATGCTAATTTTTTAGCAGTCATGGTGGAACCCCTCCCCAGAGTCAACAACATGCGTCCGATCTCCAAGCTCGTTCTCCTTTTCGTCGCGCTCGTTTGTCTCGTGCTCATCGCCGGATGCCGAGTACAGGCGGACACGGCCTCCGCCCAAACCCTCCCACCCCAAGCTGCGGCCGAAGGAGGAGGTCCGCTCGCTTCGGAGCTGGATCCACTCGTGGAAGAGCTGTTCGCCCTGGACCTGTCGCCCGGGCTCGCGGTGGCAGTCGTGCGGAACGGCGAGCTGGTGTACGCCCGCGGATTCGGCTACGCGGACGTGGAGAATAGCCGCCCGGTAGATCAGGACACGCGGTTCTACATCGCTTCGTCGACCAAGTCCTTCACCGGCCTGACGACGGCCTTGCTGGCCCGGGACGGTCGGCTCGACCTGGACGGCACGCTCCGGGACTACCTTCCGGAAGTGTCGTTCGTGAGCGATCTGGCCTCCGACGAAATCCGCGTGCGGGACCTACTGACCATGTCGGACGGCATTCGCCAGGACGGGCCGTTCGTGTTCAGGCTGGCGTTTTCGGGAGAGTTCACCGAGTCCAAGCTCACGGAGTTGCTTTCCCGGGCCGAGCCCTCGGCCGAAGGCCGGGTGTTCCGCTACCGGAACCTGCCGTACAACGTGCTGGGAATGATCGTCGAACGGGCCACGGGCCTGGGGTGGAAGGAAGCGGTGGCGGAGGAGGTGCTCGTCCCCTTGGGTCTGCACTCCACGACCGCCTACATGTCGCAGGTGGAGCGTGACCGGCTAGCGCTGCCGTATCGGAGCACTCCGGACGGATTCGCGCGCGCTCCGCAGACCAAGGACGACGCGAACATGCACGCCGCTGGGGGTCACCTCACGTCGGTCTTGGACCTGGCCCGGTGGATCGAGGTCTTCCTCGAAGACGGAGAAGTGGACGGCATCCGTGTGTTTCCTCCGGACGTGATTGGCGCCGCGAAAACCGTCCAGGTCCCGCAGGACCGGGAGTTTTCGGTATTCCATCGCCACGGATGGGGATACGGGTGGGACATCGGCACCTACGACGGCGACACGTTGGTTCATCGCTTCGGTAGCTATACAGGTGCTCGACCCCATGTCTCCTTCATGCCCGAGCACGGCATCGGCGTGGTGGCGCTCACCAACGAGAGGGCACTGGGCGGCCGATTGGTCGACGCGGTGGCCACCCGACTGTACGACCATCTCCTGGGCAAGCCCGACGCCCGGTGGGACGGGCGAGTCGACGAAATCCGGTCCGCCGCCGCGGACTTCCGCGGCCGGGTGGCGGCGGAGCTGGCGGTGCGCGCTGGGAGGCAGGCTCCCCTGCCCCTTACGCTGTCCGCCTATGTCGGACGCTATGCGAACGACGACTTCGGCACGGTCGTCGTCGAAGAACGGGAAGGCGGGCTGTACACCAGGATGGGATTGGTGCACAGCCCGGCCGAAGTGTACAGCGCCGACGATCACGCCATCCGCGTCGAGCTTACCGGCGGTGGCTCCGTCATCACGTTTCTACCCACGGGCAACGATGTCCCGGCGCTCCGATATCGTGAGCGGGAGTTCGTGAAAGGCAGCGGCTGAGGGGACCCCGGTCAATTCCCCTGGTTCATGCTGAGGTCGGGACGGAGTGCGATCACCTCCGATCTCGCCCACGCGACGGCATCGTTGAAGGCGGCATTGATCGCCTCCGCACCGGCCCGACCGTGGGCGGCCTCCATCAGGGCCCTGAATCCCTCGTTCCGTCCAGCACCCTCGAAACTCGCCCAGTTGGCGTGCGGCACGCCGACGATGTATGTCGGGCCCTCTCCACCCAGGGCCTGCTGGAGAACGATGAACTCCACGCCGGGCGTCTGTTCCAGCGCTGATTTGAACTGGGCAATCAGATGCTCGAAATGCTCCTCCTGCCCCGGCTTGACGGAAATCGTGATCATTTCTCCCAACGGGCGGAGCGGAGCATCGGGCGCCATCATGCTGAGTGCGGGCCGGACACGCCACATGGAAACGTGCACGTCCTCGACGTGAGGAGCGATGTTCCTTTCAATGCTCCGGCCCGCTTCCATCGGGTTGGTGGGAGGGTCGTCGAAGTCCGACCACGCGTGTCCGAGGCTCGCGAACATGTAGGATCCCGTTCGTTTGCCGGCGATGATCTCCCAGCCGGTCCACGTCCACGTGTCTCCGTTTTCGAGTGCCCAACTCATGTGGGCTTGCACTCCCTCTTCCATTGCCGAAGCGTGTCCAGCCAACGGATTGACGAAAACGACCTGGCCGATCGTCTGGCCGTCATCCGGCATCTGTGCTGCGAGGAGAGGGGTGGCCGTCCACAGGAGCACCAAGGCTCCCAACGCCCTGCATAGCTTCTTCACACCGACCTCCTGGGTAAGGGAGCCCCTTACGGCCGGTTGGACCGCGGGGGCTCGGTGCGCGCGCCTGATCGAGCGGGAGGTGGTCGAATCATGGGACGGCGGCCGCGGTCAGACAAACCAACGCTCCGGGGGAGTCCCATGGCGACGCCGCGCCCCTTCGGCGAACTTCCCTCCCATGAAAGCTTTCGAGACGTCTTTTCAGGTTCGGTTCGGGCACGTGGACCCGGCCGGCATCGTCTACTTTCCGCGTATTTTCGACTACCTCCACGACGTGTTCGAGGAGCTGTGGGAGCGGCACGTCGGTGAGCGATACTACGACCTGGTGTTGGACCAGCACGTCGGATTTCCACTGGTGCATTCGAACGTGGACTTCAAGCGTCCGCTCCGCTTCGGAGATCATCCCCTGACCCGGGTCACGTGCTACCGGCTGGGAAGGTCGTCGGTCGGGCTTCGGTACCGGATCTTCAGAGAGGAAGAGCTCTGTGTCGATGCACGCATGGTCACGGCCTGCGTGGACCTACGCTCGTTGTCTCCTCAGCCGATTCCGGAAGCGTTCAGAGAAGCCTTCGCGGCCATCCGGGAAGACGAGCCGCCGCCCGCCTGAGGCCGCGGGCACGTCGGCGGACGGGCCTCGGGGCTTTGTGGGGACGTCAGCGGCCGCGGGGCATGAAGAGCGGCGGCACGGGATTGGTCCATCCCTCCTTGGACCGGGCGACCTCTCTCACGACCTCCTCCACGAGAAGACGATTGTCGTAGACAACGCCGCCCTTCACCGTCCAGCGAACGCCGCCCCTCCGCACGATGCGGCCCTCCCCGTCCATGTCGAGTGCTCCGAACGCGTAGAGGAAGCGTAGGTTCTCCAACGGATTGCCGTCCACGATGGCCAGATCCGCCGTGTAGCCGGTCTGGATCAGACCCAGATCGGGACGCCGTAGCGTGAGCGCGCTGTTGCGTGTGGCCGATCGCAGGACGTCGAGCGGGTCCAACCCCGCCTCGTGCATGAGTTGGAGCTCGCGGACGTTCGCGATGCCGGTCGTGTTCCACAGGTAGGGGTCGTCCACCGCGTACGAGAGATGGCCGCCACGGGCATGGAACTCCCGGATCAGCCGTTGCCACTTCGCGAACGTGTCCGACCAACGCTGCTCGTCCCTGGAGGTCCAGTTCCAGTGGTGCGCGGCGTGGTGCTCCGGATCGGGATAGTACCAGTCGATCAACTGCGCATGCGTGAACGCCTCGTGCCACGGAAGGCCCATGGCGCGGTTGATGTCCCGGTTGGCTTCGTACGTGCTCATCGTGGGAATGAGCGACACACCGGAGGCCACGAGCCGATCGACCACGGAGCCGAACAGTGCCGAATCCGACGCCATCTGCCAGATCGATCCCGCCTCGCGAAAGCGCTCCGCCTCGTCCAGGTAGTTGTAGTCCGGCGGGAACGGCTGGACGCCGCTGCCCAGAGCGGCTTCGGCGTATCCGTAGTGGTGCTCGATCATCGTGACGCCGAGCTCCGCAGCCTTCACCGCGTTTACGACGGCGATGTCCGACGGAGGAAGATGGACGGTCGTGATCCCGCCCGCGTCGTACACGGCCCGGCACACGGCGCCGAACAGCTCGTCGTTCCAGGCCAGACTTCCGACGCGGATCACGTGTGCCCCGGCAGCCATCATCTCCCGGGCAAGCTGAGGGGCCGCCGCCGGATCATGCCAGCGCGCGATCTCGCCGGCCGGAGGCGCGTTGCCGGGATCCCTGGAGCGCGCGGGACCCCAATCACGGATGGGGAACATCCTGGGCGCGGAGATCTCGTTCTCGTTCGAGAGTCGCTGCTGCTCGAGCGCCGCTTCCCACCCCCGGCCCGCGCCGTTGACCACCGTCGTGACGCCGTGGGCCAGCTTGAGGTCGTAGATGTACTGCAGGGGCAACGGCTCGGTTCGCACGTGGGTGTGGAGATCGATCAGACCGGGCATCACGTACATTCCGGTCGCGTCGATCACCCGGTCCGCGCCGTGGTCTCCGGCGTCCGCCGGCCTTCCGGTGACTCCGTTGTAGGAGATGATCTGATCGATCGTGGTGCCCGCTACGATGATGTCGGCCGGTCCGTAGGCCGGCCCCCCGTGGCCCGGAATGACTATCGCGTTCTTTATGAGGAGCCGTTCGTACGGCCCCTCACGCGCCTGGTCCGACAGGGTTTGCGCAGTGACTCCGCAAGGTAGCAGCACGATGACGCCGAAGGCGGCACGAATCCACGGTCGCATGGGCTTTTCGCCGGGTTACGGGTCTGGGGACAGGCGACGGAGAGCGTACGCCGTCGGCGCAGAACCGCACAAGCGAGTCGGGAGCCCAACGCCCAAGGGGTGGCTCGGGGCGGGATGCCAGGCTAACTGTGTGTGGTCATTTCACCATCGCACACGATCTAACCCGCCTCATGTTCGAAGTCGCCGAGCTCGGATACGAAGTGTCCGCCAAGGAATACGACCGCCGCGTGCCGGTTCTCCGCGAGCGGCTCCTTGAAATACAGGCGGAGCTGGCCCAAGCCGACTTTCCCGTCCTCATCGTCTTCGCCGGCGTCGACGGCGCCGGTAAAGGCGACACGGCGAACCTGCTTTCCGAGTGGATGGATCCACGACGTATCGTCACACGCGCATATGGGCGACCCACCGAAGAGGAGAGAGGTCGGCCGGAGTTCTGGCGGTTTTGGAGAGACCTCCCACCGCGCGGCTATATGGCGGTGTTTCTCAAAGCCTGGTATTCGAAGCCGCTGCTGCAGCGAGCGTATAAAAAGGTCGGACGGGCGGAGTTCGAAGCGCAGCTCGCCCGGATCGTGGAGTTCGAGCAGACCTTGATCGACGATGGAGCGCTGATCCTCAAGTTCTGGATGCATCTGGGCCGCAAACAACAAAAAGCGCGACTGAGGGCGCTCGAAAGAGACCCGCTGACCAAGTGGCGGGTCCGCCCCAAGGACTGGGAGCACTGGGAGATGTACGACCGGTTCGTGCGGGCGGCCGAAGTGCTCATCGCCCGCACGTCGGTTTTGGATGCCCCGTGGCGGATCGTCGAAGGCACCGATCCGCGACACCGGAGCCTGGAGGTCGGGGAGCATATCCTGGAGCGCATACGAACCGCGCTCGGGGCTCGGCGGACTCGGTCGGCCGGAGAACCGGCACCGCTCGGTTCGAACTCCGAACCCGTGGGCGGCGGCGAGGACCCGCGCGCCGCGACCGGACCCACCATCCTCTCCACGTTGGACCTCGGCAAACGGCTGGATGACGACGCCTACGCGGAGCGCTTGAACGAGCTACAGGGCCGCCTCAACAGGCTGCATCGCAAAGCCAAGTCCAAGGGCATCTCCAGCGTGCTCGTGTTCGAGGGGATGGATGCCGCCGGCAAGGGCGGCGCCATCCGGCGGCTCACGGCAGCACTGGACGCACGCAACTATCGCGTGGTGGCGGTCGGGGCACCCACGGCCGAGGAGCGGGACTATCACTACCTGTGGCGGTTCTGGCGTCTTCTGCCGCGGGCGGGCCGGGTCGTGATCTTCGACCGGAGCTGGTACGGCAGGGTGCTGGTGGAGCGAATCGAGGGATTCGCGTCTTCAGCGGAGTGGCAGCGCGCGTACCGGGAGATCAACGCGTTCGAGCGTCACCTCGCCAAGCACCGCACGGTGCTCGTGAAATGCTGGCTTCACGTGTCGGATGAAGAGCAGGCCGCGCGCTTCAAGGCCAGAGCGGAGGTCCCGTACAAGCGCTGGAAGCTCACGGACGAAGACTGGCGCAACCGCGCCCGGCGGCCCGCATACGAACAGGCGGTCCACGACATGGTGGCCCGGACCAGCACTCCCGAAGCGCCCTGGATCCTGGTCGAGGGAGACGACAAGCAGTACGCGCGGATTCGAGTGTTGGAAGCGGTATGCAACCGCCTGGAGGGAGCGCTGCGCGAAGCGGCCCCCGACAAGCCCGCAAACGGGAAGTGACGGCGTCAGTGACGCACGCGGGTGATCAGTAGCACCGCGCCGCCGCCGCCCAACGTTCCGAATCTCACTGTGGCTTCTTGAGGATTCAGCACGATGATGGCCTCGAGATCGGCCGGATCCAGCATCTCCACCACATCCGGCTGCACCGGTAACCCGTCGAGCACCGTCAGGGCGCACCGCTGCTTGCCGCTTCCGGTACGGCCCCTCGCCAGGTACACGCAAAGCATGCCCGGCCCGTTGCTCCCGTAGGTGTTTTCCGTGCGAGCGACCTGTGCGCCCGGGATCTGCTGCCACTCCAACACGGCCCCGATGTCCCGCGCCGTCTGACGCTGCTCGATCTCGGCCCGTGTCACGAGGCGATCGCCCAACTCCATGGGCCGGAGTCCGAGGATGCTCAGCTCCCGGGCGATCCGGGTTTCGGCGCCCACCTCGACGGTGATGCCCTCCAGGCGAACCGGGTCGGGATCCAGCTCGAAGTGCATCAACGTCGGGAGGTCGGAGCTGAACGTCAGGCCATCGGCCGAGACCTGCTCGTACCCCGGAGACCTTGCAGACACGCTGAACGGACCCACGTGCGGGAGGTCGATCGAATATTCGCCGCGACTGTCCGAGACCGACATGCCGACCAATTCGCCACTGTTATCGCGAACGGTGACGAGGGCACCCGGCACCGGGGTGCGTGTGCTTTGGTCGACGATCTGTCCCAAGGCCCGCTGGGCAGTGCCATCCGCAGGGAAGGCGAGAACCGCAGCCGCAATCGCCCAGGGCAGCGCTGCCGGTTGGAGCCGGAGCCTACCGGCTCTGTTCGACAACGCTCCCACCGGTACGTGGACCTCCATGGCAGTCGATCTCCGCGAGTGTGCTCGAGGACCCGTGGCGTCGGCGCGCCGACGCATCACGTCGAACGGCACAAGCCCCCGAAGGGTAAAGGATCGTCATGACATACGTTCAGCGATGGATCCTGCTACACCGTGCCGTTCTCGCAGCATTGGCACTGGGGCTTTCCGCGATTTCTTTCGGGCCCGATGCGGTCAGCGCACAGACGCTCCCGATTACCGTCACCCTCGAGACCGAAGTCGGCGCCATCGTGATGGAGCTCGACTCGGCACGCGCGCCTAGAACCACCGCGAACTTCCTTCGTTACGTCGAAGCGGAACTCTACGAGGGCGGGACGTTCTACCGAACCGTACGATCCGACAACCAGCCGGACGACGACATCCGCATCGCGGTGATTCAAGGCGGCATCGATCGGGACCGGCGCGATCGGGCTTTTCCCGCCATTTCCATGGAAGGAACCGCCGCTACCGGCCTTCGCCACGTGGACGGGACGCTGTCCATGGCCCGGGCAGGCCCGGACACGGCCCGAGGGGAGTTCTTCATCTGCGTGGGCGACCAGCCGGAGCTGGATGAGGGAGGTACGCGCAACCCCGACGGACGGGGGTTCGCGGCGTTCGGGCGCGTCGTGTCGGGCATGGACGTGGTTCACCGCATCCATGGACGCCCCGCGGAAGGGCAACGGCTGGTCGAGCCCGTTCGCATCCTCAGCGCGAGCGTCACGTCCGGTGCGTAAGCGTCACGCAGCCATCGGCCTGGCGGCGCTGTGCGTAGGCGCTGCGTGTGACGCCGGAGCACCGCCTGCCGACTCCGGATCCCAGGCGGCCGCGGTCGCGGAAACCGACCACTGGACCCTGACTCCCGACCTCGAGGTGCGCCTGCTGCACGACGGTGTCTGGCTCCACACGAGCTGGGAGGTGCTCGGAGACGGCCAACGGATTCCTTCCAACGGACTGCTGGTGGAATCCCGGGGAGAGCTCTTGCTGGTGGACTCCGCCTGGGGCGAAAACCGCACGCGCGAGCTCGTGGCCTGGGTTCGCCGAACCCTGGGACTTCCCATTCGTGAGGCCGTCTTTACCCACTTCCACGACGACCGCATTTCCGGGGCGGCTGCGCTGATCGAGGAGGAAATCCCCTTCCATACGCACGCACGCACGCCGGATCTTGCCGGACCGGACCTGCCCGCCCCACCGCTGAAGACCGTGGACCAGGAGCCGCTCACCGTCATGGGAGCGGAGGTGTACTTTCCCGGCGCCGCCCACACGGTCGACAACCTGTTCGTGTGGATCGAAGAGTTGGGGATCCTCTTCGGCGGCTGCGCGGTGCGCCCCGGGTCGGCGACCGGACTCGGTAATACCGAGGATGCCGACGTCTCGGCATGGCCGGGCACCGTTCGTCGGGTCAGGGACCGGCATGGCGCAGCGGCCCGTGTCGTGATTCCAAGTCATGGGCCGCCGGGTGGCCCGGACCTCCTGGATCATACGCTGGCCCTGCTCGAGACCGCGCGGGAGGAGCCGTAGCGTCGATCGACGATCTTCGCGACCCTGAACCGGTGCAGCCACCGAATCCGACCTCACACGACCGTTCGGCCTGGCACGCGCTCTCCCGCTCGGACGCCGTTCGCCTTCTCGATACCGACCCGGACCGGGGCCTCACTGCGGTCGAGGCCGAGGCCAGGCTCCGCACCCACGGACCGAACGAGCTTCGCGAAGCGCCTCCGACGCCCTGGTGGCGGATCCTGGCGGACCAGTTCCGGAACTTGGTGACGGCGCTGTTGGTGGTCGCGGCGGGAGTGGCGTGGTGGGCCGACCAGCTGCTGGACGCTGCCGCCATTGCCGCCGTGTTGGCCCTGAACGCCGTCGGATTCGTCACGGAGCTCCGGGCGCGCCAGGCCATCCGGGCACTCTCTGCGCTGGAAGCCCTGAAGGCGTCGGTCGTTCGCGGGGGAGCTCGCAGCACGGTCGACGCCCGTGATCTGGTGCCGGGCGATGTGGTGGAAGTCGAGGAGGGCGATGCGGTGCCCGCCGACATCCGACTGATCGACGGTCCGGGACTCCAGGTGGAAGAAGCGGCTCTCACGGGCGAGTCCGTGCCCACGCTCAAAAGCCCGTCGGACGAGATCCCCGCCCGGGCGGTTTTGGCCGAGCGCTCGAACCTGCTCTTTCAGGGCACGACGGTGGTGGTCGGCTCGGGACGGGGGGTGGTGTTCGCCACAGGAGAAGACACCGAGGTGGGGAAGATCGGCCGCCTTCTGCGGGAGGTGTCCGATGAGGAGACCCCGCTCGAGCGCCGACTCGATCACCTCGGCCGACGACTCATTGCCCTGACCCTCGCGATTGCCGGACTGGTCATCGCGCTCGGAATCGTCCGCGGCGAAGCGCTGGCGTTGGTGATCGAGACGGGACTGGCCCTGGCGGTGGCTGCCGTGCCCGAGGGGCTGCCGGCCGTAGCCACGATCGCGCTCGCGGTCGGACTGCGGCGCATGGCGCGCAGGAACGCGCTCGTCCGCAGGCTTCCGGCAGTCGAGACGCTGGGCTCGGTCACCGTCATCTGCACGGACAAGACCGGAACGCTCACGACCGGCGAAATGCGGTTGGTGCGCATCGCGACGACAACCTGCGACACCGGCGTTGCGTGGACCGGTGAGGTCGCGAGGCTCGAATCATCGGAGTCCGACCACCCCGAGATCGCTGCGCTCCTACGCGTTGCCGGTTTGGTGAATCGCGCCAGGCCGGAGGGCGACGAAGGCCAGGCCGTCGGAGACCCCACCGACGTTGCCTTGTGGAATGGCTGCCGAGCCTTGGCCGTGGATCCACTCGAGCTCCGGTCGGAGATCGATATTGTGGAAGAGATCCCGTTTTCAAGCCAGCGGATGTTCGCCGCCGTCCGTGGAGCGGGCACGGAGGGTGAAGCCTGGTACGCGAAAGGCGCCCCGGAGCGCATCCTCGACCTCTGTGACGCCGTGCTCGTGGGATCGGACCGCGAGCGGCTGACCCCTGAACGGCGGGCAGAGGTGCTCGGGCAGAACGGGGAGCTGGCAGAAGACGGGCTACGGGTTTTGGGCTTCGCCGTCGGCGGCTCGCGCGCGGGACGGTCCCTGGAATCGCTCACCTTCGTCGGCCTCGCCGGCCTGCTCGACCCCCCGGCCGAAGGGGTGGCCGAAACCGCCCGCGTGTTCGCCGATGCCGGCATCCGGACGGTGATCCTCACCGGTGACCAGGGGTCAACGGCGGCGGCGGTGGCACGCCGCGCCGGACTCCTGCACGACGAAGACGGGGTCTACGACGCCTCGGAGCTCTACCGCATCCCCGACCCGGAGATGGACCGCGTCGCCGCTGACGCCAAGGTCCTCGCGCGGGTGGCGCCCGAGGAAAAGCTGAGAGTCGTCGAAGCCCTCAAGCGCAGCGGCCAGATCGTGGCCATGCTGGGGGACGGAGTGAACGACGCCGCGGCACTGAGGAACGCCGACGTGGGCGTGGCCATGGGTCGGCGCGGATCGGACGTCACCAAGGAGGCGGCGGACATCGTCCTCCGCGACGACCGGTTCGCGACCGTGGGCGCGGCCATCGAAGAGGGACGGGTGATCTTCGAGAACATCCGGAAGTTCATCTTCTACCTCTTCAGTTGTAACCTCGCGGAGGTGCTGGTGATTCTCGCGGCCTCGGTCGCAGGTTGGCCCACCCCGCTCCTTCCGCTCCAGATTCTCTGGCTCAACCTCGTCACCGATACCCTGCCCGCGCTGGCGCTCGCACTCGAGCCTCCCGAGCGGGGGATCATGACCAGGAGGCCTCGTCCCCCGCGTGCCCCGATCCTGTCGCGCCGGGAGGTGGGCTCACTGGGCGTGTTCTCGCTGTTGATCGCGGCGGTCTCCCTGATCGCGTTCCGGGTCGGACTCGACACGAGCTACGAGCACGCATCGACGCTGGCCTTCTTCACGCTGGCGTTCGCGCAGATTTTCCATCTCGGGAATGCGCGCGGCATTGGGCACGTTCTGAGCCCGGCTCGGATGGTAGCGAGCCCCTGGGCCATCGGCGCGGTGGTGTCGGCGGGCACGCTCCAGATGTTGACCGTCGGACTGGACGGCCTCGCCGTGGCGCTCGATCTGGTGACGCCTCATCCGACGGACTGGGCCTTGGTCGTCGGTTTGGCCGCCGTCCCTGCCATTCTGGGCCAGACCTGGAAGCTGATTCGACCTCGGGCCGAGGAGCTGTAGGAGACTCCGGGCTCTCCCGACAGGCGGACACGACGGGTGCGGTCACGCCGGTAACCGCATACACTCCCGGCCGAAGCTGACGAAACTCCGGGAGGCACCTCATGAACGTCGTAAGACCGTCCCGCTCTCTGTGCGGATGGATCTTGATTCCTCTGGTGTCTCTGTCATGTCGTGGGGCGCCGCCCGTGCCCGAGGCGGGGAGCCCGCTCACGTTTCAGGTCCACTACGACGAGACGCTGAGCACCGCGCCCCTGGACGGAAGGCTGCTCGTCATGCTGTCGGCCAACGACGAAGGGGAGCCCCGGTTTCAGGTCTCCGACGGGGTGGGCACGGCACAGGTCTTCGGCGTCGATGTCGACGCGTGGTCCGGCGGAACTCCCGCCGTGGTCGGCGGAACGGTGTTCGGGTATCCGGTCTCGGACCTCGCAGAGCTGCCGGCCGGCAGCTACCGGGTCCAGGCGCTGCTCAACCGCTACGAGACGTACCGCCGTTCGGACGGACACACGGTCAAGCTACCGCCGGAGCGGGGCGAGGGTCAGCAGTGGAATCGCAAGCCGGGGAACCTGTACTCGGTCGTGCACACCATGCAGGTCGATCCGGCCTCGGACGAGGTGATCGAGCTGGAGCTCACCGAGGTCATCCCCGACATTCCCGATCCCCCGGAGACGCCTTTCGTCAAACACGTCAAGATGCGTAGTGAGCGGCTTTCCGAGTTCTGGGGCACCGATGTGGAGCTCGGCGCTCACGTGCTGCTCCCGGCCGGGTTCGATGAAAACCCGGACGCCCGCTATCCGCTTGCCGTCTTCCATGGACACTTTCCGTACGATTTCGGTGGATGGCGGGAGACTCCACCGGATCCGGATCTGGAGTGCACCTATAGCGCACGGTTCGACTGGGAGTGCTACAACCGCACCTCCCAGGAACATGCATGGCAGCTCTATCAAGATTGGACCGGCCCCGACTTTCCCCGGATGCTCGTCATCGAGATCCAGCACGCGAACCCCTATTACGACGACTCCTACGCCGTGAACTCCGCCAACCTCGGACCGTACGGGGATGCGATCACGTACGAGCTGATCCCGTTTATCGAGGAGCGGTTTCGTGGCCTCGGTGAAGGATGGGCCCGTTTTCTCTACGGCGGCTCCACCGGAGGGTGGGAGGCCATGGCGGCCCAGGTCTTCTACCCCGATGACTACAACGGAGCCTGGATCGCTTGCCCGGATCCGATCGACTTTCGTGCCTACACGGTCGTCAACCTGTACGAAGATCGAAACGCCTACTACGAGGAGGGCCCGCTGCGCCGAACCGCCCGTCCCGGCCGGCGCGATTATCTGGGCAAGCTGGAGGGCACGCTGGCCAACATGAACCACCGCGAGCTCGCGCTCGCCACCAACGGCCGCTCCGGGCAGCAGTGGGACATCTGGCAAGCCGTATATTCGCCCGTGGGCGAAGACGGATACCCCAAGCCGATTTGGGACAAGCGCACCGGTGTGATCGATGCCGAAGTAGCCCAGTACTGGCGGGACAACTACGACCTGACCTGGATCCTCAGGCGGGATTGGGCGACGCTGGGACCAAAGCTCCGCGGGAAGCTCCACATCTACGTCGGCGACATGGACAACTACTATCTCAACAACGCGGTTTACCTGGCCGAGGAGTTCCTGGAGAGCACAACCGATCCGCCCTACGAAGGGGAGGTGGATTACGGCGACCGGGCCGAACACTGCTGGAACGGAGACCAGACGCGACCCAACGCCACCAGCCGGCTTCGTTACGTCCAGATGTTCGCGGATCGCATCGCCGAGCGCATCCGCGTGTCGGCCCCACCGGGAGCGGACACGACGAGCTGGAAATACTAGCGGACGACAGACCGACTGTGGTGTGATCTCCCATGCCCTCCCGGGGACCTTGCCCCACATCCGGACGGGCCTGGTCGATCGATTTTTGACTGGTTCTGCCCGGCCGTCTCGCGGCCCTTTTCCGACCCGGCATCCACCGAGGACCGATGCGGATCGATCCACGCAAATGCGTGGCCTGCGGAAACTGTGTCACGGTCTGCCCCATGGGGGCGATCTCGATCGACCGCGCGTCCAATCGAGCCGTCGTCGACCTCGACGAGTGCGTGGAGTGTTACACGTGTTATCGGGGAATGAGCACCGAACACCTTCCCCCCGCGGGCGTGCGTGTGGCGCGTTGGTTCCTCGGGCGCATGCGCCTACGGTTCGATCCTGAGCCCGACGTCTGTCCAACGGCCGCCATCACGCCGGAACCGCTCGATTGGCCGCGAACCGTACGCCGGGCCTTCAGCGACGTACAGGCCACGCACGAAAGCACCGGAATCCTCGGCCGCGGAACCGAAGAGGTCAAAACCAACGACGTGACCGGCCGAGTCGCCGTGGGCCAGGTGGGCTTCACGGTCGAGCTGGGCCGCCCCGGACTGGGGGCCCGCTTCCGCGAAATCGAGCGGGTCACGACCTCACTGGCCCGATCCGGTGTCTCCTTCGAGCCCCACAACCCGGTCACCCACCTCATGGCGGATCCGAAGACCGGCCGGATGAACCCCGAGGTCCTCGATGAGAAGGTGATGTCGGCCATCGTAGAGTTCCGGGTGGCGGAGGAACGCACCTCCGACTGTCTCGATATGCTCGAGGAAATCGCGCTGTCCCTGAAGACGGTCATGGCCATCGGCCTCTACGCTCGATGCGACGACTCGGGGCACACGACGCTCGAGGACCTGCTCGACTCGAGGCGAACCGACGTCATCCGGGCAAAGACCAACCTCGGCCTCGGACGGGCCGAACCGCCCGAGCGGGAACATCATCCATGACCCACTCTCTCCATCGGTACGGCAATTGTCATGACCTGACGGATGACTACATCGTGTTCGCCATGCCGGCCCGCGGCCTGAACGACGCCCGCGCCGTGGAGACGCAGCGCGCGTTCCTCCGGCGGGCGCTGGCCCACAATCCGGTCAACATCGGAGACGGTCGGAAAGGGGGATGGTACCGGGCCGACAAACGCCTGAGCCCAGCGGTTCACTGGCGCCGCGACACAGCTCCCGATCCGGAGGCCGTCATCAATGGAATCGACGGACCCGGTCTCGTGTCGGCCGTCTTCGACAACTATGGGGCTGCAAAGGCGTTCGTGGCCGAGCTCAGAGAGGCCGATCTGGGCGTGTCGGTCAACCTGAGCGCGCGGGCCGATGACGGAGCGCGGTGCTGCGAGGAGTGCGGGATCACGCGTCACAGCGTCGAGTTCTCGCTCGGGTTCCGCGGAGCCGTGGGGAAGCTCCCGGAGGAGGACACGTTGGCATTGGCGACGATGTGCGGACACGGGATGATCTCCCACGGGTTGGCCGCCAAGATGATCGATCGCGTGCGAGCCGGCCGCATGTCGCCCGAGGATGCGAGCAAGGTGCTGGCTCGCTTCTGTGTCTGTTCCATCTTCAACCCGTCCCGGGCAACCCGAATCCTTAGGGGGAGGCCCGCCGGCCCCGCTTCCCCGCGTGACGGGCCACCGCTCCGCTAGCCCTTCGCGGCGAGGACCGTCGTACAGACGAGGACCGAAACCTTGCGCTTTCAAACGATCATCGAGCCGTTCCGGATCCACAGCGTCTCGAGCATAGACTTCCCGAACGATGCACAGCGGGAGGCCGCGCTGCGACGAACGGGTTACAACCTGTTCGGGTTGGACTCCAATGAGGTGATCATCGATCTCCTGACGGACTCGGGCACCGGCGCCATGTCGTCGCGTCAGTGGGCCGGGATGATGATGGGCGACGAGAGCTACGCGGGCAGCCGCTCCTTCCACCGGTTCAAGCGGGCGGTCGTCGATCTCACCGGACTTCCCGAGGTGATCCCCACGCACCAGGGACGAGCAGCCGAGAAGATCCTGTTCTCCGAAACCCTGTCACCGGGCGACGTGGTGCCCAACAACACCCATTTCGACACGACGAGGGCGAACGTCGAGTATTGCGGAGCTGAAGCTCGTGATCTCGTCGTCGCGAAGGGGCTCGATCCAGCCTCGCGCGCCCCGTTCAAGGGCGACATGGACATCGGAGCTCTGGAGCAGGCGATCGCCGCCGTGGGTCCGGAGCGAGTGCCGCTGGTCATGGTCACGATCACCAACAACTCGGGCGGGGGACAGCCCGTATCGATGGCCAACCTGCGCGCAGTCCGTGCCGTGTGTGACCGACACGGAATTCCGCTCTTTCTCGATGCCTGTCGATTCGCGGAGAACGCCTACTTCATCAAGCTGCGTGAGGAGAGCTACTCCGATCGTACCCCCACCGAGATCGCGCGGGAGATGTTCTCTCTCGCCGACGGGTGCACCTTCTCTGCAAAGAAGGACGGCCTCGCCAACATTGGAGGGTTCCTGGCGATGAGGGACGCGGAGTTGGCACGGCGCTGCCGCAATCTGCTGATCCTCACGGAGGGCTTTCCGACGTACGGTGGCCTCGCAGGGTACGACCTCGAAGCGATCGCCGTGGGACTGGAAGAGGTGCTGGAAGAGGAATACCTCCGCTACCGCATTCGGTCGACCGCCTACCTGGCCGACAAGATCTCCGCCGCGGGTGTGCCGATTGTCCATCCTTCCGGTGGACATGCCGTGTATATCGACGCAAAGGCCCTGCTGCCCCACATCGAACCATCACGATACCCGGCCCAGGCCCTGGCCGTGGAGTTGTACCGCACCGGCGGTGTGCGGGGGGTCGAGATCGGAAGCGTGATGTTCGGCGTGCCCCAGTCCGACGGGACGGAGATCCCCTCGGCGATGGAGCTGGTGCGACTCGCGATACCAAGACGTACCTACACGCAGAGCCACATAGACTTCGTGGCCGAGATCGTCATCGAGGTCGCCGCCCACGCCGAGGGAATCTCCGGGTACCGCATGGTGGAGCAAGCCCCCTGGCTCCGCCATTTCACTGCGCGGTTCGAGCCGGCCTGATCTTACTCCTCACAGGGCTGACATCGATCACGTACGTCCGGGCACCATCCGGCGGGGCAACCGAAGTCGAGGTCGTCTTTCGCCACACCGATGCGTAGCACCTGAAGATCGTCCCTCGCATGGCTCAGGATTTTGACGATGCGGTCGAACCGGTCCGGAGTGAGCTCCGACATGTACGCCGTCACCGCCTCGTTGTGAAGAGCACGAATGAGCCAGTTGATGGCCTCGGTGCGCGACCAGTGATCGGAAACCGTCTGCTCTGTGGACTTGTCCATGTGCGCCCTTGTGTCGGGGTGATGAGGGAAACGTGAGCTCAGGGAGTGTGATGGCCGAGATCGACCGACCAGATATCGGTGTTTACTTCGTGCCGAACGTAAAGCAGTCGACCATCGGGTAAGACATCGAAGTTGGAGACCGAACGTGCTCCCGGATGGAGCGTCCACGCCGTCGTGGCGGCATCCGGTGCCGCCCTCAGGGACAATTGATAGAGTCCCGCCCGTTCTCCGGTCGCCACGGGCATGAGGAGCAGATCTTTGCCGAAATCAATCCGGGCCTGGCCGGCCAAGCCGCCGTCCAAACGCGGCAGTGGCTCCACGGAGCCGTCGATTCCAACGACGAGCGGCTCCGCCACTCCGGACGGCATGAGCCGGACTACGAGGATCGACTCGTCAGGAACCAACCAACCGGCGTTGAACAGCTCGTCCGCCCGGGTCTCACGGTAGAGTAGTTGCGGTCGAGCCCCCGGCACCGGGGGCAAGACGCGAAGCTCGTGCAGCTCGGTGGCGCCGGTGCGAACGATGAAGGCGAGGCTGGCTTCCCGCTTGGACACGGCGAGGTCCAGCGGCCGTTCGGAGGGCGGAAACGTCAGCACGGTGTCCGAGATCGGGCCATCGGACGTCATTCGGGCTCTCGCGATCAACGCGCCCCCGGCCTCCGGCAGGCGCTCGATGTAGTACAACGCCAGAGGTTCGACGCCCCAAACCACATTGTCGGTGTCCCAATCCAGCGGTGGTAGGAACCGAAAGGCAGGCATCGCGAACCGATCGGTGATCTTCCAAGTCTCCCCCTCCCAGCTCCCCACCCAGAGCTCGGAAAAGGCGGCGCCGGCGGACGACGGGTAGCTCAGGTAGCTCAGCCACGCTCCGTCTTCCGAGATCTCGGGGCCTGCGCCGTGGTCTACGAGGAGGCTGACGTCCGTCAGCCCTTCGCGAGTCAGCGTACCGCTCATCACGCTTCCGTCGAACAGCGTCGAGGCCAGATCCTGGGTGGGACGGCTTCGTTGGAACACCACGCGGCCGATCCCCCCACTCGACACCATAACGTCTCGTCGGCTGTCGTCGGTGAGCCGGACCTCCGCTCCCGACGGGCTCCACGTCCACAGGTCCGCGCGCTCTTCGGCTTGGGCGACCAGCAACGTGCCGTTGCCGGGTGAGCAGGCCAATTCGGACGGCACCCCGGGACCCGGGATCACCGCCTCCGGCGCCTCCAGGTTGGTGAGCGAAGCCCGCCAAACTCCGAGCTGGCCGTTCCGGTTGGAAAGGAAGGCGATCTGGCTTCCTTCGCGGTCGACCCAGCACGGCTGGTCTTGGACCGTTTCGTCGTCGGTGAGGCGCTCGGCGTTCCCGCCGTCCAGGTCCGCAACCCAGAGGTCTTGCCCCGCATCCGCGAATACGATGCGGCCCTGATCCGCACGCACGTCCACGTGGCGTTGATAGGAAACGCCGGGAGCCGACACCGGCCGAAGGTCGTCCAGGGTCACCTCGTACCGCCAGAGCTCACCGTCCGTAACGAAGTAGATGGAGCTGCCGATCCAACGGACGAGGTGAATGGCGCTGCCCCCGCCGGGCAGCCGGATCGATTTCCCCGCCGGACCCCGACCCGACAGCCGGAGTGTGCTCCCGGTCGGGGAGGACATCAGGTATGCGAGCTCCGATCCCTCCTCCGACCACACGTGTCCGGAGACGCGGTTTTGTTCGAAGGTGAGCTGACGCTGTTCTCCCGTCTCCGGGTCGTTCATCCAGACGTTCCGGACACCCGTCTGATCGGAAAGAAAGGACACGATCCCACTCTCCGGGTCCATCCTCCCGTCGGTCTCCTGACTGGCCGTCGTGACGATGGGCCGGCTCGGTCCGGCGGGCGCCATCGTTGCCGCTCCTTCTCGGTCGATCGCCAAGGCGCCGACGACGATGGCAACCCCGATGAACGCCGCCCCTACGAGCTGTGCCACGCGTGCCTTCCGTTGGAACGCCTTTTTCTGTGCCTGCTGCGTCGCGTGGCGCAGCGCCGAGCTCAGGGTCTCGTTCTCGCTCAGCCGTTGATCGGGATCGAGATGAAGCAACCGGTAGATGAGGGCCTTGAGCGGCTCGGGACAGGGGACGTCGATAGGGCCCGGCTTTCGGGTCAGCCAACCGGGATAACCGGGTGAGCCCTCTCCGAACGGCGGCCCTCCCGTGACGCTCTCGAAGAGCACTGCACCAAACGAAAAGGCGTCCGACCTCGGCCCGACGTTGGCGGAGTCGCCGAGCTGCTCCGGACTCATGTATCTGGGGCTTCCGATGGCCGACCGAGTGCGGGTCAGCCGCTCGTCGCCTGCGGAAGGGTCCAGCGACTTCGCGATGCCGAAATCGGCCACAAGCGCCTGGCCCTCCGACAGGAAGATGTTGGCGGGCTTTATGTCACGGTGTACGACCCCGTGGGCGTGAGAGTGATCGAGTGCCGCCGCAACGTCTTCTGCGATTCGAACGACCTCGTCGATCGGAACCGGCCCACGCGCGATGCGATCCGCCAACGTCTCCCCGTCGATCCGGGGCATGACGTAGTAGACGATTCCGTCGATCTCGCCGGAATCGTACACGGGGACGATGTGAGGATGATTGAGGTTGGCCGCTACGCGGATTTCCCGTTCGAATCGCTCGAAGAATCCCCGGGACGACAACTCCGGATCCAGCACCTTGACGGCCACGTCACGGTCGTGCTTGGGATCCTTGGCGAGGAATACCACTCCCATGCCGCCCCGACCCAGCTCCTCAACGACCCGATATCGGCCGGAGAGACTGGAGCGAATGTCTTGGATCGAACGTGACATGTCGCGTGCCGCAAGCCCGTGGTTCGGGAAAACCACACCTGTGCGCGGGATGAAGAAACATAGGTGCGCGTATGACCCGCCGACAGCACAGGCACACCGTGGCGGGCTACGTCACGCATGCGGCGCAGCGTATGTGCCGTCCTGACACGGAACTTGCACATGTCGGTCGCTTCTCTTACCGACAAGAGCCGATCCACCTCTCCGTTCGTCAACCGGACCATGTCAACTTCCGCTATCACTCCCGAACAGTTCTCGGCACGCGTACGAGCCCTCGAGGCGCGTGCCGAAGCAGACCCGCGCGGCTACAAGCTGCGGGTGGGACTCGTCGCCGCTCTGGGCTACGTCTACCTGGGGTCCGTGCTCCTCGCTGCCGTGGGCGTCATCGTCGCCATGGTGTACTTCGGAGCGACCACGTCGGGTGGAAGGTCACTCCTGCGACGCGGCGTATGGGTCATCGGCGGATTGGGGTACCTCATCGTCAAGGCCCTGTGGGTCCGGATCGACCCCCCGAAGGGACTGCGGATCACTCGATCCGAAGCACCCGAGCTCTTCGAGCTCATCGGACGGGCACGCGCTCGGTTGAACGCACCAAAGGCGCACGTCGTCATGCTCGACGACAGCTTCAACGCCTACGTCTCGCAGGTGCCGCGTCTCGGTGTATTCGGCTGGCAGAAAAACTACCTGGTCCTGGGGCTTCCGCTCCTCTCCGCGCTCACGCCGGCCGAGTTCGACGCCGTGCTCGCTCACGAATTCGGACACATCTCGGGAGCTCACGGAAAGTTCGGCGCGTGGATCTACCGCGTGCAGACCTCCTGGCGGAAGCTGACCCAGGTGCTGGAGGAACAGGAACATTGGGCCACGTTCATCTTTCGCCGCTTCTTCCAGTGGTACACGCCGTTCTTCAGCGCCTATTCCTTCGTGCTCAGGCGGGCCCACGAATACGAGGCCGACGCAGCGGCCGCCGACTTCGCCGGGAATCGCTCGGCAGCCGACGCGCTACTACGGCTACGGGTCGCGTCCAGCCAACTGGACGAGGGGTTCTGGCCGACGGTGGAAGCTCGGGTCCACGATCAACCACATCCGCCCGATGACATCTACCGGCTCCAAGGCGAAGCGTTGAAGGAGACGCCCGATCCGGTCGATCAGGACCGTTGGTTGGAAACGGCCATGGAGGTCGAGACCGGGATGGCGGACACGCATCCCTCGCTCAGGGATCGCCTGGCCGCCCTGGAGGCCGACCCTCGTAGGTTGGAAGCCGTCGCCGAGAGCGCGGCGGACCGCTACCTGGGTGCGTCCCTCCCGGAGTTCAGCGCCCATCTCGGTGCCGAGTGGCGGGAGCGTCTGAAGGAACGCTGGTCAGCGGGCTTCGAAGAAGTACAGCAGGAACGATCGGCCCTGGGCGAGCTGAGCGCCCGAGCAGAGGCGGGGGAGACGCTTTCGGAGTCCGACGCGTACGCGAGGGCGCGCCTCACCGAATCGCACGTCGGCGTAGATGCCGCACGCCCCCTCTACGAACACCTCGTGACCCGAGCGCCCGATCATGCCGGCGCCCGGTTCGCCCTCGGTCGTCTCCGGCTGCAGGCCAGCGAAGAAACGGGACTCGGCGAGTTGGATGCAGCCATGGCGCTCGACGCGGACGCGATCATTCCGGGTTGTCGATTGGCATACCGGTTCTTGTCGGAACGCGGGAGGGCCGACGAAGCCTCGGCGTATGAAGCTCGCTTCGATGCGCATCAGGAACTTCGGCAGGCGATCGCGGAAGAACGTGACGCCGTCGGGCCGGTGAGCGAGCTGATTCCTCATGGACTGCCGGACGAAGCGTTCGAATCCCTCCGAGATCAGATGGAACAGTACCCGCAGGTCAACGCGGTCTACGTCCGTAGGAAGCCCCTCCAGCACGAACCCGACAACCTGCTCGTGCTGTTGGTGGTGACGTTCCGGCAGCGGGCCTTCAGCAAAGACAAGCTCCAGTCCGACCACTCTGCGCTGCAGGCCCACCTGGCGGACCGGTTGAAGCTCCCGTGGGACTTCTTCCTCGTGGCTCGACCGTACAAGAAAAAGGAACGGGCCGAGCTGGAGCAGGTGTACGGAGAGCCGGTCTACGAAACGGAGTAGCCGACCGCAAGAGCCCGTCGCGCCGTTACGCGTTCCTCGGCTCCCCAACGGAGCCGCTCGAACGTACCTTGCCGGTGCACGAGCACGTAGTCTCATTCCGGAGCCCCCATGCGACGTCAGGCCGGAGGCCTGGCCCCTTCCCTCGCTCTCGCCCTGCTGGCCTGTAGCCCCTCCGTGGACGCGAGGGGCTGGGAGTGCATCGCACCGGCCGGGGCAGGAGGCGGGTGGGACCTGACCTGCCGTTCCGTGGCTCGGGTACTCGCTGATCTGGAGCTTTCCCCAGGCGCGGTGCGCACGACCAACCTGCCGGGCGCCGGCGGGGGGGTTGCATACGCCCGTACCGTCGCGCAGCGGCAAGACGATCCCAACGTGCTCATTGCGGCCAGCCCGTCGACGACGCTCCGCTTGGCACAACGACAGTACGGCGAACTCACTGAACACGACGTCCGCTGGGCCGGGGCGCTCGGAGCGGAGTACGGCGTGCTGGCGGTGGCGAGTGCCGCCCCCTGGCGGTCGTTGAGCGACCTGCTGGAGACATGGAGAACCGATCCGTCCGCCTTGGTCGTGAGCGGAGGGTCGGCCGTGGCCGGGCAGGACCACATGAAGGTGCTGCTGTTGGCGCATCGGGCCGGCATCGACCCCAGGCAGATACGCTACGTGCCCTTCGACGGCGGAGGCGAAGCCATGACGGCGCTACTTGGAGGCTTCGTCCAGGTGTTTTCCGGAGAGGCATCGGAAGTCGAGGGCCAGGTTGCCGCGGGACGCCTCCGGGTGTTGGTGACGCTTTCGCCGGAACGTCTGAGGGGCGGGCTGTCCGACGTGCCGACTGCACAGGAGTCCGGCGTGGACGTGACATGGGTGACTTGGCGCGGGTTCTATGTGCCCGGAGAAATTCCGGACTCGACGTACGACCGGTGGGTCGACGTGCTGGACCGCGTCGGACGGTCGACGGCTTGGGAAGAGGCTCGTCGTGCCAATCGCCTGGCCCCCTTCTTCATGGTGGGAAGCGACTTCACAGCGTTCGTCGAGGATCAGGTGGCAGACTTCCGGGAGATGTCCCGCGAGATCGGACTGATTCCGTAATGTCCGCGGACAGCGCGAGGTGGTCCGGACCGGTCCTCTTGGCCGTCGGGATCGCGTGCGCGGTGGAAGCGTCCACCTTCAATGTCGGGTTTCTGACGGATCCCGTGGGCCCGAAGGCGCTCCCCTACGTGGCCGCGGCCATCCTCGTGCTGGCCGGCATCCATGCCATGCTCAGCGGGAAGGAGAGCTCAGCGCTACCATCTCGGCACGCTTGGATCAGGGCGGGATTGGCCACCGCCACGTTCCTGGCCTACGCCGCGACGCTTCCCCTCCTCGGGTTCTTCCTCTCGACGACTTTGGTGGTCGCGTTGCTGTCCATGCTGTTCGGAGGCCGGTGGACGCGGGCCCTTCCCTCAGCCGCAGCCTTGGCCGGGGCGCTTTGGCTGCTGTTCGCCTACGGCCTCGGGCTTCCCCTGCCGATCGGAGACCTGTGGATTCGCTGAGGCACCTGCTGGAGGGGTTCGCCGTCGCGTTGGCTCCGTTGAACCTCGCATTGGCCTTGGGCGGCGTGGTCGTGGGGACGGTGGTGGGCATGCTGCCGGGTATCGGGCCCATCAACGCCATTGCAGTCCTCATTCCGGTCACGTTCGCCGCAGGCATCCCCCCGGAGTCGGCGCTCATATTACTCGTCGGTATCTACTACGGATCTCAATACGGCAACTCGATCAGCACGATTCTCCTGAACGTGCCCGGTACGGCCTCATCCGTGGTCACTGCGTTGGACGGATATGCGCTAACGCGTCAGGGACGCGGCGGCCAGGCGTTGGCCATGTCGGCAATCGCCTCGTTCGTCGGAGGTACGGTGTCCATTTTTGCGCTGGTGCTGCTCGCGCCCGTGTTGGCCGGCTGGGCCATCCGCTTCGGGCCGGCCGAGTACTTTGCGCTGATGGTCTTCGCGTTTTCCGCGCTCTCGAGCTTCTCGGGCGACAGCCTGGTGCGGGGAGTGGCATCGACCGGATTCGGGTTATGGCTCGCAACGGTCGGGTTGGACCCGAATAGCGCCGTCCCTCGGTTTACGTTCGGGCGGATCGAGCTGTTGGACGGCCTGGACTTCGTGGTTGTGACGATAGGGCTGTTCGCCGTCAGCGAGGTGCTCCAGTTGCTCGAAGGCACCCGGGCAGGAGAGGAGGTTTCCACAGCCTACGGACGGGTGATGATTTCCGCCCGCGAACTCGCTCGATCCGGCTGGACTATGGTACGGGGCAGTGTGCTCGGTTTCCTCGTCGGCGTGTTGCCCGGTGCCGGAGGTACGATCGCCTCCTTCCTCGCCTACAGTACCGAAGAACGGATTGCAGGTAGCCAGGGTCGCTTCGGGGACGGCGACCTGCGGGGTGTAGCTGCTCCGGAATCAGCCAATAACGCCGCTGCCAACGGAGCCATGATCCCGCTGCTCACCTTGGGCGTGCCGGGTAGCGGAACCACCGCCGTCCTCCTCGGAGCATTGCTCGGGCTGGGAATCACGCCCGGTCCGCTGCTCATCCAAGACCAACCGGAGCTGTTTTGGGGGCTCGCCGCCTCCATGTACGTGGGCAACATCTTTCTCCTGCTCCTCAACCTACCTCTGGTCGGATTGTTCGTGCGGGCGTTGACGCTGCCCCGGTGGTTCTTGCTTCCGGCCGTGTCTGCAGTGGCCTTCGTCGCCGTGTACGCCGTCAACGGTAGCGCCTTCGATCTGGTGCTCATGACGCTGTTCGGTGTGGTCGGATGGCTGATGCGGAGGTTCAGCTATCCGCTCGCACCCGTGGTGTTGGGACTGGTGCTCGGGCCTCTCATGGAGAAGAATCTACGTCGTGCGATGGCGTTGTCGGGTGGAGACGTGGGCGTGTTATTCGAGTCGTGGATCGCAATCGGACTCTGGTCACTCGCGGTCGCGAGCTTGTTGGCTCCGCTCCTCCTGAAGCGGTGGACCGATGATGAATTCCGAGAGGCCGACCCGACGGTGCGCGGAGGATCGTCGAATGAGTGCTGAAGGAGCGAGGGGGGCGGTCCTGACACGGCGAGAGTTCGCGTGCCTGGTTGGCGTTGCCACGGCGGGGGCGGCGCTGTCCGCCTGCCGGTTCGGCCCGCCCGCGGTCGGCCCGGACGGCATGCCCGTAGACGGGCCATATGACGTGCTGATGTTGGATACCGCGATGGTGCCCATGCGCGACGGAGTCCGCCTGGCGACCGATATACATGTTCCGGCTCGGAATGGAGCTCCCTTGCCCGGCGCGTGGCCGGTCATCCTGGAGCGTACCCCTTACGGAAAAAGCCGCCCCAGCCGCTCCGAACGATCCCGGGCTGAACCCGGTCGCGCCAAGGATCGGGCCGAGGTGGCCCGGATCTTCGCAGAGCGCGGGTACGTGGTGGTATACCAGGACGTTCGAGGACGCTACGACTCCGAGGGTATCTACCGAAAGTATCTCGACGACGCCGCAGACGGATACGACATGTGCGCCTGGATCCTGGAACAGCCATGGTGCAATGGAAGCATCGGCACCAAAGGCCTCTCGTATGCCGCCCATACGCAAGGGGCACTCGCTTCCGCCGGCGCGCCCGGCATTGCAGCGATGTTCCTCGACTCCGGTGGATTCTCGAATGCCTATCAGGGAGGAATTCGCCAGGGCGGAGCGTTCGAACTCAAGCAGGCGACCTGGGCCTACCGAAACGCACTGGTCAGTCCTGAGGTCACGAACGATGCGGAACGCAAGGTCGCAATGGAAGCCGTGGATCTCCATCAGTGGTTCAGAGAGATGCCGTGGAAGCCCGGCGAGTCGCCCGTGTCGTTGGCGCCGGATTACGAAGCCTACTTGTTCGAGCAGTGGACCAAAGGCGTTTTCGATGACTACTGGAAGCAACCGGGGATCTATGCGGCCGGGTTCTACGACGACTGGCCGGACGCGCCCATGGTTCACATGTCGTCCTGGTTCGATCCGTATCCGCGCACGGCGACCGACAACTACATGGGCCTGCGTGACCGCAAGCGCGGTCCCGTGCGCCTCATCCTCGGGCCGTGGACCCACGGCGACCGTTCTCTGACTTGGGCCGGAGATGTCGACTTCGGTCCCGAAGCCACGCTGGACGGACAGCTCGCCGAAGATTTTTGGGAGCTTCGCGTACGTTGGTTCGACCACTGGCTACGCGGAGTGGACAACGGTGTGGATCGAGAGCCCGCAGTTCGGTACTTCGTGATGGGAGGCGGCAGCGGCCGCAGGAACGGGACGGGACGGATGCAGCACGGCGGTCGGTGGCGAACCGCGACCGACTGGCCCATCCCGGGTGCGGTGGAAACACCGTATTACTTCAGCGTCGATGGGGTGCTCGACCGGGCGGCGCCGGATCGCGCGGGTGCCCGCCGCGTGTATCGCTACGATCCCGACGACCCGGTACCGAGCATCGGAGGAACCATCACTTCCGGCGCTCCGATCATGGTGGGCGGAGCCTACGATCAGCGCGAGCGACCCGACTTCTTTGGATCGGAAGAACCGTACCGGCCGCTGGCCGAGCGTTCCGACGTGCTGGTATTCCAGACTCCCCCGCTGGAACGTGACATCGAGGTCACCGGCCCGATCGTAGCCAGGCTGTGGATCTCGTCCGACTGTCCGGACACCGACTTTACGATCAAGCTCATCGACGTGTATCCGGCCAACGATGACTATCCCGACGGGTTTGCCATGAACCTGACGGACGGGATTCTCCGCTGCCGGTACCGTGACTCATGGGAGCATCCCTCTCCAATGGAGCCCGGCACGGTCTATGGCGTGCAGATCGAGGCATTCCCCACCAGCAACCTATTCGTGGCCGGCCATCGCATTCGGCTGGACATATCCAGCAGCAACTTCCCCCATTTCGATCTCAACTTCAACACTGGCGAGCCGGAGGGTCTGGCCACTCACTCACGTGTTGCGACCAACACTGTGTGGATGGATTCCGCCCGTCCGTCACACGTGGTGCTGCCGATCGTCGGTGAGTAGACACGTGCCGCGGCGGGCATAGGACGTTACGGCACCAGCCAATAGTTCACCTTCAGAACGAAGATATTGTCCGGCTGCGCAGCGAACAGCGCGCTCCGGTCCCGCCCGAAATCGAAGTTCCCCACACCCCGCTCGTAGTCGGCTCGAGACTGCTGCCACGCGAGATAGAGCGTGGAGCCCGATCGCCATTCCCATCGAAGCACGGCAGTGCCACGCAGCGACCGGAGGTTGAAGTCCCGATTGGGCGTCTGGCCTCCCCACTGGTCGAACTGATAGGTCTGCGGCCGCACCAGCTCCACCGTCTCCTCGAAGTCGCCGCTCGATATGAACGGCTGCGCATAGAGCTGGAACGACAGCTTGGGCGTGAACGTGAAGTCCAGACGCGTCTCCATGGCCGCCGTGGTCTGTCGCAGTGGAGCGAAGAGGTAGCGGGCACCGTAGGTGGCAACGGCCGACGAGTCGGGGACCGTGCCCACGTACTGGGCTACCGTGTACGACCTGGAGAAACTGGGTGAGAGCGTGAGACTCCAGCGGGGAGACGTTTTGAATCCCAGCGAGGTCGAGATATTCCCGTTCCAGCCGCCGTATACGTCTCCTCCTCCGTTGACGCCGATACCGACGGTCACCGGCTTCCTGCCGTCGGAGTGAAAGCTCCCGTTCAGGGACCATGTTTCCGGACGTTCGATGAGCGGGCCGCCGCGTGTCGAGCGATCGTCCAGGGCCCGGGTCGTGTACAGAAACCCGACGTTCACGGACCAGAAATCCAAGTGCGTGAACGAACCACCGAGATACCAGAAGTTGGAGATCTTCTGGTTTGCGTAGTTCCGCTCGTACCGGGCCAATCCGCTCACGTTGTAACTTCGCCAGAACGATCCCGGCTGCGTCTCGATATACGACGCGTTCAGCGCCACGTCCTTGCGGTCGGTACGCGTCTGGAAGCCGAGGTCGTTTACCTCGTACTGGGGGCTCGTCGCCGCCACGTCGAGGCTGCCGCGCCAATGGCGACCCGCTTGTTTCGCGAGTGACGCGCCCACCGAGTATCCGGTCATCGAAGTGGCGGATTCGTCGATCTCCAGGTGCTCCGCGTCCGGGCGTTGGAAAAAGTGGTTCCCCAACCGCTGCGTGGCGACGATGGCGTCCGGATGTCCAGAGACGCGGCTGGCGACCGCGCTGCCCCGCACGACCCACGACCGATTCGCGAACTCGTGTCGAAAATCGATTCCGCCCGAGTAGGCCGCTTCTCTCAGCCTCCCGCGCAGTGGCTCTTCGCTCAGGTTCCGGTTCACGGCGGTGACCATCATGCCGAGGGCCGACTGTCCCGCTCGGCTGTCCTTCCGTATCCGACCCACGAAGTAGTTCGTGAGCGGCTCCGAGATCCACTCGCCCGGGACACCGTCCGCGCCCAGGTAGCGAGCCCTCTCCTCGGACGTCACCGCCTCCAGAATCCCGAGAGACCAGCCCGACCCCGTCTTACCGGAGAGCTTGCCCGCACCGAGAATCGTCGAGGCGTCGGGAATGTCCGCCTGGGGCGTGGGCGGACCCACCTGGGGTCTCCGGCCGATGCGTCTCGAGTAGAAGAGCTGACCTCCGCTCGTGTTGCGTCCAAAGTTGAAGATCTCGCTCCCTTCGACGAAGAACGGCCGCTTCTCTTGGAAAAAGGTCTCATACACGCTGAGGTTGATCACGGCAGGATCGACCTCGACCTGGCCGAAGTCGGGGTTGACCGTCGCGTTGAGCGCGAAGTCGGAGGTGACGCGGTACAGGACATCCACCCCTCCTGAGCCGAAATACTCAGAATCGGTGCGGAACGGGTTGAGACCCGGGTCGACGTATTCCGCGCGGGTCACCACGTAAGGCGAGATCTCGAGACGCTGTCCGGGATCGGTGTCCCGTAGACCTATCAGGTGGCCGTAGGTGGCAATTCCTCCGCGTTCGGATTTGGGAGTGAACGAGAGCACGGAGTATTCGCGACGCCTTCCGATGACGCGTTCGAGCTGAATTCCCCACACCGGCTCGTCGGATTCAGAAAAGCGAAGCTGGCTGAAAGGAATGCGGTACTCTGCCGTCCACCCACCGTCGTCCGTGGTCACGCCCGCTTCCCATACCGGGTCCCAGGACAGATCGTCGGTTTCGTTGCCGTTCGCTCCGATGGACTTCTGTGCGTCCCGTTGCACTCCTGCAGGGTTCACGTCGAACGAGAACCCGGTGCGATGGTCGTGATAGGAGTCGATGACCACACCGAGCCAATCGGAGTCCGAGAGTGGCATGTCCCGGCGACCGAGCCTGCCGCTCACAGGCTCCCGGTCGTACAGCCGCACGCCGACGTAGAGGGCCTCGCCATCGAAGAGGATGCGGGCCTCCGTCCGCTCGCTCACCGGTCTGCCTTCGTCGGGATCGACCTGTATGAACCCGTCCGCGATCGGGGCCAGCTCCCACGCGGCTTCGTCCAGCTTCCCGTCCACTCTGATGGCATCTGTGGTGGGCACGGCTCGAACGATCGGCCGCTCTTCGTCGAGCGGACCGTCCGGAACCTGGGCCGGCATCCCTCGAGGCAGAAGCAATGTGCAACCGGCGAGGAGAATCGATGTTCTCGTCATGAGGCGGTAGTCTCGTCCGTCTTTGGGTCCAGGTCGCCGTCGTTGTTGGACGCGCCAGCACGCGGACATGGTTGCGCACGCGGACCCGGTCGCTCCGAATACCCGCTGGCGCCACCGTCCATCGTTGAGCCGCCTTTGTCGGCCGGCGCCCGTCGGGCCGCCGGGCCATTCTCGGCCGGCTACTCTTGCCGGAGAGCCAACATGGGATCGGCTCGTGCGGCACGGCGCGCGGGGAGCCAAGCAGCCAACGTGCCCACGGCTCCCAGCAACACCGATGCGCCCACGAGGCTGACCGGATCCCAGGACGGCACACCGAAGAGCAGGCCGGACAAGCCTCGCCCCGCGACCAAGGCCGCGGTCCATCCGAAGACGAGGCCGATCAACAGCAGCTTTCCGGACTGGCCTAATACCATACGCACCAACTGTCGGGCTGTGGCACCCAGGGCCGCGCGGATTCCCAACTCCCGCGTTCGGGCTTGGATCAGGTAGCTGAGAACGCCGTAGATCCCCGCGGCGGCCACGAGTAGCGCCAACACCGCGAAAGCGGCTCCAATCAGAGAGGCCGCGCGGGGGCGGGCCACGGTTTCGGCCAGTAGGGACTCGACCGTGCGAAGTCCCGCTGCAGGCACGTCCGGATCCACTCTGGCCAGTGCCGTTCGGAGATCTGACAGCACGCCCGCCGACTCGCCCCGGACCTCGGCCACCACGGCCATTCGCCGTTGGGGGTTGGAGCCGAAGGGACGGTAGAAGATGGGCTCGCTCGACGCGGTGAATCCGTCGTCCAGGACGTTGTCGACGACCCCGACCACCGTAAGCGTGGTGGTTCCTTCCGAGCCGTGGAGCTCCAGCGCACGTCCTACGGCGTTGCCGTCCGGCGTCATCATGGTAGCCAGGTGCCGGTTCACCACCACCGGGACGTCACCCTCGACGGGTTCCCAGCGCGGCTCGAACGTGGTCCCATGGACCATGGGGATTCCCATCACCCCGAAGTAGTCGGGAAGCACCGTGTGGAAATCCACCCGCGGCGCCGTGCGTTCGTCGTACGGCCGTCCGACGAAGCCGACCGTGGTCCACCGATTCTCGCTGGTGAACGGCAGATCGGACGCCATGGTGAGCGCCACCACGCCCGGCACCGCCCCGACCTCTCGCAACGCGTTTCGGTAGAACTGCTCCACGTCGTCCCGCTCGGGATAGCGAGACGCCGGGACGGTCATGGCGAACGTCACCCGGTTCCTTGCTTCGAACCCGGGCGGCACGTTCACGGTCGCGAGGAAGGAGCGGGAGAGCAGCACGGCCACCGACAGCAACGCAGTGGCCAGTGCGACCTGCCCTACGATCAGGAGGCTTCGCAGTCGTCGGGCTCCCGGCCCCACTCCGGCACGCTTGCCCCCTTCCGACAACACCGCGCCGAGATCCACCCGTGAGGCCGCAGACGCCACGGGGATTCCCAGCAACAGCGCCGTCGCCAACGCCAGACCTCCCATGATCAGGAATGTGCGGATATCGACGGCTACGTCGACCAGCTCCGAGAAGAAGCGGGCCTGGACGTACTGCAGGGCGCCCCGCCCTCCGTATACCAGCAGCGCTCCGAGTCCCGCGGCCACGACCGCCACGACTGCGCTTTCCACCAGCAATTGTCGAAACAGTCGTCTCGATCCCGAGCCCAACGCCGCCCGCACCGCCAGCTCGCGGGCGCGCTCGTGGGTCCGGGCCAAGGTGAGGTTGGCGACGTTGGCGCACACGATGAGGAGCAAGGCCACGCCCGCTGCCGAAAGCATCAGCAACGTGGAGAACCCGTCTCTCAACAGGTAGTCGTCCAGCGATCTGACGGAGAATCCGTGGGTTCCGTTGAACTCGGGCTGCTCCTCCGCCAGCCGCCGGACCTGCTGCGCCATCTCGATCCGGGCGGACTCCAGCGTGACTCCCGCTTCGAGGCGCCCCACCGTGCGCAGATATCGAGACCGGAAGTCGGCCCGACCGGATTCGATATCCATGGGCCGCCACAGTTGGGGTCTTTGCCAGGTGAGCGATCGTTCAGGCTGCCGGAACTCCGGAGGCATGACTCCGACGACGCGATGGGGACGCCCGTCCAGGCGAATGTCGGCACCCACGAGATTCGGATCCTGCCCGAAGCGACGAGTCCAGAGCGCATGGCTGAGCACCACCAGATCGTAGTCGGCCTCGCGCGCAGACCGGCGGTCGAACAGGCTGCCCAGGGCGGGCCCGACGCCCAGAACGGCGAAGAAATTGGGTGTCACGACGCTGGCCGTCATTCTCTCGGCGGGCCCGGACCCCGAAAGCGTCGTAAGGTCGACGTTGAATGCGGCGAGGTCCGAAAAGGAACGGGCACGCTCGCGCCACGCCCAATAGTTTCCCGGACTCACCGTCGAAGTCTCTCCGGACGCTGCCTCGGTTTCCCAGAGAAGCGCCAGCCGTTCCGGGCGTTCATACGGAAGACGCGACATCCGCTGCGCGTTGAACAGGGTGAGCACCGCCGACATCGCGGCGATGCCGAGCGCTAGCGTCAGGACGGCAGTCGCCGCAAACGCTGGCCGCCGGATGAGCGCTCTGACGGCCCACCGGATCTCGCGGACCGCTTGGTCCAGTCTCTCACGCATTCCTCCTCCTTGCCGGGCCGCTTCGCGGACCTGCCACGAGCGGAGGACGAATCCCAGGGCCTGCCGCCAGTACCACCGACGCGCCTGTCGAAGGCCGGATTGTTCCACGCGAGTACGGAACGCCTCGTCCAGAGCCCCCAACACGATGGGATGATCCTCCGAAGCGACCGCCCAGCACACGAGCTGACGCGCGCGCTTGGGCGCCGGAACCGCGCCGGATCCGTAGCCGCCCGTCATTCGTCCAGGATGGGCTCCAGGCCCTCCCATAGACGGAGAAACGCCCGCCGAGCCTCCTTCAACGGCTCTACCGCGGCTTCGGTCAGCGCGAACCAGCGACGGGGATGGGGCTCACCCGATTCCTCCGGCGTGATCAGCGTGGAGCGCAAGAGGCCGCGTTTTTCGAGGCGGCGCAGGGCGACGTACACGGCTGCGACGGCAACCTCGCGTCCGGTGCGTGCCTCCATCTCCGACACGATGGCTACCGAGTAGGACTCCCGCCCGAGTCGAAGGATAGCGAGGAGCACTTGATGCTCGAACTCGCCCAGTGCTTTTCGTCCCATGATGGCATCCGTGATATGTATAGCAGTGCTATACTATCACAGCGCGGGGCGGACTCCGCAACGTCGAGCCGACCCCTACTCGTCCGCCTCCTCATCCTGCTGCTTTCCATTCCCGTCGTACTTCTGCGAATGATCGCGGCGCGGCGTGTCCTGAGGACGGGGCGGAGGTGCGGTCCGCAGCGGAACCCGCCCGGTCGCCGCGGGCGGCAGGACGGGCGGTGGGGGTGCGGAAACCACCACCGTCGTCGCCCGGATCGCCTCCACGTCCACGGAGGGAGACCCGCCTCCCGCGTCGACGACAGTGTAGGTCGCCGACACCTGAAGCTCGACCGGACTTTCGATCACCACGACACCGAACGTCAGCGCCGCGGGCCGTGAAGGTGACGCGCCGAGCAGGGCGCGCTGGACGACGCAGCAGTCCACCGTCGTCGCAGACCGTGGCCCGAGGATCAGTCGATCGTCGGCGCGCACCCGGATGCTTTCCGGCCACCGACCCGTAACGGCTCCCGAGAACTCCGTGGGGAAGATGGATTGGATAACCGGCGCTTCCTTGGACCCGCCGTTGAAGATCGTGATCGCCGTGGCGTAGCGACCGGGAGTCACCACCGGGCAGTCGCAGCAGTCGTCCGGCTGGACGCCGCACGTGAGCTGCGCGGTATACCGGTACAGCACTCGCTCCCGAACGGGAGGTGTGAGCACAACCGGGTCTCGTCCCGGCTGCGTAACCGAGACACCGGGCGAGCCTTCCCCGTGGCATTCGACTTCTTGTGCGTAGCGGCCATCCCCCAGATCGGTGAGGTCTCCCACCAGGGTGCATCCGGGAAGCGGGCTCACGTCCAGTTCCTCGCCGGCACCGGGTCCCACGTGGTTCCCGTAGCGGTCCCTGGGCGTCACGATGACACGAACCCGGTCTCCGTCGGGACCCGATCCGCTCGGCACCGCTTCGACGGTGGTCTCATCCGGATCGATCCCTACACGCACGTGGTAGGTCCACTGGACCTCGCGAGTCGAAGCACACGCAATCCCGAAGCGGGCCTTGGCGTGGAACGTATAGTTGCCCTCCACGACGAGGACCTCTTCGAGTCGCTTCCCGAACAACCCGGCCGGCATGAACGTTCCGGCGCCGGCAGCGTCGTCGGAGAGTGTGTGGATCTCTTCCACGTACTCGGTAACGGGAGCCCCGGTGCTTTGTTCAATGGCACGCAGCGTCGCTTGGCGAGCCGGAATTGTGTCGCCGTCCACCACGGCCGCCGATCGGAGGCCGTGCCGGGAGAGGATCGTGCCCACACTCGCCGCGGGACGTTGTAGTGACAGCGTGACCTTCCCACCGCGAGGCACGGTTTCGTCCGGGTACTGGAGGATCACCTTCGGATGCAGGACATCTCCCGTGTACAGCCGATGGGTTTCGACGAACGGTCGGAGGCTGGGACCGCCGCGTGCGTTGACGCTGATGAAGTAATTGACGGCCACGGGCGGCGGCGGAAACTCCGTGTTTCCGCGCCTCTGGCGAACTACTCGGGCCGTCCACACACCGTCCCGCTCGCCTGCCTGCGGCAGCTCGACGCGGGCGAACCGCCAGGTGTCCCCGCTCTCCGCTTCGACTCCGGCCCCGGCCAAGTCCACGAGTTGACCGTTCGGAGTCCTCAACTCCAGCAAAAGGGGTGCTTCCGACGTGTCCCACCCGACGATGACGGTTACGGCCTCTTCTCCGCACACGTGGAAGGGCACGTCCTGGCCCTCTCGTTGGTCGGCGGGCAAATGCAGGTCGGGGTCGGCCAACGCCCCGGCCTCGAAGATCTCCCCGAAGGCGAGTGCAAAGAACTTTCTCAGCGCGAGTCCGTTTCCGGCCCGTTTGTAGAATCCGCCGTGGGTTTGTGCGAGCTCGGTGAGCCGCGGACCGTCGAGGTTGCTTTCGGTCCCGAATCCGATCGCGGTGATCTGAATGCCCTCCAACCCTGAGACGTCGGCAATGGCTTGGGGCTCGTTCTCCATGCCGTCGCTGAGCAGCAGGATCGACCGCGGAATGGCCCCAGGCGCCGGGAACTGGTCACGAGCGGCCGCGAGGCCGTCTCCGATGCTCGTCCTCCCGCCAGGGGTGATTCCGGGAATGACGGTGTTGATGAGTTGGTTCTTGAGTCCGTTCGTGACGTTGCTCAGACTACGATCCACCGGAGAGCTCGCGTTCGACGAAAAGCTCACGAGACCCGCCTGGTTGCCGGTGGTGCGCAGCATGCTCACAAACAGCTCGGCAGCGTCACGGGCTTCGTCGATTTTGACGTTCCCGCCCCCGACGGACCCGCTCATGCTCCCGGACCGATCGATGACGAGCATCACCGCTCGCTCGCTCGGTGGGTCCGGAACGAGGATCGGGTCGGCCACCATGGTCGCCATGGCGGAGTAGCTCAGACTGCAGGGGCCGCCCGCGGCCAGGACTCCCACGATTCGGCCCGACATGTCGAAGAGGCCCGAGCCGGAGCTTCCTCCCGCCACGTCGAGGTTGACGTTGACCATGCTCCCCGTGCTGACCACCGGCACCGAGCCCGAGCCGGAGGGGCCGACCTTCTTGACGGCCCCGTTGGGATGGTGCACACCGAACATGGCTTCGCCAGCGGGCGGAGCCACGGTGCGGAGCGGCACCGGCGAAATGGGTGGCGCCCCGCGGAGCTGGAGGATCGCGTAGTCCCGACCGTCCGAATACCGGTACTTGACCAGCCGAATCACCTTGTAGAAGACCGCGTCGTACGCCGGCAGCACCGCACCGCCGCAAGTGACCTCGTAGTCGAACGTCACGGAGCTCGTAGGAACCTCGAACGGATGTTCCGCAATACAGTGGCCCGCCAAGACGACCAGATCGCTGTCGATGAGGGTCACGGAGCAGGTGCCGACGCTCTCCGCCGGATGCTCCTCACTCGGAGGATGCACCGTGACGATCATCCCCACGCTGCGGGAGACCGTGCGACGCACGTCCGCGGCAGCCGCGCACCGGACGTTCTCCCAGACCGGGGGCGTCGCTTTGTCACAGATCCAGAGCGGATCGTACTTGGGCACCGTGGTTCCCGGACCGTGTGGGAACACGGGCTCCACCCAGGGGCCGGGCAGGAACGGGTCGCAGTTAGTGATGCTGTCGTGACCGGGCTTATAGCTTTGGAGGCTCTCCCCTCGGGCGTATCGATCCACGAACGCCCCGCCGCTGCCCGCGCCGTTCGTGACGTAGCGGATGGGCACGGTGGTCCCGCCTCCCACCTGGGTCACGTCCACCGGACGGGTCCAGAACTCGCCGCCATCGGCTGACGTGAACACATCCGTATCGTATCCCAGATCGACTTCCAGCCGGTTGGCGGCCGGGAGCGTCACGTTCATGAAGTGGATGATGACGAACTTGGTTCCACTCGGAGCCGGGTCGTGGACCAGGTTCTTCTCCCAGGTATTCGGTGCCGTCTGGGGATCTCCGCTGTCAGGCCCGATGTGGAGGGCTGTGCCCAATACGGGCACCGTGCCGACGGTGTGCGACATGTTCCGCGCCTTTTGGTTTGCTCTCGGACCGCGAGGGGGGGGACCGCCGAGCCTTGGTGTCGTCCGAGCGGGATCGCTCGCTGGAAGCGAGTGATCCGAGGATTTCGGAATCGGCCTCTGACTGTGTACGCGGGGAAACGAATCTGCACGGGCCATCGCCCGACGAATCGTACCGCAGGGACCGAACCGTGCCGGCGCCCACGCCAGCCTCTTCTCGCAGGGTGTTCACGGACGTCGGGGGGATCTCCGCAGTCCGGCCCGATGTGAAGGGTCGACGTGCGCACCGGCACGTGTTGTTACGCGCCGAACCAAGCGAAAACCGGACATCGAGCACGGCGTTGGCCCGAGCCGCCAGCCACGATCGAGGTTGGGAGCCACGCCGTCGGCCGCCGGCCGCAACGGAACCGCAGGATTAAGGCAAACCCCCTCAACGCCTTCCCACCAACACCCGACAGACAACACCTCGCCGATTAGCCATGGTTCCGTCCCGTGGCGGGCGGACGCCGGTTCACCCGTCCCCTTCTTCCCCTACGAGGAGAGGTCACAAGGAGATGACGAGTTTGAAAGGGCCGACCATGGCGGCGTTGTTTACCGCAGCGTCGCTGCTGGGCACGGCCAGCCTTGAGGCTCAGGACTCACCCCTGACGATTAGGCTCAGGGGCATCGCAGTGGCACCGGACGTGAGCAGCGAGATCACCGTCATCGGTGGAGACGTGGATGTCTCGACCGCGTATGTGCCCGAGTTGGACATCAACCTGTCCCTTACACCCAACGTGGCGCTCGAGCTGATTTTGGCTACGACCAAGCACGACGTCAGCGCCGTCGAGACGGCGTTGGGGACGGTGGACCTGGGGCATGTCTGGTTGCTACCTCCAACGTTGCTGCTTCAGTACCACTTCCTTCCGGAAGGTCCCTTCAGCCCATATGTCGGCAGCGGAGTGAACTACACGATCTTTTATAGTGTGGATCCCGGTGTGGTCACGGATGTCGAGTATGACAACGCGTTCGGTTTCGCTCTTCAAGCGGGCGCTGACTATTTTTGGGATGCACAGTGGGGCTTGAACTTCGATATCAAGAAGTTGTTTCTGGGCACGGATGCTACGGTAGACGCGGACGGCACGACTGTGGTAGCCGATACCGACCTGAATCCCTGGATCTTCGGCGCAGGAGTCGTTCGGAGGTTCTGAAGGGTCGAGTTACATACACAGATTCTCGGCGGGTGGCGCCGATAGGAGGCGGTGCCACCCAACCTGCGAAGATCGCGGTCAACCCATTGCGTGCATCCGGAAAGCGATCGACGCCAACCCGCTCACGAGCACCAACAACGCCAGCACACGCCGTACACGTCGATCGCCGCTGGTGAACCGCCGCACTCCGTACGTGAGGGCAGCCAGAGCGGGCACCGTCCCCAACCCGAACGCGAGCATCACCAGCGCCCCGGTCCACGGACTGGAGGCCGCTACGGCCAGACCGAGCGCAGCGTACACCAAGCCGCACGGCAAGAGCCCGTTGGCGAGCCCGAAGGCCAGCCGCGATCCCCTACCTTGCTCTTCGGCCGCGCCCATCGCGACCCGTTTCAGGAACGGCGGCGTCCAACGAGGCTCGGGGAGGACACCGGCGAGCACGGCCGCAAACCACACGACGAACGCGGCCGAGACGGCCGCCGCCAGCCAAGTCGGACCGGGCAGAGCAGAACCGAATCCACCCGCCAACGCACCCAGCGCCGCGTAGGTTCCGAGGCGCCCCACGTGCCAGAGAACCGCCGGCCCGGCGGGTGTACTGCACGCTAACGCGAAGGGGCCGCACATCCCTACGCAGTGCGGGCTTCCGACCAACCCGGCCACGAATGCCCCGGCCAGCAGACCCAGGTCCGCGGTCATCCCGGCCTCCCTCCGGGACACGGGTCGCCGGAGCCCGCCGGACTCCGACTCACAGGAGGGAAATCGCCCCACAGCACGTCGCGTAACATTGCCCACGCCCGGCCTTTGAACCGGTTTCTGGATCCGTTTAGCTTGGAGCGCCCAAGAGCCTCGGGTCGGGTTTCGACCCCGCTCGAAGGAGCGATCAGGTACCCAGCGGTGCACTGTTCGACCGCACTCACCGGGGAGCCCAATGGCAGTAGGGACCGCAGAATCCGCATCCGGCATGTCCGCCGCAGCACCGTCCAGCCAGTACGACGACGACATCGTAAAACTCTTCCTCTGGGCCACGGTCGTCTGGGGAGCGGTGGGGATGCTCGTCGGAGTCGTCCTGGCTCTTCAGCTCGCGTGGTGGCCAGCCAATCTCTCACTTCCGTGGACCTCGTTCGGGCGTCTGCGTCCGCTTCATACGAACGCCGTGATCTTCGCGTTCGGGGGCAACCTCTGCTTTACCGGAATCTACTACTCCATGCAGCGGTTGCTCAAAACTCGCATGTATAGTGATCTGCTGTCCAGCCTGCACTTCTGGGGATGGCAACTGATCATTGTTGCAGCGGCGATCACGTTCCCGCTGGGCATGACACAGTCGAAGGAATACGCGGAGTTGATCTGGCCCATCGATCTCGCCGTGGCCGTGGTCTGGGTGATATTTGCGATCAATTTCTTCGGAACTATAGCCGTTCGCAACGTAAAGCATCTATACGTGGCGATCTGGTTCTACATGTCGTTCGTGATCACGATTCCGGTGCTGCACATCGTAAACAGCTTGGTGATTCCGGCCACGCTGTTCCGATCGTACCCCGTCTACTCCGGCATGACCGATGCCCTCGTGCAGTGGTGGTACGGCCACAACGCGGTTGGATTCTTCCTGACGACGCCGTTCCTCGGCGTGATGTACTACTTTCTGCCCAAGGCGGCCGAGCGGCCAGTCTACTCCTACCGACTGTCCATCGTCCACTTCTGGGGCCTGGTGTTCCTCTACATCTGGGCAGGCCCACACCACCTGCTGTACTCGGCTCTGCCGGAGTGGTCCCAGACGCTTGGCATGGTGTTCAGCGTCATGTTGCTGGCTCCGTCGTGGGGCGGGATGCTCAATGGACTGCTCACCCTCAAGGGCGCGTGGCACAAGCTCCGGTCGGATCCGATCATCAAGTTCATGGTCGTGGCCGTGAGCTTCTACGGCATGAGCACGTTCGAGGGGCCCATGATGTCCATTCGAGCCGTCAACGGGCTGGCCCATTTCACCAACTGGGTGATCGGGCACGTCCATTCGGGCGCGCTCGGCTGGGTAGGCATGATCTCCTTCGGGACACTCTACTGGCTGGTCCCGCGACTCTACGGTCGCCCGATGGCGTTCCCGAGGTGGGTCAACCAGCACTTCTGGCTCGCGACGATCGGAATCGTGCTCTATACGGTGTCGATGTGGGCGGCCGGATTGATGGAAGGGCTCCAGTGGAGAGCCATCAGCGAGACGGGCCAACTCGCCAACCCCATTTTCCTGGACATCGTGAACCGGCTGGAGCCGTTCTACTGGATGCGGCTGCTCGGAGGCACCCTGTACCTGGTCGGTGCCGTCATGATGCTACTGAACGTGTACCGAACGGCGTCGCGCGCGCCTGAGCCCGCGCTGGCCCCTGCGACCTAGGAGACGGAAACATGTCCGAGGCAAACCGCCACGATGCGGATAGCCAGTCCGAGAAAGCTTACGGGCAGATTCACCGACGCCTGTTCGAGGGACGCGGAGCCCTGATGGCTGTCGCGACCGTGGTCACGATCTCCATCGGAGGTTTGGTGGAGATCGTGCCCCTGTTCACCGCAGCGGCCAGCGAGACCCTGCCCAGTTGGGCAACGCCGTACACCCCGCTCGAGGTTGCAGGGAGAGACATCTACCAACGCGAGGGGTGCTACGTGTGCCATTCGCAATGGGTGCGTCCGATGCGGGCGGAGGTGTTGCGCTACGGTCCGTGGAGCCGTGCCGAAGAGTACGCCTACGACCGCCCGTTCCTACTGGGCTCACGGCGGTCGGGACCCGACCTGCACCGGATCGGCGGCAAGTATCCGGACGCGTGGCACTTCGAACACATGCGCAATCCGCGGTCTACCTCACCCGGCAGCGTGATGCCGCCGTATCCCTGGCTGCACGACGCCCGGATCGACGTGTCCGACATCACGGCCTCCGTCCGAGCGCTACAAAAGGTCGGCACACCCTACTCCGATCAGGATGTGGCCGGCGTAGAGCAGAGCCTGCGGACGCAGGGCCAGCAGGTCGTGAGCGCGCTCGCCGACGCGGGGCTCCAGTCGGAGTGGGATACCGAGATCGTCGCGTTGATCGCGTACCTGCAACGGCTGGGGTCGGCCGGAAAGGCCGCCTTCTCAGGGCTGGAGGGCAACCAATGAATCCGCTGATCCAGGAGGCCGCCGGCGCAGTTCAGCTCGGTTGGCTGATGGGCATCATGACCGCGCTGTTCTTCACGGCGTTCTTGGGATGGGTGTGGTGGGCATACGCTCCGTCGCGGCGCGCCCGCATGGAAGAATACGGCCGCATGCCGTTTGACGAGGGAGAGGAATAGTGGCCAAGGAAACCAACAGGCTGCTCGGCCACACGGACGAGGCCGACGGCATCGACGAATACGACAACCCGCTCCCGGACTGGTGGTTGGGGCTCTACTGGCTGACCGTCGTCTGGGCATTGGCCTACGGCATCCACTACCATTTCGTGGCGGACCGGTCGGCCGAGAAAGAGCTGGCGGCGGAGATGGCGGCAGCTGAGACCAGGTGGCCGCAGCAGTCCGCGGACGCGTCGGCACTCACGTTCGCCGCGGACGCCGTTTCGGCGGGAGAGTCGATCTACACCATCAACTGCGTCGCCTGTCACGGAGCCGCGCTGGAGGGCTCGATCGGTCCCAGCCTGATCGACGACGAGTGGATCCAGGGCAGCACACCCGAAGACATCGTGCGCACGATCAGCAACGGGGTGCTCGACAAGGGAATGCTGAACTGGCTGCCTCTGTTGGGGCCCGAGGGCGTCAATCAGGTCGCAGCCTATGTCATGAGCAAGAACGCCGAGGCCTTGGGTCGGCCGTTGCCGGAACTCCCGGCCAACGACTAGTCTCCCGCGACTCGGCGAGACACGGGCGTTCCCTGGGGCCTGCTATGCTCGGCTTTTCTCACACACGAGAGTGGGTCTACCCACAGTCCATCAAGGGAACGTTCATGGGGATTCGGCGATGGACGTTCGCCGCCCTCCATGTGATTCTTTTGGTGGCGCCCTGGATCAAGTTGCAGGGCAACCCGCTGCTGCGCATCGACCTGCCGGCCCGGACGGTTTACCTCGCGGGAATGATCTTCACGCCGTACGACACGATCTTCCTGCTGCTCCTTCTGCTGTTCGCCGTGTTCTCGCTGTTCTTCTTCACTGCCATTTTCGGCCGGATCTGGTGCGGGTACGCCTGCCCGCAAACGGTGTTTCTGGAGACCTGGATCCGGCCGGTGGAGGTGTGGATCGAAGGAGAGCGCCTCACCCGTATGCGAAGGGACGCCAAGGGATGGACCTTCGATCGGGCATGGCGAAAGGCGGTCAAATGGACCGTTTTCGCCGCCATCTCGTTGTTCCTCGGGATGGTATTCGTGAGCCTGTTCGCCGGTGCTTACGAGCTCTGGACGGGGCGAGGAAGTCGGCTGGAGTACACGTTCGTCGCGGTGATCGGGGCACTGTGGTTCATCGACTTCACGTGGTTCCGCGAGCAGTTCTGCAACTATCTCTGCCCATACGCCCGCTTTCAGAGCGCCTTGGCCGACGAGGAAACGCTGATCATCAGCTACGACCTCGATCGTGGCGAACCGCGCATGAAGGGCAAGCAGGCAGCGCAGGACGGTCGCTGCATCGATTGCAACAAATGCGTAGCCGTGTGTCCGCAGGGTATCGACATTCGCGACGGGTTCCAGCTCGAATGCATCCAGTGTGCACGGTGCGTCGACGCGTGCACCAGCGTGATGACCCCGTTGGATCATCCCACGCTCGTCCGCTATGGCTCCATTGCCGCGGAGTCGGGCCGAAAAGCGCGAACCTGGCGAGGCAGAACGTTCGTGTACGGCTCGCTGTTGATTGCGCTGGTGGTAGCCGGGGGCGTCCTGCTCACCAACCGTGTGCCGTTCGAAGCATCGGTCAACCGAGCCCCCGGCTCTCTGTTTACCGTGGATGCTGACGGGTACGTGCGAAACACGTACCTGCTCAAGGTCACCAACAAGCGTCCCGGCCCCGATCCGGTTTCGTATGTGATCGAGTTCGAGGGCATCGCGGATGCGGAGGTGGCGACTCCGTCGGTGGCATTGCGGGCCACCGAGTCGCAAACGGTTCCCCTGGTGGTGCGCATCCCCGCCGACAACGCGCTCTCGCGGACCATCCCCGTGTTGGTGCGCGTTTCCTCGGCGGAAGACGAACTCGTGCTCAACACTACGTTCATGAACGGAGGTGGCCCATGACCGAGACACATTCACTACGGCGTGACCAATCCGACGAGGGGCGCGTGATCGAGCTGTCCCGCAACCACGTATGGCCGCTGGCAATCATCATCGGGCTCTTGGTGGTCGTAGCCGTCAACGCGGCGTTCATTTACATCGCGGTCTCCGGTGCCGACGAGGTCGTGTCGTCGTACGAGGCGCAGCGTCGCTAGTGGACTCCGCCGCGACCGCGAGGCGGCCGGCCTCCCACCACACGAGCACACAGGCCCGCAGCAGCCGGCTCGATGCCCATGGTCATTGCCGACACTGTGGCGCACCGATCGAGTCGGGCGCCGGTGACTTCTGCTGCTCCGGATGCGAGGTAGCGGCCGCGATCATCCACGACGCCGGCCTCGAGCGCTACTACGAGCGACGGGACGAGTACGCTCCCCGCCCGGAACCGATGTCCGCGTCTTGGGACGCGGTCCCGGCCATAGACCTGGACGACGGCTCGCGGGAAATCCGACTGGCCGTCGACGGCTTGCGTTGCGCGTCGTGCGTCTGGCTCACGGAACGCATACTCGAGGGCACCGAGGGTGTGCTCGACGCGCACGTCAGCTACGCCAACGGGCGGGCGACGGTGCGTTGGGATCCGAAACGGACGGCACCCGGTGTGATCGCCGACCGGCTCGCAGCACTGGGGTACCGGCCGCGTCTGCTCAGCGAGGCGACCCGTCCCGACCGTGGTCTGTTGATCCGGCTCGGTGTTGCCAGTTTTGCCGCGCTGAACATCATGCTGGTATCCGCGGCGCTCTATTCGGGCTGGTTTTTCGAGATGGCTCCGCGCTTTACCGCCCTGTTCCGCTGGACGGCGTTGGGCTTGGCCACACCGGTGGCGATCTGGTGTGCGGAGCCGTTCTATCGCGGCGCGCTCAACGGACTGAGAGCACGCGTGCTGCACATGGACGTGCCCATCGCGCTGGCGGTGGCGGTCCTCTACGTCCAAGGCCTGGCCGGGACATGGATGGGCGTCGACACGTATCTCGACTCGATGGCCATGCTGGTCGCGCTGCTGTTGGCGGGCCGCGTCTGGGAGTCCCACGGACGACGGCGTGCGGCGGAGGCCGCGGTTTCCTTGGCCGCAGTGGTGCCGGTGCGGGCCCGTCGGATCGGAGATGGCGGCATCGAAGCGGTCGCGGCCGACGCCTTGGAGCCGGGTGACCACATCCAGCTCGCCGCCGGAGAAGAGATCGCGGCCGATGGACGGATAGTCGACGGCCAGGGAGCCGTGCGCATGGCTCTTCTGACCGGCGAGTCCGAGCCCGTGCCCGTGCGGCCCGGAGACTCCGTGGTGGCCGGCGCCGTAACGCAGAGCGGAAGCTTCCGCGTCGTGGTAGAAGCGGTCGGAGACGACACGGTGGTACGGCGGATGGCGGAACAACTCCGCACCGCGGCGGATCAAGAGACCCGCCTCACCACGACCGACCGCATCGCGCCCTGGTTCACGGCGGCTACCCTCCTACTCGCGAGCGTCACCTTCTTCGTGTGGCTGGGACTGTCCGGACTGCCCCAAGCCTTGCGCACGTCCGTCGCGGTGCTCGTGGTTGCGTGCCCCTGCGCGCTCGCGCTGTCTCGTCCCCTGGCCTCTGCCGCCGGCCTCGGAGCCGCTGCCCGCCGGGGACTGTTACTTCGTTCCGGCGACGCGCTCCTCGATCTGGCGAAGGTCGATGTTTGCGCGATCGATAAGACGGGCACGGTTACGCAGGGCACCCCATCCGTCCTCGAAGCGGACGACGACGTGTTGCGGATCGCTGCAGGGCTCGAGCGCGCCAGCATTCACCCGGTGGCCAGAGCCATCACTGCGGAAGCGGCCCGGCGAGGGCTTCCGCTCCCGGCCAGCCACGGCGTGCAGGAAGTGCCGGGCACCGGTATCTCGGGCCGGGTGGACGGGCGTACGTGGCGCATTCGATCGGGCGGTCCCGGATCGGTGGTGCTGGAGGGCGAGGACGGCCCGGCCGGCACCATTCTGCTGGGCGACTCCCTCCGCGAAGACTCCCGATCCGCGATCGCCGGACTGGCAGCGCAAGGTGTCGCGGTGACGTTGTTGACGGGGGACCGGGAGGAAGTGGCACGCCGAGTCGCCCGGGGCTCCGGAGTTTCGGATTTCGAAGCTGGAATGACACCGGCCGCCAAGGCGACGTGGATCGGCACGGAGCGTGAGCGGGGACATCGAGTGCTGTTCGTCGGCGACGGCCTCAACGACGGCCCCGCGCTCGCCGGGGCCGACGTGGGAATCGCAATGGGCGACGGAGCCGCATCCAGCGTGCTCGTCGCCGACGGCGTGCTGGCAGGACACTCGATCCGACCGCTGGTGGCCGGACTCGTGGCCGCCCGTGCGGCCCGACGTTCGGTGCGCCTCAACCAGATCCGCTCGATCGTATACAACGTGCTGGCTGTCGGGGCGGCCGCCGGAGGTTGGGTGAATCCGTTGGTCGCGGCCGTCCTCATGCCGCTGTCCAGCGCCATGGTTCTCTGGGGAGCCAGCCGCGTCGAGCCGGCCGTCCAGCGGCAGGACAGGACCATAGGAGGTCGATCATGAATGCGCTGATCTTTTTGGTGCCCGTTGCGCTCCTCCTCGGAGCGATCTTCGTCGGGTTGTTCATCGCCGCCGTCAGGGACGGACAATTCGACGACCTGGACGACCCCCCGCGGAGAATACTCCACGACGACTAGCGGACTGCGGTCGGCCAAACACCCGGGTACGAAGGCCCGACAACCACCGAGAGTGAAAGCGGCGCCGGACTGGCGCGGTGGCGCCTTGCATCTTGATCTGAATACACAAGTCATGCATGATCTGTGTATGGCTACAAAGACGATCTCCCTCCGCCTGGAGGCTTACGAGCGTCTCCGTCGGGCCCGCCGCACACCACGGGAGTCCTTCAGTGACGTAGTGATGCGGGCCCAGTGGCCCGAGGCGACGGCAACGGCTAGCGAGCTCCTGCAGCTCGTGCGGGAGCGCGGTCCTCTGTACGAGACGGAGGAGTTGGCCGCGATGGATCGGTCGGACCGGAAGGACACTCCGCCGGCGGACAAGTGGGACTTGGAGTGATCCTCGAAACGACGTTTCTGATCGATCTGGAACGGGAGCTACGCCGGCAGGCGCCGGGAGCCGCCCAATCCTTTCTCGAGGCGAATTCGAACGCAGCACTCTTCATCACGTTTACGGTCGCCGGCGAGTTGGCGGCCGGGTTGCCACCAGATCGGCGGCCGGGCTGGTCCCGGTTCCTTCAACCCTTCGAGGTCCTGCCGGCTACATCCGATGTTTGCTGGGAATACGGGCAGGCGTACCGGTTCCTCCGAAAGAACGGACTCCTGATCGGCGCAAACGATCTGTGGATCGGCGCCACCGCGCTGGCGTTCGGCAAGGCGGTGGTCACGAGAAACGTCAAGGACTTCACGCGAATCCCCGGCCTGACGGTAATAGACTACCGGAAGAGCTAGTGTGAGTACTTCGTGAACGCGCCGCCGGCCCACCTCAGGGAGTTGGGTCCTTCCGCCGCAAAGACGTTTCCGTCGGCATCCACCGCGACGCCCTCGCCGGCGGTGCCCTGGTAGAGCCGACTCTCCCGCTCGAACGGCGGAATGAAGCCGGTGATTCGGTCCCCGTCCACATGCCCGATGCGGACACCGTTTCTCCAGTTGGGATGATTCGTCGGACTGGATTCCGAATCGATCGCGTACAGCATGTCGTCTTCGGTGATGAAGATCCCGCTGATACGCCCGTACATGTAGCGTGACTCGAGGTAGTTTCCGTCCTGGTCGAAGATCTCGATGCGATGGTTTCCGCGGTCGGCCACGAAGAGGCGGCCGCGCGAGTCGAAGGCGAGGGCGTGAGGCGTCCTGAACTCTCCGTGGCGTGCCCCGATCTGCCCCCACTCGGTGATGTACGTGCCGTCCGCGGCGTACTTGATGATCCGTCCGGTAGCTCCCTCGGGGGGATTGGCGTTCTGGCCGCTGTGTCCGTCCGCCACGAAGATGCTCCCGTCCGGTGCGGTGATGACGTCGTTGGGCTGGTTCAGTTGGCCGGGTCCGCTTCCCGGCTGGCCGGGCGTGCCGAGCGTCAGGAGCACGTCGCCGGTGGGGCTGAACTTGAACACCTGGTGGCCCCGGGTGCCTTCCGCATTTCCGGCGAAATCCGTCACCCACACGTTGCCTTCGCGATCGACGTGAATTCCGTGAGGTGTCACGAAATAGCCGGCCCCGAAATTGGCCAGCACCTCGCCGGTGTTCCGGTCGAACTTGAAGATCGGGTCCACGGGATTGGTTTCACAGGTGATGGGTTCGCCGCTGCCGAAGTTCCCGGCTCCGCATCGTTCGTATGCCCAGATGTGCCCGTCGGTCGGGTCGATGTCGATCCCCGCGGTCGAGCCCCACTCCCTGCCCTCCGGCAAGGTGCCCCAGTTTGCCGTGACCATCGGCGCAGGGTTGGGAATTCCGTCTCCCGTTATCGGATTTCCGGTGTCCGACGGCGTCGCGGCCGGGGCCTGCGCCTCGGTGCAACCGAACAGGAGCGGGACGAGGCCGGCGACCAGAGTACCCGAAGCCAATGCGCTCGATGACCGCATGGAAACCTCTCCTTCAGCGAGTGCAGCGTGCGTCGCCCCCGCGTGCGGGGTTCCGCTCGGAAGCCGAATGTCGGGACTGCATGGTGGTCGCGCCATACGGCATGGGGTCTGCGCGGCGGGCCGCAGACGCTGGAACGCACCTCGGGCTGGTCCGTATTTTTAGGGAACGAGCCCGGTTGCAGAGGCCGGCAGAGGACTGCCTCCAGGGTATGACGCAATGACCGCCAACGCGATGACCACCCCAAAGAAGGCCGACCGGCTTCGGTCGCGGCTGGCGGTGGGCGCCGTCATGTCCACCGGATTGGCCTTTGTGGGGAGTCTGGCCACCGGGGGTCCGGCGCTGCATGCGGAAGCCGAGCTGGCGCAGGCCCCCGAGGTGACCTTCGCGGCCGACGTCGCCCCAATCCTCTACGCCGAGTGCGCGGGCTGTCATCGTCCCGGAGGACCTGCGCCCTTCAGCCTGCTCAGCTATGAAGACGCACGGGAGCGCGCCGACCGTATCGCGCGAGCCACGACCGCCGGGGCCATGCCGCCGTGGTTGCCGGCGTCGGACGGCGTCACGTTCGTGGGAGAGCGACGGCTGTCCGACGACGCCGTCGAGACGCTGCGCGCGTGGGCGGAAGCCGGTGCGCCGTCAGGCGATCTGTCCACCGCGCCGGACCCGCCGACCCCGTCCAGCGCGTGGCAACTGGGGCCGCCCGACCTGGTCGTTCCCGTGCCGGCGTACACGCTCCCGGCAGAAGGCGGCGACGTGTACCGGAACATCGTCCTCGAGATTCCGATCGAGCACCGACGATACGTGACATCGGTCGAGCTGCGTCCCGGCGACCCGCGCAGGGTGCACCACGCGCGCATGATGGTCGACACGACCGGTTCTTCGCGCACGCTCGACCTCGAAGATCCGGAGATGGGGTTCGACGGGATGGAGCTCCGCAGCGACGCGACGGACCCTGATGGACACTTTCTCGGCTGGACGCCGGGCAAGGGTGCATTGCCCCCGTTGGAAGACATGGCATGGCTCCTCGATCCGGGCACGGACCTGGTGGTGCAACTGCACATGCGGACGACGGGGCGGGAGGAGCGCGTGAGCGCGGAGGTCGGGTTCTATTTCACCGACACCCCGCCGACGCGACGTCCCGTGCGGATCGTGCTCAGCTCGATCATGATCGACATCCCGCCCGGAGACTCCGCGTATCGAGTGACGAGCCACTACCAACTGCCGGTCGGCGTCGATCTGCTGAGCATATACCCGCACGCCCATTACCTCGGGAAGGACCTGCAGGCGTATGCGACGCTTCCCAACGGATCGACGAAGCAACTCATTCGCGTTCCCGAATGGGACTTCAACTGGCAGGAAGAGTATCGCTACGTGGAGCCCGTGGGCCTGCCCGCGGGGACGCAGTTGACGTTGGATTTCCTTTTCGACAACTCCGACGCCAACCCCGACAATCCCCACGACCCGCCGCGGCGGGTCGTGTACGGATCGAAGTCCACCGACGAGATGGCGGACCTCATTCTGCAGGTGCTGCCCCATGATGCGTCCGAGCGGGCCGCGCTGGTCGACCACGTCGCCTGGCACTACGAAATCCAGGACATGGAGTACCTGGCGGCCCAAGAGCTCGCACGGGGCCACGAGCGGCTGGTAGAGGCCGACCCCGATCAGGCGATCGTCCATTTTCGGGAAGCCATGCAGTACCGGATCGACCATCCCGACGCCTTGGCCGGACTGGCGCGTGCCCTGATCCTCCAGGGTGAGTTCGAGGCGGCAGTGCTCGTCGCGGAACGGGGAGCCGACGTGACAGGACGGTTGAGGGCTCCGCAGCTCGCCGTGCTCGCGGAGGCCTACGCGAAGGCCGGAGATGGACGGGCACTGGAAACCGCCGAGCGCGCCCTCGAGCTGCTGGAGCTTCCGGAGCAAGCGGCCCTCGGAGATTCAATCCGCGCTCGCCTGGAGACCTACCGCGTAGTCCCCAGGTAAAGAGAACCGGGGCCGGCGCCAACGCGCCGACCCCGGTCAACCCAAGACGCCTCCGATGGATCAGCCGGTATAGCTGATATCGATGTTGTCGTTGGTCTGCTTCTCCGCCTCGGAAACCGGGAAGCAGAAATCGCGCGTCGCCAGGTGCGATCCGGTGGCCACGTCTCCGTCCCCGACCTGCTCCAAGGGCTGGAGGTGCGTCTCCGGATCTCCGGCGTCGTTCCACCGACGTAGTGCCGGCAGGCGCCGGCCTTCGAGCCACATCTCGATCGCATGCTCGCGCTTGAAGTACGTCCACGCGTCGTCGAGCGTCGCGGGCGCTTCGGTCGCCTGTCCGGCAGCCGTGCGCAGGGCATCGATGATCGCCACCGCCGCGGGAATGCCGGCCGCACCGTTGGTGCGAAGCTCGTTCTCCGCGAGGATCAACTGCATCTCCTCGTCCGAGGCCAGCTCGATGGGTGAATCATCCTCCGTGTACTTCGTCTGCGGATTCCATGCGATCAGGCCGCAGCACGACGACGCGGCGTCGCCGTTCTCTCCGCTGACTCTCCACGAAACCCGCGGGTCGCCGTCGGCCACACTGTCGACCTCCGGATTGTACTGCTCGATCCACGTGAAGATCTGCGAGTGTGCCTTGTAGGGCGCCGCCTTCCCGGCCACGAAAATCCGATTGGACTGGGCGTCGTCCCCGATGTCGAAGTACGGCATCACGTAGCTGAAGTCGCCGTCCATCCCCAAGGCGGCGTTGGCGTCCGCCACCGCATTGGTGAAGTCACCGGCCATGAGGTGAGCGGACGCGCGGCCGGCGATTGCAGCCAACTCGACATCGCCCGTTCCCAATTGAGCGGCCTGGGTGAACAGCGCGACCGCGTCGGCCAGGTGGAGGTCGCTGTCGCCAGCCGGCCCTCCGTCATAGACCGAGCTGCACATCTGCTCTCCGAGCAGCCGGCTGGTGTATCCGGCCCACAGGTAGAGCTGGGCCAGGTTTTCCTGATCGAGGTCCGCCGGGTCGAGCGCTTCGATCCGCGCAATCCCGTCTGCAGCCAGGAAGCGCGCACGGTGGGCGTTCTCCCACTGCGTCCCGACCTCGTCGTCGTTCAGCTCCCCGCGCTGCTGCTCGGGCGTGATCCCGAAGCTTCCGGTCGAGCCGGACGGATGTACCTCCCGCGCCACCGCGGCGCTGGTGTACCCGATCCAGTTGAGCGCCTCGCTGAGCGCGCGCCCGGTTCCGTTGGTGATCGCCGCCTGTGAGGCGGGATCGTTCAGGAAGTTCGCGTCGATCGGGCCCGGGTTGACCACGTCCGTGTCACACGACGCGATCCCCGCGAAAAGTCCGAGCAACAAGAGCGGAGTGAGTCTCTTCCTCACACCTTTCGAGTTTTGTCGATTCATTTTCTATCGGCTCCTAGAAGACGACGCGGAACGCAACGGTCCAGATCGCGGGCGCCGGCACGTGTTCGCTGATGGACGTGACCAGGAAGCTGCCCGGCTGGGCGCCGTCCCGGCTGATCGGGTTGTTGTCGTTGTTGCCGCCCATCTCGGGATCGAAGTGGGTCCAATCGCTGTTCGTCCAGCGGAAGATGTTCCGACCGGCAATCGTGACCGTGGCGCCGGCGGCACCCGGTATCCACTCTTCTGGCAACGGAGCGTGCAGCGAAAGCTCACGGACCTTGAAGAAGTCGGCCTTCTGAGCCCAGAAGTTGGAATCGGTCAAATCCGCGTCGCAACGCGCGCGCTGAAGAGCCGTGAGTTGGCTCCGTCCCGGAGAATCGAGGGCCAGCGGCGCCTCCCCGGCGATGGCGTATTCGTCGTAGCAGCCCGCCCAGATCACCGAGCGGCTGACTGCCGAATTGGCCACGCCTGCCGTCACGTAGTGTCCACCCTGATACTCGCCCCGTGCCGTCAGGCGTAGGCCGGCCGGCAACGAGAATGTGGAAGTCAGGCCCACGATCCTGGTGGGTTGGTTCGGCCCGTAGATCTGGTCGTCTTCGATGTCCGGCTCGGCCAGCTCATCCGGATTCATGACTTTCTCGCCGCGGATGACCGGAGCCGGCTGGCCGTCCACGATCCAGCCGTTTCCGCCCACGGAGAACTCGGTGACGTTGTCCGGCAGCCCCACTTCACTGCTGTTCGTGGACAGCGAGGCGCCGAGGTCCCACGCGAAGTTGTCGGTCTGGAGCAGCAACGCGTTGACCGTCAACTCGATGCCCGAGTTGTAGATGTCTCCGACGTTTTCGAGCTGAGAGTTTCCGCCGTTCACGTCCGTAAACCCGCTGGACGGGGTTTGCCGCACGGAGAACAGGGCGTCGGTCGTGTGCTGATCGTAGTACGTGAACTCCACCGCGAGGCGATCGTCCAGGAAGCTGCCGTCGAAGCCCACTTCCCACTCGGAGGTGCGCTCCGGACCCAGCTCGGCGTTCCCCAACACGCGAGGATAGAACGCCGGCACGCCGCCCCAACCCACGCCGTCGTAGGTCTGCACGGCGTCGAAGGCTCCGGGCGCCCGTCCGGACTGACCCCAGGCGGCGCGCAGCTTGAGCTGCCCGTCACGGTCACCCCAGAAGTCCTCGTCGGACACCACCCAGGCGGCACTCGCCTTGGGATAGAACTGGAGCCCGAAGTCCGAGCCGAATGCCGAGTTTCCGTCCACCCGTCCACCGAGCGTCAGGAAGTACTTGTCGTCGAAGTCGAACACGTCCTGCAGGAAGAACCCCGCGTTGACGACCCGCTCCCGCTGCTCGAAGCCGAGCTTGGTGCCGGCCGTGGTCACGGTCGGGTCACCCGGACCGGGGAAGTCCTCCCCGTAGGCGGTCGTCCTGCGAATGTCGGACGTAACGCTCTGGCCGCCGAAAGACAGGGCCGAGCGGATGTTCGAGCCGATCTCGAAGTTGAGCGTGCCGACGTAGTCGAACGTCAGCGTCTCGAACCGCGAGCGGCCGTCGGAGATGATCCCGTCGGGCGCACGGACGAAGCCGAACGGACGCAGGTTGCGGTTGTCCTGTTGGGCTAGGTCGTACCCCACGCTGAACCGGTTGGTAAAGTTCGAGATCGGTGTCCACGTAGCGGTGCCGCCCGTGACCAGATGATCGATGTTGGTCGAGATCGTCTGGTCGAGCAGCATGTCCAGGTTGGCTTTGATCTCATTGCCGAAGTAGTTCTGCGCGCGGCGGAACACGTTGAGCGTCAAGCCGTGGGCGTTGTTGCCTGCGGCCGTGTTCGTGTACTCGTCCTTGGTGAAGGACGTGTTCCACTGGAGCTGCAGGTTCTCGGCCGGTTGGAACGTGAAGTTCCCCCGAAGGTTGACCTTCTGCTCGTTGTCGTTCGGCAGGACACCTTCGTCGTCCTCGAACGCGCCGGACACGAAGTACTGGAGCCCCTCGCCGCCACCGCCCACGGACAGCGCGTAGCGCTGCTGCCAGGCGTTACGCAGCCAGGGGTCGATGAACATGTACTCCGACGTCCCGCCGGCCTCGCTCGTCGGTGCCTCGAACGACGGGCGGCGATCGCCCTCGATGCCGAACGGGCGCATGTTGGCGATGCCCTGCTCGACCGAGGCCGTCCACTGGGGCGCCCCCCGATGTCCGCGCTTGGTGAACACCTGGATCACGCCGGCGGAGGCCTCGGTGCCATAGAGCGTCGTCGCCGCCGCTCCCTTGATGACCTCGATGCGCTCGATGTCCGCCGGGTTGATGTTGTTGAGCGGGCTGGACACGTCGTTGCCGGATCGGCCCGGATACCCCGTGGGAGGCACGTTCTTGTCGAACGACTCCGAGCGAAGCCGGACGCCGTCCACGTAGATCAACGGCTGGTTGCTCTGGGCAATCGAGACGTTGCCGCGCAGTCGGATGCGCGCACCCGAGCCGGCGTTGCCGGAGGCGTTGAGCACCGTCATCCCGGCCACACGGCCCTGGAGGATGGCGTCGACGCTCTGAGGTGGCTCCACCACCTCTCCGATGTTCACCTGCGCGATCGTGTTGCCGATCTCACGCCGCCGTGACGCCCCCGCGGTGCCCGTCACCACGATCTCGTCCAGGCCGAGCGCCTCCGCTTGCATCGAGAAGTTCTGGCTCACGGTCGCACCGGCGCCCACGGTGATCTGCACGTCCTGGGTGGTAAACCCGATGCGCTCCGCCCGCAGCGTGTAGGTGCCCGCGGGCACGTTGATGATCAGGAAACGGCCGTTGGATGTCGTAAGCCGGCCGAGCCCGGTGTCTACCAAGTACACCTGCACGGATTGAAGGCCCGCGCTGGTCGCGGCGTCCGTCACTGTGCCCGTGACCGTTCCGGTTTGTTGGGCGGCAGCGGGATACGCCGCCAGGGCCAAGGCGGCCGCCAGCACGGCCGCTTTGCCCAAGGCTGTAGCAAACTTGTTCATTGCATCTCCTCTCGTTGGAGGGCACGTATGCTCACCGACGGGCCCGTGGAGTGGCCGCCCGCGTGGAGAACATGGTGAGTGGCGATGAGCATAGGGCCTGAGATCGCCAGGAAAGTCCTATGTTTTGAGGCTTTCGGCAAGCGCATTGGCGCATCCGAGGGTCGGGTCACGGATCGACCGTGACGGTGAGCGTTTTCGTCTGGGTCCCTTCAGCCTGATCCACGACTCTGGCCGTGACGGTGTACGTGCCTTCGGCGGCGTACAGATGTCGCACCCGCCCGCTGGCCGTCTGAGCACCGGAGAAGAAGAGCGAATCCAGCCCGGAATCACCCCACAAAACCTCCATGCCCAGCAGGCTTCGACCGGTGATGTCGTAGTCGAGCTGAAGGCTATCCGCCACGGAAACGGGCGAATTGGCTGCGATTTGCAGGTCCAAGGGGCCGCCGAACGTGACCTCGCTCGATGAGCATGAAAGCGCGAGAACGGCGAGGGCCATGGCCGCAGTACAACGGACCGGACAACGAAGGACCATGAACGTTCTTCCTTTCAAGGCTTTCTTGATCGAGGATCCACCCGACGAGCTCTCGTCGACCACCCATCCACCCATTCAACCACGTCGAGTGACGCGCCCTACGCTGTTGGAAGCCGTCTATTACCTAACGGCCGACGCAATGTAACGGTTTCCGTCCCGCATGCTCAGCCTGCCCATCGTCCGGAAGAAGAACGATCGCTCAGAGCGACCTGTGACGGATCACCCACCGAGCAGTGCCTTGAAAAAGCCCAAGGACACCGAGAAAAACGGGCGGGAGACGCGCGATTCGACGGGCTGTCCGGGGCCCGGCCGCTGGGCTCCTCCGCTGTCGTCGTTGAACTGCGTGATCACGATCGCGGCGGCGACGCCGGCCACGACGGCGACGGCGCCGGCCGTCCGGGGCTTGGAGAGCTCCTTCACTTCCACGTCGACAAAGGCCTCTTCGGGAATCTCGACACGTTGGCTGAGCGTCTCCAGGCGCATGCCCACCAGCTCATTGTCGACCGGAATCTCAACCAGAAGCGCGTCGGACGCCTCCGAGATGACCGAACCCTCCACCACCCGTGCGTCGGTCCGCATGATGAGGGGGCCCAGCGAATCCGCGAACGCGCCGGTCACCCTCAGGCGAACGTCTTGGCCCGGCACGACTTCGCTCACCGAGGCCTGCTGGAACGTGTAGCATCCCGCGGTCGGGAGGAGGAGCAACAGGACCGGAAGGAAGCGGAGCCCGCGGCGGAACCCGCGCGTGCCGGCTCCGGCCACTTGCCGATGCGGGAGGGTCCGGATGTTCGGGTCTCGTGGAGTCATCTCGAAGCGTGGGGTTCGGACGAAGGACCGCTCGGGCGCGCAGCAGAACAGCGGCGCCACGGTTGAGGTCGGCACACCTCCGGCTCCATGCGGCTCGCCTGAATCGATGTTCGATTTAGTATCGCGGAATCGGAAACGGAGAGGCAAGTCGCTACGGGTTATCAGGCGTGATGCCACCCCGAGTCCCGGGAACCTGTGGGAACCGTACAGGGTTTCGAAAGCGCTCGTAGGAACCCGTTCGCCTGCCACCCCACCGACTTCCATGGCACAGCCGGCTTCCATCCCGTCGGACTCCGCGACCCACCACGACCTTCCTCACAGGCGCTTCACTCGTTCCGGGCTGGCGCGCGCGTATACCGCGGTTCGGGCGTTCACCGAAACGCTCTGCGAGCCGCTGGCCACCGAGGACTACGTGGTGCAGTCCATGGAGGAGGTAAGCCCCACGAAGTGGCACATCGGACACACGAGCTGGTTTTTCGAGACGTTCGTGTTGGCCGAGGCGATGTCCGACTACCGCCTGCTCGATCCGACGTACCAGTATCTCTTCAACTCCTATTACGTCGCGGCGGGCCAGCGGCATTGCAGGCCCAAGCGGGGGCTGCTGTCGCGTCCGACCGTAGAAGAGGTCTATGCGTACCGTCGGCACGTCGACGCGGAGGTGATACGGTTCGTGGAGCAGGCTTCGGACGTGGAGATCGCGCGCTGGGGGCCGATCCTGGAAATCGGCATCCATCACGAGCAACAGCATCAGGAGCTGATGCTGACCGACCTCAAGCACAACTTCGGCATCAACCCGTTGCTTCCGGCATATCGGTCGGACCTGCCGTATCCGTCGGAGCGTGACAACCCGACCCTCGAGTGGGTGGAGTTCGACGAGGGCGTGTTCCCTGTCGGGTTTCAGGGTGAGGGGTTTTCCTACGACAACGAGTCGCCGAGACATCGGGTCTTTCTGGAGGCGTTCGCGCTTTCATCCAGGTTGGTGTCGAACGCGGACTGGCTGGAGTTCATGGCCGACGGTGGCTACGGCCGACACGAGCTTTGGCTGTCCGCCGGCTGGGACATGGTGCAACGCGAGGACTGGGAGTCCCCACTCTACTGGCAGAAGGGAGACGACGGCTGGTCGGTCTTCACGCTTGGTGGGCTCCGGGCCGTGCAGGGCGCCGAGCCGGTTGCCCACGTGACCTACTACGAGGCGGACGCGTATGCCCGCTGGGCCGGCGCCAGGCTGCCGTCGGAGTTCGAGTGGGAGGTAGCGTCGGCGGGCTCTGAGCTCGATGGGAACTTCGTGGAGCATGGTCATTTTCATCCCCGGCCGCTGGCCACGAACGCGGAGTCGGGCAAGCTCCATCAGATGTTCGGCGACGTATGGGAATGGACCCAGAGTCACTACTCGCCCTATCCGGGCTACCGGCCCGCGCCGGGAGCGATCGGGGAGTACAACGGAAAGTTCATGGCCAACCAGTTCGTCCTTCGCGGCGGATCGGTTGCCACGCCGGCCACCCACATCCGTCCCACCTATCGGAACTTCTTCCATCCGGACTCCGCGTGGCAGTTCAGCGGTCTTCGGCTGGCCCGGACGCTGGGGTCGTGAGCGTGACCAGCACCGGGTGTCACGGCGCCTTCTCACACCCGGCGGCCCGCGTGCGCGCCCGTTCCTCGGATCCGGCCGAGCGGGACGCCGGCCGCGACGACTCCACCGCAGAGTTTCGAGCCGAGGTGCTCGAGGGCTTGGGAGGCCGACCAAAACGGCTGTCGCCCAAGTGGCTATACGACGAACGTGGCTCGGAGCTGTTCGACGAGATCACGCGGCTCGACGAGTACTATCCGACTAGGATTGAGACGGCGCTGCTCCGCCAGTATGGGGACGAGATGGCGGCCGCGCTCGGCGAGGGCTCCGTGCTGATCGAGTACGGAAGCGGAAGCAGCACCAAAACCCGCTTGCTGTTGGACCGACTGAACGACCTCGCCGCCTATGTGCCGATCGACATCTCGGAGGAGCACCTGCTGAAGACGGCCGCCTCATTGCGGGCGGAGTACCCGTCGCTCTCGGTGGTGCCGGTCGTTGCGGACTATACCCAGCCGTTCGACCTGCCGCAGGCCGTGGACGGAGGCGCCCACCGGGTGGTGTTTTTCCCGGGCTCGACCATCGGGAACTTCCATCCCGTGGATGCCAGGCGGTTCCTCACCGGAGTCGCCCGCCTGTGTGACCATGACGGGGGGCTGCTCATCGGCTTCGACCTGAAAAAGGACCCGGCGGTACTGCACCGGGCATACAACGACGCTGCCGGCGTGACTGCCGCGTTCAACCTGAATCTCCTCCGGCGGGTCAACCGCGAGCTAGGCGGGACGTTCGACCTCGACGCATTCTGGCCCTACGCGCTCTACAACCCCAAGGAAGGGCGCGTCGAGATGCACCTGGTGAGTCGAGTGGAACAGGAAGTGGAAGTGGCCGGACGCCGCTTCCGCTTCGACGAGGGCGAGAGCCTCTGGACGGAGTCCTCGTACAAATTCTCGCTGCCCCAGTTCACCGCCCTGGCCAGCCGCGCCGGCTTCGAGGTCGTGCGTACCTGGACCGACGCCGACCGGATGTTCGCGGTCATGTATTTGGAGGCGCGCTAGGGTTTCCAGACAGTGGCGTGCTGACCGGCACGCCCACCGTCTTGATAATGTGGACGAGGAACTTGGCGGGCTCGGTGTCGCTCGCGTTCTGCGACACCATGTGAATGTCTTCCGGATTCTCGTAGAACATCTCTCCGGGCGACAACGTCACCAGCTCCCCGCCCGCCACCTGCATGTTGATCTGCCCCTCCAGCACGTAGACGAACACGTGCGCGTTGTGACGGTGCGGTGGAGACTCCTGCCCTGGAGCCAGATCGATCTCGAGCACGAGGATCTCTTGGTTCTCCGGAAGCGGAGGGAGCGGCATGTTGAGGAGTTGGGCGTGGGCCTGGCCCGCAGTCGGGCCGAGGCCCGCCAGCGCCGCCAGCAGGCAGGTCCGGAGGAGACGCCTCAATGACGGCTCGAGTCGGTTGGGGGTGCGTTGCCTGATCATCGATGATTCTCCCGTTCATCCGTGATTGCGGCGGAGCCTCTGCCGGGGCATGGTCTTCCTTTACGGATATCCGGACGCCCGATGACAGGAGACCACGCCTTCCATGGTCCAGCGTACAGCGTGTTTCGTTCTATCGGCCATCACCTTCATCGCTCCCGCAGCACACGCGCAAGCGACCGTGGAAGACGTCCTCTCCGCGCTGTCGCTCCGCGAGGTGGGCCCGGCCGTGGCCGGCGGCCGTATTGCAGACATCGCGGTTCACTCCACCGACAAGTCCACGTGGTACGTTGCGGTCGGATCGGGTGGCCTCTGGAAGACCTCGAATGCCGGCACCACCTGGACGCCGATCTTCGACGATCAACCGAGCTACTCCCTGGGAACGGTGGCGCTCGACCCCATGAACCCGGCGGTGGTGTGGGTGGGCACGGGAGAGAACGTCAGCGGGCGCCACGTGGCCTGGGGCACAGGCGTCTACAAGAGCCGCGACGGGGGCTCGACCTGGTCCAACGTGGGCCTGCGCGCTTCCGAGCACATCGGCCGAATCCTGGTGCATCCCGCGGACGGCAACCGGGTGCTCGTCGCGGCGGAAGGGCCGCTGTGGGGACCCGGTGGCGACCGGGGGGTCTACCTGACGGAGGACGGCGGCGGCACGTGGACCCACGTGTTGGACATCGACGAGAACACCGGCGTGACGGATTTGGAGTTCGATCCAGCGGACCCGGCCACCGTGTACGCGGCGGCGTATCAGCGGCGGCGTCACACGTGGGGGCTGATGGCGGGAGGCGACCGCTCAGGCATCTACAAGTCGACGGACGGCGGACACACGTGGCGGGAGGTCACACGCGGCCTGCCGAACGGACCGATGGGAAAGATCGGCCTCGCGGTGACACCCGCCGACCCCGATCTCGTGTACGCGACGATCGAAGCCGGCGACAATGAGCGCGGATTCTACCGGTCGACGGACAAGGGCGAGAGCTGGACACGTCGTAACCGGTACATCTCGGGCGGGACGGGACCCCATTACTACCAGGAGATCGAGGCGTCCCCCGCCGAGCCGGACATCGTCATCCAGATGGACGTCTTCTTCCAGATCACGCGGGACGGCGGGGCCACGTTCACGAATCTGGGCACCGGACGTGAGAAGCACTCTGACAACCACGCCCTGTGGATCGATCCGGACAACACGCTGCACATGCTGGCGGGAACCGACGCAGGCCTCTACGAGACGTTCGATCGAGGCACGACCTGGCGACACTTTCCCAACATGCCGATCTCACAGTTCTACAAAGTCGCGGTATCGAATAACGAGCCGTTCTACGAGATCCTGGGAGGAGCGCAGGATCTGGGCACACTCTGGGGCCCGGCCCGCACCGCGAGCACGGAGGGAGTGCGGAACGAGGATTGGCACTTTCCCATGGGCGCCGACGGCTACGGCGTGCAGTTCGATCCCACCGATCCGGACATCATGTACCTGATGACGCAGCAGGGGAACCTGTACCGGACCGACCGCACGAGTGAAGAGTCGCTGCAGATCCAGCCGCAGCCGGCGCCCGGAGATCCGCCGGAGCGTTGGAATTGGGACTCGCCCATCATGATCAGTCCTCACGATCCCGACCGCCTGTACTTCGCTTCCCAGCGACTCTGGCAGAGCAACGATCGCGGGGACTCGTGGACGGCGATCAGCGGCGATCTGACAACCAACACGAACCGTTACGAGCTGCCGTACATGGGTCGGGTGTGGAGCTTGGACGCGATGCACGACAACGGCGCGATGTCCAAATATGCGACGCTGACCACGATCTCGGAGTCACCCCTCGCCGAGGGCCATCTCTACACCGGTTCGGACGACGGACTGATTCACGTGTCTCCGGACGGAGGACAGACGTGGACCCGGGCAGCGCCACTGCCCGGTGTTCCGGAGCGTTCGTTCATCAACAAGATAGAGGCGGACCTGCATGTGCCGGGCGCTCTGTTTGCACTTGCCGACGCGCACAAGCTGGGCGACTACACACCGTACTTGTTCGAGAGCGGGGACGACGGACAGACGTGGTCCTCCATTCGCGGCGACTTGCCCGACAGCACCATCGTCTGGGCCATTCAGCAGGATCACGTGAGCCCCGACCTGCTGTTCATCGCCACCGAGTACGGCCTCTACGTCAGCGCCAACCGAGGCACAAACTGGCACGAGCTGGAGACCGGAGCGCCGACCATCGCGTTCCGCGACCTGAAGCTCCATCGCCGCGACGACGATGTCATCGGTGCGACGTTCGGACGAGGCTTTTACATCCTGGATGACTACAGCCCGCTTCGAGAGGTGGCCGGCGGCGCGGACCGGGACGGTGGCCACGTGATGCCGGTTCGGGATGCGTGGTGGTACGTGCCCCATCCCACCAACCAGGCACGGGGCCGTCCGACGCTCGGAAGCACCGCCTACTCCGCGCCGAACCCGGACTTCGGCGCCACGTTCACGTACTACTTGGCGGAGACGCCGGAGAATCCGCGTGACCTGCGCGAAGCCGCCGAACGCGATCTGGCCGAGCAGGGGGCCGACGTGCCGTTTCCCGGCTACGAGGTCTTGCGTGCCGAAGCGGGCGCGAGCGGTGCCAGGGTGCTGCTTCAGGTCTCCGACGAAGCGGGCGACCCCGTGCGGTGGATCGAAGGTTCCGCGACGGCCGGGGTTCACCGTGTGACGTGGGATCTGAGGCGGCCGGCACCCAACCCGGTCCGGTTGACACAGCCTGAGTTCCGGCCGCCGTGGGTCACCGATCCCGTGGGCCCCCTGGTGCCCCCGGGAGGCTATTCCGTCCAGCTGGCCCTGGTATCGGGCGAGGGCGTCGAAGCGCTGGGCAACCCACAGTCGTTCGCAGTGAAGCCCGTGCCCACGCTGCCACCGGGCACCGATCCCGTGGCCGTCGCAGCCTTCCAGCGCCGGACGAGCGAGCTGTCGCGACGCGCCGGTGCCGCGGGTGGCGAAATCGGGCGCGTCCGCGAGCGCCTCCGCTACATGAGGGCCGCCCTGCTTCGGACTCCGGACGCGGATCCCGCCCTGTTCGCGCGCATGGATGACCTGGGCCGGTCACTCGGCGCGCTGTCACTGCGACTTCAGGGCGACCCGATCAGGGGAGCGCTCAACGAGTCCAGTGTGCCCACGATCTCGCGGCGCATCGGAAACGTGATAGGCGGACACTGGTCCACCCGTCAGACACCGACCGATACGCAACGCCGCAACATCGAGATTGCGGAGCGGGACCTCGGCGGACTCGAAGGGGAGCTCCGCGCCCTGGTGGAGGGAGAGCTGGCGTCCATCGAGGAGGCGCTGGCCGCTGCCGGGGCGCCCTGGACTCCGGGCGGACGGGTGGGAGGGGATTCCTGACGCTACAGGACGCGGCTCAGCGGAACCGCGAGTACCCTTTCCGTGAGCCAGTACGTGTCGGTGCCCGTGTAGATGAGTACCCCGGCCGCCACCTGGTCTGCGTACTCGTCGATGAACGTGCTCAGGTGCCGCGCGTCCTGAGTTCGAAGACTGGGCGAGCTTTTCACCTCGATTGGGGGCAGTGCCGTTGGCGTCTCGATCACCAGATCGACCTCGGTGCCCTTGCTGGTGCGCCAAAACAGGATGTTGGGCCGACGCTTTCGAGTTTCCCGCCAAGCGAAGAGATCGCTCACGATGAGGTTTTCGAGGTGTGCGCCGCGGGGTACTCGCTCCGCGCTGAGATGCAAAGCAAGCCCGGTATCGCTCCAGTAGAGCTTCGGACTTTTCACCAGGCGTTTCGTCCGATTCACCGTATACGGTTCGACCGGGAGCAGTTGGTAGGATGTCTCCAAGAGATGGAGATACCGCTGGGCCGTCGTAGGAGGCAGACCCACGTCCCTCGCCAACTCGGCCTGATTCATCAGATTTCCAACGCGCAGCGCAGTTGCCCTTACTAGTCGTTGGAAGCCGACCAGGTTGTCGATCGAAGCCAACTGCTGGATGTCTCGCTCCAAGTGGGTCCTGAGGTATCCCTCGAACCAGGCAGCCCTGTCCTCTACCGACGGGAGAGTGAGGGCCGGGGTCGGGTAACCTCCGCGCAATGCGAGATCTGTCCAATCCCCGCCGGACGTCCGACCGAGCGATTCAAGAGTCTTCACCCAGTTTTCGACAGGTCGGTCCAGAAACGTATCCCAGCGGCCTGCGGAGCCCTGGCCGGTCAGCTCTCCGGTCGTCATGGGCCACAGCGTCACGTAGACGGCACGGCCAGCCAGGGTTTCGGAAACTCCCTTCATCCGCTCGAGATTGGCCGAGCTGGTAAGAAGGAAGCGGCCCGGTTTCCTGTCGGTATCGACGGCTCGCTTGATGGCCAGCAGTAGATCCGGAGCTCGCTGTACCTCGTCCAGGGTGAGAAGGGCGCCGCGCGCGAGGAGCTGGTCCGGAGCCCGGGCGGCCTGATCCAGAACGCTCAGGTCATCCAGGGTAAGGTACGTACGATGTGCTCCGCCAAGCTGCTTCACCAAGGTGCTCTTGCCCGTCTGCCGTGCACCTGTCACCACAACAACCGGAAACGCGGCGAGCCGAGCCTCCACGACCGAGTGTAGAGCACGCGGTAGATAGTTCAGGGCTTGCAAGGGGAGAACCCCCGCCGCCAGGGCGACCGTAGTCGATCTACCTTCTCTCACCTATTCCTTTGATGGTGAACACCCGTCCTCCGGGCTCCGTAGCAGGATCGACTCCGTATCGATCCATCTTCCGGACGTGCGATGTACAAGACCTGCATGTTCTGCAACCGCTCGCTCGGCACCAATCAGGTGGTCGAGCACTTCCCGGTGGGGCGTCGGTTGGCGTTCGACGCCGAACGCGGCCGGCTCTGGGTGGTCTGCAGAAAATGCGAGCGCTGGAACCTCTCTCCCATTGAAGACCGGTGGGAGGCGGTGGAGCTGTGCGAGCGGCTCTTCAGGGACACGCGCGTTCGCGTCTCCACGGAGAACGTGGGCCTGGCCAAGCATCCGGAAGGGCTGGAGCTAGTACGGATCGGCCGGCCGATGAGACCCGAATTCGCGGCTTGGCGTTACGGGGACCAGTTCGGGCGCCGGCGCAAGCGTGCCTTGATCTACGGCGCCGGCGGCGTGCTGGTGATCGGCGGGGTGGCGGTGGGCGGGGCGGTGACGGGCGTCATCAGCGGCGCGCTGCTCGCGCAAACCGGCAACTTCGTCAATCTCTGGGTAAACGGGCGTACGCTGGTCAAGCTCCGCACCGATGACGGACGGGTCATCAAGCTGAAGAATCCGGACCTCCTCGGCACACGTCTCCGCACGGGCAGGGCCGGCCCCGGTTTCTCCGTCGAGGTCCGGCGAGGCAAGAAAAAAGAGTGGTTCGAGGGCGAGCAAGCCGAACGCCTCCTCGGCCAGATCGTCCCGATGATGAACCGGCGGGGTGCCAAGAAGGACGCGGTCCAGGCCGCGGTCTCCCAGATCGAGCGCCACGGACATCCCGATGAATTCCTTTCCGATGTCATCACGGGAGACCGCTTCAAAGACAAAAAGGGCATCCCCGGATACGTGAACAAGATGCCCGAGCCCACGAAGCTGGCGCTGGAGATGGCCCTTCACGAGGAGCAGGAGCGGCGCGCCCTGGAAGGTGAGCTGTGGCGTTTGGAGCGAGCCTGGAAAGAAGCGGAGGAAATCGCCGCCATCGCGGACAGCCTCCTGCTACCGGAGGGGACGGAAGACTTCATCGAGAAGCACCGCGAGGCCGGCGCGTCGGAAAAGGAGCGGGGTGGTTAGGGAATGGCATCCCCGGGAGGCGCCCGCGTTATCTCGTGCGCTCCCGTGCCCATGCAAGGGCCTCGTGTAGCCCGAGCGCGACCGTTCCACCACCGAGCGGAATCGCCTCGTGGCCCGAGTAGATTACCACGGACTCTCGAACCTCCAGGTCGACAAGGGCGTTCCGAAATCCGCGTGAAACGCCTGGAACAGAAGATCTTTTGATCTCAATCGCGTAGCGTTGGCCGCGCGGCCCCTCGATCACGACATCGATCTCGGCGCCCGCCGAGGTTCGGTAGTAAGACAGCGGGTAACCGTGGGCCGCCTCGTGGACACTTTCCAAGACCATGCCTTCCCATGACGGACCTGCCACCGGATGGCCTAGAAGAGCGTCCAGGTTCTCAATGCCGAGGAGTGCATGCACGATCCCGCTGTCGCGGATATAGACCTTGGGTGATTTGACCAGGCGTTTGCCGACGTTTCCCGACCAAGGCGGAAGTCGTCGAGCCAGGAGGAGATCCACCAGAAGGTCGAGGTAGCGGGCTACCGTCTGGCCGCTGACCGCCAATCCGGAGGCCAGTCGGGATGCGTTCATCTGTTGGGCCTGTCCGTGTGCGAGCATCGTCCAGAATCGGCGGAGCGTTTCCGCCGGGACGCGGGGACCAAACTGAGGAATGTCCCGCTCCAGGTAGGTGCGAATGAACGCCCTCCGCCAAGCGAGGCTGGATGCGTCCGTGTTGGCCAACAGACTGTCGGGAAAGCCGCCGCGAACCCACAGCCGGTCGACGGTGGCTCGATCCGTCGGGAGCTCGCCCGCCGAGATTGGGGCAAGCTCGACGAACGCAATTCGACCGGCCAGTGACTCTGAAGATTGCTTCAGCAGCTCGACCGACGCCGAACCCAGCACGAGGAACTGTCCCGTGCGGAGACCGGCGCGTCGACGCCGATCCACGATACCTCGGAGCGTAGCGAACAACTCCGGGGTGCGGTGAATCTCGTCCAAGATGACGAGCTTGCCCTCCTGGCCGGTGAGATAGGCCTCGGGATCGGCCAGCCGAGCTCTGTCCGACGGGGACTCCAGATCGAGGTACCGGGCACCGTCCACTCCGAGGTCCTCGGACAGTTTCAGGGCCAGCGTCGTCTTGCCGACCTGCCGAGGTCCGAGGAGGGCAACCACCGGAAAGTTCTCGAGGGCGGCACGGAGTTCGTCGAACGCGTGTCTGGGGATCATCCTTGCAAATATTCTATACTGCGGAGAAAAAGCAAGATTAGCACGCCCAACTCGAGCGTTGGTACTGCGGACGAGAGCGACCGTGAGGACAACTCCCGACTCCGGGAATCGGCATTTCCCCCTCTGTCTAACGCGGCCGCACCGGCGCAGGTTCATGGGGACTGTGCGCTCACGATAAAATCGCGTGTGCGCACGTGAGCCCTTCTCGGTCCAGGAGGATCGATGCGCCGTCGACTCCGGGATGTGCCCTGCTCGCTGACGATCGTCAGCCTCTCCCTGTTGCTGCTCGTTCCGACCGGACCGGTCGATGCGCAGAAACGGCTGCCCGACCCCACTCCCAACCAAACGGTGGACCCGACGTTGTACGACGGGTTGCGCTTCCGCTTCGCGGGTCCCTTCCGTGGCGGCCGGGTCACGGCGGTTGCCGGATATCCGGACCGGCCCTTCACCTTCCTGATGGGATCGACGGGCGGAGGGGTGTGGAAGACCGAGAACGCGGGCCAGACCTGGCACAACATCACGGACGGACAGATCCACACCGCGCCCATCGGCGCCATCGCCGTCGCGCCCTCGGCTCCCGAAGTCATCTACGTGGGAACGGGATCCGGGGGCACCAGGGGCAACATCTCGGTGGGCGACGGGGTCTACCGCTCCACGGATGCCGGGGAGACCTGGGAGTGGATCGGGCTTCCGGAGTCCGAGCACATCAACCGGATCATGGTGCACCCCCGCGACGAAGACGTGGTCTTCGTGGCCGCGCTGGGACACATCTTCGGACCCAATCCCGAGCGGGGCGTCTACCGCTCCCGCGACGGAGGCGACACCTGGGAACGCGTGCTCTTCGTAAGCGAACGCACCGGCGCGATCGACCTCGTCATGCACCCGGACAACCCGCGCATCCTGTTCGCCGCCATGTGGGAGGCGGAACGGAAGCCCTGGTCCATGCGCTCCGGAGGCGACGAAGGCGGAGTCTTCATGACCCGCGACGGCGGGGACACGTGGACCCAACTGGAAAACGGCCTGCCACCCGACCCCGTGGGACGAATCGGCTTGGCCGTTTCGGCGGCCGATCCCGACCGCGTGTATGCACTCATCGAAGCACAGGAGCACAACCGCGGCCTCTACCGATCCGACGACGGTGGGCGTTCTTGGATGTTCGTGTCCAAAGACCGCAATCTGATGGCGCGTCCCTGGTACTACATGCACGTGGACGCGCATCCGACCGATCCCAACACGGTGTTCGTGAACAACGAGGGATTTTTCCGCTCCGTGGACGCCGGAGCGACCTGGACCCCCATCGCGACTCCGCACGGGGACAATCACGACCTTTGGATCAATCCGGAGCACCCTCGAATCTGGATCCAGTCCAACGACGGTGGCGCGAACGTCACCCTGGACAACGGAAAGTCCTGGTCGTCGATCTACAATCAGCCGACCTCGGAGATCTACACGGTCACGGCCGACAACGGCTTCCCGTACCGGCTCTACGCACCCCAGCAGGACAACTCCACGTTCACCATTCCCAGTCGCGTGGAGCGGGCGCTGACCGGATACCAGGACTTCGTGGGCACAGCCGGATGCGAGACCGGACCCGTCACGCCTCATCCGGAAGATCCGATGCTCATCTTCGGCGGATGCAAGGGTGAGGTCAGCCTTCACGACCGACGCAACAACCAGATCCGACAGGTTTGGCTCTATCCTCAGGAACCACACGCGCTTGCGAACTCCGAGCTCAAGTACCGTGAGCAGTGGAACTCGCAGATCAGATTCTCTCCACACGATCCGACCAAGATCTATCACACGTCCGAGTTCGTGCACGTCACGAGAAACTGGGGACAGAGTTGGGAGATCGTCAGTCCCGACCTCACGCGGTGGGAAGAGCACGCCCAACTGCACCGAGATCCGCCGGGCGGCCCCCTCACGTACGATCAAACCGGCGTGGAGGTCTACGGCACTGTCTTCGCCCTGGAGGAATCGCCCTTGGAGCCCGGAGTCATCTGGGCGGGCTCGGACGACGGAAAGGTCTCGATCACCCGAGACGACGGTGGTTCCTGGACCGACATCACGCCTCCGGGAATGGAGCTCCACACCACCGTCAACGAGCTGGTTCTTTCGCCTCACGACGCAGGCCGTGCGTTCGTCGTCGCGCATCGCTACCGGATGGACGACTTCCGGCCGCTGATCTGGCGGACCGACGACTACGGCGGAAGCTGGACCTCGCTGACCGACGGGAGCAACGGGATTCCGGCCGACTGGCCGACACGGGCGCTACAGGAAGATCACGAGACACGGGGGCTCCTCTACGCCGGCACCGAGTTCGGCTTGTTCGTCTCGTTCGACGACGGAGCCCACTGGCAGCCGTTCGGGCAGAACCTCCCGGTCACACCCGTGACGGATCTCCTCATCCACGAGGGTGACCTGATCGTGGCCACACAGGGACGGGGGCTGTGGATCCTGGACGACGTCACGCCCCTGGCCCAGGTCGCAGCCGAGTCTCCGGGGGACGGCGACGGAGCGCCCGGACACCTGTTCCGGCCCCGGCCGGCCTACCGGCTCCGGCTAGCCTGGTCGGGAGCCAACGCCAACGTGGGCCGCGGCGGTCCGTACCCCGACAATCCGCCGGAGGGCGCCATCCTCCACTATCAACTGGACGATCCGGAATCGGAGGTGCGCATCGAGATCAGCGACGCCCGTGGCCAGCCGGTGAGGTCGTTCTCCACCCACCCCGGCGCGGGTGACGAAGCGACGCCGCTCCGTCCGCGCCGCGGAACGAACCGCTTCGTGTGGAATCTGCGGTATCCGGCGGCCCGACTGGCCAGAGGGGTCAGCGAGGGATATCGGGACCGGATAGCTCCGGTCACGGGGTTTACCGGTGGGCCGCGCGCCGTGCCGGACACGTACACCATCACGCTGCGGGTGGGCGAGTGGTCGCAGGCCCGCGAGCTGGAGGTCCGGAAGGATCCCAGGTTGGAGACCTCGATCACTGACCTGCAGGCCAACTTCGATCTGCATCGCCGCGTGGTGGACCGCATCGACGCCATCCAGGAGGGCATCCGCACCTCACGCGTGCTCGTGCGCGAGATCGAGACTGTCGAGGAGGTGGTGCCGATGGCGGCGATTCTGGAGAAGGCCGCCGAGGTGAAGGGCAAAACCGAGGGCGTCGCCAGCCGTTTTTTCAAGTACGACCTCGAAGGCGACCACGCTCACCTGCGCCCGCAATTGACCACGGACTACGCACGCATCGGCACCATATTGGAGTCGGCGGACTTTGCTCCCACCGACACGTCCTTCGAACAGTTCGACGTGCTCCAACGGCGCTACGACCAGTTGATGGAGGAGCTGCGGGTCATCATCGAAGTCGATGCCGTGGAGCTGAACCGCATGCTCAACGACGCAGGGTACGAGGGCATTCTGATTCCGAAGCGCCCGTCGATTACGTGAGCCGAGGCCGACCGGGCCGTCAGCCGACCTCGGCCAACCTCGCCAGCGCCCGGTCGAGGTGCCGCCGATAGACGCGACGGTCCTCGGGCGTCAGCCACGCGTCGTTCCGATCCACCCGGCGCCAGATCTCCTCGATCACCGCCGCGAGGAATGCGGCGGACGCCCGTGACGCCTCGTTGGGCTGGGCGTCCCGAAAGTAGACGGGGGTCGTGTGGGCGAACGTGTAGTTGTCGCCCGAGTACCGGGCTTCGCCTCCGCGGGCACGAACCGCGATCCAACGCGCTCCATCGACGGAAATTGTCTCCCTGACATCCAGACGGCTCTGATTCTCTGGGACGGGAATCGCACGAACCACCGCGCCGTCGACGACGATCTCGACTACCTCCACCGGCGCGATGGTGGCCAGCGACGCGGACACCGCCACGCGGTCGCGGGGGGTGAGCTCCGAGCCCGGCTCTTGCCCGTCGACATCGGCGAACAACAGCGGGCCGTTCGTGGCCAGGGTGCGGCCGGCCTTCACGGCGTCGATCCAGGCGGCCCAGGTCAGAGGACCGTCCAACCGGGCGTAGGTACGGGCCGTCCCTCCGGACGGGTCCCGCCACACGTTGGAGAAGTTGTCCGTGCCTCCGGTAGCGGCCAGCCGGGCGCCCACATTGAGCATGTGGTAGTACATCCGGGCGCTCGCCAGCTCGTCCGAGGCGATCGACACCACGTCGTAGAAATCTCCGCGGCCGAGGAGTGCATGGATCGGAATGTCCGATTGCGCAGCGCCCTCGGGTGTGTCGGCGACGTCCGCGCCGCCGGTATACGGATGCAGAAAACCGCCGGCGCCGCCGAGCGCGGCGATGCTGTCCAGATACATCAGCTTGAGGCCGTCCGCCGGGTAAGGCGATCCGCGGGTGCCGCCGATGAGCGGCATGATGAACTCGGATACGCCCAGCAACGCCACGTGGCCGAACGACCCGCGAAACTCCTGCGAGTACCTGAGGATGTACTCGTCCGTGGAGCCGGGATAGTCCCGGCCGGTGAGGTCGGCCCAACGTCCCATGATCTTGGTGCCGTCCATGTGGATGAGATCGTTGGCGACGTGAAGGTCGTCCGCTCGGAGTTGGTCGAAGAACTCTGCTCGGGTCAGGCCGTACCGGCCCTCGTGCAGATCGTGCACGTGGGTGTCGCCGGACACCCAGTTGGACTCCCCGGGGTCTGAAAGTCGCTCGAGACGAAGCTCGGCGGTGGCCATCCCCCCGGCCTCCGCCCGGACCGTCACGTCCGCGGGAATCCACTCGAATCCCCTCAGCGCTTCCACCCGCACGTCTCCCGCGGGCACGGTCACCTCGAACTCGCCGGTGGAGTGGAAGTAGTGGATCTCGTTGGCGGGACTCACGCGGTGGAACGCGTCGTCCGGAACGTATCCCCGCCCGTCCGATGCTTGGATCTGGATGCGAGCCGGAACGGTGGTGCCGTCGGGGCCGATCACCCGACCGCGTACGGTGGCGGACTCGTATCGGTAGATCCGGTGCCGGGGTTCAATCTGCAGCCAGTCCTGATTCCCGCCGCCGAACCGGGAGGTCACGAATAGCGCGGTCGGCCCCTCCTGATTGCCCACGAACGCGACTCGGGCCCCGTCGGGGCTGACGGCCGGAGCGAACTCGTCCCACGCTTGGGACGTAAGACCGACCCGGTTTCCTCCGGACGCCGGCACCGTCGCGAGGTCGTACGAGCCGGCGGCATCCGACGCATACACGAGCGCGGAGCCGTCGGGCGTCCATTCGGGTGTCGGCCGGTAGCTGGTCTCCTCGTAGTGAACCAGCTCCGGCTCGCCGCCGGTCATCGGCACGATCCAGATTCCGCCGCTGCCGAGGCGTCCGCCGACCCGTTGGATGAATGCGAGCCGGTGTCCGTCGGGCGAGGGAGCGGGCTGGAACTGATGCCCCCGCCCTCCCACCACGGTCTCGACGGCGCCGCTGTCGAGATCATAGCGGAGGACGTCGAAGTCGCCGTTTCGGGCGGAGGCGAAGACGATGGAGCGGCCATCGGGCGTCCAGGCCGGCTGGACGTCTACCGCCGCGTCGGATGTCAACCGCCGAAGCTCGGTGCCGTCCGAGCGGACGAGTGCGATGTCGAGGTGACCATCCGTGTCCACTGAATGCGCGATCCACTCACCGTCCGGACTCCACGCCGGCTCGAAGTGGTAGCCGGGGCCGCGGGTGACGGCCCGGGCGGTGTCCGATCCGATGGACTGGATCCAGATGTCTCCGCGCATGGTGTACGCCAGGGCCGAGCCGTCGGGATGCCAGCTCGGATCCAGGGGTCCGCTCGTGACGGCCGGGAGCATGTGGAGTTCCACTCGGGTCGCCAGTCCGTAGCGAGGCACCTGGGCGGACGCGGCCCAGCGGTCCGCCCACCCGGTGAATCCGAGGCCCCCGCCCTGTAGGCAGACACCGAGGAACACCGCCCGGGCCATGTCCGTGCGGCGTATGGCCTTCATCGCTGTTGACGTCCGGCGTCCATCGGACGCAGCTCGTTCCACCGCTCGATGAATCCGACTGCGGCGTCGACCAACGCCTCGGTGGCGGCACGCCCCCGTTCGACGGTCGCTTCTTTCGGATCGCGCGCACCCCAAACGCCGGTGCTGGACATCTCCGCGGCCGACGTGCCCTTCCCGGTCGCCCGGTCCTTGAGGCCCTCGGCGAGGAACACGGCCAGGGCCGTAGGGTCACCCGCCAACACGTCGGGAAGCATCGCTTCGAGGTGCGGAGGCAGCGTGAGCCGGGCTGGCACAGCCGCCTCCAAGTTGACCAGCTCGGGGATCAGATACATCGAGTTGGACGTCTCCGACGTTCCACCGTGGCGGTCGAGGACGGGCGGGCCCGTCGTCGCCGGCGACGCCGCTTCCATCCGCCGCCGGAACGGACCCGACACCGCTCCCAGGTCCACGGCAATCCCCTCGGTTTCCTGATTGATGCGATCGACGATGAATCGGGTGATGGCCGCGTTTCCACCGTGAGAGTTCAGGATTAAAAAACGCTTGAAGCCGTGACGAATAAGGCTCCTCACAGCCTCGACATACACCTCTTGTACGAGCGTAGAGGGTAAGGTGATGGTCCCGGCGAACTCCATGTGGTAGGGAGACTGACCCGGGAGCAGGACGGGCGCCACGAGCACATCGACCCGCTGGGCGATCAGCTTGGCCCGCTCCACCCCGTTCAGGTAGTCCGTTCCGATGGGTAGATGGAGCCCGTGCTGCTCGAGCGACGCCACCGGGATGATCACCATGTCTGTCCGGGTCAGGAGGTCCTCGACCTCCGGCACGGTCATATGGGGCAGGTAGTTCTTGACCTTCTGCACGGGCGGCAAGGCGCTCTCCTGCGCGGAAAGGCCGGCAGTGGAGGCAAGGGCCACCAAGGTGATCAGAGCGACGCGTCTCATGGCTTGCTCCGCGGATCTCTCGAAGAGGTTCTTTCGACAACGTACGCTGCAGAATACGCCGTTGCCCCGCGCACGCCATCGACCGGGGACCGCGGGGTCACGGCCCGGGCGGGAGGCCGGCTCGACGTGGTCGTGCCGACCAAGCCCCGTGTTACAGATCCTTACGGTCGAACCGCCGCATCCCGAGCCAAAAGGGGCCCACCACCCAAAGCGTCAGCACGGCCGCCGAGATCAACGCTCCCGCTGACCCGCTGAAAAAGGCCTTGAACACCGCGCCGGTGTACCCCATGAGCGCGGCCATGTCCATCTCCATGAGCAGCATGACGCGCGCGAGATCCACCGGATTCGCCATCATCAGCGCCAGCATTGGGCGCTCGAGCGGGTAGGCGGAAAACGCGTTGGCCGCCATGAGCACGAACCCGTCGTACAGCACGCCGAAGAACAACCAGAGAGCCAGCACCAAACCCAGGCCCTTCATGGGGTCGTCGAACCGCACCGCGATCCAGTACGCCAACGCCACAAAGACAGCCGTGAGCAGCACGCCTGTCACCGCGAGCGTGAATACCGCCCCCAACGATTGGATCGAGAGGCCACCGAACCCGAGGGGCAAGAGAATCGCGACCAGGTACGCCACAGCCATCGGGATCGTGAGGCCGAAGTAGAGACCCCGGTACAACTGACGCCTGCCCACGGGGTGGGCCAACACGAGCTCGTCGAACTCCCGCGCGTCGTAGAAGTGGATGGTGCCGAGCACCAAGCTCACGAGTGGGACCACGATGAGCACCACGTTGCCCACCGAAAGCAGCGCGCGACCTGCGTCGCCGCCCAGACGAACCAGCGCCCACACGACCAGCATGAGGATCAGCCCATAGCCGATCACCGCCCGGCCGCGGGCGACGTTTCGCACCTGGTACCTGAGCAGCGTGGCCGTCTGGCGCGACCGGCTGGCGCCGCTCTCGACCGGAATGCTCATGCGGCCTCCCGTTGCATGAGCGTTGCGATCGCGCCCTGGAGGTGCGCCGCTCCGGTGAAGCGCTTGAGGTCGGACACGCTTCCCGAAAACCGAACCTCGCCATTGAGCAGGAAGGCCACGTCGTCGGCAACTGCGTCGAGGTGCGCCATGTCGTGGGACGTGACGAGGAAGCTGCGGCCCGACTCTCGATCGCCCAGCATCTTGTCCCTGAGCGTCTCGCACGCCACGGGGTCCAGGCCGGCTGTGGGCTCGTCCAGAATCATGAGCGGCGCACCGAACCGGAACGCGATGGCCGCGTTGATCTTCTGGCGGGTCCCGCCTGAAAGCGTTTTGAGCGGCCGGTCCAGGTCGGACTCGATGCCGAACGCATGAACGAGCTCGGTGTCTTCCTTTCCGTCGCTGCCCCTCAGGTTCCGGAGCAGTTGCATGATCTCGGAGCCCGTGAGGTTCCCGGGAAACCGCACGATCTGGGGCATGTACCCTATCAGGTGGCGATAGGCCGCATCGCTGCCCACCGGGATGCCTCCGACCGAGATCGAGCCCTGGTCCGGGCGCACCAACCCCAGGATCATCTTGATCAATGTGGTCTTCCCCGACCCGTTGGGGCCGATCACCGCAGTAATGCGGCTCGCCTGCACGTCGAGGTCGACTCCGCTGACGACTTCCAGCGATCCGAAGCGCTTGCCGAGTCCGCGTAGCTCGATCACGGCTGTGCCCACGGGGTCGGAAACGGGTGCATCGACGGCCGCTCGTCGAGCAGCCGCTCGGGCGTGAGGAGGGGCAGAACCCGTTCGGCCATGTCCAGCAGGGTCGAAAGCAGGCTCCGGAGCAGCACGAGCGTCGGCTCGTTTTTCTCCACCAGGATCGTAAACAGTCGCACCGGCCTGAACGGGACGTCCCCGACCCCGTCGCGGTCGAGATCGTAGCCTTTGTACTCGTCCCAGTAGTTGCCGTTGAACGTGCTGTACGTGATTCGGCTGTTGGTAGCCAAATCGAACGAATTGGCGATGAAGTTGTTTCGGGCGAACGAGGCGTCTTCGGTGTTGGCCATGATCCGCACGGCCCATCCGTTCTCACGAAATTCGTTCCCGACGACCTGTAGGCGGTCCGCTCCCTCGGCGTAGAGGCCGGTCGAGTTCCCGTAGAAGCGGTTGCCCGAGAGCACGCTGTCGGTGATGTCCTTGAGCAGGAGCCCGAACGCCGCGTTCCCCCAGTTCCGCAGAAACTCGTTTTCCTCCATGACTACGCCGTCGGTGTACATGACCGCGACGCCGACACCGTTTTCGGCAAACCGGTTCCGCGTGTAGGTGCAGTTGTCGGAGAACATGAAGTGGAGGCCGTAGCGCAGGTTGGCGTGGCTCACGTTCCCCGAGACGTGACTGTTTTCGACGAACTCGAAGTAGATGCCGTCCCGGTGGCCGCGGACGTGGTTGTCCCGGATCTCGATGTCGGTGGAGTACCACAGGTGGATGCCGTTCCCCGACGCGCTCTCCCGGCCCTGGTCGGCCGCGATGTCGTTTCCGACCACGCGACAGTTCCCTGCGTTGGCCAGGTAGATGCCGAAAAACGTGGACTGGAGCGTGTTGTCTTCGATCACACAGAAGCGGGCCTCTTCCACCCTGATGGCCGAGCGGTCGTCCACGAACGAGGTGGGCACGTTACGAAACGTGAGGCCTCGCACGGTGACCGAGTCCGCCTCGATCACGAGGATCTGTCCCGAGTCTTCGCCGTCCAGAACCGCGCCGGGCTCACCCTCGATCGTGAGGGGCCGGCGAACCACGATCGGATCGGGCTCCCGGTAGAGGCCTGCACGGACGAGGATGCGGGCGCCGGGTGCCGCCTCGGCCACGGCTTGGGAAAGCGTCCCGAACGCCAGCTCGGCCTCTTGCTCGGGCTCCGGCGTAACCACGAGGTCGAACGGACGGCCGTCATCGGGCTCGTGGGCATCGGCGTGGTCGTGCCGATCGGAATGAGTGGGCGAAGCGCGAGACCGGCCGGCATCCGGCTGCCCGCCCGGCCAACGGCTCTCCACGTGATCCGTCACCTCGGTCCAGGTGGCCGCGATGCCCGGAAACGTCTCCAGCCCCGCGTCGCGCTCCGTCGCGGTCCGAAACGCGGCAATGCCGAGCCCCATGGGAGAGTTGAGCGCGTCGCTGATCAGATAGAAGGCCGACTCGGCCGAGAAGAGGTCCGACGGCGCGGAGACCTCTCCGGGGTTCGCAAAGTCGGACACCCACAGCGACCGCAGGGTCTGGCCGTCGGGGGGGTGAAGCGCAAACGCGGCCAGATCTTCCACGGAATCGAATTTCCAGATTCGGCCGGTGTTGGAGACGGCCTCGGATCCGAAGCGCGGATCCGAGATCCCCATGTGACACGCGGCACAGACGTCGGTGCCGTACGCGATCGGCTCGGGGCCGGGGCTGCAAGCCGACAGCCCCGCGGCGGCGACCCCCACCAAACGCCGCCACCACCGTGACGACAAGCCTCGGGAAGGCCAGCCTGCGACCGCGGAGCCCGTCACGGGCTCGGACCGCCGCCCGGTTTCCGGCGGACCTCCGTGAAGAGGACCATCGCCGCGATCAGCCCGGTCGCGAGAGCCGCCCATCCGCCGAGACCCGGCCATGCCTTGGCCGTGAAGTTGAGAATTTTCTTGCTGCCGATGAGCGGCGGCTGGTAGCTGAGGCCGGGCACCTGAATGGCCGCGGTGGGATCGAGGTTGTGGCCATAGTCGTATTCCCACTTGTAGAAGTCGGCCAACCCCACGATCGCCAGAATCGCGAACAACACGGCCCACCCGAAAAACAACTTTCGCCGACCATAGAGGGCCACGAGGAGCCCCGTCACCAGGAAGAACCCGAAGATCCACGGCATGACGGTGAGCTCCGGGATCGAGTCGGGCTCGATGGGCGCCATGCCGATGTAGTGGTTCAGCCCGTTGATGTTCTGGAGGTCGTTGGGCGACACCCCTTCGATGTCGCTCACCTGAATCAGCATCCCCAATCCTTCCGGATACTGAGGCGCCACCAGATCGATGCGCCAGAGCGGGGCTACGTAAACCAACCCCAGCAAAAGGGCCGCAACGGCGATAAGGACCCTCGAGCGATTCGTGAGCATGCGGCTAAGCCTTGGTCGGCGGAAGTGGGGGGCGACCCGCAACGGCGGGCGCCCCCCTGTGCGGCGGTCGAGAGGTCAGTTGGTGTTCCACTCTCCGCCGGTGCCCCAGCGGAGCGGCACGCTCGAACCGGCCGGCGACACTCGAATGTAGCCTTGCATCTCTTGGTGTAGCGCGGAGCAGAAGTCCGTGCAGTAGAACGGCCATACTCCGGGTCGATCGGGCTGCCAGTGCATCGTCTTCGTCTCGCCGGGCATGATCAGCAGCTCGGCGGTGTTGGCTCCGATCTGGGCGAAGCCGTGGGGCACATCCCAATCCTGCTCGAGGTTGGTGACGTGGAAGTACACGTCGTCACCCACGCGGATGCCCTCGATGTTGTCCGGTGTGAAGTGGCTACGGATCGACGTCATGTAGACGTGCACCTCGTTGCCCCTTCGCTCCACCCGGGCGTCCGCCTCGGTCCTGGTCACGTGCTCGTGGGTGTTGTCGGCCAGCGCGTAGAATCGGACCTGGTTGTCCTTGATGATGCTCGCCTCGATGCCCTGCGCGTAGTGGGGCTCGCCCTGCGTGGGGAAGTCCAACAGGAGGCGCATCTGGTCCCCGCTGATGTCGATCAACTGCGCGGAGTGGGCCAGCTCTGGACCGGTGGGCAGATAGCGGTCTTTGGTGATCTTGTTCAGCGCCACCAGGTACTGGCCCCAGGGCTGCTGGCTATCCCCGCCGGGTATCATCAGATGGCCCACCGAGTAGTACACCGGAATCCGATCTACCACCTGCCACGTGCCCAGCTCCCACTTCACGATCTCCGAGGAGATGAACGCGGTTGTGTAAGCGTTTCCGCGTCCGTCGAACTCGGTGTGCAGTGGCCCCAGCCCGGCGTTCGCCACCTCACCCGCGATAACCGATTCGTAGCGGAGCACCGGAATGTCGTCCACCACGTCCTCGAAGTCTTCCGCCTCGATGGCGGCCTGCATCTTCGTGAAGGAGTGCACCGGAATGACCGTGGCCAACTTGCCGCCCGCCACAATGAACTCACCCGTGGGGTCCACGTCGACGCCGTGTGGCGACTTGGGCGTGGGCAGGAAGTACGTCAGATTCGAGCAGGCCGACGGATCGAGCACGGTGACCGACGTGACCCGTTCCGAATGGGCCACACGGTTCTCGTCCATGTGGTTGTGCCGGTAGTCGGCCGGCATCGTGCGCGCCAGCCCCTGCGCGACACACTCCTCGGCGCGCTGCCAGTTCACGGCCGCCACGAAGTCCTTGTCCTTTCTGGACGCGGTGACCTCGAGAAGCGTGTGCTCCTCCTCACTGTTGTAGGAGGTGAAGAACATCCAGCCGTAGGAAGGCCCCTTCCCCGAGTGCGCCAGATCGTAGTTGTACCCCGGCACCATGATCTGGAACGCGATCTCCATGTTTCCGGGATCGTCCGCACGCACGAAGGTGAGCATGCCCTTGAAGTTCCCGCGGTAGTCCTCGATGGACATGTCCGTGTTGGGCACGGGCACGCTGAATCGGGTGGACGCCACGAGGTACTTCGTGTCGGGCGTGATGAAGGGTGATCCGTGGTTCCCGGCCGAGTGGGGAATCTCGATGATCTCCTCGGTCTCGAACGTGGTCAGGTCGATCCTGGCCACCCGGGGTGTGTTGTTTCCGTTGATGAAGATCCAGCGGCCGTCCGGCACGCCGTCCGTTTGCGACAGCTCCGGGTGATGGGAGTCGTCCCACGGGATGAACCCGTGTGAAGTCTCCAGCATGGGCTTGGTCTCTTCGGAGTATCCCCAGCCGTTTTCCGGAAATTGTGAGAACACCGGAACGGTCTTGAGGAGACGGCCCGACGGGAGGCCCATCACCGTGAGGTTTCCGCTGAATCCACCGGACATGAACGCGTAGAACTCGTCATGCTCGCCCGGCGGCACGTAGACGGCCTGGGCCGCGTCGGCGGTTCCGCCCACTCCGGCGGCGGGTCCGGCCTGGCACCCGTACACCACCACGCTGGCCGCGACCGAAAGCGCCGCAAGGGCCGCGATGACGCGCGAGTTACTTGAGCCCATTTGAGCCTCCGTTTTTTGACCTCTGTCGGGTCGGTTGTAGCGCATCGTTTTCGTCTTGTCGTTCAATCTTCCCGTTCTCGGGATCACCCGGTCTGGTTCGCCCGCAGGTATTCCAGGATGGCGCGCGCCTGTTCTTCGCTGACGTTCTGCTGCGCCATGGGGGTGAAGTACTCGGCCAGCATCTCCCGGACAGCCGGATGACGCTCGACCATCTCGTTCGCGTTGAGCACCATGTTCATCACGAACTCGGGCGTACGGCGGGAAAGCACCTGCCCCAGCTCGGGCCCCACATACCGGTCAGTGAGCTTGTGGCAGGCGGAACAGAACAGTTGGAAGTGCTCCTCCCCGGCTGCGACCAGATCGGCGTCCACCGGCGGCAGCTCACCCATGTCGTGGATGGGCCCGATGCCCTGCTCCATCTCCTTGGCGCTCAGCGGGGCATCCGCAGTGGAGCCTCCGTTTTGCGCCGGGGGCGCGTCCGCGTCGCCTCCCGCATCGGCGGATCCGCCACATCCCGCGGCGATCGTCAAGACCATCGCCGCGCTGAAGAGCGTGGCAACCAAGCGTTTCATCTTCCCTAACCTCCGCAACGGCTGTTCGCCTTCGGACCTCCCGTCCGGAAGTCCGCTCCCGTGTCGTGTCGCAGAGGGTCGAGGCTTGATCCTCAGATTCGCGCCGGCTGGCGAGCCCCAAGCGCCCTCTACTTCAGCAAGTGAACTATTTCACATGTGAATATCCGATTTCCCGTGGAGGCCGTATGCCGGGAGTTGCCCGCCGGCGGAAGTGTGGGGCTCCCCCGGAGACTTGTGGGGGAGATCCCTACTCGGAGGGCGCAGCGATCAGGAACACCTTGTCCACCACGTGCACGACGCCGTTCGAGGCCTCGACAGTGGCCAGAATCTTGGCTCCGTTCACGTACGTATCTTCGCCCCGGACTTCGACATCCACGTAGTGGCCGGTGGCCTGGTAGAGCTGTGCCTCACGGGTCAGCACGTCGCCGAGATACTTCCCCGGAGCCGCATGGGACGTGACGATGTTCGCGAGCGTTTGCCGGTTTTCCGGCTTGAGCAGGTCGTCCAGCGTTCCCGCGGGAAGCTCGTCGAACGCCGCGTTCGTCGGTGCAAACACGGTCAAGGGCCCTGCATTGACCAGCACGTTTTCCAACTGCGCGGCCTGAACGGCGGCCACCAGCGTGGTGTGGTCGGGAGACCCCAACGCAACTTGGAGAATGTTCGGATTGGAGACGTCGTCCACGACGAAAGCCTGTCCGCGGTTCGACTGTGCCTCGGGTGCATCTGCGGCCGACGGCGGAGCCTGTTCGGCCGGGCCGCAAGCCGACCCGACGGCAACCACGGCGGCCAACGCGAGACCACGGGTGATGATCGCTCGGGAAACCATTGTGTCCACCCCCAGAAAGAGCGGTGAGATATCGGAGTCTTCTCGTATGAAACGGGTATTCTTCACCCGGAGATGAACATTATCCGATCGCCCCGTCGGTGGCTGTCGGGAATTGCCGTGCGGTGGATGTAGGGAGCGGCCCGCCCGGCACGGTGCGGTGCTCGACGAAGATCCAGGGCAGTCGCTACTCGTTGCGTTCGGACGCTGCGGGGACGTTCAGGAAGATCCGGTTGGGGCCGCCCGAATTGGCGAATCCGAGGTCCACGTATCCGTCTCCGTTGAGGTCGGCCGCAGCCAGCCCGTACGTTACGTAGGCCTCCTCGTCCAACAGCACCCGCGTCCAGCGCAGCCCCGACCCGTCACCGAGGTAGAGCTCGTTGGGACTCCCCGCGTTCGCAGCAACGATGTCGGCGTCACCGTCGCCGTCGGCGTCGAACACGGCGGTCGCGAAGGTGTTTTCCCGTCCTCCCAATCTGGCGCCTCGATCGAACCGTCCGGATCCGTCGCCCAGGTACACGGCGTTGGGCTCGCCGATGTTCCCGTTGACGATGTCTACGAAACCATCCCCGTTCACGTCGGCCAGGACGGCCGACCGGGTCTCGTCGCTGCCCGTGCCGTAAGGCAGCGCCTCCGTGAAGTTCAGACGGCCGTCGTTCAGGAGAATTTGGTTCGCCTGTCCGTCGCGGTTCGCCAGCACCAGATCCGGATCCCCGTCCCGGTCCACGTCGCCTATGGCAACGGCGATCGTGGATCCCCGAGGCTCACCGAACTCCCGCTTGGGGCCGAACCGTCCGGCGCCGTCGTTCAAGAACAGCCCGTTGGCAGCCCCTCGGTTGGTGACGAGCAGGTCCAGATCTCCGTCACCGTCCAGGTCGTGGAGCTGCGCGCTACGGGTGGGCTCCACGTCCGGACCCACCGACCAGGCGAGGCGAAACACACCCGTGCCGTCGTTGAGGTACACCCAGTTTTCCGCCTGATCGTTTGCGACAACGACGTCCACGTCTCCGTCTCCGTCCAGGTCGCCGGCCGGAACCGCATACGTAGTGGCGGCACGCGGACCCAGCGGGTAGGAGACCGTGAACCGCCCGACTCCGTTGTTGAGGTAGACCTCGTTGGGCTGGGGCCAGTGGCGTCCGTGCGCGACGAGCGCATCCACGTCCCCGTCGCCGTCCACGTCCGCGAAGGTCAGTCCGGCGCTCAGGTGCTCCTCCGTGCCGAGGAGGTACCGGTCGGTCCAGCGGAACGACCGTTCCTGCGCAGAAAGCGCCGTGGGCACCACGAACGCCACCAGCCACAAGCGGCTCATCACATACTCCATGAGATTGGAACGCCTCGACACGGCCTCACACACCCCCATCAGGGACTCGCCGATCCGGTCGATCGATGTCCCGCGCTTCCAACGTAAAGCACTGTCTCCCGGGACCGTGGGCCCAGAAGTTCGCTCGCGGGATCCGTGACAGCTCACCCGAGGCCCGCTCGAAGGTCGCGCAAAGCTCATAGCGAGCGCTGTCCAGCATCTGATATGCATACGGGTCGGTGGTGACGGGATCGGACATGTTGAACTCGACTCCCGCTTCGCCCGCCAGGTCATCCAACGACACCGGCAGCCGGGCGCGCCGGGTCCAGAAGAGATCGGCGGACGCCTTGATCGCCCGGAGATCCGCAACCCGCCGTTCGTCCATGCGCCGAGCCCGCTCCTCTGCCGGTGATCCCGTCACGTACAGCCCCGCCGCCACGGCGACCACCACGGCCGCGATCGCCCCGCCAGCCAGGACCCATCCGGCCGGAACCTTCATTGGACCGAGTCCTCACGCATGCCGCGGACGAGATACGCGAACACGGAACCGGCGATGACGGCAACCGTCACGGCCTTGAGCACGAAGCGCGTGGTCAGCTCACCGCCCAGGAGATGGTACACCATGCTGGTCAGGTCTCCGACCAGAATCCCGGACGCCACGAAAAGTGTGAGGTACGTGAGCCACCTCCGGACCTCCGAGAGACGTCGTGTGGGATCGGTCCGCAGCGCACGATCGGTTGTGCGGGCAACCCAAACGAAAACCGGAAAGGTCACGACGAGCGAGGAGATAGACCACCGGATCGCTTGTCGTCCCCTTTCCAGTGCGAACGAGGGGTCCACGCTCGGATCCGGAAGGGCCCGGTTGATGAGCTCGAACACGAGATTCCCCAAGCTGAACGCGCTCACGTACAACGTGCTGAAGAGCACCAGGTAGATGAACGCTTCCCGCGCCGACACGTACGGCTTGGGCTTCGGCACCGGTATGGGAAAGCTGACGTCGGCAAAGGCACGTAGGGCCCCGTCGACCTGTTCGGATGGCCAGCCGGCCTCACGGAGCGCGCCGGCGAGCTCGGTACGTGACAGCCCCCGCTCGAGTCCCTGTTTGAGAAACTCGGAAAGCTCCCGATGAATCGCCATCGGTTCCTCCAATGCAGTCGTTCACTGGTGCTGACATCGTCAACATACGGGTGGAGCGGTTAATCCCGCTGACGACCGCGACGCTGCTCGAAGGGAAGGGGCGCAGGAGCGGATGACGACCCGCCCCGGGCGATGGAGAGATCAGTTACGGAGTGAGCGGTAGAGCTTGTCGGCCAGGGTGGTGGCCAGTGGCGTGCCCAGCGCGAGGATGGCGTGGCCGATCCACTGGACTGCGCCGGTTCCCGTTTCACTCCGCCGTCCGGACAGGACCAGCGCGTACCCGGGTACCAACACCATTCCGGCCGCCAAAGCCGCAGGCACCAGGTTTCCGCGCGATAGGTCCGTTTGACCCGAGTAGCGCGCCGCCACCGCAGCCCCGAGGGCCGGGAGCGCAACGGCGGCCGCGGCGGAGCCCATGGTCGGCCAGGCTCCGCAGTCCGAGACCACGGAGTCGAACGACGGATCGCGAAGGCCCAGGCACTGGTCGGCCACCAACAGCCCGAGTGCCAGCCCCGCCCCGGCCCCGATCAGCGAGTAGCCGTACACCCGCGCCGTCGAGTGCCGCGACGACTCTTGGGACCAGTCGAAGTTGAGCGGCAAGGCGTCCTCGGGAGTTTCCTCCTCGCCGAGCTCCAGGCCGGGCCGTCGCGTCTCGATCAGGAGCGCGCCGTAGAGCGAGCCGCCGTAGCGGACGCCGGCCTCGACCGAGGGAATGATCTCCATGCGCTCGATGTCCGAAAGCGCCAAGGCTCCGTACAACGTCTCGGGTGCAGCGACCGGCACTCCGTCGAGATAGACGGCGGGTGAGTTACACTCTCGTGGGCTCGAGCGGGCCGTGGCTCTCAGCTCGATACAAATGGGCGCGCCGGGCACTCCTTCCCACCTTCGCACCCTCACGCCCGGCGCCCGCATCCTGAGCACCTCGCCTACGTTCAGGTTCGTTCCCTCCAGTCGCTCGAGCTCCTGCCGCGTCACGACGTTGGTGGCGAATCCCGCCGCACGACGCCGGAGCTCGTCCGCCGAGTAGACCTCCAGGACGATGGGATCCAGCTCGATGGCCGTTTGGGAGATGACGAGCTGGACGGCAACGTCGCGTCCGGCTTCGACGGACAGCGTCCGACTCTGGTTCCCGTACGCGATGTGGCGAATCCGGAGAGTGTATTCGCCGGGCACGACGTCCCGGAAACGGAAGCGGCCGTCCGCATCGGAGACGCTGGAGTGGTTGGTGCCGTCCAGGACGACCAGGGCGTCGGTCACCGCCAGATCCGTCGCTCGATCCACGATGCGTCCGGAAATGGCCGACGACGCCTGGAGCGCGACGGAATGGACCGGCGTTCCGCCGGCCACCGCCGCCGTGCACATCAAAGCCGAGAGGGCGAACCGGAGTCGTGTCATGCCGAAAGTCCCCAGCAGGCGTGCCGCCAACGCAGAGTCGAACCAATTGATGTGGGACGTAGGTCCCGGCGGCATCCTCGATCTAAGTTCATACGTCGCGGGATGGAGGAAATGTCATCGGGGTCGGAGGAGCCCGCTGGAAACCCGGAATCGGGGGCGGACGGCTGCCTCCAAAAGGTCAAAAAGCTGTTGACAACGGCGGCGTTTTCTTAAAAACTGAGCGTCAGGCGCCATACTCTCGGCGCCCTTCCCGGTTTCGAGGCGTGACATGCCCGAGCACCGCGACCGTCGCAACGCGCCATTGCAGGCCACGCCCCCCACCAAGGGCGTCACCGGCCGCCCCGCGGCCGATCCGGCGAACTGCGGCCGATCGCGAAGTCTGGTCGATTTCGGGCTCCCACCATCGCTTCCGGGATTCTTTCTCCGCCCCAGGAGGGTAAACATATGAACCGAACATTGGTTCGAACTGCACTTACGCAAGCCGCGGCCGTGGCGCTTGCGCTGTTGATCACCACACCCGTTTTGGCGCAAACGGGCACGGTCAGCGGCCAGGTCACGGACGCGGTCACCACCCGGCCATTGGCCGGGGCACAGGTCTCTCTGCCCGATCTGCGGATGGGCGGCCTGGCCAACGCCTCCGGAAACTTTGTGCTGCTCCGGATTCCGGCAGGCACCCACACCATTCGTGTCGATATGATCGGCTACACGTCGATGGAGCAGCAGGTAACCGTGAGCGCCGATCAGAGCACAGCGCTCAACTTCCAGCTCTCGCAGGCCGCCATCTCGTTGGACGAGCTGGTGGTCACGGGCACGGCGCAACGCACGCAGAAGCGGGCGGTGGGTAACGCCGTCACGTCCATCAAGACGGAAGAGATCGTGGAGGTCTCCCCCATTCAGGACGTGCAGGAGCTCTTGGCTGCCCGGTCTCCGGGCCTGACGCTCCTGTCCAACGCCGGGAGTGCGGGCGCGTCGTCCAAGATCCGCATCCGCGGAGCCGGCTCGATCAACGGGGGCATCGAACCCGTGATCTATGTGGACGGAATCCGCATCAACGGCGGGACGCAGGGCATCCGCGACTCCGGTTGGGGAGGTGCCCAGGCGACCAGCGGGTTGGACGTGATCAACCCTGACGACATCGAGTCCATCGAGGTCATCAAGGGCCCGTCCGCCACCACGCTGTACGGCGCAGACGCGGCCGCCGGCGTGATCCAGATCATCACCAAGAAGGGGCGGGCCTCGCAGGGAATTCAGTGGACCGCTTCGTTCGAGGCCGGCCAGGTGGACTGGGCGGCGGACCGTCCGCTCAACTACTGGCAGTGCACCGCCAGCGAGATCGGCAACGCGAGCTGGCCCGGCTGCGACGGGGTGGCCGAAGGCACGCTGCTGATCGACGACCCGGTCGGGTACGATCCCACCGACGGCTCTTCCCTCTCGTACGCGAACCGCGCTCGCATCTACGACCCGAATCTGACGCCCGAAGCCGCCGTGCGGACGGGCGACGTTTGGGATGTAAACCTGTCGGCCCGTGGAGGCGGCGCCGCCTTCAACTATTTCCTTTCGTTCGAGAAGGCCGACGAGCAGGGCGTGTTCAGGAACAACTTCGCGCGGCGGACGTCGGGACGGGCCAACTTCGGCTTCACTCCGACGGACAACCTGTCGGCGAACGTGAACGTGGCGTACGTGCGGGAAGGCTTGCGCATTCCGCTCAACAACAACGCGTCCAACGGGATCCTCAGGAACGGCTTCCGGGGCCGGCCGGGGTTCTTCGGCTCCAACTCGTGGGCCGAGGGCTTCCGCGGCTTCTCGCCACCGCTCTCCAACCAATACGACAACACGATCAACGGCGAGCGCACGACCATCGGGCTGACGCTCAACTACTCGCCGTTCGACTTCTGGGAAAACCGGCTGACGCTGGGCCTGGACAAGAACGATCGGACGCTCCAGGAGTTCTACCGCATCGATGAGACGGGCCGCAGTCCGTGGGGAGCTACCAACTCGACGGGTGTGATCGGCCGGGACCTCGACGCGGTCCATTTCTGGACGGTCGACTACGCCGGCACGTTGAACTACGACATCTCGGAAGACTACAGCTCATCCTTCTCGGTCGGCGCTCAGCTCAACGCACGCCAGTTCGAGACGCACTCGGTAACGGGTGAGGGCCTGATCGCCAACAGTCTCAATCTGGTCGGTGCCGCGGCGGTGACCAATGCGGACCAGACCTTCTCCGAGCAGACCTCGCTGGGCTTCTTCGTGCAGGAGCAGATCGGCTGGAGAGACCGACTCTACGGCACCGTCGCGGTGCGTGTGGACGACAACTCCGCGTTTGGAGACGACTTCTCGTTGGTGGTCTATCCCAAGGCGTCGCTGTCCTACGTCATTTCCGACGAGGACTACTTCAACGTGGGATGGGTCGACGACTTGAAGCTCCGTTTCGCATGGGGCCAGGCCGGCAACGCGCCCGCGCCGTTCTCGGCGGACCGCACCTTCGGTCCGGACGTGACCACGGTCGGTGACGTGCCGGTCAACCAGCTCTTCGCCGATGAGTACGGCAACCCGGACCTCAAGGCGGAGACCGGCCAAGAGATCGAAGTGGGATTCGACGCATCGCTCCTGGAAGGACGCATCGGGCTGGAGACCACCTATTACTATCAGCAAACGAAGGACGCCCTGATCCCGATCCCGACCCCGCGGTCTTCGGGATTCGGTGGGACCTTCCTCACCAACATCGGCGAGATCAAGAACCAGGGGTTCGAGCTGTTAGTGACGGCCACGCCGATCCTGACCCGGAACGTGCAGTGGGACGCGACGCTGTCCCTGGGCACCAACTCCAACGAGCTGGTGTCGTTCGGCGACGCCCTGCCGGAAATCACGTTCGGCTCGTTCGCCTCGGTGCAGCGTCACCGCGAAGGGTATCCGTTGGGCGGCTTCTGGTCGGTCGACGTGGAAAGGGACGCATCCGGCAACCCGATCCTGACCGGCAGCGGCAACGCGACGCCGGTCTTCGATTGTCGCTGGGAACCCAGCGATCCGACGTGGACCGAGGCCGAGTGTCAGGAGACGTACGAGGGTCCGATGCTTCCCACCCGGGAGATCGGCTTCACGAACTCCGTCACGCTATTCGGCAACCTGCGCGTATTCGGCCACTTGGACTACAAGGGCGGCCACAAGCAGTGGTGCGCCATGTGCTCGATCCGGAACCGGATCGATCGGAACACGTTCGAGGTGCAGAGCCCGACCATCGACGCGGCTGAGCGCGCGGTATGGTTGAGCCGACAGACCAGGACCCACATCACGGACGCGGACTTCGTCAAGCTGCGTGAGCTGTCGCTCACGTACGACGTGCCGGGTGACTGGGCCCAGAGGCTGCGTGCGGACCGCATGAGCGTCACGGTGTCCGGCCGTAACCTCTGGACGTGGACCGACTATTTCGAGGGCTTCGATCCGGAGGTGTCCTTCTGGAGCCAGAGTAACTTCACCCAGCTCGACTACGCGTCCCTGCCGACCATGCGTCGGTGGTCCGTCTCGAGCCGCGTGACCTTCTGATGCGCGGCGAAAGGAGAATGGACATGGACAAGGCAAGGAGACGCACGATGAATAGAAGAGGAATGTGGCGGGCGTTGACGGCGGGGGCCGCGTTCGCCGCGGTCGTGGGCCTCGGAGCCTGCGACGCGGTGGACCGCATCCTCGACGTCGATAACCCGGAACGAATCGACGAATCGGCGCTTCAGGACGAGAGGCTCGTGGAAATCCTCGTCAACAGCGTGATCGGCGAGTTCCAGACCGCCTTCGACGATCCCTTCGTCTGGCGGGGATCGATGTTCACCGACATCCAGCTCACCGGGATCAACTGGGAGGGCACGGCCCGCTTGAATCAGCGGCTGGTCCGCTTCCAGGAAGGAGATCCCGACAACATGTTCACGGCCATCAGCCGAGCCCGCTCCATGGGCGACAGCGTGGCCGGCCGACTCCGGGGGACGGGCGAGTCTGCACTGCTCGAAACCCCCGAGTCGGACGAACGGCTGGCCATGGTGCTCAACTACGCGGGCTACGCCTACATCATGATGGCGGACGCCATGTGTGAAGCCACGATCGACGTGGGCTCCACGCTGTACTCGCCCACGGATCTGTACCAGTTCGCGGTGGACCGCTTCACCGATGCGCTGGGTGTGGCCACCACCGCGGGCTCGCAGGACATGATCGACCTGGCCCACGTGGGCCTGAGCCGAGCCTATCTCAACCTGGCGGATCCGACCAACGTCATGAGCAACGCCATGGCGGTGACTCAGGACTTCGCGTGGTGGGCGCAGTACGACCCGGACGGAGGCAGCAACGTTCTGTTCTTCAGGGTCACCGGCGGGAACCACTCGTTGGGCGTGCACCCGACGTTCCTCCAGGGAACGTTCATGGAGACCGTGCCGGCGGCCCAACAGACCGATCCGCGCGTGCAGCACTTCGAAGACTTCAGGCTGGGCCACAACCAGCTCACGCCGCTCTACACGCCGTATCAGCCCTGGTCGTTTGAGGGCTTTACGGACGTGCCGCAGTCCGAGGGCGGCGAGCCGATCCTCTTCGAGGAGACGACGAACATCAAGTTCGCGACCTGGCTCGAGGCCATGCACAACTATTACGAGGCCGCGGGTCCGTCCGCGACGGGTCCGTTGGGGACCACGTTGGAGTTCGTCAACGCGCGCCGCGCGTTCGGCAGGCAGGCTCCGGTTGCTCTGACCGGTGACGATCTTATGACGGAGCTTCGCGACCAGCGCGGGCGGGATCTGTTCCTGGGCGGGCATCGCCTGGGCGATCTGCGCCGCTGGGACCGCCAGGGCGTAGGGGACTTCTTCCCGGCCGGAGACCATCCGGTCACGCAGTGGGGTCAGTACGGGGATGCCAAGTGCTTCCCGATCCCTGAGGAGGAGCTGCAGGGGAATCCCAACCTGTAGGGTGCGGCAGACCACGCTGTCGTGGTTGCTCGCACAGGAGTAGCACGGGAGGCGCGGCGGAAACGCCGCGCCTCCTCGCGTATCGGAGGTTTCCCTTTCACAATCGGTTCGTGGAAACTGGACAAGCCCGGAGGAACACCCGTGAGGCACACAACGCGTTGGACGTCGTACCGTGGCCCGGTCGCGCCCGGACTCACGGCTCTCGCCCTGGCGGTGGGGGCTGGGGGCCTCGCCCCGGAATCGGCCCGGTCTCAGGAGTCGGGAGCGGACGAGTGGGACGTTACGCTCGCACGCGGCGAGACCCGTGAGATCGACTTCACGACCGACGAGGGCACGTGGCTCTCGGTAGACATTTCTCCGGATGGCGCGTGGATCGCCTTCGATCTCCTCGGGCACATCTACCGGGTTCCTTCGGGGGGAGGAGACGCGGAGCCGCTTACGCAGAACAGCGGCGTCGCGGTCAACTACCATCCCAGGTATTCGCCAGACGGGACGGCGATCGCGTTCATCTCCGACCGAGCGGGCCAGACCAACCTGTGGGTGATGAACGCGGACGGATCCAATCCCCGGGCGGTCTTCACCGACGGATCGGTGCGGGCCTCGATCCCGTCCTGGACGCCGGACAGCCGGTACCTCGTGGTGCGGCGGGACGAGATCACCCGTCCGGGCCAGAGCGGGAGCAGCGGCATCTGGATGTACCACCGGGACGGCGGCACCGGCGTCGAGCTGGTGGACGACCGCGCCGCAACCTGGCCGTCGGTTTCGCCGGACGGGCGCTACGTGTACTTCCAGCACCGCGCGGGCGGCGGTGACGCGCTCAGGGGCCACTATCAGATCCGCCGCCTGGACCGCACAACGGGCGACGTGATCGACATCACGGCCGGGACCGCGGAGGGCGCCGCGGCGGGTCGCGTCACCAGCGGAGGAGCGTTCGCGCCGGAAGTCTCTCCCGATGGTCGCTGGCTGGCGTTCGGACGCCACCTCCCCGACGGGTTGATCGAATGGAAGGGCCACCGCTTCGGACCCCGCACCGCGCTCTGGTTGCGCGATCTCGAGACCGGCGCCGAGCGGATCGCGATGGACCCGGTTTCCGTGGCCATTGAGAGCGGGTCCAAGGCGCTCAGGACCTTGCCGGGGTACGCTTGGTCGGCCGATGGGCGCTCGATCGTGATCGCACAAGGCGGTAAGCTCCGGCGACTGGACGTGGCGAGCGGAGCGGTGGCCACCGTCCCGTTCCGGGCGTCGGTCCGCCGCACCATCTCGGAAATGGCCTACACGCCGTTTCGGATCTCCGACGAGCCTTTCGAAGCCACGTTCCTGCGGTGGCACACGGGTTCACCCGACGGCCGCCGCCTGGCGTTTCAGGCCGTGGGGCGCATCTGGATCGCCGACCTTCCAGCCGGCACACCGCGCCGCCTCACCGAGGACGGCTTCGCCCCTCAGGAATTCGGTCCGACGTGGTCACCTGATGGCCGCTGGATCGCATTCACCAGTTGGGACGACACGGAAGGCGGACACCTCTGGCGAGTGCCTTCGACCGGCGGCATGCCGGAACGACTCACCTCCACGGCCGGCGAGTACGTGCATCCGTCCTGGAGCGCCGACGGCAGCGAGCTGGTGCTCGCTCGGGGAGCCGGCGCCACTGCCCGCGGCCGGACCGTGACCCACAATCCCTGGTGGGACGTGATCCGCGTTCCCGCGTCCGGCGGGGAAGCCACGACCGTGGCGCGGGTCGCCCTCCCGGCCGGGATGAGCCCCAGCTCCACCGCCCGGCGGGCCATCCTGCACCCGTCGTTCGGTCCGGAAGGTCGGATCTTCTTTCCCGAGTTCCGTCGTCAGGACAACAGCTCCACCACCGTACTGGTCTCCGTGCGGGCGGACGGAAGTGATCGGCGGGACCACCTCGTGTTGGCGGCAGCCGACGAGGTCACCCCGTCTCCCGACGGGCGTTGGATCGCTTTTCAGGAGGGAGACAACGCATTCCTGGTCCCCATGCCGTGGATGGGCACGGGAGAGGAGACCCTTCGTATCGACAAGCGGCGCGGCAAGCTGCCGGTGCGCACCCTGAGCACCGAGGGTGGGCTGTTCGTGCGTTGGCGGGACGCCGGCACCGTGGAGTTCGGAAGCGGGCAGACCTACTACCGGCACGACGTGGCGGAGGAGCGCACCGACACGCTGGCGGTTCGACTCGAGGTTCCGCGACGCATCCCGAACGGCTCGGTCGCCCTGACCGGCGCCCGTGTGATCACGCTCGACGCCGAAGAGATCATCGAGAACGGCACGGTGGTGGTCGCAGGAAGTCGGATCGCGTGCGTGGGACAGTGTGACACATCGGAAACAGACTCCGTGATCGACGTCTCCGGGGCCACCGTGATCCCCGGCCTGGTGGACATGCACTCCCACCACTACCGCGAGCACCGGGGCTACCGTCCACGCCGGGACTATGAGAGCGCGATCTACCTGGCATACGGGGTCACCACGAGCCTCGACAACTCGATGTGGTCTCAGAACATCTTCCCCACCGCGGAGATGATCGAGGCCGGCGAGACCATCGGGCCGCGCACGTTCTCCACGGGCGACCCGCTTTACCGCGGGGACGCGGCCCGCCAGAACGAGCTGAGCAGCTACGACGTTACCGAGCAGAACGTGAAGCGCTTGGATTCATGGGGCGCGGTGTCCCTGAAGCAGTACCAGCAGCCCCGCAGGGACCAGCGCCAGTGGGTATCCCATGCGGCTCGCGCGCACGGATTGATGGTCACCTCGGAGGGAGGCGACCTCTTCTACAACCTGTCCATGATCATGGACGGACAAACCGCCTGGGAGCATCCGGTCAGCTACATCCCGTTGTTCGGCGACTTCACGCGCTTTATGGGCCAAGCAGGCGCCTACTACTCCCCCACGTTCGTAGTGGCAGGTCCCGGACCGTGGAACATCGAGCACTTCTTTGCCGAAACCGACGTGTGGAAGGACCCCAAGCATCGGCGCTGGATGCCGTGGCGGCAGATGGTGGGCCACCTCAGGCGGCGCGCCCTGCGTCCGGATACGGACTACAGCTACCCGTTGATCGCGCAGGGGCTGCAGGACATGATCGCCGAGGGCGGGTTCGGCGCCATCGGATCACACGGCGAGCACCACGCGCTGGCCGCGCAGTGGGAAGTATGGATGGCGGCGTCGGCTATGGGCCCGCTCGAGGCACTTCGGGTGGCGAGCCTTCACGGTGCGCGCTTCCTGGGGGCTGATCGGGACCTGGGCTCGCTCGAAGTCGGGAAGCTGGCCGACCTCCTGGTCCTGAACGCCAACCCGCTGGACGACATTCGGGCGACGGCCGACATCCGGTACGTGATGAAGGGCGGGGTGCTCTACGAGGCGGAGACGCTGGACGAGGTTTGGCCGGAACAGCGGCCCTTCGGTCCCTACACCTGGATCGACGAGGAGGCGCTGGTGAACGACGTCAAAAATGTGGGCCACCACGATCCGGGCGGCGAGTAGGGTACTGGAGTCACGCTAGAGCGACTCGAGGAAGCGGATGAGCACGAACTGCGTCAGCGGGTCGAGCGCCAGGAAGCGATCGCGAGCGCCGGCCGCTTCGCCCCCGTGTAGCACTATGGCCTCGTGGAGGCTGCCGGCACGGCCGTCGTGCAGGTAGACCGACCGGAAACGAAGTCCGGCCAACGGCGCGGTCCGGAGCTCGGCGGCCTCCGCGTCGGCGCCACAAACGTCTGCCAACGCGTCTCCGAGGTCATGGAGGAGAAAGTCCGAGTAGAGCGGTGCGGAGCGATCACCGAGGGCGGCGATCGGGTGGGGGCCCGTGTGGAGCGCCGGCACGTGGCAGGCGGCGCACCCCAGCTCTCCGAACAGCCGGCGTCCCGACTCGACCTCGGCGGCCGATTCCGGATCGCCCGGAACGGCGGGCGAGATCGGCGCCAGAAAGGCCACGTGGTCCGTCAGGAGGTCGACGGTCTCGGCATCCACCTCGGGATCGGAAGCGGGATCGGCATCCGGCGGAAGCGCGAGCCCCGGGCGGACCAGCTCGTTCGGAACATCCGGGCTGGTCAAGCCCATCTCCGCGCGAAGCGCCCCCACCGTGAAGTCACGCAGGCTCGCGAACTCGGACTTGCTCCCGAACCGGCCCATGCGTCCGTCGGGCAGCCGGGGGGCGCGTCCCGATATGCCGTCGCCATCGCGATCGTCGGGATCCTCCAGCGCCGCCAACGTCGTATCCGGGACGGCTTCCGCCAATCCGAGCCCGAACAGGAACGGCACCTTGAAGCGTCCGGTCCGATTGGACGCGGGCGGCAGCTCCTCGCGGGAGATGCCGTGGGCAGCCAGCGGAGGTGTCGTGCGCGTGCGCGCATTGGATCCGCCCATTTCTTCCAGGGGATCGCACACCGAGCCCTCCACCGCCGCAAAGCGCACGACGAGTTGCTCGCCCGTGCCGCCGGCAACGGGATCGGTATGGCAGGCGCTGCACTGGTTCTCGTTCAGAAACGGACCGACCCCTTCGTCCACGGTGTACACTTTGTTGAAGAGCTGCCCTCCGATCTCGAACCGAGATCGCTCCGCGGGTGAGAGCCCGGATAGCGGGTGCCCTGGACCGATCGCTTCCGGCGATCGATCGTTCGAGCAGGCGAGCATACTCACGAGCACCAAGAAAGCGACCGGTGACGTCTCCGTTTTCATAACGAGAAAGCTATGGCCACCAACCCTTATCGCCACCGGGAGCGCCGCAGGTGGCGCTCGCCGTCGAACACGCTGCTGCCGCTCCTGCTGATCGGCGCCTCCGGCTGCGGGCTTCTGGAGACCGAAGATCGAGGCGCCGAGGAAGCGGTGGTGGACATCACGGGCGACACGCCGGTACCACTCCAGCTCATCACTTCCGACGCGTTCGTGGTGGCCCTCGACCCCGAGACCCTGCTCGAGACCGTCCAGTTCGCGAGGGCCGATACGATCACGCTCGACTCCCTTCCCTTCAGCAACCCGTATGCGATCGCGGCGTTCGACCGCTTTCTCATTCGCCTGAGCAACCCCGACTCGGCCGTGGCATCCGTTCGGATGACAGTTACCGTGGACGGGTCGGTGGAGTACGATCAGCCGGCCACCATCTCCGAGGGTGGGTCACTCGAGTTCCGATTCCAGATCAACCAGTTCTTCTGATCCCGAGATGAACGGTCGCCTGAGTCCCGGGAAGGCGCTGCCGCAGGGCGCGGTGGTCGCCTTGGTAACGTCGGTCGTGCTCGCCTTTGCGGCCAACGGGTGCGCAACGGCTTCGGGATTCGATCGTCAGCCGGAGTTGTTGATCCGGCAGGTCGAGGTCATCAACGACAATCGTGCCGACGTCGTAGTCCATGCGGTCGTGGGTCCGCAGCGGTTCCGACTGGGAATGGTCAACGCAAAGCTCTCCGATTCATTCGAGATACCGGAGGTCGCGAACCTGGCCGCTCACGACGTGATCATCCTGCTCCAGGCCATCGGGGTCGGGGAGACGTTCGAGCTGGGTCCCGTTGCCCCCATCGGTGGATCGCAAATCGCGGTGCTGATTGCGCCGAACCTGGATTCCAGCTCGATCGCGGTCCGCTGACGTAGCCACCTTTCAGAGTCGGGCGCCTCCGTCCTACCTTCCGCTGGCGTACCTGTAGGCTTCCACGTTCCGCCAGCAATTCGGAGAGCGCGCGATGACGAGGGCGAAGCACACTACGTCGGCAACGAGCCTGCGCACATCACGATCGGCCGGGATCGCGCTCGCCGCGCAGACCCTCGCCGCCATGCTGTCACTGGCCTTCCTGCCCTCCTCGGCGGCGGCGCAGGACCTGGCGCTCACCCACGCGAACGTGATTGACGTCGTGAGCGGCGAGGTCATGAGCGACGTCACCGTCCTCGTAGACGACGGGAGGATTGCCTCCATCGCTCCCGGGGACCCGCCAGCCGACGTGGAGCGGGTCATCGACCTCCAAGGGAAATACGTGACGCCGGGCCTGATGGATGCGCACGTGCACATCGGCACGGAGGCGCAGGCCCGCGTCGCCCTCCGGTCCGGCGTGACGACCGCCCGCAGCATGGGTGCGGCGAACTACGCGGACGTGGGACTGCGGGAGCTCATTCGCGGAGGCTACGCCGAAGGTCCGGAGCTGTTCGCTGCCGGGTATCACGTGCGGCCCACGCCGCCCGAAGCGTTTTTTCGGGACCATCCCGACATGGCCAGGTTCCGTGAAGAGGAAATTCGCGGCGAGGACGCGGTTGGCGAGATGGTGTCCCGCATGCTCGACCGCGGCGTCGACTTCATCAAGACCAACGCCACGGAGCGGGCCGGCCTGGTCGAGACCGATCCGCGCAAGCAGCTCTACTGGGGAGAAGAGCTCGGTACCATGACGGCGCTCGCCGGCCAGCGCGGGATCGGAGTCGCCGCGCACGCCCACGGCGACGGCGGTGGACGGGCCGCCGTTGCGGCGGGGGTCACCAGCATCGAGCACGGCAGTTACCTGAGCGAGGAAACGCTCGCGATGATGGTAGCGCGCGGCACCTACCTGGTTCCCACCATCGCGATCGTGACGGATGTGGCCGCCCCCGGCGGCGACTATGACGTGGCGCCCCTCCTGGTTCGCGGCCGACACCTGCTGCCCCGTATTCGAGAGACCGCCACCAAGGCGCACGAGATGGGCGTGAAGATCGCCGCGGCTACGGATACGGGCTACGGACCGGGCAGCATCGTACGGCTGCCGCACGAGCTGCAGGAGTTGGTGGGCATCGGAATGACCCCGCTGGAAGCCTTGCGGGCCGCAACCCTCGTCACCGCCGAGCTGTTCGGCATCGAGGACCGGACCGGCCGCGTCGCCGTGGGCTACGAAGCCGACTTGGTGGTTGTCGAGCGGAATCCGCTGGAAGACATCGACGTAATGCTGGACATCCTCATGGTGGTGACCGACGGCCGGGTCGCCGCGCAGATCGGGGACTGGCCGGGCGACCGTCCGGTTTCGGACTGAGCCGGAGCCCACCCGGGTGTTGCTCGGGTGGGCTCCCCTCCGGAAGTACGGGCCGTGTGTACCGTATGTACCCGTCCGTCGACCCGGCCTGGACGATGGCCGTCTTCAGTTCGGGCCGTCCGTGGCGAACTCACAGGACACCTTTGGATTGAAGTCCTCGAACAGGCCCGTGGGATTGTGTCGCTCGGTCCACATGTGGAGGGCCCAGAGCCCCACGTCATCATTGCGGTGCAGCTCCATGCCGCGGACCGTAGGGGGATCCTCCGACTGCCACGCGACGATCGGCACCACGAATTCTACGCCGACGAACCTCAGCTCGCCGTTCTGGCGCGGCTCGTACAACAGCAGCTCCGGACGTAAGGGGTCGAGCTCGGTGTCGAACAGCGCCAGGTTCGCGATGTGGTACCCCATCCCGCCCGCCGGCGACTCGACGCAGGGGCTTACCCGATCCGCGTATCCTCCGGATGCAGCAGCGTCGAAGTCCTTGAACGCCCTCGTTGCTTCACGGACTCCACGGAGCCATTCCCGCGTGTCCATCGACTGATGGGCATCTCTACCTTGCCCAAGTGTGTGCTGCAGAGATTCGGTCAGAACGGGCTCCGATTCCACCGCCGTGGTGTGTGAGTCGCTACAGGCTCCAATGAAGAGCAGACCCGCCATGGGCAGTGCCCACACTTTCGTTCGCAAACTCGGCGACATGTTCCCTCCGCACTTTGTTGTCCGCGATCCGGACATCGGACCGCCTCTATCCGGTCTTGGCGCAGGACGGGCTCGAGTTTGGACATCCTCCCTGGTTTTGAGAGCGAAACGTCCGGGGCCAGGCCGCGGTGGAGATCGCCACAAGAGGCGACGCCGGGTTGCGATCGGGAGCGGGCTCTGCTCAGCTACCCCCGTTCCCCCCTCCCGAGTGGCGACGGCCCACGACCCGGACGCCACGAGCCGGTTACGAGCCGCCCTGAGGTCGGCTGGATTGGACGACGTCGTGCTACGAAGCCTCGAGAAGGATCCGGTCAGGCGACACGAGTCCGTTCGTGCGTTTGCGCAGGCGGTGCGCGCGGGATCCGGCGCGCTCCGATCCGGAGCCTCAGAGGCCCCGTAGAAGCCCCACGTGCGCGGAGATCTCTCGCCGTAGCCAGGCTCTCGCGGTCTCCCAATCACGCACGACCGTCTTGGGAGACAATCCCAGCACCTCACCCGTCTGCTTGAGGGTCAGCCCTCCGAAAAACCGGTGCTGGACCACCAGGGCGGCACGCGGACTCATGTCCTTCAGCCGATCCAGAGCACGGTCCAGCGCCAACACCTCTTCGGCCTCGCGTTGCCCAAGCAGCTCGGGCACCGCGTCCAGCTCGATGTGATCGGCTCCACCGCCGCGCTTCAAGCTCCTGCGCCGTCTCGCGTAGTCCACGAGGACGCGTCGCATGGCATTGCTGGCAATGCCGAAAAAGTGGGCGCGGCTGGAGGCGGAGACCTTCCGGTCTCGCGCCAGGCGGGCGTACGCCTCGCTGACCAGGGCGGTGGTCTGAAGCGTGTGCCCGGGAGTCTCCTTTCGCAGATGGCTACTCGCAATGGACTTGAGCTCGTCATAGACCACCGGAATCAGCCGATCCAATGCCTCCGAGTCGCCCTCTTCCAGTCGTGCGAGCAGCTCATCGACCGACGGCGTGTCCCCTGTGAAGGGCGAGAATTCGTCGCTCAAGAGCCGGCGTCCTCCCCGGAGGTGGCCGCTCCGTCCGTAACGTATCGGTCCAGGAAGTCCACGGTTTCCCGGATGACATCGCCCATCGGGAGGGGCCAATGGCTGGAGTCGTAAAGGAGGAACCGCTTGTGTTGGTCCGGAGTGCCGAATGACTGGAACTGCGCCTCCTGGTGAGTAATCGGAAGGTAGAAATCGCTGCGCGCAGTCGAGGCTCGAACGCCTCCGGCACCGATCTTACGCCTCAGCGCGTAGCGGCTTCCAAGAGCGCGAACGAGGCGCGGAGGAAAGTCCGACAACACGGCCTCCTGATACGGGTAAACCGAATGAAGATCGGGCTCTTGGAGTATGGTGTCCACTTTCAAGGCCAACCGCTTGGGAAGACACCCGACCCTCGGAGCGGAAATCCACCGCTGGTCGCTATACGGGAGTCCGAGCGACATTTCGTGCAGGACGGCTCGGCTCCCATATGGTGGGAGTCACCCAGGCGTACCAAGGAGGTCGAGACAATCATGTCCGTCTCTCGTGTGCTTATCGTCGGTGCGGCGCTGACCCTTCCGTGCCAACTCGCGCTCGTGCCCTCGGTCCATGCGCAAACCGCCCGTGAAATCGTCGACCGAGTGGACCGGCTCATGCGCGGGGAGTCGTCCGAGGCGCGGGTGACGATGGAGATCATCACCGAGCATTGGTCTCGGGCCCTCGACATGGAGATTTGGTCGCTCGGCACGGACTACTCGTTGGTGCGGGTTTTGGCCCCACCCAAGGAGGCGGGCACGGCCACGCTCATGGTGGACCAGGAAGTCTGGAACTACCTACCCCGGGTGGATCGGACCATCAAGGTTCCGCCCTCGCTCATGATGGGCTCTTGGATGGGATCGCACTTCACCAACGACGACCTGGTCAAAGAGAGCCGTCTCATCGAGGAGTACGACGTTCGCATCGCGTTCGACGGGGAGAGAGACGGGACCGAGGTGTGGGAGTTGGAGCTGGTCCCCAAACCGGAGGCGCCGGTGGTCTGGGGCAGGATCACGTGGCTGGTGCGCAAGGCCGACCTGATGCCGGTGGCCGCACGCTATTTCGACGACGACGGCGAGCTCGCGCGTACCATGCGCTTCCAGGAGTATCGCAACCTGGGAGGCCGCGTGGTGCCCGCGGTGATGGTGGTGATTCCGGCGGACAAGCCTGAAGAAACCACGACGGTCCGCTACGAGCGGCTCGCGTTCGACGTCGGGTTGGAGCCCGACTTCTTCAGCCTCCGCAACCTGCGCCGCCGCCGCTAGTGGACGGCCCTCCAATGGCCGGCCCGTCCACGTCCGCGAACGCGATCTGGTGGCGCATCGCCTGGCGAAACCTGTGGCGCAACCGGAAACGAACGGTCATAACCGCGGGCGCGCTCGCGTTCGGCTTTTTCGTATCCGTGTTCATGATCGGCGTGGCCGACGGCATTGTGCAGGCAATGGTGGAGGACGGCACACAGGTCATTACCGGCCAGATCCAGGTGCACGACCCCGAGTACCGGCCCGAGCGTAGCCTTCACAGCACGCTGGGAGGGCCCGACGGCGTCGACGTCCCCACCTATCTCGATCGCATACGGGAAATCGACGGTGTCTCGGCCGCGGCCCCGAGGGTCTACGGCGGCGGGCTGTTGAGCTCGGGAGAGGAGACCGTCGCTGCCGGCCTCATGGGCTACGATCCCGGGCTCGAGCCCGGTGTGAGCCGTGTTCTGACGTCGCTAATCGCGGGACGCGTCCCGGCCCGGGGCGCACGCGAAGTGGCGATCGGAGACGAGATGGCCCGTAAGCTCGGGGTAGCCGCCGGAGACGAGTTGGTCGTGGTGGTGCCCGCCGCGGACGGATCGATGGGGAACGACCTTTATACGGTAGCCGGCGTGTTCCGCACCGGCCTTCCGGGGCTGGACGCGTTCCAGGCGCTGATCCCCATCGACGCCCTGCAGGAGATTCTCGTCCTGGATCCCGGACGAATTCACGAGGTGGGCATCAACGTGGCCGACGTGTCAGCGGCTCCGGCCATCGCAGACCGGGTGGCAGACGCGCTGGTCCCGCTCGGTGGCGAGGTGGTCAGCGAGCCGTGGACGGTGTTTCGCCGAGAGCTCTACGAGTATGTGTCCATGGCGGGGGCAGCCAACTCCATCATCGTGGTCATCATCTTCGCCATGGCCATCTTCGGAGTGGCCAACACGATGCTCATGGCAACCTACGAGCGCCGAAAGGAGTTCGCGGTCGTGCGGGCGCTCGGGACCACGCCGGGGAGCATCGCGCTGACCGTCGTGCTGGAAGGCGTTGTGCTCGGGATCGTGGCGTTGGTCGTCGGAGCCGTGATCACGGCTCCGATCATGATGTGGATCCACGCCCATCCCATCGACATCAGCCGCTATGCGGAGGAGATGCGGGCGGCGGGCTCGATCATGCGTCCCATGATCCGGGTCGCCTATTCGGCGGACGGGCCGATTATCAGCGCCGCAGCGCTGATCCTCACGTCGCTGTTCGCCGCCCTCTTCCCCGCGTACCGGGCCGTGAGGGTGCCCCCTGCCGACGCGCTGTCGGGCCGATGATGCGACGGCTTGCCTTGTTGGTCCGCCTGGCCCTGCGCGGAGTGGTGCGGGAGACTCGCCGCAGCGCGCTGACCGCCTCGGCCATGGCGTTGGGCCTGGCGCTTCTGATCTTTTCGCGAGCCCTCGCCGACGGCGCCCACGAGGACTGGATCGACGTGGGCGTGCGTTTCGCTTCGGGACACGTGGCCGTGCAGGCGCCCGGTTTCCTGGAATCGGGCAGCCTGGACGAGCGCCTGAGGGGAGAACAGGTCAGGACCGCCGAATCCGCCGTGAGCCGGCTACGCGGGACGGGCGTGATCGTACAGGCGACCACCCGCTTTACGGTGACCGGACTCGCGTCCAGCGCCCAGTCGGCGGTCCCGGTGCAGATCGTGGGAGTGATCCCGTCCGACGAGGGGCCCTTCTCCGAAATGGACGCCAAGGTCGTGGACGGGGCCTACCTGGAAGCGGACGACCGACTCGCGGCCTACGTGGGCACCGGCCTGGCCGAACGTCTCGGCCTGAACGTGCGCTCCCGGTTCGTGCTCACTGCGCAGGGCGCGGAGGGAGACATCCGGGGTCAGCTCGTGCGTGTGAAGGGCATCTTCCGCACCGGCCTCACCGAGCTGGACGAGGGCCTCATCCACATCCCGTTAGAGACCGCCCGGGAATGGCTGTCGGCGCCGGACGCCGCAACCACGATTGCCCTCATGGCCCCGAACAGCGGCCGGGTGGCCGAAGCCACGGCGGCGCTTCGCGCCTCGTTGACCGACTCGGAGGTGCTCGTGCTTCCGTGGCAGGAGAGCACACCCGAGCTGGAGTCGATGGTCCGACTCGACGACTACGGGGACTACATCTTTCACGGTCTGCTGTTCGCCATCGTGGCTCTGGCCATCCTGAACGCCGTCCTGATGTCCGTGCTCTACCGGAAGCGGGAATTCGGGGTGCTCCAGGCCCTCGGGCTGAGCCCGGGCGAGACGGGCACCCTCGTCTTCGTGGAAGGCGTGACCCTCACGCTGGCGGCCGGCATGGTGGGCATGGTGGCGGGCTTCGCGCTGACCTGGCTGTTCTTCCGTGACGGGCTCGACCTTTCTTTCCTGTTCGACCAGGAGCTGACGTTTTCGGGGTTGGTGTTCGATCCCGTGATGGTGCCCGTGTTCAGGTTTGCACACGTGATCCAGAGCATCGTGTTCACGTTGGTTATCGGGATGGCCGCATCACTCTATCCGGCCCTCCACGCCGCTCATCTCGATCCGGCAGAAGCCGTGAAGTGGGAAGGATGACGAACCCGGAATACGCCGTTAGGACCGTGGACCTGTGGAAGGTCTATCCCCAGGAGCCCGAGCCGGTGGAGGCGGTTCGGGGCGTCAGCCTCTCGGTCCGCCCGGGAGAGTTCTTGGCAATGGCCGGCCCTTCCGGATCGGGAAAGACCACCGTGTTGAACCTCCTGGGTGGCCTCACCCGTCCGACGCGCGGGGAGGTCTGGATCGGCGGCCACGAGATCAGCGGGCTGTCGGACCGGGAGCTGGCTCGCCTGAGGCTCGACCACATCGGGTTCGTGTTCCAGGCGTTCAACCTCCTCCCGGTGCTCACCGCGCTCGAGAACGCGGAGTTCACCTTGTTGCTCAGAGGTGTGCCGGCGGAAGAGCGACACCGGCGGGTTCGAGAGTTGTTTCGGGAAATCGGCCTCGAAGGACTGGAGGGCCGGAAGCCCGGCAAGCTGTCCGGCGGACAGCAACAGCGTGTGGCGGTGGCGCGGGCGGTAATCGGAGAGCCGGCGCTGGTGTTGGCCGACGAGCCCACAGCCAACTTGGACACGGCCACGGGAACCGCGCTGCTCGAGGTCATGGAGCGGCTCAACCACGATCAGGGTGTCACGTTCATCTTCTCGACCCATGACCCCCGCGTGATGGAACGAGCCCATCGGCTCATCCGACTGGTCGACGGTTCCATCGAACGCGACATCACCCAGGTTGTAGAGCGCGGCGTTGGCCACTCCGGATGCTAGGCTGCGGCGCCGGAGCCTTCGGCGCGTCCGGTTCGGGGACGCTCTCCTAACGACGCTGCTCACGGGCCTGCTCCTGACCGCCGCTCCTGCGCGGGCCTCCGCTCAGAGCGTCGACTTCTCGGCCTACGCGCTCTCGCTCGGCACCTACGTCGGTGAGTCCGCCGTCGCCATGTCCGGCCTCTCCGCCTTCCAGCGTCTCCGCGGAATGGCCATAGCACACGGCTCCGGCTGGAGCGTCGACGTAGCCTATGAACACACGCTGACGCTCCGAGAGGCGGGTGCCAGCGGCGCGCAGTTGTTCACGGCGAGCGGTGCGACCACCAACGGGGACTGGCTCGACCTGAGCGGTACTATTGAAGAGAGAGAAACCGTTCTATGGCGACACCGGGTGGACCGTGCCGCGCTGGACCTCGATATCGGGAGCGCTGCCGAGCTCATCATCGGGCGCCAACCGGTCTCATGGGCCACGACGCTGCTGTTCACACCCGCAGACCCGTTTTCTCCCTTTGATCCGTCCGACCCGTTCCGGGTGTATCGCCAAGGCATCGACGCAGCGCGGCTGCGCGTCTATCCCGACCCGGTGAGCGAGGTGGATGTCGTTATCCGCCGCGCAGACTTCGGGTTCCAGCGGACCACGACGGCAACGGTCCGGGGAGCCACCAGCGTGGGCGGGTGGGATGTCTCCGCATGGGGTGGCGCGGTCCACGGCGAGGCCGCCGGTTCCATGGCGGTGTCGGGATCGCTGGGCCCCTGGGCCGTGCGTGCGGAAGGAACGGTACGTGACCGGAACCAGGGCGGCGCGGCGTTCCGGGGGACGGTCGGGGTGGACCGACGGTTCGCGGTCACCGGCCGGGACCTCTACGTGGTGGTGGAATACCTCCACGACGGGTTCGGGCTGGATCGCCTGAACGACCTCGTGCTCCTCGCGGAGACGGACGCATTCCGTCGCGGAGAGCTTCAGGTGCTGGGACGCGACGAAGCCGCTTTCCAAGCCTCCCTCCAACTCCACCCCCTCGTCGGCCTCAGCGGCCTGGCTCTGGTCAACCTCCGGGACGGCAGCGCGCTCTTTGCGCCGAGTGTGGCGTGGTCGGCCTCCACCAGCGGCACGGTGGGGATAGGCGGCTACGTAGCCCTGGGAAGGAGCGTCGACGCGGTGGGAATCCCCCGCTCCGAGTTCGGTGCGGTGCCGACCGTGTTTTACGTGTCGGCGAGCTGGTTCTTCTAGTCGGCCGACCACCAAGACGGAAGGCGCGAGGCAGCCCAAGAGCTTGGCGCGCACGCCTCTTGCTGGCGTACGAGCTGGAGTCGCTCAACCAGTCCACTAGAGGATCACAGCGCCACACCTGCGGGCGTTTGCCGATCACCGTAGAAGCGTTAGGAACACACATGGGTGAGCGTGGCGCCGGCTCGGTGTCGCCCAGACCACTGGTTACGCCTGCCGCCGCGGACCGCATTGCGGGCGAGCATCTGGTACCGATGGGCACCGGGCTCGCGGTGCTTTTCTATGTGTTCAGCGTCGCGAACGTCCTGTTGTTGGAGCCACCGGCCAGGTGGCCCATGGCAGCGCTCGCGTTTCTCAGCGCTTCTGTGTTGCTCCTGGCGGTTCGGTGGGTCAAGCGCAACCCGACGGAAGGGCTGGCCCACGCCATCGGCACGTTCGGATTCAGCATCGGACTCATCAACGCGAGCGCCCGCCTGTGGCTCACCGGCGATCCCGCGTACTCGTCAAATTTTGCCCTCGTCACGGTTGGCGTGGGACTTGTGTTCCTGGATCTGCGCTGGGGGATCGCGGTCATCGGCGCGACTGTGGCAACCTGGTGGGCGCTCGCACTTCGCATCCCGCACGCCACCGCCAGCTTTGGCTATACCGTCGGTGGCGGAGCGCTGCTGTCCATCACGATCCTGATCATCCGAGCCCGAATCTACGGCCACCTCGAGGCACTCCGTGTCGAAGCCGAGGACAAGGCCAAGGCTCTTTCCGACAGCGAGAACCGCTATCGGCTGGCGCTGTCGGGCTCGAACGACGGCCTTTACGAGTGGGAACCGTTGACCGACGAGATCACGTTCTCCGAACAGGTGCGAGGCCTACTCGGTGCCGACGCTGCCGATCAGACGCGAACCTTGTCGTCCATGGCACACATGATCCACGAGGACGACGTCGACCGGGTGAAGCAGCGCTTGGTCGCCCACCTCAGAGGTGAGGACGACCTCTTCGAGGACGAGTTCCGGATCCAGGAGTCGGACGGCTCCCACACGTGGGTGCTGGTCCGCGGTGCTTCACATCGGGACGCGGACGGCCAGGTGCTGCGAATGGCGGGGTCGATCACGGACATGTCACGCCGAGGTGTGTTCGATCCGCTGACCGGACTTCCGAACCGGAGACTTTTTTTGGACCGCCTCGATCGGGTCACGTCTCAGCGGGCGGAGGAACGCAAGTCCGAGGAGAGCTTCGCGGTCCTGTTCATCGACCTCGACGGCTTCAAGCTGATCAACGATACGCTCGGTCACCACGCGGGCGACGAGCTCCTCCGTGAAGTCTCGGCCCGGCTGCTTTCTTGTGTACGCGCCAGCGACACGGTGGCCCGGCTGGGAGGCGACGAGTTCGTCGTCCTACTCACCAAGGTGGACAGCCTCGACGGTGTGGAGATCGCGGTGAACCGTATCACCAGACGGCTCGGCACGTCGTACGACCTGGGAGACCGCAATCTCCACGTGATGCCCAGCATCGGAGTGGTGATCGACAGCGACCGGTACGCCTGCTCAGAAGAGCTGCTGCGTGACGCCGACCTCGCGATGTATCGGGCCAAGGAGTCCAACGAGGTCGTTGTGTTCTTCGATTCCGACATGCGGAACAAGGTCCAAAGCCGGCTGAACCTCGAGCTGGAGCTCCGTGAAGCATTGGACCACGGCCAGTTCCGACTTCACTTCCAGAGCATCGTCTCACTCGTGGACGGAAGCGTGGAAGGGTACGAGGCGCTCTGCCGCTGGGAGCACCCCACGCGCGGCGTGCTACTGCCTTCCCACTTCATCGGGGTGATGGAGGAAACCGGCCTCATCGTCGAACTCGGTCGTTGGGTCATCGCGTCCGGGTGCCGCTCGATGATGGAGCGGTTCAGTGACGGAAGCACGACGGAAATGCCCTTCCTCAGCGTGAACCTCTCGGGCAAGCACCTCACACGGGACGACCTGGTTCCGACGGTCGAGGCGGCCCTGGAAGAGACGGGCTTCCCCGCCAGCAAGCTCAGGATCGAGCTGACCGAAAGCGCGATCATCGACAACCCCAAGAAGGCCGCCAGTCAGCTCGGTCAGCTCCGGCTCCTCGGCGTCCGTATCCTGATGGACGACTTCGGAACCGGACACTCTTCGCTCAGCTACCTCCAGACCCTGCCCATCGACACGTTGAAGATCGATCGGTCGTTCATCAGAAGCATGACCCAGCATCCGGACGGCGCCGAGCTCGTGCGCACGATCATCCGCATGACCAGCAATCTGGGCTTGTCGGTTGTGGCAGAAGGCATCGAAACCGAGGAGCAGGTGTCTATGCTCCAGGCCATGGACTGCGCTTCGGGTCAGGGCTTTCTGTTCGCGCGGCCCTCGCCCTTGGCAGAGCTGACCCCCGAAGCGGTGGCGGTGTCCGGTGAATCGGAGGGGTGGTCGCCTCCCTCCGAGTGACTCCCGAAATCCGGCCTCGGACCCTCGGGACCGTGACCTGACGGAAGTCCACTAATCGGCTTGCAGGATGTCGTCGGCCAGCGCCTCCAGTTGAGCCTTGCTGCATCCGTCGAACGTGCTCGCACACACGGTGTCGTAGGCGGCGCAAAGCCTTTGGCAAGCCTGGGCATCGACCATCCGGTCCGCCATCTCGAACAGGACGCCGTCCTCTTTCATGATGTGGCCCCGCATGAGATCGATGTAGTCTCTGCCCGCGGTCACCAGGCGCCTCGTCGAGGAGTCGTCGTCGCGACCCGCGCCGTCCATCGCGTCGGCCATGGTGCTCACGAGCTCGCGGCCCAGCCTGTGCTCGTGCAGCATCACGGCGATGGGCCCGGAGTCTCGGGGCATTCCCCGGGCCTCGAGCTCCGGAAAGAGGAGATCCTCTTCCTTCCCATGGTGACACGCGTCCGCGAAGAGACGGAAAAAGCGCACGCACTTGTCGATGGCGCCGAGGTCGAGCGGCTGGGGTCGAACGCCCAAAAGCCGTTCGAGGGCGCCAACCACCTCGAGAATCCTCCGGTGCTCCTGCCGGAGCACAGCGGTTGTCCGATGCCGGTTCACTCTCCCGCTCCTTTCCCGCGCGCTGGTCCCGTCGCGCCTCGCGATTCCGTCACGCCCGGCGGTTCCGTCACCCCCGGCGGTTCCGTCACGGCCGGCGGTCCGGCCGCGCCCGGCGGCCCTGCCGCGCGGGTGTAGATGGCTGTGAGATCACCGACCGCCCCCTGACAGGCCTCACAGTCTTCGTCCCGGTAACCCACGGCGTCCACAGGATCCGCCACCACCTCGAACCCGAGCTCCCGATAGAGCTCGGCCATCTCCCGAGCTCGCTTCGCATCGGCGACGAAGCGGAGCTCCCAGCCTTCGTCTCGTCGGCGCTGTGAGACGCGGACCGCTCGGAGCACCGTGCTCCCTGGTTGCGGGGCAACCATCGGTAGGACTCGGCGCACACCGCTGGTCATGACCAACGTGCCGGGTCTTCCACCGCGAGCTTGTCGAGGCGAAGCCTGCCCAAATGCGCAGCGCCCAACGCCGAGGTGAACTGCACCAAGTCCCCCGGCGGCACGTTGACCTCGGCCTCGAGCTTGGCACGAATCACATCCACCATGCGCTCGAACCGGAGAATCCCTCCGATCAGCGTGAACTCCGGCTGCATCCGTACCCGCTTCATGAGCTGGACCGAGCGACCGACCAAAGAGACCACTGCGCCGTGCATGATGTCGGCCGGGGCAGAGCCCAATGAGAGCTGATTGATGACCTCCGATTCCGCGAAGACTGCGCAAACACCCGAGATCACCACAGGCTCCTTGGACGTCGCGACGAGCTGACCGATCTCCTCGGTCTCATAGCCCATATAGCGGGCGGTCTTCTCCAGGAACGCACCTGTACCGGCCGCACACTTGTCGTTCAACCGAAAGGACTTGACCTTGGCGCCGTCTGCCAGCCGGGTTGCCTTCATGGTCTGCCCCCCGACATCGAGAATCGTCTGGGTGTCGGGAAAAAGCAGATTCGCCCCCCGCGCGCCCGCCGTAAGGTCCGTGACGTGTGCATCGGCGGCCTTCACCTGATGGCGACCGAACCCCGTCGTCACGGTGTAGCCGACGTCCGTTGCCGAGAATTCTCCACTCGCGAGTGCTTCGTCCAGCGCGGCCTGCCCGGCTTCGCCGAGACGGAAACCGGTCTGGCGCATGGCCTTCCCCACGATCTCCCGACTCGAGTTGAGCAACACGGCTTTCGTGTACGTGGAGCCCACGTCGATTCCGGCTGTGTAGGTCATGAGACTCTCTTCTCGGCAGAAGCCGGCAGTCGGCTGGCCAGCACGTGGTCCAGAGCGATGAGCGCTGCGCCGAGGGCGCCCATGTAGTGCGAATCTTCGCTCACGTTCATCGGCATCCCGAGGCGATCGCTCAGGGTGCGAACCATGGCGATGTTCTTGGCCACACCCCCGGTGAACGTCACTTGCTCTTCGACCCCCACGCGCCGGAGCAGCCCCGCGGCGCGTGCGGCTATGGATTGATGGACGCCCAGCAGGATGTCCTCGATCTTCTTGCCTTTTCCGAGCCAGGAAAGGACTTCGGACTCGGCAAACACGGTGCAGGTGGTGCTGATCTTGACGGGTTTTTCCCCCCTGAGCGCGGTCGGGCCCAGCTCATCCAGGGGGATCTCCAGCGCGCTGGAAGCGGCACCGAGGAAGCGGCCGGTCCCCGCCGCGCATTTGTCGTTCATGCAAAAATCGACGATTTCCCCCGCCGCGGTTACGCGAATGGCTTTGGTGTCCTGCCCTCCCATGTCCACCACGGTCCGGGTGCCGGGAAACATGTGCGCCGCCCCGCGTCCGTGGCAGGAGATCTCGGTAACCTGCGTGTTGCCGAACGTGACCTTGTAGCGACCGTAGCCGGTGCCGATCACGTACTCGACCTCTTCCTCCCGCAATCCACCCGAATCGAGAGCCTCGGTGAAGGCCGACTCGGCGGCCCGCATGACGTTGGCGCCCGTCTCCGTCAGGGACCGGGCTACGATCACGCCGTCCTCGTCGACGACCACCGCCTTCGTCTGTGTGGAGCCTACATCAACACCGGCAGCATATGCCATACAGGTTCCTCCTCACGCGGACGCGACGGTCGCTTGGACACGCCGCGACGCCAGACCTTCGAAAAAGGCATCGATCCTGTTCTTGAGCTGCGCCTCCGAAACCACCCGGCGGTCCATCATGTCGGACTCGATGAACAGGGCGGGTACGTCGGCGCGCGACATGATGTCCCGACGGCAATCGGCCAGGCCGGTGGAGACCGTGCGGCAGCTCTTGATCGGGTGGAAGACCACGCCATCGGCCTCGTATGACTGGACCATTCGCAGCAGCATCTCCGACTGGAAGAACATGCTGTCCATGGCGTCCCGGACACCCTCGAGCAGTCCTTCGGCCAGGCTCTCGAGGGGACGATCCAGGTCATATTGAAAACCGGTGTTGGCTCCCCCCGAAGCGAACCACAGATAGGTGGATCCGACGAACGTTCCGCCCCACTCCGTAAACAGCTCGGCAAAGCGCCGGAAGATGGGATAACAGGGCACCCCTACGAAGAGGAGTCGATACAGCTCCTCGGTGGAGGTGCCGATTCCCTGTGCGCTCTTGTAGGCCATTTCCTCAACGAGCTCGTCGAAGAACTCGGCTCCTTGAGGCGTTCCCCGCAGGCAGTTCGAAACCCCTAGATAGATGGTCCCGTCGGTGAGCGCGTTGAAAAGGCTGGGTCTCGACCGGTTGAGCTCCAGCACTCGCTTCCATCCACGCGCCATCGTATTGGCGTGCTTCAGGTTTTCGCGCAGTCGGTCTATGTCGAAGGCCTTCCCGCTCACTGTCTCCAATACGGGTATGAGCTCCCGCAACTGCGCCAGCACGTAGCGCCGGTCGTTTTCGTAGTCCGGGTGGCCCGAACGGGGGCGTAGGCCGGCCGCCCGGTTTCCCGGCACGTCCAGCGTGACAATGGGGCAGCCGTACATACGCTCCCAGATCTCCGCCCACTTTATGTAGGTGTTGCACGCATTGGTGTAGACCGCGATTGCCGGCTTGGGGATGCGGCCCATGGGGAGCCGTCCGCCTCGTAGCTGGGTCGCTACGTCCGCTTTCACGTAGCCGCAGATATCCGGCGAGTATCCGTAGTCCTCGGCCTCGTTCAGGTAGTCGTGCGCCGCGTGCCGAACCGCCGTCTGCAGCGAGTTGATCTCGGGGAAGACTATGGGCAGGTCGAACGTGCGGATGAGCTCCGTCAGGCTTCCCATCACAAAGACGTAGGCCCCGCCCCGACCCTCCTCCGCAGCCTCCGTGAGCTGGCCGAACCACTCCTTGAAGAGGCGTGCGCCCTCCTTGTTTCCGCGGCCAACGAGGTCCGTCCCGGTTGTTCCACGCATCGGCCCGCTCCCTAGTCGAACATCAGGTTCTCGACAAACGTCTCCAACTGGATCTCCAGGTGGTCGAAGCTCGTCATGTTCTCCTCGAACTCGCTCACGAAGTAGGCTACGCCTGCACCGTCGAGCGTCCTCGTGTACGTCACCTGCTCCTCCAGTCCCGGCTCGCACATCTTGGCCGCAGTGACGATGGCCGCTTTGGCTCGTGATTCGTCGATGCGGGCGAGCAGCATTGCTTCTTTGGGCTTCCGGTTGTCGTGTTGCACCGGCGAATAGGACGACCGCTCGAGGTAGGCCTCCGCCAGGTTGGACAGCGGGTCGCCGGCGATGGGAACGTCCTCCAGGATCCAGCGCATTCCGATGAGGAAATCGTCGTCGACCACGTAGCAGGAGCGAGCGATGGCTCGAATGAGGTCGAGCGGCGGCTGCTCACAGAAGCCGCCCTCGAAGACCACGCGAATCCGGTCCAGTCGGCGGCTGTCGCGGTCGCGGATCATGGGTAACGCAGCCTCGAGGAGCCCGTTGTGTTCCTCGCGCAGCATCATCCCACCCACCGCCATGAGCGCGTACGCCTCGTCCGCCGCGATCTTCCAGGGCGTCTCGCGCTTGATCTGATACAGCTCTCGCAGGAGCGCCCGATTCCGGTTGTAGACCTGGATCGACCGGCTCAGATCATCATCTTCGACGCGTCGCCCGGCGATTTCCTCGATCTTCCTCAGGAGACGCCGATATTCTCCCGTCAGATAGTCGCCCGCGTGGGCCGAGTTGGCGTTCTGCGGCAGGTAGAGGATCTGGCAGGGATAGTCGAAGTTGCGTCCGAAAACACCGGCCAGGTTGCGCGCCGCGTCGCAGATGGGATGCGTGACGAACATGTCCAGGTGGACTTGCCCGCTGAGCGCCACCTCGAGTGAGGTCTTCAGGATCGAACACAGGTACGAGCCGAAGCGGGAGTCGGATTGGAGCGGCTCCACCGGGGCACCCTTCATCCGGAACGGAAGCGCTCCGGCGGCGTGGGCGAGCTCCTCCGGAAAATAGACTTGGAAGTGGCCCAACACCTTTCCGCCGGTCTCCCGCCAACGCCTCAGGGTGGGGTAGTCTGCGTCCTCCAGGAGCTCCCGACAGGCGTCGAGTAGATCGTCGAGCGTCTTCCCGGCGAGCTCCGGAACGAGAAGCGTCACGTTCATCGGTGGCTCCATTCCGGTGTGCGCTTTTCCATGAACGAGGTCAATCCCTCGACGGCGTCTGCCGTGGCCATTAGCTCATCGAGGTAGATTTGGCATACGGGGTCTAGGGCCGCGTCCTGGCGAGACGTTACGGCCATGAGGGCCCGCTTGGTCATCCGCAGCGCCGCTCCACTGTTGCGCGCGATGCGACGCGCCAGGTCGAGAGCCTCGTCCCCGAGAGCGCCATCGGGCACCGACCGCAGAATCAGGCCCGCCGCCGCCATGGCCGGGGCGGGTTGTGGATCCCCCGTATAGATGAGCTCGGTCATCAATGCCGGAGATCCGGATGTAGAGAGCTGCACACAGGCGACCGGCGGAAACACGCCGAGTCGGATTTCGGGCACCCCCAAACGGGCGCTCTCGGCCGCCACGATCAGGTCGGCGGCCATGATCAGCTCGAATGCCCCCCCCAAACAGCGACCCTGTACGGCCGCCACCACTGGGAGCGGAAACCGACGCACGGCTCGCACGGTCCGAACGAAGTCCGGGATCATCGCGCTCACCTGATCCGGCAGGTGCTCCTCTACCGAGGCGCCGGCGGAAAAGTGGCTCCCTTCAGCCCTGAGCAGCACCACCCGGAGCCGGTCCTCTCTGGCCAGAGCTTCGAGGCCCAGCCGGAGCTCCCGCATCATCTCCTGCGTCAGGATGTTGAGGGGAGGATCGTCGAGCACCAATTCACCGATCCCGTCCGCGCTCGTCACACGCACGCTCATATGCACTGTCCTCCGTCTACCCTCACGACTTCACCGGTGATGTGACGGGCACGTTCGGAGCACAGAAAGGCTACGGCGTCCGCCACGTCGTCGGGTTCGGCCAGGCGGCCGAGCACACCCTCGTCCACTGCGGTCTGGATCACGGGCGCCGGAAGGCGCGCGGCCATCTCGGTCCGTACCATGCCCGGTGCCACCACGTTGACCGTCACACCAAAGCGCCCCAGCTCACGCGCGAGCGATTTGCAGAGGCCGATCAGCCCGGCCTTCGACGCGGCGTAGTTGGATTGACCGAACTTGCCGCGGATCCCGTTGATCGAGGCCACTGCGACGATCCGACCCCAGGATCTCGCCCTCAGGGCCGGCGCGGCCGCTCGGGAAAACGTGAAGCAGCCTTTCAGGTTGACGTCGATCACGTCATTCCACGCGGCTTCGTCCATCTTCCAGATCACGGCGTCACGGCTGATTCCCGCGTTGGCGACGAGGATGTCCAGACTTCCCAGCTCGGCCTGGACCCGTTGGACGGTCCGCGCCGCTCCCTCCATGTCTCGAACGTCGCCTTCGATCACGAGCGCCCGTCGCCCATGCGCGCGAATCTGCTCGGCAACTCGGTCGAGGCAGGCTCCGGCCGTGCGGTCGAGCACGGCCACGTCACAGCCTTCCTGCGCCAAAGAGCGGGCGACGGCGGCTCCGATCCCCTGGGCGGCACCGGTCACCAGCGCGACCCTACCGACGAGGCCCAGATCCACTAGTCGCCGGCTCCCGGGGCAGCCTGATGCTGGGGTGAAACGGAGTGCAACAAGTCGTCGTCCCACGGATGCCCTTCGGCCAGAAGCTGCCGGAGCTTGATGAAGTCGACCTCCCTGTTCCCCTTCGGCCCGTCGTTGAAGGCCTGGAACCCGGCCCTGGCCTCGGTCATCATGTTCAGCCCCAGCCACTCGCGGTTCGTGACCGAGTTCTGATCCCAGTGCCGCTGTTTGTGCTTCCGTAGGCTGTTCACCGTCTTGGAGGTACAGTCCGGCATGAGCATCAGGAGCTTGGTGCAGAGTGATTCGACGGCCTCGTCGAGTTTGGTCAGATCCACCTCGGCCTTCGACAGGATGGCTTTTGCTTCCTGCTTGTCGTCTCCGGTCTTGAACGCGCCGTAGACGAGCTCACCGAAACGCCCCAGGAAACGGTCGGTGACGACCAAGGGGTTCGCGATCCACTCTCCATCCACCTTCAGCACGGGTACCACCTCGTTGATGAGCCCGTAGAGGAGGGCCCGGTGGGCGCTCCAGGTCTCGCAGAGCACTCCGCTTTCCATGGCCCGCGAAAACCCCACGTACAGGGGCAGGAAGTCGGTCGAGCCCCCGTCCGGAGCGGAGCCGTGGCGGGGACCGGCTTGACCGAAGCGGGCGGTGTCGGCGGACACGCTGAAATCGCACGCCATGCCGATCTCCTGTCCTCCGGCGATTCGCATCCCGTTGACGCGGTTGATGACGGGCTTGTCGCAGCGCAGGATGCTGTCGATCATGTCGTTGAACAGCCGCATGTACTGTTTGTATTCCTGCGGATTTCCGGCGTAGTACTCAGCGTATTCCTTGGTATTGCCGCCCGTGCAAAACGCCGTGTGTCCCACGGCCGTGAAGACCACCGCCACGACCCGGCGATCCATCGAAGCCTGGCGAAACGCCAGAATCACCTGCTTCACGGCGTCGGTCGTGTAGCTGTTCAGCTGGGACGGATTGTCGAGGACGACCCACGCATTGAAGAGGCCCTGAACGGTATTTCCGGCCGGGTCCCGCGCGGGCCGCAGATCGTACTTGATCTCCGTGAAGTTCTGCTCGGGGACCAGTGTGTGGCTCTTGAGCATTCTGGCTTGTGCCTTGGCTTGGGGTGTATCGACTAGGACGTCGGTGCGAGGCATGGTCTTCTCCTGAATACCGTCAGTGCATCCGCGGAACGAGGATGGCCCGGCGATGCAGTCGATGCTCGGCCACGTCCTCCAGAACCTGAGGACCTGCGCTCAGCGGATGGGTCTCGATGAAAGGCCGGAGCGCGATCTTCCCTCCGGTCACGAGAGCGAGCGCCTCGGGATAGAGCTCCGGCTTGCACCCCCAACTGCCCATGGCGACGGCGTCGAATGCCATGAGGTTGGAGAGACGAAGCCCTACCTTGGCGAGCGTGAATCCCACGACCACGAGGGTAGACGCGTAGGTGAGCAGGCCGAACGCCAAGGTCTGTCCGTCGGGGTGGCCCGAGCACTCGAAGATCTTCCAACTGTGCGGCGTGCAGTCCCAGGCGGACGCGCTCTCTCTCACGGCTCCGCGAAGAGCCTTGAAGTCCGTGGTCGACGAATCGAGGGTGAGGTCGGCGCCGTGATTCGACGCTGCCTCGAGCCGAGCCCGATCGACGTCCACGGCCACGACGCGGGCGCCCATCGCCGACGCGATCTGCACGCCGTGTATCCCGACGCCGCCCACGCCGACGACTACGGCCAGATCTCCCTTCCGAAGGCCGCTCCGCAAAATTGCCTGGTAGGGAGTCGTAACCGCGTCGGCGACCACCGAGAGCTCGGCCAGTTCGAAGTCTCCGGGATCGTCTACAACGCAAAGACCGCGACCGGGGACGCGGACGAAGTCGGCGAACCCACCGTCCATGTCGTTCCCCGGCATGAGCTGCGCCCGGCACACGTTTCCGCGTCCGCCGAGGCACAGGTCACAGATGCCGCAGGGAATCACGGCGGGAACGATGACATCCCGGTCGATCAGATGGGAAAACGACGAATCGGCGGCGACCACGGTGCCGGAGATCTCGTGACCCAGGGTGAGCGGGAGCGCAGTACGGGTCGGAACGCCATCCCGCCAGAACCCGATGTCCGTGTGGCAGACCCCGCACCCGGCGACCTCCACCACAACCTCGCCGTCACGTGGCTCCGGCTCTGCCAGGTCCTTCAGCTCGAGTGGTGCAGACGGCTCCGTGAGTCGGACGGCCTTCATTCGGGATCCGTTCTCCCTGCATTGCCGCCATGCAACGAACGGGGCGGTTTCCGCCGTTCAGTCTCAGGCAGCCTCCGCGATCAATCCTCCCAGCAACAGGTCCGCGAACTGGCTGCCCAGCTCGGAGGCGTGCGCTTGGCCCTCGGGTCGATACCAGCGGGCGATCCAGTTGATCGCACCGAGAATCGCAAATACCGCAATCTTGGGATCGACCGGGCGAAACTCCCCGGCCTCGACCCCGGTGGCGACGATGTCCCGCAGGGTCCGCTCATAACGGTCTCGACCCGCGATGATTTCGGCTCGGCGTTCGTCCGAAAGCGCCGACACTTCGAAGGCGAGCGGTGACCCCTCCAACTCTTCGGTCATCACGCGAACGTGCTCGCGAATGAGGTATGCCAGCCGGTCGCGTGCCGAATCGCAGCACGACGCCGACTCCGCGATCATCCGATCGAGCTCCGCCAAAGACTCCTGATGACACGCGTAGAGGATGGAGTCCTTATCGGGGAAGTAGTGGTACAAGGCGGTCTTGCGAATGCCCAAGCGCTCGGCGATGTCCTCGAGCGTGGTGGCGTGGTAGCCCTGCTCCCGCGCCGTGGCGAGGGCGGCGTGGAGAATCTCCGTTCGCCGGCGGGCCCGCTTCTGCCGGACGTGGGGAGATGCGGATTCGTAGACTTCAGAGGACATGGGCATTCGCGACCTTAACATCGGTTATAAATTTTAACATGAGGTAAAAAAAGTCAACGAGCATCAGGAAGGCCGGATAGACGGAGATGTAGCCGTACCCGGAACCGACTATCATTCAGGTGCTTCCCCTCTTTTGACCTGGGGGCCAAAATGTCGAAATCCTGGGCGCGCGCGACACTCCTCGGCTCGCTTGCGTTGGCGACCCCAGGCTGTGCCCAAGCCCACGTCGCCATACCCATCGCGGGCGCCTTTGCCAACAACCGTGCCGCGGTGGTCGAGGTGCGGGGCGATCGCAGCTCGCTCAACTGCGCAATCTACGAGGCACGGCTGATGGGATTCGCGTTCCCCGACCAGGATGGAAACGCCCGGACCGGCGACCGGAACGTCGGCGGTCCCGGGAACGGCTTCTACGTCATCGAGCGCCTGACGATCGAGACTCACGATGGCATGCTGACATTGACGGTGGGTGCGATCCGTAGATCGTCCAACGTCGTCACGGCGCCGGAGATCGACGCGGAGCCGAACCAGTTCTACCTGGCGGCCCCCTCCGAGGACACCGTAGGCGAGGTGGAACGCATCGCGACGGTGTGTCGTTCAGACCTTACCTAGCACTTCCACCGGGTCGACCCGGCCGGCTCGCCACGCCGGCACGACAAGGGCGGCGCTGGCCACGGAGACGAGCGCTGCCGTGACCAGCAATAGCGTCAACGGGTCGGACGGCTCGATCTCGTAGAGGTAGGCTCGGAGCAGGCGTCCACCCAAGAGGCCCAGCCCCATGCCGGCCGCTGCGCCGGCCACGACGGGCGCGACACCCCGTCTCAACGCCGACCCGATCACCTCGCGCCTTGTGGCGCCCAGCGCCAGCCGCACGCCGAACTCCGGCCGTCTGCGCACAACGGTGTACGCGGTTACGCCGTAGATGCCGATCGCGCCGAGCACGAGCCCGAAGAACCCGAACGCCGTCAGGAGCAAGGTGAAGAACCGCGTCTCCCCCGCCGACCGCGCGAAGACTCGGTCCAGATCTTCGATCCCGGAGACCGGAACCGTGGGATCCACGCGATCCACCAACCGGCGCACCTCCGCCTTGAACAACTCCGGAGCGTCGCTACGTACGACGATCCACGCCGACATCTCCCACGGCCACGCCATATAAGGGACATACAGCTCGGGCAGCGGATCGAGGTGGAGTGCATGTTGCCGAATGTCGTCCACCACCCCGACGACGCGTAGACGTTGTCCCTCCGTTCCGAACAGGGCCAACGTCTTGTCGAGACCATGCTCCCCGGGCCAGAACCGTTCGACGAAGGTGCGGTTGACCACCACTACGGGCTCGCCTCCCTCGCGGTCACCGGAGTCGATCGAGCGGCCCCGAATCAGCGGGATGCCAAGGGTCTCGAAGTACCCCGGCATGACGGCGCGAAAGTTCACGTTGGGCAACGCGCCGGACTCCGGAATCGCGTATCCGTCGATATGGGCGGGGAAGCTCCAGTTGTCCGGTGTGCCCGTGAGAATCTGCACGGCGCCGACACTCCGGACACCCGGCGCGGCTTCGACCTGACGCATCAGATCGCTGTAGAACAAACGGAAATCGTCCGCGCCTTGCCGCCCCGACCCCAGGGGATTGGGTTTGAACGCCACGACGCCCTCGGGCTCGAAGCCGACGTCCACCGATAGCAGGCGATCGAGCGACCGGAGCATCAACCCCGAGCCCAATGTCACGATCACAGCGAGCGCCATCTCCGCCCCGATCAACACGTGGCTGACCACGGTCGACCGGCGCCGACCGGCAGATCCACGACTCGATCCACCCAACGCCGTCGAAAGCTCGCTCCGGCTCGTGCGCCAGGCCGGCCAGAGGCCCGCGACCACGGTCGCGAGCAACGTGGCGGCGAGCGCGAATGCCAGCACTCCGGGGTCGAGCGAGATCTCTTCGATCCGCGGCAGGTCGGGCGGCGCAAGCGCGACGACCACGTCCGTCAACAGGAGAGCGGTGAGCACACCGAGGATCCCTCCGGCCACGCCCAGGACCAACGCCTCCACGAAGAGCAGCCGCACCAGTCCGGCTCGGCTGGAGCCGAGCGATGCTCGAACGGCCAGGTCATGACGCCGGGCCTCGCCCCGCGCAAGTAAGAGGTTGGCGACATTGGCGCAGGCGATCAGGAGAACCAAGCCCACGGCGCCGAACAGCGCCCACAGCGCAGTGGCCGCATCGTCGACGACGTCCTCCTTGAGAGGCACGACTCCGGCTGCGGCGATTTGCTCAGAATCGAACTGGTTGGGCACCTCCGGCCCCAAGCGCTCGGCCAGCGCCCGCACCTGCTGGCTCGCCCTGGCGATCGTCGCTCCGGGAGCCAGCTTCGCGATGCGCTGGTTGACGTACCACGACGGGTCGTCGGTCAGCGCCAGTGAAGGATCCTCCACGAGTGGCGCCCACGCGTCGACCGCCTGCGGTGGACGAAAGCCCCGCGGCATGACCCCCACCACCGTGTGTACGTCGCGGGAGTCTACGCTCAACTCGATCGTGCGTCCGACGATGTCCGGGTCGCTTCCGAAGCGGGTGCTCCAGAGGCCGTATCCCAAGACGACCACTGCGGCGTCGTCGGCGTGGTCCTCGTCAGGCAGCAGCGCCCGCCCCAGCAGGGGATCCACCCCCAGCACTCCGAAGAATTCGGGCGAGACCCGTCCAACGTCGATCTCGACCGGTGCATCCCCGCCCGACAACACCGCCGTCCAAGTCGAGATGCCCGCGACGCCCTCCAGCGCGGGCGCTCCCTCCTGGACTGCGCGCACCAGCGCCACGTTGAAGTTGGCGACCGGCCACACCGACACGATCCGGTCCGGCTCATCGTAGGGGAGCGGGGCGAGCACTACACCGTTGACCACCGTGAACACGGTCGTGATGGCGCCGATCCCCAGCGCCAGCGTGATCACGGCGACGGCCGTCGCGCCGGGCGAGTTTCGGAGCCCTCGAGTCGCGTGGTGAACGTCCCTGCCGATCGTGTTCAGCTGTGAATGCACCGCATCCGACGCCGTCGCGATCCACTCGCGCATCGCTCCGATGAGCGCGTCGACCACCACTCCCAACCACGCCCTCGTCGCACCGGAGCCCTTGTCGTCCGCAGCGGTCAGGCGATACCGGCACAGCGCCTCCATCTCCGCGCCCCACCGGCGGCGAAAGCCAGGTGGAAACAGCCGGAGCAGCCGCCGGTACGTTCGGAGCCTGCGCTCCAGTCGATCAGGCATCGCCCAGGAGGTCGAGGCCTTCCGCTTCGCGCATCAGGTCGCGCACCCTCCGGGCTTCCGCGTGGGCCACAGTGCGGCCCAGTGAGGTGAGTTGCACATAGGCGCGACGAGGGTCCGCGCCCTCGGGCCCGTTACACTCCTCGAGCAGCCCGTCCCGCAGCAGGTCGCGAATACGACGGTACAGGTTGGCCGGGTACATCCGCACCCCCGGTTCGGCCGCTTCGATGTTCTGCACGATCTCGGTGCCGTAGCTGGGTCCCGGCACCACGGCCATGAGGATACGAAAGGCCAGAGGGTGCATGGGAAGGTGGGTCGTGGGATCTTGGGGCATGCGGCTCGTCCGGCGGGTCGCGATCACGCGATCGTAGTATCATCTCGATAGTGTCATATCGACAGATCAAATTGACACTAGAAGCCGGTTCTCGCAACGGGCTCGGGCCACCGAGCCTAAAATGTCAGCCCCGAAGCGCCTCCACCGGATCCGCACGGACTGCGCGCCAGGCGGGAATCAGCGATCCGGCCCCCACCGCCGCGGCCAGGACGAGCAACGCCGGCACCAGGGTGCCGAACCCGAGAACCTCGGACCCGACCAGCAGCCCCTGCACGCGCGGCGAGATGAGGGCCACGACCACTGCGCCTACGAGGAGACCGAGCACGACCGTCCATGCGACCTCCGACACGACGGTCCACAACACCTGTCGATTCGCGGCTCCGAGCGCGACGCGAATGCCGACCTCGCGCCGGCGGCCCGCTACGGAAAACGAGACGATGGTGTAGACCGCTACGGCCGCCAAACACAGTGCCAGAAAAGAGAAGAGCCCGAGGAGCCCGGCCGAAAGCCTTGGAACTGCAAGCGCCTCTCCCAAGTGGTTTTCCATCGTGGCCAGGCGGGACGGAGACAGCCGTCCGTTCACCGACGTAAGAGCAGTCCGAAGTCCCGAGAGCACGGCTCCGGGCTCCGTGGCCGTCCTGACCAGGAAGTAAGGGGCACCGACGCCGTTGCGTCCCATGACGTAGTAGAGCATGGGTCTCGGGGGCTCGGTCAGGCTGCGGACCTTCGAGTCCGATACCACACCGACCACCCGTACCCAGGCCTCGGGCCGGCTCTGCGGGCGAAGTCGCCGATCCACCACGTTCTCTCCGCCCCAGAACGCTTGGGCGGCAGCTTCGTTGACGACCACGATGCGCTCGTCGCCGCCTTGGTCCTCGGGCCGGTAGCCCCGACCCTCGCGCACGTCGATGCCGACGGTCTCGAAGTACTCGGGCGACACGAGTATCCAGTCGAGCTCGACCGAGCCTGTGCCGGACGCCGGCTCGTATCCTTCGATGACCGTGGTGGTGGTTCCTCCCGACTGCACGGGGAGACGGGAGGTGATAGTCACCGCGGTCACACCCGGGATGGTCGCGATCTCGTCGCGGAGCTCCTGAAGGACGGGCGCCCGTTCTTCGGCCGGGATTCCGGCCTGCGTGAAGTTGGTTTGTACGAAGGCCAGCCGGTCCACGTCCACACCCGGATCGACCTCGGTGTACGTGGCCAGACTCCGGACGGCGATTCCCGCGCCCACCACGAGGATCAGCGAGACCGCCACCTGCAAGGCGACCATGCCGTTCCGCACCCACGAGGTCCGTCGGGCGCGACCGGCCGCGATCTGGTCCTCGCGAAGCACTCCGGCCACGTTGGACTTGAGCGACTGTAGCGCCGGACCCAGGCCGAAAAAGATCCCGGTCCCGAGCATGAGCACCAGGCTGAACGAGAGGACGCGCGCATCCCAACTGAGGTCGAGGTCGCCGCTGAGGGGCCCCGGCAGTGGAACCACCGCGAGCATGCGCAGGAGCGCCCGGGCCAAGAGCAGCCCCAGGAGTCCACCTCCGATGGACAACAGCATGGCCTCACCGAGGAAAAGACGGGCCACCCGGCTCGGGGCCGCTCCCAGGGCCTGACGGACCGCTACCTCCGATCCGCGCGAGACGCCCCGCACCAGGAGCAGGCCTCCCAGGTTGGTGCAGGCCAGCACGAGGACCAGCCCTACGATGAACATCAGCACCGCGGCGGCCGGAGCCAGGTTGCCGTCGATCTCCGGGTGGATCCGAACGTCGTGGCTGGGAAAGACGGTGATTCCCCGCCCCGCGTTGAACTCGGGAAACTCCTCCGCAAGCGATCGAGCCAACCCGTCCATGGCCTGTTGGGCCTGCGTGAGCGTGACCCCGTCGGCCAGCCGTGCCTTCACGTCGTACCAGTGGTCTTCCCGACGGTCCAGGTTGGCGACCATGAACGGCCCCGATATGCCCACGGACGAGATGGACAGGAAAAGATCGGTCACGACGAACCCGCCCACACCGTTCACGCCCTCGGGACCCACCCCGATCACCGTGACCGGATGACCGTTGATGCGGAGCGTGCGCCCAACCACGGACGGCTCGGCACCGAACCGGCTCTGCCACGCGTGGTGGCTCAGCACGGCGTAGTTGCCTGCACCGACCGCATCCATGTCGGAATCGAACCAGCGGCCGCGGGCCACGGAGCGACCAATGGTGCGCAAGAAGCTCGCGGTGGTGAACTCGACCGATATCGACTGCGGGCCGTCCGGCAGGTCCAGCGTGGCGCCGGTCGGAGTGGTCGCGGAAACAGCCTCGAATACTCCCGCCGACGCCGCCATGTCACGGTAGGCGGGGAACGATGTCGAGCTGGGCTCTCCGTCGTCCGAGTCCTGATAGACGTGCACCACCCGCTCCGGCTGATCGTAGGGCGGCGGACGGAGCAGAACCTGATTGACGATGGCGAACACCGCGGTGTTGGCGCCGATCGCGATCGCCATGATGGCCAGCGCGCCCGCCGTGAACCCCGGTGTGCGGAGAAGGCGCCGTAGGGCGTAGCGGAGATCCCGTAGCACGAGGTTCATCCCTTCCTCCTTGGGACGGCGAGGCACCCCTTTCCAGGGCGGCCGAACGCCGGTGGGTATCCACGTCTTGAGCACATCCATGAGCGCGGCGAGCCACGCGACCAGAACGGCCCGCCGGTCCGTAGCGTCGGCGCGCTCCAGGCGCGCGTGCACCATGTGCTCGATCTCGGCTCCGTACTCCTCCCGAAGGTCCCGGGGATAGAGACGCAGGAGGGCACGGACGGCGCTCGAGCGGAACGTGCGCGTCGGGCCCGATCGCCTCACGCGCCCTCCTCGAGGAGCTGCCTGTCGCGCGCTTGGCGCACCAGCCGCTCGAGTCTGGCCATCTCGGCCCGCAGGAGCTGTCGTCCCTGATCGGTGATTCTGTAGTACTTCCGGCGAGGATCCTCGTTCGGGTGCGTGGGCACCTTCTCCACCAAAGCCATCGCCCGCATCTCGTCCAGGGAGCGGTATAGCGTTCCAGGGCCGAGCTTCACGGAGCCTCCCGATGCGTCGGCCGCCTCGTCGGCGATGCCCAGCCCGTGCAGCTCACCCTTCGTAAGGGCCAGCAGGATGTGAAGCACGGCCGGCTTCAAGGGTCGATGCTCGTGGGTATTTGTGGCTGCCATGGAGTTCGGTGTGCGGGGAACGTCGATTTATCCGTTCTAGATTTATCCGTTCTAGATATATCCGATTCGGATACCTACGCAAGATGGGGTGGTGCGGGTTTCAGGAGAAACGGCTGGTGTCGTGACGGTAGAGTCCCGGCCGCTGGCATATGCCTTGCCTGTCCTACAACGGGCTTCGGCCGTACCGTCCGGTCCAAAAAGGACCGCTGTCCAAGACAGGTTCCCCCAACAACGACGGCGTACGCAAGTCCCTACAGTTTCAACACATACAGGATTATATGCGTCGCCTAACAGTCTCGTCCCGGCCGCTCGGACCGGCCAGCCGCACTGATCGGGGGAACCGCGTTCGGAACATCTCGTGGCCCACGGCCGGAGGTGTGTCGTGACCAGCCGCCTGGAGACCCAAGCCGGAAAGGCGCTCAGCTTTCTCGGATTCCAGAGCATCAAGAACAAGCTGGTCGCGCTGGCGGTGGCCGCCACGCTGGTGCCGACGCTGTCCACGGCGATCGTGTCGTACGTCCAGAACAAGCGCTCGCTCACCGAAAAGATCGAGGGGGAGCTCCGAAGCGCGGGAAGCCATACGGCCCGAGAGCTGGATCTGTGGATCCGACAGCAGATCTACGACATCGGGATCTTCGCCGGATCATTCGAGGTTACGGAGAACACCGCCGCGTTGCAGGACCCGACGGAAGGCGCGTCGGACGTCGCAAGGGAGCGCATCCAAGCCTATTGGTCCGCACTGGAAGAGAACTACTCGGACTACGCAGAGCTCCTGGTCGTGGACTCGGGCGGCGACGTCCTGGCCTCCAACGAGGTCGAACGGGAGGGCGGGCCTCCGGGATTGGAGCAGGTGGCCGGCCAACCCGCCGGACACCTCGGATCGCCCGAATGGGACTCCCGGCTGGGATCGACTCTGGCTCTGCTCTCCCATCCCGTCCGTACCCCAGACGGGGTGATACAACTGGGACACCTGGTCGCCAGGCTGGACTTCCGAGCCGTGGACGGGCTGCTCCAGTCGAACACTTTGGGCACGTCCGGCCAGGTCTACCTGGTGACCGAGGACGGCCAGGTGTTCGCCTCGACGCGGCGTGAAGACACCTCGCCGCCCGCGCGGCTGAACTCCGGCACGCTCGATCTGCTGTCCGAAAACCTCGCGGAAACCGCGGAATACGATGACCTGGCCGGCGCCACCGTGCTCGGCACCATGCACTCGATTCCCAATGTTTCTTGGCGTGTCGTGGCCGAGGTGGACCGCTCGGAGGCGTTCGCGCCCGTGGCCCGGCTGCGTAACATCACGCTGCTCATCGTGGTCGGCCTGACGCTCGTCATGGGCACCATCGCGTACCTGCTCAGCCAGATCGTGGTCAAGCCGCTGTCTCGTCTTTCGGAAGGCGCAGCCGACGTGGCGGCGGGAGACTTCTCGGTCGATCTCCCCGTGACGGGAGGCGGCGAGGTCGGGTACCTGACCGAGGTGTTCAACGACATGGTCCACCGCCTCCGGGAGGGTCGCCACGCACTGGACGCCGCCCACGAGGAGCTGGTCGAGCGGAACGAGGAGCTGGCTCGTTTGTCGGTGACCGACGAGCTTACGCAGCTCACCAATCGGCGCCGTGCGCTGGAGGTCCTGGAAGAAGAAGTGGAGCGCGTCCGGCGGGGCGATCAGTCCATGAGCCTGCTCATGCTCGACGTGGACCACTTCAAGAAGTACAACGACAAGTTCGGGCATCTGGAGGGTGACGCGGTCCTTCGAGGCGTGGCCAAGGCGTTACGCCAAGCCACACGCGGCATCGACACCGTGGGCCGATACGGCGGCGAGGAGTTCGTCATCATCCTGCCCGAGTGTGACGTCGAGGGCGCGCTGGAAGCCGGCACCCGGATTCTCACGCGGCTCGCTCGAGACGAGTACCAGGACGGTCCCGTCACCATGAGCATCGGCGTGGCCATCTGTCCGGATCACGAGCTGGATGGAGAGGCCCTGATCGCTGTCGCGGACGCGGCCCTCTACGAGGCCAAGGAGCGGGGACGCAACCGGGTCGTGCTGGCGGAAGGCGTCGAGCTGCCGGAGGGATCCAAGTACGCGTCCGAGATGGGGCCGTCCAACGTGGCTATGCAGGCCCGGTCGAAGCGAAAGAAGAAGGCGGGCGCCGAGTCCTGACCGCCGGTCGGACGCTTGCCTCTATCGGTCGGTCTAGGGGTCGGCCACCAACTCGTGGAAGATCCAACCTTCCTGTCCGCTGTCGTTTCGGACGAGAATCCAGTCGGACGTGTAGGCCAGTCCCTGCAGCCGCGCACCCGGGTCCGCCACGAACACCACGGCGTGGCCCGTGCCCGGCCCGCCTCTCACGTTGCTGCGAACGGTGGTGGTGAGCCGCACGGGCACCATGAACGGCGTCTCACCGGCGACGGCGTCGCTGCGAGAGCGTGTCCGAAGCCGAGTGCTGGCCGCGCTGGCCATGGTTCGTGCCCGCGTCGCCAGGTACAGCGCTCCGCCGAAGTTCCCGGTGTTGAACGCCGAACGGGCGTCGTCGAGAAGCTGAGTGGCCTCCGCCGAGAGATCCGAGGCGCCCGCTCCGCCGACTTCGCTCAGCGTGCCGATAGCGATCTGTGCTTCGGCCAGTTCCGAAGCCGCTTCCGCGCGGCTGGCCTGGCTCTGAAGCTTCGCCATGTTGCGCACCACCTCCTGGCGCTCCCCTCCGAGCTGCTCGCGGAGCTCCGCCACGACGGCATCGCGCTCCAAGAGCTTCATCCGGAGGTCCGCAAGCTCCGTCCGCATGGCCTGATCGGCCTCGGACTCGACTTCAACCATGACCGAGTCCACCACGTGTACCGTGTCGGTGACGTAGATCGGTGCAGGAGCTTCCGGCGGGGGGGCCTTGGCGCAGGCTCCCAGAAAAGCTGGCAAAAGGGCCCAAAAGCCCAGGGCTGATCGTTTCAAGATCTATGTTCTCACGAAGGCGGCCGGCCCCCGGCTCCTCCCCAGTAGGAGCGGGGCGCGAAAACCGCGGCTGATTTGAGGGGAACGGGTAGCAAAGAGCGGACCGTCGGATGAAGATCCGATTGCGGGCGGCCGCAAGGATACGGGACGTCGTCGGATCCGCCGGTCACTCCGCCCGCAGAGAGATCACCGGGTCAACCTCCACGGCCCGCTTCAGGGGCACTCCGATCGCCACCGTCACTGCAGTCAGGAGCATGCCTACGCCCACCGAAAGGGCGATCGGGTCGGAGGGCTCCACACCCCAAAGCAGGCTCGCGACCAGCCGCGTCGCCCCGAACGCTCCTGCGAACCCGACCGCCAATCCGAGGAGCACCGATCCTCCAATGGGCCCGAGCACGGCCTTGGCTACCGCGCGTCGATCGGCACCCACCGCCATTCGGATGGCGATCTCGCGGACTCGGCCGGCTACGGCCAGGGCGAGCACGGCAAAGACGCCCGTGGCGGAAAACAGGAGCCCGAGCGCGGCGATGACCGTAAAGAGCTCTGCGTTCATCCTCTGCGTATAGAGCGCGCCTCGAACGACGGCTCGATAGGGGAGGATGTTCACGATCGCGAGCCGAGTGTCCACCGAGCGCAGCTCCCGCTCCATCAGGCCGACCGCCACGCCCGGGTCGCCGCGCACTCTGAGGAGCATCGCGTTCCCGGGACGGGAGTACTGCTGCGGGAGGGAGAAGTAGGCGACGGGGCCGGGAGGATCGAGCAGCTCGACCTGACTTGCATCCCGCACCACGCCCACCACCTCGTAGGACCGGTCCGGCCCCCCGTCCCCTCCTGGCCAAGTGAGCGTTTGGCCAACCGCGGAGCGGTCGCCGGAGAGGCGATGCGCGAGCGATTGGTTCACGACCATCACGCCGTTCGCGTCGACGGTATCGGTGTCCAGGAACGTGCGGCCCCCGAGGAGGTCCATCCCGAGCGCCTCGAAGTACCCCGGCCACACCCGGGCCACGGTGGTGACCACCGGGTCGGATCCGTCCGGCGGCAGCAGCCCCTGCGTGGGGTGCCCCGAGAGCAGCGCGTTCTCCGCCACGGTCACAGCCTCCACCCACGGGAGGTCGTCGAAGCGCCGGACGAGCTCCTCGAAAAACCGATGCCGTTCCTCCACGGGAACGCCCATGCTGCTCGTGCTTACGTAACTGGCCAGTGTCTGCGTCGTGTCGAATCCTGGGTCCTTGGCGGAGACGGATTGGAGGGTACGGAGCACCAGGGCTGCAACGAAGAGCAGCACGACGCAGATGGCGAGCTGAGCCGACACGAGCAGCTCCCGGGTGTGCGGAAGTCGCGTGCCGGTGAGTCGGATTCGTGAAGCGCGGCCGGGGGAAGCTCCGGTTCCACGTGTTCCGAAGGCCTCAGCCGGGCTCCGTTCCGAGGTCCGCAGCGCGGGCACGAGTCCCGTCGCCAGCCCCGTCACCACCGCGGCGCCGAAGGCGAAGAGCATGACACGCGGGTCGACCGTGATGTCCCGGGCGACGTTCACTCCCCACACGCTCGGTCGAGCGAAGTACGACGCCAGCCTCCGGCTCACCGGACCCGCGAGCGCGAAGGCAATCAGCCCGGCCGGCACGGACAGGAGCAGGCTCTCGACGAGAAGCTGCCGGGCCAGCCGTCCGCCCGACGCGCCCAGGGCCGTGCGAATCGCCATCTCGGAGCGCCTCCGCGTCCCGGCGGACAACACCAAGTTGGCTACGTTGGCGCAGGCCAGCAGCAGGAGGAACCCCGCCGCGGCCAACATGACGTTGGTAGTGGATGCCTCGGAGGCACGGGCCTCAGGGCTGATCCAGGTGGCCGGCGTGAGCACGAATCGTCGCGCTCTGCGGCTGAGGGGCACTTCGCTGTCCAGGCCCCTCGCGAGCGCCTGTACCGCATCCTCGGCCCCGGCCAACGACCCGCCACCAGCCAAGCGGATGATGGGCCGGACCGCACCGGCCTCACGGTTCTCGCGGGTGTCCGAGCGGGCCCGGTACACGCGAAGGAACTGCTCCAGCGGAATCCAGAACCGGGGGCGGGCAGAGGCTCTCGCGCCGCGGAACTCGGGTCCCACGATCCCGACGATCACATAGGGCTCGTTGTTGAGCAGGATCGTGCGTCCGATCACGTCCGATGCACCACCGTACCGGCTCATCCAATAGTCGTGCGAGATGACCGTGGCGGGCGTCGCGCCAGGACGGTCGTCCTCCGGCGAGAGACCGCGCCCCGCCAACATCGTGATATCCAAGGCCGAAAAGAACCCGCCCGCCACCGCCTCCCCCGCCGCGACTTCGGTGAGCTCCTCGTGTCGAACCGTCGCGAGAAAGAACGTCGGCACCACGCCGGTTACCTCGAACGGAGCGTCCGTACGCGCACGCATGTCCTGGAAGTCCGGGAAAGACACAGCACCCCAGGGAGACTCGTCGGTGGCGAACCAGACCTGATGGAGGCCGTCGGCTCCGACGCCGGGAATGGGACGTCCGTATGCGTTGACGTAAGCGAACACTGCCGTGCTCGCGGATAGCCCCAACGCGAGCGTGCCCATTGCGAGGCACGTGAACCCGGGGCTTCGCCTCAGCCGCCGGATCCCCTCGCTCAGGTCGTGTGCGATCCCGTTCACGGGAGCCTTGCCTTTCGTGGTGGATCAAGGCGGGGGCACGATGTTGGGATGGCGGGCATCCGTAACCATATCCGGTTGGCTGATATCAGGCCACGGCGGGTGGTTCACGGCTGATCAATGGGGTAGACACTTCAAATCATCATGATAATTTGAAGTATATGTTCAAACGATCACTGAGTCTTCCTCCGACCGGCACTGAGACGTTCTTCCTCTGGGGACCACGGCAGACGGGGAAGACGACGCTATTGCGCGCCTCGTATCCCAAAGGTTTCTGGATCGATCTACTGAAGTCGGAGGAGTTCCGACGGTACTCCAGCCGACCCGAATCGCTCCGCCAGGAGCTGGTTACGATGACGAATCCGGGTCCGGTCCAGATCGTCATCGACGAGATCCAAAAGGTGCCGCAGATTCTCGACGAGGTACATTGGCTCATTGAGAACGGGGACCACCACTTCGCTCTGTGCGGATCGAGTGCACGTAAGGTCAAACGAGGTGCGGCCAACCTGCTCGGAGGGCGGGCGCTCCGCTATGAGCTGTTCGGCCTGACGGGCCTCGAGCTTGCCTCGGACTTCGATCTGGATCGGCTCCTCAACCACGGCTACCTACCCCGGATCTATCAGGCGACCCGAGCCCGGCGCATGCTTGACGCCTACATCGCCGACTACTTGAAGGAGGAGGTCGCCGCCGAAGGCTTAGTGAGGAGCCTTCCAGCGTTTTCCGACTTCCTCGACGTGGCAGCGCTCAGTGACGGTGAGATCGTCAACTTCTCCAACGTGGGTCGAGAATGTGGAGTCTCGAGCCACACGGCCAAAAGCTACTTCGGAATACTCGAGGATTCGCTGTTGGGGCGTTGGGTTCCGTCATATCGAAAACGGCCGAAACGCCGTGTCATCCAGGCGCCAAAGTTCTACTTCTCCGACGTGGGAGTCGTGAACCGGCTGGCACGGCGAGGGGAGTTGCTACCCGGATCGGAGCTCTACGGAAAAGCCTTCGAAAACTGGGTCCACCATGAGCTGGCCGCGTACGTCAGCTACATGGAGTTTGACGGCACTCTGAGCTACTGGCGCCTCGCAAGTGGAAGCGAAGTCGATTTCATTCTGGGTGACATGGAATTGGCGGTGGAGGCGAAGTCTACGCCGCGAGTGGTGTCACAGCATCTGAAGGGGCTGCGTGATCTGAAGGTCGACCACCCCGGGGTAGGTCGAAGGGTGGTAGTCAGTCGGGAGCCCCGGGCGCGGAAGACGGAAGACGGTATCGAGATCTTACCCGCGACGGATTTTCTTGAGCGGCTGTGGGCCGGGAGCCTGGTCTAGGGAAGTGTAGGAGATCCGACAGGACACCAGATGGGGTGACGCCGGCTTGGTCAGCCATCGAGCACCTCCCACACCGCCGCCTCCACCTCCCAGGGCACTTGGGAGTCCTTCGCCCACTTGGATGCACCCAGCCGGTGGCGGGGCAGCCCGCTCCGGGCCTCCGCATCCAGCCGCCGCGTCGGCACGACCGGCCGATCCGGCTTGGGCGGCACGTCGGCCAGCACCCTCCCGTCGGGCGCGAAGAACGCGACCTTGCCCTCGACGTCCAGACACACCCGCACCCCGCCCTCGTGCACCGCCCGGTGATGCTTGCGGCAAAGCAGCACGAGGTTCCTCAAGCTCGTCTCGCCGCCGTCCGCCCAGTGTTTGACGTGATGCGCATCGGCAAACCGGAGCCCGCATCCCGGAAACCGGCAGCCCCGGTCCCGTACTTCCAGCGCACGCCGCAGACTCGGTGGCACGGACCGGGTCTTTCGGCCGACGCCGACCACCGCGCCGTCCGATCGGCGCGCGATCCGCACCACTCCGGAGTCGCACGCGATGCGTCTCGACGTTTCAGCTGCTATAAGAGGAGGATTGTCAATAGGACGAAGACCTCCCGGACCCGCCGGAAGGCGGGTTTAGTGGAGAAGCGTTCGATGTGGAGATTCCAAGCCTAGCCAGTGTGGATAGATAGTTCGTCGGTACAAATCGCTTGACCGATCATGGGCGAGTCTGTGGGACTCACGCAGCTCTTCGAGTTCTCGTTCGGTCGCAGCACGGCGACCGGACTCATGATCTCCTATGCGAGTTGGGGGGCTCAGTCAGAAACAGAGGGCCGTCGAAGCGGCACGCTGAAACAGGAACTCACCCCACACCACCGGTTCCGCTAAGCATCTCGCCAAAGCTCCCCGGTGCGGAGCATCGCATGGGTCGCTCGGGCCAGCTTGCGAGCCGTAGCGATCCGGGCGGCTTGCCAGCCGATGCGTTCCTTCTGGCGGTCGTAGAACTGCGATAACTCGCTGTCCGGTGCATGCTGACGGTGGCTCACCACGGCGCGGACGTACGCTCCCCGCAGCCAGCGGTTCGCGCCAGCGGGAATCCTGCCGTGCCGAATCGGAGCGAGCCCGGACCGACGAGTCCGTGGTGCGAGGCCTGCGTATGACACAAGCTGTTCAGGACGAGCAAAACGCTTCACGGGCTCGATCTCAGTCGCCATGACCAGAGAACGGTACGATCCAACTCCGGGAATCGATTGAAGGAGCATCGCTCCGGGCACCGTCTTCGCTACTGCATCTACGCGCCGATCCAATGTCCGCACCTGCGCGGTGAGAACGTCGATGATCTCGAAGTGCGTCTCCGCAAGTAACCGCTGCTGCGGCTGCCACTTCGACCATGCCTCGTCCCTCACCCACTTCCGTCCCTTCTTCGTGAGTAGCCGGCCGCGATCGAGCCGCAGTCCCACCGCGTGCAGCTGGGCGTGAATCCGGTTCGCTGCTCGCGTTCGCTGCCGCACCAGTCGCGCCCGATGTCGTACCAGATGTGTCCGATCTCGTTGCTCGGCGTCTCGTGCATATACTTGCGGGATCAGCCCCGCCAGATGCATCCGTGCTAGCAGTTCCGCGTCCACCTCGTCCCGCTTGTGGTGGCTGTGGGCGATCGCTCGAAGTTGCGTCGCGTGTGCCAACACGAACTCCATCCTCGCTCGCTTCGCCACCAAATCACGAATCCAGGGCCACGTAGGCGAAGTCTCCATCACCACCGCCAGCGGTGTCCATCCCTCAAGCCGCTGCATCAGCCCTGCTCCGTCCCGGTTCCCAATCCGCTCCGGGCCTACAACGATCTCACCTTCCTTGTTTACGATCACAAGTACCGAATACGTTGTGTGTCCATCGATACCGGCAACGTTCATGTTGGCCTCCTTCAGCTGTGGTGCCGGCTGGTTCTTGGAACCTTCCATCCGGATCTAACCCATCAGCTCCGTCGGAGGCCAACTCCGCTTATAAGGTCAGAAACGCGGGTCCCGTCTTCCAGCTCGGATTGGCCGGGGTCGCCTTCCGCTGCCAACGTCTCAGGGTCCACGTGCAGCATGACCTGATAGCGCTCGGCCCGGGATCCGCTCACCGGCACACCCTCACCCCCGAACCCCGCCGCCAACGCCCGCTCGGCGATCAGCCCGATCGCGTCGGCCCGACGCTGGGCCGGCTCGGTGTCGTCGATCGCGTCGTCCGCAGGCGCATCGTCGGTCGCTCGGAACAGCGCATCGCTAGCGGCCTCGACCGCTCGCATCAGCGCGGCGCCGACTTCCGGGTCGAGCCGGCCTTTGACGACGACCATGCCGTCGTCGTCGACCCAGGCCGAGAACGTGCGGGTCCGGTGACGGAGCTGTTCGGCCCGGACCTCACCTGCGCGGTCGAGCTTCTTCCAGCCCCGCACGACACGTTCGAGTGTAGCGGTGGATCCTTCGCGAGCAAACTCGAGGAGCTGGGTCTCGTTGTCGGGCGTGGCAGCGCGGGTGAGTGCCCGCACTTTCGAGAACGAGAGCTCTCCGTTCTTCATCGCGGCTGACGTCTCCGGAAGCTTCTCGAGGGCCAGCGCGGTACGCACGCGCTCGCGGGCCGTGCCGAGCGTGACGCCGGTCCGCCAGGCGAGCCATTCTGCGGCTGACCCGAAGCCTTGAGGCTTCCAGCCCTCGCGCCGGTCGAACCGGGCGAGCAGGGCCATGGCTTCGCATTCCATGACGGCGGCCTCCATGTAGGCTTCGGCGCAGCGCTCGCCGAGCTCGAACAGGTCTTCGTCGGGGTCGATCGCGTTAGCCGGCGGCATCGCGGGCGCGGCGGCACGCTCGCGGATGGCGAGCGACCAGTGAGCCGAGCGGACAGAATCGGCGAGAGGCATATACGTGTACGGCATGGCGGGCACCTCCGGTAAATCACGGTAACACAGCGAGATACCCTAAATATACAGGGCCGATTTTCGACCTCTCAGGATCCCCGCAGACACGGAACAACGAGGTCGCAGGTCTTCCGAATAGGCGCTAATCCAGATCGTGCCGCACGCAGTTCGTCAGACCGCTCTACGCGGACGTCCGGGACCGGGCACGGCCCAACCCCACCGCCGCACACCAAAAACCGTCCATGGTGAATCGGGACTACCGTATGACGATTTCCGGCTGCCACCGAATCGTCGCAGCTGAAACGCCACCCTGCTCCCTCGGGTAGCGGGCCTCGGGTAGCGGGCTGTCGCTCCGACAGTTGGCACAAAAAAAGGGGGCCGGAGCGCACAGCGCTCCGGCCCCGCCGGATCCACCGGGCCGCGGTCGATCCTCAGGCCGTCGCTTCCTCCATCACCATTCCGGCGACCTGCTGCTCAAGTGCCTTCGGGTTCTGGCCGTATACGCTTCCGAACTGCTCGGCCATCGGGTCGGGATAGACCTCCTCTGCTCCGGCTTCGAGGCCGGCCAAGATGGCCTGGGCCACCGACTCGGGAGAGGCCTTTTCGAACTCGATTTCCTCGGCCATGTCGGTGTCCACCGGCCCGGGATAGACACCCACGACCTGTGTGCCCTGCCCGCCCAGGAAGACCCGGGTGGCCTGCGTGAGCGAATGGAGCGCGGCCTTGGAAAGGCTGTAGCTCAGGAAGAGAGGGAAGTTCGTGAGCCCCGCGATCGAGATGATATTCACCACCGCACCGCCGCCGTTCGCTGCAAGAACCGGCGTGAAACGCTGTGTGATATCGAAGGTGCCGAATACGTTCACCTCGTACTCCCTCCGTCCGGCCTCCAACCACTGCTCGTCCTCGAACGGACTCCCGCCGTGCTCGGCCACGCCGGCGTTGTTGACGAGGATCTCGACGTCACCGGCCTGCTCCGCCGCTGCCCGCACCTGTGTGCGATCGGTCACGTCGAGCGCCACCGGCACGACTCGATCTCCATACCGCTCCGCCAGATCCGACACCGTCTCCGGGCGTCGCGCGCCGGCATATACCTTCTTGGCGCCGCCCTCGAGGAGCGCCTCTGCAATGGCCCGTCCGATCCCACGATTCGCTCCGGTTACCAGGGCCGTGCTGCCTTCGATTCGTGTCTGTGACATTTCGTTCTGCTCCGTTTTTGTCTAATCAGTCAAAAATGAAAGAAAAAGAAACCGGTACTGCATCAGCGGAGTTGCTCCAACAGCGCGCGCACGGTCCCCGCGAGATCCCCACGCGACATTCCACCTTTGGCGAGCACGATCGTCCCGTACACCTGGGACATGAGCAGCCGCGCCGTGGCCGGCACGTCCAGCGACGACGGCAGCTCACCCGATCGAACGGCGTTCCCCAACGCGTGTTCAAAGCCCTCGATCATCCACGCCTGGTTGGCCGCGCACCGCCCGGCCACATCCTGATCCGCCTCGCCGATCTCGAGAATCGAGTTCGTAACCAGGCACCCCGGGCGAGTACCCTCCGGCGTGGCGTACTCGACAAGGCTCTCGAAATACCGCCCGATCGTGTCCAGCCCGGCGTCCGACGCCAGCAGCGACTCTTTGAGGCCTTCTCGATTCCGGGCCGTGTACCTCTCCAGCGCGCGGAGGAAGAGATGCCGCTTGTCACCGAACGCGTTGTAGATGCTCTGGCGACCCATCGCCATGGCTGCCTCGAGGTCCGACATGGACGTGCCGTCGTAACCCTGGCTCCAGAATACCTGGGCTGCGGCGTCGAGCGCCGTGTCTTCGTCGAAAGCCTTCGGGCGTGCCATGAGGACAACGGTAAGGGTTATTGAACGATTGGTCAAGAACCGAAGCCGAGACACCCTTCAGGCGCCACCATCCACCGTCCCCTTGACCTTCGACAAGACGCGCAGTACTGTGGACGTTCCTGTCGAAGGTCAAGAGGAATGGCGAACACAGATCGAGTGGACATGCTGCAGGGCACGTTGGACCTGCTCATCCTGCACGCGTTATCGCTGGGCCCGATGCACGGATGGGGGGTTTCGCAGCGAATTCTGGATCTCTCCCGGGACGTGCTGCAGATCAACCAGGGCTCGTTGTATCCGGCGCTCCACAGGCTGGAGTACCGCGGGCTCGTACGGGCCGAGTGGGGCAGGTCCGAGAACAATCGGCGCGCGAAGATCTACTCCCTGACACCTCAGGGAGAGCGTAGGCTGGGCGTCGAGCATCGTGACTGGGTGCGCTTCATGGAGGCGATGCAGCGTGTGCTCCGAACGGCGACGCCGCCCGGCATCGTCGAGGCAGATTGGGATCCGGCATGAGAGGGCTGTGGCTGAGGGTCGTGCGCCTGCTCAAGTGGCGGGTCTCCGACCGGCAGATCGAAGAGGAGCTCCAGTTCCACGTAGAAATGGAGATCGAGAGGCTCCGCCACGCCGGCGTCGATCCGGCGGAAGCACGCAGGCAAGCGCTCATAGCGCTGGGGGGGATGGACCGGTGGCGTGAGGAGGTTCGCGCCGCGAGGGGCACTGCCTGGATCGAGGATACGGCCCGCGACGTACGCCTCGCTCTCCGCGGGCTGTTGCGCTCTCCGGGCTTCGCCGCCGCCGCGATCGGCGCGATCGCGCTCGGCGTCGGCGCCACCACGGCGATCTACAGCGTCGTCGACCAGGTGGTTTTGTCTCCGCTCGCATACCCGGAGTCGGACGAGCTCGTCACCGTCTGGATGCGAAACCAGCGTCGAGGGGTGGAAGAGGACGTGACTTCGTGGCCGGACTTCGTCGACTGGCGTGAAGGCGCGACCATGCTCGACGGGTTGGCGACGGTCCTGCCGGCTCGGCGCACCGTGACCGGGGAGGGAGTGCCGGAGGAGGTCATTGGAGCAGCCGTCTCCCGAGGCTTTTTCGAGGTCATGGGACACCCGCTCGCGCTCGGACGGGCGTTTCGTGGCGACGAGGTGGAAGGCGAAGTCAGGAACACCGTCGTACTCAGCTACGGGCTCTTCTCCCGTCGCTATGGCGGCGATCCGTCCATCATTGGCCGGACGATCATGCTCGACGACGCTCCGCACGAGGTCCTGGGCGTTGCGAAACCGGGCGCCGGATACCCGCGAGACGCCGAGCTTTGGACGCCCCAGGCGTTTCCTCCCGACCGGCCCTTGACGATGTATCCGCGGTTCAGGCTGATGTTTCCGGTGATCGGTCGGCTCGGCGAAGGCGTATCCCTCTCGGCCGCCCAGGCGGAGATGGATGTGATCGCCACCCGGCTCGAGGAGGCGTACCCGGAGACCAACCAGGGTGCTGGCGTCACGCTCGAGCCGCTCCACGAGACCATCGTGGGAGACGTTCGCACGCCGCTCACCGTGCTGCTCGTGGCCGTGGCGGCCGTGCTGTTGATTGCCGTCGTCAACGTCGCGAACCTGCTTCTAGCGCGAGGAACCGCACGCGCCCGCGAGATGGCCGCCCGGGTAGCGCTCGGTGCCGGTCGGGGCAGGATCGTCAGGCAGGTCCTGGCGGAGAGCGCGTTGCTCGGCGGACTGGGTGGCCTGGCCGGGGCAATGCTGGCATCACTCGGCGTAGCGAGCCTCGTTGCCTCGGGACCGGCCGAGCTCCCTCGGCTCGACGAGGTACATCCGGACTGGATGATCCTGGGGGTTGCGCTGGCCGTCGCGGTCGGAGCCACCGTGGCGTTCGGCCTCGTGCCCGCGCTGCAGGCGGGTCGAGCCGATCCGATGACCAACCTTCGCAAGGCCGCGTTCGGCTCCTCGTCCACGGCGATTGGCCGAATGAGGGGCGCGTTCATCGGAGGCCAATTCGCGTTGGCTCTGGTCCTGCTCGTCGGGGCCGGCTTGTTCACACGGAGCTTCTTGAATCTGCGGATCGTCGACCCCGGGTTCGAGCCGGAGGGCGTACTCAGCGTCCGCCTCAGCTTTTCACGTGATCGATATCCGGCGGGCGAAGCCCGACAGGCCTTCTATCGGGAGCTGTTCGACCGCGTCCTGGCCGTGCCGGGAGTCGAGTCGGTCGGGACGATCAGCAACCTGATTTTCAGCGAGGTTCCGCGGATGGGCACCCCAACCGTCGAGAGCAAGCCGGACCAGTACGGACCCGACAACGAGGTCCCGGTCGTCGGCGACGTCGTATCGCCGGGGTTCTTCTCGACCGTCGGGTTGGACATCGTCGCAGGCCGGGGGCTGGAGGAGACGGATGGCTTCGAGGACCTCCGTGTAGCCGTCGTGAACGAGACTTTCGTACGCCGTTTCCTGGCCGGACTCGAGCCGATCGGAGAGCGGTTTACGTGGACGTTCGGCGGAGATGGGTATTGGTACACGATCGTCGGCGTCGTCGAGGATGCCCGTCGCTCCGGACTCGCCGCGCCGGTCCGGCCTGCCACCTTCTCAGCCCTCGGGCAGGGAACGGGATCACAAGCGGACATGGTCGTGCGGACCGACGGTGATCCACTCTCGTTGGCAGGGGCCGTCACGGACGCGATTCACGCGATCAATGCGGACATTCTCGTGACGGACGTGCGCACCCTGGAGGAGGCGCTCGCAGACCAACTCGCGCAGCCCAAATACGTGTCATCACTACTTGCCGTGTTTGCGCTATCGGCTCTGACGCTCGCGGCGATCGGGATTTTCGGCCTGATGGCCTACGTGGTGGGACGGCGGACGCGCGAGATCGGGATCCGCGTGGCACTCGGCGCCGCCCAGTCGAAGATCGTCTCCGACGTGCTGCTCGAGGGAATGTTTCACGTTGGAGCCGGCCTGGCGGTGGGCGTGGTTGCGTCACTCGGTCTCACACGTCTGATTCAGAGTCAGCTCTTTGCGCTCGAGTCGACCGATCCGACCACGTTCACGGGGGCATCGCTGGTGTTGCTCCTGGTCGCAGCGCTCGCCTGTGCGCTGCCGGCTCTGAGGGCGGCCAAGGTGGACGCGATGGCGGCTTTGAGGGAGGAGTGACGACTACTCCGTCCGAAGCACGTCCACCGGATCCACCCGCCTGATCCGATGCGCCGGAACGAACGCCGCCACTGCAGCCAGAACCAGGAAAAAAAGCGTCGTGAATCCCAACGTCGTGGGGTCGCGCGGGGATACGTCGTACAGGATCCGCTCCATCCAGGGCGAAGCCTGATAGACCAGCAGTAGACCCAGGACGATGCCGATTCCGGCCACGGCCACGCCCTCTCCCACCACGCCCGCCACCAGCCGTCCGGGAAGAGCGCCCAGGGTCAACCGAACTCCCAGGTCGTGTTTACGCCGTGACACGGTGTAGGCCAGCACCCCATAGAGGCCGATGGCCGCGAGCGAGACGGCAACCAGCGCCAGGATTCCCATCAGCGTCAACACGAACCGGGGCTCCTCCTCACTGAAGGCGAGGTCGTCTCCGGCCGTGCGCGCATGCCAGAACGACTGCTCCGGGTCCAACTCCCTGAGCACCTGCTGAAACAGGGGCACCAGCTCCTCAGGACCTCCACCGGCCGTGCGCATGGTCAACCCGACGCGCCGGGACCAACCCTCCGGATCACGATACATCAGGTATTGGTACGGCCCTGCTCTTTCGTCACGTCCGATCAGCCGAAGCTCTTCGACCAAGCCCACCACGCGCAGCCACTCACCCTCGTCCACGCGGAAGCGGAGCCCGATGGGACTCCGCCCCTCCCAGAGGAACCGAGCGAGGTCCCGGTCCACGATGACACCTCGCGCCGCGACATCGCCTTCATCCAACGGCCGGCCCTCCAACAATGGGATGTCGAGCGTCTCCAGGTAGTCGGGAGACACGGCCGTCCACGGCACCAGCTCCGGTTGGTCGGACCGGACCGGCAGACCTTCGGCCTCGAGCGTGGCTCCCGAATGGGCCCGGGCGCTGGCGGTCAGGGTGACGGCATCGATCTCGGGCCGCTCTTCGAGGGCCTGCTCGAGACGCTCTGCGAAGCGGGTGCGTTCCTCGGGACTCGGATAGCGGGTCGGCGAGGGCTCGAACGCCGCCACGGCCAGACGCTCGGGATCGAACCCGACGTCCACGGCGTGAAGGCGTGCGTACCCGTTGACCAGAAGCGCAGCAGCAACCAACAGCGACATCGACAGCGCCACCTGCCCGATCACGAGCCCGTCCCGGAACCGACGTCGGGTGCGCGAGTCGTCATTGTCCCGTCCCTTGAGTGACGTCGACGGATTCGACCGGACGATGCTCACTGCGGGAATGAGCCCGAGGACGAGCCCCGCCACCGTGGCCGCGAAGAACGCCATCAGGAGCGTCCTCCGCTCGACCGTGAACGCGTGTGGGCTCATGTAGCTGATGATGGTGGGAAGCACCTGCCGGATGCCGGTCACGGCTCCCCATGCCAGCACCACCGCCAGCGCGCCGGCCAGCACCCCGGTAACGACTCCTTCGGTGGTGAGCTGCCTGAGCAGCCGTGTTCGCGACGCGCCCAGCGCGACGCGCAACCCGAGCTCGCGCTGCCGGCTGGTGGTCCGTACCAGGTGCAGGTTGACGCCGTTCAGAAGCGCGATCAGGAACATGAACACCACCGTCGCCCCCAGCGCGCGGATCGTGTTGCCCACCGACTCGCCTCGTCCGGCGCCGATCGGCGTAAGCCGAATCCTCCAGGACTGGGGCCCGGGAAGCCGCTCTTCCAGACCGGCGGCCAGCACGTCGGCCCGGTCCTGAGCGGCCGCGAGCGAAACGTGAGGCGGCAGGAGAGCCCATACGCCGCCCACGCCGCCTATCCCCCGGTCCAGGTACGTGAGGTCCGCCCGCATCGGAATCCAGACATCGATATCCCGACTTTCGGGAGGAAACTTGGTACGGTCGCGCAGGACTCCCACCACCGTGGCCGCGGTGCCCTCCAGGTCCATGACGGTGCCGATCACACCGGGGTCGCGGCCGAGGCGCTCCCAGTAACGGGGAGTCAACACGGCCACCGGCGGGGCACCCGGCAGGGCGTCCTCGACGCCGATCGAACGTCCGACGCCGATCGGGAGATCGAGCAGCGCGTCCACCCCCGGGCTGAGCGCGAGCACGTCCAAGCGCTCGACGTGACCCCCGTCGGTACGGCTCAGGCCCGCCCACTGGAATACGATCCACTCGTCCAGGAATCCCTGCGCAGCTTCCTGCCAACCCAGGAGGCGATCGCGGGCGAGGGGACGGGTGTTGATCCCGTCGTCCATGAGCTGGCTCACCTGCACCCAGCGATCGTGATCCGCATAAGGCAAAGGACGGAACACAAGGGCGTCCGCGACCGCGAAGATCGACGCAACAGCGGCGATGCCCAGCGCGAGCGTCGAGACCGTGGACACCGCAAACGTCGGGTTCTTTCGCACGCCCCGGAAGGCGTACATCACGTCCGACACGACGGATCGCACCAGCTCGCGGAGACGCCAGCGCCACGTTCCCTCCCCGGCGAGGCTCTCCAGCTCACCGCGAATCCGTTCCCGATCTCCGAACAGTCGCTCGGCTTCGCTCCGGGCCTCCTCGGGATCGAGCCCTTCGTCCAACAGCCGCTCGTAGCGCTCCTCGACATGGTGCCGGAGCTCTTCGTCGATGTCGGCCCGTAGCCGATTGTAGACGCGCCTCACGCGGTGCCCTCCCCGACCACGACGCGGCGGACTGCGGCCATGTGGCGATCCCAGGCCTGCGTCTCCTTCCGGAAGGCGGCGCGGCCCTTTCGGGTCAGGGAGTAGTACTTGGCCCGACGACCTTTTTCCGACGTGGCCCAAACCGCGGTCAGCCAGCCGCGTTTCTCCATCCGGTGCAGTGCCGGATAGAGCGCTCCCTCCTCCACCAGCAGCTCCCCCTCGCTGGCTTCGCCGATCCATGAGAGCACTTCGAACCCGTGCATCCGGCCCCCTCTCACCAGCGCGCCCAAGGCGAGGAACTCCACCGTGCCGTGGAGAATAGGGAGCGAGTTCTTGGATCGACGCTTGCCCATGCAGCCTCCCGGTTGACCTAAGAGCTTGAGGTCAATATGATAGCCTCAAGTGTTTAGGTCAAGGAGACGGCGTCCCGTTATTCACTCCGCAAAACGACCACGGGATCGATGCGCGTCACGCGTCGCGCCGGCACGTAGCTCGCGAGCAGCGCAGTCGCCAGAAGTCCCAGCGGGACCAAGACGAACACCAGCGGATCGGCCGTGCTCACCTCATACAGCATGGACGCAAGCAACCTCGCCACGGCAAACGCTCCGAGCACACCGAATGCGGCCCCGACCCCCACCGCCGCCAAGGAGCGGGAGAGCACCGACCACAACACCGTGCTGGGCTTGGCCCCCACAGCCATGCGGATCCCCAGCTCCCGTGCCCGGCGAGAGATCCAATACGACACCACGCCGTAGATTCCGATCAGGGAAAGGAGGAGGGCCACGCCGGCGAACGTGCCGAGGACGATGACGGAGAACCGGCGGTCTGCCACAGACGAGGCAACGCGCTGTTCCATGGTCGCGAACTCGATCGGCACGTTGGAATCGAGCTCGCGGATGGTGTTTCTGACCGCGGGTATGAGAGCGGTCTCGCTCCGGTCCGCCTTGATGACCAAGGTCGCGGCAGTAGTCCGATCGGCCCGCTGGCGGTGGCTCAGGTAGTACTCGGGCTGCGGCGGCCGCTCCAGCCCTTGCTGCCGCACGTTCCCCACCACACCGACAATCGTGGTCCACTCCTCGAAGTGGATGTCCATGCCACCGGTGCGGATGCGTTTCCCAATGGGATCCTCACCGGGATAGAAGCGGTCGGCCAAGGCCTGGTTGACGACCACCACGTCCATCGAGCTTTCGGCGTCCTGATCATCGATGCCACGTCCCCGCAGAACCGGAATCTCCAGCGCCGCAAAGTACTGGGGACTCACGATCCGGTAATTGGCGCTCCCCCCGTCCTCGGAGGCCCGGCCCTCGATTTCGAACGCACCGTTCAGATAGCGGACGGAGAGCGGCACGTAGTTGGCGATCGCTGCCAACCGCACGCCCGGAAGAGCGCGGACACGGCGGAGCAGCTCGTCGTGGTATCGAGCCGGGGCGGAGTGGTCGTGCCCGACCAGAGGTCGCTCCCGCCCACCCGGCGACAACACCGGGTACTCGGAACCCGGAAGCGTGACGCGCACGGTCAGCACCTGTGCGGGCTCGAAGCCGGATTCCTGCGAAAGGACCTGCCAAAAACTACGAATGAGGAGGCCGCTTCCTACCAACAACGTGGCGGTCAGCGTGATTTCAACCGCCACCAGTACGGACCAGGCTCTCGACGACCTGGGGGCGTTGCCCCGGGATCCCTTCCCGAGGCGCTCGGCGTGGGCGCCGTCCAAGCGCAATGTCGGCAGGAGGCTGAACGCTGCCGCGGTCAGCACCGAGAGCGCAAAAGTAAAGGCCAGCACCCACGGATCCGCCGTTACGGTCCAAGCATCGAACATCCCTGCCGGCGCGACGGCGCTCAGTCCTCGGAGCACCACCATCGAGGTGCCGAACCCGAGCGCTCCGCCCAGAATCGTGAGCACCAGACTCTCCGTAAACAGTTGCCGAGCCATACGGGCGCGTCCGGCCCCCAAAGCCATGCGAACGGCTACTTCGTGCTCCCTTCCCGTGGCACGCGCGAGCAAGCTCGACGCGATGTTGGTACAGGCAATCAGGAGGACGAATCCAGCCGCCGCAAACAGCAGAACGAGCGAACGGCGAAGCGGACGCGCAAGCTGATCCCGGAGCGGAACGACGGACGCCGATGCAGCGTTGATCTCGGCATACTGTGCCGCGAGGTCTGCGGTGATGCGGTCGAGCTCCGCGTCCGCGCTGATCACCGACGTGCCCTCCCGGAGCCGTCCGACCACGCGGTAGTTGTGGGCGGTGCGGTGAGGCGTTTGCTCCGCCAGCTCCATTGGGACCCAGAGGTCTGTCCCCAGCGGGAAGTCGAACCCCGCCGGCATGATGCCCACGACCCGGTAGCGGCCACCGGCGGCCTCCAAGGTACGCCGCGCAAAGTCCGTTGTGCTGCCCATCCACGTGGTCCAGAAGCGGTGGCTTACGATGGCCGCAGGGTCGCCGCCGATCCGTTGCTCCTCCGGAAGGAAGGCTCTTCCGGTAGCGGGATGGACGCCCATGACGTCGAAGAAGTCCTTCGAGACGATGGCGTAGTCCCCCCGGAGCGCTTCATCGGCGCCCAGCACCGACGCGGCGCCCTGGCCGTAGGCGGCCAAGGCCGTGAAGCTCCCGGCAGCCGAGCGCCAATCCGCGAAGTTCGCGTGGGCCACCGCGTTCTCGATGCCCCTGGCCGTAAGCTCGTGCACCTGGACGATCCGGTCCGGATCCGGATACGGCAGGGGGCGGAGCAGGACGCCGTTGACCAGCGAAAAGATGGCCGCGTTGGCCCCGATCCCGATGGCCAGCGTTACGAGCGCAGTGATCGCGAACGCCGGGCTCCGGAGAAGCGACCGGAACCCGAACTTCACGTCTTGCCAGACCGTCTCCATGAACGTCTTTCTTTCCTGTGAGGTGTGGTGCCGTTTGCTGATGGTCTGGCATTTTTTCCGAACTCGGCCGATGTCGCCGAATCGCCGAGCCGCTTCCGCGCGAGCCTCTTCGGGACTCCACCCCTCGCGGACCAACTCGTCCGCGCTCATGGCGAGGTGAGCCTCCAGCTCCCGGCGGACATCCTCTTCCACCGGAAGGTGGGTGAGACGCCGTTTGGATCTCACTGCGGGGCGGTCCCCGGGGCGGGCGGACCGAAAACGCTCGCCATCGCCGCAACGTACCGGAGCCAGTCGGATTCGCCGGCAAGGAGGCGGCCTCGGCCAGCCGGCGTGAGCTCATAGAACTTGGCCTGTCGTCCCGTGTCCGTAACGCCCCACGCGGACTCCAGCCAACCTTTGCGCTCCATGCGGCGAAGCGCCGGGTAGAGGGCGCCCTCTTCGACCGAGAGCACGTCGTTCGTCGCCTCCCGGATCCAGCGGGACACGGCATACCCATGCCGCGGGCCGCCGTCCAGCGTTTTCAGGATGAGGAGGTCAACGGTCCCCTTCATGAGCTGCAACGAACGTTCGGCCATGTCTCGACTCGCGGCTTGCACCCATCATTTTCTTATCCATAAGTATATGATGGGTTAAGGTTCGACGGAAGAGGAGGTGCTGACCGGTTCCGGCGGTTTTCTGCGCGGACACGATAGAAGGAAGGTCCTGCTCCCCTCCGCGGCCGTCTCGCTCCTTCTGCGGTTGGATTGAAATCGAAGAAACAGCAAAGGCGCACGGACCTGAGACTCGGAGGTACCCAAGTGGCGGACGCGAAGACCCGGACATCTAAAGCGGCAAGATCGAACAGCACCAAGTCGGCAGCCAAGAAGAAGGCCGCCCGCAAGACGAGACGCACGGCAAAACGAAAGACCACCCCCCGGAGGTCTGATCCTCTGCGTTTCGCTTCCAAAGAGGAGGCCGCGGAGAATCGGAAGCGTCACCTTCACTTGTACGGAAAGACCGGCGCTGTCTGTGACACGGACACCCTGGGACACGCAACACCACGCAATCGGTCACCCGTCGAGATCGTGGTCGACGCGTCAGAAGGCTTCATTCCTCTGTGGGACCGGAACGTCACACTCCGTTGGCGCTTCAACGAGCCCTCCATGAGCGTATTCGTAAATCCCACAGCAGCCCGAGGCGCGCTCCGCGCCCTGTTCGGCGACGCCATCCTCCTGTGGGATTGGGCCGCACCGGTTCGCTTCGCCGAGCGTGACGACGCGTGGGACTTCGAGATCGAGATGCAGCCCTCCGACCGCTGCGACGCGAACGGGTGCGTGCTGGCCAGCGCCTTCTTCCCGGATCCCGGGCAGAACACGCTCAGGATCTATCCCAAGATATTCGAGCAGACTCGGGACGAGCAGGTCGAGACCCTGGCCCATGAGCTGGGCCACGTGTTCGGACTGCGCCACTTCTTTGCGCTCGTGGACGAACGGGCGTGGCCGGCGCGAGTGTTCGGCAACCACTCTCCGTTCTCCATCATGAACTATGGGCCGAACAGCGTCATGACCCACTCGGACCGGGAAGACCTGAGGCGCCTCTACGAGTCAGCTTGGAGCGGCGAGCTCGCTGACATCAACGGGACACCGATCCAGTTCTTCAAGCCGTATAGCGCCGCGCGCGGGTTTTCGAATGACCTGTGTCCCGGTCAATCGGCACAGATCTCCCCGGTAATGGCCAGGGCAGCAGGCGTCGGCCGGCGGTATTGAACTTTCCGCGTTCTGCGGCCCCCGGACTCAGTCCAGACTCAGTAGCGCCAGCTCAGCGTGTCCGCTCCCGGCGGGGCCGACTCTCGAATGCGCTCCAGGATCCGGGGGACGTACATCTGGTTGTAGCGAAGCCGTGAGAGCGCGTTGGGCCGGTCGTGATCACCGTTCCAGCAATGTCCGGCTCTGGGTTCGTAGTCCACCACGCCACCGTAATACGGATTGGTGGTGCTCTCCAGAAAGTCTTCCATCAGGTATACGGCGTTGTTGAGATAGGAGTTGTCCATTTCCCCGACATAGATGTGGATCTTGCCCCGGAGCTTCGGGCCCAGGGTGGCCCAATCCCGCTCGAGGATGTGGCGGAGGTCGAAATTCTCCCGCCAATACTCGGCCACTTCCTGATCGATGACCCCCGTCTCCCGGTCCCACAGGTGGCGCGGGTAGCCATCGTCTCCCGCCGGTCCGAACAGGGTGGGCCAGATATCCCGCTGGCCGCCTGAGCGCCCCTTGGTTCCCAGCACGTGCTCCTTCTGCTGCACCTGCCTGAGGGTCGTCGTGACCTGGCCCAGGGTCGTCCGGCTTCGGGGCCGCTCGATTCGCTTCCAGTCGCCCTCCAGGAAGTAGGCGTTTTCGTCTTCGTAGATGTTTACGAGCGCGTACGCCCGGAAGTCGATGGGATCCGGGCAGGCGGCAAAGGCTCCATTGTACTCGTCCGGATAGAAGACCTGCACCGCGAGCGCCTCCCACCCACCCGTAGATCCGCCGTATGTGAAGCGTGACCACCCCTCACCGATCCCCCGGAATCGTTCTTCGATGAAGGGAATGAGCTCGTAGGTGATCGCGTCCCCGTACGGACCCATGTTCGCCGAGTTCACGGCATAGGAGTCGTCGAAGTAGGGCGTGGGATGCTGGATCTCGATAATCAGCATCCGGGGAAAGTCGGGTCCGGTCCACTCCCGGTAAAAGTCGTAGGCGTGCTCCTGGACGATCCGGTTGTAGCAATCGAGATCGAAGCGAGCACTGTACTGGCACGGCAGGTCCGGATCCGGCGGGGTCTCGCGAAATCCCCCGAAGTCGGCCGGAAAGTGTCCGTGGAAAACTGCCAGCGGATAGCGGGCCTCGGGATGCTCATCGAATCCCTCGGGGAGGAGAACGTGGGCGGTCAGCGAGGTAGGCCGTCCCCAGAACTCGGTGAGTAGCTCGCTCTGCATCGTCACGTGTTTGATGTAGCGGGTGTCGTCCGGAGGTTGGATAGGAGGGACCTCCCGGTCGAGGGAGATCCGGACCACCTCGGGCGACTGGGGGTCGTGCTCCACCCACACCGGCTCGGAGTAGAGGTTGCCGGGTTTGCGTGTCAGTTGCTGCCCCTCACCCTTGTCGGGGGGGAGCTGAAGCACGCGACCGTCAGCCAGGTGGAAGGTCTCGTAGCGATTCAGGAGCGCCTGCACCCTGTAACGACCAGCGGGGAGATCGGCCAGCGAGCGAACTGGATATCCTGCAGCCGATGCGTCGACCAGAGAGGGCTGGGACGGACTGAACTCGCTCACGTCTACGCCGAACACGAGCTGAGTCCCGGGTCCGTTGAACACCTGGAAGCGGGGCTCGGTGTCCTTGTTGTTCGAAACGAAGACGAGCAGACGGCCGGTGAGCGTCGTATCGCTCCACCGCTCCGGCAGAGAGATCTCGAAGCGGAGAGAAGACCGCTCGGCGGCGGCCGACCCGGACTCTCCCGACTCGCGCTCCGGAGATCCGCATCCGGAGCCGATCCAGGGAAGAACGAGCCAGGCATACGACACGAGTGAACGAACGTGACGGCCGGTGGTGGGCATCGATGGCGCTCCTGGGGCTAAAAGGAGCCGGGTACGAGGACAGGTGCCCTCAATGGACCGGACTCGACGCGGGTGGGCAATGGGATCTACACCCTCCCGAAGTGCTCCATGATGGCCGCGGCGTACTTGATTCCCTGGATGTACTTGTCCAGGTCGATGTTCTCGTCCGGGGCATGGAGGTTGGCGCCCGGATTGGCGAAGCCGGTCAGGACGCATGGGATCCACACGTGGCGCAGGATGGCACCTTCGGCGGACACCCCGTTCACGACGGGCAGCTCGCCGTAGACCTCGGTCGCGGCCGCAATGATGGCCTGACTGATGTCTTCTTTGACGGAGATCTTGTAGGGGGGCTCGGCGCCGTCGAAGGCGTGGACCTCGATATGTCCGAACCCGTGCTTCTCGAGGTGCGCCTTCAGCTTCCGGATCGCATCAGCGGGCTGGATGTTGGGAATGAGCCGGAAGTCCAACCGCACCCTGGCCTCGTTGGGGATGATGGTCTTGCGCCCGGGGCCCGTGTATCCGGCGATCATCCCCTGGATGTTGGCCGTGGGCTCGTATGTGCGCGCTCGGATGGCATCGACCCCGTCCCGCCCCAGGGCGAACCGTGAGATTCCCCACTCTTCCTTGAGGGCATCGAGGTCGACCCGCCGGGCCTTGTCGGCCAGTTGCGCTTCGTCGTCGGGACCGAGTTGCCAAATGCCCTCTTCCCAGTCCTCGATGAGGATGCGGCGATCCCGATCGAGAATGGTGTTCAGTGCCCAGACCAGCTCCCACACGGGCGACTCCACCAGTGGGAAGTTGAGGGAGTGGACGTCCGTCTTCGCGCCTCGGGCGACGAGCTCCACGAAGAGCACGGACTTGAGCCCGAGCGAGACATCCGGGACTTCGGTTCCGGTCTCCATGGAGCCGTCCAGGCAGTGCATCCCGTCGGCCTGGAGGAGCTCCTGGTTGCGCTCGGCCCAGGCGGCCAGGTTGGGCGAGCCGATCTCCTCCTCTCCCTCGATGAGGAACTTGAGGCTGACGGGCACCGCTCCCCGAACCTGCAGAAACGCCTTGGCGGCCTTGTTGAAGGCCAGTACCCCCGACTTGTTGTCGGTGGATCCCCTCCCGAAGAGCACTCCGTCCACGATGTCGGCGGACCACGGGCCTCGGTGGCTCCATTCCTCCAACGGCTCGGGCGGCTGCACGTCGTAGTGCGAGTAGCACAGAATAGTCTTGGCGGGCCCCTGGGCCTGCAGATACCCGAACACCACCGGGGGGCCCTCGTCCAGCTCGTGGAGCTCGGCCGGGAGGCCGTCGGCGTGCATCATGTCGCGGACCAAGGCGGCGCACTCCCGGAGTCCCACCCCCTGCGCCGAGATGGAGGGTTGGCGCACCAGCCGCTGCAGGTCCCGAATGCACTCCTCGGCGTGGGCGTCGATCCAGTCGTAGATGGGCTGCATGCTCATGGTGCGGATTCCTGCTGCGCGAGAGACCATGCGTCCAGCCGCTGACCGGACAGGTGCATGGGACGGGTGGCGAGGTACGAGAAGGCCGGAGCAAGAAGGATGGGATCCACCCACTTCGCCCTGAGCTCCGGTGGGTAGGTGGTCTCGGACATGGGCGTGCGCATGTACATGCCGGGCGTGATGGTCACGGACAGGATCCCGTGGGACTCACCTTCCAGGGCCAGGCACTTGGAGAAGCCTTCCAACGCGTGCTTGGCGGCACAGTAGGCCGTCTCGTTGGCGAATCCTTCGATGCCGGACCTGGACGAGACGAACACGAGGGCGCCTCCCCGCTCTTTCATGGCCGGCCACACCGCCTTCGTGAGTTGAAAGGCCGCTTGAATTCCCACGTTGAGCGTGGCCTGAAACGTCGCGAGGGGCACGGCGTCGATGGGCTCCATCCGGAGGATCGCGGCGTTGTGGACGAGGGTGTCCACCGGACGGGTTCCGACTGCCGCGATGGCCCGCTCCGTGTCTTCGGCACGGGACAGATCGACCACGGCAGATTCGGATCCCGGACATGCCGCCACGGTCTCGGCCAGGCCCTCCTCGTCCCGGTCGAGCAGGATCAACCGCGCACCCAGCCCTCCCAGGTGGCGGGCGATGGCGGCGCCCAACCCCCGAGCCGCGCCGGTGACCAGGACCGTCTGCCCCTCAACCGCCGGCAAGGGTCTCCTCCGGCCGGACCCAGCGCCGCTCCTCCCCGGAGACCCGGACCGCGTCCAGCACCATCTGGTTCGCCAGTCCGTCCGCGAACGTGGCGCCCCGAGAGGGTTTCCGCCCCTCCCGGATGGCTGCCGCCAGCTCCTGCATGAGGGCCACCACCGAGACGTTCCAAATGCCCGCGTTCACGCCGGGCAGCTCGGCGTTTGGGTCGCGGACGGTGATGTCCCGAAAGTCCGCTCCCGCCGGCGCGAACAGGAGCCGCTCGTCGTTGTTGGAGAGCGTGACGGTTCCCCGGGACCCGAAGATGCGGGTGGCATTCCCCATGTTGTGGGCCGCCGCGCCGGACATGACCACCTGCGCCACGGCACCGGAGGCCATCTCAGCCGTGAAGAAAGCCACGTCGTCCGCGGTCGCGGTCCACGGCTCACCGGTCTCCGGGTCCACGCGGTCCGGCACCATCACGAGCGCCGCGCCGCTCACCCACGCGACCTCTCCCAACCACCAGCGCAGGAGGTCCACCTGGTGGCTTCCGTTGGCGCCCAGGCGTCCTCCGCCCTTCTCGGCGAGGCTCCACCAGTCCCCTATGGGGCGACTGGCCGGGTCGGCCCACGTCTTTCCCACGTTGGAGATGTCCACGTGCCGGATCTCTCCCAGGTCACCTCGGGAGATGAGCTCAGCAATCCGCATGCGGTTGGGATTGAAGCGGAGCTCGTGGTCGATCATGTGGACTCGGCCGGCCGCCTCCGCTGCCGCCAGCATCCGGGCGGCCTCCCCGGCGTCCATGGCGGTGGGCTTCTCGCAGAGCACGTGGGCTCCCGCCGCGATCGCCGCGAGCGTTTGCGGCTCGTGGAAGACCGTCGGCGTGGCGATGCACACCAGGTCCAGTTCGTGGGCCGCGAGCATGGCTTCCCAGTCGTCGTAGGCGTGCGGCACCTCGAACTCGGCGGCCGCGCTCCGCGCGCGCTCGATCCGGGCCGAGGCCAACGCCACCACCTCGGCGCCGGGCACGTGCCGAAGCGCCGGCAGGTACGCGGCCCGCGCGAAGCTCGCCCCGATGATCCCGACCTTCATTCGCCCCCTTTGTTCGCTCAAGTGCGTTCCCGCAGCCGCGGATCCAGGAAGTCCCGGAGCCAGTCCCCCAGAATGTTGAAGCTCAGCACGGTCAACATGATGGCCACCCCGGGGAAGACGGCCAGCCACCACTTGTTGGCGACCAGCGTATCCCGACTCTCGGCCAGCATGCTTCCCCACGTCGGAACCTCCGGCGGCACGCCGAGGCCCAGAAACGAAAGCGCCGCTTCGGAGAGAATCACGCTGGCCACGTTGAACGACGCGATGACCGTCAGGGGGGCCAGGATGTTGGGGAGGATGGTTCGGAAGATGATCGAGGGAGTGCTGTCTCCCATGGCCCGTGCCGCTTCGACGAACTCCTTCTCCCGAAGCGACAGGGTGTCGGCTCGCACGATGCGCGCGTACGTGACCCACTGCCCCACGCCCAGCACGAGGATGAGGTTCCACACCCCCGCCCCCAGCACCACCAGGAACATGATGGCCAGCAGGATGAACGGGAACGCGAGCTGGATATCTCCGAGCCGCATGATGGCGTCGTCCACCCACCCCCCGAAGTACCCCGAGAGGAGCCCTGCCACGATCCCGATGCCGCCCCCGACCGTAATGGCGGCGAACCCGACCGTAAGCGATACGCGCGCTCCGTAGAGGAGCCGGGAGAGCACGTCCCGGCCGAGGGCGTCAGACCCCAACCAGAAGACCGATCCCTCGGGACCGGAGGCCATGGGATCAGCGAGCCGGAGAAGGAGGTTCTGTCGGTTGGGATCGAAGGGCGCCAGCGCGGGCCCGAGGGCCGCCGCGATCGACGCGACCAGGAGGAACACGGCCGCGAACACGGGCCACCGTGCCGCCACCATGACCCGCGCGGCCCTTCTCAGCTCACGCCGGAAGCCGGTCCCGCGGGGGTTCGCGGAGGACGCTCCTTCGGTCGTGCGGCCGCTCATCCCCGCCCTCCCGCCAGCTTGACCCTAGGGTCGAGGCGCACGTAGACGAGGTCCACGACCAGGTTCAGGAGGATGAAGATTCCGGCCAGTAGGATGACCCCGGCCTGCACCAGCGGAATGTCGCGCTGGTTGATTGCCGCAAAGAGGAGACGGCCGATCCCCGGGTAGCTGAAGACGGTCTCGACCACGACCACCCCGCCCAGGAGAAAGCCGAACTCGAGGCCGATGATGGTGACCACCGGCAGCCACGCATTCCGCAGCGCGTGGTGCACCAGGACCCGCATCTCGGGGATCCCCTTCGATCGGGCCGTTCGGACGTAGTCCTGCTCCAGCACTTCCAACAGGGAGGAGCGGACCAGTCGGGTGTTCCGCGCGAGCGAGTAGGTCCCGACGGCAATGCCGGGAAGGATGAGGTGGTAGATGGTGCGGGGAAGGTTGGCGAAGGCCGTGCCGAGGTCACCCGCCATCAGCGGCGTGAGGAACGGAACGTGCCCCGAGATGGGGAAGATGCGCAGGTAGAGCCCGAAGAAGAGGATCATCATGATCCCCATCCAAAAGCTCGGGATGGACTGGCCCAGCATGGACATCGTGGTGACGGATCCGTCCCAGGCGGTCCCCCTCTTGATCGCCGCCAGCACGCCGAAGGGAATGGCCAGAAGAAGGGCCAGCAGCATGGCAAAAACGGTCAGCTCCACGGTGGCCGGAAGCGCCTCCAGTACGATCTGCATGGCCGGCTGCCGGTAGGAGAGCGACTGCCCGAAGTCTCCCTTGGCGAGATTCCCCACGAAGCTCAGGTATTGCACGTGCAAAGGCCGATCGAAGCCCAGCGCCCGCCGGGTCGCTTCGATCTCCTCCAGCGAGGCCCGCTCGCTGACGAACAGATACGTCGGATCGCCGCCGGCCTGGAGCGCGAGGAAGCTCACCAGCGTCACGCCCACCACTACGATGACGCTCTGCAGCAGCCTCCGCGCGACGTAGTATCCCATGGAGCCGACCTTCCGGTCAGGACGCGCCCGGCATCACTTCAGCCGGGCGTCGAACATCTCGACCCGCTCGTCTCGACGCGCCTCCCAAGCGATGCGGTTCGAGACACCGTAGAAGTCCGGCTGAAAGTACAGGTGCAGCCACGGTCCATCGTCGTAGAACACCTGGAGCATCTCGTCGATGATGGTCCGCCTCTCTTCGGGCGTCCCGGCCTCCGCCAGATCGGCCCAGCGGCTGAACCAACGCTCGTCGTCCCAGTGGGTGTAGTTCGTCCCCGACCCCACCTCCGCCAAATCGGTCATGTCGTAGATGGGGCTCCACAGCCCACCGCCCGTCCCGAGAAAAAACAGCGGGCCCGCGCTCCGCTCCCGTAGGAGAGGCGTGTAGACCGACGCCCATTCCATGAGCTCCAGCTCGATGTCGAGGCCGACGTCCTTGAGATACTGGGTGATGGCGAGGACGACGTTGACGTCGTTCACATACCGCGCCTGGCCCGCCTGAAGTCGAATGGAGAATCGGACACCGTCGGTCCCGCGCGGCCAACCCGCCTCGTCCAGAAGGCGCTCCGCCGTGGTCGGATCGTAGGGATAGGGCGTGAGGTTGGGGTTGTCGTTGGGCGGGTTCACGAGCCCGGTAGCGCGCTCGCACTCGACGCTGAGGAGCTGGCTGCAGATGGTGGGGACGTCCACGGCGTACTGGAGCGCGCGCCGCACGCGCGGGTCCTGGATGGCCTCCCCACCGGGCATCTGCCGGGACTCTTCGGAGAGGTTGAAGCCCACATACATGCGCCGGGTGCCCGACACGACCTGCACCTCGGCGCGACCCGAGCCGTCGATCGCCTCGATCTGCTCCGGCACCACGTTGGTGATGAGGTCCACGTTCCCGGCAATGAGCTCTGCGGTGCGGGTGGACGCCTCGGGAATGATCCGCCACACGATCCGCTGGAAGGTGCCGGGATCCCTGACCTTCTCCAGCACGACCTCCGACCCGCGGGTCCACGACGCCAGACGGTAGGAGCCCGACCCTATGGGGTTCGAGGCCGCCTCGTCCAGGGTCATCCCCTCGTATGCGTCCTTGCAGTAGATGTGGACCTCGGTCAGCAGGCCGAACGCGATGGGATTTTTTCGGGCCAGGTTGATCTGCACCCGCAGCTCGTCGAGGGCCTCGGCCCCCTGGAATCCGATGGAGGTGAAGACGAACCCCGGGATGTTCCCGGTGAAGCGGTTCTCGGGGTCCGCGATGCGATTGAACGAGTACGCCGCGTCTTCGGCCGTGAGGGGCTCGCCGTCGTGGCAGGTCAGGCCCTCCTCCAGCGTGTAGACGTAGGCCCGCCCGTCGTCCGAAACGTCCAGCGTGTGCGCGAGCTCCGGACGGTGCTCCCCCTCCGGGCTCAGCGCGAACAAGGTGCCGAAGATGTGCCGGGCGATGTTGTCGTTGTCTCGGCTGGAGATCATGCCCGGCTCGAAGGTCGTGATGTCAGCGCTGAGCCCCACCACTGCGGTGTCTTCCGATTGCTCTGCGCAACCGCTGAGAATCATCGTCGCGCCGAGAAGTGCGGCGGCCGCAATCCGGGATCCGTGGGTTCGAACGTTCATTCGCGGATCATCCTCCCTGTTCTTGGAGACGCACGGTCTCTCCGTCTCGGGAGGACCGGATGCAGGCTTCCACCATCCGAAGCGAGTTGAGGTGATCGGTCCCGGGACACGGCTGAGGCGTGTGCTCCAGGAGGTGACGGACGAAGTCGTCGAGGAGGGCCCGGGCGTCGTCCACCCAGGGCTCCTCGTGCGCAAGCGGGACCGCGGTGAGCTCCGGATCGTCGCGGAGCGCGTAGCCCAGCGCCCCGAACATCTCTCCCTGCACGGCGATGCCTTGCCGACACTCGGTTCTCCACTCGAAGCCCATCGTTCGCCAGTTCCCCGCCCACGTCCCCTGGTACGTGACCTCGATCCCGTCGGTGAACGTGATGAGCGCGCCGACGTTAGCGTCGCCCTCGTACATGGACCAGGACGGGTTGAAGGTCCGGGCTGCAATCTGGACCGGCTCTGCGTCGTAGACGAACCGCATCAGGTCGAAGTGGTGGATGGACTGCTCCCAGAGCATGGGCTGCGACATGGACAGCGGGTACTTGTTGATGTGGGGAAGATGCCCGTCGCGCCAGCGCTCGTAGGTGAACCGGCCGAACTCCGGCCGCCCCAGCCGGTCAGGAGAAAAGAGGCTCTTGAGCGCTCGGGTCACGGCCAGATAGCGAAAGTTGAGACCGACCGTGAGGGGCACTCCTGCGTCGGCCGCATCGGCCACGCACCGCTCGGCGTCGGCGACCGTGTCCGCGAGCGGCTTCTCCGTGAGAATCGCGAGCCCGGCCTCGCAGGCAGCGGCCACCTGCGCCCGGCGGCCGCCGGGTGGCGTGCAGAGGAGCGCGACGTCTGCTTCCACGTTGGTGGTCAGCTCCTCCAGGGTCGACGCGGACACTGCCTGCGGAGTGTCCGCCGCAGCTCGGGCCAGCCGGCCGGGGTCGGTCTCCACCAGCCCCACCAGGCGGCAGGCCGGATGGTCTGCCAGCACCCTCTGCCAGATGCGGGATCGGGCCCCCAACCCCACGAGGATGAATCGGAGCGGGGTCACACCGGCGTCTCCGGGGCGAGTAGCGCGCGAAGCCCCGTCTGCGGATCGGTCCAGTGAAAGTCGCCAAGCGAGGAAATGTCGCTGGGAACCATCGGCGGCTTCACCGGTCCTTGCGGGGGCACGGCGATCACCTCTCCACCGTCCACCTCCGCGGCGAGGAGGATCGCGAACGCGCGGTCCGTGATCACGTGTGGGCTCCCCAGGTGGACCGGACGATTCGCGGGCGGTCCGGCGGCGACCCGCTCCAGGGCGGGCGCGAGATCGGAAGTGTAGGTCCAGTCCCTCACGGGATCGTCCGACCGCACCTCGAGTGGCCGGCCCTCCCGTGCGGCAGCCACCCAGTGGGCTACCAGGGACACACGTCGCCGACTGGGACGCGCGGCCTCACCAGGACCGAACAGGTAGCCCAAGCGCACCACGTGGACCGCGGTGTCCGGGCCGATCGCCGCCGGGGCCCACCCCTCGCCCGCTCGCTTGGCTACGGCGTAGGCCGAGCTCCCCGTGGGCCGGAGATCGTCGGTGAGTCCCCGGGTCGCATCGGTCGGGGCGAAGACGCCGGACGAGCTCAGGAACACGAAAGCGGCCGGCCGGGTGCGGGCCGCGTACTCCTGGGCCGACAGGAGCAGGTCGAGGTTCAGGGTGAAGTAGGCAGCCGACGTGATCCCGAGCGTGGCGGGGTCGGTGGTCACCCAGGCAGCGTGCACGACCAGATCCACCCGGGGCACCTCTCGGGGCACCCCCTCGGCCAGATCCGCGGTGACGCGCCGGATGCCGTCGTGAGCCCATTCCCGGTCGAACGCGCGGTCCAGGCCGATTACCTCCCAGCCGAGGTCCGCGAATCCCAGCGCCAACACCCCTCCCACGAACCCGCCCGCCCCGGTGACCAGGACCCGCCCCCGCGTCACCCTGAATCCTCCGCGATGCTCGCCGGATCGAAATCCGCGAGCGCGTTGGCGTGCTCGGAAACCAGACACACCGCTCGCTCCACGTCACCGGCCTCCAGGGCCTTCACGATCGGCGGATGGGTTCCGGCAATGTCCGCCAGGTCGATGTCCTCGTCGTTTCGGAGCGACATGATCTGGTGGATACGCAGGTAGAGCCCTGCCCACAGTTGCGCCAGGAGCTCGTGGTCGGAGAGTCGGATCAGCGTGCGATGGAACGCCTCGTCGGCTGCGACCAGGGCTTCCCGATCGCCCGCGGCCGCGGCCTCCTCCATGGCCCGGCAGGGCGCCCACAGGGGGTCGACCGACACGGCCCGCTCCAGGATCCGGTGAACGGCCATCACCTCGAAGCGCTGCCGCATCTCGCAGGTCTCGGCCACCTCCCGCACCGTCAGCGGCTTCACCCGCTTCCGTCGGTAGGCCACGGTCTCCACCAGGCCGTCGTTTTCCAGATCCTGGATGGCCTCCCGGATCGGCGCCCGGCTCACGTGCAGTTGTTCGGCCAGGGCGGTCTCGACCAGCGCCGTCCCGGGACGCAGCCTCCCCGTGATGATGGCTACGCGGAGCCGGTCGGCGACCTGCACCCTGAGGGGTGTCTGCTCGATGGGATCCAGGGGCGCGCCGGATCCCGGCAGCGGGGCAGGCTCAGCCATGGGCCGCAGCGCCGGCCGGGGGCGCAACGGAACGCCAGTGCGCCGCGAGGTCTCCGCGGCGGCAGATCCAGACGTCGTCTCGGCCCCGGATGTGGTCGATGAACGCTCGGAGTCCCCGGATCCGGCCCGGCTGCCCTAGAATCCGGGCGTGCATTCCCACCGACATCATCCGGGGATGCACGTCGGCCTCTGAGACCAGCTCCTCGAAGGCATCGATGAGGAACTCTCCGAACGCCCGCCCGGTCACGAGCGGGCCGCCGACGAGCTTCGCGTCGTTGGTTACCAGCGAGTACGGAACGACCAGGTGGGCTCGGCCCTCGACCGAAACCCAGTAGGGAAGCTCGTCGTTGTAGGCGTCGCTGTCGTAGGTGAAGCCGCCGTGCTCGACGAGTAGCCGCCGCGTGGCCAGCGACGGTGCGTAGCGACAGTACCAGCCCTCGGGGGCACGGCCGACGAGGCGGCGGATCGAGTCGAACGCCCGGGCGATCTCCTCCCGTTCGGTCTGTTCGTCCAGGAGGTAGTGCTCGATCCATCGCCTACCGTGGCACACGACGTCCCAGTCGCTCTCGGCAATGGCCTGCGTGACGGCGGGATTCCGCTCCAGGGCGACCGCGGCGGCGAAGACCGTCAGCGGAAGCCCCGAGTCTCGGAAGAGACGGTGGATTCGCCAGAACCCGACACGGCTACCGTACTCGAACATGCTCTCGGCACCGAGATCCCGATCCCCGCGCGGGACCCTCGGCTGCGCGACCTCGGAGAGCGCCGCGTCGGTGCGGCCGTCTCCGTCACCGATGGAGTACTCGGAGCCCTCCTCGACATTCAGCACGAAGTTGACGGCAATCCGCGCCCCGCCGGGCCACCGAATATCCGGAGGCGTGTCCGCGTAGCCGACGAAGTCGCGCCCTGACGTCACCTCAGATCCCCTTGTAGTCTTCGTACTCTTTCAACTGCTCGGGCGTGTAGACCTGCATGAACTCGATCTCGATCCCGCCCGCCTCCTCGTCCAGGAAGGCGACCCATCCCTCGGGATGGGGGTGAGAGCCAACCACCTGACACGCCTGACAAATCCGGAGCTCGGCTCCGCGAGCCCGGGCATGGGCCAGGGCCGCGTCGATGTCGTCCACCTCGTAGCAGATGTGGTGCAGCCCCGCGGCGCCCCGCTCGTCGATCCACTTGGCAAACCGACCGTCCGGCTCCATCGACTCGCAGAGCTGGTACTCGATCCCCCCCAGGTAGAAGAGCGCGACCTTGTTCTTCGACTTGGGATAGACCCGGACCTCGGTGTCGGCCGGCACGTGGAGAAAGCGGGCGTACGCGTCGAGTGCCTTTGCCGCATCCCGCACGGCAAACGCCATGTGCTTGATACCGCGCACGTTCGGATTGTCTGATTTCAACGGTCCGACCTCATGCTCGAGTGTGCGATGCCGTGGCGCGTTCCCGCCGGATGGCCTGGACCACGCCGGCCATGCGGTCCAGTGCTTCCTCTATGCGCGGAACCGATTGGGTCAAAGACATGCGCGCATAGTCGTCCGTATAGTCACCGTAGATCTTTCCGGGGAAAATCATGACCCGTCCCTTCGTCAGGAGCCGCTCGCAAAACTCGGTGGCCTCGACTCCGGACTCCGCAACCTTGGCGTAGACGTAGAACGCCCCCTGCGGCTCGGCGAACGGGATCCCCATCTTCGTGAGGCCCTCACAGAGCGCCCTCCTCCGGTCGTCATACGTGCGTCGCATCTCCTCGACGCAATCCTGCGGCCCGGTGAGCGCGGCGAGCGCAGCGTGCTGACCGACCGCGGAGGTGGAGATGGCGAACGCGTGGTGGATCTCGGCGAGCGCGGGCACGAGGTCGGACGGACCTGCAAAGTACCCGACGCGCCACCCGGTCATGGCGTACGCCTTGGAGACTCCGGAGAGCGTGATGGTGCGCTCCCGCATGCCTTGGAGGGCCGCCACCGGCTGCGCGCGATGGCCGTCGTAGGTGATCCGCGCGTAGATCTCGTCGGAGACGACGATGAGGTCGTGCTCCTTCGCGACCTCCGAGATCCGTTCGATCTCGTCGGGCGGGATCACGGTCCCGGTCGGGTTCCCCGGGTTGATGAGGACGAGGATCTTGGAGCGCGGGCTGACGTGGGCACGCACCATCTCGGCAGTGAGCGTGAAGTTCGTCTCCCTCGTCGTCCGGATCTCCACGATCTCGGCTTCGGTGAGCTCCGCGGCCTGGAGGTAGGGGTTGTAGCCGGGACAGGGAATGAGCAGCTCGTCGCCCGGGTCCAGGAGCCCCAGCGCGATGATGAACATGGCCTGCTGGCCGCCCGGCGTGACGACAATGTCTTCGGGCGCGTATCGAGCGCCGCCGTGGGCCACGATGTTGTCGGCGATAGCCCGACGGAGCTCCGGAAGGCCCAGCGGGTGCGTATAGTGCGTGGCCCCGGACGCCAAGGCGTCCTGACCCGCCCGTACGATATGGTCCGGCGTGGCCAGATCGGGATCACCGCGGCCGAGCTTGATCACGTCGGGCAGCCCGGCGGCGAGATCCATCATCCGGGTCACGATGTGCTTGTCCTTCAGCTTGACGCGTCGGGCGAGGCGGCTGCGGGCGTTGGCCATGGAAGCGTCAGATCCCGTAGATGTCCGAATACTTCCGGGTCAGGTGGCCGACGTAGAAGCTCGGATCCAGCGTGCGGCCGGTCGCCTTCTCCAGGAGCCGGTCGCGGGTATAGCGACGGCCGTGGCGGTGGACATGCTCGGTCATCCACTCCCTGAGCGGCAGATAGGCCGCCCTGGCCAATCCCTCGCGAACCCGGTCGACCTGCGTCGCGGAGGCAAAGAGCTGGCCCGCCATCACGTTGCCGATCGTGTAGTTGCAGAACGTGCCGACCTGCCCCGACGACCAATGAACGTCCTGGAGCACCCCGAGCCGGTCGTTCGGCACGTCCAACCCCAGGTACTCCCGGACCTTGGCGTTCCAAGCCTCGGGGAGCTCGGGCACGCGGAGGCTGCCGTCGATGAGCGCGGCCTCGATCTCCACGCGTAGCATGATGTGGAAGTCGTAGGTCAGCTCATCGGACTCGACTCGGATGAAGCCCGGCTCCACCCGGTTCACGGCTCGCCAGAACGTCTCGGCATCGATCCCCGTGAGCTGCTCCGGAAACGTGTCGCGTAACTCCCCGTAGTTGAGCTCCCAGAACTCCCGACTGCGTCCGACGTGGTTCTCGAACAGACGAGACTGGCTCTCGTGGGCCCCGAAGCTCACACCGCCCACCGCGTAGAGGCCGATCAGGTCGGTGGCCAGCGGCGTGCGCGTGTAGGCCGGATCGCAGAACTGTTCGTAGAGCCCGTGCCCCGCCTCGTGGAGGGTCCCGAAGAGGCTCTTGGGCATCCACTCGTCGTTGACCCGCGTCGTGATGCGGACGTCATTGCGCGTGAACGAGATCTCGAACGGGTGCACGGTCAAGTCGAGGCGGCCCCTGCGGGTGTCGTATCCCAACTTCCGGGCCATCTTCAGCGCGAACTCGAGCTGCTTGTCCACCGGGAAGGGGCGCTGCAGAAAGTCGACCCGCGGCGGCTCCTTCCGGCCGATGGCCTCCACCAGCGGGAGAAGCCCTTCGCGAAGCGCGGCGAAGAGCGGCTGGAGCGAAGCTACGGTCTCCCCCGGCTCGAACCGGTACATGAGAGCGTCGTAGGGGTGCTCCTCATATCCGATGCACTCCGCCATCTCCCGGTTCAGGGCGAGGGTCTCTTCCAGCACCGGCACGAAGGAGGCGAAGTCGCTCTCCGCCCGGGCCCGGGCCCAGATGTGCTGCCCTCTGGAGCCGATCTCGGCACGCCTGTGCACCAGGGCGGCCGGGATGCGAAGGTGATAATCGATCGCCTCCCGAACCTGGGCGCAGATGGTGCGCTCGACGCTGTCCTCGGGACGGGTGTGCGACCTCGGCCTCGGCCCGCTCCAGAAGACGCCGGGTCTCGCCCGACACGAGATGGTTCCGGGCAAAGACCTTGAGCGTGGCCTGCTGCTTCGCGCGCGTTTCCGCTCCTCCGGACGGCATCATGGTTCTCGCGTCCCAACTAAGGAGGGACTCGGAGCAGAGAAGGTCGTTGACCTCGCCCATCCGCTCCAGTAACGCGTTGTATCCCATGGACTTGACCTCTTCCGGCGCGGGTCGGCGCCGGATTTGCCTCCGGGCCTTCGGCATCGTAGTCTGTATGTTGTCGACAAACGACAGTGCAACGTGCCCTACGCCGGAGGGCGCTGTCAAGCAGGCGGGGAAGCATGGACCAAGCGCTTCATTGGAACTTCGACGAGCTCGTCGAGATGGCGGTGACCGGCCAGGTGAGCCAGCCCTCCGTCCGCCGCGGCGGGTACACCCCCTGGCCAGACGGCGTCGGCGTGATGCTCCCCGGCATGTCCGGGATCGTGTACAACGCCCGGGTCGGTGACCGAGCCTTCGGCTGGGCCGGGGACCACGTGGAGCCGGGCGTCTCGATCGCGAACGCCGACGAGCAGGCCGACTACGCGCTCCACTACCTGACCTGCATCGGGAACGAGGCCGAGGTGGTGACCGGATTGGCCAAGGGAGCCAAGGGCGTCATCACAGGTGAGCACGCGCGTCTTCTGGTGGACTTCTCTCTGGACACGCTCGAGAAGATGACGGTCGGTGACACCGTCCAGATCCGGGCCCTCGGCCGGGGGCTGAGGCTGGAGAGCCACCCCGGCATCGAGTTCAAGAAGACCAGCCCCACCCTGGCCCGGGCCTTCGGCCTCCGCATGGAAGACGGACGGGTGAGCTGCCCGGTGGCAATGGAGCTTCCGCCCCGGATCATGGGCTCGGGAGCCGAGCTCAACGCCGAGTTCGTGGATCAGGACCTCATGTCCGGCGATCGGGCCTTGATGGCGGAGCTGGGGATCGACCAAATGCGGCTGGGAGATCTCATCGGCATCCGGAACGTCGACCACCGCTTCGGCCGCTCCTATCGGAAGGGCTGGGTGGCCGTCTGCCTCTGCATCCACGGTGACTCGGTGATGACCGGCCACGGCCCCGGGATCCTGACGCTGATCACGGGTCCGGCCGAGCTCCTGGATTTCCATCTCGACCCCACCGCCAACCTCGCCCAGGCCCTCGGCATCCGGGAGGCGACATGACCGAGCACAATCATCTCACCCCGAGCCGACTCGCCACGAACCAACCCGACCTCGTCGCGCTCTCCGTGGCCGGAGCGGTCGCGCACCCCGGCTTTCCGGGCCTTCCCGCCGAGCCCTATCGGCTCGCGACCGACGGCACGCCGTTCCTGCTCCCCACCTACGGGGGAATCGTCTACAACGTCTCGATCGGAGATCGCGCGTTCGGGTGGGCGGCCGACTGCATCCACCCGGGAGTGAGCATCCGCCAATCCGACGACAACGGGAACCGCGGGTTGAACGTATTCGCCTGTGTAGGCAACCGGGCCCGCGTGATGACCGGCGGGGCCGCGGGTGCCACGGGCGTGGTGACCGGGAAGTCCGGTCGCTTCTCCGAGCAGGTGATCGTGCACATCCCCCGGGAGGATCGGACCCGCATGGCCGTGGGAGACCAGGTCCTGATCCGAGCCGAGGGAGTGGGCATGAGCCTCAGTGCCCACCCGGCGGTGTCGCTCAAGGGAATCGCGCCGGAGCTGCTCTCCGCTCTTCCCTTCCGAGAAGACGGCGGCCAGGTCGCCTTCGGCGTCATCGCGCAGATCCCTGCGCACCTGGCGGGCGCCGGGCTGGGCCTGACCTCCCACGGAGGAAGCCTCCACATCCAGACCACCGACCGAGAGCTGGTGGCGGAGCTGGGCCTGGACCGGCTGCGCCTGGGCGACCTGGTGGCCTTCGAGGACACGGACAGCCGCTACAACCACGGGTACTTGCGGGGTGCCCGAGCCATCGGCGTGGTGGCCTCCACGGATGGCCCGCGCGCCGGCTACGGCCCCGGCGTCGCCATCCTCATGACCGCCCCGGCCGGGCAGCTTGGAAGCTTCGAGTCGCCCGGCGCCAACCTCGTGCAGCTCCTAGACGTGGACGACTGAGCCCCTGATCCCGATGACGATCCCGTGATCCCGATGACGGCCGTGACCCGGGAGAGCCTGGGGGCGTTCGTGGTCGACGTCCTGCGGGCTCTGGGACTCCCAGCCGAGGACGCCGAGATCTTCGGCGGCGCCCTCCTCTTTTCCGAGCTTCGCTTCCACCCCGGCCACGGCCAGGGCGTGAAGCGACTGCGGCGCTACCAGGAGCGGATCACCCAAGGCGAGGTCGACCCGGGAGCCCTCTGGGAGGTCGTCAAGGAGAGCCCCGCCCTGGCCCTGGTAGACGCGCACAACGGCATTGGCACCGTAGCCGCCACCCGAGCCATACGCTTGGCCGTCGAGAAAGCCAAGGTCTCGGGCATCGGGCAGGTAGTGGTCCGAAACTCGACCCACTTCGGGTCCAGCGCCGTCCACGCCAGCCCGGCCGCGGACGCCGGGTGCATCGGCATCGCCTTCACCAACGCCGGCCCGGAGATGGCCCCGTGGGGCGGACGGGAGGGCGCGGTGGGCACGAACCCCTGGGGGATCGCCGCCCCGACGGGTCTCGGATTCCACGCGATCCTGGACATCGCCCTTACGACCGCGGGCAAGGGCATGATGCGCTGGCACGCGGAAGAGGGGCGGCCCATGCCCGTCGACTGGGCGCTCACTCCACAAGGTCACGAGACCGACGATCCCAACGCGGCCATGGCCGGGGCCCTCCTCGGGATCGGCACCTACAAGGGGTATGGGCTGGCCTTCATGACCGACGTCCTGACCGGAGTCATCGCCGGAGGCGGGTACGGCCTCACGCCCTACGCCGACCCCGGGAAAATGGACGTGAGTCATACCCTGACCGCAATCGACATCGAGTGGTTCATGCCGCTCGACGAGTTTCGCCGGCGGATGGACGACTTCGCCGCCATGGTGAAGTCGAGAGCGCTCCGGCCGGGGTTCACCGAGATCCTCATCCCGGGTGAGCAGGAAGCGCGTCGAGTGGAGCGGAAGTCCGCGGCCGGAGTCCCCCTGGAGAACGCGGTGCTCGACGACCTCCGCGCGCTGGGGAGGGAGCTGGGCGTGGATGCCGGAATCGTCGTCGTGGGGCCGTGGGAGAACGCGACGCTTTGAGGCCGCTCCCACCCTCGTTCCGGGATGCGGTTCGCCAACGGCTCCGGCATCGGGCCGAGAGGACGGGAGTGGACGTGGTCGGCCCGGACCGGGTGGACCTGGCGAGCCGGTTCCAGATGCAGCACCCTCCCGAGTCCAGCACCCTGCCCTGCTGAGGAGCCCGCAGCATGCCCGAACCCGCCGCCTGGCGATATCAGAAGATCACCAAGCCCATGTTCGACCTGCCCACCGAGCACCTGGTGCTCACGGGACGGGTGCTGACCATGGCCGGAGACGCAGCGGCCGCGGACGTCATCGAAGACGGGTTCGTGGAGCTGAAGAACGGGGCCATCGCCGCGGTGGGTCCGCGGGCCGATCTGGACGCGGGCTCGGCTCCGGTGGAAGAGACCGGCGGCACCCTCATGCCGGGCCTCATCAACAGCCATGCACACCTCAACTGGGACGGGATCCACGACCTGGCCCGTCAGTCCATGGACGACCCGCGGCCCATGTCGGCGTTCAAGGCCGCCGCGAACATGCTCAAGAGCCTGCGCGCCGGGGTCACCATGGTCCGCGACCTCGGCTTCCACGACATGAACCTGTTCTCGAAACAGGCCGTCGAGCAGGGCATCTTCCCGGGTCCGCGGCTCAAGGTCTGTGGGGCGGCCATCATCCAGACCGGCGGGCACACCTACTGGGTCTGCCGCGAGGCCAGCGGCGCGGACGAGATGCGCCGGGCGGTGCGGGAGCAGGTGCGGGGAGGCGCCGACCTGATCAAGATCATGGCCTGCCACGACACCCTCGAGTTCACGGATGAGGAGCTGGACGCGGTCGTCGACGAGGCGCACCGGAACGGACTCCCGATCACGGCGCACGCCACCTACGACGCCTGTATCGAGCGGGTGGCCCGGTTCGGGGTGGACTGCATCGAGCACGGCGGCTCCATGTCCGACGAAACCGTTGCGCTGCTCCTGGAGAAGGAGATCCCCATCGTCACCACGTTCGCGCCCCTGGTCCAACAAAGTCAGCCCGAGATCGCACGCCGCTTTGGAATCCCGGAATGGAAGATCGAGGAGCGGCAAAAGGCCGTCGCCGACCCGGCCCGCTACGAGGGCCTGGTGAAGGCCGCCCGCGCGGGCGTCCCCATCGTGTTCGGCACCGACGCGGGAAGCCCGGCAGTCGAGCACGACGTGATCGCCCCCGAGCTGGCCTTCATGGTGAAGGTCGGCGTGTGCGCCGACCACATGGATGCACTCGCGGCCATCACAGTTCGGGCAGCGCGGCTGTCTCGGATGGACCACCTGGTGGGCACACTCGAGGTCGGAAAAGCCGCCGACCTGATTGTGGTAGACGGCAGCCCAGACCAGGACCTGCATGCGCTGGAGCGCGTACGGACCACGTTCGTGGGGGGACGGAGGATGCACGGATGAGCCTCCTGACCGACCGCCTGGCACCCCGCATCGTCGAGGAGGACGGAGCGTTCCGCACCCGAATGCTGGGCATCGCCGCCGGGCTGACCGACGTCATCGCCCTGGGCCGGGGCGACCCCGATTTCCACACGCCCGCGCACATCGTGGAGGCCGCGAAGGCGGCTCTCGACGCAAACCACCACCACTACACCGGCCCCACCGGAATCCGGCCGCTCCGGGAGGCCATCGCCGACGACCTGGGCACGCAGTACGGGCTGAACTACGGAGCCGACGAAGTCATCGTCACCGCGGGCGCCCAGGAAGCGATCATGCTGACAATGCTCGGGCTTTGCTCGCCCGGGGACGAGGTCCTCATCACGAGCCCGCGCTTCACGACGTACGACACGGCGGTCCGCCTCTGCGGCGGCACGCCCGTGCCCGTTCCCACGTTCGAGCGCGACGACTTCGCCCTGGACGTGGCCGAGATCGAAAAGCGGATTACGTCGGGCACCCGGATGTTCGTCCTGGTCTCCCCCAACAACCCCACCGGCGCCGTCACGCCTCCCGACGCCATCCGCGCCATTGCCGAGCTGGCCATGGAGCACGACCTGATCGTCGTGGCCGACGAGATCTACGGAAGGATGATCTACCCGCCCAACGAGCACCTTTCCATCGCCACGCTTCCCGGAATGCGGGAGCGGACGGTTACGCTCAACGGCTTCTCCAAGACGTATGCGATGACCGGGTGGCGGGTCGGATACCTCGCAGCGCCCGCAGACCTGGTGGAGATGCTGACCGAGCCCAGGCACACGCTCTCCATCAACGCGTGCACGATCAGTCAGCACGCGGCGCTGGCGGCCCTGACCGGCCCGCAGGAGCCCATCGATGCGATGCTGGCTGCATACGCCGAGCGTCGGGCCTGGCTCATGCCCGCCCTCGACGAAGCCGGATTCACCTACGGCCATCCCGGGGGCGCCTTCTACATCTACACGAACGTCTCCTCCACCGGACTTCCCTCGCCCGAGTTCTGCGAGCGCCTCCTTCGGGAAACGGGGGTCATGCTCTTTCCCGGCACCATGTTCGGAGACACCAGCCAAGACTACATCCGCATCAGCTACCTGCAGCCGCTCCCGCTTATCCGGGAGGCGATGGAGCGCGTCGCCTCGTTCACCTCCCTCGCCCGATCCGCCCCATGACCGGCCCCGAATCCAAAGACCGCTTCGTCGGCATCCAGATCAGCCCCATCAGCTTCGTGGACGAGGGGGTGGACACCGTTTTGGACACGCTCCAAGACCGTGTCGGGGTCAACGTGCTCATGCTCGGCACCGTGAGCTGGCTGGGCCTCAAGTCCGGCCGGTCGATCAGCCATGAGCTGGACGGGTGGCCCGACCACGGCGTCCCCGAGCCCTACCAGATGCGCGGGGGCGCATACTTCGATCCCGACCCCCGGTACTACGCCGACACGTTCATGGCGGACTACCGGAGCCGCGACCCCGAGTTCAGGGGCAAGGACATCCTGAAGATGGTGATCCCCGAGGCGCATGCGCGGGGAATGAAGGTCTACATCGAGCTGATGGAGCCGTTCTTCAAGTACGCCGGGCACGGTTCGGCGGGGAACGTCGAGATTCCCACGCTGGCTCAGGCCATGGAGGTCGACGTGTTCGGGCGGCTGAGCGGATCTCCCTCGACCTCCAATCCCGGGTACCGGCGCTGGATCCACTCCATGATCGAGGACCAGGTTCGCAACCACCCCATCGACGGCGTGATGTGGTGCAACGAGCGGAACTCCCCCTTGGACACTCTCATTCAAGGCGGCGCCCCGGGCGACTTTTCCCCGCCGGCCCGCAGGGAGGCGTCAGAACGTGGAATCGACGTGGAGGGATGCCGGCAGGCCCTCCTCCGTCTGTACGACTTCATGCAGGAGGCGGCCGCGGGCAAGTCATTTCCAGACGGCACGCTGATCACCTTCCTCCGGATGCTGCTCGACAACCCCGAAGCCCTGGTCTGGGAAAAGTTCTGGTTGGAGCGCAACAAGGACCTGGACCGTGAGCTCTATGGGCTCGTGAAGTGGTGTCGGCCCGAGCTTCCGTTCGGACTCAACGTGTGGAATCGCAACCACTTCAACCTGATCCGCCGCGCGCAGTGGCCCTGGTCGGAGCAAACTCGGTATGCGGACTTCGTGAAGCCCATCACCTACCAGCATCAGGCCGGCGAAGTCTGGTCCCGCGAGCTCTCTTTCTTTCGTAAGACGGTTCTCCGGGACTTCGGGCCCGACGAGGCCACCCGCGGACTGTTCCGGATCCTTGGGCTGAACGAGGCGTCCTTCGACGAATTGGTGGCCACCGGGATGGACCCCGACACTTATGTCTATGGCCAGTGCGCGGATGCCGTGCGGGGTGTGGAGGGCCGGGCCAAGGTCTACATGGGCGTCGGGGTGGACGCCCCCCGCACCCGTCCCGAGACCGCGAAGTGCTCGCGAGACATCGTGTACCGCTCCGTCATGGCCACCTACCGGGCCGGAGGAGACGGCGTGGTCCTGGCGCCCAACTACGCGTCGATGCACCTGACCCACCTGGACGGTGTGGCCCAGGCGCTGGAGGAGGTGGGGCTCCGGTGAAGCCCGGCGGGATCCTCACCGGCGGAGCGGGCGAGTGAGCGGCCCGCCGCTGCTGGAGGTGCGGGACCTCCAGACCAGCTTCATTCTGGGTGGGCGGGATCCCCTGGTGGCCGTGGACGGGGTGGGGTTCGACCTGGACGCCGGCGAGACGCTCGCCATTGTGGGGGAGAGCGGGTCGGGTAAATCGGTGACGGCGCTCTCCATCATGCGCCTCCTCCCGGCACGGGTCGGCCGCATCACCGGAGGCTCGATCCGGCTCGGCCAACGGGAGCTCACCACGCTCCCCGAAGAGCAGATGCGGGCGGTTCGGGGCAAGGAGATCGGCATGATCTTCCAGGAGCCCATGACCAGCCTGAACCCCGTGCACACCGTTGGCGCCCAGATAGCCGAGGTGCTGATCGAACACGAACAGCTCTCCGGCGCGGAGGCTCGAGAGCGGGCCGTCGCCATGCTCGAGACCGTGGGCATCTCCGAGCCTGGCCGGCGGGTCGACAACTATCCTCACGAGATGTCCGGGGGGATGCGGCAGCGCGCCATGATCGCCATGGCCCTGGCTTCCAACCCGAGCCTCCTCATCGCCGACGAGCCCACCACTGCCCTGGACGTCACGATCCAGGCCCAGATCCTGGAGCTCATGGAGGAGCTCCAGGCCCGGCTCGGCATGGCCATCATCTTCATCACGCACGACCTGGGCGTCGTGGCGCAGATGGCCCGGCGGGTGGTGGTGATGTACGCCGGACAGGTGGTGGAGAGCGGCCCCGTGGAGGAGATCTTCGGCCGCCCCAAGATGCCCTACACCGCCGGCCTCATCGCGTCGATCCCCCGGTTGGGCAGCCGGAGAGCGGGACAGCGCCTCAGGACCATTCCGGGGAATGTGCCCTCGTTGGCCGAGCGACACCCCGGATGCCGCTTCTCCACGCGGTGCGCCCACGCCGAGCCCCGGTGCCGGGAGACGCCTCCGGCCCTGGAGCGCATCTCCGACGACGGCTACGAGGTTCGCTGCGTGCGTTGGCGGGAGCTGGACCTGGCCGCCGAGGTCTCCCCATGACCGAGGAGCTGCTCCGGGTGGACGGCCTCGTGAAGCACTTCCCCGTCCGGGGCGGCACGCTGAACCGGGTGGTCAACTACGTCCAGGCCGTGAACGGGGTCTCGTTCGCCGTGAACCGCGGAGAGGTACTCGGCCTCGTGGGGGAGAGCGGGTCCGGGAAGACCACCGTAGGACGGCTCATCCTCCGCCTCGAGGAGGCCACCGAAGGGAGGGTGGTCTTCGACGGCACCGATGTCCTGGAGCTCTCAAAAAACGAGATGCGCCGCTTTCGGAAGCGCATGCAGATCATCTTCCAGGATCCCTACGCCAGCCTGAATCCCCGGGAGAAGGTTCGAACCGTGATCGGGCACGCGCTCGCGCTACACCGCATCGGCACACCGGGCGACAGAGGCGAGCGCGCCCTCCGCCTCATGGAGCAGGTGGGGCTCTCCGCCGACCAGTTGGACCGGTTCCCCCACGAGTTCTCCGGCGGACAGCGCCAACGGGTCGGGATTGCCCGAGCCCTTGCCGTGAACCCCGAGTTCATCGTTGCCGACGAGCCCGTGTCCGCCCTCGACGTATCCGTCCAGGCCCAGGTCATCAACCTGCTGAGCGACCTCAAGGACGAGCTCGACCTGACGCTGCTCTTCATTGCCCACGACCTGGCCGTTGTGGAGCACATCTGCGACCGGGTGGCGGTGATGTACCTCGGGAAGATCATGGAGATCGCCCCCTCCGAGGCGCTCTACGGTCAGCCGAATCACCCCTACACCGAGGCGCTACTCTCCGCCGTGCCGGTACCCGACCCCGGACGTCAGCGGAAGCGGATCGCCCTCAGCGGCGACATCCCCAGCCCGATCGATCCTCCCTCCGGGTGCGTCTTCCGAAGCCGCTGTCCTCGCGCCCAAGCCATCTGTGCGCAGGAGGTTCCGGAGCTGAAGGCGGTGGGGGACGGGCACCTCAGCGCGTGTCATTTGACGACGTGAGGGGGGCTCCGGCAACCGCCTGAGACCGCCGGATCCACACCTGGATGTCCGGTTCCACTTCCACCTCGCGCGTACCTCTATGCGGTATGGCCTCGTGACTGGCGCGACAGGGGGAGGACCGTGGTCGAGAGAGTGACATGGTGGCAATGAGTGTTCATCTGTTCGGGCGTTGGTCGCTCAAGGTCACCAAGGCTATCCACAACTGGGAAAACCGCTTCGTCATCGACGGCGCGACCTCGGGAAACGGGAACTATCCTCCGACGGTCGGCCTCGACGTCGTCGCAGAGGGACCCGCCTGGACGCTCACCGGCCAATACCGGGAATCCGACGCCCACCCGTGGCAGCCCTCCGCGATGGTGTTCGATCCGGGGCTGGAGCGTGTGGATATTCGTGCCCGCATCGGGTCGGAAGATCCACTCCCCGTGGAGGACTTCGAGGATATCGAGTGGGATGCCCGGTATCTCGACGGGACCATGCTGGAGATCCCGTACCGGCCGTACGCGGTTCGTACCACCGATCTTTTCCAGATGCCCGACGGGATCTTCGAGACCGCGTTGGGGACCTACTACATGGCTGTGCGGGTCACCAACAGGTGGGGCCGACCGTTCACGAATGCCCACGTGTTGGACATCTCGCCGGCCAGCCGAGCACAGCTCGCCATGCGCGGCATTACGGTGATCGACTCGTGGTCTCAGACGGAGCTGGCTTCGCTGGGCCAGACCCAGCACGGAACCGGCATCGTCCTCGGGCCCCTCGTTCCCGGGTCCTCGCGAACCGTCTACTTCAAGGTCGACGTGACCGCGGCGACGCCGAGAAAGCACGAAGTCGAGTTCGTCTGCCGGAACACATCGGGAATGGCCGATCCGAATCACCCGGCGCGGCGGGTCAAGAAGAGCATCTTCGTCAGCCGCACACGGGTCGACACCTACACTGGGGAGATCGTGTCGGAGGTGCTCCAAGGCACGCTTCGTCTCCGTTTGAAAGAGATCGCGATCGACCGTGAGGGTGGCCGTAGGGCGCGGCGTCCGTGCGCACCCGGAAATCGCTCCGGCCTCAGGGATCCCAAGACCATCGAGCGGCTTCGGGGAGCGCTGCGCGCACTGCTCGAAGGAAGGGATATCGACCCTTGCCTCATCCGCGACATCCTCGCCTGCTACTGCGCCTGCGGGCCCGGTGGCGGCGGATCCCACGGCGAGCCGGGAGGTCCTGGCGATGGGCGATTCTGCCTCGATCCGTTCTACGCCTTCCCGACCAAGTTCTCGTTCACCGTCACGCCCAGGGCACCCTTCGACGGCCAATACGGACCGATTCCGTTCGACGATCCCTGGTGGAAGTGCCTGCTCCTGATCATCGCGATCGTGCTGTTGCTGGCCGGCGCTCTCGCGGAAGCCGCCGATGTCGCGTATCAGGACGAAGACCTGGTCATCGGAACTCTCGGCCGCTTCCAACGGGACGATGTCGACGCGGCCCTGTGTATGCTCGACACCGATCGCGCGCTCGCGTTTCTCACGACGCTCGATGCGCAATCCGATGAGGACCTCCAGAACGCCGTTACCGGCCTCGACGGGAACATCACCCTCAACGGACCCGTCATGACCAGGGCCGAGATCGATACCATCCTGGCGCTCCCCATGGACGACCCTCAGCGCAAGGTGCACAAGTCGGGCGCGACGACCGGGGTCTCGCACGGGCTCATGACGGGACTCGCTCCGCTCGGGCACGACAAGTCGACGTGGAACATCGATCAGTTGACCATTCAGACCGACCCGGATTTCAACGAACCGGTCAGCCAAGGAGGCGACTCGGGGTCGATCTGGGTCCACACGGCGTCTCTTCGACCGGTCGCGTTGCACCACTCCGGAACGGACGACGACACGCTGGGTCGGGCGTCACTGCTCGAAGACGTGCAGAACCTCTTGAACATCACCCTCTGAGGCAGAATCCATGGCCGAGAATGACGCGGTTCAGAGGCTGAAGGAACTGGCAGCGCGGCTGCACCGCGAATACCGGGACGACCCGAACGTGAAGGCCGTCGGTTGGGGGCTTCCGATGCGGAGCGGGAAGCTCAACGACGGACCCTGCCTAATCTTCTACGTACATCGCAAGCTGCCCACCGAGCGATTGATCGAAGCCCACGCCTCCACGCCCATTCCGGATGAGATCGAGGGATTCCCGACCGACGTCCAGGTGGACACGTCGCGGCCGGCGTCTGCGGGTCAGCGGGACGAGACCAAGTTCGATCCGCTGCTCGGCGGTGTGGCCACCAGTAATTCTGAGGGCAACATCTACTGGTTCAACGGCTCCGGCACGCTCGGCGTACTGGCCCGTGACAACGCCACGAACGCGCCGGTTGCCCTCTCCAATTGGCACGTGTGGGCCGAGGACGGGAGCGAGGGCGATCAGATTATCCAACCCGGCCATCCTACCGGAGGAGATCATGTCGAGGCGGTGGGAAAGGTGCTCGCCTGTGGCCCGCTGCTCACGTCCCTGATCGAGTGGGAGGCCCCCTCCCCGCTGGCCGCCGGCCTTTATGCGGGCGCAGCGGCCGCGGCCATTGCCGCCGCCGCGAGCGACTACCGCGACCCCATCAGGCGCGGCCAGGACAACACCCTTCCCGAGCCGGGCGATCTGACCGAGCGCGAGTGGGTCGACATGGCCATCGAGTACGCGAACCTGCCGCTCCCGGGCGTGCCGTTTCGGACGGACGTGAAGTGGGCGTATCGGCGGGAGACTACGAACGCGGTGCTCGGCCACGACGTCTCCGAGACGCGGGTCAACACGCAGTTCCTGCTGGGCAAGATGATCGCAACCGACAAGACCAGCTATCTCCCCGGTGAATGGGTAGAGCTGACCGCGGCCATCTGGGACTATCAGCCACGAGCCTGTGATTCGTATCACGTTGTCGCGCATCTCATCCCGCACAGCGCTCCGGACACTGCGCTTCGTGCGGTCCTACATCCGACGGCTTGTCCCCGGACCTTCCCGCACGATCCGCCGGGCAACGGAGAGACGCAGCGTCTGTGCGTCGACTTCGACGACTACCCCGTGGGATCCTATCCCTACAAGGGCGCCTTCGCGTGGCTGGGGTACTTCGATCCGGCACAGCTCGCCGTGCAGGTCGTGGACTGGGCCGGCCCGGACCAGGGACTCCTCGTGCCGCAGAATCGTCTGGTCCTGACGCATGAACCCGCCAGTCGCGTGATTGTCGACGTGATGCACTTCAACCAACCGGTTCGCCTGGAAGCGTACAACGCGGCCGGCGTGAGGGTGGCCGACGCGACGTCACCCGGTGACCAAGGCGTCACGCATCAGCTCGAGCTGGTGGGCGACGGCATCGTTCGAGTGATCGTATCCGGCGGTGGTGGTGAGGGGCTCATTCTGCGCTACTGCATCCATGCGGTCCGTGAAGACGGGTTCGTCGCGCACGTGGGCGAGGAGCTCGCTTCGAGCGTCCATTTCGAGATCCCAAGCCTCGCGTTCAAAGGACATGAGCTGGAGGCGATCCGGTGCTGCTTCAGCGGAGCGGTACAGTTGCCACCTGACGAGGAGCCCGGACGCTGGGACGTCCACCTGACCGTTCAGAACGTCAACAACGTCCCCGACGGAACGCCTCCGGAAGAGGCGGCGAAGGTGATCGGCGGCCATCTCCTGAGCCGCCACGGGAACGCGGAAGTGCTCGGCTGCACGACGATCATGCTGCTCGACCACGCGTTCGACGTGATATGAGCGGCGGTCGCCCTACGAGTACGCGACCGGAACACCAATGGACGGTGAGACACCGTAGACGGGTTACCCAAAAGGAGGTCCGCATGAGGAGCTTGAGCCTGCTGTCGCTTCTGGCGCTGACACCGTTGCTCACCGCCCCCGCACCGACAGCCCACACGGCGAACGTGAGTGCCCCGCTGCCGCTCAGCTGTATCCTGCCCACCGAGATGGGCGGGTGGACCAATGCCGACCCCAATACCCGAAGTCTCACGCACATCGAGCTCAGATTCGTGTGCCAGGATCAGATCTTGAACGGTGAACTGTACCCGCCCGGTCCTGCATGGTACGTCCACATACTCGGCAAGTGCTCTCCGACCGACTGTGATTGGGGTGAGGTCGGCGCTCGTCGACTCGAGTCCGACCACATCTTTGCGACCTACGACCACGGATTCGCGCGCCGGTACGTCTACGCGCGGATGTCGCAGTACCGGCCCGGCCAACTATGGGTCTACACGTACACGGACTTCGTGAGTCCGAGTCGTCCGGACTACGCAGTGCACAACTGGTTCACTCGGGATTAGGGGGAGGCCGTCATGCATTCGCGCACTCGCCGCTTCACGCCGGTTTGCCTCACGCTCCTTCTGGCCGGATGTGTTGCCGAGCAGGATCGGAGATCGGCGACCATGGTCTCGGACAGCCTCTCCGAGTTGGTTCAGGCCCGCCAGGTCGGTGACTCGTTGAGAGCGTTGCCCTTCGAGCTTCCTCCGTTCGCGACCGGTCCGCTTCCCGTCGCTATGGCTCTGGACACGGTGGAGCGGCGGTCGCCCAACGTAGTGGGCACCAACGAGCCAATGCCCCTCCCCGAAGAACCCCGTGGTGGGGGAGACGGCGGCTGACGCAGTTGGGAGCCGATTTCGTGGTCGAAGCCGCTCCCATGTCGCGGATCTTCTCCAACGGACGGCCCGAAGTGAGACCCTCCTAAACCTACGTCAGCGTCGCGAGCACCTCGTCCACTAGCCAAGCCGTGCCTCGGACGAAGCTACTCACCTCGGCCTTCGCTGCGGATATGGTCTGCTGTCGCCGCTTCAGTTGCTCGACCATCTGATCCGAAAGGAGGCCGAGCCGGTCGAGCCGTTGCTCCAGCTTCTCTGCCATCTTCTCGGCTTCGCCGGGATCCTCGAGCACGACGGTCTCCGTCTTCGTCATGAGCCCGTCCCCGCCGTCCTTGGCAGTGTACCAATACTCGAGTTCCGCGGGGAACGCCGCTTCGTCTTTCTCCGCAAGCTTCGCCAGCGCGGTCACCGTTTGTTTCAGTTGCCGACCCTCGTTGCGCTTCTCCGTGATCTCTGCTTCGAGATCCCGCTCCAACTGCCGAATGCCGGCCCGCGTCAGCCGCTGGATGTCCGCCGCGACCGCTTCGGTCTCTGCCGAGCCCCGAGTCAACGGCCTCCATCCGAGGGCCTCGCCGGCGGCACGAAGAGCGCCCCGAAGCTGCTCCTGTTGCCTCACACGGAACTTGCCGGCCTGCTCATAGCGGGCTACAGCGAGCTGGCCGAGTCGCCGACCGACACCCCGCAGCTCGGCCGTCTGAATCGAAGGTCTTTTTCCCGTTTGGTCGCGACGAGTACTGATATGTCCACCCTTTGGAGCAGTGTGCTGAACACCCATCGATGGTAACGGAGGAGTCAAGGCCACGGGACGGTTCCACGGATTCGAACCACTCAGGCGGCCGCCGAAGACGGAGGGCTAAAGGTCGTTGTGAGCGCCCCTTCCGTCCTCAAAAGGCCGCGCCGGAGCCAGGGTCCGATTCCCCGCCGTCCGAGGCGGCATCCAGCTCCCGTACCACCCGTAGGCCGGTCGACGCAGAGCCGTTGAGCCCCCAGGGACCCTTCGTGTTGTACGGCGTCCGCCCCGCCGCTCGCACGATCCAGGTCTCGGTCCGCCAGGCGCCACCGCGGAGCACGTAGACGGTACAGTTCTCGCCATTCCAGTAGGGTGAAGCCTCCCGTACCGGTCCGCCGTCGTTCGGACCGGCGTCGTTGCCCCTGAAATAGCAGTCGGACACCCATTCCGTGGCATTTCCCAACATGTCGTGAAGCCCGAAACCGTTGGCCGCAAAGGAGCCGACGGGAGCGGTCGAGTGACCGTTCCACCGACCGCCACATCCGTCGCAGGCGGCCTGCCCTTCACCGATCTCCTGGCCCCAGTACCGAGCAGTGCTGGAGCCGGCGCGAGCCGCGAATTCCCACTCGGCTTCGCTGGGCAGGCGGTAGGTCTTGCCGGTCCGGTCGCTGAGCCATGCCAGGTACTCTCGCGCATCGCGCGGACCGACGTTGAGCACCGGCCGGTCATCCCGTCCGAACCCCTCGTCGTCGGGATCGGACGTACAGCCGCCCGCCTCGTGGCACTGCTCCCATTCGGCAAACGTCACCTCGTATTTCCCGAACGCCAGAGCGTAGCGGATCTCAACTTGGACCTGAGGCCGCTCGTCCACGAAGAGGTGATGCCAACGCGCAGCCAGCTCCTGGGCAGCTTCACCCTCCGGACTCCCCATGAGAAAGCGACCCGGTGGGACGACGACCATCCGCGGACACCCTGCGCAGTCCCGGAACTCATCGCCCACCGCGAGCTCCTCGTCCGCTGGCGGCGGGGACCAGTTCGCCTCGACCGTCCGAGCACCCGGCCTTGCGGGGTCCTCGTCTCGACCTGTCGACGGCACGACTTCCGGCTCTCGAGCCACGACCGTGGCATCGAGGGAGTAGAGCGACAGCATAGGCTGGCCGGTTGTTCGGTCCATCCGCATTGTCAGGAACGACGACGCCGACGGGAACGCGACCACGGCGGCGAGCACGTCGAGCGCGAACCGGAACGCTCCGTCCGGTGCGAACGCATCCACCGACGACGGATTGATGCCGTCCTCGGTTCGGGTTACCCAAATCCCGCCGTCGGGGTGTGCGGCCAGTGCCATGATCGGCGCCACACGGTCCTCATGGCCCACGGCGCGAACCACCTGTGCAGGCGTCACACTGCACGTGCGAAGTAGCCCGCGATACGGCGTCGGGCCAAACTCGACCGCTTCAGCCGCCATCTCCTCCGTCACCGATATCGGCGGCACCGAGCGACGAATGCTGGCCACTAACCTCGTGTCTTCGAACACGTCCACCCGGTAATCGGGGCTCTGGTGGACGAAGGTGCTTTCTCCGCGGCTCGCCCATGTCAGAGTCGGTGCAAGGACCGTCGGCCCGGGTCGAGTCATGCACGGAAGCTCCATCATCTGCATCGGCAGGTGCAGGTCGTAGAGCGTGGAACGAGTCCCTGCGCGGAGAACCTCGAGCCGCTGATCCATTCCCAGCCCTCTATCCGACGGGCTTGTGGTCACCGTGATCAGGCGCTCTCCGTCGGAGACGAATCCCGGTCCCCAGTACTGCAAATCCGGCCGATCTTCGCCCAGGAACTCCCCGTCGGGTGCCCACCGGCTGATGACACCACGGCTGGTGTCCCAGACCCGCAGCACGTCGTCGGTGCCCAGATAGACGGCCGATGGTGAGCGGAACTCGCCCGGACCCGAGCCCGGTCGCCCCAGAACGCCGAGAAAACTCCCCGCTGCGTCGAACATCACGACACGGTTGCTGAAGCGATCCGCCACGTAGATGCGACCGTTCGCAGAGTTGGCGGTAACGCCCCACGGGGTAGCGTTGAGAACGCCATCCGGGGGCATCAGGTCGGTCACATGTACCGGGGTCAGACTTTGCCCGCCTTCTAGGCCGGTGATCTCGACGATGCGGACGCCCGCAGAGTCCCTGACCAAGGCGGCGGGATGGCTCGGATCATCTGCGGCACAGGCGGATCCGGCGAGCCAGGCGATGATCGCCCAACACCAACTCATCCGACGGCCGATCCTCATTTTCCGCTCCCTTTGAGGTCGTTGACTCCACGTGGCCGGGTCTCCGGGTCCCGCTTACTACAACCGAAGACCCGGCTTGGAGATTACAGGTGACCCCGGTTACCGCCGCGGACGACGGCCTCGATGACTCGGTGTCGCACATCCTTTCCGCAACCGCCGAAGTTCCCGCGTTTGCGCGATGCCAATCCGAGCCTGTCGGCCCATGATGGGCGTTGGACGGCCTGGTGTAGCGTCGGCCGTAGCGTCAGGCAGATGGCCGGGCTACGGGTCCCCCTCGACGACTAACCACCGACCAGGCGTGCCACACATCGCTCGGCAAACGGGGGGAAGAAGATCATGCCGGAACGGTCGATGTTCCGCCCGCCGCAGCGGTTCCGGGGTCTCCCGGCGGCGACGAGAGATCAGTGCGCCGCCGGTTCCGTGGCGATGACGCTAAGGGCCTTCTTTCCACCTCTCCATCGGAACATATGATGGAGCTGGGGGCCCTCTGGCTGGTGATCGCGGCGTTGTTGATCATCGCCTTCTTCGCCTGGCTTTTTTGGTTCCGGCTCACTCGATCCCCTTACGAGCCCGACGCATCGATCGATGCGATCTCTCCGGCCTCGCTTGGCGAGTCTCTGCGGAAGAACCTCTCCGGGGCTGACGGCGATTCCGCGAATCAGGTCGTCTGGGCCGATGTCGGCGAGGAGGTGTTGGTCCACCTCGACTCGCTGGCGATCGAGGTGCATCCCGGGCTGATCGTCGCGACGCTCGATCTCGAGTCCGACCAAACCGGTCGGGAGACCATGAGCGTGCCCTTCGCGGTGGGAGACTCCCGCGAAGACGGCACCATGATCGCCGTGACCGAAGAGCTTCCCACCGGCCATCCCGGCCTCGCCGCTCGCTGGGGACCATCCATCCAGGCGGCGCTGTGGGCCGGCATCCTCGACGAAGCGCGGGACAGAGCCGGCGTCGCCGGGGGCGTTCCCGGACGGATCTGGGTGGAGGGGAGCGACGTCCTCTTCGAGGCTTCGACGCCCCCTGAGCCGGTCCGAAGCTGGCCGGCGTCCACGGAAGGCTCACGATGAGCGTACAGGACGCCGACGTCGGCACCCATGCCCGCGCATTCGCGCAGTCGATCGGCCTACTCGACGCCGACGGCAACCTCAACGCGGGTTGGTTCGAGCACCCGATCGAGACGATCTCCCAGATCCTCAGCGACACCGCTCAGCGCGACGCCACGGTCGAGCTTCTCGACGAGCTCCTCCCCGAGACGCCCGGCGCGCCGGACGGCTGGCGCAAGATCGTCGAGGACGCCGGCATCGCCGTCTTCCTGACGACCGAGTCCTCCGGAAGCACACTCCAGCTCGGGGTCGCGGGAACGCTCACGGCGCCGAACGGCGTCCGAATCGGCCTTACCGTGCCCTTGGTCGAAGCGACTGGCGGCGGAGCGGCACCGAGCCCCGTTGTCGGGAGTGAAGGAGGGCCGCTCCGAATCGAGCTACACGTACCTGTGGCGCTGGCCGGACCGCCGATCGGGCTCACGGCAATCGAAGCGGCGATCGAGCTCCAGTTCGAGCCTAGCTTCGATGTCGATCCGGTAATCGAGCTGGTCGGGCTGCAGCTGGGCTCCGCGCCGGTTTCAAACCGTATCCTCGACGCCAGCGAGCTTGGCGAGGACGTGGTCGACCTGGTGATCGGACTGCTCGAAGACGCCCTGAGCCAGGCGGGGGCGCCTACCGAGCTGAAGGATCACCTCCTCCCTCTCTTCGGGCTCGGCGGAGCGCCCAATATCCCGCCGTTGCCCATTGTCCAGCTCCCGACCGATCCGTCCGCGTTCCGTGGCTGGATTCGGACCCTGGCGGAGGGCGCGGGCCTGGCGGATTGGCTAGGCCATCTCGCCGGCCTGGCCGGCGCTCCAACGGCCGTGACCGGCGGCGGCACGTCGCGGGACCCGTGGCGGGTCTCCCTCTTCCGAGAGAACCACTTCTCGCTCGACGTGACGGTTGCCGTGGAGGACGGGCGCCTCTGGCCCGGATTCCAGCTCCGCGCCGGCGAAGATCAGCACACCAACGCCGACGGGACGCACGTGGTGGCCCGCGCGGTGCTCTTCGGTCTCCCCTACCAAGGCCTCGACGATCCGGTATTGGCGCCGGACGTGGAGGTGCTGGTGCGCTCGCCGCGTCCGCTCGTTCCCTCTGGGGGCGCGTTTGCGTGCGGACGCGTCCAAGGGGGTGCGCGCTGGGACGGAAGCTCCATCGCACCGGTTCTCGAGGCCTTCGAGGTCGTCATCGACGGCACGACACACGACCGAGTCGACTTGACGCAGGCCGAAGCGGTCGGCGGGCTCGCGGCTGCGTCCGTCGAGGCCGCGCTCGACGCCGTCGTGGGACCGGGCCCCGGCCAGCACCTGCTGGCACTGACAGGACTCAAGCGGCCGGCCTCGGCCGGTGCGTCCTGGCCCCACACGCTCGACCTTCCCCGTTTCCTCGTCGACCCGCTGGGAGCGATCGGGGCCTACCATCGGGCGGTGCTCCAGCACGGGTCCGAGACGTGGGCCGAACTGCACGCCGAGCTGGCCGCTATGGTGGGCGCTGCGGGGGTGTCCGGCACGGGCACGGCCGCGAACCCGTGGCGCTTCCACCTGGCCAGTTCCGGAATCGCCACCGTCCGTGTCGACGCGTGGCGGGTCACCCAGGCCGGCACAGAGAGCATCCGGGTGGGGCTCGCCGTGGCCGCTGAGCATCCGCCCTTCCACACGGCCGGGGTCGCGGAGCTCGTGGCCTTCACCATCCCCTCCAGCGGCGCTCCCTCGCTCGAAGTCGGCGCCCGCTTCCAGGGGCGGCTCACAATCGACCCGTTGCCCGTCCCCTCGGAGATGGGAAGCTTCGCGATTCGCGCTCGCTCACTGAGCAGCTCCGTGGACTGGATGCCCGGGCACTCGGTCTCTTGGGACGCGCGGGCGTCCGGCGTCGTCGTGACGATCGACGGATCCGCAGGACCGGCGTTCGACCTTCGGTTCCCCACTGCCGCGCTGGATTTCTCCAACCCGGCTGCGACCGCGGCGGGACTCGGGCTCAGCACGGCCCAGTTGGACGAGATGGTTCGGGGCCTGGTCTGGCGGGCCGCACGGTCTTGGGGCGGGCGCGACGGTCAGATCCTGGCCACCCTCGCCGGATTCGGACGAGGAGCGTGGGACCTGCCGGCCGACCTACCCCTCCTGGGCGGAACCACGGGCGCGCTGCTCACCGATCCACTCGGATCCGTGCGAACGTGGCTCGCGGAGCTGGTCAGCGGGCCGGCAGCTGACGGGCAGGTGCCGTTTACGCACCACCTTCGGCTCGCCCACGCGTGGCTGGGCGACCAGCTTCCTCTCGGGCACGGTCCGTTCCTGGACGAGACAGGCCTGGACGTCCTCGGAGAGGGTACCCGAGCGGATCCATGGCGTCTGCGGTTCGACCGCGACGACAGCCTGGAGGCCTGCGTCTGGGTCGGCCCGGACGGCCCTGCCCTTCCGGTCCTTCCGGCGGTCTCCGGAGGAGACGCCGACGTGACCGCCTCGCTCGCGGGACGGATTCGGTCGTCCGTGGACCAGCTCGCGTCGGTGTTGGACGCCATGGACGGCGACCGCCTCGCATCGGGCTTGGAAGCACTGGACACGTTCCTGGCCGAGAGCGATGGCGTGGTTCCCGTGGTGTCGCAGCAACCCGCGGGTTGGACCGCGCCTGCGCCGGTGACTGCGACCCATGCGCAGTTGCCGTCGCATACGGATGTCGTCACGGCGATCCGCCAGCACGTCACAGGCGTGGCCGGCTCGCCGGTGACCCTACTCCTCTCGGCACCGTTCGCGGACAGGTCGACATGGGCGCCGCTCCTCGGCAGCGCCGGCCTGCCCGGAACTACGGACGCGGCCGCCCACTTCCAGCTCGACGTGACGGACATTCCGCCGTCCGGAGTCGACCTAACGGCAGTGACCGCCGTGGCCGACTGGTACACCGCCGACCTCGGAGGCGACGGCGACCCGGTCTCGGAGGCGGCCCAGATCCGACACATTCTCGACCGGCTGGCCGCGCTCGCCGCGGGCAGGCCGGTGGTGCTCGTCGCACACTCGACCACGGGCATCGCAGCCCGGCGCGTGGCGGCCTCGCTTCCGGCCCGGGTGGCAGGGATCGTCACCCTCGGCACACCCCACCTCGGGGCTCGCCCACCGTGGGCCACCGAGGAGGTCGCGGGGTTCGCCCTGCACGCCGCCGCAGCCGTGGCGACCTCGCTTCCGGCCGGAGCGGTGCGGGATGCCGTCGAGGCGGCGGCCGCCGCGGTGGACGGTGCCGGCGGAGCTGCTTGGACGAGCGCGTTTTTCCATCCCGCCGACGCAGACCTTTCCGTCGGGGCCATGCCCGCGCTCGCCTTGGCCGGACGGGTCGGCTCTGGGCTCACGGCCGGCGTCGAAGCCGCCATCCGGGCGCTCGAGCCCCCTGCGCGGGCGACGCCGGACCGGGTCGGAGTGTGCCTCCGTGCCAGGCTCGGCGAGGAGGTTCGCGACATCGACCTCGGGATTCGCTCGACGCTCGAAATCGGAATCGGAACCATGGGATTGGGCGCCGGCGCGCTCGACGTTCGCGACCCGAGCCTCACCGTCCGCATCGAAGTCGACGGAGCCGGCGACTGGCTCGTGGGCGGGCCGGGCGTCCAGTCCGACGGTCGACCTTGGCCCGTGCGATGCCGTAGCGTCGTGCTGGCCGTACGACTCGAGGACGGCACGGTAGACTTCGAGGTAGAAGTCCGCGGTGCCGCCGCAGAGGCGCCGCAGATCCTGGGTCTAGCCGATGCCCGGACCAGCGAGATCCTGGATGCGGTCTTCGCACGACTCTCATCGAGTCCGCTCGCTACGGACCTCCTCGACGACCTTCAGACCATTGGGTTAGCCGTACCCTCCCCAACCGGCGGGATCGCGCTCTCCTCCGATGCGGTCAGCGCGCTGCGGACGACCGGGCTAACCTGGCTGACTCCTCGGATTCAGAGCGCGCTGGCCTCGGGGGTCGCGGGGCTTTCCACGGCGACTGCGGCTTCGGTGGGGTCGATTCCCGCACGGATCTCTGTCGAGTCGAACCCGACCGGAATCCGGGTCGCCACGACGGGGGACGGCATCGCGCTCGGAGATCAGGCGAGCCTCGGCTTCGCCGTCCAGTACAGCGTTCCGGCGGGCTCGGTATCGTACGAGGCCGAGGTCTCGTTCGGTGGCTTCGGTCTCCTCTTGGCCGACGGGGACCTCACGGTCGCGGCGGGCTCGTGGATGGACCCGCTCCCGCTACTGCCGGCCGATGCAGCCGCGTTCCGCGACCGCTTGGAGGAAATTCTCCCCAGGCTGGTCTTTTCGGCCGCCATGACGGCGCTCGTGGAAGTGACGCTGCCGGAAGGCACGCGCCTCGGCCCCCTCGACCGGCTGATCACCGCAAGCCAGAACGGATCGGGCGGAGGCTCGAACGGGACCGCGCCACCGCCGCCGCCCGCCTCGTCGCTGACCCCGATCTTTCGGATGCTCAACCCCCTGCTCGGCAATCCGCCCGCCGATGTGCTCACGCTCCCCGGCGGGCTTGCGATCGAGGCCACCGACGTTGCCGGCGCGACCCGTCTACGGGTGCGTACGACGAACCGGCTGGGAGACATCGTAGACGTGAGCATCGGCGTCGACGTGGGCGCCGGGCTTTCCGTTACGCCCGGTGCGAGCGTTTCGATGACGATTCCCGACGGCGCCAACCCGCCGTTGGTCATTGTCGACTTGACTCAATCGGCAGCCGGCACCGGGCTCGATATCCGCCCGGCCGGCTCGACCCCGATTACGCTCTTCCCCGAGTTCGGCGGTTGGGCCAGCCTGTTGGCCGGAGGCGCAGCCCTCCTCCCGCGGGTGCTGGATGAGATCGACGACGCCACGGGCGCGAGTCCCTTCAAGACGGCCGTCCTGAACGTCGCCACCGAGGTCGGCATCTACGACGCGGCCGGCGGTTTCGCGGCACACGGGGCTCGGTTCCAAGAGCTGCTCGACGGGAACTGGAACCTGAGCGCGGCTCAGCAGGCCACATTCGTCGGGGCGGCCCGATCACTCTTCGGTCAAATCCCCTCTCTGCCCGGCGCGGTCGGCGGCGGGGGGGCGCAGCTCACCTGGACGCTGGCCGCGTCGGGCGGCGCGAGCGGCAGCGCCTCACTCGGCCTGGACTGGGCGGACGACCTGCCTCGTATCACGGCCGACGTGACCGACCTGAGCCCGGCGAGCGCGTCGGTCCTGATTGGCGTTTCGCTGTCGGTCGCGCCGACGGGTCCCACTCCCTTCTCCACCCGCGTGTCACTGGCGCTCGACGGACCGCTCGACCTCCCGATCCGCCCGGCGTTGTCGCTCGGTGCGGATCCCACCGGGGCGGCCTTCGAGCTCCTTCCGCTGGCCACCGCCAGCGGCGACGGTCCGCTCGGGCTGACCCTCCTGCCGTCTCCCGCCCTCCGAACGGATGGGGATCTCGGGGAGCGGGTGGTCCGGGATGTCGTTTTTCCCTTGCTGCTCGCGTTGGCCGACCGCGCCCTCGGAACCGGCGCGCTCTGGCCGGGCGGCCCGACGCTTAACGACGTGCTCCGGTCGGCAGGATTGCTCGATGGCGCGGGCGATGTCGCGATTCCGTCCCCGGCCATCCTGGACGTGCTGGCGGGAGCCGCCACCCAACTCAGTGCGATAATCTCGGTCGGTGAGCTCGACCTCGTGCTAGGTGACGTCGGCGGAGGCTTGGGCGTGGGACTGGCTGGTGCGCTCGAAGTCCCGATCGACGACGTCACGCTCAGGCTCGGCTTCGAGCCGCCGTCCGGATGGGTCTCGAGTCCGCCACCCGCTCCGGTTCGCCTGCTGCTGCTGCAGAACGACGGCGGATGGCAGTTCCGGCCCCGGCTCGATGCTCAAGGCTTCGGGGTGGGGCTGGCCGGCACCAACGGCGACCTGATCACGAGTGATCTGTTCCGTCTGGGCGGCGCCAACGCCGTGGTCTTCTTTGGACTCGGCTTCCACCCGTGGAACGCTTCGTTCGACGGGGCCGGTGTCGAGCTCGCCGGGGTTGGTCTTCCGCTCAATCAGCTCTCGGGCGGCGGGGGCAACGGCATCGTGGCGGGGCTGCTCAATAGCGGCGACGCCAGCCAAGGCGAGCCCGGCGGCGCTCAGCCCGCGCTCGGCATCGACGCCTGGTACCTCGACGACAGCTTCAAGATCAAGTTCGACGGCGAAGACGGACCGTACTGGCTCTCGGTCCAGTCGAGCTTCGGGCCACTGTACATCGATCAGGTCGGCATCGGCCTCCTCCAGCAGGGCGGCTCGACCATCGGGGTGGACCTGCTCGTGGACGGCGGAGTGTCGCTGGCGGGCCTATCGGTGATGGTGGACGACCTGACCCTCGGCGTGCCCTTCGCCTCCCTGGGCAATCCCGGAAACTGGACCATCGACCTGGCCGGGCTGGCAGTCTCGTATAGCGGCAGCGGAGTCCGCATTGCAGGCGGGCTGGTAAAGACTGAGACGGAGCAGGGTGTCGAATACGTCGGCATGCTCATGGTGGACGTCGCGTCGTTCGGGCTCGTCGCCATCGGGGCGTGGGGCTCGCTCACCGACGAACAGGGCGACTTCACGTCGCTCTTCGTCTTCGCCGCGCTCTTCCTCACGATCTCCTTTCCGCCCTATCTGGAGATCCGTGGGATCGGCCTGGGATTCGGATACAACCGCCGGATCGTCGTGCCCGAGGACGTCAACACCATCCCGGGGTTTCCGCTGGTGGCGGCGCTCGACAGCGGCGGCGACTTCCTCGACAACCCGATGGCGGCACTCCAGGCCATGCGCCAACAGGTGCCTGCCCGTCGCGGCTCGTATTGGTTCGCGGTCGGCTTCCACGGCACCACCTTCGTAGTCGTACACATCACGGCGGTCCTTTACGTGGCACTGGACAGCGGTGTGGAAGTGGGAGTGCTGGGTGTCGCTCGCATGATGCTCCCCACCGAAGACACGGCCCTGGTCAGCATCGAGCTCGCCCTCAAGGCCCGCTTCAGCAGCAGCGAGGGGCTTCTCTCGATCCAGGGGCAGCTCACGGACAACTCGTGGCTGCTTTCGCGCGACTGTCAGCTCACGGGCGGCTTCGCCTTCTTCATGTGGTTCGAGCGCGGACAGTTTCTGCTGACGGTCGGCGGCTACCATCCGTCTTTTCAGCGCGAGCCGGAATATCCCGAGGTGCCCCGGGTCGGCCTGCGTTGGGACCTCGGCCCGATCCATATCAAGGGCGAGAGCTACTTCGCGCTGACGAACTCGGCCGTGATGGCCGGGACGCGCATCGAGGCCGTCTACGCGATGGGGAGCTGGCTGCGCGTGTGGTTCACGGCCTGGGCGGATTTCCTGCTGATGTGGGATCCCTTCCACTACGACATCAGCATCGGCGTCGAGCTGGGCGCCAAGGTCAAGTTCACCGTCAACCTGCTGTTCGGTAAGGTTCGCATCACGCTCTCGATCTCGATCGGAGCGGAGCTACGCGTGCTGGGGCCGCCCCTGCATGGCGTGGTGAAGGCCAAGCTGGGGCCGTTCAAGGTTACCGTGGCCTTCGGGAGCGCCGACCCGGACAAGGAGTACCTCGGCTGGCCGGCGTTCCGCGACAAGTACATCCTCAGCGAAGATTCATCGGCTCCCGGCACCGCGGTGGCTCCGGGCAAAGGCCTACTCCAACCCGAAGAAAAGGGAGCCGACCCGCCGACGGGAGCGTCCGGCGACCCGTGGCGCGTCAATCCCGAGTTCGCCCTCCGTTCCGAAACGCGCATGCCGTCGTCGACGTGGCGGGGGCCGCGGAGCACCGCTAGTGCGACGCACGCGGAGGTCGACGACCTCGATGCCGCGCCCATGAACGCGGAGGCGCTCACAGCGGATCACGTGATCACGATCGAGCGGCTGGTCGCCGGCGCGTGGCGCGACATCCGCAACCTCGCGGCCGCGGGCCTCGACTGGGATCCGGAGCCGCAGACGACCATCGAGGTGCGGCTCGACCGCTTCCCGGAGGCGGTGTGGCGATTGGGAGAGCCTGTCGCGGCGTCGCGGAACGTCATGGCCATCGGCGGACTGGATCTCGCTTTCGACGCCGTGGCGGCCGGCAGCGAGACGGCCCAGATCCCGATCCTGGAGCTTACCGATCCGCTCCCGCGAGCGCCCAACCCCTTCACCGTGCGTCGAGACAGCCAAAGCCTGCTGCGCGGCCTCGCGAAGGACGCCGTGGACCTGATTGCCTCGGCAACGGCGAGCGACCGGTTCGGGTTGGCCAAGGCCTTCCTCGAGAGGGGAGGCGCGTTCGAGGACGCCCGCGAGGCCTTCGAGGTGCCCGGCGCCGGACTCGACGAGCTCGGGCTACGCACCCTGGAGCAGCGAACGTCTCCGCCGTCGGTCGCGCCGTTGTCCAGCGGGTTGACGATGGAGCCGGTCACGTTCGAGGCCTCGCCGACCTTTGCGACCCCGGTCCCAGCAGCGCCCGAAGCACTCGACACACCGCGCCTGAAGACCATCGCGGCGCTGCCGGCGAGCGTCGAGCGCGCCGCTCCGGTGGCGCTACGAACGAGCATATCGAATGCCGCGGGTGTGCCCCGCATCGTGGCTCCCCGCCTCGACGCGACCGAAGCGCGGACCACGCTGGGCGCCCGCCTGGTCCGGGTTCCGACCGTCGGCGCGACTCCGGCAACGCGCGAGACCCGTTCGGCGAGGATCATCGCCAGGCCGTCCACGGGCTCGACCGCATCTCCCACGCAGATCCATCGATTGGAGTCCCTAGAAAAGGCCATCACCGGCGACGCGGTCCCGCTGCGTGCAGGTGAGATCCATCATTGGGAGATCCCTCCGCAACAACGTGTCTGGACGCTGCACCTCGAGGGCGAAGCCGCGGTCCGCGTGCTCTGTCTCGGACGCAGCTCACGGATCCTACTCGATCACGAGATCGTCGCCACCGAGCCCCGGGAATTGCTCCTTCCGGTGGGCACCTGCCAGCTCGTTGCCATCGGCCTCGGCGCGCCGGCCGCATGGGTCGATGCCGGTCCCGGCATGGTCAGCAAGGCCAACGCCCCGGGCGGAGCGTCCGCCGTGGGCTGGCAGGCCGACACCACTGTGTTCGTCGCGACCGACTCGCTCTTGGTCGCGCGGGGCAGCCGCATCCGGCTCGGCGCGCCGACCGGCGCCCGAGTGGGACGTCCGACCGTGGCCAGCCGCGCCCTCGAGGGTGTGCGCGTCCTCCAGACGTGGCTTCCCGCACAGGCCGGCACGGTCATGGTGGTGTTCGAGCGAGACGGCACGGGCCCCATCTCGTCACCGGAGATCGGCGTGGTCGATGCCTCGTTGGGCGCTCCGCTCCAGGAGCAGGCCGGCCGTCGACACGCCTGGCTCTACCCGATCACGCCAGGCGAGCGCCGCGAGATGGGGATCACCCTCTCCGTGGGCGAGGCCTGGCGCCCGGCCGGGGTCGTGCTGTTTGCCGGGACGCCGCGCGAGGTCGGCGCGCGGCTGCACGGAAGCGAGCTCGCCCGCTTCGTATCGGACGGACCCCTCTCCGAGAGCGGCATTTGCCGCATGTCGCTTACTTCCCAGCCACGAGAAGACGGATGAGCGTGAAGAAAGGGCACATGGTGCTCTACGATCGCATGCAGCCGGCCCTGCCGGCGGACAACTACCGGATCCGTGCGGAGACCGACGTGGAGGTCGAGACCGACCAGGACGGCGACGGCGCCGGAACCATCGAGTCCGTGCCTCTCGGATCCGAGACCCGCTACTTCGACATCGTGGGCCCGCGCTTTCTGCTCCAACCCACGGAGTTGGCCGGCGTCTATCCGCCGCGAAACGGCCACGGGGCGTTCATCGACACGCTGCCCCACGTCGCGTTCGGGCGCCGCACGCTTCCCTGGGAGCGAGACCTCGATCCGCTCAACACGCTTCCCGGCCCGCCGGAACCGGGAGACGCCGGAGTCCCGGAACTGAGCGGGCGCCGACCCTGGATCGCCCTCCTCCTCTTCGAGGAAGACGAGATCACCATCCAACGACAACAGCCGTTGGAGGAGATTCTACCGAGCGCCATCCGTACGGCGATCGAGGCGCCCTCGGGAATCGTGTGCGACAGCATCACCGTGCTCCAGTCCATCCTGCTGGACGTGCTTCCGACCCCGGACGAGATGGAGGTCCTCGCCCACGTCCGGCAGGTCAATGTGGATGATCGGGAGCTGGCGGCCGGAGACAGCGACGGATGGTTCAGCGTGCTCATGGCGAACCGAGTGCCGCAGCCGGATCGCAACTACCGCGCGTGCGTCGTGTCCTTGGAGGGGCGCACGGATCTGTTCGCGAAGCTCCGCGACCGCCCCACTCGGCCGCAGGGACCAGTGTTCGTTGCCGATCACGCCATTGCCGAGCTCGAGCACCTCGTGCGCAACTTTCCCGGTCGCGTGGACTACGCCGAGGCCCTCGAGGCAGCGAGAGCCGCCGAGCTGGTACGGCGACGCGACGTGGACATCGAAGAGCCCGGCACGCCGGATACCGGAAGCGTCGCCCGACCGATCGGGGACGCGGCCCCCGGTGGGACCGGAGGCTCAGCGGGATCAGAGCTGGGCGCGGTGGGCCACGTCGTACACCGCGAGGGAGCACTCGCCGCCCGGACTGCACACCGCCGGGTCGTCGCCGAAGCCATCGATTGGACCACCATCCGGTTTTCCGAACCGGTCGAGAAGCTCGTTCTCCTGGCGTCGTGGAGTTTCGAGTGCTTTGGAGACGAGACCTTCCAGACACTCACGAGAGACCTCGATGTCGGGATGATCGGCGACAAAGCGGCCGGGGTGCCGCTGGCCGACACCGGCCACGTGGCGATCAGTCTTTCGGACCGGGCCGGCAGCAAGCAGACGGCCTGGTACCGCGGCCCCCTCGTCCCCTACCCCATGACCCGCGACGCCGAGGGCCCGTACCACTCCGCGGATCAGTGCCGACGTGTCGCCCCCGAAACGGGCGCCGAGGACCTGTCGTACGCGGCGGCGTTCGAGGTGGGGAGGCTCCTGGCGACGTCGGACGGGCGACTTGCACAGGAGCTCATGCGTTGGAGACGCACCGCGTATCGCGCCGCTCGCCGTAAGTTGGCCCGCGGGGGCCTGGCCGACGGCTTCGGCCTCGCAGACCTGCGCGACACGCGACTTCCGCTCGTCCCCGTCCTGGGAGCCCACATCGGAGAGCGCTTCGTGGAGGAGCTTCCGCGGATCGACCGCTTCGAGACGGAGCTGGTGGCCGGCGCACCGGGTCTCGATCCGGCCCAGCTCACGCGCGTCTGGGCGCTCGCGGACGTCGGGATCGCCACGCAGCTCCTGGCCGGGGCGCACATCGACGAGGTCGGCGGGCTGCCCGCGCCGACCACGGACTTCAACGACCGGGCGGAAGGGCTTCGCAATCTGCGCCGTGGACTCTTCGAGTCCCTCATCCGGAACGGAGAGTAGCATGCGCCAACTCTGGGCTGAAAACCGCGCCGTCCTTCGCTCCCACCGATCCGTGCCGTCGCAGGTCGATCGAGAGGACGCCGAGGCACACCTGCCTCCCTATCTCGAGTCGTTCCTGGCTCACCTGCGCATGCTGGTCGGCGTGCCCTTCCGCTATCTCGTGCCCGACGAGCGCCTGCTTCCCAAGGAATCGATCCGCTTCTTCTACCTCGACCGGAGCTGGACCGATCGACTCGTGGACGGGGCGATGGCGGTCGGAAAGATCGGGACCCGCGAGCTGGCGCTGCACCACGGCCATGCACCCTCGATCCGGACCACGCTCGACGTGGCGCAACGGGTCGTGCGCAGACTGCAGAGGGGGCGCGTGCCGACCGAGTATCGGAAGCTGGTCGACGAGCACAAAGCGTCGCACGACGAGGAACGCCCCATTACGGGCTTCCTCCTCCGGTCCGCCCTGGTGTCCGGCTGGCCGCACATGGACGTGCGCGGCTACGACTGGCCGGAGGGCGCGGAGCCTCCTCCCATCGGATTCCATCCCGGCGACAACCTCGGGCGTGTCCGCGCCCTGGAACCGCTCCGGATCGAGCGCCTTTCTCCGAGCGTCATGGTCGCGCTCTTCGACGGTGAGCCCAAGCTCGTGACGCTCGAAGAGCCGCACAACGGGGTGCAATTCGGGATCCGCGACCCGGACGTTCGTCCGAACGTGCCCCTACGCGGGTCGGACGGCCGCCTCGTCGACGGAACCGACCCCAACGTCTCGACGGACGTCCCCTTTCGGGACAACAGCCGGAACGTGGTCGACGTGATGAAGCTGAGAGACCGCCTGCACGCCGATCAGGCGACGCACTCGGTCCCACTCCCGCAGCGGATCGAACAATCCGGAGCCGCCAACTTCGCCCTCGCGGTGCTCAACGCGCCGGACCGCCAGCGCTTCGAGGGCACCGAGGACGAACGACGCAGTCCTCGTCCCCCGCGCCCGGGTGGAGGAATTGTCGTGGTTTCGGGTTGGGTGGCCGACCCGCCACTGCGTGCGCGCGTCGAGGAGGTGCTGACCGATGCCCCGTGATCTGGCGAAAGAGCTCCTGCAACTGCATGGCATCAACCCCCGGGTCGCCAGCACCTGGGACCCCACGCTGCCCCGGGAACGCCGCCTCCTCGTGCCCATCCAGGTGGATGGACTCGCGGTACGCCAGGCGGGTGGCACCTGGGCGGACTGTCGCATGGCCGAGCCGGGAGACGGCGAAGACACGCCCCGCTCCATCGATCTCCTTCCCGACCCGTTCACCGACCTGGACGAGCCGCGCCCTCGCGGCGTGTATCTGCATTGGGCCATGCCGGACTCGCTGCTCCACCTCGACGGGACGGCGGATCCGGAGGCGGATCCGGACGTGCCGGCGCTCCCGGACCGTTGGATCGTGGTACGGGTGTGGACCGCTCCGGGCAGCCTCAGGCGGACCCGAGCGGCGTGGGTGCTCGACGCCCGCACGGACGGTGGGCCGGTGGCGTTGGCCGCGTGGCGCGCGTCCACGCCGGACGGACTCCCCATTACCGGCCTGGGAACCGGAGACCCTGGGTGGTCGGCGTACTACGACAACACCGTGAACCGCTTCGGCTTTTACGACGATCTGGAGGGCGTGACGGGATCGGTGTCGTACCTCGTGTGCGGCTGGTACGCCGATCCCGCGGAGGATCCCATCGGTGGAGCCGGGCTGACCACATGGGCCGGGTTCCACGCCCGGCTGGCCGAGCTCGAATGGGAGGCCGATCACATCCAGCCCGAGGACGATCGGGAGTCGGGGGGCCGTGAGTCCGAGGTGGTTGTCGCCGCGCTCCACGCGGGGTTGCCGGCGAAGGGTGCTTTTCTGGACGCCGACAGGCAGGTCGTCATGCGCGGACACAGGGCTCGCCTGGATGCCAAGCTCCTCCCCGACGGCTGGGTGTTCGAAGCGCGGGAGCGAGGCTGGCCCGAGCAGGTGCTGTTGCACGGGTCCGTGGTGGGCATCGGGTGGCCCAATCCGCTCGAGGGCGACGGGTCCGAGGAAGTGGGCGGCCCGCCCAGCGCCGACTCGATTCGGGTCGCGTTCGCGCCCTCCGGGCCCGAAGCGCTGGGCGCGGTCGTGGCGGCGGAGAGCGGGCGCCCCCGGAACGCGGACGCCGTGGCGGCCTTGTCCATCGGCACGCTTCCCGAGCTGGACGACGAATCTGCGCTCGCGCGCCTCGACGAGAGCCTGCACAAGGCCGCCTTCGACGCCAGACGCGGCACCGACGGCACCATCGAACAGATCTGGCAGAGCGCGGCCACGGGGCCCTACCAGGTTCCCGACCCACCCAAGCGGAGCTCCGGAGGCGGGTCCCTCGTCCACACGAGCAAAAAGGTGATGGAGGCCCAACCGGCCGCGACCTTCTCGACCACGTACCGGGACCATCCCAAGATCACGGACAAGCGGACGCTCCACGATTTTCTCATCCGGCGGACCGGCGCCCAACGCAAGGATCTCGACGCCGAGGAACAGGGAGAATGGGTCAAGGTGTCGCGGCCCGGACCGCGGTGGTATCAGCCGGCCGATCCGGTGATCGTCGTACAGGGGGCCAAGAGGTCGCTGAAGCACGGCGGCGACGGCCGCTTCAGCGAAGACGGCCGGCTCTGCTGCCGGCTCTCCGACCAACCGGTGCGCAGTGTCTCGGTCCGCCCCGCAGGGGGCCTCAAGACGGAGCGCCAGCTCGTGTTCGCGGAGGAGATCTTGGACCGCGGGCTCAACCACGGCGCGGTCCCGCCCGCGTGCGACACGCTCCTACATGAGCTCGTCATCCTCGATCCCGGCTCGGCGCCGGTCATCGCGGACAGGATTCTGGAACGTGCGGGCGTCAGCGAGGTCGAGCGTACCCGGACGACGCGCCGGCAGCAGGCCACCGACGTGCAGACGGAACAGACGTCCTGGTGGGCGTCCTATGACCCGCGCGTGACCAAGAGCGGCCTTGTGGCGCACAGCGGCCTGGGCGGGACGACCCCGTGCCCCCTGGCCCTGCGTCCCGCCCACCGTCCCTGGGTGCCGATGCACCTGGACTGGGAAGTGGACTACGTCCCGTCGGACGATGGTGCTCGGGACTGGACGCTCGACGAGATCGACTTGGAACACACCGGCACGCTCCCCAGTGCCGACGCATCGGACAACGTCCGGAGGCTGACGGGGCGGTGCCTCCTCGATCCCGGACTGGCGGAGGCGGCCGCGCTCACCATCCGTAACGCGAACGAGGCTGCGGCCCGATCGGGCGGCACCGGCGACGTTCCGGCCGGAGTGGTGATCGCGTACCAGAGCAAAGCCTCCAGGCGCCTCCTCGGCCGCATCGCAGCCATCGACACCGGGGACGAGCTGGCGGACATCGCGCAGGCGCTGCAGGACATGGACGTCTTGGGCGGCGCACTCGAGAACTTCCACGAGCGGCTTCGCCAGGACGTGTCCGACGAAGAGGCCCCGGACGAGATTCCCGAGGGCTTCGTCCCGCTCCGTGCCGGCACCCTGCGCCTGCGACGCGTCCGCCTGGTCGATGCGTTCGGCCAGGTGCTTTGGCTAGCCGGATCGGGCCCTTCCGATGTCCCGGTCGACTCGGAGCGGCTCATCGTGGCCGAGAGTGCGACGCTTCCGGACGCCCCCGGACTGCTCGCGGCACCCCCTCGCTTCACGGCTCCCACGCGCCTCCGGTTCCGGTGGGTGCGACCCGATGACCCCACGGCAGACGCCACGCCCGAGCACGGACCCGTATGCGGCTGGGTCCTCCCGGACCACCTGGACGGGGCACTCGAGTTCTTCGATGCCTCGGGCGAGGCGCTCGGTCAGCTCCGTTTGCACCCGGAGCTCGGCGCGGCTTGGGAGCTCGCACCCGGCCGCCCTTCTACCGTCGGCGGCACGCCGGGCGCAGCGATCCCGCAACGGCAACTCGCCGCGATCGCACAGGCACTGGTGGACCGCGGACTCGACGACGTCAGCGAGCACCCCGGTCGGGAGACCGCGCTCGCGGCCTTGCTCCGGGTTATCGACTCGACGCTGTGGACCGTCGATCCGTACGGACACGTCGGAGAGGAGCACCTCTCGTTGTTGATCGGCCATCCCGTCGCGGTCCTCCGGGCAATCGTGCGGCTCGAAGTCGCCGAGCCCGTCCCCGACGTGGGGAACGAGCAGGTGGCGGTCCCAATACGCCTCGGGGCACTCACGCATTGGAAGGACGGCCTCTTCGGCTACTTCGTCGACAACGACTTCGACCACTTCCGATGTGTCCGGAGCGCCGCCGCCGAGCTCGCGCTCGATGCGCCCGGCAACGGGTTCCTGGGAAGCGTCGCCGACGCGCGAAGCTATTACGAAGGCTTCCTGAACGACCTGACCGCAGGCAACGACCCGGGGAGTGCGGTGGTTCACCCGTACATCGACCGGGAAGGCCTGCTCTGGATCGTGCCCGGCCAGACGCACGAGCTGACGATGCTCGTCGAGCCGCACTGCGTCGTGCACGCCACGACCGGTCTCGTGCCCCGCAAGGAGATTGGCCTTCGACGTCGGTGGGTGGAGGACGCGCTGCGTACCATCGCGCCGACGTTCCGGTACGGACCCGTGCTGCGTGATCCACGCGAGGTGAAGATGCCCATCGCGGCCGAGGTGGGCGGTGCGTGGACGTGGACCCACCGGTCCGACGTGGACGTGTGGGCAGAGGAGCCGGTGAGCCATGACGGAGGAGATGCCATCCTCCCGCCCGACCCGGCGGTTGCCGAAGAGGGATGGCTCCGGCTCACACCGGACCAGGAGGCGGACGATGGGTAGACGCCAGCGCAGAAAGGACCAGCTCCGTACCACCGCCATGCCGGTTTTCTACCACCGGGCTCAGATGGATGCGGACTTTGACTTCCCGCGCGAGCTGCGTGCGCAGGCCGTACGCGCCCAGGACCGTCTTCCCCTCGAGGAGGACTGGAGCTGGGAGGAAGCGGGGCCGGGCGGAATCGACATCGAGCCGCGTGAGACGCATTCTGGGCAGGGACACGACGACATCGGCGCCCTCGTGATGGACGTGGTCGTCCGCGAGTCGCCCGACCGGCTGGCCCTGTCCACGATCATGGGCGGCGTGTGGGTCTCGCCCATCGGAGGCAGCGGCTGGGTCCCGCGCAGCGACCACCTCCCTGCGCTCGGCTGTGCCGCCCTGGCGCATTGGAGCGACGGAGGAAACGAGGTTCTGTACGCCGCGTCGGGCTCGCCCGAAGACGAACGCAGTCAACAAATCCAATCCATCGGCATCCTGCGATCGGTCAACGGCGGCGCTTGGTCGGTGCTGGACGGCGGGCCCACCGCTTCGCGGTTCATCGACCGAGACGTGAACGCGATGGTCGCGTTCGACCTCGAGAAGCTCCTGGTCGCGACCGACCAGGGCCTGTTCTACAGTGCGGACGGTGGCCGCAACTTCGGCCGATCGCCCGGCTACGACGACGGTCAGCCCATCTACGAGGGCCGTATCACGGATCTGAAGGGCGACGTCGTGGGCGGAACGTCCACCTTCTGGTTCGCGAAGGCCCAACGCGGCCTCTACACGGGCACTCTGCCTCCGACGCGCGCGGGCATAGGCCGCCGCCCCATGCATCGTCCGGGCAGCCTAGTACGCACTGGCGACGTGGGCGTGATGGTCTTCGATCGCGTCCGCGACGCGAACGGGGAGACCTGGGCGCTGAGTGTGGCAAAGCAAGGAGCACCAGATGGTTACCACAGCCTCCAGTACCGGGCGCCCGGCAAGCCGTGGCGTAAGCTGATCCCCGGCGGATCGACCCCCCCGCACAACGGTTTCGAGTTCGAGCAGATGACGTACAACCACGTCCTTACGCTGGATCCCGACGCCCCGACCCGCGCCTACCTGGGCGCCGTGAACCTGTACCGCTTCCCCGTGCCGGCCAACCGGCCGGCGGCCGGGTGGTCGCCCACCGCGCTGTCCCGGAGCAAGATCCACGCGGACCAGCACGGATCGGCGTGGGATACTGCCACGGCGCCATCCCGCCTGTACATGGCGAACGACGGGGGCGTGTACCGCACAACCGACAACGGCGCCAACTGGACGAACTTGAACGGGACGCTTCGCGCCAACCTGATCTACGGGATGGACGTCGCCAGTCGAGGCGTCGGATGGGAAGTCCTGATCGGGATGCAGGACTGCGGCAACGCGCTCGGCAAGACGGGAGATGCCGATCCGGGGGTGTCCGACTGGAGCTGGACATACGAAGGGGGCGGCGACGGGGGCGAGGTGGCGCTACAGCCCGAAGGCGGCACCCGGGCCATCCAGTTCGAGAACCAGACCATCCGCTACGGCACGCGCGCTAACGTCGGGGCCGACTTCGCCTGGAACGAAGCACAGCTCGGAGGGAGCACGTTCGAGAACGATGACTTCCGCTTCTCGGGCACGGTGGCGTGGGCTCGCAACGCCACCGGAAACTGGAACGACGTCTACGTGGGGCTGGAGCAGCCCCTGGGCCGCGGCCGCCTCTTCAAGAGCACGAATGCCGGAGTCGACTTCGCCAAGTTGTCGCCGCAAGTGGGGGGGACCGTGCTCTCCGAGTTCGAGAGCCCGATCACCGTACTCCGCACCGCATCGAGCAATCCCGCCAACGAGAGCAACATCGCAAACCCGCCGGCGTGGACGCACGTCTGGATTGGTCTGCTGAACGGCCGAGTCGGTCGCTCGACCGACGGCGGCCAGACGTTCACTGTCTGGCAGCCAGGGCCCGGGCTACCCGTCGTTGCGCTGGCCGTCGACCCGACGAACTCGAATCGGGTGGCGATCGGATACGGCGGATTTTCCGGTATCACCGCCGGCCGCCCGACCGGGCACGTATGGCTCACCTCGAACGCCGGCGCCGACTGGAGGGACATCGGCGGCGACACTCTTCCGGACTTACCCGTCTACAGCCTCGTCTTCAGCCGAACCAACCCCGTAGGCCTTTTCGTCGGCAACGACGCCGGCGTCGTCTATACCACCGGGCCCAACTTCGGCAACCAATGGAAGCGGATCGGGCTCGGCCTGCCCCGCGTGCGGGCCAACGCGCTCAGGGTCGTCAACGCCCCGCGCGGGCTTCCTACTCCGGTGCTCGACCCGACCCATCCGCCGGCGCTCTTTGTCGGGACGCACGGCCGTAGCGTGTTCCGCCTACACCGCCCAGCCGATGAGAAGCTGGTCGTCGTCGACGAGGTGGACTTCGGGACCGTGGTCGGAGCCGGACCCGTCGACCGCACCGTAACGCTCCGCAACCCGGGCGGAGCAGCGCTCCGCATCACCTCCCTGGCGGTGGCGGCGCCGTTCTCACTCCAGGGGGCACCCGCAACGCCCTTCGACATTCCCCCCGGCGGATCGAGAGACCTGACCGTGCGATACGCTCCCACTGCGGACGGCTCGCACACCGAGTATCTACAGATCGGCCTCGACAACCCCGACCCGACGCTCGACGAAGAGTGGATCGCCTGTTCCGGTGAACGCCTGGCCGCAGGAAAGCCACGGCTCGGGATCGACCCGCAGCTTGTCGCGCTCCCGAGCGGGGCACTCCCCGGGGGCCAGGCCGACATCCCGGTCCGCGTCACGAACGGAGGTGCAGCCCCGCTCTCCGTCACCGGGATCGACCACAGCGGCTCGGGCGATTTCTCCATGCTCACCGGCGGCGGAGCTGCGATTGCCTTCCCGCTTGTCGTGGCTGCGGGTGACACCGTGGAGCTCACCCTTCGGCTGTCGACCACCGACGCCGACCGCAGACGGGCCGATTTCGTCTTCCAAAGCAACGACCCCACCGGTGACCGCACGCTCAAAGCCGAGCGGCTGGGTCCCAACGGCGGCTTCCCCACCTGGGCCGCGATCCTGATCGTGCTCGCCGTGATCGCCGCGGCCGTCGGCGCCGGCTTCCTGATAGCCGAGCTGGTGAAGGAGCGTGACTCTTCGGAAGTGCTGAGTCCGTAGGACGATGGCGTTCGATCCGCAGAAGTTCTTTATCGGAATAATAGACTTCTTTTCAGTCCTGCTACCTGGTGCCTTGCTGACGTACACCGTCCAAGACAGCCTGGGGCCGGCCTTGATTGGCGCCAGGTTTTGGACCCTATCTGAAACCCAAGGTTGGGTGCTTTTTCTGTTCACCTCGTATCTCCTGGGACACTTCATCTTCCTCATAGGCGCTGCGACTCTGGACTCGTACGTGTACGATCCGTTGCGGTCCGGAACGGAGCGGATACAGGTGCGCCAACTCGCTGAGGGGAAGACGCCGGCTCGTCCCTTCATTCGAAGGCTGGCTAGATGGCTGTTCAAGCCCAACGTAGACGAGCTGGTAGAAAGAGTCGTCGCAATCAAGAAAGCTCGTCTCGGCCCACTCGGCGCGGCCCGGGCGATTAACTCTTTTCAATGGTCCAAGGCTCGACTTGGACTCGAACATCCCAACGCGTTGGCAACTGTCGAACGGTTCGAGGCCGCATCAAAGTTTTTCCGGAGCCTCGTGATCGTGCTTACGATCATCGCAGTGATCGGATCAATGCCTGGCTCATGGATGGACCTCCAAGTTGCTCAACCACTCGCCCTGGTGTGTGTTCCGCTCGGCGTACTCGCCTTGTGGCGTTATGTGGATCAGCGGGCGAAGGCGACGAGCCAGGCGTACCGGTACATCATCAGCCTGGAGGCGTCCGATCCCGACGGATTCCGGGCACCACGATCGTCCGGGTGGGCGACCCACGCCGGCGGGGTCGTGTACCGGATGGTAGGCCAGGAGGTACGGTATCTACTGATGACACCGCGCCGAGGAGGGAACGAACGCGTATTGCCGAAAGGGCACATTGAGCCGGGAGAGACGGCGAAGGAGACTGCAGTTCGGGAGGTGCGGGAGGAAGCGGCGGTATGGGCGCGAATCCGGGAAGACATGGGCGTTGTCGAGTTCTCCGCCTCTGGTGAAAAGATCCGCGCGCACTTCTATCTACTGGAGTCGGTCGGGGGTAAGCAGAACGGCCGAGAACACAAGGGACGGTCCTTGGATTGGTGGCCCCTGGTCGAGGCTCTGATACAGCCCATCGACCTTGAGACAAGGGACCTATTGAAACGGGCCGACCAGGTCGTGAACCAACTCCGCTGGAGAAAACCGACTTGAGGCGCGGTCCGCCGTTGTAGCGGCTAGCCGATCCATCCCCGTCCCCTAGTTCAATCCTCATCCTGAGCAGCCACCGTCCAGATCCGTTTGAGGGGAAGCTCGGCCCGTAGGTCCTCGTCGAGCTTGTCGTAGTTGGCGAACAGCCGTTCCAGCAGCTCCTTCTGTGACCAGAGTCGTACGTTGAAAAAACTGGAAGCCAGCTCTCTGTGAACGTTGGCTTTGAAGCCACTCCAAGACACGAACAGGCCTTCGTGAGCCCCGAACTTGGTCACGGCCCCGAGCAGCTTGTCTACCGAAGGACGATCGATCGGGGAGCGCTCCGACTTCACTTCCACGCAGAGCCTCGGGGCACCAAACCCGAGGGGGCCGGCGCCGGCCAAAATGTCTGCGCCGCCGTCCGCGCCCTTTGGGCTCCGCCAGGTCGTGTACCCCTCAGACTGAAGCACCGCCTCAACCAGCCGGGTCAGGTCGTGCCCTTTGAAGCGGGCGGAGATGAGCTGTGCGATCTGATCTCTGCCCAGCTCCTCGAGGTCTGTGGCCTGCGAAGCCGCGTCGCCATCATCACCTGCCGTCGGAGTCGCAATCGCGGCGGCCAGGGACTCGGGGTCCCAGTTCCGGCGACGCATCGCCTCGATCCGTGCTTCCGCGTTGTTTCGCTTGATCCTGCAGATTGTGAGAAACGCTCCGAACGAATAGAGCAGATCCTGCCCGAAGTGGGATCGAGGAACGGAGTCCGCAATCCACCGAACACCGCGCCAATGGAAGTATGGGTTTGCAGCGTCTGAATCGAACTCGTATTCGCCGGTCACCTCGGCAATGTTGATCGCGGGCTGGGACTTGAGCGGCAGGACGATGAGATCGCCGTTCTGCACCTCATGGGCAAAGGGCCAGATTTGGCTGACCCAGTTTACGATCGTCTTGGGCTTCGCATCCGTGTAGCGAGTGAACATGGCCTCGGACAGTTCCTGCCGATCGGACATGCTCCCGATGTCCACGTCCAGCCCGTCCCAGGTGACGTAGACCCGGTTCTCCTCGAGGAACTTCTCCTCGTACTCACCGTGCTTCCCGGCTCGGACTAGCCAGACACCCATTGCGACTCCCCTATTCGGTACGCGGTCAGAAGGATACGCGCACACTCGAGCGGACACCGGCCATCGGGGTGACGGTAGCGCCCGTCGCCAAAGTTCACGTGGTCGCGCGATGCGGCCCCCGGGCTGTTGTTCCATGCTAGAGCATCGAACGGCACACGGTAACGTCGGCCGCCGGCCGAATCAGGTGACATGGCTGCGGGTTCCCCCTCCACGACAAGCGTACATCCAGGTGCCACGCGTTTATCGTCGCAAAGAGGAGGATAACCATGTCGGAATGGACGACGCACGGCATGTCGGGCCAGGTCTTTCGCCCCACGCAGACCCTGTGGGTCTATGTCGTGGATTCTGACTATCAGCCGCTGCCCGACACCATAGTCCGCGCACGGACCGCGGATCAGCGTCCCATCCCGCTACGACGGGAAGAAGACCGCTTCGTGGGTGAGGTGCGGGAGGGCGAAGAGGTGATCATCGAGAGCGAAGCCGAAGGGTACGAAGCGGACGAGCATCGGGTCCGCATCAGCGGACCCGTCACGCAAGCGGTGCACGGCCTTCGCCGCTCAGGACAACTGATCTATGAACAGGGGAACGACCGGATAGCTTTCACGCCCCGGCATGATCGCTACCTGATCGACGTGAGTGGGGAGGAAGCGGTCCAGCGACTCGATGCCGCCGTAAAGCAGCTCGAGCTCAACTGTACGCCGGTTCTCCAACCGGGTACCCAAGATCAGGAGAGCCGACCGGTTGAAGGCAGCGTTTACGCGATGGTCGAAGGTGCCCTCGAGAGTTCCGGGGCGCTTGTCGAGGCGATCGGCACCCAGGGCATCCGAGCCAGCGCCGCGGCCATCATCCAACACGGGGAGCGGCCGCCGCTCGGGCTGACAAACGAGCTGGCCGTGCGGTTCCGCCCCGAGGTTCGAAGGGAGGAGGTCGACCGGATCGCAGCGTCGGTCGGGCTGGTCGTCGAACGCCCGATCCACCATTTGGGGAACGGCTTCCTTCTGGTTGGGCCCGCGGGCGCGAATTACGAGATCCTGGAGCGGGCCGCGACGCTCCTCCGGCACCCGCAAGTCGTATACGCAGAGCCCAACCTACTCTTCCAACTGGAGCTGGATGCATATACACCGAACGATCCGCTCTTCGCTCAGGTGCCACACCTCGGGCTAATCCGGGCGGACGAGGCATGGGATCGACTGGACGATGTCGCAACCGCGCTCCGAGGCGGTTCTCCGAACATCACCGTGGGTGTCGCAGATCCGCAGGGCGTCGCCCCGAACCATGCGGATCTGACCGGAAATCTTACCGACGGAACCGCAAAGCTCGTTACCTCGGTGAACTTCTTCTCAAACCCGATCACCACGCAGACCGTTGCCGGGCTGTTCGGCGATCACGGGACACAGTGTGCCACCAGCGCCGTCGGCGCATTCGATGACAATCGGGGCATTCCCGGCGTGGCACCCAACTGCCACCTGATCGGCGCCCAGATCCGGGACCGCACCGACGCTGTGCGAATGACGGATCTCTACCTGTGGATGGCCGGCTTCGACAATGGGTCCACAGACGCCGGATTCCCGGCGCTTCCGGCTCAGCCGGCAGACGTCATCACCAGCTCATTCGGACAGACAGGACTCGCCCTCTCGAACACCATGCGAGATTGCTTCGACTTCTTGACGAGCTACGGTCGCAATGGACGCGGATGCATCGTGTGCTTCTCCCTGGGGAACTCGGGATACGGAGACTTCACCAACCCGACAGGAACAAGGTTCCGGGCCTGGCCGACCTACGAGAAGACCATAGGCGTCGGGTCGAGCATCAGCCTGAATCCAACCAACCCCACCACGTCTTTCCACGCGGACCCCACCGGCGCGACGAACAACATCGCGACGGCGGTAGACACACGGGCGTTGTACAGCCCGTTTGGTGCCACGGCGCTCAGGAAGCCCGATTTGGTATCGCCGTCCCATACATCCTACGCGGCGGTCGGGGGATCGGTCGATCCGATCTTGGCCGGTGTTCGTGTCGGGACGGGAAACGTCGACGGCTGCCCCGGCCCAACGGTATGCAACGACTACAGCGTAGCCTTCGGGGGAACCAGTCACTCCACTCCCACCGTGGCCGGCGCAGCGGCGCTGATCCTGTCCGCCAACCCCAACCTGTCGTGGGTACAGGTGCGGGACATCCTTCATGCGAGCTGTGTCCGAATCGACGCGACGCAGACCGTCGCGGTGGGTCAGTGGCAGGACCTCGACGGCGACACGCTCATCGACTACAGCCGTTGGTACGGAGCGGGCCGTCTCAATGTGGAGGCCGCGGTCATCCAGGCGCTGGACAGCGGAGCCTTGCTCGGTGACGCCTACGTACGCGAGAACCTCGCCGACACAGGGACCCTGCCATCGGCGTCGCCTTGGTGGGCCAGTCCGGACGTCTGGGTTCGCCAGGACCCGACGACCCCCGTGCCCAGCCTGGCTTGGGGCTCCTCTCCTCCCCACCAGAACGCGCGTGCGGGACAGGACAACGCGGTGTTCTGCCGTGTGCGAAACCGAGGCGACGGGCCGGTCTCCACACTCTACTTGCGGGCGCTTCTCACCCACTGGGCCGGGCTCGAGTTTGTGTTCCCGGCCGACTTCGTGCCGTCCACCAACGTCGGCGCTCCCTTGCCGTCTCCCCTCGTGCCGGGAACCTACCTGATCGGTGAGTCCCGGATCGACAACCTCGCGGTGGGCGCGGACCAAATCGTGAAGTTCGTGTGGCCGTCCTCGCTGGTTCCGCCGGAGACCGTGGTCGTCGGCGGCAGCACCGTGCGCTGGCATCCGTGTCTCCTGGTGGACGCGTCGCCGCACGACGGCCCTCCGGCCATCGGCGGCCTCACGGTTCCGGTCCGGGGTGACAACAACATCGCCCAGCGGAATATCGCGATCGACTACGTCGATTCGGACTCGGCCGATGCGTACGTCGGCATGATGGCCGGGACTCGACACGATGTCGGGGTGGCATCCCTGATCGTCGACGCCACCTATCTACGAGGCGATGCCCGTGTGCTCATCCACCTGGCCGACGCAGAGCTGATGCAACGGTTTCTGGCGGGCGCAATCGCAACGGGTGGCGGTACTTGGGGCGGGGGCGGAACGGGAGCGGGACAGCGTCCCGAAAAGGAGTGTGGACTGGAAATCGAGACGCGTACACGACTCCGTCTGCGCTGCGGGGAGTGTGACTTCGTGATCGAAGCCGCTCCCAAATCGCGGATCGTGTCTCCCTGCCGGCACGGGCAGGGCTCCGGCAATCTCAGGCAGGTGACCCACGACGGACTGGAGGCGCTGGAGCTGCGAGACCTCCGCGGACGGATCGAGCTCCCCATGCGGATCGCGGGCGAACGCTTCGTCCCCCTCCTCATCGCAGTCCTGGGAGACGGTCAGGGAGACCTCCATGTGACACAGCGACGGGGAGACGGCGAGATTTCAGCCGGGTACGGCCTGCGCCGCGAATAGGCCGAGACATCACAAGTGGGGAAGCACCGGTCCGGTCGCGAGACCGGGCCGGTGCTTGGGCTCTCTTTCTTCGTTCTCCACGACGAACCCGAGCCGTTTCTCTTGGCTCTTCGGCCTGTCTTGGACTAGGGGCGTTTCGGCAATCGGGCTCAGCCCGGACGCTCGCCCTTGGAGCGGGAGACGATTCGGTCTTCTGCAATCGGGCCCCACCGCCGGGACGGCTCCCGAATCACTGCGTACGAGTGATCCGAGAGCCGGAACCCGTCGATGGGTTCAGTCCACGCGCTCAGCTGACGTGCGCGTGCACCGCCGCGGTCACGAAGTCCGCGTGTCCGGAACCCACGGCGCCGTGCATCAGCATGAAAACGACGTCGGTCTCGCCCACAGCGACCCCGTGCAGGTGGCCACCGAACTCTCCGGGCGTGTCCTGCTCGAACTCGGCGATGGTCTCGTCCTCGACTTCGACTTCCAGATAGAAGTCGGCATCGAGCGCGACCGGGCTACCCTCGTGATCGACGAAGCGGACGTCGATGTGGGCGGTCTCCTCACCGACCGCGACCTCCATCTCGCCGGTCCACGCGCCGGTGTCTCCGTCGTACGAAGCGATGACCTGGCCGTTCAGCACGAGCTGCACGCCCTCGACCTCGTCGCCGTGCTCCTCCTCCGGGCCAGTGCCGTCGTCGTCACACGCGATCACCATGAACGGCACGATCAGGGTTGCCGCGAGCATCCGCAGGGCGAGCGCACGGTTCTTCCTCATAATCCTCCCTCCAGTCGCCGGCATTCCGGTAATGACGCGTGTTCCGAGCCGGCCCTAGAACACGACGCGATACGTGAGCGTGATGCCCCTCCCGGCCTCGGGCATGATCTCCTTCACCCGGGAGAGGTGGTTGCGGTACTCCTGGTCCGTGACGTTGTCGATCCCCACGGTCAGGACGTTCAGCCGCCCTGCGATCGTGCGGCTGACGCCGGCCGACAGGTCGAAGCGGGTGTATCCGTCCGTGGGCGTTTCGAACTCACCGACCCGGTCCTGTTCTGCGGCATAGCGGGTCTCGAAGCGGACGAACCAGTCCGACGGCTCGTACGCAAGTGCGATCCGACCCTGGAAGGGCGGAATCAGCGGCAGAGGCTCGTCCGTCCCGCGGATCTCTCCACGCACCGACGAGGCCGTGCCCTCCAGCTTGAGGGCGCCTGCGGCGGCCCACTCGACAGCGGCCTCGAATCCGATGAAGCGGGCGTCCTCCCCGAAGTACTGGTAGATCGGGAGTCGGGTGCGGCTCAGCTCGCCGGTCTCTCGGCCGAACACGTATCCGCTCATCCGATTCGTGAAGCCGGTCAGCTCGGCATGGAGGCGATCGGAGTGAAATCGCGCGAAGACATCGATTCCCGTGCCCACCTCCTCCGTGAGGGATGGGTTGCCGACCTCGAAGCTGTATGCCGCGAGATGTGGGCCTTCGGAGAAGAGCTCGTTCACATCGGGCGTCCGGAAGGCCCGGGACACGCTGGCACCGAGGGTAATCGCGTCGGTGGCGGCGTAGAGCAGCCCCAAGGCGCCGGACACGGAGCCGAACGAGCGCGAACGCACGTGCCCGATGTCCGAGTCGGGGTCCTCCCGAGTCGGCTCGGTACGCGTCCAGTCGTATCGGAGTCCCGCCTCGATGCGGACCGGGTCCAGGTCGATCTCCTCGAAGGCGAAGACACCGACCGAGAGCCGCTCCGAGTTCGGGGTGAACAGCCCCCCGCCGAACTCGAACGACTCCCACGAGGCACGCGTGCCAACCGCGCCCGCCGAAAGCGGCCCGAGCCCTCCGTGACGCGCGAGCAGGTCGAAGGCCACGGTCTCGCGCTCGAAGAGCGTCCCCAGGATGTCGGGCGGCTCGATCTCCGTGTGCTTGTAGTAGGAGTACGACGCGTGTCCGGTGAGCGAGCTGAACAACCCGCCGCCGGGGCGATACTCTCCAGCGGTCTTGAAGGAGGTTCGCTCCATCTCGACCGAGACGCCCTCGGTATGACCGCCGACAAAGCCTCCGGGGATCCCGTAGTCGTTGCGGTAGGCGAGCGCCGCGGCGCCCAGGTAGCCGCGATCTCCCACCCAAGACGTGCCGAGGCTGGCGGTCCAGGAGTCCGCGCCGGTATTCGACAGGTCACCGACCGGCGTCGCGAGATCGCCCGACGTTCGACGGGCCAGTTCGAATCGCACTGGCACCCGCTCCACGACCGGCACGAGCGCCATCGCCGACGAGCCGAACCCCGAGTTGACCGATTGCCCCTGGACGGTGAGCGAGCCGGTTGCGTGGTGGGGTACGTGCGCCGGGATCTCGTCACGGATCACGTTGATGACACCACCAATCGCGTTGCTGCCGTAGAGAATCGATCCGGGCCCGCGGATGACCTCGATCCGTCGGGCGGACGTCGGATCGAGCGCGGTTGCGTGATCCGGTCCCGCGTTGGACACGTCGATCACGCGGGCGCCGTCTTCCAGGACGAGTAAGCGATCGCCGCTCATCCCGCGAATGACCGGCCGCCCCGTGGCGGGGCCCATGGTCGTGACGGCGAGGCCGGGCTCGGAGCTGAGTGTGGCCGCCACAGTCAACTGCAGGCGCCGCTGGAGCTCTTCGGCGTTCAGAACGCTCACCGGCCGTAGCGCCTCGTCCGCTTCGCGCTCGGAGACGGCTCCGGTGACGACGAGCCCCTCTAGCTCGATCGCCGACTCCTCCATCTCCAGCACGACGAGTGGCGTCTCGTCGGCCACACGCACCGTGACCTGCAGGGGCGCGTACCCGAAGCGCTCGGCGCGGAGTGTGTACTCGCCCGGCTCGACGGCTGGCAGGTGGTACGAGCCGTCCCCGTGTGTGATGGCGAAAAGCCTGGTCCCCACGATCGTGACGCGAGCCCCGGCGAGCGGATCGCCGGTCTCCTTGGCGCGCACGACGCCTTCGATCTCACCGCCGTGCTCCTGGCCGGCGGCGGGAACGGATGCGAACCCGAGTGCCAGCAGGCACGCGAGCAGGCGGGTCATGGGATGTGTATAGCGGTCGGACATATGCGATCAGCCAGCGTTCTGCCGACCGCCAGGGAAGGCCTACGGAGTCGCCGCGACCGAACGGGGTGCCTGACTACAGGTCGATCCGGATAGCCGCGCGGCGCCGGGCCACCCAATGAGGCGGCCAGCGTGGAGGAAGCGCGTCGGGCTGATACCCGACGCGTTCAGGCCAGAGGGGGTGCTCTCGAGCCTAGAGCTCCCGAGACGAATGTCTTCGGGGAAACCGATGGTGACGGAGCTTCGATTTCCGCGGACGCGGGACTCGAAAGCGCACCGGATCGGTCAGCGTCGCTGCTGAGGAGACCCTCGGCAAGGGACCGGACGGTCTGACACAGGAGATGGGTATGGCCGTTTCCGCATGCCTCACGATCCTCGCCTTCGACGTGGATCGGGGCAGCGTACTCCTGACCTTCGAGCACCGCATCGACGACCTGGAACCCCACGGAACCCGCAAGCTGAGCCAACGCGAGCACCAGAACGCCCCAGCGGCGCGCGTCCCAGCGGTCTCCGTGTCGTCTCATGGTCGGTACGGCTCGCCTCATCCCTGAATCGCGCAGCGATCGAAACCGGGCTGCGCGGTCGCGCTTCGCCCGGTAACATCCCAACCCATACTGCGGGTTCCTGCGTATGTTCCAGGCTGATGGGAGGGCGGCAAGGTACATTCGTGGCTCACCGCCGGGGAGCGCTCACGGGTCGAGTCGAGCAGACCGGGTACCGGAAGGTAGTGGTGACGACGGTCGGCCACCGACGCGCAGGCATCGAGACAAGCCTTCGAGCCGTTTCTCTTGGCTCTTCGGCCTGTCTTGGACTAGGACGTTCGGCAATCGGGCTCAGCCCTGACGTTCGCCCTTGGTGCCGGGGACCAGCGTGCGCGCCAATACCTGGAGATGGTCTCTCATCGGAGACGAGCTTCGCCATGCGAGTGCCACCGTGCGCCCGGGCTCGGGAGCTCCGAATCGGATCAGGTGGAGATTGCGCCCAAAGTCGCTGGTGGTGTTCAACGCCATGGCCGGCAACATCGTAATCCCGACTCCGATCTCGACCATCTGCACGAGCGTAGTGAGGCTGGTCGCCCGAAAGTCTCCCAACTCGCACGCACCCGCAGCGTCGCAGATGGCCAGCGTCTGGTTCCGCAGACAGTGGCCGTCGTCCAGGAGCAGGACTTCCTCACCGTGAAGGTCCTTGGGGGTCACGCGCTTTCGGCCCGAGAGCTTGTGTTCACGCGAGACCGCGAGCACGAAGGAGTCGGTGAAGAGCGGCACCGCCTCCAGATCACCGAGGTCCGACTCCAGCGCGACCAAAGCGACGTCCAGGTCGCCTGCATCGACCAGAGCGGTCAGGTCATTCGTCCGCTCCTCGCGAAGCAGGAGCCTGAGGTGGGGAAAGCGCTTGCTGACCGCTGGCATGACCTGTGGCAACAGGTAGGGCGCGATCGTCGGAATAACCCCCATGCGAATCGTCCCGCGCAGCGGATCCTGCATCGTCTGCGCGGTGACGACCAGGTCGTCCACGTCCGCGATGATCCTCCGGGCATGAGCGATGACTCGCTCGCCGGCTGTCGTGGCGATCACCCCGCTGGGCCGACGCTCGAACAGAGCGACCCCGAGGGCCTGTTCGAGCTTCCTGACCTGGGTGCTCAGAGCCGGTTGGGTGACGCCGCAGGCACGCGCAGCATGGGTAAAGCTGCCGCAATCCTCGATCGCGACGATGTATTCGAATTGGCGGAGCGAAGGGCCTGCGGGGTGCATAGCTGATACTTATGGCAAGAGCAACTATCAGTAATTTGACGGAATACAACGATTCGAGGAGGTTAGCAAGATCCACGTGAGATTCACGCGTACCAGCAAGCGGAACGAGTCATGGAAGAAACGAGCAAGAACGGAAGTCGGTGCCCGGTGCACACGAGCGCCGGAGGAACCTCGAATCGGGATTGGTGGCCCAACCAGCTGAACCTCGGAATCCTGCATGCGAACGCGCCGCAGTCCAACCCCATGGGCGAAGACTTCGACTACGCCGAGGCGTTCGAGAAGCTCGACCTCGAGGCCGTGAAGAACGACCTCTTCCAGCTGATGACCGACTCCCAGGATTGGTGGCCGGCCGACTACGGCCACTATGGCCCCCTCTTCATCCGCATGGCATGGCACAGCGCCGGCACTTACCGAATCGGAGACGGGCGCGGCGGCGCGGGATCGGGCACCCTGCGCTTCGCTCCGCTCAACAGTTGGCCCGACAACGGCAACTTGGACAAGGCTCGTCGGCTGCTTTGGCCGATCAAGCAGAAGTACGGCCGCCAGATCTCGTGGGCCGACCTGATGATCCTCGCGGGGAACTGCGCCCTCGAGTCGATGGGACTCGAGACGTTCGGATTCGCAGGCGGGAGAGAGGACGTCTACGAGCCCGAAGCCGACACCTACTGGGGCAAGGAGACCGAGTGGCTCGGAGACAAGCGCTACTCCGGCGACCGGGAGCTGGAGAATCCGCTCGCCGCGGTGCAGATGGGTCTGATCTACGTGAACCCCGAGGGCCCGAACGGTGAGCCCAGCGCGGTCGCGTCGGGCCGGGACATCCGCGAGACCTTCGCGCGCATGGCGATGAACGACGAAGAGACCGTGGCCCTCATCGTCGGCGGTCACACCTTCGGCAAGTGCCACGGTGCCGGTGATGTTGCGCTCGTAGGCGCCGAGCCGGAAGGCGCGAGCATTGAGGAACAGGGTCTCGGCTGGAAGAGCAGCCACGGCAGCGGCAAAGCGGGCGACGCCATCACGAGCGGGATCGAGGGTGCGTGGACCCCGACCCCCACCCAGTGGGACAACAGCTACCTGGACATCCTGTTCCGATACGATTGGGACGTGGTGAAGAGCCCCGCCGGAGCATGGCAGTGGGTCCCCTCGGATCCGGCGGCGGCCGAGCTCGTCCCCGACGCGCACGACCCGACCAAGCGTCACGCTCCGATCATGACCACGGCCGACCTCGCCCTGCGAATGGATCCCATCTACGAGCCCATCGCCCGACGCTTCCACCAGAACCCGGACGAGTTGGCGGACGCCTTCGCACGGGCGTGGTTCAAGCTGACGCACCGCGACATGGGTCCGCGAGCGCGCTACCTCGGCAACCTGGTGCCCGAGGAAGAGCTGATCTGGCAGGATCCGGTGCCCGTGGCCGATCACGAGCTGGTCGACGCCGACGACGTCGCCGCGCTCAAGGCTAGGATCCTCGAGTCCGGACCGTCGATCTCCGAGCTCGTCTCGACCGCGTGGGCGTCAGCTTCGACCTTCCGCGGCTCCGACAACAGAGGCGGGGCAAACGGCGCCCGCCTTCGGCTGTCTCCGCAGAAGGACTGGGAGGTCAACCAACCCATTCAGTTGGCCAAGGTGCTCCAAGCCCTCGAGGCGGTGCAGTCGGAATTCAACGACAGCCAGCCCGGCGGGAAGCGGATCTCCCTTGCCGACACGATCGTGTTGGGCGGCTGTGCCGCGGTCGAGCAGGCCGCGCGGAACGCCGGCGTGGACGTCGAGGTCCCGTTCACGCCGGGCCGCACCGATGCGTCGGAGGAGCAGACCGACACGGACTCGTTTGCAGTGCTCGAGCCGGTGGCCGACGGGTTCCGGAACTACCTACAGAGGGACTTCAGCGTCTCGGCTGAGGAGCTTCTCGTGGACCGTGCGCAGCTACTCACGCTGAGCGCACCCGAGATGACCGTCCTCGTCGGTGGCATGCGGATGTTGAACGCGAATGTCGGTCAAGCCCGGCACGGTGTGTTCACCGACCGCCCGGAGAGCCTCACCAACGACTTCTTCGTGAACCTGCTCGACATGGCCACGGAGTGGAAGGCGACCGATGACGGTGTGTTCGGTGGCTACGATCGCGAAACCGGTGAGCAGAACTGGACCGCAACCCGTGCGGACTTGATCTTCGGGTCGAATTCACAACTGAGAGCGATCGCGGAGGTGTACGGATGCGACGACGCCAAAGAGTCGTTCACCCGCGATTTCGTCGCGGCTTGGGACAAGGTGATGAACCTGGATCGGTTTGATCTGGCGTGATTTGAGTCGGTCGGGTGCGCTGGGATCGAGCCCTGCCAGGTCGCGGCGTGTCCGAGCGGGTGGGCGGTCCGTATGGTGGTCGTGTCGGTCGGACCGAGGATGCGCTTCGCATGGGTCGCGGTATTCGAAGGCCAAGCTGCTCATTCCCCCTTGCGGAGATCGGACCGCCAGCTCGTGAGGTGGTTGCACTGGGAGCTGGGCGTCACGATCTCTCGCGTTCATACTCGGTGATCGCGGCTGACGTGGCCGATCTCGAGGTCGCTGGCGCGCGTCTGCATCACCGGGAAACGCCTGCGCCAACCGCGCGACGTGGTCAGGGTGGCCCTGGGGTGAGCCACGACGCTGTGTAGGGCGGGTTCTCCGTCGTGAGCGTTGCCCCCCGTTCGTTTGTTTCCGCGGTGGCCTGGATAGACTCAAACTCCGACCTCACGCTTATCAGTCCCCTCCACGGGACCGCAAATCGCGGCAAGAAATCGTATAAACCCTTACTGGGCTGCACGATCTGCCGTTCTTGCCGATTCACGATGTCGCACTCTGCCGTGCCTCAACGGCGGGAATACCGACGGGAACAGCGGGAAGAACAGCGGGACTAGCTCTGCCGGCGCCCAAATCCTGGACATCGCACGGGTGGGGTCACGGGCCAAGTAACGCTCGCGCTGGATACGGAGATCGGCGCGAGGGTAGTCGGGATATAGCCACTCGACGCTGACCGACGCACTTCGGCGGCTGCTATCGGCTTTGGCTGAGGCAACTGGGTGCGCGCGTTAGTATTGGTGCTCATAACCATTTCGCGAGCGGTCCAGAGGCGCATGGAGGGTCGAGAGGCGTGATGGGTCTAGCAGGCGACGAGGTGCGGCTTCCCTCAAGGACGGACATCATCCGCGCCCTCGAGGACATGTCCGCTTACGAGGGGGGCTTCTCGTTCCAAGCTCTCGCCGTGATCCTCGGCAAGAAGCGCTGGCCTCGGCTAATCGCGAGCGAATGGAAGAACGACCTGGGCCGCGATGCGTACACGCCGGCAGCCGACGGGGGCCCCGCCATCGCACTTGCCGGATCACTGAGCGCAGATCTCGGGAAGATCAAAGGCGACCTGTCTCGGATAAGGGAGACTTGGTCGAGCATAGACGTGCTGGTGTTTTGCACACCGCAAAAGGTCACCAATCAGACGGCCGAAAAATGGCAGAAGGAGCTGGCCGAGTCGGGCGACGACGTCCAGCTCATCGTGGTGTCGAGAGAAGACATCATCACTACGCTACTACTGCCCGAGAACGCGGATCTCTGCCGGACACATCTCAAGCTCTCTATACCGACCGCCCCGGAAGTCGAGCAGCGGCTCGACGAAGCTGTCGCGGCGTGCCTGGAGAACGTGGACAAGTGGTTGAGGCACCCTCGCCTGAGGGGAAAACCGCTCATCGAACTCAATCTCGCCACCAGGCCTGCTCACGAGGAGACACGCGAACTCCTTGATCTCGACGACCTCGAACGTCGCCTGGCCTTGGGGGAAAGGGTCCTCCTTACGGCACCGGGCGGCGGAGGGAAGACCACCACAGCGGCACTTCTTGCTAAGAAGCTCTGTGAGCAACAGCGGCTCTGCTTCCTGATCGACGCCCCTCAATGGATCGCGTCCGGAGGGTCGGCCCTTGAGGTCGTCTGCCACTCTCAGGCCTTCCTCTCGCGCGGCCTTTCGGTGTCGGAGGTCGCCCGGCTGGCTGAGTCGCATCATGTGGACTGGGTGGTCAACGGCTGGAATGAGATCGCCCATGAAGGGAAGGCCCGTGCGAGCGCTAGGCTTCGTGAGTTGGATCGCGACTTCCCCGGAGCAGGCGTTCTGGTCGCCACCCGCGCTGGCCTCTCCGCTCCACCCCTACCCGCTGGGATCCGAGTCGACGTCCAACCGGTTACGGGGGAACAGCGCGAATCCTACTTGAGGGCCGAACTGGGCGAAGATGCGACTGCACTGATCGAACTGATCGGTCGCAGCGATTCCTTGGATTCCTTAACCCGGGTCCCCTTGGTCCTAGCGGAAGTCGCAGAGCTACATGGCTCCGGCACCCCCATCCCCAAGTCCACGTTCGGCGTGCTTGCAGCGATGACGGACCGCGTGGAGGAAAGCGAGCAGCACAGTGTCCCATTGGGCGCTCCCCCCCTTGATGGCCTGGCGCGCTCTTACTTGGTCGGGCTGGCGATGACAGCCACTGAGCGGGGAGAGGTCCTAATCCCGGATGCCGAGGCTCGAGCTGCAGTGTCACACGTTGCTGACACGCTTGTGATGCGTGGACAGTTGTCTGAACGGCCTGATCCGGGCCGCTTGGTCGAGGCACTGTGCGCCCATCACAGTCTCGAACGCGTTGCCGACTCTGAGAACTCGGTGCGCTTTCAGCACCAGCGATTGCAGGAATTCTACACCGCGCTTGCGATATTGGACCTGATCTCGGACTCGAGCGGACCGCCATCGGGGGGACCGCCGACAGCGCTGCAGACCGACGTCCTGAACCGACCTGCCTTCGCGGCGCCGACCGAGCTCCTCGGCGAGGCCGTAGGTGTGGGAGAACCGGCGTTGGGGTCGGCTGACACCCGCTCGAAGATCGGTGAACGAATCGTCCTGGAAGCCTTCGAGGTAGATCCACTTCACGCTGCGTCGCTCGCCCGCCTTTGCGGCGACATCGTATGGGAGCAAATCGGAGGCCGACTTGGGGACCAGTTTCGCAAATGGTACATGGACGACCAGAGCGAGGAGCTTCAGCGCTACGCCCTGGCGGCGATGCTGGCAACCGCGGCCCCCGACTTCGCCGACATCCTGGAACCCCTCTTCACAGCTGACGACGATCAGATCCGCTTCGGAGCGTACAGGGCACTTGGTCGGTTCTACCCGACCTGCCTCGGAGTCGACTGGCGCAGGCGGATCTCTAACTGGAAGGAGCAGAATCGCGTGCAGCTGGTTACGGAGACTCAGTGGCTTGAGTCAGTCGAGGTTGCTGAGCACCTCCTAGTTTCGGACCCGAGTGAGACGGTCCAGGGCGCGGCCGTCGATGCGCTGCTCAACATGAGTGCCGATGAATTCCTCGAACGACACGCGGAAGTCGTCACAGACGGCGTTCTGAAGTCGGCGCTTGGGTTCGGCTCCGACCCAACGTGGTTTCCTGAGGCCCTTCGAGACCGGGCGATCGCTTCGGCGATCGCAGACGAGGATCAAGGAACCTCCCTGGTCCAGCGTGTTAGACGCCTGACCCTGATCGCCACATCGGGTGATGAAGGCGCGATATCCGCGTTGAAAGCAGAGTTGGACGCCGTGACCCCAGAGGAGACCCGGCAACTAGCTTCATCCAACCTTGGCGAGGCGATCTCTCACCTGCGGCTCGTGGACTCCGACTGGATCGATCAGTGGTTGATCGAGCGGATTCTAGACGGATCGCTACGGCCCCTTCACTGGGTCGATAAAGTCACGGCACTTCCCGCTGGCGTAGCCAAGCGACTGATCGAGCAGGTGACGAGCGACCCCGATGCCGGGTCTCCGCATGGCACGGCAGTGGCGCTTCTTCGGCGATTCGCCGACCCAGAAATCGCCAAAACCCTAATCAACGCGCTCCTTCTACTCGACGATTCAGGCAACCCCGATGCCGTCGGCTCCGACTCGCAGAAGAAGAGAGGCCGACTCCGAGATAACGTTCTCGACCTGTGCCGGTCGATCGAGCCCGACGCACTCGCTCCGGCCATCCTCGCCCCAACGTCCGGCCGGAGCACTGAGCTGCAACTGGTCGCGTTGAGCATACTCGGATCGATTGGCGAGACCGGTGCCGAGCTTGGCCAGCAGATCTCCTCCAACCATCGGGAACAGATCCGGCAACTCCTGCTCGACATGGAATCGGAGGTTCTGGATCGAGAAGAATACAACGGCGAAACGAAAGCCGAGCTCGCGCTGGCTCTGGGGAGGCTCGGTCACCCCGACGACGCAGCCGTCCTGAAGAGGCTGATCGACGCAGACATTGAGCGGGTGCGGGCGGGACGAGAGGCTCGGGTGGCAGGACGTCGGGACCCGATGGCGGACGGTGCCACCATGAGCTGGGCGCGATGGTACGTGCTTGCTGTGACGTGGTTGGGAGAGGAAGCGGCGGTTCCGATGCTGCTCGATCTTCTTGCGGAGCCGGAGTACCAGATTGACGCGGCCGAAGCTCTAGTTACACGGGTCCTCCAAGTCGTTCCGGCAGATCGGCAGCCCTTTCTCCGGCTTGGAGAGGACGAAGCATGGGATCGCGCTCGATCACCTGATGACGAGCTGTGGGGGGTCGTCGCTGACGCCATCGCTTCACGAATTCGAACGTTGGTTGACATCGACGATGATGAGCCCGGAAGCCAACTGGCTGTCCATGGCACGAAGGAGCTCACCGCTCTCCTCGCGGTGCTCGATCGAGGAGATTACACAGACCTCATCTTCCGGGTGCTCGAACAACCGGAACCGTGGGACGTCGGTCATCGCACCACGACGCTGGAGCGAATGAGTGATTCTCTGGGACGGCTCCCCACGGAGCCAACGATCCGTGTCGTTGACTCGATCTTCTCAAGGATCGCCGAGATCGGCTGGTACAACCAGCAATACGCCTATCTGCCCCCGAGGCTACTAGTCGTGTTGGCGACCGTCGAAAGTACCAAGGTGGGCGTCGCGAAGATTGGCGAGGCGATCGAGATGTATCCGATTCCTTCCCATGAGCTGCCTGAGGTGATCGCCGCACTGGGTCGAACCGGTTCCGACGAGGCACTCACGCTGCTGGTGAACGTGCTTCAAGATGAGAAGCACGGAGCGGATCGGCTCCGGCGTGCATCACTTCGTGCACTTGCTCTTATAGACACGCCGCGCTCGCGAGAGGCGCTTCTATCCTTCATGGGTATTGGCGCCGGGGAACCAGCGCTCGAGCCCGCGAGCGGAGACGGTAACGTGCTCGAGCAAGAGCTCGCGCGGCTCTCGGAAGACGACCCTGAAATCGCCGGCAGACTAGAAGGCCTCTGCACCTCGAACCCGGACCCGATACGGCGCAGTCTACTGGCCCGCATCATGAGCCGGAGAGGTACCGAGGATGCGCTAATCCAGGGGCTGTCACTAATCGATGACGATGCGAATCCGCCCGTTCCTCATCCACTGGAAAGCGGACTGAGGGATCTCCTTCTACAGCGGCGGCCGCACCCCGATTTCAGCGGAGCCGAGACGATTGCGCCCACCGCAGGGGGAGCGATTCGCCGGCGGTTGCTCGAGTTCTGGCTGGCCGACGAAGGTCGACGGGATGGTAGCCGGCACCTGCTCCAGAAGATTGATGACTGGCGCCTGGACTACGGAAAGCCCCTGTCCGAACCGCGGCACCCAGCCATCGACCTGGGGGCAGCATGGCCTCCTCGAAGCGACTCGAGCTGACCTTGAACCAGCCCCGATAGGCCCTAGTCGGTGGCGCCGCATCGAACGGCCCCCGTATGCTGAGCCGGTCGGGGAGGGCTTCCTCTCGAAGACCGACGCACAACGATAAGTACCGTCCAGCACGCCAGGATTCTCAGCAAGGTCTATGCAATCCACCCAACTCGCCTGGATCACCAACTACATCTGGGGCATTGCCGACGACGTCCTCCGCGACCTCTACGTCCGCGGCAAGTATCGCGACGTAATCCTCCCGATGACCGTCCTCCGACGGCTGGACGCCGTCCTGGAGGACAGCAAGAAAGCCGTCTTGGACATGAAGTCGTCGCTCGACCAAGCGGGAGTCGTGGAGCAGGATCCGGCCCTGCGACAGGCAGCTGGCCAGGCTTTCTACAACACTTCGAAGTTCACGATGCGCGACCTCAAGTCGCGCGCAAATCGCCAACAACTGAAGGCCGACTTTGAGGCGTACCTGGACGGGTTCTCACCCAACGTCCAGGACATTCTCGAGAACTTCGAATTCCGCAATCAGATCTCGCGTCTCTCGAAGGCTGACGCGCTTGGTACGCTGATCGAGAAGCTCACCTCGCCCGACATCAATCTCGGCCCAGATCCGGTCAAGCGAACGGATGGATCCGTCAAGCATCCTGGTCTCGATAACCACGGAATGGGCTCGATCTTTGAAGAACTGGTTCGGAAGTTCAACGAAGAGAACAATGAGGAGGCAGGCGAGCACTGGACTCCGCGTGACGCCGTGAAGCTCATGGCGAAGCTGATCTTCCTACCCATCGCTGACGAGATCGAATCCGGCACGTATCTGCTCTACGACGGAGCCTGCGGCACGGGTGGCATGCTCACCGTAGCTGAGGACACGCTACAGGAACTGGCAGTCGAGCACGGCAAGGAGGTAGCTACCCACCTCTACGGACAGGAGATCAACGCTGAGACGTACGCGATCTGTAAGGCGGACCTCCTCCTCAAGGGTGAGGGCGAGGCTGCGGACAACATCGTCGGAGGCCCCGAACACTCAACGCTGTCGAACGATGCGTTCCCGTCACGGGAGTTCGACTTCATGCTCTCCAATCCGCCCTACGGGAAGAGCTGGAAAACAGATCTCGAACGAATGGGTGGGAAGAAGGACATGCGCGACCCACGCTTCGTGATCGAGCACGCCGGCGATCCCGACTATTCGCTCGTCACACGCTCGAGCGATGGTCAGATGCTCTTCCTGGCCAACAAGCTCTCCAAGATGAAGCAGGGCACGAAGCTCGGAAGTCGCATCGCCGAGGTGCACAACGGCAGTTCGCTCTTCACGGGGGATGCCGGCCAAGGCGAGAGCAACATCCGACGTTGGATCATCGAGAACGACTGGCTCGAGGCGATCGTCGCGCTACCGCTCAACATGTTCTACAACACTCCCATCGCGACGTACGTGTGGATCCTAACCAACCGCAAACCAGAGCATCGCAAGGGCAAAGTACAGCTGATCGACGCCACCGAGTGGTACCGGCCCCTACGAAAGAACCTTGGCAAGAAGAACTGCGAGCTGGGCGAGGACGACATCGCTCGCATCTGCACGGCGTTCCTTGACTTCAAGGAGACCGAGGAGAGCAAGATCTTCGACAACTCGGCCCTCGGGTACTGGAAGGTGATAGTCGAAAGGCCTCTGCGAGTCGAAGGCGTCGATCCGAACCGTGCGTACAAGGCCGCTGAGATCAAGAAGCTCAAGGAGGAGGGCACGCGGAGCGAGGACGCGCCGCCGGTAATCAAGAAGATCCATAAGAAAGGGACTCCAACAGACCCGCTTCGCGGCCTGTTTCATGCCACGATCAACGACAAGGCGGCCATCGTGGAGTACGAGCCGGACAAGGACCTCCGCGACACGGAGCAGGTCCCCCTCCAGGAAGAGGGCGGTATCGAGGCCTTTCTGAAGCGAGAGGTCCTGCCGCACGCCCCCGACGCATGGTACCTGGCGGACAAGATCAAGACCGGCTACGAGATCAGCTTCACCCGCTACTTCTACAAGCCGCAGCCCATGCGCCCTCTCGCGGAGATTCGGGCGGACATCCTCGCCCTCGAACAAGAAACCGAGGGTCTGCTGGATGAGATCCTCGGGGAGGTCGGAGAGTGAAAGCCAGCGAAGTCAGACTCCTCCACTTCCTTCAGAAGTCACCGCAGTTTGTCATCCCGATCTACCAGCGGACCTACTCGTGGACCTTGTCCGAGTGTCAGCAGCTCTGGGACGACATCCTCCGTACCGGCGCTGACGATCGCATCAACACCCACTTCGTAGGCTCCATCGTCTACATCGAGCAGGGGCTGTCCCAGGTATCCAGCCAGTCACCGCTCCTTGTCATCGATGGCCAGCAGCGTCTGACGACGGTCTCTCTGATCCTTGAGGCACTCGCGCGCCAGATCGGCGAGGACGCGGAGCCGGTAGATGGCTTCTCTGCGAAGAAGCTGCGCAACTACTACCTGCTCAACCCACTGGAGGATGGTGAGCGCGCGTACAAACTGCTTCTGACCCAGACGGACAAGCAGACACTCCTCTCGCTGGTGGAGCAAAAGCCGCTGCCCGCTGAGCAGTCGATCCGGCTTGGCGACAACTTCAGCTTCTTCGAGAAGCAGATCGCGGGCCTCGAGGGCAACCTCGTACCACTGTGCCGTGGGCTCGCCAAGCTCATGGTCGTGGACATTGCACTGAGTCGGGACCAGGACAATCCCCAGCTGATCTTCGAGAGCATGAACTCAACGGGGCGGGAGCTGAGCCAGGCCGACCTGATCCGCAACTTCATCCTCATGGGCCTCGAGCCCGAGCACCAGTCGGGACTCTACCAGGATCACTGGCGACCGATGGAGGTGGCCTTCGGCCAGGAAGCATATGGCCGCCATTTCGACGGTTTTATGCGCCACTACCTGACGGTGCGAACCGAAGAGATCCCCCGCCTTCGCGAGGTCTACGAGGCCTTCAAGGCACACGCCCGTAGTCCTGACGTCGCCGAGCGCGGCGTGGGCGCACTGGTGGAGGACATACACACGTTCGCCAACCACTACTGCGCCATGGCGCTCGGCAGGGAGACGGACCCGCTGCTCTCCGCAGCCTTTGCCGATCTCCGAGAGCTGAAGGTCGATGTCGCCTATCCGTTGTTGCTGGAGCTCTACCAGGACTACTCGGCAGAGAAGCTCTCGAGGGATGACCTCGCCCAGGCGGTCCGCTGGATCGAGAGCTATGTCTTCCGGCGCGCAGTCTGTGCGATCCCCACGAACTCACTCAACAAGACATTCGCCAACTTCGGCCAGGCACTGGACAAGGGCCGCTACCTCGAGAGCCTGCAGGCCCACTTCCTGCTTCTGCCCTCGTACCGGCGCTTCCCTGGCGACGAGGAGTTTCGCCGGGAGCTGAAGCAACGCGACCTCTACAACTTCCGCAGTCGCAGCTACTGGCTACGCAGACTGGAGAACCACGACCGCAAAGAGCGGGTCCCGGTTGATGAGTACACGATCGAACACATCATGCCTCAGAACAAGGACCTTCCTTCTGAGTGGCGAGAGGCCCTTGGGGAGGAGTGGGAGCGGGTACACGAGACCTGGCTTCACACGCTCGGAAACCTGACGCTGACCGGCTACAACTCCGAGTACAGTGACCACGGCTTCGCCAAGAAGCGCGACATGAAAGGGGGATTCCGCGAAAGCCCCCTGCGACTCAACGAGGGGCTTGGCCAGCTTCAGGAGTGGAACGAGGCCGAGATAACGGCCCGGGCCGGACGAGTCGCGAGGCAAGCCACAGAGGTCTGGGCTGCCCCCTCCCTACCGGAGGGCGTGTTGCAGCCCTACAGGCCGGCGAAGGCCACAAAGGTCTCGAGCTATGGCATCGAGGACCATAAGCACCTCGCTGACGGCGCCCCAAGTCGGCAGCTATTCGAGGCCTTTCGCAAGCAGGTGGTGTCGCTCGACCCATGTGTAACCGAGGACTTTCTGAAGCTCTACATCGCGTACAAGGCCGAGACGAACTTCGTCGACGTGGTGCCCCAAGCGAAGCGGCTGCGACTGTCGATCAACCTGGACTTCCACGAATTGTCCGACCCGCGCGAGGTGGCAAAGGATGTCACGAACCTGGGGCGTTGGGGCAACGGGAATGTCGAGGTGGCGTTGGAGTCCGAAAAAGAGATCCCGTATGTCATGGGCCTCGTCCGCCAGGCCTTCGAGAAGCAGATGGATGGCACGGAGATGGACGCGTGATCAGCGACCTCAAAGCCTATCCGGCGATGAAGGAGTCCGGGGTCGAGTGGCTGGGAGAGGTTCCCAAACATTGGGGGGTCTTACCCAACAGGGCGCTCTTCAACGAGATCAAGGACAAGGATCATCCAGATGAGGATATGCTGTCGGTCACGATCAAGCGGGGCGTGATTAGACAAGCGTTGCTCTTGGCGGACACGTCCAAGAAGGACAGCTCCAACCTGGACCGATCCAACTATAAGCTGGTTCAGCCGGGAGACGTTGCATACAACAAGATGCGCGCTTGGCAGGGGGCGATTGGTGTTTCCACCCACCGCGGGATTGTCAGCCCTGCATACATCGTCCAGAGACCGCGCGATGATAGCCATTCGAGCTACTTCCACTACCTCTTCCGCATCCCCTCATTCGCCAAAGAGGCCGAACGCTGGTCCTATGGCATCACATCAGACATGTGGAGCCTGCGGCCCGAGCACTTCAAGCTGATCTATTCGTGCCTCCCTCCCCTCTCGGAACAAGCCGCCATCGTGCGGTACCTGGATCATGTGGACCGGCGGGTGCGGCAGTTGGTGCGGGCGAAGCGCAAGCTGATCGCGCTGCTCACGGAGCAGAAGCAGGCCATCATCCACCGCGCCGTCACCCGCGGCCTCGACCCTGACGTGCCTCTGAAGGACTCCGGTGTCGAGTGGCTGGGCGAGGTGCCAGCACATTGGGAGGTGAAGCGGCTCAAGTGGGTGACACGGCTCCAACGTGGATATGACTTGCCCGCGGACAAGCGGATTCCCGGCCCATTCGCGGTGGTCTCGTCGGGTGGCGTGATTGGAAGGCATGCTGAGCGTCGAGCCACGGCACCGGGCGTCGTGATGGGCCGCTATGGTTCCACGGACGCAGTCTTCTATGTCGAGCAAGACTTCTGGCCGCACAACACCTCGCTCTTCGTCACTCACTTCCAGGGGAATCTCCCGAAGTGGTGTTATCACCTCCTGAGGTCGATCTCCAAGGCCGACCACGCCGGGAAATCAGCTGTGCCAGGAGTTGATCGGAAGGACCTATTCCAAATCGTTGTCGCCGTTCCGCCTTCCGAAGAGCAGTCCGCAATCGTCAAGGCAATCGACTTTGGGGCACGTGAGTTGGATGAGGCCATTGTGACCGCACAGCGAGAGATTGAGCTGCTGGACGAGTACCGAACCCGCCTGGGCTCCGACGTGGTCACCGGGAAGCTCGACGTCCGGGAGGCCGCCTCGGCGCTCCCTGCCGTTGATCCCCTGGATAAAGAACATGACGTGGACGCCAACCTTGAAACCCAAGCCGAGGGAGAACTCGACGACGTCAACACCATCCTCCGGAACCCCGAAGTATGACCACCGACACCTCCGAACGTGGGCTCGAACGCCTGATCTGTACCGCGCTCACCGGCCACCCCTGCGAGCCGCCGAAGCAGGGCACCGTAGGCGAGCCGCCCGCCGGCTACGGCGGTACGGGCTGGAGCTGCGGCAACCCGCACGACTACGACCGCGAGTACTGCGTTGATCTCACGCAGATCACAGCCTTCTTAAGAGCCACCCAACCCGAGGCCGCCGAATCGCTGGCCCTCGGTGAGGACGGCCCTACACGACGCAAGTTCTTGGCCCGGCTGCAGGGCGAGATCAGCAAGCGCGGTACCATCGACGTTCTTCGCCACGGTATCAAGCATCAGTCGCACGACCTCGACCTCTTTTACGGAACCCCCTCGGCCGAGAATGAGAAGGCGAAGGAGCTCTTCGAGCACAACCGATTCACCGTCACCCGACAGCTGCGCTACAGCCGCGGCGAGACCCAACTGGCCCTCGACGTGGGACTCTTCATCAATGGGCTGCCAGTCTTCACATTCGAGCTGAAGAACAGCCTCACCAAGCAGACGGTTGCCGACGCCGTCTGGCAGTACAAGAAGGACCGTAACCCGCGCGAGAAGCTCTTCGAGTTCGGCCGCTGCGTGGCTCACTTCGCTGTAGACGAGAGCGAGGTCCGATTCTGCACGCACCTCAAGGGTAAGGCCTCGTGGTTCCTACCCTTCAACCGAGGCTGGAACGATGGCGCCGGCAACCCACCGAACCCGCACGGGCTCAAGACCGACTACCTGTGGCGTGAGGTACTGACCCGCGAGAGCCTCACGAACGTCCTCGAGAATTACGCCCAGGTCGTCGAGGAGAGGGACGAGAAGACGGGCAGGAAGAGAAAGAATCAGATCTGGCCCCGCTACCATCAGCTGGACGTGGTGCGAAGCCTGCTCGCTCACGCGAGCGCACACGGGGCGGGCAAGCGCTACCTGATCCAACACTCGGCGGGTAGTGGCAAGAGCAACTCGATCGCCTGGCTCGCCCACCAACTGATCGGACTGACCAAGGATGACGAGGACGTCTTCGACTCCATCATCGTGGTGACGGACCGTCGTATCCTCGACAAGCAGATCAAAGACACCATCAAACAGTACGCCCAAGTAGGGGCGACTGTGGGACATGCCCAGCACTCGGGAGATCTTCGCAAGTTCATCGAAGCGGGAAAGAAGATCATCATTTCGACGATCCAGAAGTTCCCATTCATCCTCGAGGAGATTGGGAACGAGCAACGAGGGCGGCGCTTCGCGATCCTCATCGACGAGGCCCACTCGAGCCAGGGCGGTCGAACAAGCGCGGCCATGGCACAGGCCCTCTCTGAGGCGGGAGAGGAATCCGAGGAGGAGACTTACGAGGATCAAATCAATCGGTTGATTGAGGCCCGCAAGCTCCTACCTAACGCGAGCTACTTCGCGTTCACAGCCACACCCAAGAACAAGACGCTCGAGATCTTCGGTGACCCTGATCCTCAATCGGACGGGACCACCAAGCACCGGGCGTTCCACACCTACACAATGAAGCAGGCGATCCAGGAGGGTTTCATCCTGGATGTGCTTGAGAACTACACGTCCGTGGCGAGCTACTACAAGCTCGCGAAGACCGTGGAGGACGACCCAGAGTTCGACGTCAAAAAGGCCTCGAAGAAGCTGCGACGCTTCGTCGAGGGGCACGACCACGCCATTCGACTCAAGGCTGAGATCATGGTCGATCACTTCCACGACCAGGTGCTCGCCCAGAACAAGATTGGCGGGGAGGCCCGAGCCATGGTGGTGACGAATGGCATCGAGCGGACCATTCAGTACTACCACGCCATCCGTGACTACCTGAAGGATAGAAGGAGCAGGTACGGAGCCATCGTCGCTTTCTCCGGTGAGCACGAGTTCGCCGGCGCGAAGGTCAGCGAGGCGTCGCTGAACGGTTTCCCGTCTGCGAAGATCGCGGAGAAGATCCAGGAGCACCCTTATCGCTTCCTGATTTGCGCGGACAAGTTCCAGACCGGCTACGACGAGCCCCTGCTCCACACGATGTACGTGGACAAGACGCTCTCCGGCATTAAGGCCGTGCAGACCCTCTCGCGTCTGAACCGAGCGCATCCAAAGAAGCACGACGTCTTCGTGTTGGACTTCTTGAACGACGACGACACAATCCGCGACGCCTTCGCGGACTTCTATCGCGCCACGATCCTGGCGGAGGAAACCGACCCGAACAAGCTGCATGATTTGCAGGCGGACTTGGACGGTGCCCAGGTCTATTCGCCGGAACAGATCGACGGATTCGTGCAGCTGTACCTCGATGGCGCCGACCGGGATCAGCTCGATCCCATTCTTGACGCCTGTGTGGCCGTCTACCTGAGCGATCTCGACGAGGACGGGCAGGTGGACTTCAAGGGGAAGGCCAAGGGCTTCGTCCGGACCTACGGCTTCCTTTCCTCGGTTCTACCCTACAGCAACGCTGCATGGGAGAAGCGGTCGATCTTCCTGAACTTCCTCGTTTCAAAGCTGCCGTCGCCGAAGGAAGATGACCTATCGAAGGGCATCCTCGACGCCATCGACATGGACAGCTATCGGGTTGAGAAACAGGCGATGCAGAAGATCGTTCTGCCCGACGAGGACGCTGAAATCGATCCACCCCCGGCAGGTGGCGGGGGGCATCGACACGAGCCCGAGCTCGATCGGCTCTCGAACATCATCAAGGTCTTCAACGATCACTTCGGCGACATTCCCTGGGAGGACGCCGACCGCGTACGGCAGCTGATCACTGAGACCATCCCCGCCCGCGTGGCCCAAGACGCGGCCTACAAGAACGCCCAGCAGAACTCGGACAAGCAGAACGCCCGAATCGAGCACGACCAGGCCCTGCTGCGAGTGATGACGTCCGTCATGAAGGACGACACCGAGCTCTTCAAGCAGTTCATGGACAACGAGTCGTTCAAGCGGTGGATGACCGACACGGTGTTTGGGCTGACGTACGACGAGCCCCCGGCACAGAAGTAGCCGCCCGCCGACGCCCGGGACGGGAGGACCGTGACGGCCAATAGCTCAGTGCTGGGTCCGACGTGCGTCAGCCTTCTCCTCGGCGACCGCCCAAGCCTCCTCATCGTTGAACCCGGCTTCTCGGGCCTCCAGCCAGTCCTCGATCCACCGCAGTCGCTCTTCCTCGAACCTGGCGATGGCGAACGCGAGCTGGCAGGGAGATGCGAGAGGCTCCCAAGCGAGGCGACGAGCTGGGCCTGTCCGCGGACGAACTGGCCTTCTACGACGCTCTCGCGGATCATGGCGACGTGAAGGAAGTGATGGGTGACGAGGTACTCGCCTAAACAGCCCACGACCTCGTGGAGACGATCCGGCAATGGGTGACGATCGACTGGACTCAGAAGGAGGCCGTCAGGGCTGACATGCGGCGGAAGGTGAAGCGACTTCTGCGAAAGCATGGCTATCCGCCCGTCAGGCAGGCCGAGGCGGTAGTCTCCGTGATCGAGCAGGCCGAGCACGTTGTCGGGGCTGGTCGAGGGCCTCGTAGCGACCGGCGGTTTCTACCGCCAGCCGGCCTAGGATCGGATGTCCCATCTTCGATCCGCAACAGGGGGCCATCGGATCGCCGGCGGATGGCGGACACTCCCCGGACAGCTGGAATCCGTCTCCGAATTGGCACGAAAAAGCCCCGCTGGACCTCTATAAAACCAAGCGGGGCAATCCCTTCCCCCAATGGGCCTGGGTAGACTCGAACTACCGACCTCACGCTTATCAGGCGTGCGCTCTAACCACCTGAGCTACAGGCCCCAAGAGCGGAAAAAGCTAGCGATAACGGACGTCTCGCTCAACGGCCAACAGTCACATAATCTGCTTTGGTGTCCACCCTGGTGCCATTCAACTGCGCTCGCTTCGGCGGATGCCGTCGAAGGGCCTCACCGATATCGGCGGCGATGACCTGATTCGCGGACCGTGCGGAGTGTCTCGCAGCGCCTGGCCCCACGTTCCTTGAAATCGCGGGCCGCGCCGACTGGAACGCCGGATCCCGGAGGCCGGCTCGCTTTTAAGCATGCGTTGAAGCATTCCGGGCGCGTCTCCTCCACATGCCGGCTCCTCCTAGCAGATGCCCACCACGACCGCCAGCGCCGATTCCTACCTCTTAATATCGATCGTCACGCACTGACTCTCCAGGAGGTGTCAGCAGCGGGGCGCAGGTGGCCTTCGTGGCGTTCACTCCATTGAAGGATCCATCATCACTGGGATTGGTGATGCTACTCTCCCGAACGACAACGAGTGACCCCCTGACTCCAACGCATAGCGTCAGCGGGGCATGACAAACTGAAGCGAAAACTGTGGCGGATGTCGCGGACTCGAGCCAACCGAGACACGTAGATCGTCAGGATTATCAACCACAAGAGCCGCCATCGCGCCCGCGTGCTTTTCAACTCCAAAGCCCATCACCCACTGACCTTGAAAGGCATCGGGCTCAGCCGACACCCCGGAAGCTCCCCACCTGGCCAACGCAACGCGAGATGGTGTGATTTCCCCCGACTCAGCCTGCCGCATGTCGAACCTCAAGGCCAGCCCCTTACTCCTGTCCCTCCCGAAGACCCACACATCGTTGGCCTGGGCGTACCGTCCCGAAAATTCGAGTACAGCTCGCTCACACCAAGAGTGGCCGGCGTCGGAGGTGCTAAACCACCTGAGGCCACTCGTTGCGAACGTACCGTCACCCCGTTCCGCTGCGATTAGCTCCATTCCTCCAGAGGACGAAGGTAGGACGTGCAAACCATATACGGGTCGGCGGCCGGCGTCCCAGACGAGACGTGGAGTTGTGAGAGTGCCATCGGCGAGAACTCGCATCGCGAAAATGCTGTTGTTACTTACGGACGCCGCGGAGCCCACGAACACCGCTAGATTCTCATCGTCCATAGGGGCGGCTACTCCATAACCACCAAGCGCAGCCTGCCGCGATATGCCACGATCGGACTCTTCCAAAGTGAGCACGGCGATGAACGGCTGTCGGAGCTCTCCCTCCTCACGGTCTCCGCTAACCACCAAGTGCATCCGATCCCCAGCCACCGTAGGGTCTGCTGGATCGTCACTGTCCCAGAGTATGCGTCCCGCTGACACGAGTAGCTCCGGCACGTCCCAGTCTTGCGCTTGGAAATCGAAGGTCGTATGCCACAACTCCCGAGGTTCCGATTCAGGGTCTTGCGAGGACGTTCCAATGCCCATTTCTGCCCAAAAAGCGTGGACATCACCAACTTCGTTGCGCAAGATTCGAGGGGCCACGTACCGCGCCTCACCTTCTACGTAGCCGGGCGGCGATGGAAGGTCCGGTATCCTCGTTCCAGCCAGGCCAACAAAACTTACCCGTGCGTTGCGCATCCACCGGGCTGGAATAGCTCCAGCTTGTTCGGCGGAATCGCGCATCGGTACCAGACGTAATCCCGCATACACGCTTTGACCTGACGTGATGATGTTCAGCCGTGAGTTTGGGGTGTTTGGGATCCAACCCTGCAGCCCATGCGGCAACGGCACCCGTACGGTCCTCGGAGCCTCATCTCTAGCCGTAGAGTCTGCCAGGACCCGCTGCACCGGCTCGCATCCTGAGGGAATCGGAGCCTGAACACACGACAGAAATACCGTGGCCCACAACGCACACCCTGCCGTCGATCTCATCCCACGAATCTGCTACGCAGCCCTCGACCAGACGCAAGCCCAGAAACAACCGTAGTACTTGCTATTTACGTCGATGTGACCTCATCCGTAATCGAGGCTTCTTCGTCACGTCGGTACGCTCAACGGCGAGCGTGCAACCGACCTACCCCCCCCTCACAGCCAACGCACCGCCCCCGTCTTCACATCGTAGACCGCCCCGGCGATCACGATATCCCCATCCTCCTCCAAGCCGGCCAGCACTGCGCTCTGCTCCCGAATCTCGTCCATCACCACGCCGACGTTGGCCTCTACCACGCGGTCCACGTAGGCGGAGTCGCTGGAGGAGCGCTCCCCTTGGACGGCCTGGATGGCGGGCTCGATCTTCCCAACCAGACCGGTCACGTTCCCGAGCTCGACCCGGTCGATCGCGCCCTTCACGGCCCCGCACGAGGTGTGGCCGAGCACGACCACGGCCTTGGAGCCGGCCACGGCACAGGCGTACTCCATGCTCCCGAGCACGTCGCCGCCTACCACGTTCCCGGCCACGCGCGCGGCGAACACGTCGCCAATGCCCTGATCGAACACGGTCTCGACGGGGACCCGCGAGTCGATGCAGCCGAGCACGACCGCGAACGGATACTGCCCCCCCGAGGTGGCCGCGACCTGCTGGGCCAGGTCCCTTCGGGCGGGCGTGCCCTCCACGAACCGGCGGTTCCCCTCGCGCAGCATGTCGAGCACCTCCCCGGGCGTAAGGGCGGCCTGGGACTCCGCAGTCTGGGCGGGCATCGGGGGCGTGGCGTTCATGGGCTCCTGGCGGTCTTGGGCGGTGTCATCCTGGCCGGGAGGGGCACACGACGCCAGGGTCATTCCAAAGGCCGAGGCTCCGAGGACACGACTGAACGCGCGGCGCGACACGGGAGACGTGCGGCTGACCGCGGCGGGATGAAGCGGATCATGGGGCTGCATCATGGATGGCTCGCTCACCTTAGAGTGGGTAAGGTCACGGACGATACATGAATAACCCCTGTCCGATCCGGCCGGAACTTACCCTGCCGAAGCGAGCTTCCGGCGGGCTGGTTTTCTTGTGGCCGAACTAGCTTTTCAACCGGTCAGGGTTCGAGAGGAACCTTCCCGATCGCCTCGCCGACAGCAGATCGGAAAAAATTGAGCTCTCCCATCATCGCCGCTTCGTACACGGCTTGGGCAAGCGGAGGGGCAACGACACCTGGATGGGCTGCAGCCCAGGAGTTCAAGAAGTTGTCCATGCGGTATGCCGACTCGAAGCTCGAGTTCTCCGTAATCCAGAACTCGTATAGGTTCCCGGGCGGGCTGGACGGCTCGAGCTGATTCGCCAACCACGCCCATAGCTTGTAGCACGGGATCATCACCACGATTCCATAGATCGGGTGGTAGCTGGTCGCAACGAGTGACTCGAACGCGAGGTACTGTGCCGCCGCGGGCCCGGGGCTTATGCCACTGGGGTCGCTGACATGCCATGCCGAACCAAGGGCCTGGGCGTATGCCCTATAGCTCGATTGCCGAGCTTCGACGAAGGCGGCGAGGTTGGGTAAGCCGAGCGCCTTAGCCTTGGAGGCCATGGTCCCGAAGTCTTCGATCGCGCTGGCACAGTACGCGACGTCTTGGATTGTGTAGTGGCCGTAATCGTTCGGATCGAGGGTCCCGTTGCCGATCCCCGAGATATACTTCGTCGCCAGGGCATCCTTCGCGGTAGCCAGCGAGCCAGTCCAGAGGTTCGCGGCCAGCGAGCCGGGCGGTGGCGGCTCGACATCGGGCGCCAAACGTAGGAGGGCGGGATCGGTAATTTTCGGAGTCCTGGAAGGCCGGCCGGTTCTTCCGCTCATCGCCTCTCCTGGGTAGGTGCTCCCTCCGCTTCCAACGCCGAGGTCTCTCGTATCACTAAGGCGCCAAGTGAACGGCGGACCGGACACTGAAAAGCTCTCGATGCCCAGCGGTCACCGCTTGGTCCTTGCAACGGCGGGAGCCGACTGGAAAGGCTCGACTAGCGCTTCGTTGTACCGGCGCCGGGACGGGGTACGTAGTAGGTTTCCCGGTACCCGTGCGTAACGCCTATTAGAAGCCCGGCGGGCACACCGAGAGCGGCTACCCCACCGGCAATGGACACGCCGAACCCAACCCACCCGTCAGGGGCCTCCTCGATCGCCGAGAGGGCGGTGAGGCCTCCCGTTACCACGGCGATGCCGAGGGATATTAACACTCCTTGAAGGCCGCCCTTGGAACGATCTACAAAGGTGATGTCATGAACGGCGGACAGGGCGGCGACATAGGGTTCACCGCTCACCGACCAGCGGATCGTGTCATGGTCGATGTGAATGGCCTGCGCCGTCTCTACGGTGTCCGTGCCGAATGATATGGTACCGCTGTTACGTGCGCCCGTCTTGTTGATTTTTGATATCACCAGCCCGTAGTCCGCCGCTTCCGGTGTGAGGACCGTGGTGGTACTGCACGCTATGATACTAGTCGTAAACACGGCGAGAGCCAGGAATCGGGTGACTACTAACATGGGTTGGGCGTCATTTCCGGAACTCCGACGTAGGCGATCGGTGCTGGACTTTGACCCCTAACATCCGGAAATACTGTCGTCGATATCCATACGTCGCGTGACGTAGTCGCTGGCCTCGTCGGGGTGCCTGGGTTCTCACGCGCACCGTAACTACCGCAGAATCGGTAGCCGCGGCCAACTCGGGGCAGGTAAGTCCCAGGCTCACCGGGAAAATGCCGCCGGGCTCCAGGTGTTCACGCGCGTTGCCGGAGGTTCCCAAGCCGACACTGCACTGCACCGTGTCGACGCCGACGTGGACCTTCGCGACCGCATGCCTCGCCATCCGAGCCGGCAGCTCCGAACACATGAGCGGGTGGTAGTCGCCGCCACAGTCTCGCTAGCGGCTTCAGGGGTCTCCCTGCAAGGTGATCGCCAGATATAGCGTATCAGGCGGTAGAGCCACCCCGTCCGGCGCAAACGGAACGGCCTCCAGCTCCCGCTCATCCCCAACAAGTCCTGAGCCGTCCGGCGGCTCGGCTGTTAGGCGCACGCAAAGCCTGGAATGTCCGAAGAACGGAAGCTCAATCATTCCAGCGAACTCACCCGTGCTATCCGTTTGCGCTAGCAGCACCTGCCCGAACCGATTGAACGTCCCGCAGGGATCATGGGGGTGTACAAAAATCGACACACCACCCACAACCGTTCCACTCGAATCAGCGACCACCCCAGCGATCGCCGAAAGCGTTACATCTACATCGACCGGCGGCGGATCGAGTCCACCACAGCCCGTCATCGTAGCCAATATCGCGGCCAGAACGCTAAACATCCGTAGAGAACTCCACTTCCAACTAGTTCCCGAGACTCTGGAGCCTTGTACTCCGCACATCGCCTGCATTCCACCCGCTTTGTGAGAACCGATCGTGACTGAACTCGGCGTCGTCGATTTGAAATTGGCCGCATGCACCGCGGCATTGACGCGTTTCTCATAAACACCACACGAACTCGACCGGAACCGTAGCCCGCAGGGCCGTAGTCGTCCCGCGGCCTCCGCCTGATCCGTAGTTAGCCTTGCCTCCCGATACTGCTGCGATTCCGAGGGAGATCAACACGCCTCGAACGCCGCCCTTAGTACGATCGACGAAGGTGATGTCATGGACGGCGGACAGGGCGGCACCTTGGTTTTCGCCACCAACCGTCCAATGGATCGTGTCATGGTCGATGTGAATGGTCTGCGCCGCCTCTACGGTGTCCGTGCCGAATGATATGGTGCCGCTGCTACGTGCGCCCGCCTTGTTGATCTTCGATACGGCCCCTCGGTAGTCCGCCGCTTCCGGCGTTAGGATCACGGTCGTACTGCACCCTATCGTACCGGCCGTAAATAATGCGAGAGCTACGAATCGGACGGCCATTGACGGTAGCTTGGGCGTCATTCTGGAACTCCAGGGTGGCGATCGGCGCTGGATTCTGACCCCAAATATCCGAAAATACTGTCGCGGATATCCATACGTAGGGTGACGTAGTCGCTGACTTCTTCCCGGGTACCAGGGCCTTCCCGATTCCAGACATCATCCCCGGGTTATCTTGTGGCCGACCCGACCTTGCTCAACCGCTCGCGGTGCGAGCGACAACTCTCAGAGCAGGACCATCGGTAACGCCTCCGAAGTACCCCAGTGCGCCGTCGAGGCCGATCGACGCCTCATCCACGGGAACGTCACTGCCGTCCGCTCGCTCGTTCAGGAACGATCCGTACTCCTGATCGAAGGAGCGAGCGCGCACCATAACTACTGCAGAATCGGCAGACGCGGCCAACTCAGGGCAGGTGAGTCCCAAGCTCACCGCCAAGACGCCGTCGGGCTCCAGGTGGTCACGTGCGTTGCCGGACAGCCCCAAGCCGACACTACACTGAACCGTGTCGATGCCGACGTGGACCTCCGCAACTTCGCCGGCGAGCTCGATCCTTACCGGTTGTAGGTCTGCGAAACGAAGCTCAACTTGCGTTTGGAACCGGCTCTCCGATGGCACGATTGGCGGAACCTCGCGGAGCGGTGCGACCGCCACGCTTTCAAGACCGACTGCGGGCGGGAGAATGACTCCACCTGTGAGCTGCGGTAAAGCCCCCGACCCGAGTTGGAGCGTCAGCACGTCTCCTGCCTCCAGGACGCGACCCGCTGGACCCGCGGTCAAACAGGTCCATTTCGCTAAGGTCGCTCCACATTCGTCCGGGGTCTCGACGAACGAGCTCCAAGTGGAGTCGTTTACGAGCATCTCCCCGGTCACGTCTGAAACGCCGTGGACATCAACATCACCCGGGTCGATCATTCCAACCGCCGCAGTCACCGCGTCAGATCCGCTCACGGCGACAGCGAGAACGATCGGTCTCATGGACCCTGAAAAGGCGAGTTCCGGTTCCGACGGGAAAATGCAACCGGCCACCAACAGGCTGAACATCAACATCCAACGCGACCGGCTGCAGCGACGCAGATTCAGAAAGCCCACCGAAACTCGAGAGCTGGCAAGAGCGGGAGTTGGTAGTCAGCTGCGACCGAGGGCGAACCGAAGTCGTCCAATTCAAGCAAAAGGACATTGCGGGTATTGACTAGATTCAGCAGCCCCGCTTCGATGGAGAAGGCCCCGTCCAATCCAAACCACCCCGTGTTCCATTCCTTCTCGTAGGTGAGGTCCAGGCGAACGTAGGCCGGCAGTCGCGCTGAGTTGCGACTGCCGAGGATACCGTGGCGAAGCCGGCCACCCGGTAAAACCGGACGCCCGTTGGAGTCTACGTCCACGTTCGGCAAGAAGCCGACCCACGGAGTTGTCGGCTGCCCACTGGCGACGTGAATCGTCGCACCAACCCGTCCCATGGCTCCTGTCCATCCGATCCGCATGTCAACGCGATGGGCACGGTCCCATGCCGGAGGGAAGGATGCTCCGGCAACATCTCGCCTGACCCGAACGCCAGCGTACGCAGCCTGGAAGAGAACGCCACGTAGGGCAAGGCTGCCGGCCACTTCCACGCCGGCGCTAGAGCCCGATCCCTGGACCAGCTCCTCTGGTGGAACCAGGAACGGGGCCTCGTTCGCATCACCGTGCGGACGAGGCATGAGCAACTCATGGTACGACCGGTGGAAGAGCCCAACGCGCAGCGCGTGGCGTGAGCCGGTAAGCAACGCCCCAATCGAGACCTCGCGAGAGGTTTGGGGTGACTGATCGGAAGCCGCGGGGATTTCCAGCTCCAACCCGACCACCCTCGAGATGACCGACTCCTCGTTGCGCAGTGACACCCAGGGTTGGGCTCTTCTAGCGACAGCCGCGGTGAACTCGACACGGGGATGTGCCTGGATCGCGATCTGCGCAGACGGTACCCAGACAACCGCGTCCGTACCAACGACCATCCACCGTGACGCAACAGTCGTAGTCCATATATCTGACGAGCGATAGGAAACCTCTCCGCCAAGGGCTGACCGGGTGAGCGGTTCGGAAATGCGGAGATCGCGGTCCACGAAAGGTACGGACTCGGCACGGATGGTGTGGTCATGTGACGTCCGCGTCACATCAACGTCGCCACGAACCTGGAGCGCCCCTCGTCGCTTCGAGAGAGCCACTGCCACCGTTCGAGTCACGGAGCTTGTCTTCGACAATGCGCCGTCCTGATCTGCTCCGAAGGTCCCCGAAAACCGACTCCAGCCGACCTTGGTATCCAACGTCCAACCGTTTGAGAATCGCCCTACGCCTGCGACCGAGAATAAGGCGGTGCCCCAACGATTCGCGTTTCCCAGATCGATCCCGAAAAATGCACCATCAACGTGCTCGCGATTGCGATATCCACTCCCAGTGAACCGCCACGTTCCGCCTCGATCAAACGTGACCTTACCCTGAGCATCGTGGAACGAGTGAGGGTAATCGGTCTCGACGACTCCGGCTCGGCGGGCCAGTCGAACTGCCTGATCAACCCAGGAGCGACGGATGGATCCGAGGTAGGAGCTGCCCGCCAGAGGAAGCGGGCCGTCAACCGATAGCGAAGCTGATAACAACCCGAGACGCCCGGTGGCATGATGGCCGTCTCTACGACCGTCGCGTGTCTCGATTCGGATGGATCCGGCGAGCCTGTCCTGCGGCGCCCAGCGCGAAGACGCGGTCTGAACAACCGCAGTACCGACCAACTCGGGCGCAAGGGAAGACACAAATCCGGCTGCATGGTAGGGATTAGGAAGGCGAATGCCGTCGAGGCGGACTTCCGATTCCCCTGGAGACCCGCCTCGGAGCAGGGGCGCGCTGCTGAAGTCACTGGGAAACGAGATCTCGGGTAGAGCAGCCAGCCCTCGTATGACGTCGGACTCCACAAACCCGTCCACCCGCGTCAGGATCTCCGGGGAGACGCGAAACGAGCCAGGATCTCCGGGTAAAGCAGCTACCGAAGCTTCACCGAACAGGCTCGCTGTCACTCCGTCGAGAACAAATGGCACCGGCTCCAACGCGACGTTCAGCGTGCCCTCGACTTGCGACAAACTACGCGCATGTGTTTGGTAGCCCAACGCCTCGACGACCAGCCGACATCCCGTTGCGTCCTGGCTCGCCGACATGGCGAATGTACCGCCAGGGCCTACGGGGGCCCGGGTCTCGGTGTTACCACACCGCAAGATGACCCAGGCCCCTAGTACAGGTTCAGATGAGACGGCGTCTCGCACCTGCCCGTTGACGGACAGCGCCTGTAGCACGAATAGCGAGATCGCAACTCCCATCTCAGTCCTCCCCTACGGCCAAGTGAACGTTACCCAGTTGGTGGGGAGAGGCTGTGGTGTTGCCCAGTGATTGCATCCCACCCAACCGGTATTCAGCCACCAATGGCCCGGGTTTCCGGTTAGCTCACAGATTTCAAAGAGCGTGACCAGTTGGGGGCCCGAGCCTGACCCGGCCCCTGCATGTCCGGGATCATCGGTAGCTCACCGGACGCTCCCCTGTGGCGTCGATGCCCGCAGCACGCCGCTGCTGGAGATCGCTCGCAGCCGCTTCGAGGCGTCGCGCAGCAGGTCATTCTTCGCATTCCGGCAGCGGCCGTTTCGGATCATGGCGTCAGGGTCCTGGTCGACATCGGCAAGTTGCCGCCCGAGAGCGTTGGACGTAGGCATGTGGCTACATATGGAGCTACTTGCTGCGCCGCAGCCCCTTTCGAGTGGATACGATCGGATGGCACCCAGTGAGGCACCGCCTACGAGTCCGGCGCGGGGAACAAACCTACCGACCCAGAGGCGCATTGTCTCCGAGGAGACCCTTCGCTTGCCGCTCTGGGTAAATTCCGGTGCTCGGCGTTCTCCGGCTCCACTGCTAGCGAATAAGAGGATGGCGAGCCTGCGGATCATCAAGGGCCGCACGAATAAGCTTGATTGATCGAACTGTTTGGAGCTGACCTACCAAATCGGCCGCGACCGAGTCCGCCATCGACACAATGCCAGTCGATGCATCGTCAAGTGCTTCGGAAATTGCCTGCGAATGTCTTTCGTCGGTCAGTCGATCTTTTAGTTGTTCTCGCAGCAGGGCTTCTTTTTGGTCAAGAATATTGTTCGGAAGGTAAGAGAATCTTTCCGGATACGTGGGTACCTCGTACGTATGGCCGGCGAACTGCATAGATTCCCCGGGTAGATTTTCACTAGGATTGGCGTCGACGCAACCAGCCGCGACACCAAGGAACAAGACCGCGATCGGTGGCCTAGCTATCATGCCGACACTCGGTCAGAAGAGACGATGCCCGGATGCGCAGTTGATCGCGTTGGGTGTGTCCCGACAATCGAAATGTCGGCGACGCCACACTTCTTCCTTCCGTTAGCACACTCGGTCAGCAGCTTCTCATCTGAAGGATCCTCCGGACCCTCCCCTTAGCGGACTCGTCCAGCAACGCGTTCACTCGCTGTGCGTCTGCCGGTGTCCGGTCGAGGCGGGCGTCAGGCGTACTCCTTGGCCCGCCGTCTTGGGCCTTAATGCTATGGTGATTCTCGCTTAAGAGGCGCAAGATCTTCGCAATACCGGACATCCGGCCAGTTCTCCTATAGCCGAACCAACAGAACCCCGCTAGCTTGCCCCCCGTGAACCCCCTCAGCCCCACCCAGCTCGAGCTCGTGGAGCGCATCGGCGTCGTGCATGAACGGCACGGGATGCGCCCCGCAGCCGGACGCATCATCGGACTGCTCCTGGTGTCGCCTGTTCCGGAGCTCACGTTCGACGAGATCCGGGAGACGCTCGGGCTCAGCAAGAGCGCCACGAGCACCTCGCTCTCGTTTCTCCAGGCAGTCGGTAGCGTGACGTACATCACCCGGCCCGGAGACCGGAAGCGGTATTTCCGGAAGTGCGTGGACGATTGGGAGCGCAGCTTCATCGAGCGCGGCCTCAAGTTCCTGGAGGTGCGTCATCTCTTTGCGGAGGCGGCCCGTGGCCACGAGGAAGGCTCGGAAACCGCGGAGTCCCTGGAGCGAATGACGGGCTTCCTCAACCACCTCGCGGAGGCCGTCGAGCGAGCCTACGAGGAGTGGGCCGCGGAGGTTCACGCAAACAGCGCACGGTGACGTTAGTGACGGTGCCCGTGCCCAGCGCCCCTTGAAAGGTAGACAACGGATGTCCCTGAAGACCCTCATCGCGGCTACTTCCGCGCTGGTGATCACCGCCACCACAACCGCCGCCCTCGACGCGCAGCTCACCCGGCCGCTCGACGGCATGATGGACGAGTTCCGCTGGCGCTCCATCGGGCCCACGAACATGGGAGGCCGCGTCACCGACGTGGAGGGGGTGCCCGGTCCCTCAAAGACGTTCTATGTGGCCGGAGCGGCGTCGGGCATTTGGAAGACCACGAACAACGGAACGACGTTCGAGCAGGTGTGGAGCGACGAACGCGTGGTCTCCATGGGCGACCTGGCCATTGCACCGTCCAACCCGAACATCATCTGGGCCGGGACGGGCGAGGAGGACTCCCGGAACTCGATCTCTCCCGGCGGCGGCATCTTCAAGTCCGTGGACGGCGGAGACACGTGGCAGGCCATGGGGCTGGTCGAGACCCAGGTCATCGCGCGGATCGTGGTCCACCCGGTGAACCCGGACGTCGTCTACGTGGCGGCGCTCGGCCACATCTGGGGTTCCAACCCGGAACGAGGACTCTACCGGACCAAGGACGGGGGCCAGACCTGGGAGCTGGTGAAGTTCGTCTCCGACCGGGCCGGCTTCGTGGACCTGGTCATGCACCCGCGCGATCCCGATGTGCTCTTTGCCGCAGCGTGGGAGCGGGAGCGGGGCCCCTACTACCTCCAGTCCGGCGGCCCGGGGTCTGGGCTTTGGAAGACGACCGACGGTGGCGATACCTGGACCGAGGTGGTCGGCGACGGGTTCCCCACGGGTGAGAAGGGGCGCATCGGCCTGGCGATCGCACCCTCTAGCCCCCGCACGATGTACGCGATGGTCGAGGCCCGGGCGGAAGGTGAGGACGAGGGGTTCGGCGCGAATGGGCTCTACCGCTCCACGGACGGCGGCGGGACCTGGGAGCAGATGAACAGTGTGAACACGCGCCCGTTCTACTACTCCCAGGTACGTGTCGACCCGATCGATCCGAACCGGGTCTACTTCTCCTCGACGCCGGTGCAGTTCTCGGACGACGGGGGACGCACGTACGGCACCACCACCAACGCGGTGCACGTCGACCACCACGCCATGTGGATCGACCCCAACGACCCCGAGCGCATCGTGGTGGGGAACGACGGCGGCGTGGCGATCTCCTACGATCGCGGCGGGAACTGGTCCTATCTCAACCACTTGACCATGGGCCAGTTCTACGACATTAGCGTGAACATGGAAGTGCCCTATCGGGTCTGTGGCGGCCTTCAGGACAACGGGACCTGGTGCGGTCCCAGCCGCCTGCCCCGGGGCCAGATCTCCAAGTACCACTGGGCCACGATCAGCGGCGGCGACGGCTTCGTGAGCGCACAGGATCCCGAGGACCCGAACCTGGTCTGGTCCGAGTCCCAGGGCGGAAACATGGGCCGTTCGAACCTGGCGACCGGGGAGCGCACCCGGCTCGAGAAGCCCGATTGGGACGACGCCTGGACTCCGCGCCAGGATACGATCGTGCTGCTGATGGAGGAGGGCGCGGACGAAGACGACCCGCGCATCCGCCGGCTGCGCCAGGAGGCCACGCGCGATTCTGCCAACGCGGTCATGCGCTACAACTGGAACACGCCCTTCTTCCAGTCCAGCCACGATCGGAGCTGGTTCTACACCGCCGGCAACCGGGTCTTGAAGAGCGAGGACTGGGGAGACGAGCTGCGGGTCATCTCTCCCGACTTGAGCTACGCGGATGCCGAGAAGATCCACGTCGCCACCGAGACGACCGGCGGGATCACGCCCGACATCACGGGCGCGGAAGCCTACGCCACCGTCGTGGCGCTCGACGAATCCCCGCTCGTGCGCGGCAAGCTCTTCGCCGGAACCGACGACGGACGGGTGTGGATGACCGAAGACGACGGCGACGCCTGGACCGAGCTCACCGATCGTATTTCGGGTGCGCCGGAGGGTCACTACGTGAGTCGCCTAAAGGCGTCCAGCCACGATGCGAATCGGGTCTACTTGACGTTCGACGGCCACCGCACGAACGACCTGGAGCCCTACGTCTACGTGAGCGACGACAACGGGGCGTCTTTCCGCTCCATCGCGCCGGGCCTCCCGACCGGGTCGGTGGACTTCGTGCACGTGATCGAGGAAGACCCGGTCAACGAGAACCTCCTCTTCGTGGGAACCGATGTCGGCGCGTACGTGTCGACCGATCGAGGCGGGAGCTGGCAACGGTTCATGAACGGGCTGCCGACCGTCCCCGTGCACGATCTGGAGGTGCACCCGCGGGACAGGGAGCTCGTGGCGGGCACACACGGCCGCTCGATTTGGGTGGTCGACATCGCCCCGCTCCAGGGGTTGAGCGACGCCGTCGTCGCCGACGGTGGCCTGTTCTTGCCCAAACCGGCGTTTCAGTTCGGCTATCCCGCCCGGGGCGGAGAGTCGTCCGGCCAACAGCACTGGGGGCGTCCCTCTCCCGGGTCGGTTGCCGAGATTGCCTACTACCTCACCGCGGAGCAGGCGGAGAGCGTTCGGGAAGCGAGCGAAGAGGAGGGCGGCGAGGCGTCCGCCGGTGAGCGGGCCGCCGGAGCCGGAGGGCCCGGCATGGGTCGCGCCCGCGGCCCGCAGGTTACGATCACCGTGACGGGCGCCGACGGTGAGCCCTTCGCCACCATCCAGGGTCCAGCCGAGGAGGGGCTCAACCGGGCAACCTGGAACATGCGCGGCGAAGCGCCCGAAGCCGAAGGCCCGGGCCCCTACCAGGCTCGCCAGCGCGCAGGGATCGCGGAACGGGCCAAGTCCGTTCGCGACTCACTGGTGGCCGAAGGCTGGAGCGAGCAGTTCTTGGATCGCATGATCGGCGCGTTCACCGGCCAGGTGGATATGGCCCAACTGTTCGCCATGTTCAGCGGAGGAGGGGGACCGGCGCGCGATCCCGAGGGCTTCAGGGAGCGCCCCGGTGAGTCCCCACCCGGGAGCGGTGGGGGGTTCAGCTTCGGTCGGGTGCGCGAGCTCGCCGATATCCTCATGCCCGGCGTCGGCATGGCCCAGCTCACACGCATGTTCGGCCGGGGCGGAGGACGCTCGCAGGGCCCGCTCGCCGAGCCGGGCACCTACACGCTCTCCCTGGCGGTGGGCGACGAGACCTACACGACCGAGCTCCAGATCGAGCGCATCGGCGAGCTCACCGGTGAGAACTCACCCTTCGAGGCCGAGTGGGCACGCCTGCTCAGGAGGATGGAGCGGACGCGTTGACCCCGACTCCGCTTCCAACGCTCGCCGTTGCTCAGACGATCCCCGTGCGGGGGGACGTCTCCACCAACGGCGAACAGCACACCCGTCTCGCGGCAAATGCCGCGAGGCGGGGCGCGGAATTGATCGTCTTCCCCGAGCTCTCGCTTACAGGCTACGAACTGGACCTAGCCGATGAGCTGGCATTCTCGGAGGGAGACGCCCGCCTCAGTCCGCTCGCGGAAGCGGCTTCGCGTTTGGGCGTCACCATGGTAGTCGGCGCTCCGGTGCGGATGGAGACCGGGCTTCACATCGGCGCTTTTGTCCTGACGCCCGACGGCGCGGCCGGGCTCTACACCAAGCATCACCTGGGTGACGGCGAGGGCGAGGTCTTCCAGGCCGGCGATCGGAATCCGCTGGTTGAGGTGGGAGGCACCACCGCGGCCGTGGCGATCTGCGCGGATGCGAACCAGGCGTCACATGCCGCCGCGGCTGCCGCCCGCGGTGCGGGCATGTATCTGGTCAGCGCGTTTGTCGTCCCCGACGAGATCGATGGCAAAGCTGCGCGGCTCGAAGCCTATGCGGAAGGGCACTCCATGGCCGTGGTGTTCGCCAACTTTGGTGGGCCGTCGGGAGGGCTGCCCTCAGCGGGTGGGAGTACGGTTTGGTCGGACACCGGAAGGGTGGTGGCGCGGTTGGAGGGGCCGGGGGCGGGGTTAGTCGTGGCGCGGACGGGGTAGGACTGGGACATGTAGTCCTTCTCGCCAAAGACGGCGTACCGGTCACGGGCACCCAACTTGCGGCGCCCGAGCGGCATGAAGAGGATCCTGATCGGGCTGGGCGTCGCGGGGTGGTTACTGTCCACGGCCTTCGTCCTCCTTATGACCTGGCTCACCGGCCCTACGACCTACTTCGAGGTACACCGGGCCACGGACCCGACCGGACGCTGGGACGCGGTCATCGAGGGGCACATGTGGGGCGGCGCTGGACTCGGCGGGAGCGGCGTCGAGCTGTACGTGGTGCCGGCAGGAAGTTCGCCTGAGCCATCGAGGTGGTCCGCCCCGAGCCGGTCCGTTGTCCGCGGACACTTCAGCGGCACCGTGCGCTGGCTGGCTCCTGATCTCGTGGTGCTCCAGAACCAGGGCGAAGCTTACATCAACGCACTGACCAACTTCTGGGTCTCACCTGACCAGGCAGACACCGTTGAGATCGTATGGGAAGCGCCAGCCGAAGCCGAGGCCGGCGATATAGGGAACTTGCAGTGACATCCGCTGCACGGAAGGTGATCGTAGGAATCGGCCTATTGCCCGCTGTACTGTTAGTGGCTTTGGTAACCGGATCTTGGATAGCTCACCGGATCAACGTGCGGCCTCTGGGATGGGAGGAGTCGTCCAGAGCGAAATCGCCACTAAACGGTCGACTCGAGTTGGTTACCGTTGCCGACGGTCCCGGAAACCGGCTCCACGCGTTCATCGTTCCTTCCGGCAGACCTATCGCGCGGGAATATCGATTCCTTCAAGCAGATTGCATTGACGGTCTCGATATCAGATGGGTCGACGACTCCACAGCGTCCCTGCGGGCCTCGAAGATGAGGATTTGGGCCTTCGAAACTCCCTCGTATTTTTGGAATGACACCGGGGTCGAACGGGAACGCGTCCGGGTACGTCTCGAGACCCATCGGCGTGGCATGCTAGACGGATGCCGGACGGGACCGGATCAGCCGAAACGTTAGTCAAACCAACGCAGATGAGCAGGGGGCGGTCAGGATCTCGACCACGGTCGGACCGCCTTGGGCCAAGGGCCGTCCGAGCGCGCCGTCCAGTTCTTGGGCCCCGGTCACCCGACTGCCCAGGCCGCCACACGAGTGACGTACCCCAGCACGTGGCATCAGCTCGCGGTTCGGGGTGGACGGGTGCTTGCCCGGTAGTCTCACAGACCGTCCGGATCAGGACCTGGGGGAGGGTTGGACGAGGCTGCTCCCCGACGCGCCTTGGTCAACAATTCAAGGTACGGCGCGCCCACTTGGAAGGGTCCAGGCTATTGATGCGGTTGCATGCCGCCTGAGTAGCCGCTTTGCCAGCCCTCAGCGCGGGCCCAATTCTACGCGCGCCGCCGATGGCAGAGCCAGCCATCGAGAAACAGTCGTAGTTCTGAAAATCAAATACCTGATCCCAGCATTGTGTGGTCACCAGGGGAGGGAGCATCGAGCCGGTATGGCGGATAACGGCTCATGCGATGTCTCCAACGCCTCCCGGCGCACGCTCACGGCTCTGGACGCCGTTACAGCAGCAGATTTCTCACTCTTCCTGCTCAACGTCGGCGTCATACGGTCGTGGAGAAAAAAGGAACGCAAAGCGTATGACCTCGAACAGCGCCCATCTACCGGCAAGGAGCATTACCACTCCCACGACTAGATTAACAAGTACTCCGAATCCGTAGATTGAACCGCCAAATATGAAACCGCCGACAATGCCAAGCAGGATCTGAGACAGTGCACCTCCCCCCATCCTGCTGAGCAGCCATACTTCAATCGACGGTACGACGGCGATAACTACCTTTATCGCAAGGAACAGGCCGATGGCACCGGCAAAGAGGTTGAATGCGACCCGGCGACGATAACTCATGGTGTCTGGTGGTTAAACAGAAAATGATCGAGAAAACCAGCCGCGATGCCTTCGAAAATCTCACCACCCAGTGATCCGGCCAGCATCGACCCCGGTAGAGTGATAGTGGAAACCGACGCGGCGGCCGCCGCCGACCGTGCGGCCGAGCCCCAGTCCCATTGCTCCGGGCAGTCCGCGAGTGCCATCTGTGTTATCAGGTTTGCGCTCCCTCCAGCGAAGAAGTTCCGCGTGATCTGAACCGCTGGCCTGAATAGGACAGCAAGGTCACCGCCTTTCTTGGCGATGGCAGCTACGGGTACCAGCGCCGCTCCGAATCCTACAGCTCCGCCAACGGCAAAAGCCGGTAAGAATGCTACCTGCCTGTTAGAGTCGATGAGGTTGACCGGATCATCGAACGCGTAGGAGTACGCATTGACGTCTCCGGCCACGACCATCAGTCGATCCTGGTCGGTCCAGCGTCCTGCGTCTGGATCGTAGTCTCGGCCCCCAGCCGCACAACCCTATGTCCGCGTCCCAGATTCCGCCCGTGTACCCAAACGGCTGGAACCCCGGATTCGTATCTTGGAGCGCCTCGCCCCACGGCCCGTAGTCAATCCGTTGTGCCACCGTTCCCGTGGCCGCGTCCACGACCAGGTGCATCGAGAAGCTCCGCATGACTCATCAGCGCGCAACTTCGTCGACGCGCATCGATAACACGGGCGTCGACAACGACGCGTAGAGTCGCCACCTATGGCTCCCACCTTCCGATCTCGATCGCCTTCTCGATCGCCGCAAGCGTGATCGGTTTATACTGACTTGCGGGTCGTGGCTTTCCAAGGCCCGGTACCATCCACCGGATGATCCGCTCGGCCCAGTTGTCTCCCGGCCACTCCGGCGGAAAGTACTCGTCAAAATCGAAACCGGACAGGTCGACCCCGAAACGCTCGGACAGCGTCTTCAGGCAATAGTGGGCCTCGTCTCCGTACATTCTCAGATCGTGATAGAGCCGAGTGTCCAGCGTACACTTCGAGCGCGCGGATTCGGAGTATCCGGCCTCGACCAAGAAGCGCTCGACGACTTCCGGAAGTGGCCGCTTATCCACAGGTAAAAGCTTCGTAAGTCTGGTAGATGCCGATGATCGCACCGGCGGTGCCCAACGCACTTGAGGCGCGTCTCAGATTGCTCGTGATCCTGTTTCGCATGGCGATCGAGTACCTGCCTGTTGTTCCAGAGTATGGTTGATCTCGCTCAAGATCGACGTGTGCTTTCCTGCCGGGCCCTCCCGCGGAGATGCCAGATCGAGGCTTTTGTGCGAAGGGACCGGCTGTGCCCAGAGCCCCACCGAGCGCCGCGTTGCCTCCAGGACCGAGCGCTGTGCCCGCATCCGGACGGTCACACAGTGCCTGCTCGACTTGCTCCAAAATGTAGTCGAATGCAAAGCCCGCCCCGATGCCGATGATGATCGGGAGAATTGGAATTTGCCCATCGGGATCGAGGAAGTCCACGGGATCACCCAAAACGTACAGGTACAGGTTCGGACCGCCCCCTGCGCCGTCCTCAAGCCCGTGCTCCGGGCGACTCGCAGGCGTCACGCCCACGAGGTCCCCGCTCACGTCGTACCGGAACCCGATCACCGACCCGTCCGGGTTCATCTCGCTCGTAACCCGGTCGGCGAGATCGTGGCCGAACGTCACCGATTGGGACAGCGGGTTCTGGGTACCGCTCAGGCGACGTTGTCGAGCCATCCTGCAGCGCGGTGCCGTCCCGAATCCGGCGAACGTCGTCGACTCGGAGGTGAGTGCACCGAAAGAGTCGTAGCTTATCGTCGCCGTCGCTCCGTAATTCTGTTTCCAGTTCGCTTTAGGATTTCCTCGATCGGGGATGACGGCCCAGAAGCGTGCGCACACCTGGGCCTAGATCTTGGAGGTCCTACCGGCGCCGGGAAAAAACAAAGCCGGACAAGTCATTTTAGGTAATACTGACGAAGGACTGCTCCATTACTTCGCGGAGGCCGGCGGAGAGTCGTTCCCGCGAGATGCACATACTGGACGTTCCTGGAGCTTAACAATATCAGTATACCAACTGAAACTGGACGGTCCATTGATCAGATGCCAGACCAGAAGGGCACCACAGACGGGGCAACGAATGCCGAACACTACCCCCAAGAAACCGACTAGGCCTACTAATGTTCCAAACACGCCTAGTAGTAGTCCGATCGTTTCCGTCGACATAGAATATATAATGGTATCGACTTTTCCGACCACATACACCATTGCTACGAATGACATCGCTGTAAGAAAAATCATCACACTGGCGGCAATCAGCTTCCAGCTCTGGCGTGTGCGAGCAAGCCAACTATTACGACTTCGGCTCATTATGTCCTATGATATACGTGCAAATAGATTGCGTATAAAGGTGAATGTGACATCGAACTCCTCGCAAAACGCTGCATCTAACGCAGACCCAATAATTATGCCGGTCTCTAGTGCCAGGCCCTCGGCAACTGCGTTGACAGCCGCATTTGTAGCGAACGCGGACACTGTCCCGGGAATGCCACCTAGCGCTGGCACACCACCACTAGGAATGCTGCGAACTAACTCAAGGAGCGTGACGCCGCCGATTGTGCTCGCAGTCGTGGAGGCTGTCAATGTTCCCAAGCCTGTCCGTGACAGTTTAGTAATGTCCGAGAAGAAAAAACGAGGGTCCTCCGGTAAGCTGAGTTGTGACTCACACATCCCAGCCTGCTGGCCGAAGCCTCCTTCGCGTTTGAGCGTCACAATGGTAGTCGGCGCTCCGGTGCAGATGGAGACCGGGCTTCACATCGGCGCGTTCATCCTGGCGCCCGATGCGGCAACGTCCCACCGAAAGATCCTGCACCGTTTAGCGTCGATCACCAACCGGTGGATCTCGATAGGGCTCGTACTGCTTCTTCATATATTCGTTGGCTCCGACGGTTCCAAATGCACCACGGTACTCGGTCCCATGGAGATCGCCGGACTGCAGACGAAGCACCGCTGTCACCTTGATTGGTTTGCCGTTTCGCTGCCACAATTCTTCCATCATCTCGCCGTTTCGAACTGCCTCGCAGATCTCGACAAGGTAGGAGGCAGACAGCGGAAGCTGCTCAATGCGGATCCCCCATCCAACATAGAGGCCGAAAGTCTCGTGTCGACTGATCCGGAACTCGATCTCCGCAGCCCTGTGATTCTCCGGAATGATGCGCATGACGTGCTCGAAACGGGTCTCGCACTCGTCGAGGTACGCCGTATTATCGGGGAGGGAAGCGACCCAGCCTCTGATCGCCTTCACCGCGGCCTCTTTAACATTCCGCATCGCTTACCACCATGTTGGGTTTACCGGTCCGGGAATGGCATCCTTATGCCAATGGCCGGGCGAACGGGGCTGGCCCCCGTGTGGCCCCCACCAGTTTCGGCCGTGACGACTGGTACCCTTCCAAGTCCAACCAACCCGGATGTTGCCTCGGTTGAAGATGCCCGGCCTTCCGTTGGGGCGTAGCGGCCCGCGACCGAAAAGGGGCCCTCGTGGTCCCGACAATGCTCCCCCTCCGATGACACCGCCAAGGAGGCCTGCGGCTTCGTCGATCCTCTGCCCAGCCGGAACCGGGCAAAGTGTCCACGGATCCACGCCACGTAGAATCCGCCGAGCCGCGATGGTGAGTTCGAAACTTCCGTATCCGGCAAGAGCTACCACTCCAGCGCCAGCGAGGAGCGGCGACATCGCTCCCAGCGCGGTCAGGGCAGCACCGGTCACTACCGCACCGGCTAGTCCAACTGCGATCCCCGTACCAAAACTCTGGACAGCGGACCATCGATCAGTACCCGCCGGATCCAGGTAGTTGATCGGATCTCCCGACACATAGGCGAAGAGATTGGCCTCTCCGCTGTCAAAGTAGACCGGATCCTTTGCTGTCCACCGTCCGGCCCCTGGATCGTAGTCCCTGGCCCCCAACCTGACCAGACCAAGCGCACCGTCCCAGATCCCGCCCGTGTACCCAAACGGCTGGAACCCCGGGTTGGTGTCCTGGAGCACTTCGCCCCAAGGACCGTAGTCGATCCGCTGCGCAACCATACCCGTCGCCACGTCCACCACCAGCCGTACGCTCCCCAACTGGTCCGTGATCAGCCGGTAGAGGCTCCCACCCTTGTCCATGTAGTCGGGCACCTGTGCGCGGCTCCCGTAAACGAACCGGCTCACCAGCGCGCCGGTCCCGTCCAGCTCCGCCACCGGGTTCAACCCATCCCGGTACACGAACTGCTGCTCGAGCGTCCCGTTCAGCTTCCGGCCCACGCGCCGTTGCTGCCCGTCGATCACGTACTCGACAACGTCCCCGGTTGACAGGTCCACTTGGAGCAGGTTGCCGAACAGGTCGTACGTGTATGTCGTCGTGTCGGGGCCAGCGATCTTGCGCTCGAGTGCACCGCTCCGGTCGTACTCGTAGGTCGCAGCGCCTAGCGCGGTCATTTGGTCCTGGCTGTTGTACGTCGCGGTCGTCGTGCCGCCCGCATCCGTCACTGTCAAACGGTTCCCGTTCCCATCGTACGTGTAGCTCGCGTAGGACCCACCGTTGAGCGTCACGGTCGCGAGCCGGCCCGCCGCGTCGTAGCCATAGCCCCACACCGCCGTGTCCACCGGCAACGCCACGGTCTGCGTGGCCACCCGTCCAATCGAGTCACGCTGGTACGTGAATGCCGCCGTCCCGTACCCGCCGACCGTCGTCGCTTCGCTCGCGAGCTCGCCGTACGCGTCGTACCCGTAGCTCGTGCTCGCACCCCCCACGGTGAGCGACGTCAAGAGTCCGTTCTGCACATCACGGCTCAGCGTCGCGTTCCCGGCTTGCGTCAGCAGTCCGTCGGTGTCGTAGTTGAACGTCACGGCGTTCCCGCCGTTCACGGTCTCCTGGCTCAACCGGAAATAGTTGTCGTAACCGAACCCCACAGAACCCGTCACCGCACCCGCCCAGCTCACGCCCGTTAGCAGTGCACCGTCGTACGTGAACGTCTGGTTTGCGCCGTCCGGTGAGGCCGCGCTCGTCAAGCGGGCCGTCACACCGTCGTAGCCGTACGTGTAGCTCCCGCGCGATACCACCACATCCGTCACGCGGTCCGCTGGATCGTAGGCGTAAGCGACCGAGTCGCCCGCCGATGTCCTGTAGCTCCGCAGACGCCCGTCCACGTCGCGCCCGTAGTACAGCGCCCCGCCCAGCGCCGTCGTGTCCGGGGGCCCGTATGCCGTCAGGCGACCCACAGCGTCGTACTCGAGCCCGTGCTCGGGGCGGCCGGCTGGCGTCACGCCCACCAAGTCCCGGTTCACGTCGTACCGGAACCCGATCACCGACCCATCCGGGTTCGTCTGGCTCGTAACCCGGTCCGCGAGGTCGTACCCGAACGTCACCGATTGGGACAGCGGATTCTGGGTACCGCTCAGACGGCCCGAACTGTCGTAGCTGAATGTCCAGCTCCGTCCGCCCTGGTCCATCTGCGTCACACGCCCGAGCGCATCGCGCGTGAAGTCCACTGCGTGGACCCCAGGCGCTTCCATCCGGACTAGTCGCCCGTTCGCGTCTTCAGTAGCCGTCGTTTGGCGACCCTCGGGCGATGTCGCCACCGTCTGCCGTGTCGCCCGGTCCCAACTCACGAGCGATACTTGATTGTTTCGGATCAGTGTGTCGGTGCGCGTCAGAAGCACGGGCAGGCCCGCCGAGTCCAGCATGGCCGTGAAGGCCACGCCGCTGTGCATCGTGGCCGTCAGACCGCCGGGGGTCGTCACCGTCATCGAGTCCACCACCGGCCGCTGGATCCCGTAATACGGATCCGGCTTCGGCAGCGACATGATCGCGGTGCCGTCTGCGTCCAGCACCTCGCGGCGGCCCTCATCCGTCATCGCCAACGACGACACTTCGCCCGTCGCGCTTGTCTGCGTGCGGGCCGTCGATCCCACGCTCGTTTCGAGCGTCTCATACGTCGTCGATCCGAACGCCGTCGTGAACACCGACGTCCGTGTGGAATCGGTCGACGTCGCTGCCAAGGTTACCGTCCGACCGGTCGGATCCTGCTCCTCTGCAAAGTGCCCGAGCGAGTCGTATTGAAACGTCGTTGTGTCGCCCGCCGGCGTCATGGCAGATGTCAGCAGACCCAGAGCCGTATGCTCGAGCGTGACCGTCTCACCCGCGGGATTCGTCACCGTCGTGAGGTAGCCCGCCGTATCTGTGGTGAGGGTGGTCGTCTGGCCAAACGGACCTACGATCGCGGTCGGCAACCCCTCCGCGCCCCGCTGGACCGTTGTGACCAGCCCGTCCGAATTGGTGATCGACGCCAGCCGTCCGTCCGAGTCGTAGCCCATCGTTTCGAGCACGACGCCCGTGCGCTCGTTGAGCGTCGCGTGGTGTCTGCCGGCCGCATCGAACTCGAACATCAGCTCGCTCGCCGGCAGCCGCACCTGGTGCTCGACGTTGTCGAACCCGGGCAGGAGCGCGCGTGACTGCCGGATCTTGTGGCCGTCGATGTCTGCGATGATCAGCTCGCCGCCCGGTGCGAACGCGATGCCCTGCGGTCGGGCAAAGCCCGTGGCCAGCGATACGCCGTCGGCAGTGGCTCCGAGCGAGCCCGTGCCCGCCACCGTCCGGATCACGCGGTCCGGACTCACCCGCCGCACACGTCCGCTGACGTACGACTCAGTGAAGTACAGATTGCCGCTACGGTCGAACGCTATCCCGCCGGCACGAGGCGGTTCGATGTCAGCGTTCGTCGCCAGCCCGCCGTCGCCCGTGCTTCCGAACTGGGACGAGCCCGCATAGTGATGAAGCGAGCCGTCCGTCCGCAGTTCGATCACCCGGTTCTGGGCGGCGATGAAGAGCGCCCCTCCTGGGCCAACCGCAACAGCACTGGGATTATCGATGGACGCCTCGAGAGCGTCGATGCCCTGGGGCCAGTGTGGATACGTGCCGCCATTGCCCGCCACGGTACTCAGCATGCCGTCCGTTCCGACGCGACGCACCCGGCGGTTGCCAAAGTCGGCGATGTAGATGGTGCCGTCGGGTGCCACGGCAATGTCCTCTACGGTCGTGAAGCGTGCGGAATCCGCGGTGGCCGGTCCGCCGTCACCGCCGAACCCGGTGCTGCTGTTCACGTTGCCGGCCACACGGCGGATCAGGCCGGCCTCGTCCACCCGCAACACCGCGCGCCTGACCCGGTCCGCGATGTACAACGTCCCGTCGGGTCCGAACTCGATTCCCAGCGCGCCGATGAGCGCGTCCGTTGCCAGCACCCCTTCCGGTTCCAAGCTGCCACCGCCCGCCACGGTCTCGATGAGGCCGTTCTCGTCGACGCGATACACACGGCCGGAAGTGAGCTCTGAGAAGTACATGAGGCCGTCAGGACCAATTTCAACGTCCGCGGGCTGCTGGAGCTGAGCGCTGAGAGCCAGTTGCCCGTCGGGGAACGTCCCCAAGGGGCGCATGACCCCAGTACCCGCCACCGTCGAGATCCCCGGCGGAAGCGACGATGCGGACATGCGCTCGCCGGTGCCCATGACGAGCGTCTGACTCGTGTAGTCGTAGGCGTGGTGCGCGCTCAGCGTCCAGCCGCCAACGCCCTGTCCGAATCCGTCGACCGAGAGGACCGCCGCGCCGACGGTGCCTTCCCAGGTCGTCGCGATGCGCCCGAAGCGGGCCGTATCGGCCAACTGCAGGAACGCGATGACAGGGCCGGTCGACGACCCAAAGCTCTGCCCGGAAGTACCGCCGACGCGGATGACCACGGGGTACTCGTAGATTACTCTGATGCGGATCCGCTGGACCCCGACCACCGGGCGGCCGTACGCGTCGAGCCCATCCCATTCGAACGTGTGCGCAAGGTTGGCGGCTGGCTCGAACTCCTCGACGATCCGTCGCCCGGCCACCGCGGCCTCCATATAGACCTTCTGTAGCGTGAGCGGAGGTGTGTCAGACGTCAGTGGTACTCCGATTCGGAACGGTACCCTGCGGCCTGTCACCCGGTTGCTTCGGTAGTTCAGCGAGTAGGGCACGCCGACGAGCCCGATCGTCTCGCCCAGTACCTGGTTCTCGCACTCGATCACCGAGCCCGGTTGCGTACACGGATCGTCTATTCCCTCACCTGGGGCATCGGGGTCGAAGTCGGGTGCGACCGCGTCGTCCGGGAATCCCGGTCGGTAGTTGAAGTCCCATGGACTAAAGTGGCCCAACCCGATCCGCCAGAGCTCCTGTCCGACCGGATAGAGCTGCGCGAGTTCCTCGAGTTCGTCCGTAGTGACGCCCAGAGCGGCCTGGAGCTCCGCGAACGTCTCGGGTGTGCCGTCACCGCTGATATCCAACTGCGCTTCACCTGCGGACACGCCGGTGATCGCAAGCACGATGCCGTCCGGTTCCGCTACCCATTCGGCTGCTTCACGGTCATAGTAGCCGGATGGGACCACGCCTCCCACGGGTACGCCCAGGAAGTTCTCGAGGTAGTAGGGTACCGGCTGCTGGAACTCGACCCGGAGCGCGCCTGCGGTCTCCGCTTCTTCCACGGAGACCTCGACGGCATACGTGTATGCGGTCGTGGGCGGCAGCTCGGCCGGCATGGCCGTCCGACCTTCCGACGTCGCCGTGTATTCGGTCACACGGACGGTCATGGAGCTGAGCGGCTGGGTCGAGCTGTCGGGCATGATCATGGTGGCCGAGTTTCCAGCCGGGAACAGGATCGTGCCCTGTCTGGGCCCCGATGCATCCGACTCGACCGAGCCGCGCGCGACCTGAATCGGCTGGGCGAGATCGACGATCGTGGCGTTGGTGTCGGGCTGAACGAGCGCGACGTCGTCGAGCACGACGTAGTCCCGCCACGGCACGTCGACCTGTCGCTGGGCCTCGAAGTACCCGGTACGATTGTACTGAACCGTCAGATGCCGTCCCCCGTTCACGACCAGGTCGTACTCACCGTCGGCGCGGGTCAGCGTCTGACCGAACTCGGTCCGATCCAGCACCGACACGGCGACGCCGCCGAGCGGCTGGCCGGCTACGTCGAGGACCCTTCCGCGTAGGACGGCGGTCCTGACCGGATCGATGGTGCCGGGCACGACGCCGGTCTGGATCGGATCGGTGCCCGTATACAGGAACTCGGTCGCCGCGAACGTGGTGGTCGAGACGGTTTGATCGAGGTCGGGCGCGACCACCTCGGGATCGGGCGGCAATGGATCTTCGCGGGTCACGGTCACGACCTGGGTCGCCGTGTTGCCGGCCGCATCCGTAGCCAGGAACGTCAGGGTGTTCGGTCCGATACTGAGTGCGATCTGGCCGGTGAACGCGCCCGAACCGTCGACGGTCAACGGCACGCCGTTGAGTGTCACGGCCGTCGCGGTCGCATCGGTCACGGTGCCGGACACGGCCACGCTGTCCGCCTGGGTGGTCGAGCCATCCTGGGGTGCGGTCACGACGAGCACCGGCGCGGTCGTGTCGAGCGTCACGACCCGCGCGGTCTGCACGGTGTTGCCGGCCGCGTCGGTCGCGGTCACGGTGACCAGGTTCGCACCTTCGGTCAGCGTGATCTGGCCGGTGAAGACCCCGGCCCCGTCCACCGGCAGCGGGACGCCGTTCGCGTCTACCGTCACGGCAGTCGCGTCGGTCACGGTGCCCGACACGGTCAGCGTGGGATCAGACGTCACGGTGCTGTCGGCCGGCTCGGTCAGGGTGACAACCGGCGGCGCGCTGTCCAGGATCACGGTCCGCACGACGACCGTCTGGTTGTTCGCCGGGTCCGTCGCCGTAACGGTCAGCACGTTGGTGCCTTCGGTGAGGGCGACGACATCTGTGAACGCACCGGTGCTGTCGGTCGCGACCGGCACGCCGTTCACATCAACGCTCGCGGTGGTGGCATCCGTAACCGAGCCGGTGAGAGGCGTAGGCGTCACACTCGTGATCAAGCTGTCCGCCGGATCCACGACGCTCAGCACCGGAGCCTGGGTGTCACGGATTACGGTGATCATCTGTTGCGTCTGTTTCCCGGCCGCGTCCGTCGCGATCACGGTGATCACGTTGGCGCCTTCGGTCAGCAACGGAACGGTCGCCGAATACGCCGTGTCGCCCACGACGAGCGCCTGGGTCCCGTTCACGGTGACCTGTACGCCCGGCTGGTCGTCCGACACCGAACCCGAGACGAACACGCTGTCGTCCGACGTCACGAACCCGGGCATCGGCTGATCGATCGAGACGGACGGAGCCGTCGTATCGGCCAGGATGCCGGTGATGATGGCTTCGATGCGTACGCCCTTCTTCCCGGCCAGCTCGAGCTCGAGCACGTTGCCCACCGGAAGCAGTGAGACCTCCGCCTCGTACACGGCAATCGTGTCCTCGAACTGGTCGGCCTCGAAGATCAGGTCGTTGTTCAGGTAGACCCAGGCCGCGACCGCCCTGCCCGAGCCGTCGGCGTAGCCCGAGTTGATCGTCAGCGTGTACGGGTCCGTCGCCGTCGGCGGGACGTCGAACGTCCACTGTTGGGTCGTCGTTGGTCCGTTGGTCCGAATCAGCTCGACGGGCCCGAATACCACGGTCGTCGCGGTCGTGACCTGGAAGAGCGCGACCGTGATGAACTCGCCCGAGCCGCCGGATACCGACACTTGTAGGTCGTTTTGCGCCGACAGGGTCAGACCATCGAACGTCATGGTCGACCCGGAAGCGAACGTCTCGTCCACCAGAAAGTCGACGGAGTTCAACGTCACGGACGCCTGTGCCACCTGCCCGGCACCACCGGAGCCACCATTCGTGACGACCAACCGGTAGCGACCACCGGGCACCGGCGGGACCCCGAACTGCTCGACGTGTAGGGCGGCGCCGCCACCCGAGGCGTCGAACTGTTGGGAATAGACCTGCATGGTGTCCGCGACCTGTCCGGCATCGTCGCGGCTCTCGATCTCGAACAGTCCCGGCGTCATGGAAAGACCGGCCAGCACCGAGCCCACGAGCATGGCCACCGCCACCAGCACCGGTGCGGTCACACCGCCCCGGCCGCCGCGGCTCAGTGGGGCCGACCGATCGGATGAGTGGTGACGGTCAACTGAAGAGGTAGTACCGGAGGGCGAGGAGGTGCCGCGCTGACGCTCGAGCATGCCTGACTCCGGGAAGCCATCGCTTCCCCGTGGACGTGTACACACGCACAGCGCTACCTACGTGTATCACGGATCCACTGCCGACCGTGCGTACACGTGCCCTATAGGCGTCCGAGCCACTCTCAGAGCGGTCGACGCCCTATCTCAGGCGAAATCAAATGTTTAGCTGTGCGGTCCAGGGGGGGACGGCGCCGCAGTCTATAGTCGGCTCCACCATCGCGCCAGTGGTGAGATCAATTGATCGAAACGTCAGGTACCTGGCTACCGGTATTTCTCCCCGTATTCCTTGCGCTTTATACTCAGAAGTGACGTGCCACCATGACGTATGCCCAGCGCCGACGACCTCGCTCGGGACGCTGCCCCGGACCGTGCAGTTTCCGCCGCCCCCCACCAACTCCTACGACGCGTACTTCCGAAGCGTCGAGCTGCAGAGGTCTTTTCTCGATCTACGGAGCCACTCCGTTACTTTGGAAGAGTCCGCATGGCGGGGGCCGTTAACGTTCAGATTCATCGGTTGCTGCTACGACCCGGCGCGAAGCGAGCTCTACCTCCAAACGGTCGAACTTCCGTGCTACTTTAATCTGTTGATCTACTTTCGATACGACGTGCCGTCGCGATTCATCTTCGGCCAGCCGCCATCGACGTTCTAGGGAACCTGCCCAGACACCGAGAGCGCCACTCCGCTCTCGACTCTCAGGCGGTTCGACCGCCACGCTCGAGGAGGGTGGAGCCCATCAACCTCCTATCGCTACCGCTGGGAACCGCTGCGGCCTTCTCCATGCTGATGCTGGCCGGGTGTGAAATCATCTATGGCCAGGGTTGCCCCCAAGAGGCGTCACCGGCCGTACGCATCATCGTGCGTGACTCGGTTTCCGCCGAGCCACTATCAGAGCCGGCCGGCTGGCTGTCCAGAGACGGTCAGGAGTTCCAAATGGCCGGTTTCGGAAATACGCTCAGCGGCGGTGCGCAGCCCGGTACATACGCAGTGCGTGTCGAAAGGAACGGATATCGATCCTGGGAGCGGTCCATGACGGTCCGTGCGACCGATTGCGGCGTCGAGACCGCGGAAGCGACAGCCCGCCTGCAGCCCGTCCCCTGACTTGGCGCCGCGTAGCGCCCACAGCCCCCTAAGAAATCACGCGCGACCGATCCGGCAGCACCACCGCCGGCAGACCGAGCCGTTCGACCGCCTCGTTGAAGCGCCGTAGCTCGTTCTGCAAGATCAACTGGTAGCGCTCACGGATCACTTCCCAGTCGGCGTTCAGGTCCCGTAGTCGCTCCATCGCGCCCGGCAGAGGGCGCCCCTCCGGACCGCCGGCAATGTAGCCGTCGACTCCGGTTACGTTGTTGTAGAGCTCGATCCACTGATTGTCCAAGCGTGGCGGGAAGCGGATGGGATCTTGGCCCGACTGGTTGTTGGTCTGTTGCAGCTCCTCGTGTACCTCCGTGGCTTTGGTCGTGAGCGTATCGCCGAGCGGCCGGAGCATCTCGTCCTGACCCGCGGCCTCGGCTTTCTCCAGCACGGCCGCGACCTGCTCTCGCACGGCAGAGAGCGTTTCGATGGCCTTCGTCACCGCCGTGATCGAGTCCCGGACCTGGATCGCCACACGGAACTGCTCCTGATAGTCGTCGGCCGTCACGTCCGGCAGCCTCGGATCCGGGAGCACGCGGAAGGACGCTTCCTGCGGCTGTCCGCCGTCGACCGTGAGTCGGGCGGTGTAGGTGCCGGGTGGTGCCTTGACGCCACCCTGGTATCCCCAGACCACCGCATCTTCGGGGAACTCGGGACCGGGATAGAACAGGTCCCACGATATGCGGTTCAGCCCGGCCTCGACCTCGATCTTCACGCCGCGCGTCTCTTCCACGACGGCCGAATCGGTGGAGAACGTGCGCACGACTCCGCCGGTGCCGTCGACCACATCCACGCGCACCTGTTCGGTGCTATCCGGCGCTTCGCGCAGAAGGAAGTGGATGAGCGCACCGGAGGGAGCGGGCGGCGGAGACAGCTCGGCGAGCCCTCCACCGCCGGCACGGGTTACCCGGTGAGTGTCGCGGGGACCGAAGAGGTGCGCGTCGGCGTCCGCGATCCCGGCGCTCATCTCACGGAGTGGCGAGATGTCGTCCAGGATCCAGAAGGATCTCCCCTGGGTCGAGATGATCACGTCGTCGTGGGCCACGCGCATGCCGGTCACGGGAGAGACGGGCAGGTTCTGCTGTAAGGCCTGCCAGCTCTCTCCACCGTCGAACGAGACGAACACGCCGAACTCGGTCCCGGCGAAGAGCAGGTCTTCGCGCTCGGGGTCCTCTCGCACTGTCCGTACGGGAAAGTCCGCGGGGATTCCGTTGGACCCGTCCGTGAGCAGGCGCCAGGACCCGCCCCAGTCGTCGGTGCGGAAGATGTAGGGCCGGAAGTCGTCCAGGCGGTACGCCTGGACGGCCACGAAGGCTCGACCGGGTGCGTGCACGGAGAGCTCGATCTCGTCGACCGTGCCCAGCGTGGGCATGTCGGCCGGGGTGATCTCCGTCCAGGTATCCCCGTCGTCCCGGGTGACGTGCAGGCGTCCGTCGTCGGTGCCGGCCCAGATCTCCTCGGCCGCGAACGGGGACTCGGCGATGGAGAAGACCACGTTGTAGATCTCCACGCCCGTGACGTCCGCGTTGATGGGCCCGCCCGACTGTACCTGGTGCTCCGGGGTGTTCGTGGTCAGGTCGTCGCTGAGCGTCTCCCAGGTCATGCCTTCATCCCTCGACCGGTTCACGAACTGCGACCCGTGATAGACGGTCCGCCGATCGAAGCGCGACACCAGCATGGGTGAGACCCACTGGAAGCGGTGCTTCAGGTCCGCGGCCGCCGAACCGAGCTGGAGCTGCGGATAGAGGTTCATGTTGCGCACCTGGTCCGTCGTCATGTCGGTGCGGTCGATGACTCCACCGTAACAGCCGGCGTAGATCACGTCGGGGTGGTCGGGGTGGAGGGCTACCGGCCCGGTCTCGCATCCTCCGGGATTGGTCCAGTGCTGCTTCGGATAGAGCGACGTGCTGGACGCCCAGGCCGGGACCGCGATGGTGGTGTTGTCCTGCTGGGCCCCGTACAGCCGGTACGGAAACCCGTTATCCACGATCACATCGTAGAGCTCGGCGGTGGGCTGGTTGAAGTACGTGGACCACGTGGTCCCGCCGTTCACGGTCACCTGCGCGCCGCCGTCGTCCGCCACCACCATGCGATCCGGATCTTCGGGGTGGATCCACAGGTCGTGGACGTCGCCGTGGGGCACCGAGATCTGCTCGAAGGTCACGCCGGCATCCACCGATCGGTACAGTCCGGTGTTGAGCGCGTAAACCGTGTTGGGATCCTGAGAATCGGCCTGCACGTGGGTGTAGTACCAGGCCCGCTGCCGCAGCCGATTCTCGGAGTTGGTTCGTGTCCAGCTCTCCCCCGCATCGTCCGAACGGTAGATGCCGCCCGCCGGCTCGGCTTCGATGATGGCCCATACACGTTCGGGGTTCGCGGGCGATACCGTGACACCAACCTTGCCCACGATCCCCTCGGGGAGCCCGCCTTCCAGCTTGGTCCAGGTGTCGCCCGCGTCGGTGGTCTTGTAGACCCCGCCTTCTTCTGCACCGGAAATGAGCATCCACGGCTTACGCTCGCCCCGCCACATGCCCGCGTACAGCTCCCGCGGGTTCCTCAGGTTCATCGTGAGATCCGAGGCCCCGGTGGAATCGTTCAGCGCCAGCACGTGGTCCCACGTCTCCCCGCCATCCGCCGAGCGGAAGATGCCACGCTCCGGGTTCTTCCCGAACGCATGACCCAAGGCGGCCACGTATACGAGATCGGCATCCCTCGGATGCACCTCGATGCGCCCGATCTGCCCCGCCTCGCGGAGGCCCATGAAGCTCCACGTCTTGCCGCCGTCCATGGACTTCCACACGCCCCGCCCGGCCGAGGTGTTGCCACGGATGTCCACCGACCCCATGCCCACGTAAATCACGTTCGGGTCCGCATCCGCCACCTTCACGGCGCCGATGGATCCGCCGAAATAGCCGTCGGAGATGTTCTCCCAGGTGACGCCGTTATCGGTGCTCAGCCAGATGCCCCCTCCCGTCGTGCCCATGATCCACCGGTCCGGATCGTCGATGAAGCCGGCGGCGGCGGTCGAGCGACCACCGCGGTAGGGGCCCACCATGCGGTAGCGCAGATCCTTGAACGCGGCCTCGTCGAACGTCTGCGCCTGGGCGGCGCTCGCGAATGGCAGCGACATAGCTGCGGAGATCAGGGCCAGGACGGTGACCAAGGTGCGCATGGGTCCTCCAGAGGGTCGTGCGGATCGGGTGGCCGGAAGGTGAGGAGCGGAGATCGAGCCGGGCAAGTGGACCTGCGAAGGCTTCTCGTTCCCGGACCGCCGACTACGCAACTTCCACCTTCGTGCTACGTCTTCAGACGGAAGATCTCCCCAGCCCGCGAACACCATCTTTGTCGGACCACATCGCACGAGTATCCAATCAAGGAGATCGCCATGCGTGCCCTATTCACACTTGTTGGGCTGTTGGTATTCGCCCTCCCCGCGCCGACCAGTGCTCAGAGCCCACCCGCTCTGGAGATCGGGACGCATGTGGGTTTGAGCATCGTCGACGCAACGGAAGGTGATTCGGACGCGCTCACGCTGATCGGGATTCCGGGCGGGCAGTTCCCGCTCTTCAGCGGAACGACGCTCTACCTGGGCTTCTTTCCGTCGGAGGCCATCATGGTGGAGCCCCAGATCTCCTATTTGCGGGCATCCTCGAGCGGCGACGCCTTCTCATTGCTGGGGCTCACCGGGGGAGTGAAGTACCTGGTTCGCGGCACCGACGAGCCCTCCCCCTTCGTGGGAGGACACGCCGCTCTGCTTCGCGAAGGAGAGTCCGGGGACAGTGACACGGATTTCGCGTTTGGAGGGTCGGTCGGCTACCGGGTTCCGGTGCGCGAAGTGCTCGCGCTCACGTTCGAGGGCCGGTTCCGACGGTGGTTGACCAGCGAAGACGGGTTCGGATCCGACGTGAACGAGTACCGGCTCAGCGTCGGGATCGGGGCAATCGTGCCACGCGGCTAGGGGTGAAGGCTAGGGAGGACCACACACCGCACCGGGCCTCATGCCCAGCCGACGCCTTGGATATCGGTCCAGGGCACTACCGCGACGTCGGAGCGCCGCTGAGGCTCGGTGCCACCGTACACCAGCCGCAGATCGAGATCCAAACCGGAAGCCACGTTCTCCACGTCCGTGCGGAACCGCTGGAGTCCATCGAAGAAATCCGATCCTACGGTGGCTCCCGACTTCACTTCCACGGCCGTCACCGTCCCGCCCCGCTCGACGATCAGGTCGACCTCCGACCCCCGGCTCAGTCGTAGGTGGAAGAGATCGGCCGTCAATCCCGCGTTGTGCCGAGCCTTAAGGATTTCCGCAGCGACCCAACTTTCGAACAAGGGGCCGCGGAGTGGGTGGAGGCGGAGCTGATCCGGCTCCCGGATGCCGAGCAGGTAACATGCGAGCCCGGAGTCGATGAGGTGTAGCTTGGGAGCCTTCACCGCTCGCTTTCGCAAGTTTCTGAGCCAAGGCGGCTGGCGTTGCACCAGAAAGCTCGCTTCCAGCACGGACACCCACGACCGAATGGTGTTGTAAGACACTCCCGCGTCGGCCCCGAGCGTCGAAAGATTGAGTTCTTGAGCAGTACGTCCTGCGATGAGCCTCAAGAACGTCCCGAACGCATCGAGGCTGCCCACGTTGAGCACCTGGCGCACATCACGCTGGACGTAGGTGGCCAAGTAGTCCGCGAGCCACCGGCCCGCGTCGAGGTCCCGGTCGTAGATGCGCGGATACCCGCCGGTCCACACCGTCTGCCACAGGTCCCTCGGTGCGCCCTCGAACCGTTGAACCTCAGACAAGCTGAGCGGCAACAGGTGCAGGATCCCTACGCGTCCGGCCAGCGACTGCGCCATGCCGTGGGCCAGTCCGAACTGCTGCGAGCCCGTAAGGATGTAGTTGCCGGGCGCCGGATCGGCGTCGATGGCCACTTGCAAGTAGGACAGGAGGTCCGGCGTGCGTTGGATCTCGTCGAGGACGACGGGAGGTGGGTACTGCCGGAGAAACCCACGGGGGTCGGTCCGAGCGAAGTCTCGCACGTCGAGCGGCTCCAGAGACACGTACGTGTGCTCCGGGAAGCACGCTTGGCAAAGTGTCGTCTTGCCCGACTGCCGTGGGCCGGTAACCGCAACGGCCGGCATCTGGCGCGCGAGTTGGCGAAGCCTCGACGTGATGTCGCGAGAAATCATGCACAAGTCATAAATTGAATTTATAATTTGTGCAATTGAGCAGCGTCGCTTGAGTTCCTTCGGCTCCCCGACGCTTCCGGCAGCAAGGAACAGGCGTTCGCGCTGACCGGGGTCGGGGCTGTCTATCGGGGGGGATTCCCCTGACGGGACATCTGCGGGATTTCCCCTCTGCGTTCCTCGCACACTGCGCCGTAGGTTGCGACGTGGTGCGCCCATCCGGCGCACAGCCGATGCGAGAAAAACGGAGTTCCCGTGCGCGTGCCAATGATCGCGGCAGCCGCCCTGGCTTGCCTTCCCACGTCCCTGTTGGGGCAGACCTTCCGACAAGACGTGCCCGACACCCGCTCTGACGAGGAGCGTCCGGTTGCGACGGCCGTGCCCACCTCCGAGCCCATCCGCGTGGACGGCGTGCTCGATGAAGCGGTGTGGCGTGGCCCTCCGGTCGCTTCCGACTTCACTCAGGCGGAACCCCGCGAGGGCGATCCCGCCACGGAGGCCACGGAGGTGTGGGTGGCGTTCGACGAGTCCCGGCTCTATGTGGCGGCGCATCTGCACGACTCGGCGGACCCCATCGTCACCGATATCAAGAAGGACTTCGCGGAGTCCAGCCAGGACGTGTTCCAGGTCATCCTCGACACGTTCCGCGATCGGCGGAACGGATACGTCTTCCTGACCAACGCGGAGGGTGCCCGGGGGGACAAGCAGGTGGCCAACGAGGGACGAGAGATCAACGCGTCCTGGGACGCGATCTGGAACGTCGAGACCCAGCGGGTGGAGGACGGCTGGACGCTCGAGATGGAGATTCCGTTCCGGGCGCTCCGGTTTCACCCCGAGGACAACCGCTGGGGCATCAACTTCGGGCGGACGCTTCGGCGCAACAACGAGGTGGCGTATTGGGCGTCCATTCCGAGGGCGTACACCTTTTATCGCCTCTCCCTGGCCGGCGACCTCACGGGCCTGCCGAGCGCGAGCGGGGGCCGCGATCTCCGGGTGAAGCCCTATGTCCTGGGCGGGACCGTGCGCCCCACGGGCGGCGACGAGTTTACGGAGCAAGCCGAGGTGGGGCTGGACGTAAAGTACAAGCTCACCGAGGGGCTCACGCTCGACGTCACCGCGAACCCGGACTTTGCCCAGGTCGAGGCCGACGTACAACGGGTCAACCTCACACAGTTCAGCCTGTTCTTTCAGGAGAAGCGCGAGTTCTTCCTGGAGAACTCGGGGCTCTTCTACGTAGGTGACGCGGCCCGAAACCTTCGCGTCCGGCTCACCCCCACGCCCGACGAGGATCTGCTCCTGTTCTTCAGCCGTCGCATCGGGATCAACGATGAAGGCCTCGCCGTTCCCATTACCGGCGGCGTGCGACTCACGGGTCAGGCCGCGGGTCTGGTGGTGGGAGGACTGTGGATGCGGACCGACGACCTGGGCACCGCACCGGGAAGCGACTGGGCCGTGCTCCGGCTACGGAAAAACGTGCTCCGGGGCTCGGACATCGGCGGCATCTTCATGGTCCGGGACGCGGTCGGCGAGAGCGACGACTTCAACCGCGTCTATGGACTGGACAGCTACATCCGTTTCCCGGGCGAGGTGGACTGGAGCACGTATGTGGTGCGCTCGGACGCTCCGGGAGCGGCCGACGGACAGTACGCCTGGCGGACTTCCATCAACCGGGAAGGCAACTTCCACCATATCAAGTTCGGAGCGATGCAGCTCGGAGAGGGCTTCTCCAACGACCTCGGCTTCTTCAAGCGCACGGGCATCCGCAAGTACTTCGTCGATTGGGGCATTCGTCCGCGTCCGGAGTCCTTCCGCAACGTCGGCATCCGCGAAATCCATCCCCACATCGTCTGGAACTACTACGAAGACCTCGACGGCTTCATCCGCGCCAAGCGGCTCCACTCGGGCGTGACGTTCTTCCTGGAGGCCGGGGGCAACGTCCAGCTCGCGAGCGACAAATCCACAGAGGTGATCGAGTCGCCGTTCCAAATCGACAGCCGCATCGACCCCATCCCCGCCGGCCGGCACGACTGGACCACGCTGGTGCTGAGCGGCGCCACCGACTCCAGCCGCCCGCTCTCCCTCACCTACCGCGGCACGGTCGGCGGCCTGTGGAGCGGCTCACAGCGGTCCGTGTCCGGAGGACTCACCGTCCGGCCCTCCTACCGGTTCCGCACCAACCTGTCCCTCAGCCGTACTTCCGCGGACCTGGACGATCCGGACGCGTCGTTCGTGAAGACGTTCTGGACCTCACGCACGAACTACTCGTTCAACAAGAACATGTTCGTGGACGTGCTGGTTCAGTACGACCCGGCCTCACGGCTCCTCAACTCGAACGTGCGGCTCAACCTGATCCATCACCCGTTAAGCGACCTCTTCCTGGTCTGGAACGAGCAGCGCTTCGAGACCGGTGAGGGCATTCGGCCCGGTCGAAGCCTCACGCTCAAGGCGACCCAGATGGTGGCGTTCTGAGCCGGGGCGCTCGTCGTACAGGAACGGTGGCGTGACGGCGCCGGGTTCACCCCGGATTCCCAACCCCTGCGATCCGTCCCGAACCGTCATGTCGCCGACCTCTCCGGCGTGATACAATGCGAGTCCCCCGGATGCCACAGGGCTCCAAGAGACGCCACCGCATCACCGACAATGATCTCAAGCGACGAATACCGCGAACTGATCGATTTCCTGGGCAAGCAGTTCAGGAACATCGACCGTCGCTTCGAACGCCTCGATGCACGCATGACTCGCGTGGAAGTCACGGTGGAGGCCATGCGCGACGATATCCGCGCTCTCGCGGAAGGGATCGGATCGAATTACACCGCCATCGGGCAGAACCGGGTCGCAATCGAACAAAACCGCGCAGCCATCGAGCAGAACCGCGCAGCCATCGAGCGCAACAGCGCTGCAATCGCCGCCGTCGACTTGAAGATCGATAGGCTGGACCGCCGGCTGGCGAGGGTCGAGACGGGATAACCTCGCAGTTCGGCGTGCCCCCTGGTGCGCCGATCCCCTACCCTTCCGGCACCCAGGCCACGATTCGGAGCGGCCCTCCGCTCCCTCCCTGGATCTTCATCGGAAGCGCCACCACGAACGAGCCGACCGGAGGGAGCGCACCCAGATTGGCCACGTTCTCGAATCCGGGGACGTCGGCTGAATAGAGCGCTACGTGGCTCTCGAATCCGGTGGACTGCCCATAGTCGATGCTCGGCGTGTCGATTCCGATGGCGTCGATGCTGCGGGACTCCACCAGCCACCGGGCGGCTGCGGGGTCCAAGCCGGGAAAGTGCAGCTCGGGCACGGCTTCCGGACCCGTGCGCTCGGTGCCCAGATACGCTTCCCGGTTTCCGTAGCGTTCGCCCCATCCGGTCCGGAGGAGAAGGATCGCTCCGTCCGGAATGGCCCCGTGGGCCGCCTCCCAGGCTTCGAGGTCGGCTTGGCTGACCAAATAGTCGGGGGATGCACGGTCGCTCACGTCCACCACTACGGCGGGGCCGACGAGCCGATCGAGCGGGATCTCGTCCGTGGCTTGGCGCCCTGAGGCGAAGTGGACGGGCGCGTCCAGGTGGGTCCCTCCGTGCTCGGCCGCGGAGAAGTTGAACGCGGAGTAGAAGTACCCGCCCTCCGTGGGGCCGTACGCCACGGTGTCCAGCGTGAATCCCTCCGCAGTGGGCCAGTAGACGGTGGCGGGAGAGAACGGGTGGGTCAGGTCCACCCACGTCCCTGCCGAGCCGCTGAAGATCGCGGCTGGCCCGACGGTGGAGTCGGACAGAGCAACGGTATCGGTTGACGGTGGAGCACAGGCCAGGATGAGCACGACGGGACAAGGCAGCGCGACGCCGAGCAGGACGCGGTACATGGACCCTCCGCAGGACGGTTGAGAGGATCGGATCCGCCCTCCTCGACTCGAGGCCGGCGGACGGTGGTACGGTTCCTGAGTCTACGCCCCGGTCAGTCGTCTGACGACCTTTGATTCCGCCCCGAGACCACAATGCCCGATAGAAGATCCCGATCCAAGGGTCCCGCGCCGTGGTGGTTCGGTGGGCTGTTTCTCGCGACCGGCGGGTTCATCATGCTGATGGGACTGGAGGTGATCCCGGTCGATCCGTCCTCCATCCACGCTCCGATGTGGGTCATCACGGCTGCCGGCGCAGTGTTCTTCCTGGGCGGAGTCATGGCCCTCACGCAGGGCGTGGTGTCCGACCGCACCCAAACTGCGCTCGCGGTGGTGTTCATCGCGTTGTTTGCCGTGATCTGCACCTGGGTGGGATTCGGTCCGGGCGAACGCGAGTTCTCCGGCGGCGTGTCGCTGGGCCCCGTGTCGGTCGGAAGCCGGGGTCCTTCGGGGGGAAGGATCGTGTTCGGACTATCGGCCGTCGTATTGTGGCTGGTGGTCGTGGCGATTGCGGTGAAAGCCTTCCGCAGGGATCACGACGAGCGGCCGAACCGCAAGGGGTGAGGCGGCGGGCCGAAGTCCGGCCCGACGGATGAGGAACCGCCCGAGACCGTGAGGTTACGGCAACCTCGAGCCCCACACGCTAGTCCAATCCAGGGCGGCCCACCTCGACCTCGATTCCCGTCAGCAGGAGATACCCACATGCGGACCCGGCCCTTCACCTCTTCAGTCCTGTCCGCCGCCCTGTTGGCCATCGGCGCCGGTCCGGCCTTCGCGCAGGAGGCTCTGCCCGACGACGTCACCTCGCCCGATGCGATCGTTACCGCGACCTACGAGGCCATTGCCCGCGCCCCGGACGCGGACTTCGACTGGCCCCGGTTCCGGAGCCTGTTCCACCCTACGGCCCAGCTCATTCCCAGCACGGAGCAGACGGGCGGCCCGCTGGTGATCATGTCGGTGGACGACTTCGTGGATTGGATCGACGAGAATACGGTGGTGGGCGGGCCCAACGATCAGGGGTTCTCGGAAGACGGCATTCACAACGTGACGGAACGCTACGGCGACATCGCCCACGTGTTCAGCACGTATGAAAAGCACTTCTACGGCCAGACCCAGAACCTGGGCAGGGGCATCAACGCCTTCCAGATGGTCTGGAACGAGGGGCGTTGGTGGATCCTCTCGATCGTCTGGGACGAAGAGGTCGGGGCGGGGCCGATTCCGGCGAAGTACCTGCCGTGAGGACCTGAAGAAAAGGGGAGACCCACGCCCAGAGGCTCGTCCCCCTTCAGGACTCGCCGAACTTGGTGTCCACTTCCACCCCGCACCGCTCGAGGAAGGGCGTGGGAAGCTCGCCGCCAGCGAAGATGAACACTTGATCGTTGGGGAGTGAGAGTCGGCTGCCGCCGGTGCCGGTGAGCGCCACCTCTTCCGCTTCGATGGCCGCCACCCGCGTGTCGAAGAGGACGTCGACCCGCCCCGACTGAATGGCTTCGTCCACCCGCTCCCGGTTTTTGGGGCGGACGCGATGGAACGCGTCCCGGCGATAGGACACGTGGACGTCGGCATCGGCATCGTACGCTAGCGTCAGCGCCGCCTCCACGGCGGAGTCCCCGCCCCCGACGACGAGCACGCGGTCTCCTTGGTACGCGGCGGGCTCGCGGAGAGAATAGGCCACCTTGGACCGCTCCTCGCCCGGCACGCCCAGCTTGCGGGGGACGCCGCGCCGTCCGATCGCCAGGATGACGAACCGTGCCCTGAAGACCTCGCCGTCGGCCTGTATGTGAAACGTGCCGTCGGCCTGACGGTCGACGCTTTGGACGGTGATGCCGGTACGAATCTCGAGTCCGGCATCGGCGACCACCTGTTTCCAGGTATCGACCAGATCCTCCTTGAGCATCTCCCGGGCACCGATCTTCCGCCCGCCGGGGATTTTGACGGGCGTGGTCATCACAATCTTCTTCCGAGGATAGTGCCGCACGGTCCCACCGACGTCTTCCCGCTCCAGCGTCACAAAGCGGAGCCCGTGGTGTTTGGCGTAGAGCGACGCCGCCAGGCCACCGGGGCCGCACCCTACGATGACCAGGTCCAGGACATCGGAGCGCGACTTCCGGCCCAGCCGCTTGGCAATGCCCTGCACGCACTGACGGCCCTGCTCGAAGGCGTTCCGGATCAGGCCCATTCCCCCCAACTCACCCACCACGAACAGGCCCGGAACGTTGCTTTCGTAGTGCTCGGTCAGCCTGGGCAAGTCCACTCCGCGCTCTGCGGTGCCGAAAACGAGGCGGATGGCTTGGACCGGACACGCTCGCTCGCAGGCCCCGTGGCCCACGCAGAGCGCGGGCTTGGCCACGAACCCGCGCCCGTTCCGGATGCCGATGATCTGCCCTTCGGGACACGCGGTGACGCAGTTTCCGATGCCGATGCAACGCTCCTCGTCCACCACGGGGTGAAGCGACGCGGGCTGCTTGAGGCCATAGGTGTGAGCCTCCCGATCCGCCTCCTCGCTGGCCAGCTCTTTGGCCTTGAGACGCCGGATGGTGGGAATCACCGCCGCGAGCGTGAGCAGCCCGCCGATTCCCCACACGATCAGCGTATCGCTCATGGCCGGCCGACCTCGTCGGTGTGACAGGCGCGGCACTCGGTCTCCAGCGGCCGGTAGCGCACGAACGCGCCGCCGTCGGCCGTGGGCTCGGTAGGATGACACGCCGTGCACGTCGCCTGGACGTGCGCGCCTTCCAGCGGGAAGCGGGTGGCGTCGTGGTCTACATCAACGACGTCGAATCGGTCGAGGGAGTGGCAGGCCTCACATCCTCGCTCCTCGAACTGTCCGGCGTGGGGATCGTCCTCGGCGTGGCACGTCGCGCACGTTTCGGCGAGCACCGCGAAGACGAGCCGATCGTCCGTCTCGGACGTGTGGCACGACGTGCAGGGGGCAGCCCGGTGCGCGCCCTCCAGGGGAAAATCCGTCGTCCGGTGCCGGAACAGGTCGAACGTGGTCGGGACCCAGACCTCCTGTTCATGGCACGCGGTGCAGTTGGCGCCGGCCTCCGACTCCAGGAACTCGCCGTCGTGGTAATCGACGTGACACGAGAGGCACTCTCGGTCCACCACCGGCGCGGGATAGCTGGCCCGGTCGGAGGCGTGGCGTAGTGCGATCTCCGGGTCGGAGCGGGGGCTGTGACAGGCGGCGCATTCTGCTGCGGCGTGGGCGCCTTCCAGCGCGAACCCTGTAAGGGCGTGGTCGAAGCGGCTTTCGAACTCGCTCGTCGGGAAGCGGTCCCATCCGGCCGTGGAGTGGCAGGTGGTACAATCCTGTCCCAGGGCTCCCTCGTGGCTGTCCACGTGGCAGGAAGTGCAATTGGAGAACGCGAGCGGCCGGTACGCGACCCGGGTCGATCCACCCGTCCCGGCGCTCTCGGCGTGGCAGCTCTCGCACGCCACGGTCCGGTGCTCGCCGGTCAGCGGAAAACGGGTATCGGCATGGTCGAATCCGGGCGCGTCGTCCCACACCTCCTCGCCGTGACAGGAGTCGCACGCCCGGTCCTCGAACTGGTTGTCGTGTGGGTCGTCCGATTTGTGACAGGCGAGGCAGGTCGTGCCGAGCCCGAGAAAGGTGCGCTCGAGTGCGCCGGCCGCCGACTTGATACGTCTGACCTCCCGGTCCTGAATGAGCTCCGGAGCGTGGCAGGTGCGGCAGTCGGTCTCGGCGTGGGCGCCGTGCAGCTCGAACCCGACGATCTCGTGGTCCAGCGCCAGGGTGTCGAAGCGAACCAGGTGGGCGGCGGCCCCGGCGTGCTCCTTGTGGCAGTCGGTGCAGGACTCGTCGGCGTAGGTCGCGTGGAGCCCGCGGCCCCGCTCGATGCGGACCTTGAGGGGGGTGTGACACGCGAGGCAGCGGTCGTCGGACGCACCACGCTGACGGAGCTCGTGGCACTGGGTGCAGTTACGTATGCCTTCGAGCTCGGAATGTGCGGAAGCCAGCTCGCCCGGAGAAATCAACTGTGCCCTGGCTGGGGCCGGGATCATCACGACGCCCAACGTGGCCGCCGCCACTACGAGCACACGCGACGCACGGAGGATCCTGCTTCTCATCAGAAGATCCACGTGTATCCGAACGCCACGGCCACGCCGACGTGCACGGCCAGGACCACGAACATCACCACGGTCAACGGGAGATGAAACGCGTGCCAGTACCGGAATAGGCGCTGGAAGGAGCCGACCAGCGTCAGTTGGCGGGTCAGGCGTCGCTCGGAATCCAGTAGCTTCAGGATGCGGTCGCGCGCGGCCGTCGGCACACCCCTCGACCGAAGCAGCCGGCCGGCCCGCCGACGTTCCTGTCGAGACGACAGGTGAAAGCGGACCGGCGCCACCACGGAGCCCAGCAGACCGGGAGGCGCGGATGGTCCGGCAACCAGCGCCGTCACATCGGCTCGGGTGAGCTCCGTCACGGTGCTCAGCGTATCCAGCATCTCCGCCCGTTCGCGGCGGACCGATGCGGAGTCCCGCCGGCGGCCGTCCGCGGACTTGGGGAGCCAGGCATAGACGTACCGTCCGAAAATCCCGCTGGCGACCACCGCCATCATGGACCAGAACGAGATCGAGACCAGCCCGCCGAACTTGAACGTAGTGTGGAGGAGGACGAGAAAGGGCCCCAGCGTACAAAGAAAGATGTGGAACTGGAGCCACCCCTTGAGGCTCCCGAAGCGATCGAGCGCGGACATTCGCTTGCGGGCCGTGTAGGTGACCACGCCGACGACGATCATGAGCGTCCCGATCACGCCGTAGCCCTGCCCGATCCAGCCCGTGGGCGCGAACATTGAATGGGCGGGATCGTATAGACGACTTTCGAGCGGCAATTGATAGTAGTTCCAGCCGGCTGCGAGCGCGGCAGCCGCGACGACGATCCAGATCACCAACAGGACGATACGGAACAATGGCGCTCAGAAGGTCCGGGTCAGGCTCAGGTAAGCGCGGTTCGCGAGCAGGTTCCGGTTCAACTGTGTGCTCAGTTGAACGGTGAGCCGGAGATTGTCCATGAGCGGCGTGGTCAAATATCCGTCCAAGTTGTGGCTGAGGATCTCGTGGAAGGGGCTCGCGGAGCGATAGACCCGATATCCGCCCCGCAGGCTCGTGGTACCTACGCGGCGATCCAACGTCGTCGCGAGGCTCGTGATGGAGGTCCGGTCGAAAGATCCGTGAGTCCCGGTGACGGTCAGCCCGAGGCCGGCCACACCGATCGAGTGGAGCCGGACCGTGCCGGCTGAGGAAAGAGACCAGCCTTGGGCCACGTCGGACGTGTGGCCGGTGAGGTCGGCGGCCAGGGACCCGCCGGCCCAGCTCCAGCTCATGCCTCCCGCGACGCTGTTTCGCCGGTAGGAGAAAACATCGGGAGACGCTCTCCAGTAGTAGAAGGGCCGGCGGTTGGACCAGCGTGCACGGAGCCTGAGCCCGCGGCCCAGTCCCACTGATCCGTTGAGGAAGAGGTCCGACACCACCCAACGGTTGGACTCGGGGTCCCGGTCGATCTGAATCGAGTGCGCCAGGTTGGCGCCGTTCCACCAAAACGACTGCGACCACCCTGCATAGGTGTGCTCCACGAACTCCGAAGACGGACGCACGTGCTGGACGGAGAAGCTGCCGCGGGTGCCGCCCCGCTGTCCGCTGCGGCGAAAGTCCATGAACACGGAGAACTTGGGCCGGTCCGCGCTGAACGCCTCGTTCCAGCGGTCCGGCTCCAACCCCACGACCCCACCAACGCCCAGTCCGTCGCCGCCCACACGGACGAGCAATCCGTCCCAGTACCCGCTGAACTGATCATACGGGTTGTAGAACCGGCCCATCTGTAGCTCGACCGGAACGGCCTGGAACCGCTTGTGCGCAGCCAGCTCGTAGACGCGAACCGACTGTGCGGGATCGACGATCCCGTTGGCGTCGTACCGGTAGGACCCGCGCAGCGAGGTGCGGAGCGACAGGCCGCCCGGCAGGTCGGACACGCGCAGTTGGAGCCGCGAGGTCGGCGTGACGAACGTACGCGTCGTGGAAGGCGCTTCGGAGTCGTAGCGGGTCGTCGACCGGAGCGCTTGGACGTCCATCGAGATCCGGCCGTCGATCCTGGGGCCCGTTCCCAACGTCGGAGGTGGCCTTCGGGCGACCGTAGCCTCGGTCTCACGAGCGGGCGTGACCGCTAGAGGAGCACTCCCACCGATTCGGAGCGCGAGACGTTCGCCGCGGGTGACGGGCATGGGGGCCGCAGCGAACGTGAGCGCCGTGCTCCGGCGTGAGGAAGAGACAACGATCATGGGACGCTCGTCGTCGGTTCCGTCGGCCCTGCGCACCCATACGGTGTCGCCCTCCGCGAGACCGGCGCCGGTGCCGACCCCGACGTAGACCACCGCGCCCGCAATCTGGATCACCTGGGCGCTGACGGTCGTATCGGGAGCCGCCGGGACTGCCTGTGCCGCGGCTCCGGTCACAGTGGACGCCAACACCGCGACGGCCAGCCGACACCCACGCAAAACCATCAGTCGGACCCGGTGGGGTGACAGGACAGACAGCTCTTGCTGTCGTAGACGTACCCGGACACACCACTGTGCTCGTCGTCCATTTTGCTCTGCCGGTGCTCGTGGCACTGGAGACACGTGAACTGACTGAAGTCGTTGGGCGTGGTATGGCAGGTTGTACAGTCGTTCTGCCAGACGGACTGGTGGCGCCCCGAGTAGATGGGGAAGTAGAGCGCGTCGTGCTCGAACGTCGCCCCCAGCCAGGTGTCGACGGTGTGGCAGTCCGTGCACAGGGTGGAGAAACTGGTTCCCGCGTGCTCCTGATCGTAGTCGACTCGATGACAGGCCACGCAGTCGGATTCGCCGGCGGGGGTCCACGGCACCTCGTTGCCGGGGAGACTGTGGCAGGACGAGCACACGGCCGTCTCGTGGGCACCGATGAGGTCGAACCCGCCGGACACCTGCACGTGGTCGAAGTCGGAGCCCTGCCAGCGGTCGGGCGTGTGGCAGTCGGTGCACTGGGTGGAGAAGTCGGTGCCCGAGTGCGCGAGGTCGTAGTCCGCTTGGTGGCAGGCGACGCAGTCCTCCGCGCCCGCGGCGGTGAAACGCACCTCGTTGATCCCATCGATGTGGCAGGACGCGCAGGCGACACGAAGGTGCGCGCCCAGGAGCGGGAAGCCGCCCGAGGCCCGATCGTGCGCGAACGTGGTGCCGTTCGTCCAGGCCACCGTGCCGTGGCACTGCTGGCAATCGCTGGAGAACCCCTGCTCCGCATGACTGGGCCGCCGGGTCGCCTGATAGTCCGCCAGGTGGCAACTCATACAATCGGTGTCCCGGCCCGAGAACGCGCCCCGACGATCGTCCAGGTGACAGGCGTCACAGGAGACCTGGAGATGGGCTCCGGTGAGCGGGAAGAGCGTGTTGGCGTGCACGTCCACGCCGGGGACGTCGAGGAAGGAGTCGGACGTGTGACATCGCACGCAGTCTGCGCCCAGGTTGCCCTGATGCACATCGAAATGGCACGCGACGCACCCGGCTCCTCCCACCTTGGGCGCGCTGAAGTCGAGCGCGAGGTGGCAGCTCTCGCACTCTGTTCGGGCGTGAGGTCCCGCCAACGGAAACAAGGTCTGGGCATCGTGGTCGAACTCGAGTACTGCGCGTGCCGGAGTCCAGGCGTCGGGCGTGTGACAGCCCGAACAGTCGACGTCGGCGGAGAGCGCGCCGTGAGGGCTCTGGAGCTGTTGCGCGGCCAGCCGGCCGGGTGCCCATCCGGCTGCGGTCAGGCCCAGTGCCAAGGCCGTCAGGACCATGCGCCGACGGCCCCGGACCGCGCTGCGCTCAGGGCTCATGCGCCCTTCCCGATGCGGTCCAGCGCGTCCCGGGCACGCATCGCCACATCCCGGTCGTCCGACGCGGACGCACGCGCCCAGGCGTCTCGCGCAGAGGAAAGCGCCCCGAGGTTGGCATGGGCGGCGCCCAGGTTGTAGAGCGCCGTGCCGTCTCCCGGGTGGTGGGCGAGCATGTCCGTCATGACCGTGACCACCTCGGACCACTCTCCCTGCCGTGCGTGGGCATCGGCGAGGTTCAGCCAAGCCACACGCCGGCTCGGCTCGATCCGCGTCGCGCGCGTAAACAGCTCGATGGCCCGGCCGGGGTCGTGGGCGTCGCGGTGCAATCGGCCCACTTCCAAAAGCAGCGCGACGCTGTCAGGAGCGGTCGTGAGCGCCGCCTCCATCTCGTACACGCGGTCCTGGTAGTCGGGACGGAGCTCCGTCGTGGCGCCGAGGCTCCGGTGCGGATCCGTGACGCCAGCGATGTCTATTGCCGCCGGAGGTCGAGCCCGGCTCTGCAACACCACCGCCAGTCCCACGGCGCTGATCAAAGGGATCGCGATCCAAACCCGATTCAATGGCATCACTCCTACCCACCTGCCCCCGCGGCCGGCCGGTGCCCTGCACCGATTCCGACCACCCGGCGAATCGTTCCGTACCGGCTACGCCCCCGAAAGTCGGTGAAATGCCTGCACTTGCAGGGACGCGCACCCGAGAACGTGCAAGTAGTGATCCGGCGTGGTACTACGCCCCGGATGGGGAGAATCGGCCCCTACCCCTCCAGCATCTTCCGCGCGCTACGCGTCCATCCGTCCTCTTGGGAGTAGTGCTCCAGGAAACGCTCCAGGTAGGGAGCGGCACCGGCCGCGTCGCCCCGCTCGTACCGGGCCGCGCCGGCGTGGTAGAGGGCCATGTAGTTGTTGGACCAAAACTCTACGACCAGCTCCATGAGCGGCCCTGCAGCGATGTCGTCGCCGGCGTCCGCTACGGGGTGTCCCACGCCGAACACCACGGAGGCGGCTTCCCACTGCCGAGGCTGGGGCAGTGCTTGGATCACGGACCGCGCGCGATCGATCTCGCCTGCGAGGGCCCAGCAGGCCGCGGCATGAGCCTGGCCTTCATAGTCCGCGGGCGGCGGCGTGCGGCGCATGGCGGTCTCCGCCTCGACGGCGTTGCAGTACGGGCGGACCTGCTGGAACCAGCCGGTGGGCTCGACCGTCAAAGCGGGCTCCGTGTACAGGACGTGATCGTCCCGGTGGTCGGGACCCCACCGTGCGTGGGCGTAGAATCCGATCGTGGCCGCCACGAGAAAGGCGTAGGTGATGACGGTCCAGATGGTCTTCATGCGGGCTCCCGGTCGAGTGCTCTGATGGTCGTACTGTAGAGACGACTCAACTGGTCCTGCGTGCACAGCCGAGACCCTTGCAGGGTGCAAGGCGAAGTTACTGGCGTCGCCCACCCAGCTTGAGGGCCCAGAGGAGCTGGGCCGGGTCTTCCCCGCGCTCCAGGGACTCGATGACGGCGCTGCCGACGATGACGCCGTCCACGTGCGGACCGATCCGTTGCACGTCCTCCGTGGTGCGGATGCCGAACCCGGCGAGCACGGGAAGCGGCGAAACCGCACGTACCCGTTCGAGATAGTCGATCGCGGCGGCGTCCAGCTCACCGTGCCCGGCACCCGTGGTGCCGGTGCGGGTGACGGCGTATACGAACCCTCGACTGGCCTCCGTGAGGCGGCGCAGCCGGTCGGCAGGAGTGACCGGCGTAACGAGCTGGACCAGGCCCAGTCCCTCGGCTTCCAACGCAGCCGCGACGGGCTCCGATTCCTCCAGCGGGAGATCGGGGACGATCAAGCCGTCAATGCCGCATGCCGCTGCATCTTTCGCAAATCGCTCGTATCCGTACTGGAGGACGGGGTTCAGGTAGCTCATGAACAGGGCGGGACAAGAAAGCTCCAGGTCGCCGAGCGTCCGGATGAGCCCGTCCAGCGTCACGCCCTCGCGGATGGCATGCTCGCTGGCGCGCTGGATGGTCACCCCGTCCGCCATGGGGTCGGAGAACGGCACGCCGACTTCGATCACGTCGGCCTGCTTGCTCAACGACACGAGGATCTCGGGGAAGCGCTCGCGGCCGGGGTAGCCGCCGGTGAGAAAGCCCACGACGGCGGCCCGGCCGCTGCGATTAGCGGCCCGAATGGCTTCTTCTATGCGGTCGGGCCCGGCGTCCGAAGGTCGAGTGACAGACGACGTGGACATCAGCGGCTCTCATCCGCTCGGTCTTGTTCGGCCTGGTGTTTTTCGATCGTGGCCAGGTCTTTGTCGCCGCGGCCCGAGAGGCCCACGAGCACGCACGATCCGGCGTGGCTTTGGAGCCGGCGGCGCGCGCCGGCCAACGCGTGGGCGGACTCGATGGCGGGCAGAATGCCCTCCGCCCGGCAGCACTCGTGCACGGCCTCCAACGCCTCGTCGTCGCTCACGGGCTCGTAGTGCACTCGTCCAACGGAGGCCAGGAAGGCGTGCTCGGGGCCGACGCCGGGATAGTCCAAGCCCGCGGACACGGACTCGGTGTCGATCACCTGCCCGTCGTCATCCTGGATTAGGGGAGCGTAGGCGCCGTGGAGCACGCCGGGACGACCGTGGGCAATGGTGGCGGCGTTGTGACCGAGGGCGGACGATTGGCCGCCGGCCTCCAGACCCAACAGCTCCACGTCGGCGTCTCCGAGGAACCCGTGGAATAGCCCGATCGCATTGGAGCCCCCACCGACGCAGGCCGCCACGAGGTCGGGCAGCCCGCCCCGGGCGTCCAGGACCTGTGCGCGCGCCTCCCGGCCGATGACGGCTTGGAACTCCCGCACCAGCCAGGGATAGGGGTGCGGCCCGACGACGGAGCCGATCAGGTAATAGCATCGCTCGGGGTCGCTCACCCAGTGGCGGATGGCCTCGTCGATGGCGGACCGGAGCGTTTGGTCGCCGGTCTCGACCTGCACGACCTCCGCGCCCAGCGCGTGCATGCGGAGCACGTTGGGCGCCTGGCGGGCTGCATCCACCGCGCCCATGTACACCCGGCACGGCAGCCCCACTCGCGCACAGGCCGCCGCGGCCGCGACGCCGTGTTGGCCGGCTCCGGTCTCCGCGACCACGCGGGTCACGCCCATACTGCGGGCGAGCAGGGCCTGGCCCATGGCGTTGTTGATCTTGTGGGCACCCGTGTGGGTCAGGTCCTCCCGTTTGAGCCACACCTCCCCGCCCCAGCGCTCGCCCAGGCGATGGGCCCGCGTGAGGGGGGTGGGACGGCCGACCCAATCCCTGAGCTCCTGGTCGAAGCCGCGCAGGAACTCCGGGTCGGACAGCGCCGCGCGGGCGCCCTCTTCCAGCCGCCCGAGCGCAGGCATGAGCGTCTCGGGCACGAAGCGGCCGCCGAATTCGCCGAATCGGCCTCGTTCGTCGGGAAGCCGGCCCGCCAGCAGGTCGTCCAGGGAGGCGGTGACGGAGTGCGGGTTCACGCCGCCTCCCGCGCACGGGTGACGAATCGGTGGATCAGCTCCGGGTCCTTTCGTCCCCGCACTCGCTCCACTCCGCTGCTCACGTCCACACCCCACGGGCGCACCGCTTGTATGGCCTCCGCCACGTTCTCCGGTGTGAGCCCACCCGCCAGGAACACCCGACCGGTGCGAGCCAGCCGCGCAGCGCGGGTCCAATCGGGACGGACACCTCGCCCCCCTCGGCCCGGGCCTTCGAGCACGTAGGGCACGGGCCGGCCCACGGCACGCTCGATCCGCTCCAGGTCCTCGTCCAGCGTGGGGCCATCGTGCGCGACCGGGAGGACGGTGTCGGGGCCGATCGCATCTGCGAGCGCCGGCGTGACCTCGGTCTGCACGAGCAAGGGGCGGAACAACGCGAGCACGCGCTCGACCTCCCCGACGGTGGGATGACGGAACACGGCCACGGTGGTCACGCCCTCAGGCGCGTGCTCCGCAAGCCGTCGGGCTTGGTCGGGCTCGACCCGCCGCGGCGATTCGGTGACGACGAATCCCAGATGCGTGGCACCGGCCTCGACGGCTGCGTCGACCGCTTCCGGCGTGCTCAGCCCGCAGATCTTGATTCGGAGCGCCATCGATGGAGTCCACGATCCCGGCCGGTCGGCGTCCGGCTCACCCGGCGCTTCGCTGGTTGGAGCGAGCGCCGCGGGCGGCGCCGAGCATGTCGCGAATGAGTGCCTGGGGATCGGCCGACCGCATGAGGGCCGATCCCACGAGCCCGACCCGGTATCCGAGACTCGCGACGCGCGCCGCATCGTCCGGGGTCTCCAGTCCGCTTTCGGCCACACGCGGGAATCCCGGTGGGAAGTGCCGAACCAGCTCTGCGAAGCGAGCGGTGTTCACCTCCAGGGTGGTCAGGTCGCGCGCGTTGATGCCGACCAGGCAAGCGGTGTATCCTGGCACGCCCAGGCTGGGTCCGGCCAACCCCGGAAACCAAGGCGACACGGGAGCCTGTCGGAGTCGGCGCTCGGCCCGTTCGAGGTCTTCCACGTCGAACGTCTCGACCAGGGCGAACATCCCCAACGACGCGCACGTGCCCAAAAGGTCTTGAAGCTGGTGATCGCTCAGCATGCGAACGATCAACAGGACGCCGCTGGCGCCGTGCGCCCGCGCTTCCAGCACCTGATAGGGGTCGACGAGGAAATCCTTGCGAACGGTGGGGACCAGCGACGCCGCGCTCGCGCGTTCCAGGTCGGCCAGCGAGCCGTTGAACTCAGTGGGCTCCGTCAGCACGGAGATCGCTGCCGCTCCCCCGGCCACGTAGGCGTGCACGCGGTCGGTAATGGCGTTTCCGGAGGGCTCGCCGCCGGCCGGCGCTTCCCCTTCCAATGAGCCCGCGGACGGCGATCGCCGCTTGACCTCGGCAATGATGTCGAATCCGTCCCGCGACATCCGGAGCGGCGGAAGGGGCCTCAGGTCGCCGACGCGGGCTCGGAGCTCGTCTTCGGGGTGAATCCTGCGCGCCGCCTCCATGCGCTCGTGGCTGGAGGTGGCCATGCGGTCCAGGAGTGCGTTGGGAAACGGGATCACGACAGGCGCTCCAGAAACGACCGAGCGGAGCCGTCCTCGAGAGCGGCCCCGGCCAGAACCACAGCGCTCTCGATGGTCGGCGCTCGTCCGGTGACCTCCAGGGCCAACCCGGCCGTCAGTGCCAGCGCGGCCCGGTGAGCGGGGTCGCCGCCCTCGAACGCGTCCCGGATGGCGTTGGCGTTGTAGGTGGCGTTCCCTCCGCGCAGGTCGGACTCGTCCACGGCGGGCAGACCCAGGTCGCGGGGATCACGGGTGGATTCTTCGACCCGGCCGGGACGCACGTCCAGCAGCAGGTACGGACACACGGGGGTGGCTTCGTCCCAGCCGTTGTCCCCGTGGACCACGAATGCGCGATCGATTTCCATCCCGGACAGTGCCTCAGCCATGAGCCGCGCGACATCGGGGTCGTAGGCCCCGATCACATAGTAGGACGGCGAGCCGGGGTTCGTCAGGGGCCCCAGGATGTTGAACACGGTGCGAACGGCCATCGCACGCCGCACCGGCGCCACCGACCGCATGGCCGGGTGGAAATGGGGCGCGTGCAAAAACGTGAAGCCCAGGCGGTCGAGTGAGTCGACGGCGGCCGCCGGATCCTCGGGCAAGGCGTAGCCCAGCGCCTCCAGCACATCGGAGCTTCCGCTCTGGCTGGAGATGCCGCGGTTGCCGTGCTTGACCACGGGGAGTCCGCACGCGGCCGCGAGCAGCGCGCCGCCCGTCGAGAGGTTGAGCGAGCCCGACCCGTCCCCGCCCGTTCCGACGATGTCCACGGTCGGGGAGCGCCCGGTGGTGTCCACCCGGTGTGCCAGGCCACGCATGCCCCGCGCGAATCCTCGGACCTCGTCCGCCGTGGGCCCACGCACCTGCAAAGCGGCCAGCACGGCGCCCGTCCACGCCGCCTCGGTACGCGGATCGGTGAGCCGCTCCAGGAGCGCTTCCGCGTCCGCCTCGGCAAGGGTGTGGCCCGCGATCAACTCACGTAGCGGATCGGTCATGGCGCCTCGCGTTCAAGGAAGTTGCGGAGGAGTCGGCCACCCTCGGGCGTGAGGACGCTCTCCGGGTGGAACTGCACCCCCTCCGTGGGAAGGGCCGCGTGCCGGATGCCCATGATCTCTCCCTGATCGGTGCGGGCCGAGATGGCCAGATCGCCGGCCTCGGTAGCGTCCATCACCGCCAACGAATGGTAACGCCCGACCTGGAACGGGTTGGACAAGCCAGCGAAGAGCGTACGCCCGTCGTGGTGAACCAGCGACGTCTTGCCGTGCATGATACGCTCTGCATGCGAGACGCGGGCGCCGAGCGTCACGGCGATGGCCTGGTGGCCCAGGCAGACCCCCAACACGGGCATGCGGGGCATGGCGACGTGGATCATGTCCACCGAACGGCCCGCCTCTTCGGGCCGCCCCGGCCCGGGGGAGATGAGCAGATGGGTGGCGTCCAGCCGATCGAGGTCCTCCGGTTGGACGTGGTCGTTGCGGAGCACATCCACGCGCGCGCCCAGCTCTTCCAGGGCCTGGACGAGGTTGTACGTGAACGAGTCGTAGTTGTCGACCACGAGCACGCGCGCGGCGGCGGGGTCGCCGGCGTGGGTCACAACGCCTCTCCCGCCAGGGCCAACGCGGTTCGTAGCGTGGCGCTCTTGGCCATCACCTCCCGGTACTCGAGCTCCGGGTCGCTGTCCGCGACGATGCCGGCGCCGGCCTGTAGCGCGACCCGGTCTCCGTCGAACGTAATCGTGCGGATGGTGATGGCCTGGTCCATGGATCCCGACGCGCCGAAGTATCCTACCGATCCTGCGTAGAACCGCCGGTCGCAGGGCTCCAGCCCGCGGATGATCTCGGCCGCGCGAATCTTGGGCGCCCCCACCACGGTGCCCGCGGGGAAGGCCGCCGCGAACAGGTCCAGCGCGTCTCGGCCGGGCCGCAGCCGGCCTTCGACGCCGCTCACGAGGTGCATGACGTGGCTGTACCGCTCGATGGTGCGAAACGGGCTGACGCGCACGGAGCCGGCGGCGGCGACCCGGCCCAGGTCGTTTCGGGCCAGGTCCACCAGCATGACATGTTCGGCGGCTTCCTTCTCGTCGGCCAACAACTCGGCCTCGAGCGCCCGGTCCTCGTCTTCGGTCGCGCCCCGCGGACGGGTTCCGGCGATGGGGCGGAGCTTCGCCCGGCCGGCGTCGAGCTGGGCGAGCGCCTCGGGCGAGGATCCCACGATCTTCACGCCCGGAAGGTCCAGGTAGTACATGTACGGCGAGGGATTGATGAGGCGTAGCGCCCGGTACACGCGAAAGGGATCCAGCTCCGAGCGGCCTTCGAAACGCACCGACAACACCGCCTGGTAGACGTCGCCGTCCACGATATGACGCTGGATGCGCTCCACGCCCCGCTTGAACTCCTCGGGGTCCAGCGACGCGGTCAGAGGTAACGAGGCGGCGCCCGCGTCGGGCCTCACCACGGCCGCCGACGGCAGCCCGGAGGCCAGCGTGGCCATGACCTCCTTCCGCAACTGCTCTCGCTCGACGGCGCCGCCGGAGTGTAGCAGCGCGGCCCTGCGGGACATGTGGTCGAAGATCAGCACCGAACGGGGCACGATGAAGCGCGCCAGCGGAGCCTCTCCGGGAGAGCTCCTCCCCCCCAGGTCTTCGAACCAATGGTGGAGGCCGTAGCCGGTGGCACCGACCAATCCGCCGGAGAACGGCACGCCCGACGCGGACGGCTCCATCGACGGGATTCGCGAAAGGACGTCCCGCCATTGAGCCAGCAGCTCGTCCCGGCCGGTCGGAACCGGGAGCACGTCATCGCCTACGGTGAAGCCCGACTCGTCCAGGCAAGCGGTGAATTGCACCCCCAGACCGATGAGCGAGTACCTGCCCAGGTGCTCACCCTGGACGGCACTCTCCAGGAGAAAGCGAGGCTCGAAGGGCGACAGCTTCAAGAACGCGGAGACCGGCGTGTCCAGGTCCGCAGGGATGTCGAACGGCGGGAGAAGCTCGGAGTACGTGGCGATGGCGCGTGTCAGGTCAAGGAAGCTGTTGCCAGAACCCGATGCCGCCGGGCTGGTACGCCAGCGCCAGAGAAGCCACCCGCGCGTGCGTGCGCAAGTCGATCACGTCGAGCGTGCCACGGGTGGAGCCGACCGATTCGTTGGAGACGAAGGCGTACCTGCCATCGTCGCTCACCACCACGCCGTGCGTCACGGGCTCGCTCGTCTGCACTCGCGCGGCTTCCGCGCCGCGTTCCAGGTCGATCAGGCTGACGGCCTGAGCGCCCTTGAGCGTCACCACGAGCGTGCTTCCGTCCGGCGTGGCCGCCAGGTTGTACGGGCCCACCCCGGTGGGGAAGCGGCGGGAGATCTCCCACACCCGGGTGTCGATCTCCAATACCTCGCCGGCGCGATTGCAGGGGACGTACACGAACGCCGCGCGTGAGGCCCGGCCGGGCTGCGCCCAGGTAGGCGAACACGGGCCGGCCCCGGCCGGGGCGAGGTCCACTCCGCGGTCCGCCGGGTCGAGCGGGCCCTCTCGCCCGGGCTGCACCGAGAACCGGCGCGTCACGCTCAGCGTCTCCAAATCGATCTCCACCAACTGCTCGGAACGCATGCACGCGGAATACTGACGCCGGCCGTCCTCCGTGATTCGACTGCCGTGCGGCATCACGCACGTCGGCACCTTGGTGAGCTCGGTCATGGTCGGCGTGTGCACGACCGACACCGACGAGGCCACGGGATCGCCGTGGAGGTTGAAGTTCGCGGCCAACAGAAACCGCCCGTCCACGCTGAGCGACATGGTGGCTGGAAAGAGCCCCAACGACGCGCGACCCTCGAGCGTGTCGGCGCCGGCGCGGAACTTCCACACCGTGCCGTTGGGTGTGCCGTGCGCGATCGTCAGATACCAATGGTGGCGATCGGGAGAGACCGCGATGCCGTGGGCGCCGTCGTTGTCCGTCGGCATGACCCCCACGGGGATGCTCTTCTCCAGCCAGGCGCCGGAATCCGCCCGAAACGCCACCCGGCTGACCGTATCGGAGGACTCGTTGGCGACGTATACGCGGTAGGTCGGGTGTGAACCATCGGATGCCGACGCTTCGGGAGCGGGAAGCGAAGGGGACTGCGGTGCGCACGCCCCGACGGTCAGCGCCAGCCAAACGGCGGCGCTACTGGTCGTCCCAGTCGTCGTCGGTGTTCCAACTCTCCCAGGACTCTTCGTCTTCGTCTTCCTCGTCCAAGTCGCCCCAATCGTCCACCCACTCGTCTTCGTCGTCTTCCTCGTCGTCGTCCTCTTCCTCATCCGAGAGCTGCTCTTCCGGGTCTTCAGGATCGTCATCGAGGGCATCCCAGTCGCCGCTCTGCGGGCTTTCCGCCGGATCGGACGGGCCGCGAAACAATGCCTGGACGGTGGAGTCTTCGCCTGTCATGGCACTCGCCATTCTGGTGAGCGGATCGAGCACCGTAGGTGCCGATCAGGGGCAGATATCGCCGCCGACCGGCGGTGTCAAGCACCGGGAACCCGGTCGCCCACGGCGATCTGGTAGAGACGTGGAGGCTCGAGCTGAAACGTGACGTGCTCGATGTCCCAACGCCCGGCCTCGTCCCGGATGGCATCGAGCACACGGACGATCTCGGACGGAGCGTCGACCGATCCGTGCCCAGACATGGCCACGAACCCGCCGGTGACCGTCCAGACGTGAAGGTCGTGCACGCGGCTCAGCCCGGGGATGCCGTTCAGCGCCTCGGTCAGCCGACCCAGGTCGATGTGGCGGGGGCACGCCTCCATCAGGACGTCGGCCGCGTCGCGCATGAGGCGCCAGGCGCCGACCAACACCAACCCGGCGATGAGCACCGAGACGAGCGGATCGACGTAGGTCCAGCCGGTGAAGAGGATGACACCGCCGGCGACCAGCGCCCCGGCCGATCCGAGAAGATCGCCCAGCACGTGCAGGTACGCCCCGCGCACGTTGAGGTTGGTGTGGGAGTGCCCGTGAAGGAGGCGGGCCGCCACGAGATTGACCAGGAACCCGATACCGGCAACTGCGAAGAGAAGCCCGCCGTCGACCGGTGACGGCACACGGATGCGCTCGAGCGCCTCCCATGTGATCCATCCCGCCAGGGCCAGGAGCGTCGCGCCGTTCAACAGCGCCGCGAGGATCTCGGTCCGGCCGTACCCGTAGGTTCTCCGGAGGTCCGGCGGTCGCTCGGCCACGCGAAACGCCAGGAGCGACAGGAAGATGGCGGAGCTGTCGGACAACATGTGCCCGGCGTCGGCCAGCAGCGCGAGCGATCCCGCCATCCACCCACCGACGAGCTCCACGAACATGAACCCGAGAGTGAGGGCGAACACGGCTCGGAGGCGTCGCCTCTGCGTTCGCCTCACCTCCGCGTTCCGGTCGGGGGACGCCCCCTTACCGTCGTGGTTATGATGGTGGTGCCGGTGATGATGCGCCACGCAACGCTCCAACCTGCCGTGACCCCGTTCCGACGAAGAATATACGCAATCGTGGGCATGATCCCACGAGGAAAGGTCCTGAGCTACGGGGCGGTCGCCGCGCTGGCCGGACGGCCGAGAGCGGCGCGCGCGGTGGGCGCGGCCCTGTCGGCCCTGCCGGAAGGATCGACCGTGCCCTGGTGGCGCGTGATCAACCACTCCGGACGCATCACGACGCCCAAGATCCACCACATTGCGACACTCCAATCCGTCCTACTGCAGAAGGACGGCATTCCGCTGGGGTCCGGACGGGTGGACATGGCCCGGCACGCGTGGCAGCCCAACGGGAAGGAGCGGCGCGCACTGGCGGACTCGGATGGTCCCGAATCCGGGTCGGGAACGATGGCCGGCGCGGCGGCGCACCGATAGAATTGAGGTCTTCGCTCGTATGTGAAGGGCGACTGCTTTCTCAACTGAAAGGACACTGATGTTTCGTCGTTTTTCGGCCATCGTGGCGTTGGCCGCAATGCTCACCGGATGCCAACAGCAAAGCGCGTTCGGCGATGCCAACAGCATCATCGTAGGCGCGCCGAACGAGTTCTGGGACCAAGTGGCCGACAACGTCGTCGAGTCCCTGGAGGGACGGGTCTTCACGGTAGCCGACGAGAAGACGTTCACGGTCACCCAGGTGGATCCGCGGGAGCAAGACTGGATCAACCTCCAGAAGTTCAAGCAGATCCTGTTGATCGGGAGCCCGAATCAGCCGTGGGTGAGCACGGCGCTCGAAGAGGCCGACGGCGACATGCAGCCCATGGTCCCCGGCATCACTCAGGTCCACGACGTGTGGGCCCGGGGGCAGTTGGTCACCATCGCGCTGCTGGAAGAAGACGCCAACCCGACGGACGTGGAGGGCCTACTCGGGGAGCTGGCGGAGCTCTATGACGGGCAGTTCCGCGACTACGTGGTGCGACGCATGTTCGTGTCCGGCGCCGACAGCGTGCTCGCGGACTCGCTCCAACGGACAGCAGGCTTCCGGCTGCTGATTCCCAACGTCTACAAGTGGCGAGCGCAGGACTCTACCTACCTGTTCCGCAACGACAATCCCGATCCGTCCCAGCTCGTACGCCAGATCGCCGTGACCTGGAAGAGCCCGATCCGCGAGGAGGACGCGCCGGAAGATTTGCTGGCCTGGCGGCAGGAGATCGTCGACGAGTACTACGTGGAAAAACAGGTGGCCAACCTGGACCGCGTGGACGGAGGCCCGGGCGGGTTCGGCGGCCGCAACGCCTACCAGATCCAGGCGGCCTGGGAGAGTCCGCCGGGACGCGTGCCCGCGGGCGGACCCTTCATTCTCCGGGCGCTGTTGTGCCCTGAGCAGGACCGCATGTATCTCATGGACGCGTGGCTGTACGCGCCGGGTAAGGAAAAGTACGAGTACATGATCCAGCTCGAGACCATCATGGATTCCTTTCGCTGCTCGGAATCCGGTTAGTGAGCTTCGTCCACCTACATACGCACTCGGAGTTCTCCCTTCTCGACGGCGCCAACCGCCTCACCGACCTGACACGGCGGGCCGCAGAATTCGAGATGCCGGCGCTGGCCCTCACCGACCATGGGTGCCTGTTCGGCGCGTGGACCTTCCACAAAGAAGCCCGTAAGGCCGGCATCAAGCCCATCCTGGGCATGGAGGCGTACGTGGCGCCCGGCGATCGGCGTGACCGCTCGATGTCCGGGCAGGGCGAGCGCGCCTACTTCCACCTGGTGCTCCTGGCTCGAGACCGGGTGGGGTGGAAGAATCTGGTCAAGCTGTCGTCCCTGGGGTACACGGAGGGGTTCTATCACAAGCCGCGGGTCGATCGAGAGCTCCTCGAGGCCCACTCCGAAGGCCTCGTGGTCACGTCGGCGTGCATGGCCGGAGAGGTCGCGCGGCACCTGGCGGCCGACAATTGGGATGGCGCGAGGGCCGCGGCCGGTTGGTACGCAGAAGTGTTCAAGGACCGGTACTACCTGGAGGTCCAGGCCCACGACAGTGAAGGCCAGGCCGAGCTGAACGGCAAGATCTTTCGGCTGTCGGAGGAGCTGGGCCTGCCGGTGGTGGCCACCAACGACGCGCACTTCCTACGGGCCGAAGACCACGACGCCCACGACGTGCTGCTCTGCATCGGGTTGGCCAAGGACCGTTCGGACCCGGATCGTATGCGCTACGACGCGGGGCTCTACTTCAAGGCAGCAGACGAGATCGCCGAGCGGTTCCCCGATCACCCCGAGGTCCTGGAGAACACGCTCGCGATCGCGGACGCCGTGGATCTGGACTTCGACAAGTCCTATCACCTTCCCGCGTTCCCGCTCCCCGAATCACACACCGACCCCAACGACTACCTGGTCCACCTGGTCGAGGAAGGCACACGCCAACGGTACGGACCTACGCCTTCGCCCGTCGTGCGGGAGCGGCTGGACTACGAGCTGGGCGTCATCACCGAGACCGGCTACGCCGGCTATTTCCTGATCGTGTGGGACTGCATCGCCTGGGCACGGGAGCAGAGCATCCCGGTGGGGCCGGGCCGCGGGTCGGCTACGGGCTCACTCGTTTCGTACGTGCTGGGCATCACCAACGTGGACCCGCTGGAGTTCGACCTGGTGTTCGAGCGGTTCCTCAACCCCGAGCGGATCTCGATGCCGGACATCGACATCGACTTCTGCTACGAGCGGCGCGGCGAGGTGATCGAGCACGTGCGGGCCAAGTACGGCCGCGACGCGGTGGGCCAGATCATCACGTTCGGCACCATGAAGAGCCGGGCCGTCATTCGCGACGTGGGCCGGACGCTCGGATTCGAGCCCGGCGAAACCGACCGCATCGCCAAGCTGATTCCCAACCAGCCGGGTCAGAGCTACACGGTCGACGAGGCGCTGTCCAAGCTGAGTGAGGTCAAGGCGCTGTACGGCTCGGACGAGCGCTACCGGCAACTGTTCGACCACGCCCGCACGCTCGAAGGGCTCTCCCGGCACGCGTCGGTGCACGCGGCCGGAGTGGTGATCGCTCCCGGCCCGCTGGACGACTATGTGCCGGTGTGCCTGCAGGCACGGGCCGGACGCAAGGCGGGGTCAAACGGAAGCGATGCGTCCAGCCCGGACGTGGTCACCCAGTTCGACATGAACTGCCTGGAAGAGGCCGGGATGCTCAAGATGGACTTCTTGGGCCTCAAAACGCTGACGGTCATCGACGACGCGGCTCGCTCGGTGGTGGACCGGTTCGGCAAGCTGGCCAACCCGCGCTCGGGCGAGGTCTACGACTCGATCGACGACGTGCCGCTCGACGATCCCGTCACGTACGGCATGCTGGCCAGTGGCGGCACGCAGGGCGTGTTCCAGTTCGAGTCTTCCCTGGCGACCGACAAGCTCCGTCACATGCGCTGCGACCGCTTCGAGGACCTGGTCGCCACCAACGCGCTGATCCGGCCGGGTCCGCTGGATTCGGGCATGACGGACGTGTACATCCGCCGGAAGCTCGGGCAGGAGCCGGTGCGCTACATGCACCCGAGCCTGGGAACGGTGCTGGAGCCCACGTACGGCGTGATCGTGTACCAGGAGCAGGTTATGCGCATCGCGGCCGAGCTCGCGGGATACACGCTCGGAGACGCGGACGTTCTGCGCAAAGCGGTGGGCAAGAAGATCCAGAGCCTGATCGATCAGGAGCTGGAGCGCTTCGTGGCGCGGTGCGTCGAGCGCGGCGTGGATGGCGGCACGGCCAAGAAGCTCGCCGGGCAGATCGAGACGTTCGGGCGGTACGGCTTCAACCGCGCCCACTCGGTCGCGTACTCGCTGCTCTCCTACCAGACCGCCTGGCTCAAGGTGCACTATCCGGCCGATTTCATGGCGGCGCTGCTCTCGTCGGTGCTGGACCGCACGGACGACGTCGTGCGCTTCATCGGGGAGTGTCGAGACCTGCACCGATCGGTGGATGGGCTCGAGGCCGGCGTGCAGGTCCTGCCCCCGGACGTCAACGAGTCGGGGTGGAAGTTCACCGTCACGGCCGACGGCCAGATCCGCTTCGGGCTCGGCGCGGTCAAGGGCGTGGGATCGGGCGCGGTGCGGTCGGTCATACAGGCCCGCGCCGAAGGTGGGCCGTTCCAATCACTCTTCGACTTTCTGGAGCGCATCGAGCTTCGAGCGTTGAACAAACGCGCGGCCGAGGCGCTGATCACCGCGGGCGCGATGGACGCGTTCGGCCACCGGGCGCAGCTCGTCGCCGGACTCGACGCGGCCTACGCGGAAGCCCAGGCCCGTCAGGCGGAAAAGGACGCGGGCCAGGGCTCGCTGTTCGGGGGAGAATCCGCGCCGGAACGCCCGTTGCCGGGCTTGCCCCACGTGCCGGAGTGGTCGGAGGCCGACCGGCTGGCCCGCGAGAAAGCGACGCTGGGATTCTACATCTCGGGACATCCGCTGGAGCGGTACCGGGACCTGGTGCAGGCGTTCGAGTCGGTGAACTCGTCGAACCTCCAGACGCACGCGGGCCAGTCCGTCGAGGTTGCGGGCGTGGTCACCGCGGTGTCCCGTCAGATCTCACGGCGCGACAGCTCGGAGTGGGGCAAGATCACGATCGAAGACTTCCACGGCACGACCACGGTGTTGGCGTTCCGGGACGCGTGGCAGCAAGCACGCGACCTCTTGCAGCAGGACGCAGTGGTCTTGATCTCCGGCAAAGTCTCGGGACGGGAGCGTGACGAAGAGGACCCGCCGGTGTTCTTGGACTCGGCGACGCCCTTGGATGCCTTGAGGACCAAGGGAGGCCTGGCGCTCCGCATCCGGCTGGAGTCGGGCAGCGGCCTGGACCGCGAGACGTTCGCCCGCGTCCGCGAGCTGCTGGAAGCGCATCCCGGGACCGCCGCCGTCGAGCTTCAGGTGGGGACCGCCAACGGGAAGCCGGCGCCGCTGCTCCGCTCCCGCTCACTTACGGCGGACCCTTCGCCGGAGACGCTTGCCGCCCTTGCCGAAGTACTCGGCTCGTCCCGTGTTCGCGTCGTGCGCGCGCGGTCGGCGAAGCCGGACACGACCCACCCCGCGATCTCCGCGTGACGGCGCTGGCCGTCGCCCTCGGGGGCGCCCTGGGCGCACTCGCGCGGCACGGGCTGGGGTCCTGGGTGCAGTCGCTCACCCGGTCGCCGTTTCCCTTGGGCACGTTCACCGTCAACATTCTGGGCTGCTTCGCCCTCGGGTTGGCCCTGGCCTGGTTCGACGCCCGGACCGCGTCGGTCGCCATGCGGCGCTTCGTCACCGTCGGGCTCCTGGGCGCATTCACCACGTTCAGCACGTTCAGTTGGGAGACCAGCGTCCTGATGCAGGAGCGGATGTGGATCCGGGCCTCGATCTATGCGGCGGGGAGTCTCGTGCTCGGGCTCATGGCCATCGTGGTGGGCGTGGCCCTGGGGGAGTCGCTTACGTCGTCTTGAGACCAAAGGAGGTCGTCATGCGGTTCACTTGGTTGGTGGGAACGTGTCTCGCGCTGGTGGCCGCACCTGGCCTTTCGGCTCAAGAGGTGGGGCCCCCGAGCGGCAGCCTGGTGATCGTCGGGGGCGCGCTGCAGGACGAGTCGATCGTGCAGCGGTTCCTGGATCTCGCGGGTGGCGCAGACGTTCCCATCGTCGTGATTCCCACGGCGGGAGGGGCCGAAGAGTACGACCAGTTCTATCCCGGACTTCGGATGTTCAAGCGGCTGGGCGTGACCAACCTGACCGTTCTGCACACGACCGACCCGGCGGTGGCCAACACCGAGGCCTTCGTGGCGCCCATCCGCGAGGCGCGGGCGGTGTGGTTCCCGGGAGGACGCCAGTGGCGCCTGGCCGACGCCTACCTCGACACCCGCGTGCACGAAGAGCTGTGGAGCCTACTCGAGCGGGGCGGCGTGATCGGTGGATCCTCGGCCGGAGCCACGATCCAGGGATCGTACCTGGCCCGGGGCGACACCCGTACGAACACGATCATGATGGGCGATCACGAGGTGGGCATGGGCTTCCTCAAGAACGTGGCCATCGACCAACACCTGCTCCGCCGCAATCGGCAGTTCGATCTGATCGAGGTCATTCGGGCACGCCCGGAGCTGTTGGGCATCGGCATCGACGAGAACACCGCAATCGTGGTCCGGGGGGACCGTTTCGAGGTCATGGGCAAGGGATACGTGGCCATCTACGACCACGAACGACAAATCGACAGCGGCGGCGAGTTCTATTTCCTGGCTCCGGGCGACCGCTTCAACCTTGCCACGCGCGAAGCCACCCGACCGTCCACCACGCAACAGGTGTTGGACCGCATCGAGCGCCGTCCGTGGGATCCGGGCAACCCGTAGCAAAAGGGGGGATCTGGAGTCCGCGCGCAGGCGGATGACTCAACGCGGCTACCCTTCGCTAGGGCGCCATCCGGTCCAGAAACGCCTTCTCGTCGTTCGTCAGGCTGGAGGCCCCGCCGGCGTCCAGCTTTTCGAGGAGCTCTTCGACCTCCCGTCGATTCAGGGAGTGGAGACCCTGGGGGTCGATGCGCTTCCACCGGCTGACCCGGTCGCGCTCACCGGCGCCGGTCATGCCGAACGGCCCGGGCGCCGGGCGCGCGTTGGCCTTGGAGATGCGAACGGCACGCTTCCAATCGAGCCAGCGCAGGTATCCGAACCCGAACGCCAAGCCGCCGAGGTGGGCGAAGTGGGCCACGTTGCCTCCGGCGCCGGTGAATCCGCTCCAGAGGCTAACGACGATCAAGAGCGTGACCAGCGCCCACACCTGCATGGGAAGGACGCCCCAGATCAGCACGACCTCGCGCGGCCAGTAGTAGGCGAAGGCAAGGAGAACGGCGAAGACCGCCGCAGACGCGCCCACGATGCTGATCATGGTGCTGGCGTCGAACAGGAGAGAGAACGCAGCCCCACCGAAACCACCGAGGAAGTACAGAATTAAGAAACGCCGCGCACCCAGCCTGGCCTCGAGGCGGGGGCCGAAGAACACCAGCCCGATCATGTTGAACGCCAAGTGCCAAATGCCCGCATGGAGAAACATGTACGTGAGGACGGTCCACGGCGTGCTGACCAGCGTGCCCACCGATGGAACGAAGGCCAGCGAGCGATGGAGAGCGGTACCCGGACTCACGACCAAGTAGGCGACTACGTTGACCGCCAGCAAACGGGTAACCCAAGGCGTCAAAAACATTCCGTACATACCCGTTTGGAACGCGTCGGTTCGGAGATTGAACGCGGTGTCATTCGGGCAACGCCGCCATGCACTCGATCTCCACTCGAGCACCCAGCGCCAGGCCACTGCCCGCCATGGCCGAACGAGCCGGCGGATCCTCGGGGAAGAACTCCACGTAGGCGGCGTTCATGTCTGCGTAGTCCGCGATATCGGCCAGAAACACCGTGCACTTGAAGACGTCCTGGAGGGTGGCTCCCGAGGCTTCGAGCACCCGTTGGATGTTGGCCAAGGTCTGGCGAGTCTCCGGCCCCACACCGCCCTCGACCAACTGTAGCGACTCCGCCTCCGTTCCGATGGCGCCGGACAGGTAGAGGACGTTCCCCACCCTCGCCGCCGAGGAGAACACGGGGAGACGAGCCACCCCGGGTGGACTAATCGGCTCCCAGGCCCGGCCGGCCGGCGTGGCTTGCAGCTCCCCATTTGCCGTGGCCCCCGTGGCTCCCTGTGCGGGCATCTGCTCGATGCCGCAGCTCGCCAGCAGAGTCATGGCGGTGGCCAGCGCGCTCCCGGCCGCCAGGCGGCGGCCTGCCGCGCCATCGGTATGGCCGAGTGTAACCATCGCTCATCCTCCCCTCGCGCTGCGGTGTTCGGGGGACGCACGCCAACGACGCACGCCGGGGCCGGATAGTACTACGCAGGGGCTCCCACCGGGTAGGCGCGGGTGTCGCGGTCGTCCACCCCGCGCGGTGTTGCCCTTCGGGCCACCGCCGGCGATGATCGCAGCCCACCTGTTGTCGGCACCGGAGCATTCCGGGTTTGGGAGTCCAACATGTCCGATCTAGATCGTCGCGATTTCGTGAAAGCCGGCGCCACTGCCGGGATGGCGGGCGTCCTTCCCTTCCGCAGCCGTTCCCCGTTCGTGCTGACCCGCCGCACGGTGGAGCCGGTGGTGATCTCGGACACCAGCGGGATCCGGTTCAAGAACGGCGGATCCGAGAGCGCGGTCGAGCGGGCCTACCGGGGAATCGTCTCCGGGGAGGACGTGCTGGACGCGCTGATCGCCGGCGTGAACATCCCCGAGTTGGATCCGGAAGAGTCGGGGATCGGCTTCGGCGGACTGCCCAACGAGCGAGGCGTGGTCCAGCTCGACGCCTGTTGCATGCACGGGCCCCGGCGTACCGCCGGCGGCGTCGCCGGCCTGGAAGGTGTCCGCACGCCTTCACTGGTGGCCAAAGCCGTCATGGACCTCACCGACCACCACCTGCTGGTAGGCCAGGGCGCCCAGGATTTCGCGCGTGCATTGGGGTTCGAGATCGAGGACGACCTCAACACCGAACGATCGAGACGGCTGTGGCTGGAGTGGAAGCGCCGCGTGGACCCGGCTCACTATCCCAACCCGGCGGATCGGTCGCGGATCGGGTACGAAGCGGGGTTGGACATGGTGCGGGAAGGGCTGATCGACCCCGCATCGTTCTGGGGCACGATCAACTGCGACGGCGTGGGGCCGGGCGGTGAGGTGTGCGGGGTCACGACCACGTCCGGCCTCGCATGGAAAATCCCGGGCCGGGCCGGCGACTCTCCCATACTGGGCGCCGGGCTGTACGTGGCCGACGGCATCGGAGCGGCCGGCTCAACCGGCCGAGGCGAAGCCAACCTCTTCAACCTCAGCTCGTTCCTGATCGTCGAGGGACTGCGCCGGGGCCTCCATCCCAAGGACGCGGGCATGGAAGCGCTCCGCCGCATTCGTGAGAATACGGTCGAGCGGCGCCTGCTCAACGACCGGGGCTTACCCGCTTTCGACGTGCGCTTCTTCGTGGTCGACGTGACCGGCCGGCACGCGGGTGTGGCCCTGTGGGGGGCCGCGGAAAAGACCTACGCCGTCTGCGACGGACAGGGGGCGCGGGAGGAGCCGCTCGAGGGCCTCCTGGAGGGATCGCCCACGGACGGCTGACCCGTACCACCAACCGCCCGCGGACCAAAGCGTGCCGACGTACGGTATGTAGGTGGCTCGCAAGTTTCACCCGTGTCGGGAGCCGCCTCGATGCCCGCTTTCACCCTCCAGGCCGTCGCCGAGTACGTCGGTGCCGTAACCAACAGCACCTTCTGGTTTCAGTTGAAGGCGGCCCCGGGCCAACTCATGGACTACTTGCTGGACCGTCCGGTCATGATGGCGGTCATCGTAGTCGGCGTGATGCTCATCACCCTCTTCTCGAAGCCCAAGCCCCGCTGATCCCTGCCGTGGTTGGCCCGTAGCGGATACCCGCTGCGTCACATTTACCGAATCAGCTCGTCCGGCACTCCGTTCGGATAACGCTGGGCGATCAACTCCTCCACCCGCTCGTACCGGTTCTCCGGGTCGGGGTGGGTGCTGAGCATCTCGGGCGGGCGGGGACCCTGGCTGGCCTGGGCCAACACCCGCATGACCCCGAGCATTCCGCGCGGATCGTACCCCGCGTCCGCCATGAACTCGACGCCCAGACGGTCCGACTCCAGCTCGTCGCTCCGACCGTATTTGGTGTTGATCACCTGCCCGATGAGCTGGGCCATCTGGGCGCTGCCCCGGCTGGAGGGATTGCTGGGATCGTAGGCCGCGATCACCATGGCGCCGGTCAGGCCCTGGGTGAGCTTGGCCTTGGCGATCTGTTCCGCAGAGTGGCGGGCGACCACGTGTCCGATCTCGTGGCCCAGCACGCCGGCCAGCTCACCCTCCGTCTCGAACATGCTCGCCAACGCCCAGGTGATGAAGATCTGCCCGCCGGGCAACGCGAACGCGTTGACGGTCCGGGTGTCCGCCAGTAGGTGGAAGTCGAACTGGTAGGGGCTCCGGCCTGCCTGCGAGTTGGCCACGATTCGTCGACCCACACGATCGACCAGCGCCTGGGCTTCGGCGTTCGGGTGGAGGCCGCCGTGCTGCTGGGCCATGGTCGGAGCCGCCTGGAGTCCCATGGCGATCTCCTGCTCCGGCGTGAGACTCACCCGCTGTTCCTCACCGGTGATGGGGTTCTGCTCGACCCGGGTCGATGAGAAGTACCCGACCACGGCGAAGAGAGCGACCAGGCCGGCAATGATGATCCGTCCGGACAGCCTTCCGCCGGATCCGCGTCGTTGTCGCCCGTACATGGCAGACAACCTCCTACCAAAAAGCGAGATAGATCCCACACGGACGGCTTCGCCGGGGCCGGACCAGTCCGGCCAAGGACCGGCCGCGCCCGCGCAAGCGGCGCAGATGACGCAGGCGTAGGCCCTTAGGGAGTCGAACTGTGAAGCTCGACGCTACCCGGGGTGTCCGTCAAGTTGTTGGACCCGTTCGTGCGCTCGCACTTCAACCCGGTGCGCCGATGCCACGCCGCTTCTGCGCTGCGCGAGGGCGTGGCTCTGAGCCGCGTGCGACGGACAATCCCTCCAAGCGTATGATTCTAATCGCTTTAGGCGGATTTTGGCATCCGTGTTCAGCCAGCGCGATCCGCCTGGCAACTCCCGCCAGGCCGAGGCACTGCGCTTGCAAATCGGAGCGCTCGGAACCGTGGTTCAACGGGGGGCTCGGTTCTGTGGAAGAGACCGCATGGCGCGCATGGGCGGCTCACGACCACCTCAGGTTTCGTATTCAATGAAGGTTTGCATTATCGGGCTGGACTACCATGGCCTCGGGGTTCTGGGGGGCTATGGCCGAATCACCCGCACGTTGGCCCACGAGCTGAGCGCGCGGGACGTCGATGTCACGGTGGTCGCACCGCGACTCAGGAATCAACCGGCGGAAAGCAGAGACGCGAGGGTGCGTCTACTCACGTTTCCGCTGAATCGGCCGCTGTTGGCCAAGCGGATGCTTCGACGCGCGGACGCGCAGGTGTACCATTCGCAGGAGCTGTCGATCGGCACGTTCCTGGCGCAAAGGGCAATGCCGCACCGCAAGCACGTCGTCACCGTCCACGAACCACACCCGACCCGGGACTGGACCGACCGCGTAGCGGACGGTCGTCTGGCCGGATGGGTCCGAGGGCTTCGCAATCGCACCTACCGCGACAATCCCCTGGTGTGGGGGTCGGTTCGTCGGGCGGACGCGGTCTTCACCGGCGCCCGCCAGTTGGCCCGTCCCGTGATGGCCCGCTTTCGCCTTTCGGCAGAGCCGGGCTTTCTTCCGGTGCCGGTTCCGACGCCCGGGGCTTCCGAGAAATCGCCGCATCCGACGGTGTTGTGGCTCGGCCCACTCGATTCGACGGATATCGCGGAGGAAATTCTACCGCTGGCCCGCGAGTTCCCCCACGTGCAGTTCACGCTGCTCGAAAGGGGATCAGCAGCAACCTCCGGCAACGGAAGTCCGGCGAGTATTCTTGGCGCGTCGGCCTTCGGCGGCCGACCCTCCAACCTCAAGGTCGTTTCGGGCTCCAACGGAACCAGCTCACATGCGTTCACCAAGGTGCTCAGGCGGAGCTGGGTGCTCCTCGACACGAGTCGCACCGAGGGTCTGACCAACCAGCTCCTGGACGCGGCCATGCACGGCACGGCCATCCTGGCGCGGACCGATCCGGACGGGTTCGCCTCCAACTTCGGGTATTTCGCGAACGCCGACTTCGCGGAAGGACTGACGTGGCTGCTGAAGGACGGCCGCTGGCGCGAACGGGCAGAGTTGGGCCGGGAGTACGTGGCCAGGACCTTCGGCGCCGCCCGTGCCGGCACCCGGCACGTGGACGTGTACCAGGCGCTGCTCGATTCAGCGGCGCCCGGCCGAGCCGGTTGACGGACCCATGGTGAGACGACCGCGGCGAAAGTGCCGGTGGGGCATGGTCAAAAGAAAAGGGCCGGCCCGAAGGCCGGCCCGAGGTTCCCTCTGGCGGGAGGGTGATCAGTCTAGTTGCCGGTCGCGAGAGCCACGCTGCCGGCCGCAGGCTGCCGGTGGTCAACCACCAACACCACGCGACGGTTGTGCTGTCCCTCGTCGCGAACGGCGCCTTGCGTTACCTGGCGTGTCCGGGACTCGCCGTAGCTCACGGCGCGGACCAGGTCGGCGCTGAGGCCGCCGCTCTCCACCAGATAATCACGGACCGCGGAGGCGCGACGCTGGCCGAGGCGCACGTTGTACTCGGCCGAGCCGGCCGGGTCGGTGAAGCCCTCAACGGTGATCAGGGCGCCCGGGTAGAACTCCTTCACGACCGTGCTGAAGTCGTCCAAGAGCGGCATGTACTGACTCTCGAGGTCAGCGCTGTTGAACGCGAAATAGATGGGGGTGTTGACGCGGGTGGCCGCTTCGAGTCGCTCGATCGTCACGTCGAACCGCTCGGTGAGGGACGCCAGGTCGGCCTCCATCACGTCCATCCGGCTCTCGACGCCGTCCACGCGGGCGTCGACCGCATCGATCTGGCTACCCAGATCGGCGCGCACCGACTGGTCGCCGTCTTCCATCTCCTGACGGACCTGGGCGAGCTCGATGTCGAGGTCTCCGCGGCTGACGTGCGAGCAACCGACGAGCACGAACGTGGCGCAAGCGGCCGTCACTTTCAGTAGCGAGTGGGACACAGTTTCCTCCTATGACCTTTCTGTTTTCGCAGGCTGGTTCTCAGATGATTTGGGCCGGCTGCACGGCCCTCCCTGAACTGTAAAAACGTTCCCGCGGTCGCATCAGGGCGCACGTCCACGGCTAGCCGGACAGCAAAGGAAGCACAGCCGGTGCCACCTTCGAAGCACTGTCAAAACGGCATTCGACGGGTCGGGGGCCAACGTCATTAAAGCCTTATCGACAAAAGAGTTGGAGTGACTTTTCGTGCGCGGGATGAAGAAAATACGCGAAAAATCGGAGTCCCGTCCGTACTGTTCCGAATCGGTCCAGGCTGGTCGATTTCGGACCGGGCGGTCATCTTAGCGGCGACATGAATCGACTGGAAGGCAATCGCGTGCTCATAACGGGCGCCAGCGCGGGCATCGGAGCCGCCTGCGCGAACGCGTTCGCCTCGGCGGGCGCGGAGCTCATCCTGGCCGCCCGCCGAGTCGAGAGGCTCGAGGCCATGCGCGAGTCACTGCTGGCCCTCGGCGCCAAGTCCGTGCACGCCTACCGCGTCGATGTCCGTGACCCCGATTCGATCGCCGCCATGGTCGAGCGGGAAGACGTCGTGGACGTGTTGGTCAACAACGCGGGTCTGGCCCGCGGCTTTGCCACCATTCAGGAGGGCTCGCCGGAAGACTGGCACGAGATGCTCGACACCAACGTCAAGGGCGTGCTCGCCATGATGCGGGCGGTGGTGCCGGGCATGGTCGCCAGAGACCGCGGCCACGTGATCCAGATCGGGAGCATCGCCGGCTTTCAGGTCTACTCCAAGGGCGCTGTGTACAACGCCTCCAAGTTCGCGGTGCGGGCGCTCAACGAAGGACTGAACCTCGATCTGGTGGGCACGGCCGTTCGGGTGTCCAGCGTCGACCCGGGCCTCGTCGAGACGGAATTCTCGGAAGTCCGCTTTCGCGGAGATCACGACCGCGCGGAGCAGGTGTACCGGGGCTATACGCCGCTCACCCCGGAAGACGTGGCCGACGCGGTCCTCTACGTCGCGAACCTGCCGCCACACGTGAACGTGCTGGAGCTGGTCCTGTTGCCGACCGACCAGCGCAGCGTACACGTCATCCACAAGACGCCGGCCTGAGCGCTACCCTTCACGCTCAGACCGGCGGCGACCGCGATCCGCCCCGGGTCGCGATCTGGAGTGTTGTCTCGTTTCGCTGATGTCCGTTTCGAACGGCGACCGCTAGGAGCCCTGACGAACGTGGACGCCGCCGTTCCGGGTCATGACCCGAATGGGCGCGCCACCGGACCCGAGCTGCGTGCGCAGATGTCGGCTGATGCGCCCCGTCACCGTCACCGGGAAATCCAGCTCGATGCCCCCGTTGACGGTGCCTGTCTCCAGGTCGGCCGAGTATCCGCGGGGAATCAGCAGGTTGATGCCGCCGTTCCGGGTGGACACGTCGAGTCCGGCGCCGTCCCACTCGCGTCCCGCGAGCTCGACGCTCAGTCCGCCGTTGCGCGTCTCGCCTCGCACGTCGCCCGCCATCTCCGAGAGGTGCACGCCGCCGTTGACGGCGTCGAACCGCACCCGTGCATCCACGCCCTGGATGCCGATGCCTCCATTGTGGGTCTCGATCGAAAGATCCGTGTCGGTGGGCACGTAGATCCGGAAGCTCACGGACCACGATTCCCTTCGGCCGCTGTTGGGTCCACGGGCGCCGACCTCGCTGCCATCGGTCGAGATGCGAATCTCATCGGCCAGCGCCTCGGCCCGCGACATCGAGCGCGCCCTCGTGATAACCCGAGCCTCGACGAGGATGTCGGACCGTCGCTCGCCAAACACGGAGACACCCCCGTTTTGGCCGCCGTCGACCGAGAGCGAGCCCACCGCGTCCATGGTCAGCTCGCGCACCTCGCACGAGACCTCGCGGTCGCCCCTTCCGGAGCGGTCACACCAGTCGTCACGATCGCCCCGCTGCATACCTGTGAGCGGGGCCGCGGCAACAGCCAGCGCCAGCATCGGCAACGTCGCTCTGAGTAGTCCTGTCATGGCCTGGATTCCTTATGCGTTCGTCGGCAGCCGCCCTTGGCCGCCTCTTCCTTCTGTCTATCCGAGTCCGAACCTGCCAACTGTCGGTCCGGACGGCTGCGTAGTGGGACAGGGTCTACGGCGCGAAGGTTGCAACGATAGGTCGGATTGAACACCGGAACCACCACGAACGCCGCGTCGACACCGGCCGAAAGAGCCCATCGGACAATGACGTATCGCGACTCTGACACGCTCCACGTGTTGTTGGTCGAGGATAGCCTGGACCAGGCCAATCTCGTACGCCGTTGGCTGGAGTCGTCCGGCTCCTACCAGGTCACCAACGTACAGGACGGCGTTCGCGGCAGCACCCTGGCCCGCGAACGCGAGTGGTCGCTGATCATCACGGACATCAACCTCCCCGGAAGCGACGGGATCGAGGTCGTCCGAGCCTCCAAGTCGACCCATGCCAACACGCCCGTGTTGGTCATGACCGCGTACAAGGATCAGTCCTATTCCGCGCGGGCGCTCAAAGAAGGAGCCGACGGGTTCCTCCACAAACCGCTCGAGCATGCGGACCTCATGCAGCGGGTGGAGGAGCTCATCGCCGCCGGCGGCACCGTGGAGGAGACGTCGAGAGGGCCCACCGTACTGGCCATCGGGGCCCACCCCGACGACGTCGAGGCGGGATGCGGCGGAATCCTGCTCCGTCACCTGGACCAGGGCCACCCGGTGGTGACGCTCGTCCTCTCGCGGTCCGAGCACGACCAGGAGGACGAGGACCGTCTGGGCGAAGCCGAGCTGGCGGCGCGGCTCATGGGATGCAGAGCCGTGTTCGCAGACCTGCCTCCCGGAAGCCTGGACGGCGCGGTGGCAGCGATATCGAGGGTGATCGAGGCCTTCGAGCCCGACGTGCTCTACTGCCATTCCGAGCATGATCACCACGAGCACCACGTAACGACCTACCGAGCGGCGCTGGCCGCTGCCATGCACGTGCCGGCGGTGTACTGCTATCAGTCACGTACCAGCACGGTGGAGTTTCGTCCGTCCCGGTTCGTCGAGGTCTCGGAGTACATCGCTCGGAAGAAGGAGATTCTCGCCCTCTTCCAGACGTCGGGGCGGAGCCGACCCTACCTCACACCGGCGTTCGTAGAAGCGTCGGCCATCTACTGGAGTCGGTTCGCCGGCTTCCGGCGAGTGGAGCCCCTGGAGGTGATTCGGGCGCCCGCGCCGAAGAAGGAGCGGGCCTCAGCCGTCGCGAACCACCCAGCTCACGCTTTTCAGGTAGCGCCGTAGCCGACGCACCGCCTCGGCCACCGTGCCGAGGTCCTGTTCGGCGGCGGCATCTTCGATCATCCCGCCGAGCTGCGTCAGCTCCGGAAACCCGTAGCCGGCCCCCGAGCCCTTGAGTCGGTGGCCGATAACGCGCAGCTTCTCCAGATCACAATCCCTGATGCACTCGCGGAGTTCGACCAGCTCGTTCCGGCGTGCGTCCATGTACCCGGGCACCAAATCCGCGATCATCGGATCGATCTCGGCTACAGGTCCACCGGGTGCCGGCATCGTCGTGGTTTGCATGTGTCTTCCCACTTGCGGTATCGCCCGTTGGTTGCCAAGTCGGAGCGCCCGTGCGAGCGGTTCGTTCCGACACATCACGGAGGTAGCATGATTCGGTCCAAGTGGATGTCGACCTTCGCGTTTATGGGCGTGGTGGGCGCGGGTTGCTCGACTGCGCAGCGCGATACGGCCGTGATTCAGCACGTGCCGCCCAGCACGGAACAGGCGGCACTCCCGCTGGTGCGTGAGCCGGAGCCCATCACCGCAGGCCAAGCGGACGACGGCGATGGCGTCTACGCAGACGGCACGGACGTCCTGCACTACGAGGTCGAGTTGGCCGTGGATGACGCCTCTCCTGTGATCTATGGCGATGCCCGGTTGACGCTGATCGCGGAATCCGGGATGGCCGAGCTGGACCTGACCGGCTTGGCGGTGACGGAGGTGCTGGTCGACGGCACCCGTGCCCGCTTCCAGCATCGAGCCGGCAAGCTCCGCGTGGCGGTGCCGGGGCCACCCGCTACAGCCGACGTACGCGTGCGCTACCGCGGCACACCCGACGACGGCCTCATCTGGGGCGAAACCGTCCACGGAGATCCTTCGGTCTTCGCGGACAACTGGCCGAATCGGGCTCGCTTCTGGTTTCCATCGGTGGACCACCCGTCCGACAAGGCCACGGTGCGGTTCCGGGTGCACGCGCCCGCGGGGTGGGAGGTCATCTCCAACGGCCGCCTCGAAGACGGACCCACCCCCGCCCCGGCCGCCCGACTGAGCGAGCTGGGCATGGACCCGGCTCCGAGTGCCCACCGCACGTGGACGTGGCACACCGGCGTGGCGCTGCCCGCGTACACGATGGTCATCGGAGCCACGACCTTTGCGCGGCGGATCGTCGGCCAGGCCGCCTGCGGACGGGCACCGGCCGCCCCGACCGCGGGAGGGTGCGTGGAGGTGGGGTACTGGGTGTTTCCGAACGACACGGCCCATGCAGCCCGGGTCTTCGCGCGCTCGGCGGAGATGGTGGACTACTTCACCGACCTGGTGGGTGACTACCCCTACGAGAAGCTGATCAACGTGCAGTCCTCCACGCGGTTCGGCGGCATGGAAAACGCGTCGGCCATCTTCTACGCCGAACAGCCGCTGTCTCGCGGGGCCGACATCGAGGGAACCGTCTCCCATGAGATTGCGCACCAGTGGTTCGGAGACTCCGTCACGGAGCGCGACTGGTCGCACCTGTGGCTGTCCGAGGGCTTCGCCACCTACTTCGGCGCCCTGTTCTTCGAGCACGCCGACGGCCAGGAGCGGTTCCGCGAAATCATGGAGAGAAACCGGGCCCGGTATGTCCAATCCGGCGCCGCCGCGCAACCCGTGATCCAGCCCGACTCCGACCTGTTCCGGCTGCTCAACGCCAACAACTACCAGAAGGGCGGCTGGGTGCTCCACATGCTGCGCGCGGAGCTGGGAGATTCCCTGTTCTTTGCCGGCATTCGACGGTACTACGAGAGCTATCGGGACGGAACGGCGCTGACGGACGACCTCCGCACGGCGATGGAAGTCACCTCGAACCGGGAGCTCGGCGGGTTCTTCGAGCAGTGGTTGGAACGGCCTGGCCACCCCGTGTTCGAGGTGAGCTGGGACTGGGAAGGCCGAACGGCCACCGTCGACATCACGCAGGTTCAGGAAGCCGCGTGGCCCACGTTTCGGGTGCCGATGCAGGTGGAGGTGCGGTCCGGAAACCGCTCGGTCAGGGTAGACGTGTTGGTCGACAGCCGCGCCACGCGGGTCGAGGTGCCCGTGACCCGGCGGCCCACCGAGGTCATACTTGACCCGGACGGGTGGGTCCTCAAGGAAGTCCGGTAGGCCGGCGAACCGGCTTCCCCAACGGCGACACGCACAAGGAGGCGACCTTGGCCACCGGTCAGCACCTCGAGTTCGAACGCGACATCCTGGACCTGGAGCGGCAGATCCAGAAGCTGCTGGACACCGCCCAGCGGAGGGACCTCGACGTGACCGAGGAGTTGGCCCTCATGCGGTCCAAGCTGCTCCAGATGCGCCAGGACACGTTCCGCAACCTGACCCCGATGGAGCAGGTCCAGGTGGCGCGCCATCCCAGACGGCCCTACACGCTCGACTTCATCCAGCGGATCGCTGACGACTGGGTGGAGCTCCACGGGGATCGGCTGTACCGGGACGACGAGGCCGTGGTGACCGGATGGGCGTCCTTCGGCGGAAGGTCCGTCATGGTCGTCGGCCACCAAAAGGGCCGCGACATCAAGGAGAACCTGCGTCGCAACTTCGGCATGCCTCACCCGGAAGGATATCGGAAAGCGCTGCGTGCTATGCGTCAGGCGGAAAAGTTCTCCCGCCCGGTCGTGACCTTCATCGACACCCTGGGAGCCTATCCGGGGATGGGATCGGAGGAGCGCGGCATCGCCGAGTCCATTGCGCTGAACCTGAGAGAGATGGCCCGGCTGCGGGTCCCCATTCTGGCCGTTGTGATCGGGGAGGGGATGTCCGGCGGAGCGCTCGGCATAGGGCTGTGCGACCGGCTGTTGATGTTGGAGCATGCGATCTATTCGGTGATTTCGCCCGAAGGCTGCGCCGCCATCCTGTGGCGCTCTGCCCAGCACAAGGAGCAGGCCGCCGAGGCGCTACGCCTGACCTCCACCGACCTGTTGCGTCTGGGAGTGGTGGACGAGGTTGTGCCGGAGCCGCCGGGTGGAGCCCACTCGGACTGGGACAAGGCGGCCGCACTCCTCGCGGAGGCGGTCGAGCGCAACCTGGAGCAACTCGGGGACGCCGACCCCGAGGCGCTGTTTCATAGCCGCCTGGATCGATACGAGCGCATCGGTCAGTGGAGGGGAGCGTGATCTCCGCCGTCGTCTCCGCCGTCGTCCCCGCCGCCAACGCGCGGATGGTGTGATGTCCGGCTTTGCCGAGGTTCGCTTCAAAGGCACGCGCAAGGCGTACTTCAGCTACGCGCCTCCGGTTCTGCGGCTCAAGCCCGGGGCCCAAGTCATTGTGGAAGCCGATCGCGGGGAAGACCTGGGCGAGGTCACGGCGGTGGGCAGCATCGCCGAGCGGAAGTGCTCGGGCTCGGCCGGTTGCGCGACACCCACGCCGGACAAGCGCGTGCTTCGCTTCGCGCGGCCGGACGAGGTTCGCCGGGTGGAACAGCTCAGGAGCGACGAGCGTCGGGTCCGGAGTCAGGCCCGGGAGAAGGTCACCACCCACGCCCTGAAGATGAAGGTCACCGAGGCCGAGTGGCAGTTCGACCGTAACAAGCTGATCATCTACTTCACGGCAGAGCGCCGCGTGGACTTTCGGGAGCTGGTCCGCGACCTGGCCCGGACGTTTCGTACCCGAATCGAGCTGCGGCAGATCGGCGTGCGCGACGAAGCGGCGTTGCTCGGCGGCGTGGGGCGGTGTGGCCGGGAGCTGTGCTGCTCCACCTGGCTGCCCGAGCTGCGTCCCGTCAGCCTACAGCTCGCCAAGGACCAGCGGCTGTCCCTGAATCCGGCCCAGATTTCCGGGTGTTGCGGACGCCTCATGTGTTGTCTCGTGTACGAGCATGAGACGTACGTGAAGGCACGACGCCGATTCCCGAGGGAGGGCCGCGTCCTGACCACCACCAGAGGACAGGAACGAGTGACCGGAGTCGACATCTGGTCCGAAGAAGTCACCCTCCGAGCGGAGGACGGCCGACGGCGTTCAGTGGGACTCGACGATCTCAAGAAGGAAGTGGCGTCGGCCGGCCGGCGTCTGACGGGATCCGGCGGGCGTCCCCCTGCGAACGGGGAGGGATCCGAGTCGTGACCTCCGATCGGTTCTACATTACGACGCCCATCTACTACGCCACGGGAGCCCCTCATCTGGGGCACGCCTACACCACCATCCTCGGTGACACGATCGCGCGCTACCATCGGCAGTCCGGCCGGCCCGTCTTTTTCCTCACGGGAACGGACGAGCACGGGCAGAAGATGCAGGAAGAAGCCGCACGGCGCGGCGTGGAGCCTCTCGCGCTCGCAGACGAGATGGCCGACGCATTCAAGTGGGCGTGGACCGAGCTGGACATTTCCCATGACCGGTTCATCCGCACCACCGAGCCCGAGCACGTTGCGGTGGTGAGGGCCGCCTACCAGCGGCTGTGGGATCGCGGAGACATCTACGCCGGAGAGTACCGCGGCTGGTACTGCGTCCACGAAGAGCGCTACTGGACCGAGAAAGACCTGGGGCCGGACCGCACGTGTCCGGATTGCCGGAGGCCGGTGCAGCTGATCGAGGAGACCAACTACTTCTTCAGGATGAGCCGGTACCGGGACCGCCTGCTCGCGCACATTCGCGACAACCCGCGCTGGATCGTCCCCGAGGCGCGCCGAAACGAGGTGCTGAGCTTCCTGGCCAAGCCTCTCGAAGACCTCTCCGTGTCCCGCCCAAGGAGCCGCGTGGGCTGGGGAATCGGCCTCCCCTTCGACGACGGGCACGTGGCGTACGTATGGATGGACGCGCTGTTCAACTACGTGACGGCGTCCGGAGTCCTGGACGCGTCGCAGCCGGCCGACCAACAGGGATTCGGGATGGACACCTCCCATTCCTGGTGGCCCGCAAACTTGCACCTCATCGGCAAGGACATCCTCACCACGCACTGCGTGTACTGGCCCACGTTCCTGATGGCCGCCGAGCTCCCCCTGCCCCGGCAGGTGCTCGCGCACGGTTGGTGGGTGGCCGGCGACACGAAGATGTCCAAGTCGCTCGGGAACGTGGTCGACCCGCTGGCGCTGCGGAGCCAATTCGGAACCGACGCCGTACGCTGGTACCTACTTCGCGAGATGCCGACCGGGTCGGACGCTTCGTACACGCCGGAGCGGTTCCTGGTGCGGTATGAAGAGCTGGCGAACGTACTCGGAAACCTCGTCCATCGCGTGACTTCGATGATCATCAAGTACCGCGGCGGCGCCGTGCCCAGCGGGTCGGGGAACGATCTCGATCTCGCCGTCGGCGACACACTGGTGTCGTACGAGTCCAACATGGAGGCGCTCCGACTCCACGATGCGTTCGCGGCCGTCATGGATCTGGCGCGGGCCGCGAACGGGTTCATTGAGGAGCGGGAACCTTGGATTCTGGCGAAAGACCCCGAAAAAGCTGGGGAATTGGATCAGACCTTGCACAGCCTGGTGCGGACTCTAGTCGTCATCACGGCGCTCTTCGAACCGGTGATGCCGGAGCGCACCGTGGCCCTGGCGTCACGGCTCGGTCTGGATTCTGTCCCCACGATTCGTGAGGCAAGGCATGTCGATCTCGACGGTCGTACCGTGGAGAAGGGCTCGGCCCTCTTCCCGCGGCATGATGTGGATGCAGCCTGAGGGGATCCGAAAAGGCGTCCCTGAGAAGCACCGAACAGACGCCGTCGCTTGACACTATCCCGTGGTTTCTAATAGCATTTGCGCTCTTGTGAAAACGATCACGACCGGCATATCGCGAACGCTACGCCGTAGATTTGCCGTTCCGGGGGACCGGTCGCTGACAGGAGTGTGCATGCGGAGCAGAAAAGTGACTGTGCTGCTGGTGTCTGGCGACGATGCCGCAGTCAAACAGTTCAGCTTTTCTCGACGTGCACTCCCCTTCGCCGTTGGCGCATTGGCGCTGACGGTCATGGCGTTGATCGGCCTGACCGTGATCAACGGCCTGGGTGGCGCCGCCCGAGCCCAGAGCGCACTCCTCCAGCACGAAAACACGCTCCTCGAGAGCGAGCTGGCGGAGATGCGGCAGCGACTCGAGTCGTTGGATGAGTCCCTTTTGGCGCTCTCCGAGCAAGACGCCCGCTACCGGCAGCTCGCCGGCCTCGACGCGATCGACGCCGAGATCAGAGCCGTGGGCGTCGGTGGACCCGGAGGCCGCTCTCCCGAGCAGCATCAGCTCTGGGGGCTGGACTCGCTCACGAGCACGGAGGCCTACGCGGCCGACTTCGACCTCAACGCGTTGGAGCGCCGTACCCGGCTCCTGTCCGAGAGCATGTTGGAAGCGGTCGACAGCCTGGAGGCGCAGCGTGATCTGATGGAGCGCACTCCGTCCATCCTGCCGACGCGCGGCCTGGTGTCCAGCCGGTTCTCCAATGCGCGGCTACACCCGATTCACAACCGGGAGCTGCCGCACCCCGGCGTGGACCTGTCGGCCCCGCAGGGCACCGCCATCATGGCGGCTGCCAAAGGCCGGGTGGTCCGTGCGGGGCGAATGCGGGGCTATGGGCTGTTGGTGGAGATCGACCACGGCCACGGATACGTAACCCGGTACGGACACGCCTCGGAGTTGCTGGTCCAGACCGGACAGCGAGTGGACCGCGGTGACGTGATCGCCCGCGTGGGACGAACGGGGATCGCGACGGCGCCGCACCTGCACTACGAGGTGCGCGTCAACGGGCAGGCTCGCAACCCGCTCGGCTTTATCCTGGACGGCCTTAACTAGCGTACCGGCCTAGGGAGCGGACGTCCGGCGCGCTCGCTTCACCCGTCCGCTCCATCAGCTTGATCGCCCCCCTCACTAGGCGTAGTTTCCGGCCTGGTTTTCGGGAGAACCTTCGAGGGAGTCGGTGATGAGATTTACCCAGCTATTCGCCTGTTCCATGGCCATCGCCATCTTGGCGGCGTGTAGCCAGCCTCAGCTCGTCGTGCGGGTCGAGTCGGAAGGCGGCGAGTCGGGCTCGGTGCAAGCATTGTCCGACATCGAGGTCCGCCTCTATCCGTTCGATCGAGATGCGGTGTTCGATTCCCTGGCCTCGGCGGCATCAACGCCCGAGCCGGAGATCCCGGCCGACCTGCTAGCGGCCCAGGACTCCGTTGCCCAAGCGCAGAGGGAGTGGCAAACAGCCGAGTCCGAATGGCAGGACATGCGTGACCGGCTCCAAAGCATTTCCACCGAGATAGAAGGCCTGAATCGAGGCGAGTCCCGCTACGTCCAGTTGTTCAACGAGTTCCGGGATCTGGAGGCACGGGTGGACGCGGCGGACCGCGCTTCCCAGGCGGCCTTCCGTCGCTTCACCGAGCTTTCCGAGGGCACAATCGCCCGCGCCGAGGAAGTCCGTCTCCTAAGGGAGCAGTGGGCCGACAACGCCTTTGCCGACGTGGGCGAGGTGTTCGCGGCCAAAGCGGAAGCGGCCGGCAGAGAGGTGGTGTACGACACCACCGGGGCCGAGGGGGCCACCGAGCCCATCGGCCTGGACGCGGGACAGTGGTGGATCTTTGCGCGCTACGAGCTGCCGTTCGAGGAAATGTACTGGAACGTGCCCGTGACCCTCGAGGGCACCGATCCGACCACGATTACGCTGAACGCGGCGAACGCAATACTTCGTCCGAAACTCTGATCGGACCGGCCGGCGCACGCCTGGCGCGGATCCGTTCATGGGCCGAGGAGCCGGCCCCGGGGAACCCACACCCAATCCCCGGGGTCGGCTTTTTTTGTCGGAGGTGGACCTGGTTGAAACGGAATGCCGGCTGGACACGGCCTGAGGGATTGCAATGACCCGGAAGGAGATGGGCCCCGGGCCCTTCTTGACGGTTGACGAGCATTCGGTCGCGTGGGTGAGGTTCGACGACCCGGACCGATCCGCGAACGTGCTGACCGAGGGCATCATGAGGCGCCTCGGCGAGGTCGCAGCCGACCTGGACGGGCGTAGTCGACAGGGCCGGGTACGAGCCGTCGTGTTCCACAGCGGCAAGCCCGACAGCTTCATCGTCGGAGCCGACGTCCAGGCCATCCAGGCCATCGACGATCCGGACGAGGGGCGTGATGCAGCCCGTCAGGGACAGGCCATCTACGGGGCCATCGAGCGGCTGCCCGTGCCCACGGTCTGTGCCATGCACGGGGTGTGCGTGGGGGGCGGCCTGGAGCTGGCGCTGGCGTGTCGCTATCGGGTGGCCTCGGACAGCTCGAAAACCCGATTGGGACTCCCCGAAGTGCAGTTGGGCATCCTCCCCGCCTGGGGCGGCACGACGCGACTGCCCCGTCTGATCGGCCTGCAAGCCGCGCTTGATCTCATACTCACTGGCAAGCTCATCAACGGACGGCAGGCGCTCAAACGAGGGCTCGTAGAAGCGCTGCTGCCCGCGGAGATCTTCGAACGGGCCGTGTCGGAGTTCGTGCAGCAACGGCTCCGGGATGGCTCGGTTCCGACCGGAGCCCGCCGGAAGCTGTTCCGTCGCATTCTGGAGGACACGGCGCCCGGACGGCGGGTCCTGCTCACGACCGCGAAAAAGCGTGTCATAGCCCAGACCGGAGGCCAGTACCCCGCCCCTCTCAAGATTCTCGAGGTGGTTGCGGACTCCGCGTCCCGATCGGTGCAGGTCGGGCTGGACCTGGAGGCCCGCGCCGCGGGCGAGCTCATCGTATCGGAGACATCCAAGAACCTCATCCACCTGTTCCTGCTTCGCGAGCGGGCCAAGAAGCCACCGCACGACATCGACACCCCACCCCGCAAGGTGGAGCGCATGGGCATCGTGGGAGCCGGAGTGATGGGTGGAGGCGTTGCTCAGCTCGCCGCGTTCAACGGGATTCAGGTGCGGGTGAAGGACATTCGCCACGACGCGGTCTCCGGCGCGCTGGACCATGCCAGCAGTCTCTTCGCCGGGGCGGTGAAGCGCCGCAAGCTGACCCGCTTGGAGGCGGATCAGCGCATGGAGCTGGTCTCCGGAGGGCTCACGTACGACGGCTTCGCCGGCGCCGACCTGGTGGTCGAAGCGGTGATCGAGCGCATGGACGTCAAGAAGGCGGTGCTCGCGGAGCTGGAAGGTGTCGTCCGCTCCGACTGCGTGCTGGCGACCAACACGTCCTCGCTTTCAGTGAACGAGATGGCAGAGGGGCTGGAGCATCCCGGACGCGTGGCGGGAATGCACTTCTTCAACCCCGTGCATCGCATGCCGTTGGTCGAAGTGGTGCGGGGAGAGCACACCACTCCCGAGACCGTGGCCACCGTTCATGCGCTGGCTGTCCGCATGGGAAAGGTGCCCGTGATCACCCGCGACGGGCCCGGCTTCCTCGTCAACCGGATCCTCGGACCATACTTGAACGAGGCCGCCCACCTGCTGGGCGAGGGTGCCGGAATTGCCGACATCGATTCGGCCGCCAAGAAGTTCGGCATGCCGATGGGGCCGCTCCGACTCATCGACGAGGTCGGAATCGACGTGGCCCGCCACGCGGGGCGTTCCCTCTACGAGGCCTTCGGCGACCGCATGGCGCCCTCGCCGGTGCTGGCCGCGCTGAGTGAGACCGACCGCCTGGGCCGAAAAGGCGGACGGGGGTTCTACACCTACGAGGACGGGAAGGAGCAGAGCGTCGACGAATCCGTGCTGACCGACCTGTCCGCCGTGCTCTCCGACGCCGGACGACCGGTGTCGGAAGACGAGATCACCCTCCGGCTGATCCTGGCCATGGTGAACGAGGCGGGCCGCATTCTCGAAGACGGGATTGTCGCCACGGCAGCAGACGTGGACCTGGGCATGATCATGGGCACCGGGTTCCCTCCCGCGCGCGGCGGGTTGCTCCGCTATGCGGACTCCGTGCATATCCGCACGGTCCTGGAACACCTGAAGGCGCTCCGGGAGCGGGTGGGAATGCGGTTCGAGCCGGCGCCGCTGATCGTGCGTCTGGCCGAGGAGGACCGAGGATTCTACGAGGCGTTCCCGATTCCCGACTGAGCGGCCGAGGCTGAACTGTCGTGGACGGACACTCGGGGCCGCGGTCGGTGCGCATCCGGTACCTGCGGCCGCCGGACCGCGAAGAGGTCTTCGTCCAGCAACTCGTATGGGACGGCCCGTCGGTCAAGGTGACCCTCGCGTCCGACATGACCCTGGCCCAGCCCAAGCACATAGCGGATGAGGTCGTGCTCGAGACCGGCTCCAGCGTCGTATGGTTCACGTTCCCGGACGTGTGGCACGACATTGGCCGCTTCCACGACCGGGAGGGCCGGTTCACGGGACTCTACGCGAACGTGCTCACTCCGCCCGAGTTTCTCCCCGGCGATGTCTGGACCACCACGGATCTGTACCTGGACGTGTGGATGGACCCGGCTGGGAAAGTCGAGCTGCTCGACCACGACCAACTGGCGCAGGCGGTGGCGAGCGGGCTGGTGTCGACGTCGCTCGGCGAACGCGCGACCCGAGAGGCCCGTCACATCCTGAGGCTGGCCGGCCGCGGCGCATGGCCCCCGCCGGTGGTGCACGAGTGGACGCTGGAACGAGCGGTGGCTGCGGCCCGCGCGACCGAAGCGTCCGGCTAGTGTCCGGCGGCTAGGCCTCCGACGGAATCACGTAGGCCGCGCAGAGCCGCTCGGTGTCCACGTGCGTGACCTCCAGGAAGTCTCGATCCTCGCGCAGGTAGTCGATCAGGCGATCGTACCGGCCCAGCGCCTCGGACGGCACCTCGACGTCCACGTGGTGATAGGCCCCGCTGTCACAAAAGAGCAGTCGCACGGTCGTCATGCGGGTTCCTCGGTATGGTGTAACGAAGCCTTGGACTCAACGGCGCCGCCCAGTCGTCCGAGCTCGGGAAGACAGGCCAGGAAGATCAGCGTGATCACCACCGCGGAGACGACGCACCACTGGCACCACGCATTGATGACGGCAGCCTCGAGATAGGTGAGGTAGCCGGAGAAGACCACGCCTCCCAGGCTGCCGGCCAGGAGCAGAAGGCTGATCCACCGCGCTCGCAACCACCGGGGCTGGAGACCGGCGATGGCGAGGGCCAACAGAGCGGTATACCCGAGCACGCCGATGCCCGACACCGGCATGGGTCCCACGTGGGCGTACTGGCTGGACTGGACGGTCGCGCAGCTTCCCACTCCGCACACGATGGGGCCCGTCCAGCCGAGGTTGTGGGCCAAGAGGTAGAGCGCGACGAAAAATCCCAGCAGGGCCAGCACCGCCACGACCATTCGGTTGGCGGGTGGGCCGTGGGTCACGGCTGGGTTTCTTCCACTTCGGCCGCCGTAAGCAGTCCCTCAACCGCCTGTGAGATGGCTTCGAACGAGTTCCCCACCCTCTGGGCCATGCCGTTTCCGCGGCTCACCATCACCGTCGGGGTGCCGGTGACGCCGAGGTCTTCGCCCAGCCGCATGTTGGCCGTGACCACGTCCGCATACTTTTCGCTCCGGAGGCAGCTCTCGAACTCACCCTTGTCCATGCCCACCTCTTCCGCGTAGTCCACGTACTGTCCCAACGGAGCGGCGCTATTGGCCCATCGCGGCTGGGTCTCGAACAGCTTGGCGTGGTATTCCCAGAAGAGGCCCTGGTCCACGGCACAGCGCCCGGCGCGAGCCGCCAGGAACGCGTTCGGGTGAATGGAGACCAACGGGAAGTCGTAGAAGACGAACTTCGCCCTCCCTTCGTCGACGTACGCGCGGTCCAACAGCGGCTTCACCTGCAGGGCGAATCCGCCACACCCCGGGCACTGATAGTCACCGAACTCGTAGATCGTGACGTCTGCGTCGGGATCACCCAGCACCATGCCCTGCGCGAGCGCGAGCAGCGTCGTGGGATCGTCCAGCCCTTCCACCGTCACCGGAGTGGTTGCGGCCCCGGCGGTTGAGCGGGAAGTGAGGGTGTACCCAACCACGAGGACACCGACGAGTGCCAACGCTCCCAGAAGGAGGTAGAAGCGCTTCATGTTCGAGTTGGCCACGGGAATCACTCCGGTAGGGGTCGGTCAAAATACGGAAAGGCCCAGGGAAGGCCTGCACAAGCGTGCCGATACAAAAAGTGTCGCCGCACAGGGCAGCGATCAAGTCATCCCAACACTGCGTCCAGGGCCTGGGCCATGTCGGACAGGTCGTCCAGGGTCACGGCCGCGCCCGACTCCACCAGGGCCTCTCGCGTCCATCTTCCGGTGGCGACCGCGACCGTGTGGGCACCATGCGCCCGACCGCACTCCACGTCTCTCGGCGTATCGCCGATGATGACCACCGCGTCGGGCTCGAACTTCACGCCCCACTCCACGTGGGCGCGCCGCACGGCCACGGCGGGCAGGTGGTTGCGCACCTCGTGATCGGAGCCGAACCCGCCTACCCGAAACGGAGCGTGCAGGCCGGCGGACTCCAGCTTGAGGTAGGCGCCTCGCTCCACGTTCCCCGTCACGAGGCCCAAACGGACTTCCGCCCGCTCCTCCAGCGCGACCAGGAGCGCACGGACGCCCGGAAGGACGCGCATGGGGTTGTGGTGGAGGCTCGAGCGGAGCCGGTCCAGATACCGGTGCCACAGACGCGGGAAGCCCGACTCGATGGCCTCGGTGGGATGGTCCACGCGTTCCAGTAGCTCGCGCGCGATCTGGGGGTCGGTCTTTCCGGAAAAGTCGTGGTCGTCGACGGGCCCCGCGGTCCCGAACACCTCGACCATCGCGCCCAGGAACGCTTCCTTGGCGGGCCCACCCGTCACGAGCGTGCCGTCGATGTCGAAGAGCACGAGCCTCATGGTCGCACCGAGGCGGCGCTTCGCGGCCGTCTCACCTACCCGGCGGAACCCTGGTTCGCCCGTCCCTCCAGGACGGCGCGCTCGATCGCGATTTCCAGGCAATCCGCGGCCGTGGTGCCGAGTCCGGTCACGACGAAATCTGGAAGAGCGCCGGGCTTGGGGGCCGTGGACAGCACGAACGTGATGTCCCCGTCGAACGGTGTGTTCACCGGCGCGATACGGCGGGCGACGCCGTTCGCCGCCACGCGAGCCACCCGCTCCAGGTCGACCCGCGAAAGCGGAGCGTCGGTCGCCACCACGGTGAGGGTGGTGTTGGCGCCGGGTGTGGCCGAAGCCGCGCTGGCGGCCGGCACCGCCGGCTTCTGCGCCGCGGCACCCTCTCCCGAGGAGCCACCTCCCGAAGGAGCCAGCCGGTTCATGGTCTCGCGAAACACACGCGAGGTGTTGAGGAACACGCCGTCGTCTCCTCTCGCACCCGCCAGGATGCTGCCCCACTCGTCGAGCACGTCACCGAACGCGTTGACCACGGCCAGGCTTCCCACCTTCCAGGGGCCGATCTCGATGACGGCGGAGCCCAGTCCCCCGGGCATGGACCGCGCGTCGCCGCCGACCTTGCCGACGGTCGCCCCTGCCCCTGCCCCGACCCGTCCCTGGGCAATCGGGCCGTTGCTCGCGGCGTCACAGGCTTTGCGGCCCATCTCCGCGTCCGGCCGCTGCACACCTTCCTGTAGGTCGTAGATGACGGCGGTCGGGACGAGCGGCACGACGGTGGATCCCACCTCGAACCCCTGCCCCCGTTCTGCGAGCCAGGCCATGACGCCGTCGGCGGCCGCCAGTCCGTAGGCCGATCCGCCGGCCAACAACACCGCGTTCACCTGAGGGGCGATGTGGTGGGGACGAAGCACGCCGAGCTCCCGACTGCCGGTGGCGAGGCCCGTCACTTCCACGGCGCCACGAAACGGTCCGAGCACGACCGTGCAGCCGGACCGCTCGTCGGGACCGACCGCGTGGCCGACCCGAATGCCGGGGACGTCTGTGATGGAGCCTTTGGCCATGTGCGATTCCCTACGCGATCCGGGAAATCAGGGACGGATCGAGATTACCGCCGCTGAGTACCGCGACGGCACGTTTCCCTTTCACGGGCGCCTGGCCCGAGAGCAGTCCCGCCACCGCCGCCGCCCCGGAAAACTCTACGACCAACTTCGCCGATTTGAGCAAAAGTGAGGCCGCGGCGAGGATCTGGTCGTCGGTGACGGTCAGGACATCGTCCAACAGCGATGAACAGTGGACGTAGGTCAGGTCTCCGGCGCGCACCGGCGCCAGCCCATCGGCCACCGTGTCGATCCGATCGAGGGTGGTAGGCCCTCCGGTTCGGATCGCGGCATGCATGGACGCCGCGCCCTCGGGCTCGACGCCGTAGATCGCGGCGCCCGGCTTCACCGCCCTGAGGGCCGCGGCACACCCGCTCGCCAGGCCTCCGCCCCCGATCGGCACGAAAAAGGCCTCGAGCTCCGGCCATTGGTCGTGCGCTTCGAGCGCCACCGTTCCCTGGCCAGCCACGATGTCGGGATGATCGAAGGGCGGAACCATCGCCAGTCCTCGCTCCTGTTGGATCTCCTCCGCGCGCGCCTTCCGCTCCAACGACGTCGTCCCTTCCAGGATGACCTCGGCGCCCAGTCGCTCCGCTCCCTCGCGCTTCACCCGGGGCGCCGTCTCCGGCATGACCACCACCGCGGACGTGCCCGCCAGGCGAGCGGACAGCGCCACGGCTTGCGCATGATTGCCGGAGGAATACGTGATGATTCCCCGAGCCCGGTCTTCGGCATCGAGACGGGACACGTAGGTGTACGCCCCCCTTGCCTTGAACGATCCCGTGCGCTGGAGCGACTCGCACTTGAGCCGCACTTCGCCCTCGACTCGCTCGGAGCACGCATCCGAAGGCAGCAGCGGCGTATAGCGCGTAACGCCGCGCAGGCCCTCGGCCGCCCTGCGGATGTCTTCGATGTCTACCGTGCCGACGCCGATCGATCCGCTCACGGCCCGGACTCCTCCCCGTCTCCACCCGGGGCCGATTCGTCGGCCCCCGCGTCCGGCCCGCCCTGTCCGTCGTCCGACCCGACCGGTGGCTGGCCCGACTCGATCGCGGACTCGGCGTCCCCGTTTTCGGGGATCACCTTGGCCACGTCCATCACCGCATCGGATTCGTCCAGGTTCACCAGACGAACCCCCTGGGTGGCCCGGCCGATCACGCGGATTTCCCGCACGCGCTGGCGGTTCACCACGCCCTTGCGGGTAATGACCATCAGCTCGTCGTCGTCCTCCACGGCCTTGACCGCCACAACGCGGCCCGTCTTGTCGGACGTTTTGATGTTGATGACGCCGTAGCCCCCGCGGTGCTGAAGCCGGTAGGCCCCTACGTCCGTGCGCTTGCCCATCCCGGTCTCGGTCACCACGAGCAGCGTGGATTCGGGCCTGGCCACGACCATGCCGATGACCTCGTCGCTTTCACGGAGGTTGACTCCGCGCACACCGCCGGTGGCCCTGCCCATGGGACGAGCGTCCGACTCGTGGAAGCGGATGGCCATCCCGTCTCTCGTGGCCAGGATGATGTTTTCCGATCCGTCCGTGATCTGGACGTCGATCAGCTCGTCGCCCTCCCGGACGTTGATGGCATTGAGCCCTACGACACGCACGTTCCCGTATGCCGAAAGAGGCGTCTTCTTGACCACACCCTTACGGGTGCTGAAGAGCAGGTAGCGGTCTTCTGAGAAGTCCCGCACCGGCACCACCGAAGCCACCGCCTGGTCCTGGGTGACGTTAATCAGGTTGATGATGGGCTTGCCCCGAGAATGCCGGCCGGACTGGGGAATCTGCCACACCTTGAGCCAGTGGCACTGGCCGCCGCGCGTGAAGATCATGAGCGTGTCGTGGTTGGATCCCACAAACAGGTGCTCGACCCAGTCCTGGTCTTTGGTGCCCATCCCCTGGAGGCCGCGGCCACCCCTGCGCTGCGCCCGGTAGGTGTCGACCGGAATGCGCTTGATGTAGCCCTCGTGACTCACGGTGATGACCATCTCCTCGTCGGGAATGAGATCCTCGACGTTGAGGTCACCGGCATAGTCCGTGATCTCGGTCCGGCGGTCGTCACCGTATTTGTCGGCCAACTCCGCGAGCTCGTCCTTGATGATGCCCATCCGGACGTCGCGGGAGCCCAGGATGCGGTCCAGCTCCGCGATCTGGGCCCGCACCTCGGTCAGCTCGGCGTCCAGCTTCTCGATCTCGAGTCCCGTCAGGCGGGCGAGGCGCATGTCCAGGATGGCTTTGGCCTGCACCTCGGTGAGATCGAACCGCTCTCGCAAGCGTTCACCGGCCTGGTTCGCGTCTCGGGAGCCGCGGATGATCGCGACCACCTCGTCGATGTTTTCCACCGCGATCTTCAGGCCCTCGAGAACGTGCTCCCGCTCCTTTGCGCGGGTGCGCTCGAACTCGCTCCTGCGTACGACGACCTGATGACGGTGATCGATGAAGTGCAACAGGATCTGCCGCAACGTCATGACCTTGGGCACGCCGTCCACCAGAGCCAGCAAGATGGTGCCGAAGGTGGACTGCATCTGCGTGTGCTTGTACAGCTTGTTCAGGACGATCTCCGGAATGGCGTCCCGCTTGAGATCGATGACGACCCGCAGGCCGTCTCGGTCGGACTCGTCCCGGAGATCGGAGATATTCTCGATCCGCTTGTCTCGCACCAACTGGGCGATCTGCTCGATCAGACGGGACTTGTTGACCATGAACGGGATCTCGCGCACGACGATCCGGTCCCGTCCACCCTCCAGCCGCTCGAATTCCACCTGGGCGCGCATGACCACCCGGCCACGGCCGGTGCGGTACGCCTCCTGAATCCCCTCCCGGCCACAGATGTAGCCCCCCGTGGGAAAGTCGGGCCCGAGGATCAGTGACTCCAGCTCGGACTGTGACAGCTCCGGGTCGTCGATCAACGCCACGGTACCCGCCACCACTTCCCGGAGGTTGTGGGGCGGGATATTGGTGGCCATGCCCACGGCAATGCCCGACGAGCCGTTGATGAGCAGGTTGGGAGCCTTTGCCGGCAGGACGGTAGGCTCGTCCAGGCGGCCGTCGAAGTTGGGAATGAATTCGACCGTTTCCCGCTCAATGTCGTGCAGCAGCTCGGTGGCGATGCGGGTAAGCCGCGCTTCGGTGTAGCGATATGCGGCCGCGGAGTCGCCGTCTATGGAACCGAAGTTTCCCTGCCCGTCGACCAACGGATAGCGGAGGGAAAAGTCCTGCACCATGCGGACGAGAGAGTCGTACACGGCCGAGTCGCCGTGCGGGTGATATTTGCCGAGCACTTCGCCCACCACGGTAGCGCTCTTCTTGTACGCCCGGCCGGGGCCCAGTCCCAGCTCGCTCATCGCGTACAGGATTCGGCGGTGGACAGGCTTGAGTCCATCCCGCACGTCGGGCAGCGCACGCTGCACGATCACGCTCATGGAGTAATCGAGGAAAGAGTCCCTCATCTCCTCTTCGAGGAGACGCTCTAGGACTCGTTCTCCGTTCTCACCCGACATCTACTACCCTCCGAGGATGCTGCGGAAGTGGGGATGGGGCCGACGCCCGAAAGAGCCATCCGGACCGCCCTGGCGTCCGTCCGCCGACGCCCGAATGGGCCTGATGGCGAGAGGACCGGGACGCGTATGGGGCGGCGGCGCTGGAACCGTCTTTTGAATCCGCCGAACTCCGTCCGGTGGAATGGCTGAAAGTCCTTTCAAAATAGCGCTATTCGGCACTCAAGGGAACCGAAAAAGCGCGCGGCTTCAGGCTACCATCACAAAGTCCTTCAGCTCGGTTCGGCCGGCGCGGGACAGCGCCATGCGAATATCGGCCCTCGCCTCTGAGCCCGATACCGCGCCGAGGCAAAATATCCCGTCGTAGCGGTCCAGACGGTCGGGCGCGACCACACGGGCTCCGTGGATCTCCTGTCCGATCTTCCGCGGGTCCAGATCCACCAGCGCCGCCACCTCCACTCCCTCCGCCAGCAGCAACTTCTGGAAGGCCTTTCCGGTGGGTCCCGCTCCCCAGACCACCGCGGGGAGAACGCCGTCGCCGAGCCGTAGGAATCGGCGCACCACCACGTCGACCTTGAGTCGTCGAAACGCGTCGATTCGGTAACGCCGGTCGCTGCGCGAGAGCCGAGCGGGATGGTCCCTCCATCGTGTCGGAGCCCCTCCGACCTTCCCGAACCGCCCGCCTGCCTCCCACAGTCGGAGCAACAGGTCGTAGTCCTCCGGCCATCCCGCCTCCCGATATCCGCCGATGTCGGCTACCGCCGCGGCGCGCGCGAAGAACGTGGGATGCGGAAGCGGACACTCCACGAACAGGTCCCGCTCGATCGCCGCGGGCGTCATCGTGGCGTTTATCCACCTCTCGTAGCGCAGCGTGCCGTCCTTGAGTCCCTCCCGGGGGAAAAACTCGACCCGGCCCCCGCACAACGCGATGTCGGAATGGGACTCCATGTACTCGAGCTGCTCCGCCAGTCTCTGGGGCGGGACGACATCGTCCGCGTCCATGCGGGCCAGGTAGGGTGCTCGGGCCGCGGCCCGGGCCGCCTCCAGCGCTGCGACGATCCCGCTCCCGGGCGAGTCCAGCACACGGATGCGGCCGTCGGTCGCGGCCGCGGCTTCCATCCGCTCTCGGGATCCGTCCACGGAGGCGTCGTCGACCAGGATCAGCTCGATGTCGGTCAGGGACTGTCCGCAGATCGATGCCAGCGCGTCGGCCAGGAAGGGTTCGCCATCCCGCACCGGCATGAGCACCGAGACCGCCGGGACGGCGGGACCGCTCACCCGACGGCCGAGGGCGTCAACACATCGGCGAGAAAACGGCCGGTCAGGCTCTCCGGCACGCCGGCAACGTCCTCCGGCCTGCCCATCGCCACCACCGACCCTCCACCCTGCCCCGCCCCCGGACCCATGTCGATGACCCAGTCGGCGGTCTTGATCACGTCCAGGTTGTGCTCGATGACGACAACGGTGTGCCCGGCATCCAGGAGCTTGGAGAGCACGCCGAGCAACCGGCCCACGTCCTGGCCGGAAAGTCCGGTCGTGGGCTCGTCCAGCAGATAGAGCTTGGACCCGGCTCGGCGGGACTTGGCCTTCCGCCTGGCAGCGGCCAGCTCTCTGGCGATCTTGAGCCGCTGAGCCTCGCCTCCGGACAGCGTCGGGGCCGGCTGACCCAAGCGGAGGTATCCCAGGCCCACCTGCTGTAGGTGCCAGAGCGCCTGTCCGAGCCGGTCTTCCTTGAGGAAGAACCGAATCGCCTGGTCCACCGTGAGCTCCAGCACCTGCGCCACGTTCAGCCCGCCGACCTCGACGTCCAGGATCTCCCGCTTGAACCGCCGGCCGCCGCAGGCTTCACACGTGAGGTATACGTCGGCCATGAAGAGCATCTCGACCGCGATCTGCCCGGCGCCCTTGCAGTGCTCGCAGCGTCCGCCCTCGACGTTGAACGAGAAGTGGCGCGGCCCGTACTCGCGCTCACGGGCCAGGGGCTCGCGAGCGAAGATGGAGCGAATGTCCGACCAGGCTTTGATGTAGGTGACCGGATTGGACCGGGGTGTCCGGCCGATGGGCGACTGGTCCACCAGCACGACATCGTCCAGCCTGGCGTGACCCGCCAGGGAGGTGTATGCGCCGACCGGCTCGCCCAGGTGCTGCTTGGCCGTCACGTCTCCGCCGCGCAGCTCCTGCTCCAAGGCACGGAACAGAATATCGCGCACCAGCGTGGATTTCCCCGAGCCCGAGACGCCGGTAACCACCGTCAACGCCCCCAGCGGCACGTCGATGTCCACACCTCGGAGGTTGTGGAGCTCCGCCCCCCGGAGCTCCAGCCCCTCGCGGTCCACGCGTCGGCGGCGCGCGGGCACGGGCACCGGCGCCCGGCCCGACAGATAGCGGCCCGTCGCCGTTTCGGCGCGCAGTAGCTCGTCCGGCCCGCCCTCGAACACCAACGAGCCGCCGTGGTCGCCCGAGCCCGGGCCCAGCTCGATCACGCGGTCCGCCGCGCGTATGGCGTCGGAATCGTGCTCGACCACCACCACCGTATTGCCGGTGTCACGGAGCTGGACGAGCAGCCCCAGCATCGCGTGCGTGTCGGCCGGGTGGAGGCCCACCGTGGGCTCATCCAGCACGTAGAGCGTGTCCACCAGCCGCGAGCCCAGCGAGTTGGCCAGCGTGATCCGTTGGGCCTCCCCGCCCGAGAGGGTGCGCGTCTGGCGCGACAGTGCCAAGTAGCCCAGTCCCACCTCGTCGAGGAACCGAACCCGGGCACGGAGCTCACGAAGAATGGTGGCGGCGATCTCCGCTTCCATGTCGGTCAGCTCGATCTCGTCCACCCAGCGGCTCAATGCGGTCAGCGGCCACTCGGCCACGGCGTCGATGGTGCGGCCGCCCACCCGTACGTACCGCGCCTCTTTCCGTATTCGGCTGCCTCCACACTCGGGGCACTGAAACGGACGCTGGTACTGACGCAGGAAGACCCGAATGTACTGCTTGTACTTCTTCTTCTCCCTCGAAACCAGGAACGGGATCACCCCCTGGAAGTCCTCGGATCCATGGAGCACCGCTCGACGGAACGCGGCCGGCAAGCGCTTCCAGGGCGTGTGGGTCGAGACCCCCGAATCTCCTGCGTAGGCCCGGAGCAGCCTCCGCTCCGCTCGATAGCGCGGCTTCGTCCACGGATCCACGGCTCCGTCGACGATCGCACGGTCGGGGTTGGGGACGATCAGGTCCTCGTCGTACTCGAGCACGGCCCCGAACCCCGAGCAGGCCGTGCACGAGCCGTAGGGGCTGTTGAAAGAAAACAGCTTGGGCGTGGGCGTCTCGAAGACGAGGTCCACGTGCTCGGCACAGCGGAAGCGCTCCGTGAACCGCGACACTTCGCCTTCCGGACCCAGCAGGCCGAGGTTGCCTTCTCCCTCGCGGAAGGCGGTCTCGACCGAGTCGGCCAGGCGGTCTCTGCCGGTCTTTCCGACCGTGATGCGGTCCACCACGACGTGTACGTCCGGGGAACCGATGGCCGCCCGTAGAGCCTCGCGGGTTTCGGGACCGGAGTCGGACAGGTCCAACACCCGGTCGGCGGTCCAAAGCCGCATGAACCCCTTGGCGAGGAGGTTCTCCACCACGCGATCGGCGCTCACGCGGTCTCCGGTGTGAAGGGGAAATCCGATCATGAGCCGCGTTCCCCGCTCGCGGCCGCCAATCGCGTCCACTACGTCCGACGGAGTGTCGGGCCGCACCTCGCTGTCGCACGTGGGACAGTACACGCGCCCGACGCGCGCCCAGAGCAGCCGCATGTAGTCGTACACCTCGGTGGCGGTGCCCACCGTGGAGCGACTCGACTTCGTCGGATTGGTCTGCTCGATCGCCACCGCCGGAGGGATGCCGTCCACGCGGTCCACGTCGGGCTTCTCCCGTCGCTCCAGGAACTGCTTCGCGTAGGTGGAAAGCGACTCCACGTATCGACGTTGCCCCTCGGCGAACAGCGTATCCCGAGCGAGCGACGACTTCCCGGAACCCGACGGGCCGGTCACCACCGTGAGCGCGCCACGCGGGAGGTCCACGTCCAGGTTCTTCAGGTTGTTCTGGCGCGCGCCGCGGACGCGGATGACCCCCTTCAAGGTCGTGCCGGAGTTCGAGGTGAGACCGTCATGCTCGGAGGTACCCGCGGAGGCGGCTCGGGTTTTCGCACAGGAACGGGCCGGGGGCTTGGCGGGTAGGCGGCCGGCCCAAGCTACTACGGTAGCCGCTGCTCCTCCGAGACGGCGCTGCCGGCTGCCTCTCCGTGACCGACTTTCTCGATGACGGCACCGATCTCGATCCAAGAGGAAGAAGCGCTCGGACGGGCGTACGACGCTCGGCTCATGAAGCGCCTGCTGCGGTACGTGAAGCCGTACCGCTGGGCTGTGGCGCTGGCCGTGCTGATTCTGATCGCCTCATCGGCCCTCCAGATCGTGGGGCCATGGATCACGCAACTGGTCCTGGACGAGGCCGTTCCGGCCGGAGATCGGACGCTCCTCACGCAGTTGGCCGTCACGTACGTCGTGGTGCTGGTCCTGGTCTTCGGGCTGCAGTACGCGCAGCAGCTCCTGACCACGTGGCTCGGGCAGCGCGTCATGTACGACCTGCGGCGAGAGATCTTCAGTCATTTCCAGCGGCTGGACCTCCGGTTCTACGACAAGAACCCGGTGGGCCGCCTGATGACCAGGATCACCAACGACGTGGAGACGCTGAACGAGCTCTTCAGCTCGGGCATCGTCACCGTGTTCGGCGACATCTTCACCCTGGTGTTCATCATCGCGGCCATGCTGCGCATGGATTGGCAGCTCGCGCTGGTGACGTTCAGCGTGCTGCCGGGAGTGGCGCTGGCCGCCTTCCTGTTCCGCGCCAAGATCCGGCGTGCCTACCGTGACATCCGGGTCCGCCTGGCCCGCATCAACGCCTACCTGCACGAGCGCCTCACGGGCATCCGCGTCGTCCAGCTGTTCAACCGCGAGGAGGCGGACCTCGCCACGTTTCGCAGCGTCAACGCGGATTACCTCAGCGCCCACCTCCGCTCGGTGCGCTACTATGCGCTCTTCTTCCCGGTCATTCAGCTCTTCACCGCCATCGCCCTGGCCCTGATCATCTGGCGGGGTGGATCGCAGATCCTGTCGGGAATTACGACGGTGGGCGTGATCGCCGCGTTCCTGCAGTACGCACAACGCTTCTTTCGGCCCATTCAGGACCTGTCCGAGAAGTACAACGTGCTACAGGGCGCCATGGCGTCTTCCGAGCGCATCTTCAGGCTGTTGGATCGCGCTCCGGAGATCGTCGATCCCGATGATCCGGTGAAGCTGCCCGAGCCCTCCCGAGGGGAAATCGTATTCGAGCACGTGTGGTTCGCGTACGGCGATGACGCAAACGGCTCGCCCGACTGGGTGCTCCGGGACGTGAGCTTCCGAGCCGCTCCTGGCGAAAAGGTGGCGATCGTCGGACACACCGGTGCGGGCAAGACCACGATCATCTCGCTCCTGATGCGTTTCTACGAGCCCCAGCGCGGCCGGATTCTCGTGGACGGCGTTCCCGTGGATCGGTTGCGTGTGGACGACCTCCGCGCACGCATCGGACTGGTGCTCCAGGACGTGTTCCTGTTCAGTCAAAGCGTACGCTACAACATTCGACTGGGCGCCGACGGCATCGGCTCGGAATCGGTGGAGCGGGCGGCGGAGCGCGTCGGTGCCGCACCGTTCATCCGCCGGCTGACCGACGGATACGATCAGGCCCTGAGCGAGCGGGGGGGAAGCCTTTCAGTGGGCGAGCGCCAGCTCGTCTCCTTTGCCCGGGCGCTGGCGTTCGATCCCGAGATTCTGGTCCTCGACGAAGCGACGAGCTCCGTGGACTCGGAGATCGAGGCACGGATCGAAGCGGCCACGGAAGAGCTGCTACGGGGACGCACGTCCCTGGTCATCGCCCATCGCCTGTCCACGGTACAGGGCGCGGACCACATCCTCGTGATGCATCACGGGTCGGTGAGCGAGGAGGGAACGCACGGGGAATTGTTGGAGCAGGACGGCATCTACGCGAGACTGCACGAACTTCAGTTCGCGGTGCGTTGAACCGCCGAGTGAGCTTTGGTTAGCTCTCCCGTCTGAACCGGCCGCTCACCTCGACGCGAACGGGAAACCCTTCCACTTCCTGCGGAATTCGGCGCATCAGGGCACGGTCCTTCTGCTCGACGTATACCGTCAGGCAGGGCCGTCCTCTCATCATTCCCACCGCGGTGCCCGACACGCCGGGCAGATCGATCACCCCGCGCGTCAGCCGCCGGTGAGCCCCGCGAACGTCGCCCGTCGGGCTACCGCTCTCCATCGATCACCACGTCGAACCGGTCCAGCACGAGGTCGATGGGGCTGATGATCGTGGTCAGCCGGCTTCCCCCGAACAGGAGCCCGACCGGGCGACGGTCGGCGTCGCCCTTGCCCTGGGTCACGACCAACGAACCCGAGTCTCCGGGCGCGGAGAACGAGCCCGAGCTCCCGGTCACGATGATCTGGTCGACGAACCGCGCCACGCCGATCCGGTAGTCCACGTTCACCGTCGCGAAGATCCCGCTGATCGACCCCTTGGTGTGGCCGGTGGTGCGGCCGTACTTCTGTACGGCCAACATCAGATTGGCCGTTGCGGACTCGACCCTGGGAAGCCCGTAGCCGTCCGTAGGCGTGCTGTTGTCCACCTGGCCGGCATCCACCTCGGCAATGGCGGCGTCGATACGATTGGCAGGGCATCCGAGCGGAGCCGGCCTACAGAAGGTCAGAGGCTCGAAATCCACCAACGTTCCGATCACGTCGTCGGGCGCCCTTCCGCCGTCCACCACGCCGGGCTGCACCACCGGGTCTCCCGGCTTGGCCCGGTTGGAGTTGGCAAAGACGTGGTTGTTCGACAGGGCGAACAACGCATCACCGCGGGTGACACGGGCCCCGATAGTGCCCGCCGTCACGTCGGTCTGGCCGCTGGATACGCCGATGGGCACCGGCCGCGGGAAGTGCGCGGTGCGGTCCACGTTTTCAGAGGCCGCCTCTGCCCGCACGTCTTCCGGGGGATCGGCGTACGACACGAACCGTCCCACGACTTCGGTCATGGTCGGCACGCCATCCAGGGACGCCGGCACGCCGAGCACGCCCTCTTCCGCCAGGTACACCTTGACCAGCGGCTGCCCGTCCAACCCCAACCCCAGCGCGGTGCCGACCACGCCCGGAGTGGAGAGAAGGGATTCGTTGTGGGCGTCCAGGGCCGACATCACCGACGCCACGGCCGAAGCCGTGAACCGGGGCGGCCCGGAGTCCGTGGGTTTCCAGAGCGTGCCCAGCCCTTGAGGCAGGAGCAGCTCCAGCAGGATTGCGGCCCCGAGGGCCACCTGGGAAAGCCTTCGTCGCGATGTCATGATTGTCCATACGGAGCAAAGGACGGACCGGTTCCAAGACCGCCGGCCCCGCCCGGCCTACGACAGGCCCCCTGAAACGGCCAAACCCCCTGGCGGTCTGCGCCGCCCGGGGGTCGGGTGTCGGGGGTGGAACGTGGCGCCGGGGGTCCCGGAACCACATCGCCGACGACCGTTCGGAGCGTAGCCGGGGCGGGATGGACCCCTCGTGGCACGCTCCTTTATGTGAGAACCAGCAGTCCGCCCTTGAGAGAGGAGCCGCCCCGCCTGTGCGGACCGGGCCTGCTCAACTCCCCGCGCACGTCGCGACCTCCCAGGAGGGATGAGGAGTAGGGCACGCCTGAACGCTCGCCGATTCGGCGGCAGGGGGACAGCCCCCAATCCGACGCCAAAGGTGCCGAATCCGCCACGGCCGGTCACCCCGGCGCGGCCCGTATCAGGGAGGGCCGGCCAGAAATGGAGCCAGAAGATCACCGGTTCGCCGCGCCGCGCCCCGGTGACGCATCAGATATGCACGGGCCGCGTCACCCGCCCGGACCCGAGCGTCCGGGTCGCGCACCCATCGCTCGAGCGCGTCGGCCAATCCCTCGGCGCTGCCCACGGCGAGCGCGCCCCCGGCGTCGAGAAGACCCACAGCCGCGGCGCTGCCCGTGTGGTGCGGGCCGAACAGCACCGGCAGGCCGTGCGCCGCCGGCTCGAGCACCGAGTGGAGACCCCGGCGCCCGAATCCGCCTCCCACGTATCCGATCACTCCGGCCGCGTAGAGTTGGGCCAGAATGCCCACTCGGTCCACCAGCACCACGTCGGCCTCGGTGGCTTCGTTTCCCTCCGCCTGGGTCAGCGTTTCCGAGCTCCAGCCCGCCGCACGCCACCCGGCCGCAAGCTCGTTCAGGTGGATCTCCGAGGGTTCGTGGGGCGCGATGACCAGGCGTATCGATACGCTACGGGCCCGGAGCGCCGTCGCAGCCTCGAGCAGTGCCTCTTCGTCCGCCGGCCACGTGGACCCCGCGACCAACACCGGCACCGTCGCGGCGCGGAAGGGGCGGAGATAGTGGGCCTCGGGACTGGCCTCGGCGGCGCGGGCCACGGCCGCGTCGATGCCGGGATCGCCGGTGACGGTGATGCGCTCGCGCGGCACGCCTATGCGGGCGAACCTCGCCGCGTCCTGTTCGCCGACCGCGGCGATCATCCGTAAGGACCGCATGGCCGGTCCCAGCAGCGCCCGTCCCGCCGCCCCGGCTCGGCCGCTGTCGCGTCGTAGGGTCCCCGCCACCAGCGCAACGGGAATCGAGCGCCGCGCCGCCTCGGCCGCCAGCACGGGCCATACCTCGGTTTTGGTAAAGACGAGCAGCGACGGGCTCAGCGCCTCCAGAACGGCCCCCATGTCCTCGGAGACGTCCCAGGGAAGGTAGTCGGTCACGTCGGCGGGCATGTCCATGGGGAAGCCGGCCACCGACGGCGAAAAGTGCGTATACGCCACCTGGCAATCGGGGTGGGCCTCCTTGAGCGCCCGGACCACCGCTCGGGCCTGGAGGCCCTCTCCCACGGAGGGCGCGTGCACCCAAACGAGCGGCCGCCCCTCGACACGTCCGCTGCGCGCCCAGTCCCGAAGGCGCTCCACGGCGCCCGCACGACCCCGGATCCCCCTCGCCAGCTTGGAATCTCCGGCAGCCAGCAGCGGCGCCACCAGGCGGGCTCCGCCCATGAGCATGCGATACGGCAAATCCAAAGCGGGCACCGGAGTTCGACCTCCCGGTTCAAGGGGACGACCGGCGGAACATAGTGAACCGGCACCCAAGTTTCAGGAGCGAATCACGCACTCGCGAGATCCGTAGGGACATCCGGGCGCCGGGACGGGTACCAGCGCCCTACGAGACCTCCTCACCGATGGCACGCAACCGCTGAAGGCCATGAACATAGGGTGGAAAGCACCGAAGCACCGGAGCCGGCTCGGGTGACGTTAGTCGTTCTGGCCATCCTACTGGGTCTCGTGGCCGGCCTCGTGCCCGGACCCTTCAGCGCGCTGATCGCCAGCACGGCCATCGAGCAGGGGCTGGTGGCCGGCGTGGAAGTGGCCCTCGTGCCGCTGGCCACCGAGACGCCGATCATGCTGTTGACGGCGCTCGTGCTGCACACGTTGCCGCTCGGGTTTCTCCGCTGGGTGGGAATCGTGGGGGGCGTGCTGTTGGCGTTTCTCGCGTTCCGTATCTATCGGCGCGCCAGCTCGGACGAACCCGAGACCGTGCGGAAGGTCGGCAAGCGCCGCCTGCTCAAGCCGGCACTGGTGGGAGTGCTCTCTCCCAACCCCTGGCTCTTCTGGCTGCTGATCGGATCGCCGCTGATTCTGAAGGCCTGGTATGTGAGCTGGCCTTTGGGCGTGGCGACCTGGGCCGCCTACTTCGGCACGTTCATGGGCACGCAGCTGCTCATCGCCTGGCTGGCGGGCCATGGGCACAAAAAGCTGAGCGAGCACGGACGACGACGCACCATGCGCGGGATGAGCGTGGTCTTGCTGATGGCGGGATGCGTGCTGATCTGGCAGTCCTATCTCGGGAACTTCGACGACATGTTTCGCCGGCAGCAGGCCATCGAACGTGTGATCGAGGAACGCGGGAACCGGTGAGGAAGCTCGCCGGGCTGGGACTGCTCGTGGCGCTCAGCTCGGCCTGCTCACCGCTCTATGTGATGCGCGCGGGCCTGGCCGAGGCTCGCATCCTCTCGGCCCGGCGGCCCATTCCCGACGTCATCCTGGACGAATCCACGGATGAGCGCACACGCGGGCTGTTGCTCTTCGCCACCGAGGCCCGGCGCTTCGCGGCCGACTCGTTGCGCCTGGACGTCGGGGACGCCTACACGACGTTTACCAGGCTGGAGAAGGACACGCTGGCGATGGTGCTGTCGGCTGCCTATCCCGACCGCCTGGCTCCGCGCACGTGGTGGTTCCCGGTCGTGGGACACGTCCCCTACCGCGGGTTCTTCGACTTCGAGAAGGCCGAGGCGGAGCGGGCAGGGCTGGAGGACGAGGGGTTCGACACGTACCTCCGCCCCACCGCGGCGTTCAGCACGTTGGGATGGTTCCCCGACCCTCTGCTCTCCACGGTCCTGGAACAGGATGCCGTGGGCGTGGTCGAGACGTTGATCCACGAGCTCTCCCACAACCACCTGTTCGTGCCCGGAAACGCACGGTTCAACGAGAGCTTCGCCACGTTCGTCGGGTACGTGGGCGCGGCCCGGTTCTTCTGTCGACGAACCGGTGGAGGATCCGATACGGTCAAATGCCAGCGGGCGCGGGCGCGGTGGCGCGACGCAATCCGGTTCTCCGAGTTTCTGGACCCGGAGATCGACGAGCTGCTGGAGCTCTACGGCGACTCGAGCCTTTCTACCGCACGCAAGCTCACTCTTCGGGAGCAGCGCTTCCACGCCGCGCGAGAACGGTTCCGCGCCGAAGTGCAGCCCACCTTCGAGGCCGGCCGGTTCTCGTCGTTCCTCAGCCAACCCGTGAACAACGCGACTCTGCTGGCGCGGATGCGGTACTACCATCGCCTCGCCGATTTCCAGCGCCTGCTGGACGATCACGGCGGAGACCTCGTAGCCACGATCGCGCACCTGAAGAACGGAGCCGAGAGCGGGCACGATCCGATGACGCTGCTGCCGGGCGGCGGTTCCTGACACCCCTGGCCCGACTTGCCACGCGGGTTATTGTTGTCGCTTGCCAGGTAAGCTGTGCCTAGAGCTTCCCTAAGCGGCTATCCAATCGAGCACTCCCATCATGGCGGAACCGACACGCCCCGCGTACACGCCTCAGGACGTGGAGCAGAAGTGGCAAACGTTCTGGGAAGAACACGGAACCAACACCGTCCCCCGCGACGAGCTGGAAGGGGGACACGAGGCGGCCTACTACAACCTCATGATGTTTCCCTACCCCTCGGCCGAGGGGCTGCACGTGGGAAACATCTATGCGTTCACGGGCGCGGACGTTCACGGCCGCTACCGGAGACTGCTGGGCCGACGCGTGTTCGAGCCCATCGGCTTCGACGCCTTCGGCATCCACTCGGAGAACTTCGCCTTGAAGGAAGAGATCCATCCCATGGATCTCATCCCGCGCAACGTGGCCAACTTCACCCGTCAGCTCCGTCGCATCGGCGGGATGTTCGACTGGCAGCACACGGTGGACACCACCGATCCGGCCTACTACGCCTGGACCCAGTGGATCTTCATCCAGCTCTTCAACGCGGGGCTGGCCGAGCGTAAGGAAGCGCCGGTCAACTGGTGCCCGTCCTGTAAGACGGTGCTGGCCAACGAACAGGTCATCGACGGGCGCTGCGAGCGGTGCGACACGCCCGTCGAGCAACGGCGCATTGCGCAGTGGTTTTTCCGCATCACGGAGTACGCCGAGCGCCTGCTGACCAACTTGGATCGCATCGACTGGTCCGAGACGACCGTCAAGGCACAGCGGAACTGGATCGGGAAGAGTCCCGGCGCCCGCATACACTTCCCGGTGACGGGAAGCGAGGACGTGCGTATCGAGGTATTCACCACGCGGCCCGACACGGTGTTCGGAGCCACGTTCATGGTGCTGGCGCCGGAGCATCCGTTCGTGGACCGGCTGACGACCGACGCGCAGCGCGCGGAGGTGGAAGCCTACCGCCGGCAAGCGGCGGTCACGGACCTGGTCACCCGGCAGAAGTGGGACAAGTCCAAGAGCGGCGTGTTTACCGGCGGGCACTGCACCAATCCCGCCACCGGACAAGCCATCCCGGTCTGGATCGCGGACTACGTGCTGATGGACTATGGCACGGGAGCCATTATGGCGGTTCCAGGCCACGACACGCGGGACTTCGAGTTCGCTTCGCGGTTCGGACTGGCCATTCCGCGCGTCGTCGCAGGTCCTGAGGACGATCCGGATTCCCCGCTGTCCGAAGCGTACGTGGAAAACCAAGCCGGCCGGTTGGTGAACTCGGCCCCGTTCGACGGAATGTCGGTGTCCGAAGCCATCCCGGCGATCACGGCCTGGCTGGAGGAACAAGGAACCGGAGAGGCACGCACCAACTATCGACTGCACGATTGGTGTATATCCCGGCAGCGATACTGGGGCCCGCCCATCCCGATCATCCATTGCGACGACTGCGGCCCGGTGCCGGTGCCGGAGCGCGAGCTACCGGTCCTGCTGCCGCGCGTAGAGGACTTCAAGCCCGACGACTCCGGCGTGAGTCCGCTGGCTCGAGTGGAGGAGTGGTACCGCGTGCCGTGTCCGGGCTGTGGGGGCGAGGCGCGTAGGGAGACCGACGTCTCCGACACGTTCCTGGATTCGTCGTGGTACTACCTGAGGTACCCTTCCACGGACTTCGACGACCGGCCGTTCGACCCGCAGACGACGCGCAACTGGCTGCCGGTCGACTGCTACATCGGCGGGAACGAGCACGCGGTGCTGCACCTGCTGTACGCGCGATTCATCACGATGGCGCTGCACGACCTGGGGCACCTGGAATTCGAAGAGCCGTTTTCGCGGTTCCGTGCCCACGGATTGATCATCCGCGAGGGCGCGAAAATGTCCAAGAGTCGGGGCAACGTGATCGTGCCGGATCCAATCATCGAACAGTACGGGGCCGACACGTTCCGGCTGTACCTGATGTTCCTGGGCCCCTTTGAAGAGGGCGGGGACTATCAGGACACGGGCATTCAGGGTCCGTACGGATTCCTGCACCGGCTGTGGGACGCCGTCATCCAGGCGTGCGAGGGTCCGCCCGACATCGAGGGAGACCCGGACGTGCTTCGGAAGCTGCACGCCACCATAGCCCAGGTGACGGAGCAGTTGGCGGACCTCCAGTACAACACGTCCATCGCAGCGATGATGGAGTACCTGAACCGGGTGCGGGCCGGGGGACGCCGTCCGCGCCGAACCGAGGTCGAGCCGCTGGTGGTGCTGGTCGCCCCGTTCGCGCCTCACATCGCCGAGGAGCTGTGGGAGCGGCTGGGCCACGAAAGCAGCCTGTTCGATGCCGCTCCTTGGCCGGAGCACGACCCTGAGCTGCTCCGCGCCTCGAGCGTGCAGTTGGCGGTCCAGGTCAATGGGCGACTGCGGGGCACCGTGGAGGTGTCTGCGGATGCCGATCAGGAGGCGGTGGTCGCCGCCGCTCGTACCGAGGACAACGTGCGGCGGTTTTTGGAGGACGTGGAGGTTCGGCGGGTGGTGCACGTGCCGGGTCGATTGGTGAACTTCGTGGTGGGATAGGCTAGCCTACCGTACGTTGGTCACTCGGCTCACCCCCTGACACCCCGAGGAGACGGATGGACGCCTGGGAAGGCAGACCCCGGCCGGAGCTCGAACGCCTCATGATCGACGCGGTTCGGGTGCTGGCCATGGACGCAGTGCAGCAAGCCCGTTCCGGACATCCCGGCACTCCCATGGCCTTGGCTCCCTTGGGGTATTTGGCGTTCACCAGGCACCTCGCCCACAGCCCGGCGAATCCCGACTGGCCGGACCGGGACCGCTTCGTGCTTTCCTGCGGGCACGCGTCGATGTTGCTCTATGCGCTGCTGCACCTGAGCGGCTACGACCTTTCGCTGGACGACATTCGCGACTTTCGGCAGTGGGGATCGCGTACCCCCGGGCATCCGGAGGTCGGCCACACGCCGGGGGTGGAGACGACCACCGGCCCCCTCGGACAGGGTGTGGCGATGTCGGTGGGAATGGCCATGGCGGAGCGGTGGCTGGCCGCGCGGTTCAACCGCCCGGGCCACGAGGTGGTGGACCACCACACGTACGCCGTGTGCTCGGACGGAGACCTCATGGAGGGCGTCTCCCACGAGGCGGCCGCATTGGCGGGACACCAGCGGCTGGGCAAGCTGATCTGGATCTGGGACGACAACGGCATCACGATCGACGGCTCCACGGAGCTTTCCACGTCCACGGACACCTGCGCCCGCTTTGCCGCGTACGGATGGCACGTGCAGCGGGTGGACTCCGGTGAGGACCTGGAGCAGCTCGACAAGGCGATCGTCAAAGCCCGGCGGACGCCGGACCAGCCGTCCTTCATTGCCTTGCGCACGGTCATCGGCTTCGGAAGCCCGAACCTGGCCGGCTCGGAAAAAACCCACGGATCCCCGCTGGGTCCGGAGGAGATCGCGGCCACCAAGGAGAACCTGGGCTACCCGAGTCAGGAGCCGTTCCACGTGGTTCCCGAGGCCGCCGCCCGCTGGTCCGAGACCGCCGTTCGCGGCGCCCGGCTGGAGCAGGAGTGGCAAGAGCGATTCGCGCGCTACCAAGAAGCCTTTCCGGCGCTCGCGGCCGATCTGGAAACGGCGTGGCGAGGCGGGATGGCGTCCGACTGGGCCGCGCGCATGCCATCGCTCACAACGTTGGAGAAGGCCGAGGCAACGCGCGCCTCGTCGGGCCGCGTCCTCCAGGAACTGACCGCGATCGTTCCGGAGCTGATCGGCGGATCCGCGGACCTCACCGGGTCGAACAAGACCGACTGGAAAGACGCGCCGTTCCTCACGGCCGCGCAGCCGGACGGTCGCTACGTTCACTACGGCATTCGCGAGCACGGCATGGGAGCCGTCATGAACGGCATGGCCCTGCACGGCGGAGTTCGCCCCTACGGGGGCACCTTCCTGGTGTTTTCCGACTACGCCCGTCCGGCCATCCGTCTCGCCGCCCTAATGGGCGTGAATCCGATCTGGGTGTTTACCCACGATTCGATCGGGCTGGGGGAGGACGGTCCCACGCACCAGCCTGTCGAGCACGTCATGACCCTGCGCGCCATTCCCGGCGTACTGGACCTTCGCCCCTGCGACGGACCCGAGGTGGCCGCCGCCTGGAAGGCCGCCCTGAGGTACCGCGATGGGCCGTCTTTTTTGTCGCTGACGCGACAGTCCGTGCCGGTGCTGGACCGGGAGGACCTGAGCGCAGCAGAGGGTTTGGCCAGGGGCGCCTACGTGCTGCGGGAGGCCTCCGGATCGGCGCCGCCCGACGCGATCGTCCTGGCGTCGGGCTCGGAGGTGGCCATCGCGCTCGAAGCCGCGGAGGGTCTGGAGGCCGACGGCGTGCGCACTCGGGTGGTCAGCATGCCGTCTTGGCGGCTCTTCGAGGCCCAAAGCCGGGAATATCGCGACGAGGTACTGCCACCGACGGTGACCAACCGCGTCTCGATCGAAGCGGGAACCACGTTGGGCTGGAGCCGCTGGCTGGGTCCCGGCGGCAGGGCCGTGGGCCTCGACCGGTTCGGCGCCTCGGCACCACACGGTACCTTGTATCGAGAGTTGGGCATCAGTGCCGACGCGGTGATGGGCGCCGCGTTGGCGTTCCGCGAGAGGGAAGCTGCCGGAGCGGTCTGAACACCCGTTGGGAACGCTTCCTGCACATAAAACGGTATCGACAGCTCGGCCCGCGCGCCCGGCCGGCGCCCCGGAGTGCGGGCCCGGACCGGCTCCGGGACCAAACACGCCCCCCAGGCGGCCCACCGATCGAGAGCGGACAGTGAGTCATTCCGGTTCCCCAGACGACAGAGCGGACAACGGAGCTTCCCCGGCTTCATCCTCGGAGTGGAGCCGCGAAGACGCACCGGGAGACCGGATCGCCGTGGCCGAAGCCACGCCGCCGAGCCGGGACAAGCACGAGGCGTTGACCCTCTGGTTCGCCCAGGTCGACATGGGAGACACCGCGTTGGTCGGGGGGAAGGCCGCCTCCCTGGGCGAAATGTACCGCACGCTCGTGGCCGAGGGCCTCCGGGTGCCCAACGGGTTCGCCACCACGGCCGAAGCCTACCGCCTGTTCCTCGCTACGCCGGTGCCGGACGAAGCGTGGGAATCGGTCCCGTCCGACGATACGCTGCTACGCACCAGGGCGCGCGCCGAGCGAGAGGAGACGTTGGGAGAGGCCCTGCGCGTGTTGTTCGAGGACGCCGACGCCACGGATCACCTCGAGATGCACGCCCGCACCGCGTTGGCCAGAGCCTTCGTACGCGCCACTCCGCTTCCGGACGCCGTGCGCGAGGAGCTTTCCGCGGGCTACGCTCGGCTCTGCGACGAGTACGGACCCGATGTCGATGTGGCGGTACGCTCCTCTGCGACGCGGGAAGACTCCGAGGTGGCGTCGTTCGCCGGCCAGTACGAGTCGTTCTTGAACATCTGCGGCACGGACCAGGTCGTCGAGGCCTGGCGGAGCTGCGCGGCGAGCGCGTTCACCGAACGAGCCGTGAGCTATCAGATCTCCAAGGACATGGATCCGCTCGAAGGCGCGCTGTCCGTGGTGATCATGAAGATGGTTCGGTCCGACATCGCGGCCTCGGGCGTCATGTTCACGATCGACCCCGATTCCGGAAACCCGAACGTGGTCCACATCAGCTCGACCTACGGACTGGGAGAGCTGGTCGTGCAGGGATCGGTCTCGCCGGACCACTTCCTGGTCTGGAAGAAGGGGCTGCAGGGAAGCGGTCGGTACCCCATCGTGCATCGGGTGCTGGGCGCCAAGGACCGACAGATGGTCTACTCCATTCAGGGCGGCACGGCCACGGAGAGCGTGGACACGGCCGCCAGCCGACGCCGGCAGTGGTCGCTCACCCGAGAGGAAGTGGTGGAGCTGGGCCGCATGGCCATGGTCATCGAGGAGCACTACGGCCGGCCCATGGACATCGAGTGGGCCAAGGACGGGTACTCCGGGGAGCTGTTCATCGTGCAGGCCCGTCCCGAGACCGTGCACTCCGGAGCGGGCGCCAGCGTGATCGAGACCCACGTGATGGAGCCCGATCTCCTGACCCGCCTCAAGGCGGAAGGCAAGGTGTTGGCGACCGGTCAGGCGGTGGGCACCCGCATCGGGTCGGGAAAGGTGCGCCTCTACGAGTCCTACGAGGAGGTCATCGTCCGCAAGCGGGCGCTCCGCAACGCGCTCAAGGAAGGAAGGACGCTGGACGAGATTCCGGCCGAGGAGCACGTGTTCGACCCGGGCGACGTGTTGGTCACCGAGATGACCACACCCGATTGGGAGCCCATGATGAAGGAAGCCTCCCTCATCGTGACCGAAAAGGGTGGCCGCACCTCCCACGCCGCGATCGTGGCCCGGGAGTTCGGTATTCCGGCCATCGTGGGATGCGAGAACGCGACCCGCCTGCTCCAGCCACTGACCGAGGTGACGGGCTCCTGCGCCGAGGGTGAGGTGGCCTTCGTCTACGAAGGCGTACACCCGTTCCGGGTCGACCGGGTCGAGATCGAGGAGACCGAAGCGCTCGAGACCCAGGTCAAGCTGAACGTCGGGTTCCCGGACAAGGCGCTTCACGACGCCATGCTGCCGTCCGACGGAGTCGGGCTGGCCCGGCTCGAGTTCATCCTTACCGCGCAGGTGGGCATCCACCCCCTGGCGCTCCTGTACTTCGATCAGCTACGCGATTGGGCGGCCGGCGGGCCCCTCGCCCCCGAGCTGGAGCCCTACCGCGAGCGCATCGAAGCCGAGGGCCAAAAGGAGATGCGGGCGCTGGTCGGAGCCGTTGAGCGCAGAACACCCGGATATGCGGACCGGCGGGAGTTCTTCGTGGATCAGGTCAAGTACGGCGTCGCGCTGATCTGCGCGGCGTTTTATCCGCGTCCCGTGCTGGTGCGTCTCTCGGATCTCAAATCCAACGAGTACCGTGACCTACTCGGCGGACGTCTGTTCGAGCCGGCCGAGGAGAATCCCATGATCGCGTGGCGGGGAGCATCCCGATATCTGGACTCGGCGTTTACGCCCGCGTTCGACATGGAGTGCGACGCTCTGCGCTTTGTGCGACAGCAGATCGGACTGGACAACCTCCAGCTCATGGTTCCCTTCTGCCGTTCGCCCGAGGAGGGTCGGGCGGTCGTGCGGCTGTTGGACCAACGGGGCCTCTCCCAACGGGCCGGCGTCCCGCTCTTCCTCATGATCGAGCTTCCGTCGAACGTCATCGAAGGCCAGCGCTTCATCGACGAGATGAACCTTTCAGGTGGCTCGATCGGCTCGAACGATCTCGTCCAGACCGTCTACGCCGTCTCGCGGGACGACCTGGAACACTACGAGCACGCCGTGGACGCCCGGTCGCCGGCCGTGAAGTCGATGATTCGGCATGCCGTCCGAACGTTCATCGGCCGGGACCTGGAGATCGGGATCTGCGGTCAGGCCCCCTCCGACTTTCCGGACGAGATTCCGCCCTTCCTGGTCGAGGCCGGCATCCGCTCGATCTCGGTCACTCCGGACACGCTCATGCGCGTCCGCGTGGCTGTGGCGAGGGCCGAGGCCGAGCGGCGCGAGCGCAAGTAGCGTCCGGCCAAATCCCTAGGTCACATTACCGCGTTCTCGACGGAATGCGGGACGCTTCTGAGGGGGGGCCTGGCCTTTCCAGCCATCAGTCCACAGTATCCTTGGGCGCCTCGACGCGGCGTTACCCTCCAGCAGGACCAACCCCAGTTGTCGCTTGTGCATTACTATCAAACACTTAAGACACTCAGCGATGAAGACCTCGTGCTGCGGCTCCAGGAGTCCGACCGTAGCGATTTGCGTGCGTTCGACGTTTTGGTGTCACGGTATGAAGAGCGAATCGTAGCCAACTGCCGACACCTGTCAGGGTCGTCGGCCGACGCGCCGGACCTCGCGCAAGAAGTCTTCGTGAAGGCCTTCTTCGGCATTCCGCGGTTCGAGCGGCGTTCCCAGTTCTCGACCTGGCTGCAGCGGATCAAGGTCAACCATTGCATCAACTACATGAAGAAGACTCGCGGGAAGACGTTTCTGGACGTCGACGAGCCCGCGGTCGTCGCCAAGGAGCACCTCAGGGTCCCTCCCGACGCGGAGCGCCACCTGGAGAACGAGGACACGCGAGTGATGGTCGCAGCCGTGCTGGAACAGATGACGGCCACGCTTCGCATCCCGCTGATCATGCGGGACATGGATGACCTGCCCTATCAGGACATCGCGAATGAGCTGGACATAGGCCTGAGCGCAGTAAAAATGCGCATCAAGCGCGGGCGCGAGGAGTTTCGACGAATCCTAGCGGAGATGAATGCAGGCGCCGCAGCGTGAGGCACGGAGCACATGGCGGACGACATCGGGAGCAACCCCGAGCTACATGAGGAGGACCTTGGACGCCCGGTAACCGAGCTACGGGATCTGCGGGATCCGGTTCCGAGCGGGTTTCTCCTGCGCGTGCGCAATGCCATCCAACGACGCACGCTCGCGGGAGATTTGACACGGTTTTCGTTCTTGGCGCCCATGGCAGTGTTAATGGAGCTGTTCGCCTCGGTTTTCGAGTACGTCGGGGGACGAGGCAACAAGACCACAACCCATGAGGACAAACGATGAACGATATTGGAGCCCAGCTGGCCGAGGCCTTCCAGAATCTGATCGCCTCCATCGTTGCCTGGACTCCCCGCGTGGTCGTGGGAGTGGTGCTGGTCGTCATCGCGATCATCCTCGCCAAGATGTTCGAGGCGGTCCTGCGGTCGCTGCTCCGGCGCCTGGGCTTCGACACGATGTTGGAGAAGCTCGGGATTCAGAAAAGCCTCGAGCGCATCGGGATCCAGCGCCCCCTGAGCACGCTGGCGCCCCGCGTGATCTACTACTTGCTGCTGATCCTTTTCGCCCGAACGGCGGCGGATACGCTGGGGTTGGAGGCCATCTCCTCCGCCATCGGATCGTTCATGGCCTATCTGCCGAACGTGGCCGCGGCGGCGTTGATCCTGTTGCTCGGCAGCACGGCCGCCCAGCTGACGGGCCGGGCCGTGACCCAAGCCGCAACCAATTCGGGTATCGAGTTCGCCGGCTCGTTGGGCGGGATGGTGGCCGGCGTAGTCCTTGCAGTGGTCGGCATCATGGCGCTTGGCCAACTCCAAGTGGAGACGGAAGTTGTGCGCATCGTGGTGAGTGGGCTGCTGGCCACCATGGTGCTGGCATTCGGGCTCTCCTTCGGGTTGGGGTCCAAGGAGATCACCCGCAACATCATCGCTGGATTCTACGCCAGAAAGACGTTCGAGATCGGGGAAGAGCTGGAGATTGCCGGGCACCGGGGTAGCCTCACCGCCATCACGCCCACCCAAACTCTCCTCGAACGAGACGGCCAAATCATCGCCGTGGCCAACGTCTCTCACCTCGACGGAGTCGTCAAACAGGGTTGATTCGCGGGTGTTCTGGTGACATTCTCCAAGCCATGTGACTTTCTCGATCGCCAAGCTGTCCAAGGGTATGCAAGAACGGCGGAGCGTCGCGAGAAGGGCGCGCACCCGTAGTCGGGTGGCGAAGCAAAACGCCTGAAAAACCGAAGGCGCGCTCCGCATCATGAGGTGAGGAGACCGGGAAATGTTGAAACGCATGGTGCCGATGGTCGTGACCGCGAGTGTCGCGGGACCGTCGTTGGTGCATGCACAGGACGATGAGGCGACCGTGGGTTGGAGCGACGTGGCGGAAGCCACGTTCGTCATGACCGCCGGAAACGCCTCGTCCAGCACCTTCGGTCTCAAAAACACCCTGCAGCACGCCTGGGAGAACGCCGTTTGGAAGCTGGACGTGGGCGGCGTGCGCACCGAGGCCACCACGGTGACTCGCACGGTGGCCGGAACCACGGGGAATTTTCGCGTCAGTGAAACAGAGTCCACGGAACTGACCGCGGAGAACTACTTCGTTCGGAGTCGTTACGATCGTTCCCTGTCGCCAACCACATTTGTGTTCGGCGGAGCCGGGTGGACGCGAAACACCTTTTCCGGCTTCGACAGCCGGTTGTCGGTGGTTGCGGGGACGGGTCGGACGTGGTTCGAGGACGAGGCTCGGCGCTTCAAGACGGACGTTGGACTCACGTTCACGTCCCAAGATGACATTGTGCCGGACCCCACCGTCGACGACTCTTTCGTCGGGCTGCGGGGTTCGTGGGACTTTTTCCGACAGCTTTCGACCACCACCGGGTTCACGAGCATCCTGGTTTTGGACGAAAACTTGAATCAGACGGACGATTTCCGCGCCGACTTCACGAACTCGGTGGCGGTGACAATGACCGAGGGATTGGCGTTGAAGACCAGCTTGCAACTGCTGTTCGACAACCTGCCCTCCCTCGTGGCGGTAGACTTGCCGGACGGAAGCGGAGTGCTGTCGGTGCCGTTGAAGAAGACCGACTCGATCTTCACGGTGGCGGTGGTGGCGAACTTCTGATACCGGATGACATTCCCCTAGTCTCAGGGCTTCGCGCCTGCTCCTGGGGCTAGGATCAGCTCCCGGGCCAACTTCGGTTGGTTCCGGGAGCACCTCATTTTAGGTGTACGGGCACGAAAAAGGCCGTCCGCGAGCTGCGGACGGCCTTTTCTCGGCGTTCCTATTCGGTTACCCCGCTGTTACCAGCTCGACTTCCTCACACCGGGAATGATCCCCTCGAGCGCATTTTCACGGAACGCGATCCGTGACAAGCCGAACTTTCGAAGGTAGCCGCGCGGCCGGCCGGTGAGCTGGCAGCGGTTCCGCAGCCGGGTGGCCGAGGAATCTCGAGGGAGCTTGCGGAGCGCACGCTGCGCCTCCCGCTTTTCCGTAAGCGTAGCCGCGGGATCCTTGATCACCTCGACCAGCTCGCGGCGCCGAGCCGCGTAGCGCTGCACCAGCTCGTAGCGCCGCTGGTTCTTCTCGATCTTGCCCTTCTTGGCCATCCGTGCCGCCTGATTGCAGGGAGAAACAGCCTGGAAATTTACCGCATGGAGCCGTCACCCTCAAGACATCGGCACGGTGAGCCGTGTCGCGGCATCTGAAGCGACGCGCCGGATGCGAGCCGCCTCGGCCCGGCCCTTGCTGTACGGGTCGAAATGAGGGGGTTTATGCAAGCGAAATCAGCGAAAATGGCCTCGCCTTCGGGAAGGGGGCCGTCGATCTACGCGGCGGCCCTCGCGTTGGCGTTTCTGGGTGCCGGGTACGCCAACGTGGTCGCACTGGCGGGCCAGGACGGCGGAATCGCGCCGATGCTGCTGGGCATCAGCTCGCTGGTATTCGCCCTGGTGGCCTATCACGCCCACCGTGCGAAACGCATTCGAAATCTCGGGCCTTGGCTCATGGTGCTGGGGTTCGCGTCGCTGATCACGGCCGGCTCGGTCATGGCGTTCAGCGATACCGCCATGGGCGCCGGATACCTCGACATCGTTCTCGTGGCCAGCCCCCTGATCCTGCGTCGTCGCAGCGAGTACCTGTCCTTCCTCATGTCGGCCCTGATCCTGGTCCTCATCCTGGCGTTGGCGAGACCCGGCACGATGGGCGTCATGGCGGTGTTCCAGGTGCTCGTGGCCGGGGCGCTGTCCTGGGTGCTGAGGCAGTCGTTGGTCGCGAGCGCCCGGACTGCCTCACGCACGTCCCGAGTGCCCCGGGGCGAGCCGCGTCAAGAACCACCGGTGGGGCCAAGCCCCGACCTGCCGGCCCCCCCGACGTTCCACGCTCCGAGCCCGACCCCGGCCGCGGCTGCCCTGGGCGGTGAGCTTCCGACCCCGCGTCGTCGCTTCGACGACGAGGGCCTCGACCTGATTTCCGCCAGCTCGATCGATGCCATCTACGATTGGCACATCGACGAGGACCACATCGCCGTCTCCAGACACCTTGAATCCATGCTGGGCTACGGCGAGGGCGAGCTGGGCACCAAGCCGCAGCACCTGGTCGGTGTAGTTCATCAGGACGACGTCATGCGCGTCCGCTCGGAGCTGATGGCCCACCTCGAGTCGGCTTCGCTGCAGTTCGAGTCGGAGTTCAGGGTCAAGCGCAAGGACGACACCCACCTTCCGGTCCTGTGTCGGGGCGCCACGGTGCGGGGAGACGACGGCCGGGCGCGGCGCATGGTCGGAGCGGTTACCGATCTGGTGGGCCGCGGCACCTACGACCCCCTCACGGGCCTGGCTACGCGAGATCTCCTTCGGAGCCGCCTGACCCGGGTGATCTCGGAGCGCGCAGCCGGCGGAGCTCGGTACGCCCTTCTGTACATGGACCTGAACCGGTTCAAGATGGTCAACGACACGTTGGGCCATCACATCGGGGACCGCCTCCTCGTCGAGGTGGCCTCGCGCCTGCGTGAGTGCGCCCGGCCACGGGACACGATCGCCAGGCTGGGCGGAGACGAGTTCGTGGTGCTGCTGGAAGACGTGGAGCGTCCCAGCCAGATCCACGAGTCGATCTACAAGATCGGACGTAGGCTGGCGGAGCCTTATAACGTCGAGGGCCGCGAGCTATACACGTCTGCCAGCATCGGAGCCGTGATCGACACGGACGGCTACGGCTCGCCGGACGACGTGCTCCGCGACGCCGATACGGCGATGTACGAAGCCAAGGAAAACTCGAAGGGCGCCGTGGTGTTCGACGTGGCGATGCGGCACGCGGTGACCGCACGCCTCCGTCTGGAGACCGAGCTCCAGCAGGCCATCCGCCGACGCGAGTTCACGGTCCACTTCCAACCGATTCTGGACCTGAGCACCGGACGCTTGGACGGCGCCGAGGCGCTCGCGCGCTGGCAGCACCCGCAGCGGGGAATCATTCCGGCCGCCGAGTTCGTGCCCGTGCTCGAAGAGACGGGATGGGTGGTGCCCCTGGATCTGTGGACGCTCCGGGAAAGCTGCCGGCAGACGCAAGCGCTGCTGAACCAGGGCATCGCCCGCGAGGCGCTCCCCCTGTGCGTCAACCTGTCCGCCACCCAGTTCTCACGTGAAGGCGTTGTCGCCGACCTCAAGAAGGTCGTGACCGAGTTCCAGTTCGATCCGAGGAAGATCCGCATCGAAGTCACCGAGAGCGCCATGATGTCCGACCCCGAGCGGGCCAGCAAAATGCTCCAGGAGCTCAAGGGATTCGGGTTCAGCTTCTACCTCGACGATTTCGGGACCGGGCAGTCGGCGCTCGCGTACCTGCACCGCTTCCCGATCGACGGCATCAAGCTGGATCTGTCGTTCGTGCACAGCCTCACGTCAGCGGACGAGGAAGTCCACGGCGGGATCGTGGCGGAGGTGGAGATCGTGCGGTCCATCGTCCAGCTCGCCCGCACGCTGGGACTCGTGACCGTAGGAGAGGGCGTGGAGACCTCCGAGCAGCTCCTCCACTTGCGGGAGCTGGGCTGTCAGCTCGGTCAAGGTTTCCTGTTCGGGAGCCCGGTGCCGCTTCCCGCGGTCTACGCGCTGGAGCGCCGCCTCGCGTCCAAGCTCAACTCTCTCATCGCCGAAGGGCCCGCCGCCAAGGCCCAGGCGGGGCCGGTCGGCTCAGCCGCCGGCATCAACGCCTGGCCGTCGATTCGGTAGCTGTCGGGCGGGCGTAGGTGGGCTGGCCACTCGCGCGGCTGCGTCGTGGCTCAGGCCAACATTCTTCCCAAGGGACGTCCGCCCAATAGGTGTACGTGGAGGTGCGGCACTTCCTGCCCTCCGTGATCCTTGCAGTTCACGATCAGGCGGAACCCCGAGTCGGCGATGCCTTCCTCATCCGCGATGCGAGCGGCAACCGTGAGCAAGCGGCCCAGGCTGGGCTCGTCTTCCGTGGTCACATCGGCAGCCGTGGGAATGGGCCGGTTGGGGACGATCAGCACGTGCACGGGTGCCCGGGGCGAGATGTCGCGAAACGCGGTGACCAGCTCGTCCTGATACACGATGTCCGCGGGAATGCTGCCGTCGACGATCCTTGAAAACAGGGTGGGTTCGGTCATGGCCTGCTACGACGAGGGACGCGAGTGAAAACACGGCATGGAGCACCGACACTGTAGCGTCTCCGCAACGGGTTGTGTATGGCTGGACCACAGCCCACCGAGGACACGGATTTCCAAGCTTAATGTTGGCAACACGTTAGAAAAATGCGCCGGATGGCACACGCTCTGCGACCATGCCCTCCCGAAGGTACGCTGCACGGCCCGCTCGCCGGGTCGAGATCGCCCTCGTCGAAAACGACCCCGGGGCCCTGGGGCCCCGGGGTCTTCTTTATACGCTCCCCGGCCAACCGGCGTCCGGTCTTTCCCCCGCCGGGGATGCGCTCCGAAGGCCCGTCAGCGTCCGTTTGGGCCCACCGACGGGTTTGGCCGGATGACGGCCCAGGTTTCCCCAAGCCTCGAGAGTCCCCCCGAACCCTCTTCCATCCTTCCAACCCACAAAGCGCAAGAGTTCCCGAAAATGGGTCACCCGTGCCGCGAAGGCCCCTCCGACCGGGGCGTGGGCGGTGGCGTGGACTAACCGCGCTGGTGAAGCTCTCTTGCGATCTCCGGAAACGGTACGGTCCGTGCAGCCGGGCGGGCGAAACAACGACGCCGTTGAGGGGTCGTGACCGTTCACGTTTTGTAGCGTTAGCCACTGCCGAGACGGGGCGCGGCACTCCGCGGCTCCCGGGACCGGCGAAAAGGTGAGTCGATGCTTGAAGGACCGGCCTCGGGCGTCCCAAATCCTCGGCAGCTTACAGAACACGCTCGGGGCCTGGCAGGCTCCCACCGTAAACGAACCAGCGTACACAAACGTGCGCGGTCGTTGCTCCCCCTGGTACACCAGGCGGCTCAGGGCCTGACCCGCGGATACGACGAGCTCGCGCGAGCGGCCCTCGACGGCGATGCGGTGTCTCCGGGATCACAGTGGATCCTGGACAACTTCTACGTCGTGCGCGAACAGGTTCGCGACGTCCTTCGTCACACGGGCGGCCGCTTCTACCGGGAGCTTCCCCGCTTGGATGCGGGCAGGGGTGAAGGCCTTCCCAGAGTGTTCGACATCGTCAGCGCGCTGGCCTGGCGGGTCGACAACGCCGTAGACACCGACAACCTGTCGCTGTTTGTCAACGCGTACCAAGACGTGGAGCCCCTCACGCTCGGGGAGCTCTGGGCCATTCCCACCACGCTGCGGATCGTGCTGCTGCGGAACCTGCACGGCCTGGTGGAGCGGGTGCAGGAAGCCCAGCGGGAGCGCCTTCGCGCTGGCCGTTGGGCCTCTCGAATCATCGAAGAGGGGGGAGACGATCCTACCGAAGGACTGATCTTGGCCCGCGCGATGTTCGAGGAGGAGGCGCCCCTCCAGGACGAGTTCGTCGTCACCTTGTTCGAGCACCTCAAGAACGCCGGAGCGGCGGCCGAGCCGGTGCTCGAATGGTTGGATCGTCGACTGGAGGCGCGCCAACCGACGCTGCGCGCCGTCGCCCGACAGGAAACCCAGCGCCAGGTGAGCGTGGGCAACGCCATCACGACGCTGCGCTGGATCTCGGATGCGCGCTGGGGCCCGTTCGTGGAGCAGGTCTCTCTGACCGAGCGGTCGTTACAGGCCGATCCGGCGGACGTGTACCCGCGGATGGATTTCACGACACGCGACCGGTATCGGCACGTCGTCGAGGACCTGGCCCGCTACTCGCCACTCAACGAGGTGCAGGTCGCCGACCGTGTGGTCGAGTGCAGCCGGGAATCCGCGCCCGATGACGAAGCCCGACACGTCGGATACCACCTGATCGGTCCCGGAGCCCACACCTTCGAGCGGTTGGTGGAATATCGGCCGCCGCTCCGCCTGCGTGCCCGGCGCTTCGTATATCGCCACCCGGCGCTGTTCTATCTCGGCACGGTGGCGCTGCTCCTGCTGCTGGCCGAGACACTCACGGTCTCGTTCGCGGTACGGCGAGGCCTGTCCCTCGGCCTCCAGGTGCTGGTCGGAGTGACGGCGTTCTTGCCGCTACTGGACGTGGCCGTCTCGTTTGCGAACCGCATCGTGGCGGACCTCGTGCCTCCTCGGCCATTGCCCAAGATGAGCCGGAAGACGGGGCTGACCAGGCACGACCGGGCGCTGGTGGCGGTGCCGACGCTGATCTCGTCGCCGGCGGATGCCCGCCGGCAGGTCGAGCAGCTCCAGATTCGCGCCTTGGCCAATCCTCATCCGCAGCTTCGCTTTGCGCTGTTGACGGATTTTCCGGATGCGTCCCGGGCAAACACCGAGACGGACCAGGCCATCCTTGATGCCGCCACAGCCGCCGTTCGTGAGCTGAACGACCGTTGGGCGGACGAATGGGGCGACCGGTTTTTCCTCCTGCACCGCGAGCGGCGCTGGAACGCGGCCGAGGGCGTGTGGATGGGCTGGGAGCGCAAACGCGGGAAGCTGGAGGAGCTGAACACGCTGCTCCGCGAGCCGGATACGCCCACGTCGTTCACCACGTTCGAGGGCGACTTTTTCGGGGTCACCGCGAACGACAGCATCACGTACGTCATCACGCTGGACGCGGACACCCAGCTTCCGCCGGGCGTGGCCGTCGACCTGGTCCGCACCGCCTCACATCCGCTGAACCGTCCCCGCTACGATCCCGAGCGACGTCGGGTCACGCGCGGATACGGGATCCTTCAGCCCCGCGTCTCGATCGCGGCCCGCGGGATCTCGAGGTCGCCGTTCGCCCGGATCTTCTCCGGACACGTGGGCATCGATCCCTACACGACCGCGGTCTCCGACGTGTACCAGGACCTCTTCCGAGAGGGGATCTACACGGGGAAGGGTCTCTATGACGTCACCGCGTTCCGGGCGTCGCTCCATGGCATCGTGCCGACCAACCGGGTGCTCTCCCACGATCTCCTCGAGAGCAACTTCGCCCGAGCCGCCCTGGTGACCGACGTCGAGCTGTTCGACGACTATCCGTCGAGCTACATCACGTTCGCGAAGCGCCAGCACCGCTGGGTTCGCGGGGATTGGCAAATCAGCCCCTGGCTTTTCCCGTGGGTGAGGGACGCGGCCGGGATCCTACGCAGGAATCCGGTCAGCGTGCTCTCTCGCTGGCAAATCGTGGACAACCTGCGCCGATCCCTGAACGGGCCGGCCATGCTCTTGTTCCTCTTGGCGGGATGGGTGGCCCTGCCCCGCTCGCCCCACCTGTGGACTGCGATCGCGCTGGCCGTGCTCGCTGCCCCGATCTACCTGAGCCTGACGACGGCCGTGTTCGCCCGTCCTCGCCATGCGACCTGGCGGAGCTGGCTGCGGCATACGTTCTCCGAGCTGTGGACGCTCACCGCACAGACAACGCTCTGGACCATCTTCCTCGCGCACCAGTCGCTCTATGCGCTCGACGCCATAGGCCGCGCCCTATGGCGCATGCTGGTGTCCCGGAAGCGGCTGCTCCAGTGGACCACGGCCAGCGCGTTGGAGGCCCGCACGTCCAACACCCTGGGAGCCTACTGGCGCTTCATGTGGCCATCGGCCGCGTGGGGCGTGGGCGCGGCGCTCCTCGTCGTCGCGTTCCAGCCCGAAGCCGCGGTGGTGGCGTTGCCGTTCATGGCGATCTGGACCGCCGCACCGTGGGTGGCGTGGCTCATCAGCCGGCGTCCGCCCCCGGAGCGGGTGGAGCTGACCGCCGCACAACACGAAGACCTCCGGGAGCTGGCACGACGCACCTGGTCCTGGTTCGAGCGGTTCGCCACTCCCGAGCGGGGTTGGCTGGCGCCGGACAACTTCCAGGAGCGCCCCTACCGCGGTGTGGCCGAGCGCACGTCACCCACCAACATCGGACTCGGCCTGCTCTGCACCCAGACCGCCCACGACTTCGGGTACCTCTGTCGGAGTGGACTGCTGGAGCGGGTGGAAGGAGCCGCCGAGTCCATCGACCGTCTGGAAAAACACCGCGGCCACCTGTTCAACTGGGTCCACACGCTGACCGGCGAGACACTGTGGCCCCGGTACGTGTCGACGGTCGACTCCGGCAACCTGGCGCTCTCTCTCCTGGCCCTTGAGCAAGGGCTGCGCAAGGCGGCCACCGAACCGTGGCCGGGCACGGCCGTGTGGTCGGGCATCGCCGACAGCCGACGGCTCGTCTCCAACCTCTTGGACAGCCGCGGATGGGTGGATGCGGACCAATCGGGTGTCGCGGCTGCGTTGGACGACTTGGACCGGATGGGACGCGGGCCCTATCCCACGGACCTGGTCGATGTTCACGGTCGCATGCGGGAAGCGCTGCACGCGGCCAGCCGGGTGGCAGCCGGCCTGGGTGCCATCGAGGCGGCCGGCGATGGCGAGATGGCTCGGCAGGTGAGCACCGCGGGATTCGTCGCCCGTCAACTCCGGGACTCCCTGACCACCCGCCTGACGGAAATGGAAGAACTGGTGCCTGGACTCGCGGACGGCACGCCGCTCGAGACGGCCGACCGAGCCTCGACCCTGCAGGAGCTGGCGGCGGCCCTGGCCACGGCGGAACGTGCCGCGCGGCCGTCGGACGACACTCGTGCGGTCAGCACGGCTCTGAGCGCAGCTCGCCACTTGCTGGGACGGCACGAGCGGATGGCCGACTGGTGCCACCGGACCGCCTGGGCCATGGACTTCCGGATGTTGTACGACTCCCGCCGCCACCTGTTCGCGATCGGCTACGATGCGGAGCGCTTGCAGCAGGACCCCGGACACTACGATCTGTTGGCCAGCGAAGCGCGGACGGCTTCGTACTTCGCCATCGCCAAGGGCGACGTGCCGCCCGAGCATTGGTTCCGGCTCGGGCGAGTGCCCGCCTCGCTGGACGGCCGCAGCGCACTGCTCTCCTGGGGCGGCACGCTGTTCGAATACCTCATGCCGCACCTCTTCATGCCCAGTTGGCAGGGCACGTTGCTGGACGAGACCTACACCAACGCCGTCTCCTGGCAAATGCAGTACGGGCAGCGGATGGATCTTCCCTGGGGCGTTTCGGAGTCCGCGTACAACCTGCTGAACGTCGAGCTGGACTATCAGTATCGGGCGTTCGGCGTGCCGGGACTGGGACTCAAGCGCGGACTTTCAGAGGATTACGTCGTGGCGCCCTACGCGTCGGTCTTGGCGCTCATGGTGCGCCCCAACGCGGCAGCCCGAAACCTGGAGACGCTCCGGTCGGAAGGGGCGTATGGTCGGTACGGGTTCTACGATGCCGTCGACTATACCCGGTCTCGGCTCCAACCCGGCGAAACCCATCAGGTGGTCATGAACTACATGGCGCACCACCAGGCCATGTCGCTCCTGGCGCTCGCCAACGTGCTGGAGGACCTCCGCGTTCAGCGCCTGTTCCACGCGTCCGCGCCGGCGCAATCGGTCGAGTTGCTCCTCCAGGAGCGCATCCCGCGGCGGCTGGACGTAATCGAGCCCCACCCCATGGAAACGTCCATGGACCCGGGAGTCTCGCCTCGGGAGGCTCCTCCGGTCGAGTACGTGGCCCGAGAGCGTCTGGCCGACCCCGCCCCGCTCGGCCAGCTCCTCTCCAACGGCCGTTACACGACGCTCGTCACCCAGGCCGGCTCGGGATTCTCGCGGTTCAACGACTACGACGTCACGCGCTGGTCGCCCGACCGCACCCGCGACCGACAGGGCTTTTACATCTACGTGCGGGATCTGGAGTCGGGCCGCCTCTGGTCGGCGACCCACCAACCGGTGTGCGCAGACTCCGACCGCCTGGACGTGTGGTTCCACCTCAACAAGGTGGAAAGCGCACTCGTCCACGACTGGATCGAGACGTTCGTGGAGGTGTGCGTATCTCCCGAAGACGACGTCGAGGTCCGACGCGTTACGATCACCAACTACTCGGACCGCATCCGCCACCTGGACCTGACCAGCTACGTAGAGGTGGCGCTGAATCGGCTCGGAGCGGACCGTGCCCACCCGGCCTTTTCCAAGCTGTTCGTGCAGACGGAGTTCTTGCCGGGACGCCGGGCATTGCTGGCCCGGCGCCGGCCCCGCCAGCACGGCGAGCGTCTCCCGTGGGTGTTCCACGCCCTCGCCGACGGGCTCGATCTGGACGCCATGCGGCCCCCGCCCGAATACGAGACCGATCGCATGCGCTTCGTCGGCCGGGGGCGGACGCTGGCCAACCCGGAGGCGCTCGACCCGGGGGTCCGGCTGTCGCAGACCACGGGATCGGTCATCGACCCGGTCCTGTCGCTTCGCAGGACGATCGTGCTCGAGCCCCGGCAAAAGGCCGTCGTGAGCTTCGCGCTGGGCACAGCCGAGACCCGACCCGAGGCCGAGCTGCTCGCCGACAGGTACGACAATCCACCTGCCGTCCAGCGGGCCATCGAGCTGGCCACGGTGTACGGCTCGGTCGAAAACCAGCACCTGGACATCACCGGCGAGCAGGCGCTTGAGTACCAGACCCTGGCCTCGGCCATCCTCTACGGACATCCGGGACTGCGGGCCAAGGCCAAAGTCATCCGCCGGAACCGGAAGCAGCAGGCCGGCCTGTGGGCCTACGGGATCTCGGGCGATCGGCCGATCGTGGTCGCGCGGGCCGCGTCGGTGGAAGAGCTGGAGTTCGTGCATACCGTGGTCAAGGCGTTCCAGTTCTGGCGCCTCAAGGGCCTGGACGTGGACCTGGTGTGCCTGAACGACCATCCGCCCTCCTATGCCGAGCAGCTCCACGACGAGATCGAGCGGGCGGCCTCGGGAGGAAGGAACGGAGGAGGCGGAATCTTCGTCCTACGCACGGATCAGATTCCCAAGGAAGACGTGACGCTCATCCTGAGCGTGGCTTCCGCGGTGCTCCGCGAGCGGGTTCCCGACTTCCCGCTGAGCACGCCGGACCTCGAGCCGGAGGCGGATGATCACTATTCGGGCGCTGTGCCTGCGACCTCCGGCCCCGGAGCCGGCGAGCGAGCGGCCAAGGCCCCGTTCGCCGAGCCGGAGCTCCGGTTCGACAACGGCTGGGGCGGGTTTGCGCCGGACGGCAGCTATCACATTCGCACGCGCGTAGGCCCCGACGGCGCGGTCGACCACACCCCCCTCCCCTGGTCCAACGTGATCGCCAACGCCCGCTTCGGCTTTCTGGCAACCGAGGCCGGCGGGGGCAACACCTGGAGCCTGAACAGTCGGGAGAACCGGCTCACCGAGTGGTCCAACGATCCCGTTCGGGATCCTCCGTCCGAGGCGCTCTACATCCGAGACGAGGACGAAGGCATCTACTGGAGCGCCTCCCCGTCCCCGACTCCGGCGCCGGACGCCACGTATCACACGATTCACGGGTTCGGGCACACGACCTATCGGGGATGCCATCGCGACCTGGCGCACGAGATCCGGCTCAGCGCCGCGCGGGAAAAGCCGATCAAGTTCATCAGGGTCCGGCTGGAGAACCTGGGCGATCGACCGAAGCGCGTGTCGGTTTTCCGCTACCAGGGTTGGGTGCTGGGCGTGCTGCGGGAGCTATCGTCGCGAACGGTCGTGACGTGGCGGGACACCGAGACCGGGGCGCTCTTCGCCCAGAATCACTACAACCAGGAGTTCGCCGGCCGAGTGGCGTTCTCCCAGGTCGTGGCCCCGGAGGAGTGCGTCACCGACTTCACGACCGACCGCGAGGCCTTCCTGGGCCGAAACGGCGGGGTTTCCCGGCCCCGGGCCGTGGGGTCCGACCCTCGGTTGGACGGCCGAACGGGAGCGGGCCTCGATCCGTGCGCCGCCCACCGTGTGGAGCTGCAGTTGGATTCGGGGCAATCCGCCGAGTTCTACTTCGTGGTGGGAGAGGGCGCCACCGAAGACGAGGCTCGAAGCCTGGTGCGAACGGTCGCATCCGTGCCCGGGGCGGAGTCGGTAGCGCGGGAAGGGATCGACACCTGGACCGACTTCGTGGACCGGATCCGCGTGGAGTCGCCCTCGGACGCGCTCGACGTTTTGCTGAACGGATGGCTGCCGTACCAGAATCTGGCCTGCCGGGTGTGGGGGCGCACGGCATTCTACCAGTCCGGGGGAGCGTTCGGGTTCCGCGACCAGCTCCAGGACGCCATGGCTCTCGTGTATACGCGGCCGGAATTGGCCCGCCAACAGATCGTCGAGCATTCCGCTCGTCAGTTCCCGGAGGGAGACGTCCTCCATTGGTGGCATCCACCGACCGGACGAGGCATTCGCAGCCGGTTCTCGGACGACCTGCTGTGGCTGCCCTACGTGACCGCGTTCTACATCGGGGCCACGGGAGACGACTCCGTGTTGGACGTGGAGACGCCCTTCCTGGACGCCCGTCCGCTCGAGCCGGGCGAGGACGAGGCGTACCTGGTCCCAACCACGTCGGACGACGCAGCCACCGTGTACGAGCACTGTTGCCGGACCCTCGACCGGTCGCTCACCCGCGGACAGCACGGACTTCCCCTCATGGGGTCGGGCGACTGGAACGACGGAATGAACCGGGTGGGACACGGCGGCCAAGGTGAGTCGGTGTGGTTGGCGTTCTTCCTCAACACCGTGCTGCGCGGATTCCTGCCGCTCTGTGAGGCCCGGGGAGACGACGGGCGTCTGGCCAGATATACCGAGTACCTGGACCACCTGAAGCGGGCGGTCGACACGGCGGCGTGGGACGGAGCCTGGTATCGCCGCGCCTACTACGACGATGGCACCCCCCTGGGATCGCGGGAGAACGACGAGTGCCGGATCGACGCGATCGCGCAGGCGTGGTCGGTCATTTCAGGCATGGCTTCACCCCACCGGGCACAGATGGCCCTCGCCTCGGTGGAAGAGCACCTCGTGGACGAGGAGGCGGGGATCATCCGGCTGCTCGATCCGCCGTTCGACCGCACGCCGCACGATCCCGGATACATCAAGGGCTACATCCCCGGCGTACGCGAGAACGGCGGCCAGTATACGCACGGCGCGCTGTGGGTCATCCGGGCCTTTGCCGAGATGGACATGCCCGATCGGGCCATGGAGCTGTTCTCGCTCGTGAACCCGGTGAACCATGCCTTGGACCGGGCTGCGGCGGAGCGCTACAAGGTGGAGCCCTATGTCGCGACCGCGGATATCTACGGCGTGGCCCCCCACGAAGGGCGGGGCGGGTGGTCATGGTACACGGGTTCGGCGGGCTGGATGTATCGGGTCGCGCTGGAGTCGATTCTGGGATTCACGTTGGAGGGCGGAAGCACCATTCGGTTGGAGCCTCGGATTCCCGCGGATTGGCCGGGCTTCGCGATCACCTATCGCCCGGACGGCGAGACGGTGTACCGGATCGAGGTGGAAAACGACGCGCCCGGCGTGGAGCTCGAAACGCTCGCGGAGTTGGACGGCGGAGCGCTGGAGGTGGTGGACGGCGTGGTGCGGGTGCCGCTCGAGCGAGATGGAGGGACGCACACCGTCCGCGTAACGCTTCGAACCGCCCAGCCGGCCGAGGAGTCGCACGCCGCCCGCTGACGAGCTATCGCCTCAGGAAGTCGGCGAGTGCTGTGCCTTCCCGCTCACCGAACGCCACCAACACACGAAGCCGCTCGAGTGCCTGGTCCACGGCCCGGCCACCAAGGTCGATCCGGCGCTCGGCAAAGAACCGCCTCACATCCGCTTCGAGCTCCGGGTCCGCCAACCCGTCCAGGCCCAGGCAAATTCGGCGGAGCGCCTGGGCGGGGAACGTGCGATCCATCTCGTCCCACCGTTCGCGGACGAAGCGCCAGGCCGATGCACGAGCGTGCCGGTTCCGGAGTGCCGCGACGGTGACAAGCGGCCCGTCCTGGGTGCGTATTCGGCCGGCCAGGGCTTCGTCCAAGGTGCGGACCACGAGGCCGGGATCGGGAAGAGCGCAGCGCGCCAACAGGTACCGGCGCTCCTCCTGGGGAGTACTCGCTTCGTCTTGCCGTTGCACGAACGTTTCATACAGCGTCTCGTCGCCCGTGGCGGCTTGGACGGGCACCACCGCCGCGGCGACTTCCGGATCGACGTCGTCCGCGGCGCACGCCGCCACCTCCGCGGCCATGACCCGCACCTCCTCATCCTCCCCGATCGTGCCGAGCAACCGAATCAGATCGCCCCTCAACTGACGCCTGAGCTCACCCTCCCCATCGGACGGGTTCCAGCCCAGCGCCGTAAACGCGGGGCCGGCCCGGTCGCGAATCAGCCGGGCCAGACCAGCCAGCGAACCTCGATCCACTACACCGTGGATTTCACGAAATGCCGATCCGAGCATGGTCCAGACGTGCCGATCACCTTCGGTGCGGAACGACTCGGTCGCGGCGAGGAAGGCGGGCGCGGGCGTCAGCCCGGCCAGGCAGGTCGCCCACAGATCGCTGACCAGCATGAACCGCTCGATCGGCGCCAGGTCGGCGAGGTTGCCCAGCAGCCTGGAGAGCAGGTCGTCACTGTAGTGCACCCTATAGAACCCGTGCCCTCCCCGGTTGACCGACACCCAGTCCGGTGAGTCCGGCACCGCCAATCCGCCTTCCCCGTCCTTAAGCAGCAGCGTGTCGTCCCGGACTTCGCCGCCCGCCCGGGTGCGGACTTGGACCGGAATGGGCCACGGCGCCTCGTCTTCGTCCGTTGCGAGGTACGTGAACCTGCGTTGGGTCAAGCGCAGAGAGCCGTTCCCGTCGAGGCGGGCCCCCACCACTGGATAGCCCGGCCTGAACACCCAGGGGTTCATCAGCTCCGGAACGGCCGAGCCCGCCGCCCGGCCCAACGCCTGCCAAAGGTCGTCGGTGTCCGCGTTGTCGTATTCGTGGTCCTCGAGATAGGCCCGGACGCCCTCGCGAAACACGTCCGCTCCCAGGTACTGCTCGAACATGCGCAGCACCGATCCGCCCTTCTCGTACGTCAGCACGTCGAACATGGCCTCGGCGTCCTTGGGAGCCTCGACCTCGAACTCGACGGGTCGGGTAGACCGGAGCCCATCGACCTCGAACGCCTCTTCCCTGGCGACGCCGAACTTGGTCCAGCGCTCCCACTCCGGCTTCCACGCGTCCACGCACTTGGACTCCATGAAGGTGGCGAACGCTTCGTTGAGCCAGAGGCCGTTCCACCAGCGCATGGTGACCAGGTCGCCGAACCACATGTGCGCGTTCTCGTGGGCAACGACCTCGGCCACCCGTTGAAGCTCGGCGTGCGTGGCCGCCGCAGGATCCACCAGCAGAGCTGTCTCCCTGAACGTGATGGCTCCCAGGTTTTCCATCGCGCCGGCGGCAAAGTCCGGAATGGCGATCAAGTCGAGCTTCTTTTCCGGATAGGCGCGAGCGTAGTAGTCCTCAAAGTAGGCGAGTGAGTATGCGGCGATGTCCTCGGCGAACGCGGTCAACGACTCCTTCCCCGGTACGCACCAAACCGCTATGTCCGTGGCGCCCACCCGCACCGGAGCGGTCCCGACCAACTCTCCGACCAGCACCGCCACGAGGTAGGTGGACATCGGCATAGTCTCAGCGAACGCAACGACCTTTCGGCCATCACGGACGTCGGCGGACACCACCGGAGCGTTCGAAACCACTGTGAGCTCTTCCGGCACGCTGACCGTCAGACGAAAGCGCGCCTTGAACGCCGGCTCGTCCCAGCACGGGAATGCCCGTCGCGCGTCGGTAGCCTCGAACTGCGTCACGGCCAGGGTGTGTTTCCGGCCGTCCCCCGACTCGTACGTACTGCGGTAGAAGCCCCGGAGCTGGTCGTTGAGCGTCCCCGCAAACGTAAGCGCCAGGCGGTGCGAGCCCGCGGGCACCGACTCGGTAAACGTCAGATGGAGCCGCTCGAGCAGAGGATCGAGCCCGATCTCACAGCCCAGCGCCTGCTCGGCCACGTGGAGCACGGCGGATCGAACCTCCAGATCGATGGCGTTGAGCACGATCTCGCGGGTGTCCTCCCGTACGTCGATCGTGATCTCCTCCGATCCCGTGAATGTGCCGGACTGGAGGTCGGGCTCCAGCCGAATGTCGTAGCGCCGAGGCACGACGATCGGGGGCAGACGGTGCGGATCCATAGGGGTCGGGTCGTCGGGATCGTGTCGGTGAATTCGGGTTCCGGGCGCGCGGAAGATACGCGCCTTCACCACGTGGAAAACAGTTGGCCCCGGCGGGAAACCCGCCGGGGCCGTTCGCCACCCGCCAGGCAGCGGGAGGGCCTACGCAGCCGGTCCCCCCCAGGCGGAGTGGCGCTGGAACCGGAGTCCGGCTCCGACCGGTCTCAGCAAACGCTCAGCTCGGGCTACAACGAACGCTGAACACGTGCGACACGGTATCCGGAAATGCCACCGTCACCGTGGCCGTGTCGGATCCGAGTGGCGCGGCCGCACACGAGCCCTCGACATCGAGCAGCTCCAGGAGCACGTCACCCAACGGAACGCCTTCCACCACCACGGTATCGTTCACGGCCGTGGTCACGGTGTCGGTGCCGACGGCCACCATGTATCCGTCGTCGTCGGGCGTGAAGCCGGATTCCTCGGTCGTAGACGTCGTGACCTTCACCGCGCCCATCGTCGCCGCACACGTAACGGCAAAGTCGACCGTTGCAGTCTCACCTGCCGTCACCGTAGCCGCCGCGGGATTGGTGTCGACCGAACAGTTGCCGGCTACGCCGTCGAGCATGACGCTCCGGGCGCCGGGGGTCACGTTCTCGATCGTGACGCTTCCGGTGGCGTCGATGGCCGTGGCTCCGGACCCGTCCACCGAGATCGTATAGCCGTCCGCATCGATTTCCGCCCCGGAACTGGTCGTGTTGACCGTGATGGATCCGGTTGTGGGCTCGACCGGATCGTCGTCACAGGCGACGACGAAGAACCCGGTGGCAACCACCAGTAATGCCATTGCACTGCGCTGTCTCATCGAGGACTCCTTTGTCCACGTAGGTTGTCCCAAAGCGGGATGAATGACCCGGCCCGCACGACCGATTGGCCCGAAATAGAAACGCCTGGCTCGACACGAGTCAGGACACCTCAGGGCCCCGCGGAGCGGTAAACATATGTATCTGCTTTGTTTACCGGCCTTTGCACCGCCAAGGTAGGAAGCGGGAACGGCGCAGCCTGCCGGAACGGAACGTGCTGCGTTGCAAAATTGATGCACGATTGCTACAGGAGCGGAGCGATTGGCGACGTCTAGGGGTCCGAGAGCACTGGTGGTTGTGGAAAGCTCATGCCCATCGGACCTAACGACACGGGTCGCATCGGCCCTGTCGGAGTGGGGGTACGAGGTTGCGCGAGCGAGCGGCCCCCAGCGAGGAGATTACTCCCTCGGTCCCGACCCCGACGTACGGATTCGGGTGTTTCCGGAAAGGGTCGACTCTTCTAAGCGGACCGCCGTTCCGCTTGCCTGGGACGGCCCCCCCACGATCCTGATCGGCAACAACCTCCAGGTGTCCAACGCACTTGCCGCGGAGCGTGCCGGAGCCGGCGCGGTGGTCACCGCGCCCATCGACCTGGACGAGCTACACACCAAGGTCTCACGGGCCGTGTTGGCGCGCCGAAAGCACCGACGTTTCCGTCGGATGAGCGACCGCATCCGCCAGGCGGGTGGTCCCAGGATGATCTGGGCGGGTGAGCCCGCAGCCGCCTGGCTGACGCAGCTCGAGCGGATAGGCGGGAGCGCCGCGCCCGTCATGCTGTGGGGAGAGCCCGGCACCGGCCGAAGGACGCTGGCGCGGGCCATCCACGTGCTCAGTCCGGTCGGGGACGGGCCCTTCCGGGTGCTGATCGGTCACTCCGGAACCGGCACCGAGCCCCGGCGCACGTACGATCCCGAACGCGCCGACGGTGCACGGAACGTCGTGGCCGCATGGCGCGAAGCGACCGGCGGGAGCCTGTTCGTCCACGACCTTCCACTGCTGGATCCGACCGAGCAGCGTGCGTTGGCCGGACTCCTGGAGGCCCAGACCGCGGGCCACGGGGAGACACCAGGAGTCCGGCTGCTCGTCACCTGCGGGGAAGATCCGGCGAAAGCAGTCGAAGAGGCCCGGCTGGACAGGGACCTGTACTACCGGATAGTGTTCCCCCTACCGACGCTCCCGCTCCGACACCGGAGCCACGAGGTGCCGGCCTACGCGACCCACTTTGCGCGGGAGGCCGCGGCGCGCCACGACCTGGACGTGGAGGGTTTGGCGGACGAGACCTTGGAGGTCCTCCGTACCGCCGATTGGCCGGGCAACCTGCCCGAGCTGAGGAGTGCCGTGGAGCGGGCCTGCATCTTGGCGGATTCCGGATGGGCCGAGCCGCGCCACCTGCCCCCCACCGTCAAACCCCAGCGGCCCACGCCACCCACTCGGATCTCGATTCCGATCGGCACGTCCGCCGCCGCCGCGGAACGGGAGCTGATCCTGGCAACCCTGGAGCGCACCGAGTTCAACAAGTCCGAGGCCGCCCGTATCCTCGATCTGGACGTCAAAACCGTCCGCAATAAGCTGAAGGCTTACGGGCTCGCGGGGCCGAACGGACGCACGCCGTCGAATGGGGGAACGCCGGCGAAGGCGCGTACACCGGTCGTGTGAGGTGACGGAGGCGGAGGGACTCGAACCCCCAAGGGCTTGCGCCCGCCGCATTTCGAGTGCGGTGCCACGAAGAGACGAGATCCGACGAGACCTGACGTCAGCAGCAAATCCCCAAGCCCACGCCGCAGGGGCCTAGCTTTCCACAGGCGAGAACCGACGATTAAGGCGGACACGTACCAGCACTTATTTCAACACACCAACTGTCCCATCCGTCGTAAGCTTGTCTACCCGCTCGGCGAGCCACGCGGTCAGTGCGCCTCGAAGCCTCTCGTCTATCCACGACTCACCCTCCTCCTTGTGGGAAAGCAGCCTGCCGCGGTCCAGGACGAGTCCGTCCACGATCATCGAGGTTTCCTTGAGTTCGGTCTCGGAGAGAGAGAACGGCACCGCAAAGCCGCGTTGGGGTTGGGATACGAACACAATCAGCTCGCCCCAACGGCGGAGGTTTGGCTCACTGCGTTTCTCTGACCAGCGAACGCCGCTCGCACACTGGGTCAGGATGACAGGGCGACCGGGTCCTTGATCCGGAAACGTTCGGTGCAGGACGAGGTCGACTCCCCCTTCGTTCGCTTCGCCGGCCGCCCAGGCCTCGACTGGTCGCTCGCCAAGCGAGAGTTCACCGGCGATGGCCTTCGCTACTTCGTCGATTTTCCTCGCGTTCTCCGGTGTCCACCCGGTTTCTATGACTCCCCACTCTGGAAAGAGCCGCCGCATGGCTGCCGCGGTGCACTGCTCGAACAGGCTGCCCTGAGCATTGTAGTCCGGGCCGAGGCCCTTGGCCCACTTTTCGTAGGCGATCCCCAAGGAGAGGAACACGCAGAACGCCTTCATGGGGATTTCCCGCCAGACTTGCGTTCGTTGGACCTCCCTGGCTAACACGAGGAACCCTGACCCCTCCAACGCGTTGGCCCTTCGCCTCCTCAGCTCCAGCCATACGTCGTCGAGGCGCTCGTGGCAGAAGTCGCTGTCATCGTAGACGTGGTCCTCAAGCAGCACGTCAACGACGTCTGAACGAGAGATTCGTTCGGTCTCCGTGAACAAAAGGGAAGCCTCGATCCACTCCGCGAGGACCTCGACATTCACTCGATGCGCTGTCACTGAGCGATTCACGCCCAACTTGGGCAGTCTGAGCACGTCGCTAGTTGGTGAGCGGGCCGAAAGGAATCTGAGGGAAGAGCCGCATGAGCTGGGTTGCATCCGCAGCCACCCGAGTCACGGCACTGATCACGTCCTTAGATTCTCGATAGTGATGGACCCGTGACAGAGCGATCTCGATGCTGTCTGCTGCCTTCTTCAGTTCAGCCACGATCTCCGGCTCTTCGCCGCCGGCCATCTGAAGTGCGAGATCCCAGTTCGGACGGTCGCTGCGCCTCAAGTACTCGACAGCATCGGCTGATCCCAGAATCTGGCCGAACTTGTCTACCAGCCGTGAATCGGTGAAGAGCGGTGCTTCGTCCTCCGTCCCAAACAGCCACACGGCGTAGTCGCGGAGGTTGTCCAGAGCATCGTTGGGGACCGGCGTTGCCGCGTCAGCAGGCTCGGCCTTGGGGTCAATCGCCAAGAAGCCCTGCACTCCGGGACTTCGCAGGGACAAGTACATGACCGAGAAACGGTCCTCAGCCAGTTCGGCCTCAATCTCCTCGAAAGAATCGAGAATCTGCTCAAGCAGGCGGTATGAAATGTAGTTCTGCCGAACGCTGGGAGTCTTGCTACCGATCTTCCGCATGACATCGACGTAACTGAACTCCCGCTCATCGATGAGTTTGGCGATGTAGGCAGCCTTCTCCGCAGGGTGCCACTCCTTGATGCCGGTCACGTGACGGAAGCCCAAGAACGCCTCGACGTCCTTGCGGTCGTCAACCAAGAAGTAGGGGATTCGCTCGAATAGAGAGTCCGGGACCTCGCCAGATTCGACGATGTTCTTCCATTTCTTGGGGCAGTTGTCCGGGTCTTCTTTCGCCGATTTGAGCAGCTTGAGGGCCGCAAGCCGACGATTACCCTCCACCACAACTAGCTCACCGCCCTCGTCGACGACCAAGAGTGCCTCATGGGTCCAGAAGCGCCCTTCCTCGATGTAGGAGATCGCGAGTTCCTCTAGCGTCCACGTGCGCATGATGTCGAGGACATCCTCCTGCGATAACCCCTCCTCCACGCGCGCATGGCCGAGGCGCGGATTTCGCGCGTCGAGGTGCAGCTGGTCGAGGGTCGCGTAGCTCAGATTCGTGGCGATTCCCATTGGCTGTTCCGTGTTTACCGATCCATGCGAGGCCGGGGGCCCCTTCCAGTTCCGGCGTGAGGTGAATGGTCGCCCACGAGATGCAGATACTCCTTTGAGACAGGAGCGAGCGGCGCCTCCGGCGGAACTGGCGACGAAGCTGGCCGCACCTGGTATCGCGGCGGGCCCTCGACCGCCCCCCCCAGATGGACCATCATGGCTCGGGCCAGGAGTTCCGCGAAGGCGCAAGGGGTAGCGTTCCCAATCTGCCGGCGTTGTTCCTTGGGATTACCGGAAAAGCGCCAAGTGTCAGGGAAGGTCTGCAGTCTCTTGAGTTCGGGCACGCTGAGAGGTCGATTATCCCAGTGAAATGGGCCTGTCGAGGGACCCGGTTGAGCTGAAACCGTCCACGACGGCCTGTCCTTGGCCAACTTGAGGAGGAACGACCAGTAGCGTGTACGATATCCGAAGAGAGGCTTCCCGCCCCCCTTGGCCGTGTGCCATTGGTAGTTCCTCCCCTCAGGGATCGACGACAACAAGCCGCTGTAGAATCCGCGAGGAGAAGGGAGTTCGTCAACTGGCGCGTCGTGAAGGGCATCCCAGCACGTCGGCGGCTGCTCAGCGGTGACGGGCTGAGGCCACTCGGGCGGAGCCAGGTCGTTTCGAGTGAGGATCACGATGGCCCGCTTGCGGTGCTGGGGCACTCCGAAGTCGGCGGCATCCAAGACGCGCCATGTCAAAGCATATGACCAGCCGTTCTTGTTCGGTTTCCCGAGCTGCCCCGCGAGCCAAGGCATGGCGGACGACTTGCCGGTTACGAATCCAGGTACGTTCTCCAGCAGGATGATTCTCGGAGATAACCTTCTGGCAAGCTCCACGACGCCAGACAAGGCGTCGGCACGTTGATCCTGCAGCCCTCTGCGTCCGTTCTGGGCCCACTGGCCAGCCTTGGAGAACGGCTGACAGGGTGGGCCCCCGATCAAGAGGTCTAGAGTCCCAGGGGCCACACGTAGCGTTTCCGGCGTCGCGGATACCCCAAGCTCGCAAACATCATGGGGGGGAAGCCGTGGCCACCTAGGGCGGTTCATCTCGAGAGTGCTGCGTGCGACGGGATCTAGCTCGACGCATCCGATCGTCTCGAAGCCGGCGGCTTCAAAACCTAGGTCGAGTCCGCCGGCGCCAGTGAACACCGAGAGGAGCTTGCGAGACACGATAGGGCTTGGCTTCCGTTTGGTCTGTTGAGCAATCTGGTGGATTCTAGTGGGAGCTCGCTGCAGAGCAACCGGACTCGGCGGCACTGGAGTTCTCGCCCCGCACCAATTGTGCGGCGGCGACCTACGGTTTCCCGCCAGAAGAGCTGGGCTGTTGGGAGCATTGAAGGTCCGGCTAGGTCTGGACCTCCACAACAAGCTGCTCAGCTAGGACGGGCGAATCACCGGCGTTAGATGAGGTTGCGACGGCTTCAGAGTCGGCGTCCGACGGTCTACCCTGATGCGCAAGGCCCGTCGGACAGAAGACGCAACACCCCAAGACGAAGACGTCCCCGACGGCAAGAATACCGACGAGGGCCGGAAGGGCGAAGCTGATGTGGTTCAGGTCATACGAGCAAACGGAGGCGGAGGGACTCGAACCCCCAAGGGCTTGCGCCCGCCGCATTTCGAGTGCGGTGCCTTACCAATTAGACTACGCCTCCAACGAACTCCGGCCCACTGGGAGCCGGAAAAATCGGGGCGCCCGGATTTGAACCGGGGACCTCTGCGTCCCGAACGCAGCGCTCTACCGGACTGAGCCACGCCCCGTTTCGAACTCGGGATATTGTCGCGCCGATGTATGATGCGGATCAGGGGGTGGGATTGACCTCCGGTCGGCTTCGCCGATCCTCGGTCGTCTCGCTCGCTTCGCTCGCTCGGCTCGAACCCTAGTCCACTCTCCGTTTGTGCTCTTATCTGCTGTCCTGATCTAACGGACGGGGTGGGATTGACCTCCGGTCGGCTTCGCCGATCCTCGGTCGTCTCGCTCGCTTCGCTCGCTCGGCTCGAACCCTTAGTCCACTCCCCGTTTGTGCTCTTATCTGCTGTCCTGATCTAACGGACGGGGTGGGATTGACCTCCGGTCGGCTTCGCCGATCCTCGGTCGTCTCGCTCGCTTCGCTCGCTCGGCTCGAACCCTTAGTCCACTCTCCGTTTGTGCTCTTATCTGCTGTCTTGATTCAACGGACGGGGTGGGATTGACCTCCGGTCGGCTTCGCCGATCCTCGGTCGTCTCGCTCGCTTCGCTCGCTCGGCTCGAACCCTTAGTCCACTCTCCGTTTGTGCTCTTATCTGCTGTCTTGATTCAACGGACGGGGTGGGATTCGAACCCACGCGGGCGTTAGCCCACACGATTTCCAATCGTGCGCCTTAAGCCACTCGGCCACCCGTCCAAAGGCACCGAAAGCGCGGCCGGGACGCCGACGCTACGTACGGAGGGAGTGGGATTCGAACCCACGCGGTGCAAGCACCAACGCCTTAGCAGGGCGCCGCCTTAAGCCACTCGGCCATCCCTCCAAACGGTCACCATTCTGCTACCGTCGCCTTCTAAATATAGCCCCGCCTGGGCTCGAACCAGGACTCTTCTGATCCAGAGTCAGACGTGTTGCCAATTACACCACGGGGCTATGTCCGTTTTCAAGCTCGGACTCGCGTTTCCTCCAGGCAAGAGCCACCGGTCGGACTCGAACCGACGACCCCGTCATTACGAGTGACGTGCTCTACCAGCTGAGCTACGGTGGCGAAGTGGAGCCGAGGGGAGTCGAACCCCTGACCTCAGCATTGCGAACGCTGCGCTCTCCCAACTGAGCTACGGCCCCGTCCTTCGGTTTGGCGGGCTTTCCCCGGTCCTGAACGCGCTCCCGGGGAGGGGCAAAAACCACACCGCCATGGGCGCGAGAGGACTCGAACCTCTGACCTCTACGATGTCAACGTAGCGCTCTAACCAACTGAGCTACGCGCCCTTTCGCGATCCGCACTGTGCGTCGTCCAAATGCGCCCGGGAGGACTCGAACCCCCAACCCCCTGATCCGTAGTCAGGTACTCTATCCAATTGAGCTACGGGCGCTCACCGTCGATGTGCGGCATGCCCACGACAGGACTCGAACCTGTACGCCGTTTCCGGCACTGGTCCCTCAAACCAGCCTGTCTACCAATTCCAGCACGTGGGCCCAAATCCGTTGGGCCGCTCACACGACCGCATGCTCGGGGAGGGACTCGAACCCTCACGGGGTTAACCCCCACAGGGTCCTGAACCCTGCGCGTCTACCAATTCCGCCACCCGAGCTGAAACCTACGTACATGGAGCCGAGGGGAGTCGAACCCCTGACCTCCTGAATGCCATTCAGGCGCTCTCCCAACTGAGCTACGGCCCCAACACCCACACGACCCGTGTTTTCAATCGGTCGCCTCGAGGCGACTTCCGCCGACCGTGATACTTCCGGTCCAGCGGGGCTGACGGGACTCGAACCCGCGACCTCCGGTGTGACAGACCGGCACTCTAACCAAACTGAGCTACAGCCCCTTCTCCTGCATGCCCCCACGGGGAATCGAACCCCGCTCTCCACCTTGAAAGAGTGGTGTCCTAGCCGATAGACGATGGGGGCGGCACGACCTCCCCTACAGGCCCGGAGGGACTCGAACCCCCAACCCCCGGTTTTGGAGACCGGTGCTCTACCACTTGAGCTACGGACCTAACGACCAACCCTTCTCGTGCTGATGTTCTTACCCCGCATGGCCAGGGGCGGAATCGAACCGCCGACACCACGATTTTCAGTCGTGTGCTCTACCAACTGAGCTACCTGGCCGACAAAAAAACCGCCCAGGCCTTGCGGCTCCAGGGCGGATGCGGGGCTCTTTTCCGGTGATCCTAGCGAGGCACCCCGCCCGCCTGGTCTCGCGCTCGAGACCAGGAGTCCGCCGGCGTCCACCAACGGCGGACGCGCTGCCAACGGTCCTGTGCGCCGGTGATCATCGACGGATTGCAGCCTCGCGTTACGTACAGCCTGGTTTCACACGTGAAACGCCGCCGGGAAAGGCGGCGTTTCAGTCAGTAGCGGGGGCAGGATTCGAACCTGCGACCTTCGGGTTATGAGCCCGACGAGCTACCAGACTGCTCCACCCCGCATCAAGAGAAGTGGAAGCTAGAAAAACGCCAGCCCGACTGTCAAGATGGATGCCACGATCGCACTTCCGGCGCAGGAGGCCCGCACCGCTCCCGCGATCCGTCGAAGGAGCTTAGCTTCAGGCATGGCCTATTCTACCACTCGCCTTTGGACGCGCACGGGATCGGTTTGGTTGGTGCTCACGTGCGCCCTCGCTTCGCCGGCCGCCGCCGCCCAGGACGTTCCCGTTACCTATTACGTCTACGTGGCCGCGGAATCCGCCGACCTGCTCCACCGCGTCAAGTTCGACGGCACCACGGCATCGGTGGACCACACCGTCCACGTGGGCGAGCTGCCCGACGAGACCGACGGGCCCCATGGACTCAGGATCTCGCCCGACGGATCGACCATCTATATGACCACCGCCCACGGGGTCCCCGACGGCCGGCTGTGGAAGTTGGCCGCCGGCCCCGACTCGGTGATCGGCAGGCCCACGGAGCTGGGCCGGTTTCCGGCTACGCTCGACCTGACCCCCGACGGGCTCTACGCGTTCGTGGCCAACTTCAACCTGCATGGCTCGCACGTCCCGTCGTCCATCTCCACGGTCTACACGCCCGATGGCATCGAGGTGGCCCGCACGGAGACGTGCGTGATGCCCCACGGCGCCCGCATGCACCCCGACGGGATCCGCCTCTACTCCGCTTGCATGATGGACCACGTGTTGGTCGAGATGGACACCCGTACCTACGAGGTGAGCCGTACGCTCGATCTGCAGGCCGGATGCTCGCCCACCTGGGCCATACCGGCGCCCGCGGGCGAGATGGTCTACGTGGCCTGCAACGGCGCGGACCGTGTGCTCGAGGTCAACCTCGAGTCCTGGGAGGTCGCTCGCACGTTCGAGACCGGAGCCGGCCCCTACAACCTGGACGTCACCCCGGACGGCACACGCCTGGTCGCGACGCTCAAGAAGGCCCACGAGATTCTGGTGCTGGACCTGGAATCGGGCCGGGCGCTGGGCACTGCCGCCTCCAGCACCACCATTCCTCACGGCGTGGTCGTGTCGCCCGACGGACGCTACGCGTTCGTGAGCGTCGAGGGCGTGGGCATGGAGCCCGGCAAGGTCGACGTCCTCGACCTCCGCACGCTGGAGCTCGTTGCCTCGGCCGCCGTCGGGCAGCAGGCCGGCGGAATCGCGTTCTGGAAAATCGACGGAGGCGGCTAGACCGGTAGCCCGGTCAGGGTGCTAGGGCGTCAGGTTGATCCGCGGCTCCAGCTTGATGGACCAAAGCCCGCTCGTGTTGTCGGAGAAGAAGATGTTGCCCTTGTACGGCATGACCGACCATGCCGCCGGCGCGTTCGCGATCCACCCCACCGGATCGTGCGCCTTGAACACCGCGATCTCCCTCCCCTGGGTATACAGGTTCCCCATCAGCTCACCCGACACGTCCACGATGCGGACGCCGCCCTCGTAGTAGGCCTGGTACAGCACGTCGTCTTCCACCCAGATGTTGTGCGTCCCATACTCCTTCACCTCGTACCGGGCCACCATCTCCGGCTGCTCGGGATCGGTGAAGTCCACGATCTGGATGTATCCCGACGTGGCCCGGGGATACCCTCCCCTGCCGGTCTCGGGATCGTAGGGCATACGGAAATCGGGGCCGGTGCCCTCCCACGGCAATCCGCGGCGGCTGATGATCTCGTCGCCCACGAACAGGTAGAATTTCCCGGTCGACTCTTGGTAGTAGGGGAAGACGGCGTGCGTGGCGCCGGTCGGAAGCGGGAACGACGTCACGAACACGGGACGCTCGATGGTCCCGCCCCAACGCCCGTTCCCCACGTCCACAACGACCACCCCGGTTTCCCACTCGGCCGAGTAGGCCAGCCCGTCGTGGACCCACACGTCGTGCAGACGGCTGTCGGGGTGATCGTACTCGCTGACGTACGTGGGATTGTAGATGTCGCGCATGTCGAGGATCACGTACTTGTCGCCCCCGGAGAGCGCAAACAGGTAGTCGTTGGTCGCGTAGACGTTGTGGACGCCGCCGGTCAGACCCTCATCGTAGACCGACGCCACCACCGGATGGGCCGGTGTGCTCATGTCGAGGATCACCACGCCGTTCCGACGGTTAGACGCGCCCTCCCGGGAGATGACCGCGTAGCGGCCGTCGGGTGACGCCTTGACGTCGTTCACCGAGCGGGCGTCCACCTGAATCGAGTCGGTCTTCACTACGTTGCCGGGATCGGTGACGTCCCAGATGAACGCGTGACTCTGCCCCTGCCGGGAGCCGGTCATGGCGTAGTCCCGTCCGTCGGCTCCCTCGAACACCCAGAAATCGCTCGTATAGTGATCCTTGATCTGCCCCTGTCCGAGCAGGGTGACCCGCTGCACGACCTCACGGGGTGAGACGTTCAGCGTGTGACGAGCGGCGAGCGGCCCGGCGCTGGCCATGACCGTGTAGAGGCCGGGCACGTCGGCCACGAACTTTCCGTCTTTGACTTGCCCGGGTGCCGCGGGCGCCTGGACTCCGGACGCCGCCTCGTATACGAGTGACCACGTCACGGGCACGTCGTCCATCAGGTCTCCGCCACTGCTTCGCACGGTGGCCCGGAACGTCTGCACGTCGCCGGTCCGAGCCTCGGCGGCGCCCCCGGATATCTCCAACGTGGCCTCGGGGAACGGCAGCACCTGATGCTCCGTGCTTCCGCGCGTGCCCTCGACGTTCGCCACGATCGACACACGCCCCGGGGCGACGGCCGTCACGTGTCCGAACTCGTTCACCACGGCAACCGTGGGATCGCTGGAGCTCCACCCGATGTCCGGCTCGGGCCGTTCCGACCCGTCGGCATGATACGCCGAAGCCCGGTGCCGGAGCGTGGTTCCGGCGTAGAGCCGCCCGGCGTCTGCGGCCGCCTCGACACGGGTCACCGCCGGCCATTCCACCACCATCGGAACCTCGAGCTGCACGGGTTGCCCTTCGGCTCCCGGGGCGACGACCAGGATCCTGTGCTCACCGGCCCGGCGGGCCACCACCCGGCCGTCCCGGTACCATTGCCGCACGTCTACGTCCTGGCGGGGCGCGGCCAATCGAATCGGCGCTCCCTCCAGCGCGGACCCGTCGGCGCCGTAGGCGGTGATGCGGAGCGCCACGGTGTCGCCGGCGGTCACGACCAGGCGGGCCGGCTCTGCCTCGATGCGGACAACGGTCGGCTGGCTCTGAGCCGAAGCGATCCGAGGGAGGGCACATACCGAAGCGACGACAAGCAACAGCGTGGCGATGCGCATGGGAGATCGAACCTCGTAGCTGGGTGAATCCAAAGAGAATCAGCGGGTCCGCGGACGCGTGTCAAGCGACCGAGTACATCGGTCCTACGCCTCTTCACCGGCGGCCAGAGCTGCATCGGCCTCGGCCCCGACCCGCGCCACGATATCCGGCAAGGCCAGCACGTCGGCCGGCCCGGTGCGGAAGTTCACGATGCACGCGCGGAGCAGGTAGCGGCCGTCGATCACGGCGTTGGACACGAACGCCTCGCCCCCCTGCTCCAACCGGGTCTGAATGTCCTGGTTGAGTCGGTTGAGGTAGTCCTCAGCGCCGGCCGCTGTCCCGGCGTCGCGAAGGCGCTCGGGCACATAGCGGAACGTGGCGATGCTGAGCTGCTGTCCGTGGTGCTCCAGATCGGGATGGGCTCGCACGGCCTCGGCCAAGGCTTCGGATAGCCGAATGTCCTGGGCGATCATGCGGCGGTATCCGTTGCCGCCGACCTGGCGGAGCTGGAGCCACACCTTGAGGGCCCGAAATCCCCGCGAGTTCTGGGGACCCAGATCGAAGTAGTTCGTGGTGTCGGGATCGAAATTGTAGTAGTCGGGATGATAGGAGAACGCCCCCAGCAGCGTGCTGGCGTCCCGCACCAGCGCGCACCCCGCCTCGAGCGGCGCGTAGAGCCACTTGTGCGGATCCACGGCCACGGAGTCGGCCAGCGCCAAGCCGCGAAGGTCGTCGGGCACGTTGGGCGCCGCGGCGGCGAACCCGCCGTAGGCGCCGTCGACGTGGAACCAGAGGTTCTCGTCGCGGCAGAGCGCGGCGATCTCGGGCAGCGGATCCACGGCCCCAGTGCTCACCGAGCCGCCCGTGCCCACAACCATGAACGGAAGATCCCCGGCGGCCCGGTCCGCCGCGATCTGCTCTCGCAGCCGGTCCATCCGGATGCGCTGCCCGTCATCGGTCTCGATCCAACGCACGCTCGCGCTGCCCAGGCCCGACAGGTCGGCCGCCTTCTGCACCCAGGTGTGGGCCGCGTCGGATACGTACGCCCTGAGCTGCCCTTTCTCGCGGCCCCCGGCGCCCTCGGCCCGGATATCCCAATCCGCCATAGCCGCCCGGGCAGCGAAGAAGCAGACCATGTTGGCCATGTTCCCGCCCGACACCATCAGCCCGCCGCAGTCGGTGGGATAGCCGATCAGCTCGGCGATCCAGCGCACTGCCTGGGCCTCGATCTCGGTCGCGGTGGGCGAGAGCGCCCAGCCGCCCACGTTGGGGTTCACCGCCGCCGCCAGCATGTCGCCCAGCACCCCGATGGGCGCCGCCGACGCGGTGATATACGCGAAGAAGCGCGGGTGTCCATTGAACGTGGAGTGCTCGAAGAGCAGCTCCGTGGCCGAGCGCAGCACCTCTGCCGCCGGCTCTCCCTCCTCGGGCAACGGACGGTCCGAGCCCACCAGCGCCCGAATGGTCTCCCGGTCCTCGCCCGGCGCCACCGGCCGATCCGCGATTCCGGCCAGTAGGTCCGCCACGCGGTCGACCAGCTCGTGTCCGGCTGCGCGGAACTCGTCGGGGGACATGTCGATTTCGGCGGCGCGGGATGTCAGGGTCGGCAGTGTCATCGGTGCACGCGCCTCCTCTTGGCGGGCGGTCGGGTCGGGTCTCCGGATCAAGCGAGTCTCCGGATCAAGCGAGTCCCCTCAGGCCCTCGAAAAGATCCGTCTCGATCTCCCGGCCGCCATTCACCAGGCTCGCGGCACGGTAGTACTGCTGCACACCCCAAAGGGCTTCGTGGCTCTCGGGAGACAGGTTCCGTAGCCCCTCATAAGCCGACACCTGAGACTCGTGGCACGAGACGGCCTCCCACACCGTAGCCCAAACCGCACGGGTGTCCAACGCGGTCGTGACAGCCCAGTCCAGCCAAGGAGCGGCCTGCCGCTCCACCCCATCCACCGTAACCCGGAGCTGCCGAAACGCCTCCTGATAGGCGGCCCACACCGAGTCCGTCCAGGCCATGTAGTAGAGCTTGGACACCAAGTGCGGCTCCTCCCCGCCCGGGCCAGGCGCGGCAGCGCGGATGAGAGCGGCCGTGGTCAGTTGGGAGATCGCAATGTGATCCGGATGCCCGTACGACCCATCCGGCGCGAACGTGATCACCACCTGCGGCCGAACCCGCCGAAGCTCGGATGCGATGGTCGCGATCACCTCGCGGGGATCGGCCCGGTCGAGCGCCCCGTCGAGGTAGTCGAGAACCCGCACCCCACGAACACCCAGCACCCGGCAAGCCGCCCGCAGCTCCGCCTCACGAATCCGGCCCAACTCATCGGGCCCGGGATGAAGCGTCCCGGAGCCGAACCGCTCGCCCCGGTACCGCCCACTCTGCCCACGAGTGGCCGTGACCACAAAGGTCTCGACACCCTCGCCGGCATAACGGGCCAGCGTGCCGCCGCATCCCAACGACTCATCGTCCGGATGGGCCAAGACCGCCATGAGGCGGAACGGCTGGTCGGTCATGCAGGCATCGCTGTCGGCTCCGAGGATGGGTGGTGAGGCCGGGCTCGGGAGCGGAATCTCCGCGCGATCGGCTGCCTGGCAACCTCACTCATCCATCGAGCACCTCCCACACCGCCGCCTCCACCTCCCATGGCACTTGTGAGTCTTTCGCCCACTTGGATGCACCCAGCCGGTGGCGGGGCAACGCGCTCCGGGCCTCCGCGTCCAGCCGCCGCCTCGGCAAGACCGGCCGATCTGGCCTCGGTGGCGCGTCACACAGCACTTTCCCGTCGGGCGCGAAGAACGCGACCTTGCCCTCGACATCCAAACACACCCGCACCCCACCCTCGTGCACCGCCCGGTGATGCTTCCGGCAGAGCAACACCAGGTTCCTCAAGCTGGTCTCGCCGCCATCCGCCCAGTGTTTGACGTGATGCGCATCGGTAAAGCGGAGCCCACATCCGGGAAACCGGCAGCCGCGGTCCCGTACTTCCAGCGCTCGCCGCAGGCTCGGCGGCACAGATCGGGTCTTTCGGCCTACCCCGACCACCGCGCCGTCGGATCGGCGCGCGATTCGCACCACTCCGGAGTCGCACGCGATGCGTCGCGACGTTTCACCTGAAACTCTCGTCCCGTCTTCCAGCTCGGACTCGCCGGGGTCGCCATGTTCAGTCAATGTCTCCGGATCCACGTGTAGCATCACCTGATAGCGCTCGGCCCGGGATCCGCTCACCGGCACACCCTCGCCCCCGAACCCCGCGGCCAACGCCCGCTCGGCAATCAGCCCGATCGCGTCGGCCCGACGCTGCTGCGGTTCAGTGTCGTCAGTCGCGTCGCCGGCCGGCGCGTCGTCGGTCGCTCGGAACAGCGCATCACTTGCGGCCTCGACCGCGCGCATCAGCACCGCGCCGACCTCGGGGTCGAGCCTGCCTTTGACCACGACCATCCCGTCGTCGTCGACCCAGGCCGAGAACGTGCGGGTCCGGTGACGGAGCTGTTCGGCCCTGACCTCGCCGGTGCGGTCGAGCTTCTTCCATCCGCGCACGACACGTTCGAGCGTGGCGGTCGATCCCGCCCTGGCAAACTCGAGGAGTTGGGCCTCGTTGTCGGGCGTGGCAGCACGCGTGAGTGCCCGCACCTTCGAGAACGAGAGCTCACCGTTCTGCATCGCGGCCGAGGTCTCGGGGAGCTTTTCGAGTGCCAGCGCGGTGCGTACGCGTTCGCGGGCGGTGCCGAGCGTGACGCCGGTCCGCCAGGCCAGCCATTCGGCCGCGGAGCCGAAGCCCTGAGGCTTCCAACCTTGGCGCCGGTCGAACCGGGCGAGCAGGGCCATGGCTTCGCACTCCATGACCGCGGCCTCCATGTAGGCTTCCGCGCAGCGCTCGCCGAGCTCGAAGAGTTCCTCGTCGGGGTCGGCGCTGTCAGTCGGTGGCGCAGCGGACGACGGGTGCGCGGGCGTAACGGCACGCTCGCGGATGGCGAGCGACCAGTGAGCCGAACGGACAGAATCGGCGAGAGGCGTATACGTGTACGGCATGGCGGGCACCTCCGGTAAGTCACAGTAGAGCAGCGAGATACCCTAAATATACAGGCCCGATTTTCGACCTCTCAGAATGCTCCGAGACACAGAACAACGAGGTGTCGGGTCTTCGGACGAGGCACCGTTCCAGATCGTGCTTCAGACGACTTACCAGGCCGCGCCACGCGAGCATCCGGGACAGGGCACGGCCTGACGCCTTGGTCAGGCTCTAAATCCGTCCATGGCCAGATGGGACTGCCGTATCACAAAACGGCCCCCGTCGCTCCAAAATCACGGAAACGCGTGATGCGCCGGAATCAAGCATCACGAAAACTGAACGAAACCGGCACCACCCATCCGGTGAACCCAACCATCGGTTGTCATAGGAGACGGTTTCATGCGTGACGTACGCCGGCCACGCCACAAGACGTTGTTCCTTACCTTGGCCGCCATCCTCGTCGTCTGGGGCCTCTTGGGTCTCCGCAACATCGCCTCGTTCGTGTACTCCGGATACACAACGGACGGCAACAACACCGTGATCCACGTCGACGAAGCGAGCCCGGCCGCACGGGCCGGAATGGAGGTTGGCGACGTACTGATACGCATCCGCGGCGTGGCGGTGGAAGACACGCGAGGGCAGTCGCAGCTCCCGCGCCTCCAATCAGGGGAGCTGAGCCGAACCGTCGTGCAACGAAACGACATCGAGGTTCCGCTCCTGATCGAGCACGCACCCCAGACCCGTCGCGACGCAGTGACATCCTACGTGGTTTGGTTGATGGGGGCCCTCTTCCTCGCGTGTGGCATCTGGGCCTACTTCAAGACTCCAAACCCCGGCACCACGGTCTGGGCTATGGTGGGAGTCTGTTTCTCGTTCGCGTTCCTCGTCGGACCGCACATCCGATCTACTCCGATCCGGAACGCGGTTGGCGCCCTGGTCATTCCGGTGATCTTCCTCGGCTTCGGCGCACTGGTGGATTTTCTCGTGCGTGCCGGAAGACCCGGAGGCTACACCGGAGCGCGGGGCGCCCCCACGTGGATCTTCGTTCCGCCGTTGGCCGTGGGCATTCTGTTGGCGGCCCTGATCCTGTTCCAGCCTGCCGCCACGAGCAGTCTGAACGTTGCCGTGCGGACCATCGTCGGCATCTTCCTGGTTGGATACCTGGGAGCCGCCGTAGCCCTGGTCCTGAGGAACTACATGAGGGCCACTCCGCAGGTCCGCTATGACCGCCAACTGGGTTTGATGCTCTTTGCCGCTATGGTGGGGATCGTCCCAGGGCTCATCATCAACCTGGTTGGTCTGGTATCACCCTCGACCTTTATCTCGGCGAGAGATTACCTGTTCCTGACGATGGTCGTGGTCCCCGTCGCGTTCGCCTTCGCCGCGGTATCCGGGAGCCGGTCGGAAGCGTACCTTTGACGTGGCCTCAGATGCTCTCGAGCCATCACTTCTTCGCCACGTTGTAGATCAGGAGCTTGTCAGAAAGGTAAGGTGACCGTGTCTAGCCGAGAGGGATCATCACAAGAGGAATCCGCAGTCGATCCGTCGGCGCTGGCGAAAGCGATTGTAATCTACCTGGGCTGGGGACATCGATCCTTCCCACAGTTGGATCCGGACGCCGTCACAGCAGAATTCGGACTCCGGGAGGGCACGGCGTTGGTGGCAGCGATCGAACAGCTGTTTATCGACGTCCAGCGCGAGCGCACTGAGTGGTTGAATCGAGACTTCCTGAGGGACATTCGGGAAGTACGGACGTCGATCAAGGCAAAGCATGCCTGCCTAGACGATGATGCGCTGGACGCCTTGATGTGGCACTATTCCTGGGTGTGGCGGTAACCTACGTGTGATGCCTCAGGGTGGACCGTTTATTGACGAGTGGCGTAGTCGAGCGCCTCCCCATGTTGGTAAATCTACGAACCGACGACCGCGTCTCAGATGTAGTGGAATGCTTCCGCAACGCCTCGGGCTGGTCCATCGTCCGAGCGATCGACAGCGTGAACTTCGGAGAAGGGTACGAGTTAGAGCATCGTGGGACGACGGTCATATTGTATGACGATGTGCGAAGCGATGAGGTCCACAGGCGATTACACGGCGTCATACGCCCAGAGTTCTGGGAAGCCGAGTTTCCGAATGTAGTCGCGGATATGCGCGGTGAAATCGATCTGACCTTTGACGTGGATCGATGGCAACGCAGTTCCACCACGTCCCAGCGGGACACTGTCCACACCCTCGCTCAAGTACTCCGCAAGGCGGGGTACGCGTCGGAAGCCATTCGTGTTGAACCGTAGTACTGACCGGATCAGCGGGGGTGGAGGCGACCATATCTCCACCGCGGCGACGCACGGGAAACGCTACTAGTGGGCCGCATCCATATGACAGAGCAGGAACATACGAGTTTCATTAAGCATGTGGAGTCCATCCTAAACCCAACTCACCACCCCTGCGAAGGACTACCCCCCGACCTCATCGACGAAGTCGCCGCAGACCAAGGCGTACGCCTGCCATATGCGTATCGGGCCTTCTTGGAGATCGCAGGACGCCGATGTGGCAACTTGTGGGTGGGCACGGATGCGTTCTATCCCGAAATCATCGGATTGCGTCGCGACGCTATCGAGCTACTCGAAGCTAACGCTGCCGATGTGACACTGGATCGTACGTGTGTCGTGATCGCAATGCACCAGGGGTATCAGTTTCTGTATCTTCGAGGCGACGGTAACGATCCGCCGGTATATCGCTACCTAGAGGGAGGTCGATGGTCCGCATTGATATCGGATCGATTTACGGACTTCGTGACCACGTGCATGCACGAACTCGATCGTAAATAGGCATGCACTCGATGGCAAGGACGGTATAGTGGAGTACATTATAGACCAAGATGGAGCCATCAGCCATCAACGTTTCATACCCGGAGGCACAATCACCGGGTATCCGAACCAACCAAAACGGTAGCGCGATGGATGTTTGGAAACATCACATTCCGACCGATTACGTCTTGACGAAAACTGAAATCGATCGACAAATCATCTATTTTGGACTCCAGTATGATCTGATTTCACCACGATCTGCTAGCATCCTTGCGTCGACGCTCGACGATCACACATCGTTAATCGAGTGGATTAATCGATTCGCAGCCAACGCTCCCTTTGAGACGCGGAGAAGAGAACCGCCCGATCCGACGGGCCCACGTGCCCACACGATCAAAAAGTGGCTGTACGTCATACTATCCTGGATACTTGACAATCCAGACCGGTGCCCGGAACCCTTGAGATCATTGGAACTTGTATACTCGGATTTTGGTTATCCGACATATATCTCGAGCTTCGTTCCCTACACATCATCAAACACTCGATCGCTCGTCGGAACTCGCGCCGAGAATGAGGCGGCGCTCATCCAGATGTGGGTAAGCTGGTTGGCTGATACCGAGCGATCACTAGCGAGTACATCAGCTGAACTCGATCAAGACTCGTGATCGGGTAGTCCTGCCCGAACCCCGCGGGGGTGGAGACCACCATATCTCCACCCCCGCCCCACCGCCTCAGCTCACCCGGCGCACGCGCTCCCAGGCCACGATCACGCCCGACTGACCCTCCAGTAGCCGGTTGAGCTCCTGGATCGTGGTGTCGATCAGCCTCTGCATGTCGTTTTCGCGCTCGTCGGCCATGGCAGCCACTTCGCCAACCACTTGCGTGTGGGCTTCGGTCGGCCGCGCCTGGGCGCCCACGATGCCCCGGTTCACGAAGCTGAGCTGTTCCGAGAGTCGCGGGTACTGACGATAGCCCATCCGCGGCGGGGGCCGCCGCAGCTCGTTCTCCAGGGCGTCGATCTCCCGCTTGGCGGTGTTGGCCTGCGTGCGGATCGCGGTCTCGTTGGTGAGGTCTTTGTCCTTGATGGCTTCCAGGACCCCATCGACCTGCCCGCGCATGTCGATCAGGGCGTTGATCATCCCGTTGACCCGGTTCTGTAGATCCCTCACCTCCAGCGCCGTGGCCGTGCGTGCGCCGTAGTCGGCAGGGCTCACGTCCAGCGCGGGGTCGCCGCGGACCTGGAACGTCTTGGACATCTCCTGGCCGTTGGCGGTGAGGGTGGCGGTGTAGGTGCCGGGAGCGGCCGGCGGGCCGAAGTTGCCGAAGAAGAAGCCCCCGCCCCCACCCGTCCCCGTGACGCGGGTGGGGCCCTCCCAGGTGAGGTTCCAGGCCACCCGGTTCACTCCGGCGGTGGCCTCACGGTCGACGATCTCTCGCACCAGTTGGCCCTGGGCGTCGGTGATGCGCACCACCGGTGCTTGGGCTCGGCGGGCCGGCGGCTCCTCACCTCCGTTCTCGCCGTTCTCCGCCATCGCGTCGTCGTCGGCCACGGCGGAAGGGGCGGATCCGAGGTAGTAGTTGATGTACGCGCCCTGCTCGGGGTTTTCACCCCGGAAGCGGCTCTGGCCCAGGTTGGAGTCGCGGTTCCAGCTCTCCCAGTCGGTGGCCGTGCGGACGTCGAAGAGGTGGGTCTCCTGCGTCACGGCCTGGGCCAGCTCGGCCAGTGGGCCGATGTCGTCCAGGATCCAGGCGCCCCGGCCGTGGGTGCCGATGACCAGGTCGTTGTAGCGAGGCTCGATCCTGATGCCGCGCACGGACACACGCGGGAGGTTGTTGCGGATGTCCACCCAGGTATCTCCCCGATCGAACGACGCGTAGATCCCCCGGTCCATGCCCACGAAAAGCAGGTCGGGATTGTCGGGGTGCTGCCGGAGCACCTTCACGTAGTCGTCCTGCGGGAGGCCCGCGGACAGGTCCCGCCACGACTCACCGTAGTCGCGTGTCTCATAGATGTGCGGGGTGAAGTCGTCCAGCCGGTGGTTGTCCACTGCCAGGAACGCCGTGCCGGCTTCGGTCGCCGAGACTTCGATGTTGCCGATCCAGGTCTCCTCGGGCAGGCCGGGCACGTTGTCCCTCAGGTTGACCCAGTCCAGCCCGCCGTTTCTCGTGAGCTGCACGTTGCCGTCGTCGGTCCCCACCCAGATCACGCCGGCCTCCACGGGCGACTCCGCAATGGCCAGAATCGTGGTGTGGAATTCCGCAGCGGTGTTGTCGTTGTAGACCTCTCCCCCGGAATCCAACTGCTTTTCGGGGTCGTCGGTGGTCAGGTCCGGGCTGATAATGTCCCAGGAGTGTCCGTAGTCACGGCTGCGGAACACGACGTTTCCGCCCCAATAGACCGTGCCCGGATCGTGGGGAGAAATCACGATCGGCGCGTCCCAATTGAAGCGGTAGCGGGCCTGGGCCATGTTCTGGCCCTGGGATCCCACCATCCAGGGATGGGGCTCGATCGAGCGGGTTTGTCCGGAGTTGGTATCGGTGATGCGGAAGTACCCGCCCTGGGCGTTCGAGTAGACCAGGTTGGGCTGCCCCGGCACCGACACCGTGTAGAAGCCGTCGCCCCCGCTCACGGTGTACCACTCGTCTTCCAGGATCGAGCGCCCGCGGGTACGCGACGGACCGCACCAGTTGCCGTTGTCCTGGAGCCCCCCGCACACCCAGTACGGATCCCGGTCGTCCACGAAGATGTGGTAGAACTGGGAGAGCACCACGTTGCGGAAGATGTGGAAGTTGTCTCCACCGTCGCGGCTGACCTGCACCCCACCGTCGCTTCCGGAGAGTACGTGCTCGCCATCCGCCGGGTCGATCCAGATGGCCTGGTGGTCCCCGTGCACGTCCCTGGCGATGCGTTCGAACGTGCGTCCGCCGTCCCTGGACCGGGAGAGCCCGCCGGACAGGGTGAACAGCGTGTTCTCGTTGGACGGGTCCACGAACACGTCGGCGTAGTAGAACGGCCGGAAGTTGATGCTCCGGTCGTCGTTGACCATGTCCCAGGTCTCGCCGTAGTCGTCTGAGCGGAAGAGCGTGCCAGCCGTGGGATACTCGGTGATCAGGTAGACCACGTTGGGAGACGACTGGGCCACGCTGACCCCGATGCGGGCCATGGGCTCGTCGGGCGTGGTGGTGATCTTCTTCCAGCTCTCGCCGCCGTCACGCGACACGTAGAGCGCGGTTTCCCGTCCGCCTCCGTCGAACCGCCAGGGGCGCCGCCGGAACGTCCACATGCCCGCGTAGACGTTGCGCGGATTGCTGAGATCCAGGTCCAGGTCAGAGCACCCGGTATCCTCGTCGATGTAGAGGACCTTCTCCCAGGTGTCGCCGCCGTCCGTGGTGCGGAACACCCCGCGCTCCTCGTTGGGGCCCCACTCCCGCCCCAAGGCACAGACCATGGCCACGTCGGGATCGTCCGGGTGGACCACGACACGCTTGATGCGCTCCGTGCCGCGAAGCCCCTTGTGCTCCCAGGTCGCGCCTCCGTCCGTGGACCGCCATACCCCCAGTCCGTAGGAGACGGAGTTGCGCGGATCTCCCTCGCCCGAGCCCAGCCACACCACGTTGACGTCCGAAGGGGCAACGGCCAGCGCACCCACCGAATAGGCCTCCTCGTCCTGCCATTGGCCTTCGAAGGTGACCCCGCCGTTCGTGGTCTTCCACACTCCCCCGTCCGCTCCGCCTACCCAGAACGTCCGCGGATCGCCGGGCACGCCCACGAGCGCGCTGACCCGGCCGCCCATGTTGGCCGGGCCGATCTCCCGCCATTCGAGGTTGGTCAAAGCGGCGGCGTAGTCGTCCGGGCTCTGGGCGCGGACGGACACGGGCGCCGCGACGAGGAGCGCGGCGACGGCGATCAATGCGGAGTGCGGGCGCATGGCTGGAAGCCTCCTTGGGACGTTCGGGTCCGGACTCCCAGCCATGATGGGGCGCCGGAGCGGTCGGAGTCCAGACCCCGGCCGCCCCGGCTGGACGAACCCTCAGCGCCGCCTACGGAACAGGGAGAACGTGGACTTCTTCTTCCCGGTCCAGCCCAGCTCTTCCGTACGGGACTGGAGTCCGGCCGGAACCGTGCGGCCGCCGGACCCGCTGAGCCTGGATTTGCAGAGCGTCTTGATCTCCTTGGTGGCCTCTTTGATGCCGGCCAGAATGTGCTTCCGATGCTTCGAGCCCAGCTTGTAGCTGTTCGCGCTGCCCGTATTCCGCGGGTCCATCATCGAGATCAGCAGATAGTTGAGCGAGGCGATGACGCGGTCGGCCAGACGCTTCCGTCCCTGGTCGGTCACCAGATCCAGCCCGAACCACTGATCGTTCTTGGTCACGGCCTTTTTGACCGTCGTGAGATCCTGGTCGAACTTGGCCCACTGCGAGTTGGGGTCCACCGGATCCAGCCCACGGATGCTCAGATTCCCGTTCTTGGAGCGGAAAAACAGGTTGCCCGCGTTCTGGAGCCGGTTGTCGCTGCTCAGGTCGAAGCGGTCGCCGTTGCCCAGAAACGCGTCCACCGCGATGAGTCGGCCCAGCCGCTCCAGGTTGTCCTTGCTCTTGAGCTGGATGAGCAGCCGCTGCGCGCCCAGGCCCGCCGCGCCCGTCTTGTCCGAGTCCATGAGCTTGCCGCCCTTGTACCCGGTGATCGCACCCAAGTCGGTGAGCCCCGACACGTACTGCATCAGCACCCACTGCTGTCCGGCTTTGTAGTCGTTCTGGAGGCCGGAGACCGAGTTCTGATCCAGATCGCCGCGGTTGAAAAGCTGTTGGATGTTTCGCTGCTCGATGTTGTCCAGCGCCCGGGACGCGGCTCCGTGGGCCACCTTCTTGGCCACCTCGAAGCCGAAGTTCATTCCCTTGCGCATCTCGCGGGCATCCCGGCCGCCGACGGCCTTGGCCTCGCCCTTCAAGATGAACTGATCCCCGGCGTTCATGGTCAGGAGGTAGACCGGGTGACCCGGCGCCAGGGCGGTGACCTCCTCGACACGGTTGTCGAAATAGAAAATAGGGGGAATGGGAGCTGCCATGGTTCGCGCGCCTGCTTGAAATGAAGAGGTGGGGACACGGCCCTCGCACCCACCCGGGTCGGGGCCGTCCGTGTGACGTTAGAATCCGGGGATCGGGCTACGCAAGCGCCCCCGAGTCGACCCAGTCAGGAGACGGCCGGGCGCAGCGTCCGCGCCCGGAGCGCCGTCAGCACGACAAACAGTTGTGGTTGTTTTTCGAACCCAACTTCTCCAGGAGCGCCACCGTCTCCGGGAACGGCGACACCCGTTGGACCGGGCCGTTGGCCATGTCCGCCGTCGTCTGCCCGCGGCGGCTCACGACGGTCACGTCCGCGCCCTTCTCCACGAGGTAGAGGATCAGCTCGTCGTCACCCCGTGACGCGGCGTTGTGCAGCGCGCTGTAGCCGGCGAAGTCGCGGGCGTCGACGTCTGCCCCCAGCTCCTCGACCAGGTAGCGCACGGCCGGCATCCATCCGCCTTGTACGTGCCGATGGGCATTTCCGGCAAAGCCCTCGCCGTACCCCACCCCGGACGCCGCGTGGATGGGAAACACCCCCGGTCCTCCGACCTCGACCTTGGGCAGTCCGGAGGGATCGGGCTCAGTCTCGCGGATGGAGTCGGCCCGCTCAGCCTCGGCCACGATGACCGGGCGGAGCGAGTCCGATGCCGACGCCAGGAGTGAGTCCGGATAGAGCGCCTTCACCGAGTCGTTCAGCTCCTCGCGCACCGAGGTGAGCGCTACCACCTGTGCCGAGTCGGACAGCTCGGCGAACACCTCGTCATCCAGGCGCTGGCGATTCTGGCGCCTGAGGAACTCGTCCGGCGTCATGCGGGCCCGCCGATGGGGCGCCCTGGTGGGGATGTTCGGGTCCGCTCCGTACTCCATCAGCAGCCGCATTGCGGCCACGTCGGTGGCGTAGGCCGCACGCCAGAACGGCGTGGCGCCGTTGGTGTCCACGAGCCCGCAGTTCCGATTGCCGCAGCCCGTGTACACCATGTACCACGGGTGCCGGGTCATGCGCGCGTCGGGATCGGCTCCCGCCTCCAACAGCGCCTCCATCAACTCCAAATAGCCCGTCTGCTGCTGGCCGCCCTCCTGAGGCTGGGGATAGCGGGTACGGGGCTGCCACTCCGTATTGATTGCGGCCCAGAGTGGCGTAGCGCCGTTGAGGCCCGACGCCAGGTTCGGATCGGCGCCGCGTTCCAGCAGCGCCATGGCCAGGTCGAAGTGTCCGTTGATCGTGGCCATGAGGAGCGGGCTCGTGCCCTCTCCCGCACCCACCTGGTCGATGTCCGCGCCACCGTCGATCAGCGCGAAGGCCGCTTCGTGGTGGCCCTGGCGAGCCGCGTGGAGGAGCGGGGTGAGGCCGCCCTTGGTGGTGATCGTCGGAGGCGGCTCGTCGTCTTCGTCTTCCTCCTCCTGCTCCTCGTCCTCACCGGGGATCTCACCCGATTCCAGGATGGCGCGCCCCGCCACGATGGCCGTCTGTACCTGGGTGGCGTCGGCAGAGGCGCGGCCATCCGGCGCCAAGGACTCGATCACCTCCCGCTCGCGGGTCCGGGCGGCCCGACCCAGCTCACCTCGGCGCACCAGGTCTACCACTTTGGACGTCACACCCGGGTCCGCGCCGTTGGCCAGGAGCGCCTGGATGACTTCGACTCGGTTGGCTGCTGCGGCGAACGTGAGCGGGGTCTGCTCCCACTCGGTCTCGCGGGCGTTTACGTCGGCACCGGCATCGATCAAGGCCTGCACCGCGTCGGCGCTGCCCGCAGCCGCGGCCAGGTGGAGCGGCGTCACGCCGCTGTTCGTGGTCCGGACTCCGGGATCGGCCCCCGAGGCAAGCAGCACCGATACCACGGAGGCGCTGCCCGAACGGCTTGCCACGTGAAGCGGTGTGTATTGGCCGATGCGCGTCACGCCATCCACGCGCGCGCCGGCGTAAAGGAGCATCTCGGCCAGTTGCCGGTCACCCCGCTCGGCCGCCCAGTGGAGGGCGCTCATCCCGTCTCCGTGGGCCGCGTTGACGTCCGCCCCCGCCTTGAGCAGGGCCCGCACGGCCTCGACGTCGCCGCGCTTGGCGGCGTCGGCCACCGGCGCGTCCGGGGGAGCGAACGCCAGGAGCGCCGCCGCCGTCAGCACAACCGCGGCGAGCACGCCGCCCGTCTTCATCAGAGCTCGGAGGCCCGGTTGGGCGACCGGAGCGAGAACTCACCCGTGGAGTCGCCGAAGCTCTCCATGTCGTCCATCCCGAGGTTGTGAAGCAACGTCAGCATCACGTTGGCCATGGGCGTGCCGTCGGGGGCCTTGAGGTGGAGGTTCCCCTCCAGCATGCCGTTGCCCCCGCCCATCAGAATCAACGGACAGCGGCGGTGGTTGTGCAGGTTGGCGTCGGCCATGGGCGAGCCCCAGAGCACCACCGTCTGGTCCAGCAAGCTGGACTCCCCGTCCATGGTGTTCTTGAGCCGGTCCAGGAAGTAGGGCACCATCCCCACGCGGTATTGGCAGATCTTGTTGAACTCCAGAATGGACTCCTCCCGCCCACCGTGGTGGGAGGCCGGGTGGAAGGGCTTGTCCGATCCGCTCTCCGGGAACACCCGGTTGTCCGAGTCCCGTCCCGTCTTGAACGAGAGGACCCGCGTCATGTCGGTCTGGAGGGCCAGTACCTGCAGGTCGAACATGACCTCCATGTGCTCACGGAAGGAGTCCGGCACGCCCGCCGGCGCTTCCGGCATCTCGCGCTCTTCGCCGCTCACGTTGTGCCGCTCGATCATCTCGATGCGACGCTCAATCTCACGGACATTGGTGAGGTAACGGTCCATCCGCCGTCGATCCTCGGTGCCCAGCTCCCTGCGGATCGCCGAAACCTCTCCCGCAATCCAGTGGAGGATGCTGCGGCGGGTGGCCCGGCGCTCGGCCCGCTCTGCAGCCGTGCCGCCCGCGCCGAACAGCATGTCGAACGCGACGCGCGGATCCCGGATCATGGGAAGGGGCTCGGTCGGGGACGCCCAGGACAGCGAGTCCGTGTAGGCGCAGGAGTAGTTGTAGACGCAGCCGCCGGCCTGATCCAACTGCTCGATACAGAACTGCATCGAGGGGAGGGGTGTGTCCTGCCCGAAGCGGTGGGCATAGAGCTGATCCATCGACGTGCCGCAGTAGATGTCCGAGCCCTGGGTCTGTTTCGGGTGCGCCTGGGTCAGGAACACCGCCGAGGAGCGGAAGTGATCCCCTCCGATCTCGGGCGCAGTGAAGGCCTCCGCCATGCGAACGTCGGTGTTGCTGATGATGGTCAGGTACTCTTGGAAATCCTTGAGCGGGGCCAATGCGCTCTCGGGAATCAGATCGAAGTCCTTCCCCACCTTTTCGGGCGCGTACAGAAACTGTGTGGCCCCCCAATCGTTGCACCCCGCCAGGCCGTGGACCTCTTCGATGCACACCAGCCGCGTACGCCCGGCCTTTGCCGCAGAGTCTGCGCGCAATCGCCCGGCAGGCGTCATCGCGTCCAGGAACGGGAGGGCCACCGAAACGCCCATGCCACGCAGGAAGGTGCGTCTGCCCAGGTGCTTCCCCGTAATCAAGTGCATCGTCGGTTTCCTGTTGTTTTGCGGTGCCTGTTTGTTGTGCGGCGCTCTTGGCCTGCAGCGCTAGGGACGCGGGTTGCCGAGTTCTTCGGCCGCGGTCTCCGGAGCGCCGCGACTCATGCGAAACGCGTCGCTCATCACGACGCCGAGGATCAGCTTGGATATGCGGTAGTCGTCCGCTTCGGCCTCCCGCACGATCACGCGGATGGCCGGCTGATCGTAGTACTCCATCCTACGGCCCACCGCGTAGGCCATGAGGTTCTCCGTGAACGTCCGCATCAAGGGCAACGGGCGGCTCATCAACGCGCTTACCAATTCGTCGGGCGTGGACACGGGCGTGCCGTCATAGAAATCGCCGCGGGTGTCCAACGGCATGCCGTTTTCCCTGACCCGCCACTTCCCGGTCACGTCGAAGTTGTCGAGCGCCAGGCCGATCGGGTCCATGAACCGGTGGCAGGCGTTGCACGTGGGGTTGGACCGGTGGGCCTCCATGCGCTCCCGGGTCGTGAGCACTCGGCCCTCGGACACACCGGCGGTCTCCTCCAGGTCCGGCACACCCGGCGGGGGCGGGGGCGGAGGCGATCCCAAGAGCACCTCCATGACCCATTTGCCGCGGAGCACCGGCGAGGTGCGATTGGCCAGCGATGTCAACGCGAGCACGCTGCCGTGGCCGAGGATTCCCTTCCGGGTGCGGTCCGGATAGTCGATCCGGCGGAAGTCGTTCCCGGACACGCCAGGCAGTCCGTAGTGTCGGGCCAGGCGCTCGTTCACGAAGGTGTAGTCCGCCGTGTAGAGGTCGAGCGCGCTCCGGTCTTCCCGCACCAGATAGTTGAAGAACTCCTCCGTCTCGCGGTGCATGGCATCTGCGAGGTTCTCGTCGAAGTTCGGGAAGAAGTTGGGGTCCGGCCGCACCTTGTAGAGGTCCTGAAGCCTGAGCCATTGGGCGGCGAAGCGGTTGCCGAGCGCGTCGGAACGCGGGTCCGCGAGCATGCGGCGGGCCTCCGCCAGGAGCGCGTCGGGGTTCGACAGCTCTCCGGACCGAGCCCGCTCCAGAAGTGGATCGTCCGGCGGCGTGCCCCAGAGGAAAAACGAAAGGCGCGACGCCAAATCCAGATCGCCCAGTCGATGCACCCGCGAGGGACCGGCGTCTTCCGGTGTGCGCTCCAGACGAAGCACGAAGAACGGACTGGCCAGCACGGCCTCGAGCGCGGTGCGGACGCCTGTTTCGAACCCACCCTTGAGGCTCCCCGTCTCGTAGAACGTCATGAGCCCCTCCACCTCGCGGGGCTCGACGGGTCGACGATAGGCCTTGGACGCCAACTGCCCGATGATCTCCCGGGCGCACGTCTCTTCCTCGCTCGGGAGCGTGGGCCGGCAGGTGAACACACGCTGGCGGGCCGGATTGTCGGAGACCCCGGTGGCGTTGTAGGGCCCGCCGACCACCAGGTCGCGAAGGTGGGGCAGCGTCGTGATGCCCGCGCCCCCCGCGCCTCCACCGGCCAGCGACCACACGTGGGGACGGATCAGGTCCTCATAGGGGCCGTCGGAGTTCTTGATGAAAGCCGCGGACACCGTGTGCTGGCCCGCCCGTACAAACACGGGCTCCGTGCCCAACGGGATCCCACCCCGTCCGTCGGCGCCCTGCCCGGCCTGGGTATACCGCACCAGCGCCACCCGCTCGCCGTCGATCGCGATGTCGATGTCCTCGTCGAACTCGTTGTCCCCGGCGGCGAACGTCATCTCGAACACGTACTCGCCGTCTGCCGGGAACACGTGCTCGACGACCATTCCGCCTCGTGTCCCGTAGGGCGCGCCCTCCATGTGATCCCAGGTGTGCTGGGATACGTACTCCGAGTTCCGGTACGCCACGTTGATGGGAGCGGCGTTGCGGTCCCCGATGGCCAGACGGCTGATCGCGGCCGCCGCGTTCAAGTACGCCTCCAGCAGCGTCGGCGAGAGCGTCTGGGCGTCTGCGATATTGTCGAAGTTGGCGCTCTTCTGATCCAGCGGGAGCCAGTCTTCCGCACGCACGTCCAGGCCCAGTAGGTCTCGTATGGCCTCTTCGTACTCCGGCCGGTTCAGGCGTTGGAAGCTGCGGGCGCCCGGCATGGGATCGTTCAGCGCGGCTTCGTCCAGGGCTCCTTCGAGCTGGTCGACCAATGCCGCGAGCGTGTCGCCGGCCGGCTTGCGGGCGCCCGGCGGCGGCATCATGCCAGTGCGGAGCTTTCGCACCATCCGCTCGCCCACGTCCGCATTGTCCGCGAGCGAGGCGAACTCGAACGACTCCAGGCTCAGGTTCCCGCGCAGTCGGCGGTCCGAGTGACAACGCACGCAGGTCCGCTGGATGACCTCGTCGGGATCGATGTCGAGCGGGCGGGCGGGCGGCTGACCAGCCGGATCAGCGGGCGCGAACTGCGCCATGCGGAACGCCTGCATCGAGCTGAAGTGGGGATCCTGGTCCGCCAGCGCTCCACCCGGATCCGAAGTCCCGGCAGGGCTGACGCTTACGGCGAGCAGTACCAATGGGCTCCCCAAAAGGGCCAGCGGGATCAGACGTGGGTTCATCGGGCGCCGTCGCATGGTGGAACTGGACCAGAAAACGTATGGTCTACCGAGGTTTTTTGGCAAGAAAACGGCTGCCGTGCCTTCAGCGCGACAGGAGGTACGTCGCCTTGAGAATCAGCCGCCGATCACGGTACTCGGTCAGGGTCTCCGGATCCCGCCGCACCTCGTCGTACACCAGATAAAAGTCGCTTCCGGGCCGATAGGTGTAGCGGAACCGCGCGCTGGTGCCGAACTGGTCGCTGAGCGAGTTGTACTGCGTGACCGAGCGGATGGTCATCGTGGGTGAGATCGCGAAGTCGACCCTGAGAGAAGCCAGGTCGACCTCGAACGTCCCGGCCGGCAGGTCGACATCGTTGCGGGTGTACTGACCTTCCGTGGATAGCCGATCGGTCACCCGCACGCCCAGCCGCGCCATGGCGTCCCAGCGGGTCCCCCCGAAGAAGTCCTGTGGCGAATACATGAGCCCGTAGTAGACCCGCTTCGCCCGGTTCGAGTCGAACGAGACACGCCACTCCCCGAACGTGTATGCGCCCGGGTCGATGGGCACGCCGTTCAGCGTGAACACATCGTCCAGGCGTTCGTAGTTGTGGTTGTACCAGATATTCAGGAAGGCGCCGTTGTCGAATCGCGTGCCCACCATGTAGTGCCACCGTCGAGACAGCAGGCGTCCACTCTGGTCGGTCGTGTAGATCCAGTTGACCATGGGAGACAACATGCGGATGCCCCAGCGCTCGGGCCTGGGGTTCCGCTCGAAGTGGAGCTTGGTGGTGCGGATGCCACGACGCGGAAGGAACCCCACCTCCGGATTGAAGTCCTCGTCCAAGTCCGCGTACTCGCCGTAGATGCGCCACGTGGTGTCCAACCAGGTGGCGTTGACGTAGCTCCCCCACTCACCGCGGTCGGCGCCCGGCGTCTCGGTCTTGGCCAGGAAGCCCACCACCGTGAAGCTGGGGTGCGGCGCCACGGACATGTCCGCCGCGTACGTGCGGTTGTAGTGGTCGCCGTCGGTCTCCACCCGGTTGATGAACAGGCCGCCGAAGCGGGAGCGTGAGAACACGTTCCGGCTGTAGCGGGCCACCAGGAAGTTCTCGCCCGACCGGCCGAAGGCCTCGTCGGTCTGGACGTCCATCACTGCGATGTCGTTCCGGCCCACCTTTCCGGTCAGCCGCGCCCCGCCCAGGATCGGCACGCTCGCGCCCGTGGGCGAGATGCCGATGCGCCGGCTGAAGAACAGGTCGGCAATCCGGTTGAATGCGGAGGCCGACCCTACGTTGAACTGCCCGGAATTTTCCAGGAAGAAGTCGCGCTTTTCGGGAAAGAACAGCGGGAAACGGGTCAGGTTGACCTGCTCGTCGTCCACCTCGGCCTGGGCGAAGTCCGTGTTGATCGTGACGTCCAGGTTGAGGCCGGCCGTGATCCCGTACTTGAGGTCCACTCCCATGTCCCGCTGGAACGCGTCTTCTTCTTCCCCCTCCTGCAGCACGCGGCTGGCGCCGCCGGTCACGAACGGCGTGATGCGAAGGTCCATGCCCCGACTGAGTGATTCGAGGCCGTTCAGGCTGCCGGCCATGCTGACGCGGGTGAGCCCGTACGCCTTGGGAATCGGAGCCCAGAACGCCTGTTCGTTCTTGCTGCCGATGTTGCGCATGAGGTTGAGGCCCCAGCTCTGCGTCGGGGTCTCGGGAAAGCGGAGCGTGACCATGGGAATGGCGATCTCGGCCGTCCAGCCATCGGGCGTAACCCGCGTGCGGACGTGCCACACGCCGTCCCAGTCACGGTTGATGTTGGACGTGGCGATGCCCGGCCTGCCGCCTTCACCTTCGTTGAAGATCTGCTGGTCGAGCTGAGCGCCGAGAGGATTCGTGACGAACATATACGCCGATCTCGAATCCTTGAACGTGTCCAAGATGACCTGGATGTTGTCTTCCTGGAGGATGCGTTCGGAGTCCCGGCGCATCTCGGTGGCCGTGACCCCGGATCCGTCGAACGCCTCCACCGCGAGGAACAGGGTTTCCGGATCGTATAGGACCCGCACCTCCGTGCGTTCGGACGAGGGGTCGCCCTCGTTGGGCTCCTGCTGCACGAACGCGTCGATGACCTCGGCGGCTTGCCACACCGCATCGTCGAGCAATCCGTCGATGTGCGGAGCTTCGGAAACCGCCACCGCACCGACCTGGTAGAGCGTCCAACTGGACTGTGCCGCAAGCGGCTGGGCCGCCACCAGCAGCAGCCCGATCACACCCATCCTCATCATCACGCGACCGTTGCGAACGGATCCTCCAGCGAAGTGGATTGCGGGGTCAGTAGCCGCGCGCCGTCTTCGGTGATGACCATGATGTCTTCCAGCCGCACGCCGAACTCGCCCGGGATATAGATGCCCGGCTCGTCGCTGAACGAGTTTCCGGGCACCAGCGGCACCGTGTTCCCGCGCACCAGATACGGCCACTCGTGCCCGTCCATGCCGATCCCGTGTCCCACGCGGTGGGTGAAGTAGGCGTAGTCTGGGCCGTAGCCGGCGTCCTCGATCACCTTGCGGGCGGCCGCGTCCACGTTCTCGGCGGGGATGCCCGGCCCCGCGGCCTCGAGCGCGGCCGTCTGGGCCTCCAGCTCGATCTCGAACACGTCCTTCATCTTCTGGGTCGGGGCGCCGATCACGAACGTGCGGCTCATATCCGAGCGATAGCCCTCCACGCCGCAGCCACCGTCGATCAGGATGATCGTGCCCTCCTCGATGGTCTGGGGGGTGATGGAGCCGTGGGGCAGTGCCGCGTACTGGCCCGTCTGCACGCTTGCGCCGCCCTGGAATCCCTGCTTCGCGTGCGCAGCCGAGATCAGCGACCGCACGTCGTTCTGGGTCATGCCCGGCTGGATGGCCTCGTATGCAGCCGCGTACGCGCGGAGCGTCACCTGGTTGGCGATCTCCATCAGCTCGATCTCGTGCGCGTCCTTGACCGTGCGGCAGCCGCCGGTCACCGGAGTGCCGCTCACCGTCTGGAGCGCCGGCGCCGCCTGCGCCACTCCGTCGACGAACACGTGTCGAACCGTTTCTTCGATTCCCAGTCTGCCCGTGGCGACCCCCGCCTCGCGCAAGCCGTCTGCAACGAGCCGGTAGGGGCTCTCGTCCTCGTGCCAGGTGAGCACATTGGCTCCGTTCGCGAAGGGTCCCTGCGCCAGTTGCTCCCGCGCCCGGTCCTCCTCGAAGGAGGGGCACACCACGAACGGCTCACCCGACCGGGGGATCACCAGCGCCAGGAGGCGCTCCGAGAGCCCCCAGCGGAAGCCCGAGAAGTACCGGAGCGAGGTGCCGCCGGTGAGCATGAGGGCATCCATGCCGTGCTCGCCCATGAGGCGGCGTGCCTTCTCGATGCGACCCTCCCGCTCCGACGCCGTGATGGGCGTCGGCCGGTCGGCCATGGACTCGAGGGCCGCAATGGACGGAGGCTCGTCGGCTTGAGCGCCGGCCGGAGCGGCTTGGGAAGCGGCGCCCTGGCAGGCGGTTCCGGCCAGGGCTGCGGAGGAGACACCCAGGAATGAACGTCGGTTGAGCATGGCACGCGCGGTAGGCTGATAGGAGACGGGCTAGCCTTCCAACGTGCCGGAGGCGTCCCGGTCCGGCAAGGACTCCGGGGCTGGCGATTTCTCCTCCGATGCCAACAGCCGGTTGAAGTTTCTGAGCCCCATGATGGACAGAATCAGGTACACCACGTACAGCGCGCTCGTCGCATAGAGACCGCGACTCGCATAGAGCGGCACATAGATCAGGTCCACCGCGATCCAAATCCACCAGCTCTCCCGGTATCGCCACATCAGGTAGAGGTGGGCGGTGAGGCTCGTCACCGTGGTCAGGGCGTCCCAGAACGGCACCGCCCCGTCCCGCGTCCGAAGCCAGAGCCACAATCCGTAGAAGGCCGCCAGGAAGATGGGAATCGTGATCAGCACCACCCGCCGCGGCACGCGGCTGACCGGCCGCTCGCCCCCCGACTCCCCACCCCGGATCCAGATCCAGATGGCCTGCAGACAGGTGACGAAATAGAAGATCTGGATGCCGACCTCGCCGAACAGACGAGCCCGGTAGAAGACCACCGTGAAGGCCGCCACGCTGGCCAGCGCCACCCACCAGCCCAGAGGCCGGTTTTTGGCCAGCAGCCAGACGCTCCAGGCGCCCGTGACGACGGCGAAGATCTCTACGGGAGACAAGGTTGCCCGCTACTCCCGCGGCAGCGGGTCAGCCACCGTCACCCCGAATCCTCCGCCCGAATCCCGGACCGCCTTCGTCCAAGGCCCGGCGCACACGCTCGTCCACCCGATACCGCTCCCGCGCCTGCTCGAGGTTCAGGTCCGTGTCCAGCAGACCCTCGTCCAAAGCCAGTCCGTCGGAGAAGCCCGGCAACAAGATTCCCCAGCCCCACGGCAGATTCGCTCCCGTGGACCGGTTCACGTGGTCCCGGAGTCCCGTGTTGCAGTTGTTGAACAGCGTATTGTAGAACTCGGGATGCTCCCCGGTGCGGCTCGCGCGATCCAACATGTCGCGGAGTAGCGCCCGGCTCTGGTCGGGCGTGGCCACCGAGGGATAAAGAAAGAGCGTATCGCCGCGCACGGCGCGCTGTCCCAAGAGGTCCTCTTCGGACCCGATCACATAGGTAATCTCGAACGCCTGCAACAGCCCGCCGAGCAGGCTATAGGATTCTTCGGCCTCTCGTCTCGCCTCGATCGAGATGCCCAGGAACCGGTCGTCGGCAAACTCGAACGTGACGAAGCTGTGGGCCAATCCACGGTAGCGGTTGGCGAACGGTGCGAGTGCGAACCACACCCGCTCGACCCGCCCGAGGTCGAACGTCTCCGTGCGGTATCCCGTTTCGAACGTGCGATCCGCCCGGTGTCGGAAGTCGCGGAAGTCCTCGATGCGTACCGAGTCCCCGACCATGGTGATGGCGGCCAGTCGGGCGTGGTCCACCGCCCAGTCCCGATCGTTGCTGGGAGCGCGAGCCAGGAGGATGCCGACAACCGTAGCCACACCGGCGAGCAGCCCGGCCCCGATCCAGCGCGCCGCGCGGCGCTTAATCACGATCGGCGCGCCGCCGTGAGAAACTGGGTGCCCGGGTCGTAGGACATGGTGCCGTTATAGCGGGGGTGGTTGGATGGGGCAAACGACACAGGCAGATCCTGCAGCTCGGTGGCGCGGCGTATTGCGTGGGTCGCAAGGGCGAGTGTCGAGGTGGCGGACGTTACTGGCCGTCCAGCGGTCGGTTCTACGCGTGATAGGTAAGGCGTGACCGCGGAACTTCCACCGCGAGGTCCGGGATCCCGGCGCTCGGGTCGCTGGCGATCGACTTCACCTATGGCTGCGAGGAGCCACTGCCATGGCCGCAGGCGTGAAGACCGTAAGCGGAAAGGTCATCGACAGTGTGAGCGGAGCCGGCATTGCCGGAATGCAAGTCGAAGGCTGGGACGTTGAGCATCTGATCGACATGGCGCTTGCCAGCGCTACCACCGCCAAAGACGGATCCTTCCGTCTGGAGTTCAATGTCGACGAGCTCGAGAAGCAGCTAGGCGGACGAAAGCCGCTCCTCTATTTCGCGGCGCTGTCCGGCGAGGAGGTATGGCAGGACACCAAAGGACTTCACCAGTGGCACTTCGACCTCGACGATTTGGTGATCGACATCGAGGTAGACAGTCCTCCGACGACGAAGACCGAGCGACACATCTACCTAAAGATCGAACGTATCGACGATTACAACCCAGTCGAACCGGTCGATAGTGTTCCGGCAGGCGTAACCTACAAGCGCGACTGTATGCGGTTCCATGGACATGTCGGAGGGGTGATTCCAGACGCCGAAGTCGACGCGCGGGCCGTTCCGGCCTTGGTCTACCGCGAGTACCTGGACTCCGACTATCTGATCCCAAAGGCCCAAAAGCTGGTCCCCGCCGACGTCAACGAGCCGGTTTATCATCATCGCGTTCCCGGGACCGTCATCTGGGCATATCCAAACGAGATCTTGAAGATTCACGTGCTCAACTGTGACGTCATGCCTCACAGCCTGCACGTGCACGGACTCGAGTACGGCATCGACTCGGACGGCGCCTGGCCTTTCGGACTGGAATCCAGCGACGGCAAGAGGTCTGACGAGATCTGCCCCGGCGAGTCCTGGACGTACACCTTCTGCACCACCGAGGACAACATCGGCGTATGGCCGTTTCACGATCACGCGCAGATGCCGGGCCCCGCGATCGATCGCGGCCTGTTCGGGGGCATCATCGTGCTCCCCAAAGACAAGGCCAAGCCGCCCGCATGGCGCTACGCGCCGATCAGAGATCTGGCCCGGCAGCTCGACGACCTTCCGGTGCCGATTGCGCGCATGCGAGACTTCGAGCGCCGGAACTACATCAAACAGCTCGAATGGATCGGCGAACGGCTGGCGCCCGAGCTGATCATCCCTGTTCACCCTTGCCTCCGAGTGATCAACGTCCCGCTCTTCTTCCACGTGATGAAGCACCCGACCCCGGCTCCGATCTTCGACACCGGAGACATACACGAAAACGGTGGTACGGCCAGTCTGGTATTCAACGACGTCGGTGCCTTCGACTACTTCTGCACCCATCATCCGTCGATGGTGGGGACGATTCGAGTAGAGCCGGGAGGTCCGGCGAACGCAACCGTGTTGATCAAGGACGGGCCGCCCCGTTTCGAGTCGGACGATCAGCCCGTGGCCCCTGGCGGCACCGTGCAGTGGATCAACGAGACCGGAGTACATCACACTGCCACGGCGAAGCAGGGAGCGGCGATGAACACGCACTGCTTCAACGGCCGAGGGTTCATCGGCAATACTCCGACTATCGTCGGCAGACCGGGACAGAAGATTCGATGGTTCGTATTCAACCTGGATGTGGGTCATGAGTGGCATAATTTTCACCCACATGCCCAGCGTTGGCGCTTCGGTGGCGAGAGTCTCGATGTGCGAAGCATCGGCCCTGCAGAGTCATTCATGGTCGAGACCGAAGTTCCGTCGGTTCTATTGCTGACCGACGAGATGGAAAGAATACAGAGTCCTGACCAGCGACCGGCTGACGCCAGACTCTACCGCCTGAAGGGAGACTATCTCTTCCATTGTCATGTTCATCATCACTTCATGAACGGCATGGGCGGGCTCGTCCGCGCGAAGCAAAACGTCTGGCTTACGCCTTCGATGGTCACAGAGCTCGAAAACACCGTGGGTCTCGCCATCGATGATCTGACCAACGACTGCCCGGACGTAGACCCGCTGCGGTGTCCCAAGAAGGGCTCCGGCCGCCTGGAGGAAGTGCCGGGCGATCCCGAAGTCATCATGATGCACGCCGCTCTTCTGCCCAATACCGACAGCGTGCTGTTCTGGGGGAAGACCCGTATCGACCAGTCGCGCATCTTCGAATCGGACACCGGAAACTACGTCACTCCCGGTAATCAGCCGGCGCTACTTCCCGGTGAAACAGCCAGTACGTCCGACCTGTGGTCCGCCGCCCACGCCTTCCTCGACACGCCCGAAGGCCATCTCATTGCACATGGTGGCTTTACCGACAACGCCGTGGGACATCCCGTCAAATGCTTCCGCTTCGACCCGGCCGATCCCGCGACGGCCCCGTGGAGCGCCGTGGCCGATAGCGTTCACGGCCGTTTCTATGCCTCGACGATCGCTCTCGGGGACGGCAAGCTCCTGACCATCTACGGCAACGGCGGCCCGCCGATGGTGTCCGACAGCATCGAGGTCTACGATCCGGCCGCCGACAGTTGGTCGGCCCCGAGGGCCTTGCCCACGACCTTCGATTTCCTCTTCTATCCCTGGATCCAATTGCTTCCGGATGGCGAGCTCTTCATTGCAGGCCCGCAGACTCCGGCGAGGAAGTTCGACTGGACGGCCAATCCCATCGTCGATGATCCTGCGAAGCAGTTCGGTACCGGAAAGGCCTCGCGTAGCAGTCTGTACGGCAGCCAGAACGGAAGCTCGCTGATGCTTACCCTGCGTCCGCCGAGTTACGATCCCATCGTGTACATCCTCGGCGGCGCGCCCGCAACGGTGCAGGCTTCGGTACAACACATCGATCTCTCCGTCCCCTCGCCGGCCTGGGCGGACGGTCCCGACATGCATCACGGTCGAGTCGGCTGCACATCGATTCTGCTGCCCGATGGTCGTATAGCCGTGGCCGGCGGAGTCACCACGGCGGCGGGCGGGGGACCCATCGAGATTCTGGATCCTCAGGATCTCGCGGCGGGCTGGAAGACGGGTCCGGAGCTGACGTATCGTCGCCTCTACCATTCATCGATGATCTTGTTGCCGGACGGAAGCATCTTCATCGGCGGAGACGACGACGGCGCCGATCCCTGTGAGCGCTACTACCCCGAGTACTATGACGTCGCTCGGCCCACCATCGGGGGGGCACCCCCGACCGTGAACTACGGCAACGCCTTCTCGATTCAGACTCCTGACGCCCCGGCCATCGCAGAAGTGGTGTTGATGCGTCCCGGGGCCGTGACCCATGGGTTCGACATGTCACAGCGGGCCGTCGAGTTGGTCATCGCCGGTGGAGACGCCGCCTCCGTCGATGTCGAGGCACCGCCGAACGGCAACGTGGCGCCGCCGGGCTGGTACCTGCTCTTCGTGCTCAACGCGAGTCGGATTCCGTCCGTGGGGCGCTGGATTCGGGTCACGCCGTAGGTTGAAGGTTCGCGTGGAGAGCTGGAGCACCTGAAACGTCTGCCGGGAGAGTTTTGGTCCTTGTAAACGTCCAGACCTCCGGGTCCGTCCGTGTGGCTCTGTCTGAACGCTGTGCCGGCTGAAGAATCGGCCCACCCCTGCCTTGCATGGCTGGCCCGATCATCCCCGATTGTCTCGACTCAGCCGATCCCACTCCGGAGACCGTTCGTGAAACGCCCTTTCATCTCCCTTGCAGCCCTCTTCGTTCTGACCTCCGCGCCGGTCGCGGGCCAGCTTCCGCGCACGGAACAGATCTCGCCCGACAACACCGTCCTCACGCACCGCCAAGAGGATCCACTGATCCGGGAACGCATTCAGAGACGTTTCGATGCCCTTCTGCCCGAGCTCATGCGGCGTGAGGGGTTCGACATGTGGCTCGTGATTACGCGAGAGTACAACTCGGATCCGGTGTTCAGATCGATGGCCCCTATCACGACCTACTCGTCACGGCGCCGGACCATCCTTGCGTTCCACGACCCGGGGCCGGGCCGCGACGTGGAGCGTATCAGCGTCGGGCGATTCGACTACCAGGGGACCTTCGATGTGTATCGGGCGCACAACGACTCCCAGTACGTCGCGCTGCGCAGGCTCGTCGAGGACCGGGACCCACAGCGCATCGGGATCAACGTCTCGGATCGTTGGAACCACGCAGACGGGCTCACACACAACGAGTACCTCCGTCTGGTGGACGCACTGGGACCGGAGTACACGGAGCGACTCGCATCAGCGGAGATGCTCGCGGTCGGCTGGCTGGAGTCGAAGCTGCCCCGGGAAACGGACCAGTACCGAAGCGTCATGCGCATCGCCCATCAGGTGATCGCCGAGGCCTTCTCCAACCAGGTGATCGTTCCGGGGGTGACCACGAACCTCGACGTAGCTTGGTGGATGCGGCAGCGTGTGGCGGAGTTGGGGCTTGGCGCGTGGTTCCACCCCTCCGTGAACGTTCAACGGAAGGGTGGCCTTCCCGAGGCGGGTCCTCACGGAACGGTAATCGAACGTGGCGACATGCTTCACACCGACTTCGGGATCATCGGCCTGGGATACTCGACTGACACCCAACACAACGCCTACGTCCTCCTTCCGGGAGAGACCGACGCGCCCGAGGGGCTCAAGGCCGGGCTTCGCCAGGCCAACCGACTCCAGGATCTCACCATGCAACACGGGCCGGTGGGGGCCACCGGGAACGAGGCGTTGGCGGGAGCTCTCGCCCAGGCCCGACAAGAGGGGATCAACGCCACGATCTACTGCCATGCCATCGGCTATCACGGACACGGCGCCGGACCACCCATCGGCATGACCGACTACCAGGACGGGGTGCCGGTTAGGGGAGACTACGTCCTTCGGCCCAACACATGGCACTCGATCGAGCTGAACGCTCGCTACGCGGTTCCGGAGTGGGACGGGCAAGAGGTGCGGTTCGCGCTCGAGGAAGATGCCGCACTTCTCGAGGACGGCTGGGATTGGATCGACGGACGGCAGACGAGCTTCTATCTGATCCGCTAGTCAGCCAGAGAGCCTCGGATTCGAGCGTCGCGACAACGACTCTTCCGTACCGAAATCACTCTGGCCGAAGGGGCGTCACAACCCTGAACACCTCCACCTGGGGCTCGCCCCTCCACGCCGTAAGCCGCGGCGATGCTCGCGCGAAGCTCTGACTCGCGCGACATCCACCCGCCCCGACGTTTCAGGTGAAACGTCTGTTCAGCCCAAGCGACCCTCAGTCACATAAAGACGAAGATCCGCAGCGAGCACGGCAGGCGCGCCGGATCGCTCCCCTTCGCGGATATCACGCCGAATGCGGGCAACTCCCTCTTCGAATTCCGCGTCCGTGAGCAGAGAGAGTTGGGATGTGGCGTGCCGGTGAAACGCGGCACTCTCGACGTATGCCCGCGCCGGCTCGGAGGCAGGCGTGTGCTGGGCCACCGAAGTCAACACCTCCTCGAAGCCGGCGTCGTCCATGGCCGCTCGGATGCGGTCTGCCGTGGGGTATCGCTGCCGGTCCAGGTCGAGAGCCCGAGGGAAATAGTCGTAGATGTACCATCGGTCCACACCGGCACTCGGATCCAGGCCGACGGTGGCGAATCGGCCCCCGCGCCGAAGCACCCGCGCCGCTTCGGCGATGGCTCGGCCCGGATCGGAGAAGTGGTGAAGGGCGTTGACGGCGAACACGAAGTCGAACGACTCGTGTGCGAACGGCAGGGATTCGGCCACGCCCCGCACGAGAGCGCGACCCCTTACGGTCAGGTCGGCATTCCGGAGCATCTCCTCCGACGGATCCAACCCAATGTTCCGCCGGTCTCCGCTGGCGAGCGCCCCCAGCCAATGCCCCGTCCCGCAGCCCAGCTCGAGCAGGTCGACGGCTCCGGCCGCACTGGCGGTCAATGCCGCTTCGACTCCCCCGTAGTCGTGGTGCTCGTACCGGGCTCGGTAGGTTGCGGCGACCTGATCGTAGTCGACCTTCTTCACGTTGGCTGGAATGTTGTGTGCCATGGGTTTGCGAGACGTCACGTGCGCCCCTCAGCTTGACTAAGAAACGTTACGCGGACTTCGGCGGGTGTCGACACCTTAGGGAGGCGGGCTCGTGTGGGAACGCTAGGCCAGCTCACCCACCGCTCGAATGGCCTCTTCAATGGCAGCTTGTGTGTACGCGGAAGCGGCCGCATCGGAGTTGGCGATCGCGATGTTGCCGACCGGCCTACGGGCAATCTCGTGTGGGGCCCGGCCCGCCTCCCAATCGGAATCCCAGAGGTCCAGGTACCCGTATGCATAGCCGTGCGGCCACCGATTGACGGTTATCGCGAGGATGTCTTCCGCGACGTCGAAGCCGGTCGGCCCGAGTATTCCGTCGAGCACGGTGCGAACCTCGCGCTCGAAGTCCTCGAAGCGCATCTCCAGCAGGACCTGACGAGCCTCTCGCAGTTGGTCGTGAATGGGAACGTCCCTGCGTGGCGGAGCGACCATGCCCCAGAACATCACGGGAACCGGACCCTCGAGGTCCTGCCCCTGCCGGTATCCCGCGGTGTCCACTCCCCCGATGAGCAGGACCTTGGCGTGTAGCCGACCGGGACAGTACGCTCCCGAGATTCCCAACTGTTCAAACCCCTTCCCGCTACGCAACAGGACGTTCGTGACGAGCATGGGGTGCTTCACCTGATAGCGCTGGGCCTCCTGTTGCGCTGCCGGCACTTCCGGGCAGAGGTGCGGAATGATCGCGTGATAGCAGGCCAGCACGCAGTGCCTGGCTCGGACCCTCGAGCTCGTGCCGCCGTTGACGTACGTGACGGCGACCTGCCCCTCCGCGTTCTCGACGTGGACGACGGTTGATTCGAGACGCAGCCGAACCGAGCTGCGGGGGTCATCGAGTCGGGAATAGTCGAACTGCGCCGACGCGACGTTTCCCGCATTGGCGTTCGGCGCGACGGCCGGAATGAGCGACCGCACCAGCAGGCGGGCAATGGACGCATTCCCGTCCGGGAACATGGCCACGTCCTCGGATTCCTCTTGGCCGGCTGCGCGCGTCGCGGCGTCTCCGAGGAGGTGAGATCCGGGCAGCCAAGCGCTCATCGCTTCCGCGGTGGACAGGCTGTGCGGTTGCACACCCCAATACCCGTCGGTCGCCTTCATGAACAGCTCTACCGCTTCGTCGGGAAGGCCGGCGTGCCGGGACAGGAAGTCCGCGTAGCTGGTCCGGCGTAGGACCTGCTCGATCTCGGACTCCCCCATCCCGTCGAGGAGGTTCGCGTCCAACGCGTAGAACCGTTTCAGCGCGCTGCGCGCGGACTCGCTGAGCGGGAAGAGGTCGATCTGCTCGAGCGCGTCGAGGTTGCGGCTGTACATCGAGAAGCCCGGCACCAGCACGTCGCGGCCGTAGGTGTCGGCGTCGAACCAGATCGCCGGCTGGTCGTTGCCATAGTGGAAATCGAGGGCCTCGCTCAAGCGCGCGACGTCGATTCCCAGCTCGGCCAGAAACCCCATCATCGCGTCGCTGAACGAGAGGTACTCGAGGTTCATCGTGCCGCCCCAGGAGAGGCGCATGTCACCGCCCTGGTGAAACTCGTTTCTCCTGGCGTGGCCTCCGAAGTCATCGTGGTTGTCCAGAATGAGGACGCTGGACTCCGGCCCGAACTTCTTTCGGTACTCGTACGCTGCCGTCAGGCCGCTGATGCCCGCGCCGACGACGACCAGGTCGTATTCCTCGGCCAGGTCCACCGGATCGTCGAACCTCACCCCGTCGCGGGCCAGGGCGTGCGCCGTCTCGAACGATCCGGGATGGGATCCGCGCATTCCGGTTCGCGTCGGGGGATAGCCGACACTGCCGGCTGATACGATCCTGCCGTCGCTCGCGGGCCCGCAGCCGACAGGCAGCATCAGCCCCAGTGCGGAAAGGCTGGTTCCGTAGATGAAATCCCGGCGAGTGATCCGGTGGAGCAAACCCAGCTCACGGTCGGTTTTCTTCATGATCGACAGGGATGGCCCTTGTTCGGGGTGTGAAACCACGCGTCGAGATTGGTCAACGTAGCGGCAGCCCTTGTGGAGCGCCGGCATCGGCACTAACTTTGCAACATAAAGTACACCGCAATCCAGCACATCTTCACACCGGACAGCACCATGCTCGAAACTCCGTCCAGCCCAGCCGAGGGTAAAGCCGTGACCGGCCGTGCGTTGCCAGGTCCCGCCATCGTCGCGGCCGGCATCGGGCTGGGGCTTGCCGCGGACCAGCTCCTGCGGGTATCTGCGGGCCCGGGGCTCAACTTTTTCCTGTTGTTCCTGGGCCTGGCGGCCTCGGTGTGGCTCGTGTCCCGTACCGGTGGGTCGGCCTTGAGTCGGGAGGCGTCGGTGTGGATCGGGGTGGGTCTGCTCTGCGCGGCCGCCCTGGTGTGGCGGGGCTCGGAGATGCTTCGCCTCGGGACGTTCCTCGCTGCGTGTACGGCGTTTGCGCTGCCGGCGTTCGAGGCCGGGCGTGCATGGGTCAGGCGATCCGAGGTTCTGGACACGATCGAGGCGGTGGTGGGAGCCCAGCTACACGCCATGTTCGGAAGTTTTCGCCTGTTCAACAGCGAGAACTGGGATGGGATGGGATCGGCGACGTCGCGAGGGACCGCGCGCACCGTCGTGCGGGCGGTGGTCGGCGGGGCGCTCCTTGCGCTGGTGCCTCTCGTGGTGTTCGGAGCGCTCTTCATCTCGGCGGACGAGGTGTTCGCCAAGTTGGTCGGAGACCTTGTCCGGGTCGACCTGGAGACCCTCGCGTCACACGTGCTGGCTGTCGCGGTGCTGTCGTGGCTCGCGTGCGGGTACCTCGTCGGGGTGTCGTCGGGCACGAGGTTGGAGGCCGTGGAACGCCTCCGCCCGGTCGGGCTCCGGCTCGGCGTGGCCGAAGTGGCCACCGCGCTGGGGCTGGTGGATCTCCTGTTTCTGAGCTTCGTGATCGTCCAGTTCCGGTACCTGTTCGGCGGAGGCGCCTGGGTGGAGCTGACGCCGGGCCTCACGTACGCCAACTATGCCCGCGCCGGGTTTTTCCAGCTCGTGGCGGCCGTGGCGCTGGCCCTCCCGTGGTTGCTTGCCACTCATTCCCTGCTCGGGGACCGGAGCCTCAAGGCGCGGTCGGTCTTCTACGGATTCGCGGGCGCGCACCTCGTGCTTTTACTGGTCGTGGTGGCCTCCGCATTCCAGCGCATGCTGGCCTACCAGACCGCCTACGGCCTCACCGAGCTGCGCGTTGTGGTCACGGCCGTGCTCGTTTGGCTGACGGGAATCGTGATCTGGTTCGCGGCTACGGTGTTCAGCGGACGCCGTGAGCGCTTCGCATTCGGCGTGCTGGTGTCGGCGTTCGTGCTGGTCGGAACTCTTCACCTCCTCAATCCCGCCGGCATGGTAGCGCGTCACAACCTCGACCGGATCGAGGAGTTGGGCGACGTCGACGTGGAGTACTTGGGCGTGCTCGGGAGTGATGCCACGCCGCTGTTGCTCACGCGTCTGGATGAGCTGTCCCCTCAGGAGCGGTGCCTCGTGGCCAACCGGCTCCTGAATCGGTGGGGCCCGGAGCGGCCGGCGGAGTGGAAGGGCTTCAACTGGTCCGAGAGCCGGGCGCGGAACGCGGTGGCCGGTGACCTTGTGAGGCTTCAGACCCTGGCGGCGGGAGGGGAGTGCGGCTGAGGCGCGTTACGCGTTTCGGCGCACCTCACCGCTCACCCACAACGCTGCGCATACGGCTCGGGGTTTTCTGCTACGGCCGTCGGGTCCTCTACGATCCCCATGAACAGGATGGTGCCCGACAATCGCTCGCGGATGGCCAGGACGAAGGGCCGGTCGACAACCAGGCCGATGATCGATGTCGGCCGAGGGCCGACCGCGGTCACTGCCGCTGCCGTTGTGCCGGCTTCGTCTACCTCCAGAAACGTCTTCTGACGCACGAAGTCGAGGCAAAACTGGGCACCCTGGTCGGACATTCCCGAAAAGTCGGCGGCCGGAGTGAATGCGACGTCCATGCCCATGTCGGCCAAGGCATCGTTGAGGAACACGTCGTAGGTGAGCTTGAGCTTGGGAATCGAGAGTAGGTCGACGCTCTGTGTGTTGAGCGAAGCTGTGAACGTATTCCAAGCCGCGTCGTCCAATGACGCTGCCAGCGCACGCGCATCTCCGTCGTACGGGACCAGGAGATCCATCACGAAGGCCCCGCCGCCATAGGGCAGCTCCGCTCCCTCGTACCCGTCCCCACCGCCGAGGCCGAACGCCCCCTCGTCGAGCCTCATCATGTCGACCGTGACCTGAGATCCGTCTTTCAACGTGAACGTCCCCGGCGCCGTGTCGTCGGGATCGAACCGGGCGGTCCAAAGGCCTTCGAAGTAGATGGCGTTCAGAAGCACCATGACCAGATCGGGGTCCAGGCCGTCGAGAATCTTCGGGATCTTTCCGGACGTCTTGTCGTCCGCCCAGCCGTTGATGGCGTCCAGTGTGGACGCGTCGCCGAAGTCCGAGACGGCCACTTCGGCATCGAATGCCGCCGTCACCGCGTCGAAAAAGCTCTGACGGAACGAGTACTGCTGATTTGCCCAGATCGCGTTGGCGATTTGGAACGTCACGTTCGGATCCAGGTCCGACAGCAGCTCGATGAGCGCTCGGTAGGCTTCGTTGATCTCCGCCTGGTCCATGCCCTCGAACCCCAGCGCGTGGCTCATCGCGGCGAACGTGCTGTCCGCCGCCCCGTTCAACGTCATCCCGAGCGCCATCGAAGCACTGAGTGGGGATAGGATGATGTTGGGCCGCGCGTCGTTGGAGACGACCTCCGCCAGTAGCTGGAGACCGAAGCCGTTCGAGCGCGTGATGACCTCACCTTCCGCAGCGGTCAACGCCCGTGGGAGCTGCTCGATGGGATTGGGTACCGGGTCGATGGGGCTGCCGCAGGACAGGCCGGCCGCGACTAGTGCTGGCACGGCCAGCCGATGAAGCCGTGACGTCATGGGTGCTCCTGACTGAGATCCGGTGGGCGGGCCCTACGAGCGGGACCCCATAGGAACTACGAGTCAGGAGGCTCCGAAATGACGCTGCTCCTCAAAGCCCCAGCCAGTAGCTGACCTTCACCATGAACACGTTGCGCGCGGGCTCCTCCAGCAGCCGGTCGAGGTCGTGGCGCAGGCGGAGGTCGTCCTGGCCGAACGCGCTCCGATCGTGCGTCCACACGGCGAACAGCGTCGAGCCCGGCCGGTACTCCCAGCGAAACACCGCGTTCAGTTGCAGGCTGGCGACATTGAACGAAGGATCGCGGAGCTCGAGATCAGTGGCTCCGTCCCCGTCGCGATCTACCTGGAAGGCCCCGTCCACCGGGCCGCCCGGCTGCACGTATGTCCGGAAACGCGTGTCGAACTCGGGACTCCGCGGGTCGACCACCTCCCTGACCGCCGTGTACTGGCCCGAGGCCAGGAAGGGACGGAGATAGAGCTGGAATGATGCGCGCGGCGATACCGTGTAGTCCACGCGAGTGCTGAGGCTCACCGTGCGACGCTCGATGTTGCCCATGAACCAGACCGGCCCGTCGTCGATTATCCGCCGGCCCAGGTACTGCCAGGCCGATCCTCCACGATTGAACGACGGACCTAGGCGAACCTCGAGTTGATCGGAGGGCCGGAAGACGACGTTCGAGGAGGCGTTGAGAGCGAAGCGACCCGTATCGTCTTCCCGCTCCCAGAATACGAACGCGTTCCCCCACACCTTTTTTCGGGGATCGCTTCCGGCTTGGACGGTGCCCATCCACCGGCCGGGCCTTCTCAGGGCCGGACCGCCCCGGAGCGCAATGGTGGACCAAGCGGGTCGATGACGCATGACCCAAACCCCTCCGCCCCAGTAGTTCAGCAACCGGAAGTTGAACCCCAGGTCGGCGGTCAGCTCCTTTTGCTCCCCGTTCCAGGAGCGTTGGATCATGCTCCCGGCGCGCACGTTCCAGTCCCGGAACAGCGGCCCCGGTTGGTACTCGTTGTAGCTGAGCCAGGCGTTCCCCTGGGTGTGGTCGAGCGTGGGGTTGAACCCGAGGTCGGACACCTCGTACCCGGGTGACGTGGCTTGCCCATGTAGACCCCACTTCCACGCGCCACGCGCCTTCTGCACCCGCGCGGTGAAGCTGGTCCCGCTCAGGCTCTCGCGATCCGGGTCGAAGGTCACGTGGTCGGCGTCCGGACGTTGATAGTAGTGACCCGCGGCTTGTTGTGTTCGGGACAAGGCGGTCGTCGAGCCCCGCACGTGGCTGAAGAGCAGGCTGGCCTCAGCCGTGTAGGCTCCGCTCGCAAATCGGTGGAAGCCGTCGATGGCGCCGCCGAGGGCCCGGTCGTGGAGATAGTCGAGCGCGGCCCCCTCCAGATCACGGAAACCCGAGGTCGCCATCACGCCGATCCCGCTCTCACCGCCCCGCAATTCTTTCGCGACCCGGGCCACCGAGTAGTTGGTCCGGGGCTCGACCAGGGCCGATCCCTCCACGTTGGCGGCGTCCACGAACTTCACGTGCTCTGCGCCGGTGACTGCGTTGAGCAGTCCGATGGACCATCCGCCGTCGGTTCGCCCCGAAAGCTTGACCGCTCCGTGAATGGTCGTCGCCGTTGGGCGATCCCGATACCTGGCCTCCGAGGGGGTGAAGCCTTGCGGGCTCCGTCCGATGCGCCGGGAGTAGAAGAACGGCGGCCACGAAGGCAGGGTCAGACGGAAGATGTCCGAGCCTTCCACGAAAAACGGCCGTCGTTCACTGAAGAAGGTTTCGAAAGCCGTGAGGTTCACGGTGGCCGGGTCGGCTTCGACCTGACCGAAGTCGGGATTGAAGGTCGCGGACAGTGTGAGCGATGAGCCGAGGCCCACATGCACGTCCCCACCGACAGTGCCGAAGAAGTCGTTGGCGCTGTAATACGGATCGTCGGTCGAGCCGGGCGCTCGGGTGAGGCGAGACACCGAGTAGGGAATCACCTCCACGCGCCGTCCGCCCTCCAGCGTCCCGACCCCCGTGAGCTCCGCAAAGAGCGACACGAAACGGTCCGTTCCCTGGGGCACGGCCGCCCAATGCGCGGTCTCGTTCTTCCGCGCGATCTGGCGCAGAAAGTTGACGCCCCAGCGCGCGTCGGATCCGGAGGCGTTGAACCGCAACTGCGTGAGTGGAATGCGCATCTCCACCGTCCAGCCTGCCTCGTCGATCGCGACCGACGAGGCCCACACGGCGTCCCAACTCGCGTCCTGACGGGTATCGCCGGAGATCCGTAGGTCCCGCTGGACGCCCGCGGCGCTCACGCCGAAGCCGAATGCGGTACGATCGTCGTCGTACGAATCGACGTAGACGTAGAACCAGTCTGCGTGCACGGAAACGTCGCGCCGCGCGAGGCGGGCCACGACCCCGTCGGGCTCCGCGTCGGAGAGCCGGGCACCCACGTAGAGCGCGCCGGCATCGACCATGAGCCGCACCTCCGTGGCCTCCGAAGCGGCGGAGCCCTGCTCGGGGACCTGCTGGACGAAGTGGCCGGCGACTTGGGCACGGGTCCAGTCCGCTTCGTCCAGCACGCCGTCGACACGGACGGCTCCGGTGGTGGTGAGCGCAATGAGCCCGTCGGTCGCCGTTACCTCTCGAGCCGTCGAACTGCCGCCATTGCCGTTGCTGATCTGGGCCGTCGCGCCGGCGGCGCCGAAGAAGAGCGTCCATGCTCCTGCCGCCATCCACGCGCCGCTCGCCAACCACGCTGCGGCCGTGCCGCGTTCTCGACTCGCCCTGGCCATCATCCCTCCCCGCATTGCGTTACGTATCGTCTAGAACGATGGGCAAGGGGGAGAGTGAGAGGGTGGACGTTGTGTGGATCCCGGGTGAGAGATCGGTTCCGGAGTTGTGGACGATTTGTCCAGGACGGTCAGCGTTCGAAGCGGTAGCCGACCTTCCAGACGGTGTGGATGTGCTCGGGACTCGACGGGTCGCGCTCGAGTTTTTGGCGAAGCTCGTGGATGTGGGAATCGATGGTGCGGGTCACGATCGCCGCTCGATGGCCCCAGACCTCTCTCAACAGCTCGTGCCGCGAGAGCACGCGACCCTCGTTGGAAACGAGCGTGACCAGGAGGTCGAAGGCCTTGGGCGTGAGGGAGACGACCTCCCGGTTCCGGGTGACCGTACGCGCCCCGCAGTCGACCACGATCTCGCCGAACGAATGCGTCTCCGGAATCGTGGCATCGGACGTGTTCTTTCGGAGAAGCGCCCGGATGCGTTCCAGAAGCTCGAGCAGACCAAAGGGCTTGGTCAGGTACTGGTCCGCGTCCAAGCGGAAGCCCCGGACCTTGTCGGCCTCCTCACTGCGGGCACTCAGGATCAACACGGGCACCCTGAAGCCTTCTGCACGCAGCTCTTTGAGCACCTGGAACCCGTCCATCCCGGGAAGCATGAGGTCCAAGATGACCAGGTCCGGCTCCTCCCCGCGTACCTCCTCCAGTCCGCCGGGTCCGTCTCCGGCCCAGGTGACGTCATAGCCCTCCAGCTCGAGGTTGTGCCGGATTCCGGCGGCGAGCTCCTCGTTGTCCTCGACCAGGAGGATCCGAGGCGTCATGCGACTCCCGGTCTGCGGGATTCGGTGTCGGGGCCGGACACGAAATGCTCGCCCCGAGCGGTGCGGGCGATGGGAAGCCGGACCACGAAGCGCGCTCCCCCCTCCGGGGGTTCCTCCACCCATGTCCTCCCTCCGTGGGCCTCGACGATCTCCCGGACCACCGAAAGCCCAATCCCGCTTCCCACCGCGACCGTCCCGATGGTGTGCTCGCCCCGCCGAAACGGCTCGAAAATCCGCTCGCGGTCGGATCGCGGTACCCCGGGCCCCTGGTCCCGGACGGCGATCTCGACCGCCACGGCGGAGCGGGAGCCGGTGACCCGGATCTTCTGGCCGGCAGGTCCGTAGCGCACCGCGTTTTCCAGGAGGTTCAGCACCACCTGGCGGATTGCGTCCCCGTCCAGCTCCGTGGGAAGCCGCTCGGAGAACTCCGCCACGATTTCCGCCTTCCCAGACGGCAGCAGACGCCGGAACGATTCAATGGCCTCGCGCGCCGTTTCGGCCAGGTCCCCGGGCTCCGGATCGATGCGGAGCACGCCCCGCTCCGATCTGGAAAAGCAGAGGATGTTTTCGACCAAGTTGGCCAGCCGATGGGTTTCCCGGTCGATGTTCTCCAGCGCCCATTCCCGCTCGCTCCCGTTGCGGGTGCGACCCAGCCGGAGCGTCTCCGTGAACAGGCGAACCTGGGAGAGCGGGGTGCGGAGCTCGTGGGAAACGCTCGCAACGAAGTCCTGACGCAGGAGCGCGAGCCGATCTTCGCGGCGAAGCTGTCCGAGCGCCAGGACGGCCAGGGTTCCCGCCAGCGCCAGGAGCGCCAGGTACATGGGCGTGCGATCCGCCGGCAGCCCCCCGATGACGAGATTGTCCGCAACTTCCGGGAGCACGGAGGCGCGGATGACGCCACCGCCCAGCATGGGACTCCGGGGCGTATCGTGGGCAAACGGAAACGCGCTCGCGGCGTGCGATGCGAACAGCACGGCTTGGTCGGGTCCTCTCACCTCCACCGCCACCATGTCCTGGTTGGGCCGATCCCGCGTGAGGCTGGGCGGAAGGAGGATCTCCCCTTCCATGGCCAGCGCCAGCAGGAGGTTCAGTCGATCGCGGTCGATCTGGAACCCGACCACCGTCGTGTCCCGTGCTGCGGCGGCCGGGCGTCGGCGCGAGTCGATCGGCGCGTATGCCACCACGGCCCCACCCGCGCCTTCGCCCCCGAACACGATGGCGAACGGCCAGCGTGCATCGAACTGTGTCCGCAGGTTGTGCGACACGGCAGCCTCGATGGACGCTCGCTCGGGCGTGTCCGGAGATTGGCCCGCCCAGGTCGAGGCGGTGGGGTCTTGCCCCAGGCGGAACGAGAACGCATAGCGGCCCCCGATGGCCATTCCGCACCCGCAACTGTTCACGGTCCGGGAGCGGTCGACCAGCGCTTCCAGGAAGCGGCGGCTCACGGTCGCGGATCCCATGCTACCGCGGCGAACGGCCAGCGGCCCCTCGAGCGCGTCGGCCATGAGCTTGAACGCACGCTGCTTGTAGGTGAAGGCCGCGAAGCCTCCATAGTCCGCCAGTAGCGCCGCGGTGGCCGCGGCGTGCGTGCGCTGGGAACGGTAGGCCTCGAACGCTCCGAACCCGGCCACGCCCAACGCGAGCAACAGGAGTATCACGGGTAGCCGACGCGCCCAAGCCCCACCTCCGCCTCGGCGACCGAACGTGCGGCCGTTCGACCTCGGGTGCCCGGCCATGGTCCTCACTCCTTCGGTGTTGAATCGCGCGCCCGTTTAAAGATCCGCTCGGCCCCGCGCGGCCGGTAGGTGCAAATGTTCGAGTTTTGTGGAAGCCCGCGCCGACGCCCGGCGCCGAGGGCGGCCCTCCGGCAAGCTTTCGAAACAGCGACTCCACGGCCACCGTACGGGGGGCATCGCCACCTGATCACGCAGCCGGGGACCGCCATGGATCGCCTACTCCAGGACCTGCGCTATACCTTCCGCGGCCTCCGCAAGTCCCCGGGATTCACGCTCGTCGCCATCGCCACGCTGGCCCTGGGCATCGGGGTCAATAGCCTGATCTTCAGCCTGGTGAACGCGGTGCTCCTGAGGCCCTTGCCGGTCGAGAGCCCGGGCGAGCTCGTGGACATCTACGGGCACACGGCCACGTCCTCGTCTCACGACACCCACTCCCACCCCAACTACCTGGACTACCGAGCCCAGTCGGAAACGCTCTCCGACGTGATGGGATTCACGAACTTCTTCGCCAACCTCTCCATCCGGGGAAGCTCGGAGTTGGTGGTGGGTGAGTTGGTCACCGAAAGCTACTTCGACCTGTTGGGAGTCCGGCCCGCCGTGGGCAGGGCGTTCGGCGCGGACGAGTACCTGGCCCCGGGAGCCTCGCCGGTGGCCGTGCTCAGCGATGCCTTCTGGAAAGGGCGCTTCAACGCCGATCCGGACGTGGTGGGCGAGACGTTTCGGATGAACGGCATCGTCTACACCGTCATCGGCGTGGCACCGGCCGGGTTCGGCGGGATGTTTCCGGCCGTAACGGCCCAGATGTGGGTGCCCACGTCGATGGTGGACGAAGTGGAGCCGCTCGGGAACCAGCGGAACTCGGGACCGTCCCCCGGAGCCACTCGCCTGGAGCACAGAGGGCGACACTGGCTCTGGCTCAAGGGCCGCATGAACCCGGGCATCGAGATCGGCCAGGTCCGGGCGGAGTTGGAGGCCATTGCCGGACGGCTGTCCGCGCAGTATCCGGAAACCAACGAGCTGGAGCGGGTGAAGGTTCTCTCCACCAACGACGTGTCGATCAATCCCGACTTCGACTCCACGCTCACACCGGCCGGAATGGTGCTCCTCTTTGCCGTGGGTCTGGTATTGCTCGTGGCATGTGCCAACCTGGCCAACATGCTGCTGGCGCGGGCATCGACACGGCGCCGGGAGATCGCCGTGCGTCTGGCCGTTGGGGCGAGCCGCGGCCGTCTGGTGCGGCAGATGCTCACGGAGAGCCTGGTCCTGGCCACCGCCGGCGGAGCCGTGGCGCTGCTCCTGGCCATGTGGCTGACCAGGGTCATCGCGAGGCTCCAGCCGCCCCTTCCCATCGACCTCGGTCTGGACATTCAACCCGATTGGCGGGTGCTGCTCTTCACGCTCGCCGCGGCTATGGCCACGGGCGTCGTGTTCGGGTTGGTGCCGGCCATGCGCGCGTCCCGGCCCGACTTGGTGCCCGCGCTCAAGGACTCGGGCGAGAGTCACCGCGCCCGCGGACAACGGGTGGAGCTCCGTGACTTGCTGGTGGTGGCGCAGGTGGCGCTTTCCCTCGTGCTGCTCGTGACCGGAGCCCTTCTGGTGCGGAGCCTGGGCGCCGCGCGCCAGGTGGACCTGGGATACGACCTGGACCGCACGGCCTTTCTGTCGGTGGCCCCTGACATGAACGGGTACAGCGCCGAGGAAGCGGGCCCGTTCGTCGAGTCGGCCCGACTCCGCCTGGAAGCGCGGCCCGATGTCGAGGTCGTGGGCGTCGCGAGCCGGCTGCCGCTGGAGCTCAACAACAACGGGTTCAGCCTCTTCATCGACGGGCATCAGTCCTCGGGCGCCGACCGCCCCTACGTGATGGACGGCGCCTCCGTGGACGAGCACTACCTGGACGCCCTGGGTGTGCGGGTGATTGCCGGTCGCGGGATCGAGGCGGCCGACCGGGAAGGTCCCAGTCGCGTGGCCGTCGTATCCGAGACCATGGCCAACCGGTACTGGCCGGACGAGAGTGCGGTGGGCCGGGAATTCCGCAGGTCGTGGGAGGGCGAGCCCTACCGGATCGTGGGCGTCACCGAGGACTACAAGGTCGACACCCCCGGGGAGCTGCCCAAGCCCTACCTTCACATCCCGCTGTCCCGCAGAGGCGGGTACGCGAACTACGTCGTGCGCACGACGACACCGGCCGCGGCGCTGGTGCCCGAGCTGGAACGAGAGGTCCGGGCGCTGAACCCGGACTTGGTGTTTCTCGACACCGGCACCCTGAGGGACTTCGCGGCCGTGCGTCTGTTTCCGGTGCGGGCCGGCGCCTGGCTCATCGGCGCGTTCGGCGCACTCGCGTTGCTGCTGGCCGCCGCCGGCCTCTATGCCGTGATCGGATACTCCGTCAGCCGGCGCGTCCAGGAGATCGGGATCCGCAAGGCGCTGGGAGCCGAGGCCGGCCGCATCGTTGGCCTGGTGCTCCGCCAGGGCATGCTCCTGGTGGTGGTGGGCGGAGTGATCGGGGCCGTGCTGGCCGCAGTCGGCGCGCGCTTCCTGTCGTCCGTCCTGTTCGTGGGGTCGTTCGACCCGGCCAGCTTCGCGTTGGCGTTCGGCGTGCTCGCACTGGTCGCGGCAGTGGCGAATTGGGTGCCTGCGAGGCGGGCGTCGCGGGTGGATCCGATGGTGGCGTTGCGGCAGGCGTGAGCGGTCAGGTCTCTGCGCTCAGCGCATCCCGCGGCTCGATCGCCAAGGCCCGGCGGGTCGGAACCACGCATGCCAGCGAGCACACTCCGAACATTGCGAGAAGGTAGCCGACCAGGAACAAGCCATGTCCGAGCGAGGGTCGATACCCGCCCTCGCTGAGCACGATGGCGAACAGGAGGGTCAGCCCCCCTCCCACCAGGACGCCCAACCCCACCTGCCCGAACGCTCGGGCGAAGATGGCTCGGATCACCCGCCAGTGGTTCGCCCCCAGCGCCACGCGAACGCCGATCTCCCGCGTACGGCGAGCCACGATGAAAGCCATGAGCGAGTAGATTCCGGCAGTGGCCAGCAGGAGCCCGGCACCTCCTCCCCCCAATACGACCCAGAACCACGACCGGTAGGCCAGCTCCGTCTGCCAGGCGCCCTGGTCGGCGGGACGGATGTCGTGGAGCTGCAGCTCGCGATCCACGCTCGCGCCCGTCGCTCGGAGGTTCGGAGTGTATGCAGCGGGATTGGCTCCGACCCGCATGATGACGTGCACCGGATACGCCTGCGCAGCTCTCGCCAACTGGTACACCCCCGCGGCGTCGGTCAGCTCCGGACTCAGGGTCATGCCCACCTGACGGACTACGCCGATGATCTCGTGCCAGGGACCCCGGTCATAGGGAGAGCGGGAATCGTCACCGGTGGGACTCGAGAACGCCAGCCTTCGCCCGACGGGGCTCCGGCCGTTCATGACGTGTTGTACGAAGTCCTCGTTCACCACGACTACACGGTGGTCCGAATCCAGGTCGGCGGCATCGAACCCCCGCCCATCGAGAATCGGGGCGCCGACGGCGTTGAAGAGGTCCACCCCGACCGCGCCCGTCTGTACCCGGCGCCCGGCGACGGAGCCCTCCCGCACGGGAACATCCTCGACCTCCATCCATCGGCGCGGATGGTACCCACCCGGGATGTGCTCCGTGACCGCCACCACGCTCACCCGAGGGTCGTTGGACAGACGCTCCTTGAGGGTCGCGATCCTGGCCTGATACCTCGCATGAAATCCGTCTTCGGTCTCGGCATCGGAAACGTGCAGGGGATCGAAAAGCGGCATCAGAGTTCGGTCCACCTCCACTCGAGCCGATAGATATTCACTGGCCGGAAACCCTGGATCGGAGCTGCGGATCTCGGCCAATTGCACGCCCAGCATGATCACGATGGGCAAAAAGCCCACGGTCACGGCAACCTGAATCACGATCACCGTGGTCCAGAACCGGCCGAACTCCAAACCACCGCCGCTGCCGGCTCCTTGAAGGTCCGCCCGTAGACCACGTCCTGTCGCTTTGACAGCCGGAAGAACGCCGCACAGGACCGCGGCGAAAGCCGTAAAGCAGAGCGCGTAGGCCACCGTACTCGCAGAAAGGTCGTCGCCGAACCAGAAACCGAACACGCCGCCCGCTTGCTGGTGGAGCCGGTCCATCACCCAGCCGAGTCCGACTTTGGCGCCCCAGATTCCCACGAGCCCGGCCACGCCAGCCAAGACCAATGCCTCGGTGAATAGCTGGGCCACGATGCGGCCCCGGCTGGCGCCGAGGGCGCTCCTCACGACGATCTCGTTCTGGCGAGCCGCAGTCCGTGCGAACAAAAGGAGCGCGACGGTGGCACAGACCAGCGATACGAGCATCGCGAAGAAGAGAGCGTTCAACATGAACGCCGCCGAGGCAGTGACGCCGGACAGGACGCCCGGGATCCGGCCGAACCGATCGATCGTGGGACGCAGGTGCTCGTGGGTCTCGGGGTAGTCGGCGGAAAGGCGTTGCCCCAACGCGGTCAGCTCCGACCGGGCCTGACGCATGTCGACGCCCGCGGCCAGGCGGGCCATCACCCGCACGGGCGGCCCTTCGCCCCACGCATAGTCCACCGGATTGAGGCGCAGCGCCGTCCAGACCTGATGGGCCCAAGGATACCCGAACCCTTCCGGCATGACTCCAATGACCGTGAAGGACTCCGACCCCAGGTGAACCGTACGGCCGACGATGTCGGGATCTTGGTTGAACCGCCCACGCCAGATCTCGTGGCCGATCAGGACGACCCGACGTGCCCCCGGCTGTTCGTCCGTTTCGAGCAACGGCCGGCCCAGGACGGGCGGCACCCTGGACATTTGGAATGCCTCCGCGGTCAGGGCCGCCCCCACGACCGGCGCGCCCTCACCCTCTTCCACACCGAGGTTCTGGCTGAACGACTGGAAGGCGCCAACCTCGCTCAGCGACCCGAGCTCGTCCCGCCAAGTCGTGAAGTCGTGGAGCCGCGCCGGGCTCCGCCTCGCCGAGCTCAGGTCCTGGTAGCGAAGCTCTACGAGGCGGTGTCCTTCATCCAGCGGGATCTTGGGATTCGCGAGATCGGTCAGGAACTCGAAGCTCCCTGCACCGAGCGTGATCGCGAACGCGATGGCCAGTCCGGCCACCAGCGTTAGGCCCGGATATCGGATCAGCATCCGGTACCCGAGCTTGAAGTCCAGCCAAGAGATGCCGGCGCCCCTGAGGGCGGACTCCACCTCGCCGGTTTCCGTCTCGGTCCGCCCGGCGCCGAGGCCCGTCAACCGGGATACCAACAGCGCACGGGCCATGTCCAACGTGTCCAGCAAGGTCAGCAGGGAGCCGCGGACTCGCCCGTACTGCTGCACGCGATGGGCATGGAATTCCTCCAAGTCGCCCAGCACGTCCTGTTCATGGTCGCGCCGGGCGAGGAACCGCAGCAGTGCCCGAGCCCACCGCGGCGCCCTCATCCGAGCTCCCGGATCCCCTCACCCAGATCGGTCATCATGGCCTGGATGGCTTGCGTGGTCGCACGAAGTGCGGACAAACCGTCGGCCTCCGCACGCACCAGCCGCCGCGGGCGCCCGCCTCGCTCCGGTCGAGCATCTCCCAGACGGGTGGACACGAAGCCCTTGTGCTCCAGCCTCTGCAGGGTGGTGTAGACGTTCGCCCGTCGTACCGATCGCCCGGTGCGACTGCGGATATCCTCGGCGATGGAGACCGTGTAGGCCTCCTCCGGACCGAGTCTCACAACGGCCAACATGACGAGGAGCTCGAACTCCGCGAGCGAATCGGAAGGCATGGCTCGTTCCATTTAAGTCACATTATGACTAAATGTGATGAGCGGGGCCGGCGCGTCAAGGTCCGGCGTCCTCCTTCAGGCGTGTACGGTTGACCCGGACATTATGTGATAATATTATCACATATGGAATCGTATGAAGACCTGGACGATGTCGAGGACTTGGAAGACGTTTGGCGCGCCTTGGCCAACCGAACCCGCCGAGGCATCCTCGACCTACTTCGCGAAGGACCCGTCACGACCGGGGACCTGGCCGAGCGCTTCCCGCACCTCTCCCGCTTCGCCGTGATGCAACACTTACGGGTGCTCGAGCAGGCCGATTTGGTCGTGGTGCGACGGGACGGCCGCAAGCGCTACAACTACCTCAATCCGGTGCCCATCCAACAGGTCCACGATCGATGGGTGTCCCGCTACGCCAGACCCTGGACCGAGGCCCTCGTGGATCTTCGCGAGGAGCTGGAAAACCATGCCCGTGAGGAAGGGGCCTGACCATGACCGACACCCCAACGCTCCCCGAGCACGTCACCTCGATCCACATCGACGTGCCCATCGAACGGGTCTGGGAGGCGATCACCAAGACCGGGGCACTGCAACCGGCCCTATACAACACCGTCTTGGATTGCGAGCTCACGCCGGGTAGCCGGCTGCGCTACTACAGCCCCGACCGTAAGCGGGTCTTCATCGTGGGAGAGGTGGTGGAGGTGGACCCTCCGAGGAAGTTCGCCCACACGTATCGGTTCACGACCTGGAAGACCGGCGGCCCGACGCTCGTGACCTGGGAGCTGGAAGACGAGGGCGAAGGATGCCGCGTGACCGTCACCCACTCGGGTTGGACGGACGAGCACAAGGCACCCGAGAAGTCCGCGGCAGGATGGAAGGAGATTCTCGGCCTACTCAAGCATCAGCTCGAAACGGGCGACATCCCGGCCAAGACCAAGCGCATGTACCGGGTCATGGGCTGGTTCATGTTCATGATGCCCAAGACCACCAAGACGTCGTATGTGGATGAGCAGGGCTGGTGACGCCGGCTATCGGCGTGGTAGCGTTTCGACCGCCCGACCGGCCAGCCCCGCTCCTACCCCCCGCTCACAGCCGGCAGCACCACAATCTCATCCCCCTGCTCGATCCCGGTATCCAGCCCGGACATGTAGCGGATCTCCGTATCACCCACGAACAGGTTCACGTGGGTGCGCACCTGGCCGGTCTCGGTCATTATGCGCTCGTATACCGCCGGCCAAGAACGGTGGAGCTCGGCCATGGCGGCCCGGAGTGTCGCACCCGCCGGCGTGAGCTCCAGCGTTCGTTGCCCGTCCGTGAGGTCCCGGAGCGCTCCGGGAATCACCATCGTCACAAACACGGGATTAGGCCCCGATGACGGCCGCTTTCACGCAAACCACGGGCGGCAGTCCTTCTTGGAGTAGCGTCCAGGAATCTCCGTCGTTCGCGGACGCGAAGAGCTTGCCGCTCCGGGTGCCGAAGTAGACCCCGCAGGGATTCGCGCTGTCGGTGTCCAGCGCATCGCGCAACACGGTCTCGTATGCACCTTCTTGGGGCAGTCCGTTGGACAACGGTTCCCACGACTCGCCCGCGTTTTGGGTCCGGTACACTCGCAGCCGGGCCTCGGGCGAGCACCGGAATCCGTCGGATTCCAGCGGCACGATATACACGGTGTTCTTGTCGCGCGGATGCATGGCCATGCCGAAGCCGAAATCCGACGGCACGCCGTTGGCGATGTCGGTCCAGGAGTCACCCCAGTCATCGCTGCGGTAGAGGCCCCAGTGGTTTTGGAGGAACAGCCGGTCCGGCCGGTCAGGATGGTGAACCACCTTGTGCACACACTGTCCGAACTCGGGGTGCTTGTCGGGGAGAAACTCGGCCCTGACGCCCTGATTCCGCGCCCGCCAGGTCTCCCCTCCATCCTCGGTGCGGTACACGCCGCCGGTGGAGATGGCGACCAGGACCCGGTCGGCATCATTCGGGTCCTGCACGATGGTGTGGAGGCACATTCCGCCCGCGCCGGGCGTCCATTTAGGACGGTGCTCGTGTTCGAGGAAGCCCTGCACGGGCGACCAGGTGTCTCCGTCGTCATCGCTCTCGAACAGGCAGGATGGCTCCACACCCAGCAGCATGCGGTCGGGCTGGGCATCCCTTCCAGGGCGAATCTGCCAGATCCGTTTCACCGAGAGATCCGATCCCTCAGGAAACCGCACGGACCGCTCGTCCTTGCCCGACCACGTCGCGCCCCCGTCGTCGGAGCGCCTGAGCGTGGTGCCGAAGAAGGGATTGCCCGGCGCGGCCCAGAGCGCCGTACGCCCGGCGCGTTGGTCGAGGGCCAGAGCGTAGACCTCCTCTCCGGGAAAGTGCGGCCCGTCGACGGTCCACCCCGCTCTACCGTCGTCCGAACGCATCAGGAACGCACCTTTGGTGGTTCCCACCATCAACAGGACATCTCCTTGGCCGAGCGATACGCCGGTGGGTGCTTGAGGCATGAGGACCTCCGTCTCGAGCGAGTGGCGTGGGGCGGCGGTGGCATGGGAAGTATAGGGGGACCGGCATCGGACGGCGACGTAAGGCGATTGCGTTGCCTCGAGGCGGCCAACCTCCGACTGTTGTGGGAGTTGGCTCGACGTATGGGCTTCGAATCTCGGCTCGTACCGCTTCTCAGGTGCGGACACGCCGGTCTTGACCCAACTTCCCGTGGAACCCGGCCCCTCGGAAAACTAGCGGACCCAACGCCATGACCCGTCGCACCTCGCTCTTCTTCGCCGTGCTGTGTCTCCTCGCCACGCCCATCGCGGCTGGTGCCCAGACCACGCCCGACACCTTCGACATCCTGATCATGAACGGCCGCGTGCTGGACGGGACCGGGAATCCTTGGTTTCAAGCCGACGTGGGTATCGTCGACGGACGAATCGTGGCCGTCGGCAGCTTGAGCGCTACCACGGTCGGGCGGCGAATCGACGCAACCGGCCTCTACGTGGCCCCGGGTTTCATCGACATCCACTCCCACGCCGACGACGGAGCGCGGCGGCCGGGCCAAGCCACCATCCGCACGGATCAGCCTCACCGGAAGGCCGCGCCCAACGTGGTCTCCCAGGGCGTGACGACGGTCGTGGTCAATCACGACGGCCGCTCGCCCTGGCCCATCGCGGAGCAGCGGCGGCTCCTGGAGAGCCAGGGGGTCGGGCCCAACGTGATGCTCATGGTGGGGCACGGCACGATCCGCCGTGAGGTCATGGGCGACGACTTCGCTCGTCTGGCCACCGCTGCGGAAGTGGAGGAGATGCGGTCGCTCCTCCGACGCGGCCTGGCGGAGGGGGCGGTGGGGATGAGCGCCGGGCTGGAATACGTACCGGGTCGGTACAGCACGACGGACGAGGTCGCCGCCATTGCCGAAGAGCTGGTGCGGTACGACGGGGTCTACATCTCCCACGAACGCAGCGAGGGCGCGGACCCCATGTGGTACTGGCCCAGCCAGGATGCGCCGGGTCCGCCCACGTTACAGGACGCCATTCTGGAGACCATCGAGATCGGCCGCCGCAGCGGTGCCCGCGTCGTCGCCTCCCACATCAAGGCCAAGGGTGCGCACTACTGGGGATCGAGCGCGTCCGCTATCCAGCTCATCCAGCGGGCCCGGGACGAAGGAGTCAGGATCTGGGCCGATCAGTATCCCTATGCCACGAGCGGATCGGACGGGAACACGGTCCTCCTGCCCGGCTGGGCGCTCCGGGATCCTGGCGCCCGGAACCGAGACGAGGCCAGGCCGCCGGCAGAGATGCTGCGGGAACGCATGGCCGACCCCGAGCAGGCAGCGAACATCCGCCGCGACGTTGCCCACGAGATCCGCCGCCGGGGCGGCGCCGACCGGGTGGTAATCTTCGAGTATCCCGACTCGGCGTTGATCGGTAAGAGCCTCGAAGAGGTCGCGGACGGACGCGGCGTCGACGCGGTCGAGATGGCGATCCTTCTACAACTGGAAGGCGATCCGAAACGCAGAGGCGGGGGACGGCTGCGGGGTTTCTCTATGTCGGAAGCGGACGTCGAGAACTATGCGGCGCAGCCCTGGGTGGCGACGGCTTCGGACGGAGGCATCGCGGTACCCGAAGACGGATCGGTCCACCCGCGCTTCTACGGCACGTTTCCCCGCAAGATTCGCCACTATGCGCTGGAGGTGGGTGCCCTGTCTCTCGAAGCGGCGGTGCGTTCCAACACCTGGCTCCCCGCCACAATCATGGGCCTGCAGGACCGCGGGCAGGTACACGAAGGCTTCGCCGCCGACCTGGTGATATTCGATTTGGACGAGCTACGAGACCGGGCCACGTTCTTCGAGCCCCACCAACACGCCGCCGGGATCGAGCACGTGCTGGTGAACGGCCGGTTCGTCGTGGAGTCCGGCGAGATCCTCTACGAGACTCCGGGCAGGGTGCTGACCAAGGAGCGCCCCTGACGCGTGTGGGGCGCTCCTCGGTGCAGGATCGGACTACTGCGTGACGCAGTCGCTCCCCGGCGCGCACGAATGGTCGATCTGCTCCAACCCCAAGCGGGCCAGCTCCCGATTGACCGCCGCCAGATCGGTGGCCCAGACCTCCTCCAGCCGATCGGTATAGCCGCGTAGCTCATCGGACAGAATCTGGAAAATCTCGGGCATCTGATTCCCCGGCCGCCCGTCTCCCTGCTCGGCCATGGACATGAGATTGGCCAGTCGGTTGTTGACCTTGATGGGGAAGTTCAGCGGATCCTGGCCACTCTGGTTTCGGACCTGGTAGATGTTGGCTTCGACCTCGGAAGCGTTTCGCACCAGCGCGTCCCCAGCCTCACGTAGGCGGCGGTCGTTTGATTGCTCGTATCGAGCTTCGAGCTGCTCCTTCACGTGCCGGATGGTGATGACGGCCCGGTTCGCGTCGTTCACTCGATCGCGCACCGCGCCGGAGAACGCGTACTGGGCCCGGAGGTCCGCGTCGGTGACGTCGGTGATCCAGGGATTCCGCTCGATCGTGAGTGGTGCGGTGGCGGTGCGGCCGTCCAGGGTGAGCCGGGCCGTGTATTCGCCCGGCGGGATGGCGGGCGCGTTTACCCGCACGCCCCAAAGGATCATCCCGGGGAACACCTCGAAGCCGTCGCCCCGGAGGTCCCAGGCCACGTGGTTTACGCCGGCCTTGAGCGGCAACGCCGGACGGCTGCGGTAGCGGGCTTCGGGACCCGGCTCCGCCGTGGAGTCGGCCGGCTCGGGCTCCGGAGAAAACGTCCTCACCACTTCGCCCCCGGCGTCTACAATCTCCAGGCGTCCGGACTCGGGGGCATCGTCGGTCCACCAGCTCAACACGAGCGCCGGACCGGACCTCACGCCGGTGGGTGGCGTGAACATCATCATCCCGGGCATCTCCGCCGACCACTGCCGAAGCGGCGCCAGGTTGTCGAGCACCCAGAAGCTCCGGCCGTGCGTGCCGATTACCAGCTCGTTCTTTTCGACGATCAAGTCCGCGACCGGGACATCGGGCAGGTTGGGGTTCAACTCGTGCCACTGGCCCCCGTCGTCGAACGACACATAAACGCCGTGTTGGGTGCCGGCATAGAGCAGACCCGGCCGGGTGGGATCTTCCCGCACGGCGTGGACGTAGGCGTCGTCCCGAATGCCGCTTACGATCCTGGTCCAGGACTGGCCGTAGTCGGAGGTCTTGAAGATGTAGGGCGCGTGGTCGTCCAGCAGCGGGCGCCGGACCGAGATGTAGGCGGTGGCATCGTCGAACGCGGACGCGTCGATCTGGCTCACCCGTCCGAAGTCGGGCATGTCGGGCGGCGTGATGTCGGTCCAGTTGGCCCCGCCGTCCCGGGTCACGTGCACCAAACCGTCGTCCGAGCCCGCCCAGATGATGTCGATGTCGTTCTTGCCGGGGCCCACGGCGAAGATCGTCGCGTAGACCTCCGGCCCGTTCATGTCACCGGTGATGGGCCCGCCGGAGCGGCCCAGGGTCATGGGGTCCGCGCGGGTGAGGTCGCCGCTCAGGGCCGTCCAGTTGCTGCCCCCGTCGGTGGTCTTCCAGAGCCGCTGCGAAGACACGTACAGCGTGCGCGGATCCACGGGCGAGAAGATGATCGGAAACGTCCACTGCCAGCGCTCACGAATCTCGATGGAGGGCTCGCCGGAGTAGAACCACGGATAGGGGTTCACTTCCCGTGACGTGCCCAGGCGGCGGTTGTAACGGTCGATATAGCGGCCGTTGTTGGTGCCGGAGAAGAACTGGTCGGTGTCGAGCGGATCCGGCGCGATATAGCCCGGCTCCCCGCCCCCGGCCACGTAGGACAAACGAGTGGATCCGGCCGTGATGTCTCCCGATCCACCACCTCCTCCTCGGCGGCGGGAGACGCCGAATCCATACCTGGCGGCGTTCCAGTCGAAGGGCGTGCAGAGCGTGCTGTTGTCCTGTTGCGAGCCGCACACGTGGAACGGGATGTGTTTGGTGGTCACCGCGTGATAGAACTGGGCGGTGGAAAACTCCTGATCGGTCCAGTGGCCGCCGGTGTCGCTCGAGACGGCTCCGCCGCCGTCGTTCCCCACGACCAGATGAGCCGGATCGTCGGGGTCGATCCAGAAGTCGTGAAAGTCGCCGTGGGTACCGTTGTTGATGACCTCGGTGGTGGCCCCGCCGTCCGTGGAGCGGAAGAGCGACGTGTTCTGCATGTAGACAACGTCTTCGTCCTGATGATCGGCAAAGACGTGCGTGTAGTAGAACGACCGCTGCCGAATGGCCCGGCCGTCGTTGACCAGCGTCCAGGTAGCTCCGGCGTCGTCGCTGGAGAAGAGGCCGCCGTCGTCGTTTTCGACCAGCGCATACACGCGGTTGGAGTTCGCGCTCGAGACGGCCACGCCGATGCGGCCCACGAGGCCTTCGGCCGGCAACCCCTCGTTTCGGGTGATCTCGGTCCAGGTCTCTCCGCCATCCGTGCTCTTGAACAGTCCGCTGCCTGGTCCTCCGGAAGACATCTGATACTCTTTACGATACGCCTCCCAGAGCGCGGCATAGAGCACGTCGGGATCGTTGCGATCGATTGCGATGTCTATGGCTCCCGTGTTGGCGTCACGGTAGAGCACCCGGCGCCAGGTGTCGCCCCCATCGGTGCTCTTATAGAGCCCGCGCTCTTCGCTGGGAGCGCTGTATTTGCCGAACACGGCGGCGTAGACAATGTCGGGATCGGTGGGGTGAATCCGGATCTTCGAAATGGCGTCTACGTCGCGGAAGCCGATGTGCGTCCAGGTCTCGCCCGCGTCGAGGCTCCGGTACATGCCGTCGCCCGGCATGATGTTACCGCGGATGCAGGTCTCGCCGGTGCCGATCAGCACCAGGTCGGGATTGGTCTCGCTGACGGCCACCGCCCCCACCGACGCGGACGTGATCTGAAAGTCCGTCACGGGACTCCAGTTGTCCCCGCCGTCGGTGGTCTTCCAGAGTCCGCCTCCGGTGGCCCCGAAATAGGCCTCGTGTGGCCGGCCCCGCACACCCGACGCGGCGATGGAGCGGCCGCCACGGTCGGGCCCGATGTTGCGCCAGCGGTAGGCGCTCAGCAGGGCCGAGTCGAGCGGCACGGCCTGCGCGGACTGGGCGGAAGCCGGCGCCGGCACGGCCAACGCTGTAGGCAGGGCCAAACCAGCGGCGCACGCCGCCATCAAGAACCTGGAAATCGCACGCATGGGTGACACGCTCGGGTTGGGTGGAATGGGGTGATGGGTCGCGCGGATCTTGTCGCGGCACACGAGATGGGTCATCGGGCCAGCCCTCGCAGCACACCGGCCAGCTTGGCGAGCCGGTCCGCGTCCCCTCCCTGTGTGCCCGCACGCACGGCTGCCGCGTCTCCGGCCAGCCGGTCCGCCATGGCTCCCAGTTGATCCGCGGAGGCCTGGCCCGCGTCGGCCCGGTCGAGCAGCCTCGACACGGCGTCGGCCCGCTCGTCGAGAATGCGCCGGTGGCGGACGAGCTGGTCCAGGTAGGCCCGCGCGACCGGCACCGCGTCGGGCCAGGTGATGCGCGGTTGGAGTTGGGCGTTGAACTCGTCGAAGCGGACCAGCTCGGCCGCCTCGATCTCCGCCCGGGACAGGTGCTCGCTCGGCGAAAGGCGGAACACGTCGATGCCTCGCGAGATCTCGGCGCCGTAGATCCGCCCGTTGTACCAATAGGCGGACCAGTAGCCCCCGGTGAAGATCTCGGTCTCGCTCAAAGGCCCGCGATCGAAATAGGCGATCTCGACGGGATGCTCGGCATTTGTGAAGTCCATGATCGAGATCCCGCCCTGATACCAGGCCTGCACCTTGATGTCGCGTCCCGGCACGGGGATGATCGATCCGTTGTGGGCCACGCAGTTTTCCGTGGCCGTCTGCGGCACCGGCAGCTTGTAATAGCCGGCCAGCTCCATCTCACCGTCGTCCAGATGGAAGAGCGCGTTGGCTCCCCACGTCTCGGGATCGGTGGCCCGGCAGCGAGGCGCGGATCCACCGCCCCACTCGTCGGTGAAGACGATCGTGGTGCCGTCGTTGTTGAACGTGGCCGAATGCCAGTACGCGAAGTTGGGGTCAATGACCTCGTGGATGCGCGTGGGGTTCACGGGATCGGAGATGTCGATCAGGATGCCGTTGCCCGAGCATGCGCCGGCCCCGAGCCCGATCTCCGGATACACGGTGATGTCGTGGCACTGGTGCGTCCGCCGCGAGCGCTGGGTGCCGGGTCCGTGGTCACCGCCGGTCCAGAGGCCGGCGATCGCGCCGGTCTCGGGATCGGCGAAGAGTCGCGGCATGTTCACAACCTCCGCTTGTTCCGGAGCCGCCAACGGCACCTTAACCACCTCGATGCGGAAGAGCGCGGTGTTGGGATCCTCGTCGGGCTCGCCTCCGGAGCACCCCGCCAGCTCCCCGGCGGGCCGAACGGAGCTGGTTCCGGAGATGTAGACGTAGAGGTTTTCGGGGTCCTGCGGGTCGGTGACCAGCGTGTGGGTATGTGACCCGCGGCACGTCTGCACCGCCGCCACCTGCCTGGGATTGTCCAGATCCGCGAGATCGAAGATGCGAATACCGCGCAGCCGCTCTCCGCTGATCGTATCCGGCACACCCTGAACCCCGCAGTCCAGACGGCCGCGAGTCTCCTGGGCGGACATCACCACCAGGTCGCCGTAGACCGACACGTCCCCCTGCCCGCCCGGGCATACGACAGAGAGCCGTAGCTCGGGCGCCGCCGGGTCGCTGACGTCATAGACCTGGAAGCCGTTGTAGTTGCCCTGGAACAGCAGGTTGCCACGGAAGGCCAGGTCGGTGTTGTTGAACCGGCGGTCACCGGGCGTCTGCGGATTGAAGAACCCCTCCGGCTTGGCCATGCTGGCCAACAGCTCCAGGTTTGCGATGGCCTGTCCCGCGTCCATCCATCCCGACTGGAGCCCGATGCGCGGGTCGTTCGGATCCCACGTGAATTTGGGCTCGGGGGTCTCCGCCGGCGACTGACCGCCGGCCGGCAGTGCGAGCGCCAGCGCGGCCAAGACCGGCAACAGGACACGGACCGCGATTCCGAACGGCCGCGGAGTGTGCGAAGGGGTGGGGCACGTCATGGTCTTGCCTCTTGTCTCATTCGGGATTCGTCGGGCCTCCAGGGAAGACTGTAGCACCCGGTCGATCAGCGTCGCTCCTCGAGCATGCGCTGCATGCGTTCGATCTCCATGCGCTGGTCCACGTCCACGTCGGTGGCGAACTGGAAGATCTCCGATTCCTGGCCCCCGCCCCGTGCGGCGAACAGTGTCGCAACCATCTCGATTGCGCCCTGATGGTGCTGAGTCATGAGCTCCAGGAACAGCCGCTCGAACACGACGCCGCGGGCGGCGGTCAGCGACTCCATCTGCGCGGCCGTGAGCATGCCGGGCATCATCACCATCTCGGTCGGGTCCGGAAGCGCCTCGCCTCGGTTCTCCAGCCAGCGCTCCATCAACCCGATCTCGTCTTTCTGCGAGATCTCCATGCGGAGCGCGAGCTGTCGGAAGCCCGTGTCGTCCGTGCGATCGGGCACGAGCCCGGTCATGACCAGCGCCTGCGCGTGGTGGGGAATCATGCCTTGCATGAAGCGCACGTCCGCCGGGGAGTAGGGCGCGTCTTCCAGTGCGGACGCATCGGCAGGGTCGAACGACCGCGCCGCCTGTCCGGGTGCACCGGGTTGAACCACAGGAGCGGTCGCGGCAGGAGTCGAGTCGGCGGGGGCAGGGCTCGACGGCGCCGCGGTGCCGGAGCCGCCTCCGCAGGCCGCGCAAACGGTGATCAGCGGCACCCAGGCCGCAAGCCGTCGTGTGTCGTGAACCATGCGGGGAAAGTCGGAGGCGAGGAGCGGCGCGTCCAGGGGTGCCGTGCTATGATGCCCGACTCCTGAACCGAGGAAGCGACTCCCCGAGCCGAGGGCGCCACGATCGACGGGATCTACTACGCGAACATCACGCTGCACGTCTTGGCGGCGGTGGTGTGGCTGGGCGGGATCCTGTTCTTCGCACTGGTCGGCGCCCCCGTGCTGAGGAGCGTCGAGCCTCCCTCATTGAGAATGCAGCTCTTCGAGCGCCTGGGACTGCGCTTCCGCTGGGTGGGTTGGGCGGCGATCGGAGTGCTGCTCGTGACCGGGGTGCTCAACCTCCATCTGCGGGACCTGCTCCGTGCCGAGCTCCTGAGCGACTCGGCGTTTTGGAGGTCGGCGTACGGAACGATGTTGGCCCTCAAGCTCCTCGCCGTGGCCGCCATGGTCGGCCTCAGCGCGCTCCACGACTTCGTGTTGGGCCCCAGGTCCGTGGCGATGAAGCCGGGGTCCCCGGAAGCGGCAGCCGCACGCCGATGGGCGCTCCACATGGCCCGGGGCGCCGCGCTGGCCGGGCTGATCGTGCTCCTTGCAGCCATCCGTTTGGCGCGCGGTGGCTAGCGTTTTGCGCGCGGTGGTTCACGCCGGCCCCGCGGCGGACGAGCAACCTCCATGCTGGCGAGGCATCCTCGATGCTCGCCTTTTGTGCCGATGACCGCACCCACGCCCGAAGCCTGGTTGAGGGGCCCCGTTCCCGGCATCTCCCCGGCGCTCCAGCCGGTGGCACACTCGTTCCTGATGACCGGGGAGCAGATCGACGAAGCGTTGGTGGACCTACCCCCGGCGGACCTCTGGACCCGACCCGGCGGCGTGGCATCGGTGGGGTTTCACCTGATCCACTTGGCCGGAAGCACGGACCGCCTGCTCGCCTACGCGCGAGGCGCGTCCCTGTCGGAGGTGCAGCGGGCCGCGCTCCGGTACGAACGCGCGCTGTCGGACCCCAAACCCGGACTGCCCGCGCTACGGGCGGGGTGGGAGGCCACGGCCGATACGGTCATGGCCCAGCTCGCGGCTACGCCGGACGGCGACCTGGATGATTTCCGGCCGGTCGGCAGGGCGGGCCTGCCGTCCACGGTGCGGGGACTCCTGTTCCACGCTGCCGAACACGCCCAACGGCACGCCGGCCAACTCGTCACCACCGTGAAGTTTCTGGCCCACGTCGCGGCGTCGGGCACCTGATCGACCGGCCATGCTACGATTCCTGCTGCCCTCGCTGGTCGGAATTCTGATGTTCCTCACGCCGTATCCGACGGCCGGGGGGGTCAACATCGGCATCGGCATCCTGACCGACTGGACGTCTGCGCGCCTGGGGGACTCGCTCCCGGCCATCGTGACGGCGACGGTATGCCTTTCCGCGCTGCTTTCCATCTACGTGTTTCTGGCCCGGCCCCCGTGGGCTGAGGGGAAGAGCGGGCTGGGCCGGATCTTCAACGTAGGCATCACATCGGTGGTCCTTCGGGTCGTGGGCGCCCTGCTCGCGTGCATGGTCCTGTTCCAGGTGGGGCCGGAGTGGATCATCTCGGACGCGGACGGCGGGGTCATCCTCAACGACTTGATGACCGTCATCTTCGTGCTGTTCCTGTACGCGTCGGTGCTTCTGCCCTTCCTCACCGACTTCGGGCTGATGGAGTTCATCGGGACGTTGGCCCGGCCGCTGTTCAAGCCGTTGTTCCGACTGCCCGGACGAGGGGCGGTGGACGGGGCGGCGTCCTGGTTCGGGTCGTCGGTGGTGGGAATCATCATCACCGCGCAGCAGCACGAGGAGGGCTACTACACCACCCGGGAGGCCGCCATCATGGCCACCACGTTCTCCGTGGTGTCCGTGGCGTTCGCGGTCGTGGTCATCAACTTCGTGAATCTGGGCCGGTACTTTCTCCACTTCTACGGCGCCATCTTCGTGAGCGGCATGGTGGCGGCGATGGTTCTGCCACGGATCCCGCCGCTCTCACGCGTGCCGAACGTGCGCGTCGGACCGGAGGAGCCGCAGAACGAGGTTGCGCCGACGGGTCGGGGACCCGTCTCGTGGGGACTGGAGCTGGCCAAACAACGGGCCGCCGAAGTCCCACCGGCCGCCGCCATGGCACGGCAGAGCCTCCATACCACGTTCGACATCTGGTTCGGGTTGGAGCCGCTCGTGATGGTGATCGGCACCGTCTCACTGGCGCTGGCCAACCACACCCCGGTCTTCGAATGGCTGTCCCTTCCGGTGGTGCCCCTGCTCGAGCTGCTGCGCCTGCCCGAAGCGGCCGCCGCCGCACCCGCCCTGCTCGTGGGGTTCGCCGACCAGTTCCTGCCGGTCATCCTCGGCCAGTCCATCGAGAGCGAGCTCACCCGGTTCGTGATCGCGTGCGCAGCCGTCACCCAGTTGATCTACATGTCCGAGGTGGGGGTCCTGATCCTCAAGTCGAGGCTTTCCCTGAACGTTTTGGACCTGTTCGTTATCTTTTTGCTCAGGACCGTGATCACCGTCCCCATCTGCGCCTTCCTTGCCCACTTGATCTTCTGACTCGTAGGCAGGCAATCCTCGGGAGTGTATGCCGGATGATCTCTTTCACGCTGAACGGCACGGACCGCCAAGTCGACGTGCCCGACGACACGCCTCTCCTCTGGGTTCTCCGCGACACCCTGCACCTCACCGGCACCAAGTTCGGATGCGGGATCAGCCAGTGCGGCGCCTGTACGGTGCATCTGGACGGAACGCCTATCCGATCTTGCGTCACCCCGGCAAGTCAGGTGGAGGGTCGCGAGGTGACCACCATCGAAGGGCTCTCGGAGGACGGGGCCCACCCCGTGCAACAAGCCTGGGTCGAGGAGCAGGTGCCCCAGTGCGGCTACTGCCAGTCGGGCCAGATCATGGCGGCAGCAGCGCTGCTGGACACGACGCCCAATCCGAGCGATGCGGACATCGATCGCGCCATGAGCGGCAACGTCTGCCGCTGCGGCGCGTACTCCGCCATTCGCAAGGCCATCCACCGCGCAGCGGGCAGTCCCCCTGTTGTTGCGGATGCCCCCGCCGAAGGAGGTGACCGATGAGCGGGCCGGGGTCGGTCTCGCGCAGAAGCTTCGTTCAGGTCGTGTCCGTCGCGGGAGCCGGGCTCACGCTCGGCATCTCGTTGGAAGGATGTGGGTCGGATCCGGCGGCACCGGCGAGCGACGCCGCATTCGCTCCCGACGCCTGGATCAGGGTGAATGCCGACAGCCGCGTCATGGTCGTGGTGGACCGGTCCGAGATGGGCCAGGGCATCTCCACCGCACTGCCCCAACTGGTGGCCGAGGAGCTCGGCGTATCGCTGGACGCGGTGGACTTCCGCTTCGCCCCGGCGCACCCGGCCTACCGCCACCCGGATTTCGGCATGCAGATGACCGGCGGCTCCACGAGCGTGCCCGGAGCGTGGCGAACGCTGCGGGAGGCGGGAGCCAAGGCGCGCTGGATGTTGCAGCAGGCAGCGGCCGAGCGCTGGTCGGTAGACGCGGGATCGGTGCAGATGGCTGGCGGTCAGGCCCGTCACCCCGATGGCAATACGGCCCTCACCTACGGCGAGCTGGCCGAGGCTGCGGCGCTCATCCCGGTCCCGGAGACCGTGCCGCTCAAGGACCCGTCCGAGTTCACGCTGATCGGCACTTCTCCGCCACGGTTGGACGTTCCCGACAAGACCACCGGCCGAGCCACGTTCGGGATCGATGCCGGACCGGAGAACGCGCGCGTGGCCGTGGTGGCCCGCTGTCCCGAGTTCGGGGGCACGCTGCGGTCGTTCGACGCGAGCGCCGCGCTCGCGGTGCCCGGCGTGTCCGATGTCGTCGAGATCGCCAGTGGCGTCGCCGTCGTGGCGGACGGCTATTGGAACGCCCAGAAGGGCCGGCAGGCGCTCACCGTAGAGTGGGCCGCGGGCCCCGGAGCGGCGCTGGACGATGCCACCATCCGGACACGGTTCATGGAAGCTGTGGCCGAGGGCGGAAAGGTCGCGGCGGAGGCGGGTGACGCGGAGACCGCGCTGGCTGAAGCCAGCGATGTGCAACGCGCCACTTATGCGCTTCCCTATCTGGCCCACGCGACCATGGAGCCGATGAACTGCACGGCGTGGGTGGAGGGCGACCGTTGTACCGTCTGGGCGCCGACCCAATGGCAGGAAGCGCCCTCGATGATGGGCGGTGGCTCCAAGGGCGCGGCGGCCAAGGCCGGCGGCGTCTCGGCCGACCGGGTAGACGTGCACACCACGTATCTGGGTGGAGGGTTCGGGCGCCGCGCCCAGCTCGACTTCGTGTCCGAGGCCGCCGAGCTGGCGTCCAAGGTGGACGGGCCGGTACGAGTGGTATGGTCGCGCGAGGACGACATGCAGCACGACTTCTACCGGCCCGCGTCCTATCACGAGCTGGAAGCCACGCTCGGCTCCGACGGGATGCCGGCGGCCTGGCGCCACCACATGGCGCTTCAGTCCATCATGGATCAGTTCATCCCGGGTTGGATTCCGGGATTCCTACGGAGCTGGATGGGCTTGACGCCCGGCGGAGTCGACCCGACCTCCACCGAGGGCGCATCCAACCAACCCTACGGCATTCCCAATCTGGATGTCCGCTTGGCCAGCGTGGAGCTGCCCATCCCGGTGGGCTTTTGGCGCTCGGTGGGCAACTCCCACAACGGATTCGTCGTGGAGTCGTTCATCGACGAGCTGGCCCACGCGGCCGCACAGGATCCGTACCAGTATCGGCGGCGTCTGCTCGGGGACGCGCCGCGCCACCTGGGTGTGCTGGACCGGGTCGCCGAGATGTCGGACTGGGGGTCCGAGGCTCCCGGGGGACGGGCGCGGGGCATCGCGGTCGTCGAATCGTTCGGGTCGTATGTAGCGCAGGTGGCCGAGGTGTCGGTGGACGAGAACAACCGCCCCCGCGTGCACAAGGTCTGGTGCGCAGTGGACTGCGGCGTGGTGGTGAACCCACGCATCGTGCGCGCGCAGATGGAGAGCGGCATCGTGTTCGGGCTCACGGCGGCCCTATACGGAAAGATCAGCATCGACAAGGGTCGGGTGGTGCAGAGCAATTTCCACGACTACCAGATGCTCCGCATCAACGAGGCACCGGAGATGGAGGTCGCCCTGGTCGAAAGCACCGAAGATCCCGGAGGCGTCGGCGAGCCGGGCACGCCTCCCATCGCGCCGGCGGTGGGGAATGCGCTCTATGCTCTCACGGGCACGCGGGTGAGGGAGTTGCCGATCGCACTCTGATGGACTGGAAAGGCCTGGAGGGCCAGGCCATGTAACGGTCCGTTAATGCTCGCGTGTAATGCGACGATACGGACCGGTGTTGTCGTGGCGTCGGCACAGTGCGCCAACGTCCTGGTGCACCGGCACTTGGCACGCCACACCTTGGTCCCGACACCCTGGCACGGTCGGTGTCCTTAAGGGCACCGCACGCTTGGAGCGGCCGACTTCCTCGTCTGTCGGCCTCGGGCGTGGAGTCAGTGTCCCGGGGGGACGATGAAGGATCGTAGGAACCGATGGGCCCGCCGCACTTGGGCCGGCCTCTTTCTCGCCGCGGCGCTCGTCACGCTGCAACCCACCTCCGCAGCAGCCCAGCACCGCCCGTTCGGTGACGCGGGCCACTGGTGCACGTTCAATCGACCGTGCAACTGGACCGCCCACGCGGCCATCGCGTTCGGGACCACGTACGCGTTGGATGGCCTGAACGTGCCGCTACCGCTCGCGGCGGGCGTGGGGGCCGGCCTGTTCCTGGGCAAGGAAATTCGCGACCACCTCAAATGGGGCGACTTCTGGACGTTCGACAGCCTCGTCGACCTGGCGTCCGGCGTGGTGGGCGCCGGAGCGGCCTATCTGGTGTTGCGCCCGGACCCGGACGCGCGCGCCGAGCCCTATCGTGACGCCGCCGGCCGTACCGGCCTCTCGATGCGGTTGGCGTTTTAGGCCAGACCCAGCGCCTCGATCACCAGAGCCGCGATCTGCTCGCGAAAGCGCTTCACTCCGAAACGCTTCGCGTGATCGCGGACGGCCTCCGGTCGAAACTCCAGATCCTCGAAACGCTCGATCGCGTCCACGATCGCGGCCTCCGACTGCTCGGAGAAGTGGACGCCGGTAAGTCCGTCGATCACCGTCTCGGACGCTCCGCCGTTTCCGTATGCGATCACCGGCGTGCCGCACGCCTGGGCCTCGACCGGCATGATCCCGAAATCTTCCTGAGCGGCGAACACGAAACCGCGGGCCTTTTGCATGTACGCGCGGAGCCGCTCCGTGTCCTGGTATCCGAGCACGGTGACGTTGGGGCCGGCCTCTTCCTTCACGCGTTCCAGCTCGGGACCGTCGCCGATCACCACCAGCCGTCGGTTCAGCATGTGAGAAAACGCGCGTACGACCAGAGGAACGCGCTTGTACGGGACCATGCGCGAGGCCGTCAGATAGTACTCGTCCTTCTCGGGCTCGAATGCGAACGTCTCCGAGTCGACCGGCGGATGGATCACGGTCGCAGAACGTCGATAGACCTTTTGCAGGCGCCTCGCCACGAACGCCGAGTTCGCAACGAAGTGGTCCACACCGTTCGCCGTGCGCACGTCCCAGAGGCGAATGCGGTGGAGTAGCCACCTGGCCAACCAGCTCTTTGGTCCGGTCACCATATCGGCCTCGCGGAGATACTCGTGCTGTAGGTCCCACGCGTAGCGAATCGGAGAATGGCAGTAACAGATGTGCGTCTGGTCGGGGCCGGTGATCACTCCTTTGGCCACGGCATGCGAGCTCGAGATCACGAGGTCGAATCCCGAGAGATCGAGCTGCTCGACCGCCAGCGGCATCAACGGCAGCAATCGACGGTAGATCTTCTCGGCACGCGGGATCTTCTGCAGGAACGACGTGCGGACCTCGCGACCCTCCAGGAACGCGCGCTCCTCCCCGGTGAGGAAATCGAGCAACGTGAACACCACGGCGTCTGGGAATACCGCCAGGAGCTGTTCCAGGACGCGCTCGGACCCGGCGTAGGTGATGATCCAGTCGTGTACGATGGCCACACGCAGGCCTTGGAACGGGGAACGCTCCACCCCATCCCGGCCTTTGTCGCCGGATGTCCTCGTGCGGTCCGGGACCAGTACGGTGCTGTTCACGGCGTGCCGCCCGCGGCGCTGGCCGTAATGAGCTGCATCATGCGGTCGGTGCGAGTCCGATACGTATGCTCTCGGGCCAACGCGAGCCGGGTCCGGAGCGACGGGCACATGCCCGTGATCGCGCGTTCGAGACCGCGCAGGAACTCGGACCGGGACCCGGCAATCGTGACGCCCTCGGAAAACTCGCGGATGGCCGGCAAGTCGACGCTCACCACGGGCACGCCCGCGGCCAGGTACTCGAAGAACTTCATCGGAAACATGGAGCGGGTGTAGCTGTTCAGCGTGTTGGGCAGCATGGCTGCGTCGAATCCCCGCAAATAGGCCGGCAGCTCTTCGTAGGACCTCGGTCCCAGCAGATGGAGGTTGGGCAATCCCTCGAGCAGCGTCGGGTCGGTCCACGGATCCCCCTCGCCCACCTTGCCGATCAGGACGACGGACCAGTCGGGCCGGCTTTCCGCGATGTGACGCACCAGCCCGAAATCGACCTTGTATCCGCTAACCGCGCCGACAAAGCCGACCCGGGGACCGGGTATCCTGATCAGGTCGTCCGGGACGCCGACCTGGGGCCTCCGCGCCTGCGCGAAGTGTTCATAGTCTGCGACGTTGGGGAGGAAATGGGTGTTCGGGTTCCAACGTCCGCGGGTCTCGGCCAGGTGGGGCGAGGTTGCAAACACGATGTCGGCGGACTCGGCAGTGCGCTGCTCCGCGGCGGCCAAGGCTTCGGACGGCATGCCGGGTTGGCTGGATATGTCGTCGACACAGTGGTACACGATGCGCCGGAACCGGCGCGTGTCCAGGAGATCGACGGTCATCGGGTTGTATGTCCAAAGCAGGGCCGGCTCAAACCGGAGCGCCGCCATGAGGACGTTCAGCCAACGGGACAAAACCCGTCTGTTGAGCGTACGCACGGAAGACCAGCGCTGGAACGGCAACACCGCCGGAGACCAAACCCAGAGGTTTTCCTCCACCCGCCTCGGCGGCCTCAGGGCTTTGTTGAGCCTGTTCCATATACGAGCCGCGTCTTGAACGCTGGCGCTCGGCCGACGAAGCCCGAGCGAATCGACGTACAGCACGCGGTGCCCACGGCGGGCGAGCTCTTTCGCAACGTGCTGTTTATTGGTCCAGAACGGATTGTCCCAATCCGCGGTGGACAAAAGGACGACGTCTGCGGGTCTCATGAGCGAGCTCCGTAGGTTGAGCCGTGGCGGTGAGGCAGGAGTGCGCGAAAGTGGGGCACGCCGTAGGCGACGCTCACCCAGAACGCAAGGAAGAAGAGACCGGAAAGCCCCAGTCCGACGAGTCCGTCGCCACGGAGCATCCATGCCATCGGCAGGTAGGCGAGGCCCGCCGCGAACAGCACCGGGACGACCCGGGAGACGACCGACACGAGCCCGGTGCAACGGGCACTGAGCGTCAGCAATACGAGACCGGCCAGGCCCGAAGAAAGGCCCAGCGCCAGCGGGCCGAGGAAGCGAAACAGGACCAGGTTCGCCGCCACGTGTGTGACCGCGGCGGCAGCCGTGATCCCGAGGACCTCTCGGTTCCGGCCTTGAACGCTGAGCGCTTTGAGCAGGACGTACCCGCTGACCTGGGCCCAAAATCCGACGGCGAACCCGACGAGGATCCAACTGGTGACCGCGACCGCGTCCTCGCCGAAGTGCCCCCTTCCCAACACCACACTGACCAGTGGAGTCCCGTGCACGGCCAGAAACAGCGAAAGGGCGACGGCCAGGAATAGAATGACGGTGAGCACCCGTTCCAGCGTGCGCCGGGCCGCGTCTCTACTGAGCGATCCCAGCTCGGAGAGCCCGGCCAGCCCGAGCGGCACCGCCAAAAGCACCAGTGTGCTCTCCGAGAAGAACTTCGCGTAGTCCAGCGCGGGGACGACGTCCGGCCCGATGAGCGAAGCCACCATGCGTTCTACGACCAGGTTGGCCTGGATCAGCACGGGAATGAGCATCAGCGGACGGACGATACGCGCGAACTCGAGGACGGTGTCCATCGCACGGGACCGGTCGAGTCGTCTTGGCCGGGCCAAGACGCCGTGCTTGAGCAGGACCGTCAACCCGAACGTCCAGAACACCAGTGCGTTGGCGGTGAATCCCCAGCCGAGCAACAGCGGCCGGTCGAGCGCGAAAGCGGCGGCCACGCTGAGGAGAAGCATGACGTTGTAGATCGGAGCCCGCAGGGACGCGATCACGTACCGGCCGTTGGCCATGCCCATGTACGAGAAGAGCGCTCCGACCAGATACATCGGCACGCCGAAGGCCATAGCCCGAATCATCCGCGCGGTCAGCACCTGCGTGCTCTCCGAAAATCCGGGCACCAACCAGGCGGAAAGCACAGGGGCGCCCGTGAACATCAGCACGGAGATGACCAATCCGATCCCGGCCAGCAGCAGGCTCAGCGTCCAAAAGAGCGTGCGTGCGCGCTCCGGGTCCGCGCGGGAAAGCTCCGAGCAGTGGGGAATGAACCCGCTGTTCAACGCATCGCCGACGACCGCATGACTCAACGACAATGCGGCAGTCTGTCCGGCGCGGAAGGCGCCGGCCGTCGCGCCGGTGCCGAACGCCGCCGCCATGGCCACCTCTCTCACGACGCCGAGGGCCTTCCCCGCGGCGCTGCCGGCGAACAGCTTGGCAAAGGCCCGGACGAGCCCGCCCCCGCCGGTGGCCGGCGCGTCAGTTTCGGTGGCACGGCCCGCGGCCTTCCCGTCGGCCGCGTCGGCGCCGGGCGGCGAAGATACGACGACGCTCATACGGCTGCGCCGGCGTGTTCGGACACGAGCACCGGGCACGGGGTTGGGGTGCCGGACCGCACGGCCCGTTCCATCTCGCCTTCCACCTGGTCCACCATTCGATCCAGGGAAAACGTGCTCTCCGCTCGTGCACGACCCGCCTCGGCCAGCGTCTCTCGACGGGCTGGATCCAGCAGCAGCTCGATGATCGCGGAGGCAAGCGCAGAGGCCTGCCCGGGCGCGACCAGCACGCCGGCCCGACCCTCGGCGAGCACTTCGGGCAAACCGCCGACCCGGGTCGCGACCACCGGCACGGACGCCGCCAACGCTTCCACGGCGCTGAGGGAAAATCCTTCCGCTAGCGTCGGCGTGACGAACAGGTCGAGCGCTCCCAACACGTGGGCGACGTCGTCGCGGTGACCCGTGAACGTCGTGTACGGCTCCGCGCCCACGGCAATCGCACGTCGTCGGAGCGCTGCGCCGTACGGCCCGTCCCCGACGATGAGAAAGCGCGCGTCGGGCACCTCCTTCACCACAGCCGGAATGGCGTCGATCAGATGTTGGATGCCCTTGAGCGGCACCAGCCGCGACACCGACCCCACCGCCAGGTGCTCGGGCCACAGTCCCAGGCGCTCCCGGAGCACCTCCCGGTCCTCGAGGGGTTTGGGCTCCGCCAGGTTGACGCCGTTGTAGCAGATCACCAGACGATCTCGGGGCACGCCGTGGCCGGTGAGGTCGTTCAGGACCGCGCCGGAGACGCAGAGCACCGCGTGGGTTCGCTGGGCCACGCGGCGGTAGAGCGCACGCGCCGGTCCCATCCGCGCGAACGTTCGTGGAAGCGGTCCGTGCTCGGTCCAGATCACCGGGATGCCCATGTCGCTCGCGATCGGAGTGACGAGCAACTGCTCCTTCTTGAACGGCAGGTGAACGACGTCGATGCCGTGTGCCGCGGACTGGTCGATCAGAAACCGGCGGACGCGAGCCCGATACAGCGGCCAGCGGCATGCCAGATCCAGCGCAGTTCGAGTGCGGAGCTTGGGCCCCAGGTCGAGCGGCACCGTCGTGATTCCGTCCAGGCCGCGGAGCGCGGTGAGCACGCCGCTGGCACGGGGAGCCGCGACGAGGACATCGTGGCCGCGGTGAGCCAGGCGATACGCCAACGTCACGGTGTGAAGCTCGGCGCCGCCCAGAAGTCGGGAGTTACAGAGAAGCAGGATGCGCACGAGGCTCCTCCCTGGTTGAATGGGATCGGTGGCGAGCGGCCACCAGCGCCCCGGTCAGGGCGATGAGAACCACGAACGTCTCCTGCACGCCGCGAATGAACAGCGAGCCGAACATGGAGCCGACGAGCATGGCCGTGACGGCCGCCACGACCGCGGCGATGCGAATGTCCCGGCCACGGCGATATGCACGCACCGCGACGCCGTAGTAGAGGATCATCAGCGTGACGAACGCCAAGACCGCCGCGAGTCCCAGCTCGAACCAGATCTCCAGGATCAGGTTGTGCGGCATCGTGACGTCATCCTCCAACTGGGACGGCGCCATCTTTCCGAGCAGCTCGCCGAACGAGCCGGCTCCGTACCCCGTGATGGGGCTTTGCACGATCCCCCGCCACGCGACGAGCAGCACCAGCAGCCGCTGCTGCGTGGACCAATCCATCAGGGTGACGCGGGCGGCCAGGAAGTCTCGCGGAAGCAGGGCAACCGCCAGCGGAATCAGTGCAAGGACGGCGAGGCCCTTGAGGACCGTCGAAGGCTTGGGGCTAGCCCGCAGGATTCCGTAGACGGCCAGGCCCGCCGCAGTCGCAATCCAAGCGCCCCGCGACCCGGTGAGGACGACCCCGGCGAGCAAGCTCACCAGCAGTGCCCACGAGGCGCGTCCACCCGATCGAGCTACGAGAGCCAGCGGGACCATGCCGACCAGGTAGAGGCCGTACGAGTTGGGTTGGCCGTACGTGGAAAACGCTCGCATGACGCCGCCCGTACGATAGGAGGCGGGCCCCACGTTCAGGATCACCTGAACGGCCGCCACCACCAGGGAGATCGCCGCGCCCAACAACAGCAGCCGCAGCACGCTGTCGACCGGAACGGCCGTGCGGGCCAGCTCTCGGCTCACGACGGCCATCACGGTTGCTACCACGGCCAACTGCAGGAGCCCGCTCGCGGCGCCCGCCGGGCTGACGGCCCCTATCAGGCTGAGCGAGCTACCCGCGAGCACCAACAGCCCCCCAATCGCCCAGCAGCCCCTACGCGCAAAGCGCTCCCCGCCCCTGCCCCTGCCGGGCCGTAGCAGCGAAGCGGCGATCAGGGACAGTCCGATCAACTGCGGGAGGGAGACCGATACGGGTGCGGTGACGAGGTCGACGTTGACACCGAGACCCACCGCGAGCAGACCGAGTAGCAGGGAGGGTGGTGACCACACCAGGACCGGCGCCAAGGCGACGGCCGTGGCAATGCCCGCCAGGCGTACGTCCAGCGCGAGCGCACCGCCCAACGCCATAGCTCCACCGATGGGCACGAGCAGGGCGAGACGGCGACCCGCCGTCCGCTCGAGGCCGAAGTCGACCGTGCGGGTGGTGACGTCAGCGCCAGACACAGGACCAGACGATGACGGGCACCGTGCGGAGCAGGATCCGCAGATCCTCCCACACGGACCACTGGTGTACGTAGCCCAGCTCCACGTCTACGCGCTCGGGATAGGGCACCTGTCCGCCCGACTGCCAGCGGCCCGTCATGCCCGGAAGCACCGACAAGAACTCCGACACTGCCGCACCGTACTCTTTCAGCTCCGGCTCGATGATCGGACGCGGCCCTACCAGCGACATCTCGCCACGAAGCACGTTGAGGAGCTGTGGCAGCTCATCGACGCTGGACTTCCGAAGCAGCTTCCCCATGGGGATGACACGGGGGTCGTTCTTGAGCTTGTATCCGTTGGCGACGAACCGCTCCCACAACTCCGGATCCGACCGGAGACGCTCCTCCGCGTCGACGTGCATGGTGCGGAACTTCAAGCAGTGGAACGGCTTTCCGTGGAGGCCCACACGCCGATGCTTGAAGAACACCGGACCGGGTGAGCGCAGGCGAATCAGGAGGGCGACCGCCGCGAACACGGGCGCCAGGAGCACGACCAGGATCAGTGCCGCCGGGCGGTCGATCAGCCGCTTGGCCCACAGGTACCGTACTGCCATGGGCCGTTGCTCCGCCCGCACCAACGGGACGGTCGGGTGGGTTTCGGTTTCGGATATGGCGACCGGAATCGAGGCCGTGCCGGCCCGTTCGGTCGCGGGCCGCTTTGTGGGCCTGCGCTCTGTGATAATCATGCTGTTGAATCAGGGGTGGGGTGTGTCCCGATCGGGGTCCCCGCGCGCCGGTGGGTTATCGTGTGAGGAAAAGCAGTGTTGCTCCGAATCGCGCCTGCCAGGTTCGCCAGCCGGCCCGACCGTGTTCGAGGTGGGTTTCTGCGTCGAGTCCTACGAGGGATCCTATGCGAGCGTGGGCGCGTCCTGATCCGCCCACGCTACGGCCCGTCCAGTTGGGCGCATAGAGGTTTTCCGGTCCGCGGAAACGCGTGAACACGCGCCCCGACAAAAACGTCAGTGGACCGGCCTGCCAGGTATGTCCGCCAACCGACCACTCCGTTCCGTGTCCCCCGAGGGGATGTCCCAGGATGCGGCCGCGGTCGGTCCACCCTTCGCCAAGTGCGCCGTGACGATACCACGCGGGCTTTCCGCAGCAACTCTCGGCGATGTAGGTGTGTTCGGCAGTGAGGGACAGCCAGCTCGCGCCGGGCACGCGCGGCACGGTGACCCCGGCCACGACGGCCGGCGCGCGAAAGAAGCGGACGCCGATGTCGTCGATGCCCCACTCCATGTAGGCGGCGAAGGGCATTCCGCGCACAGTGCCGCGGGCCCAAACGTCGAGCGATGCCACCTGATTCTCGAATCCGCTGTCCTTCCCGAGATAAGAGGTCACGCCCAGGACCATCAGGGCCAGGTTGCCCGGGGTCATAGGCTCCACGTTGCCGCTTCCGCCGAACAGGGCGGCGCGGTTGAGGCCGATGACCACCGAGGGTGTCGGGGCCATGGTCACGCGCGCCGCCGTGAACCAGGGTCGCTCGACCGTGCCGCTGCGCGGCAGGCGTGCGAGCAGGAGCATGGCATGCACGGGACCGAGCACACGGAGCGGTCCGGGGCCCCGCAACGATCGGTTGGTGCGGACGCCCAGGCCGTCGAACGGCACGCCGCCGGAAAGGACCACGCTGCCGTTGGCTCCCGGCCCGAGCGCCACGGCGTGCCGCCCCGCCCAAACGTCCAGCGGTCCGGCTTCCACGCTTGCGTATGCTTGATCCACCCGGTCGGGCCGTGTCGAGCTTCGGGCGCTTACGGCGACGGCCAGCCTCGACCAGGCGAAGGTCGCGCGGCCGCCCCAGGTGCCGCCGGTGACCGTTTCGGCGGCCAGCGGGCCCGGATAGGCCCACGATCCGTTACGGTCCCGCACGGCGGTGCCTCCGATCAAGCCACCCATGCCGCCGGCCCATCCACCGTCGCTACGTAGCGCTAGCCGGGGCCCGTCTCCGCGGCGGCCCGGCAAGCCGAACTCCTCATCGATCCGCACGGTCAGCGCGGACGTGAGCCCCTGCCGAAGAAGGTTTCGGCTCGGATCTTCGTCCGGATCGACCAACAGCTCGGGCAGCTCGCTCCGCCCGATGGGCCAGGCGCGGCTGGCGGCGGACGGATCCGCGAAGCCCAGGGCCGCCAAGTCCCGGATCGCGGCCCTCGACCAGTGATCGGCGGGGAGGAAGGGCGCGTGGGCGAACGGCGACTCCTGCTGGGCGCCGAGCCCGGTCGGCCAGCCGATGAGCACCAGGCAGAGCAAACGAAAGAGCAAACGAACGGGCGCGGTCATGCCGGCTCCTCCACCCGCGTTCCGCTCCGCAGCGCGCTGAGCGAGGACCGGAGCTCCAGGTACTCCTGCGAGCCCGTCTGGCGGGTGAGATAGTCGGCCGCGACGATCCAGCCTATTGCGAACACCGCGCCGAGGGCGAGGCCCAGCACCGCGGTCAGCACCACGTGCTTGGATCCGCGAGCGGACCCTTCGGGGTGGTCCACGATCGTGAAGATCGGGGTGTTACGCACCTCCTCGATCCGCGCCTCTTCGTAGGACTGCGCGAGCGAAGCGTAGACCTGCTGCTTCAGGATCACCTGTCGCTGGCGGCGCTCCAGCTCCATGGTCAGGCGGGGCGACTGGTACGGCCGCCGGTTTCTGTCCAGGAACGCGGCCAGCGTGCCCTCGGCGTTCTGCAGGTCGAGCCGAGCGGCCTCCAGCCTGCCCTCCACGAACTCCCGCTCCGCCTTCGCTCGGCCTTGCCGGCGATCCCGGTCGAATCGGGAGAGCAGATCCAGCACCGTACGATTGAGGCCTTCTGCCAGCTCCGCCCATTTGGCGTTGGTTTCGAGCGTGATGAGGCCCGACCGCTGGTTGGCGCTCGCGACCACTTGCTCGCGAAGGAGATCGATCCCGTTCTGCAGCCGTTCGTCCTCGGTGTCTCCTTCGATTTCCAGGATATCGAGGAGGGTTCCGGCCGTGATCTCGGAGCTCTTACGAGAATTGTGGAAGCGGTACTCGGCCACCAGGGCGTCCCGCAGGATCTCGCTCGACGACAGGAGATCCACGTAGAAATCGATGGACTCGGCCGATCCGCCTGCCACCGGAATACGCAGCGAAGCCGCGAGGCCGGCCATGGCGCCCAGATCGCCACCCGACAACTGGGGCGCGAACCGGGAACGCGCGGTATACCCTCCGATCAGCACGGTCAAAGCGCAGGCTACCGCAGCGGTGACGAACGGCACCGCCACGACCAGGCGCCAGCGTCGCACCAGCAGCGCGACCAGTCGGAGCGGGGTCACGATGACCGAGTCCCCTCCGGGCGCTTCGGCCCGCTGCGCCGGCTCACTCCACGATCCCCTGGGCCGCACCGCTTCAGCCTCCGACCCGGTCCACCGCCAGGATGACCGTCGCGGCCGCGGTGGCGACGCCCAGCACGCGGGTCAGAACGCGATCCCAGTCGATGCCCCTTTGCGACTCGGCTCTGGCCGGGACGTAGATCGTGGCTCCCGGCCCGGGTTCCGGCTTGGAGTCGAAGAAGAACCTCCGCAGGTGCACCACCCGGCGTTCGCCGTTTTGCTGCGTAACCGTCGTGCGGCCCTGGTCTGCGTTATGGGCGTACCCTCCGGCCCGGTCGACGAAATCGTCGATGCCCATCCCCTGCTCGTAGCGCACGCGGGACTCGAATCCCACCGCGCCCGTAACCAACACCGTGGGGTCGTAGGTGGGCACATGGATGCTATCGCCGGGCATGAGGGTCAGATCGGCTTCCCCTCCCGCCAATGCGGCTTCCATGTCGGTCGCCACCAAGTGCCCGCTCCGGTTCAGGCGGCCACCGGGCAGATACGCTTCCGGCCTGGGGCCGCCGGCTCTTCGGAACAGGTCGGAGAGGGTCTCGGTCTTGGTCTGGAGCGCATAGTTCCCGGGGAACGTGATCTCACCTCCGATGTGCACGGTGTGGAGCTCGTCGTAGCCGGGAGCCTTCCGCACGAACACGTGGTCACCGTGGGCCAGCGGCACTTCTGCCTGTGAAGGGCCCCAACGCACCACGTCGGGACTGCCCGGGTCGGGCTCTCCGCCTATGGCGATCCGACGGATGGTGGGTGTGGCGCTCGGCCCGTCGGTCGGATCGGGTAGCCGCGCCAACTCCGCTTCCAGCGCGTACGCGCCGGGGGTGAAGCCGCCCGCGGTGAGGATGAGATCCTGAAGCGTCATGTCCCGGGCCAACTCATAGGTTCCCGGCTCCTTGACGAATCCCTCGATCGTGACGGCGCCGCGGTTCGTCAGCGTGGAAACGCTGTGTACGACCACGGAGTCCCGATCGGCCACCGGCACGTCCAGGTCGCGGCTCGAAACCCGGATCAGCTCCCTGGATCCGTTTTCGGGATTCAGGCGAAAGACGTGAATCCGGGAGGTGTAGACCTGTTCGGAAAATCCTTCCGCTCGCTGCACGAGATCGCCGAGTCGGAGGCCCTCCCACCACTGGTAGATGCCCGGACGGTTCACTTCACCCGACACCACCACACGGTTGCGGCGATCGGTTCCGATTTCGAACACCCGTACCACGTCTCCGTCTCTCAGCTCGACGGTCTCGCCGCGCTCCAGCGCCGCCATGTCGACGTCCACCAACACTCGATCCACGCCGGGTTTACGCGCTTCCGGGGGCAGGATGCGGTCGATCTGAATGCGGTGTGACGCCGCGTTCGACCGCAGCCCGCCGGAGTACGACAGCACGGTCGCAAGGCCCTCGGTGGGTTGAATCTCGTAGATGGCGGGCCGTCGTACGGCGCCCTCGACCGTGACGCGCGGCCCCGATACCGGGAGGAACACGACATCGCCGTGCTCCAGTCGGATGTCGTCACGGGTGTCTCCGTAGAGGAGGTAGCCGTAGACGTCCAATGTGCGCACGACCTCGCCTCCCCGGCGCACCGAGATGGTGCGGAAGCTCGACCCCTCGGAGGGGCCACCGGCTTGGTAGAGCGCTTCGAGAACCGTGGCCACGGAGCTCAACTGGTAGGCGCCGGGCCGCTGGGCCTCACCGATGACGTAGACCACACTACTGCGAAGCCGGCGGATTCCGATGTGGAACTGGATCGGCGCGGCCGGCCCTCGCTGCACGCCCGAAAACCGCTGACCCAGGTGGTAATAGAGCTCGTCCCTCAGCTCTTCCAGCGTGAGGCCGGTCACGAAGACCTGGCCCACGTCCGGGATCAGGACGTACCCCTCGCGGGTCACGTCGGCGTTGTAGGTCGACTCGACGTCTCCGGTCAACACCAGCGTGAGCTCGTCTCCGGGGCCCAGCCGGTATCCCGGATCGACCGGTCCGGTGGTGGGCGCTTCGAACTGGTTGGTCAGCCTCCGGAACAGGTCCAGACCAAAGAGTGTGGGACCCTCGGGCGACGTCCCTTGGCTGCGGACCGGCTCCGGGTCCATACCCTCCACTCGGGAGCTGTCCGCGGGCACGCGTACGACGGTGTCCGAAAGCTCCGGCACGCCCAACGACGCCAGCACGTCCGGAAGCGGAAATGGCGGCTCGTTGGGTGGGTGAGGGGTGGAGCGGCCCTCGATCGCGTCGAAATAGTGGTCCGCCAGCGCGCCGTCATAGCCGAAGCGCTGGAGCCCGGCACGGAGCTGGACCCGGGTGATGCCCGATTGACGAAGGCGCTCGATGACCGCCTCGTGCGTCAAGCCGCTCGCCACGCTCGGAAGGGCGGACGGAGCGGATGCGGCGGGGGATTGTTGGCCTGCGGCGGGGAGCGACACCAGGAGGGAGAGTGCCGTCGTGAACAGAGCTGTCGTCCGCCGGTTCAGTACATTCGTCACTGATCCTTTTCGCGCCTCTGCTGAGTGGTCCAGTTGATCTGGTCCTGCTGTGACTGCCAGCCTAGTCACAGGGTGTGCCGCGACCTCGACGGAGTCGGTTCGTCCGGGGCGGAAGGGCTCAGGCCGTTGGGGCGAGAAGGGTTAGCTCGGTGGCCTTCGGCCTCGCCGGGCAGCCGTACGGATGGCGCGGATGGCGGGGTCGGAAATAGTGCGAACGAAGGGGCAATCATTTCCCCCTTTTCACCACCTTCACAGGCGTTTTCGATAGGGAATCGCTATTCTCGATAGCGGTGAAACTAGCCCATGCCCGCGACCGGCAGCTCGAACCAGAACGTGCTGCCGACGCCCACCTGACTTTCGATCCCCATTGTCCCGCCCTGCGCCTCCACGGCGAGCTTACAGAATGTGAGGCCGAGGCCGGTGGAGTAGCGAGTACGACCGCCGTCCCTTTCGATCTGGCCGAACTTCTCGAAGATCCGCTCGCGGTGCTCTTCCGGAATGCCGCGGGCGGTGTCCCGCACCGACACGCGCACTCGATCGGTGGAGCGGGACAGGAGCACCTCGACCTCGTCGTCGTCGGCCGCCACGTTCAACGCGTTCGCCAGCAGATTGATCGTGATTCTTCGCACCAGCTCGGGGTCGTGCCGCGCCACGAGCGGCCCCTCCTCCCCGCGAGGCTCGAGATCTCTGCCGCGCGCGAGCCAGCCCAAACGCCCCACGGCTTCGCTGATCGTCGTCTTGAGATCGCCCATGACCACGCTCACCGGCATCTCGCCTGCTTCCATCCGACTCACGTCGAGCACGCTGTTCACCATCTCCATGAGCTGCTGCGCGCTCTGGATGGCCACCGCGATGTCCTCGCGTTGGGTCTCGTCGAGTTGGCTGCCGCCGTTCTTCAGCAACTCGAGAGAAACGAGGATGGCCGTGAGCGGAGTCCGTAGATCGTGCACGATCATGTGCGTCAGGGTGTCCCTGCGGATCTCCAGCTCTCGTAGCCGCTGATAGCTCTCCCGGACCTGGTCGAAGAGCCTCTTGGTCAACACCGCATTACGGACGTGGAGCGCTACCTCCGTCGAGTCGATGGGCTTGGTCAAGAAGTCCGTGGCGCCCGCGTCGATGCCGCGGATGCGATCCTTTCGATCCCTGAGCGCCGTGACCAACAGCACCGGTATGGCCGCGGTCTCCGGGTTGTCCTTGAGCGTCCGGCAAACGTCGAATCCGGAAAGTCCGGGCATCATGACGTCCAGAACGACCACGTCCGCCCCGCAGGACAGCACCTTCGTCAGGGCCTCCGCGCCGTTGGTCGCTTCTTCGACCGTATGACCATCGAGCTCCAATACCGATCGCACCAGCTCGCGGTTTTTCTCGTCGTCGTCGACGACGAGCACCGTCCCGGTCTTGGATCCCCGTTCGGTCGTCTCGGCCAAGGATTCCATAGCTCCTCGCGTTGGTCTACCCACCGAGTCTCCCCCCGTGTGTCCCGCCTCAGGCCGCGTCGGACCCCCTGCCGTTGGCGGGAATTTCCAGAGTGAACGATGCCCCCATGCCCGGGCCGTCGCTCTGGACCTTCAAACGTCCGTGATGGAGCTCGGCCAGCCGTCGACTCAGCGGCAGACCCAGCCCCACGCCTGCGTAGGCCCGATCGAGTGCGGAGTCCACCCGCTCGAACGAGCCGAAAATCCGTTCCTGATCCGGCTCCGCGATTCCGATCCCATTGTCGGCCACCGTGAACCACACCCAGGCGTCCTGATCGTCCCTCGCGTCCGGCGGGACCTCCGTTCCGCAGGTCACGGTGACCTGTCCCCCCGACGGGGTGAACTTGATCGCGTTGTCGATAAGGTTGAACAGGATCTGCTTGAGCCGTCGCTGATCTCCCGTCAGCTCCGCGACCTCGTCGCGGTAGTCGATGCCGAAGGTGATGCCCTTCTTCTTGGCCAGCCCTCGGGCAATGGGCTCGAGATCGTTCAGGAGTCCGGCGGTCGGGAACGTGGACCACTCCAGCTCGGTCATGCTCTCCGACTCGACCTCCGAGAGATCCAGCAAGTCGTCGATGAGCTGTAGCAGCACACGCCCGCTCTCCAGCACGTGGCCGAGGTATCTGGACTGTCGGGCGTTGAGCGGCCCCACGACCGGATTCTCGAGCAACTCCGAGAACCCGATGATCGTGTTGAGTGGAGTGCGCAACTCATGGCTCATGGTCGCGAGAAACTCACTCTTGGCCCTATTGGCCACCTCACGGGCGCGCCGCACTTCCTGATCGACGGTCCTCTGTTGGGTGATGTCCCTCATTACCGCGACGAACAGGCGCCCTCCGCCCGGAGTCCAGGCGTCGCTGATGGTGATGTCGACGGGGAACTCCGACCCATCCCTACGCACCCCGATCACCTCGAGACGCCGAGGGTAGGAGCCTTCGGTCTGGAGCGCCTGTACGGGATCCGCGTCCTCGTGCGACGCGCCGCTTATCACCGCCGCGAACAGCATCATCGCGTCCTGGCCGACGATTTCGCTGGCGTCGTACCCGAACATCCGTTCGCCGGCCCGGTTGACCATTTGGACGACTCCCTGGTCGTCCATCGTCACGATGGCGTCGACCACCGCCTCCAGAATCGCTCGCACCATTGCTCGAGGCTCCCCAGCGCTGGGTTGGCTGTCCTCCGCCTCACGCCCTCCCGACGACAAGACCAGGGCAGGCCGCCTCGGCGACCCGAGGTCGGATCGACTCGACGAAGCCGTGTGGCCCAAGACCCTTATGGCGGGTCGTCGGGACAGACCATTTTCTGACTTCGGGTCCCGCGGGCTACCCATCGTCGGGCATTCCCACGTGATACTTGATCATCTTGACCAGCTCACGGGTGTTGATGGGCTTGCTGACGTACGCCACCATGCCGACTTCCAGCCCCCGTTCGCGGTCTCCGTACATTGCGTGGGACGTAAGCCCGATTACGGGAATCGATGCCGTTTCCGGATCGCGCTTCAAGATTCGTGTCGCCTCTCGGCCGTCGAGCCCCGGAAGGCCGACGTCCATCAGGATCAGATCGGGCTTCTCGCTTCGCGCGAGCTCGATCCCTTCTTTGGCCTCGGTGGCCTCTATGACTTCGATTCCGGTCACCTGGATCAGGTCCCGGACGAGTTCCATATTCATCTCGTTGTCCTCGACCACGAGGACTTTTTTCCGTCGCATGACACTCTCCGGAACCGGGGGGGAGCGCTTCGTCTCCGGACCTACCCGACATCACGAAACCCGTCCGCCGTCACACCGGACGGGGGTTTTTGCGTGGTTTTAGAACTGCTGTCTGTTTTTTTCGGCCCTACGGCTTGCGCGCCGCCTCCGTCCATGCCTGGACTCAGCTGCGATGCCTCGGATGCGGGTTCCCGGCACTCGTCCTTCTCGAGTGTCGGTACGGAAAGGCCCTGACGATGCGGCCGGTTTGCGCCTGCTGGGCCGATGGTACGTCGATCAAACTGCTTCGTCAGGACCTACGCGCGCCGTGGAATAGTATTCACGTGCCCGGCCGGCTGTCCAGGCCAGGGGGGCAGGTAGGCCCTCGGCTTCACCCGACGCCGGGCTCGGACGTCTCCGCCTCGCGAGTGACTGAGGAGCGGAAAGGACCGATGCCGTTTCCTTTCGGCCGCCCCACCGGCCATTGAGCTTCGGGATCGGTCACGCGGTCCAGCTCCACCCAAAACGTGCTGCCTCGCCCGGGGCCGTCGCTCTCCACCCAAACACGGCCGCCGTGTTGCTCGGCCAAGCTACGGCTGAGCGGAAGTCCCAGCCCCGTGCCCTGTGGCGCGCCAGCGGGAGAGTCAGCCTGTTCGAAGGGCCGGAAGATGCGTTCTCGATCTTCCGCCGTTACTCCCATGCCGTCGTCCTGGACCGAAAACCACACGCGGTCCCCGACCCCGTGGTCGCGTTCGCTCGGGCGCAGTCCGTACCGCAGCGTGACCCTCCCTCCCTCCTGGGCGAACTTCACCCCGTTGCTGATCAGGTTCAGGAGAATCTGGGTGAGCCGCAGTCGGTCCGCGGTGAGTTGAAATCCTCGCTCCGGGTGTTCGATGACGACCCGGACACCGCGGCCCTTGGCCAGCTCTCGAATCGAGGGCTCCAAGCCGGTAACGACCTCCCTCGGATCGAACGTGGACACCGAAAGTCGAAGCATGCCCTCGTCGATCTTCGACAGGTCCAGCAGGTCGTTGATCAGGTTCAGCAGGTGATGGCCGCCGGTCAGCACATTCGACACATAGCGAGCTTGGATCTCGTTCATCTTGCCGAAGGTTTGGTCCTCCAAGACCTCGGCAAAGCCGATGATCGCGTTCAGCGGAGTGCGCAGCTCGTGGCTCATTCGGGCCAAGAACCGGTCCTTCGCCCGGTTGGCCGTGAGTGCCTGGTCCTTGGCGTACTCCAGGGCTCGGGTGCGGGATGACACCATGGCCTCGAGTTGCTGTCCCTTCGCGCGCAGGCCCGCTGTCCGGAGCAGGTGAAGGCCGGCAACCAGCGTGAGCCCGAGTAGTACGAGCACCGCGGCGAACCACCAGGTCTCGTAGAACATGGGCAGCACGCTCACCGTCACCCGAGCCGGTTGTTCATTCCACAAACCGTCGCTGTTGGCCGCGAACACCTGAAACTCGTAATCACCGGGCTCGACCCGGTTGTACCGGACCCAGCGGCGACCTTCGAGCTCCTGCCAGTCGGGATCGTGACCCAGCAGGCGATAGCGGAACTTCACCTCGGTGGGATCGAGGAAGCTCAGGCCCGTGAAGTGAAACTCGAGGTCTCGCTCGTCCGGCTCCACGACGACGTGCGTAGGACGGCCGATGCGCCGCTCCCCTCCGCGCACCTCCTCCACGTACACCGGTGGCGGCAGCGGGTTGGGACGTACGTGCGACGGCCTGACTCGCGCCACTCCCGCATGGGTGGGGAACCAGATGGAGCCGTTCCGGGTGCGCACCGCGCTCGGCACCTGGCCCCCGTTGCACTCCAGATCCTTGAGCCCGTCACGAATGCCGAAGGACTGCGAAGTGATCAAGGCGCTCTCTCCGTTGGCGAACGCGTTGAGTTGGTCGAGCGGTGCGGCGAAGATCCCACGATCGCTGCACATCCAGAGCCGGCCGTCGCTTCCGCCGACAATGGCCCAGACATAGTTGTCGAATAGGCCGTTCGTCTTGGCAACGACGGTCATCTCGTCCTGGCGCGACAGTCGGATCAACCCCTCCCCCGCGGTTCCCGCCCAGATCACGCCGTCTTCGCTCTGAAACACGGTTCGGGCCCAGAAGCCGTCCCAGACCTTCTCGACCGCCCCGTTTACGACGCGCGCCAATCCACCGGTGGTCGCGACCCAGACCCGACCCAGGTCGTCCTCGAAGAGATAGTCCACCCAATGCGGGTGCGGCAGGCCGTGATCCACGGTCAGCGCATTCCACTCGCCATCTTCCAGGATCCGGACTCCGCTTCCCGTTCCGATCCAGAGCGCGCCCCGGCTGTCTTCCAGGAGCCCGTGTCCGTCGCTCCAGGCGTGCTCCTCCGGAACGGGGACGTCCTCCGCCCGTCCGTCCTCGAGCCGGATCAGTCCCCCCTTGAGCGGCAACGCCCAAAGGGAGCCATCGCCTCGCGCCAAGATCGAGCGAAGTAGCGGCAGCGGTCTGCCGGTATCGGCCAACGAGAAGCTTGGGCCGGACCGATAGTGGAGCGTCTCGGTCGCGGCCCAGATGCGACCTGACGTATCCTGGGTCAACGACCAGGTTTCCTGGCTTTCGGACTCCATGGGAAACGTGGTGATGGGAGCCTCCCGCAATCGCTGAAGCCCACCGCCGTACGATCCGAACCAGAGGCTCCCTTCGGCGTCCTGGAGCAGCTGCCGCGTACGCTCATCGCCCAGCCCGTCGGCCGGGGTCAATGCGCTGAACTCGCCCTCGGCGAACCGCAAAAGCCCGTCGCCGTTGGTCGCCACCCACAAGGTGCCCGAGCGATCTTCGAGCAGGCTCATGATCGCCCGGCGATCGTCGCGACCGTCGCGGTGCCACGAGACATCGGCGCCGTCGATGCGAATCAGCTCCCCGTGCTGGCCGCCGATCCAAATCGTTCCCGCGCGGTCGATGAGCACGGAGTGGAGCGCTTGCGGGAGCCCCGCCGCTTCCGGGAACCGAGCGAAGGTGCCGTCCCGGAACGTGAGGAGTCCAGCCGGTATGCTGGTCATCCAGACGACGCCATCGGAGTCGACGTCCACGCCCACGATAGGGACCTGCGCCCAATCGGGCGGAAGCGGGTCCACCCCGGCCGGCGTCACGTGCCGGAGTCCCGAGCCCGTACCGGCGAAGACGCCGTCTCGACCGTCGTCGTGTAGGATGTCGACAGGGCCGCTGGCCAGCCGATCGTCACCGGGTATGGCTTCGATGCGACCGTCCATGATCCGGAGAAGCCCGCCCCGGTCCAGTCCGGCCCAGAGCGCCCCGTCGGAAGATTCGGCCAGGGCCCGCACGAACTCCGACGCCATGTCGGGCGTGTTGGAACGATCGAACACGGTGAAACGGACGCCGTCGAATCGCACCAGGCCACCCAACGTTCCGAGCCAGATATAGCCGTCCCGGGTCTGAACGACGGCCATGACGGCGTTGTGCGGGAGCCCGTCGTCCTCCGTCCACGACTCGAGCACGTACTGGGTCAACGCGAGGTCGGGGTCGAGTCCGGGCGCGGCGGACCTCGGCTCCTGGGCATCGAGGGCGCTCGAAGAAAGCAGGATACCGAGGACGAGCAACCGAGCCGTCCCGGCCCCGACCGCCATCCAGCTCCTACGCTCGTTGCCTACTGGTGCCATTTGGACCCTCGTCGGCTCACACGGCCCGGAACGGGTTCGGTACGACCCGCAAAAGCCCCCCCAACCTGTACGTAAGCTCATCGGCCCTACGGCGGAGCCGTGGGCCGGCGCAGCGGCTGAGCCCGCAGCAGACGGGACCCGGGAGACGTGCGAAAAACCTGACGTAGACGCGCCTTGAAACGTCGTGACAAAGCTATGCGCACCGTGCGAGAGGTGTCCACCCCGCGCCGCGCGGTGCGGCCAGTCCTCAAAAGGACAACTGGGTCACGAGCTCGTCGAGTATGTCGAGGCAGCCCGAAGCCTCCGTCCTGTCGAACGCGTCGACCACCCGCGGGTCGAAGTGGGTGCCTCGGCCCACGCGGATCAGGGCGATGGCCTCGTCGATCGGCATCGCGGGCTTGTACGGGCGAACGTGGGTCAGCGAGTCGAACACGTCCGCAACCGCCACGATCCGGCCTATCAGGGGAATCTCCTCGCCGGCCAGGCCGTTGGGATAGCCCTGGCCGTCCCATCGCTCGTGATGGCTTCTGGCGATGATCTCCGCGGTCTGCAGCAGGGGGAACGTGCCCCCGGAAAGAACCTCGGCACCCAGCGTCGTGTGCCTTCTCATGACGGCCCACTCGTCGGCCGTCAGCTTGCCGGGCTTCCGGAGGATCTCGTCCGGAATCGCGATCTTTCCGACATCGTGTAAGGGGGCAGCCCAGCGCAGAGTCTTGGCCCGCTCCGAGCCCAATCCCAGCTCTTCCGCCAGCAGCCCGGTCAGCAAACCCACCCGCCACGCGTGACGGCCGGTGACGTCGTCCCGGTACTCCGCCGCCCGGGCCAGCCGACGCACGATCTCGAGCTGAGCGTGCTCGAGCTTTTGCGTGCGGGCACGGACCATGTCTTCGAGGGTTTCCGCGTGCGCCTGCAGGGCTTTGTGAGCGAGTCGCGTCTGGAGCAGGTTCCGAAGCCGGAGTAGCACTTCGGAGCCGTCGAACGGCTTCGTGACGTAGTCTCGTGCGCCGGACGCCAGCGCCCGATCGCGCGTGGCCGGACTCCCGTCCGCGGTCAAAACCAGCGTGGGCACATAGTTCTCGGGCGGCACCAGAAACTGGAGCCTGCGGAGCAGCTCGAACCCGTCCATGTGCGGCATGTGCAGGTCCATGATGAACACGTCGGGCTGCAGTTGCACAAACCACTTTAGGGCCACCCGCGGGTCGGTGGTGGGCAGCACGTCCTTGTAGCCGGCGTTCCCCAAGATCCGCTGCAGGGAACGCACGTTGGTTCGCTCGTCATCCACCACGAGGATGCGGCACTCGGTCGGATGCTGGGCGTTCAGAGGGTGACCGCTCGGCGCGAATCCGCCTTTCGACTCACTGACGATTGGGGTGGTTCTGGGCTCTGCGGAAGTACGTACGGCCATGCGTGCACCACTCGGTTCGGTGTGAGCGACTCGGGTTTCCACGGGCGCCTCGGCCCGGTCCAGCACGTGCGATACGACGCGTTTGACGCTTTCCCTCGTCAGCGGCTTCTCGATGGTTCCCACGGCGCCGAGCATCATGGTTTCCGCCAGCACCTGGCTGGCTTCGGGCAACGCGGTCTCGGTCATCGCGATCACCGGGATGAGCGGGTGTGTCTCCCGCAGCTTGAGCAGCACACCGATCCCGTCCATGACGGGCATGTGCACGTCGCTGATCACGAGGTCCGGTCTGTGCCGGTCGACAGCCGCCAGCGCGCCCAGGCCATTCTCCGCAAAGATCACGTCGTGCCCTTCATCGGACAGGATGTCCGCCAGCTCTCGGCGGACCGACGCTTCGTCTTCCACAACGAGGATCAAACGCATTCCAGCTCCTTGGTCTCTCCGCAGAACATCGGGATCCGGTCATGCCACCGGGTCATCCCGTCGCTCGAGCGCGGACAGGGGAAGGCTCGCATTGAATCTCACGAAAGGCGGCAGGTAGGGGATTCCGGCAGAACCCCCAACGGAGGGGAGGAAAAACACCTAGTGGACGGTGGCCTGAAGCGTCCCGTGGCCTACGACAAAAACTTCGTGGGTGGACTGGCCGAATCCCGGCACGATAGCTTTAGACCATTGCTTCAAGGTCGTCCCGGCGTGCCGCGGTTCGTGCCGACGGCGCGCGCGGGGGTCCCGTTCGCAGGCGGCGGAACTGGCGATGGACGCGATTCGCGTGCTGTTGGTCGAAGACTACGAGCTCGTTCGGGCGGGGCTGAAAGCGCTCGTCGAGCGATCCGGCCACGAGGTGGTCGGAGAAGCGCGCAACGGCCGGGAGGCACTCGCTCTGATCGAGGAGTGCAAGCCCGACCTCGTGCTCATGGACATCGTCATGCCGGAGATGAACGGCCTCGATACCACCGCCCGCATCCGTGAGCGACACGGACAGCTTCCTGTGCTTCTGCTCTCGTCCCATTCGGGAGAGGACTACGTCCAGGAGGGACTGGACGCGGGGGCCTCCGGATATCTTCTCAAGAACGCCGAAGAAGCGGAGCTCTCCCTGGCGATGAGAGCCGTGATGCGCGGTGAATCCTACCTGAGTCCGGCGGTCACGCGGACCATGATCGGCCGCAAGCCGGGGCAGGCCGGCACGGGCATCAGCGTCTTGACCCCGCGCCAGCGGCAGGTCCTCCAGCTCGTGGCGGAGGGGAACTCCAGCAAGGCCATCGCGCGTAAGCTGGGGCTGAGCGCCAAGACCGTGGAGAACCATCGAGCCCAGCTCATGCAACGGCTCGACGTGCACGACATCGCGGGTTTGGTGCGCTACGCGATCAGGTCGGGCCTCGTGGCCCTCGACTGAGGGCACACCCCGGGGCCCGGGGCCCGAGCCGGAGCCCGGGACCGGCCCACAGTCCCCCCCGACGTCGACAGGTTAGGATTCAACCTCCGATTTCGGCTGTAGACCGGCCCCGGTGTTGGGTTTGAGAGGTGGCGTAAGGTTGGCGAGCGGATCCAGCGCGGTACTCACCCGACTCCGTTCGGGCCTGTCCCCGTCCAGATGGACGAAGAGATCCCGATCGGCCCGGACGAGCGTCAGGAATCCGTCGAACTCGTGAAACGGCAGAAACACGCCACCGGTGTTTTCTTCGGGAGAGAAGTACGGCGCGGGCACTGGACTGTCCTCGGTCACGAAGCACGTGACGAATCTCCCTTGACTCCCTCCGAACGAGATCACGGCTCGCGCGGTGATCACGGCGTCGTCCCACTCGATATCGAATCGGTCGCCGAGCGCGACGGCGACTTCGTCGGCTCTGAAGCGTCGTGAGTTCATGATGTGGCACCGGCCTGAGGGTGGCTCCGATCGAGGAACCGGGGGCTCCCTCGCTCCGTGCCTATAGCATGGCACCGCTCGCTCACTTCGGCCGTCAGTTCCGAAGGGTCCGGTATCAGCCCGGTATCAGCCGGTCGTGGTCCGACACCCGCAAGTCTTTACGTGCGAGAGATCTGGACTCGGTCGAACCATCCCCAGTCCCACCCACCGTTTAGGCGGCGTCGCCGCCAACGACCCGCTGAAGACGGGAATCGAAGGGGGTCGGACAGCCGGGTCGGACCGTCGTCTGAACCGGTTCGCTTCTCTTCGTCCCGCATGACGAACCCGGTCCCGGCTCAGCGGCGTCCGTCCCGAGGATGTCCGCCTTCCGGCCGGAGCCAATACGCGAAAAGGAGGACGGGATGAGTGGACTGCAGACCCTGGCATTGAAGGAAAAGTACAAGGCGGGCGGGGCGGAGGCGTTGAGCAGCGACGTCCTGGACAAGCTGTGTCGAGTCGGTGAGTTGGACTTGACGGCAGCGCTGGATTGCGCGGTCGCGTCAGGGGAGCTGCCCAATAGCCACAAGCTGTCGGCCGAGGCGGAGTTCAAGCGGTTCCTCGCGTTGACGGCACTGGCGGATAGCAATGCTCCTGCCGCCGCGCCGGTGCGGATGGCGGACCTCGGTCCGACCCGATTCGTCGACGCGGTGTGGCATGGGTGCCTGCTCGACACTAAGAACTACCAGAGCATCTGCTGGGGCGTGTTGGGATTCCTGCTCCTTCACCAGATCGGCGACGAAGCCGTGCCCCGGCCCAACGGCCCGATGCAGGCCTACCTCGACCAGATGTTCACCCAATGGGATCCCAACATCTGGAGTGGTGACCTGGCAACCTGTTGGCCGGAGGCGGCGGGCGGATCTACGGTAGTGTGAAGATGGTCGGGGGCTGGCGGGTCTCCCGCCGATCCCACTTGGCTCACTCGCGGGCGGCCGCCACCGTCCGCGACGCCAGCTCCGGATCTGCGTCCTGCCAGAGCCGGTCTGCCCTTTGCCGCACGCGGTCGGCCATCACTCCCTGACCGCCTTCGTCCAGGAGCTCGGCGTAGAGCAATAGTCTCGGCACCGTAAACTCGAGCTCCGAACGTGAGTCCTGAAGGCGTTCGAGCAATCGAGTCCTTCCTTCCGGATCGCACGCAACCATCGCCTCCCAAGCATACAGGAGAGGTGCGGCCCCGGAGTTGGCATATCCGTTCGCCATGAGTCCACGCTCCATGCGATGGACGCCGGTGACGGTGTCGCCCCGTTGTACCTCCACCCATCCGAATGTGCCGTCGAAGAGCGCAGCGATCTGCGGCTCGGCCGAAGCCAGGTGGTCGACCCGACTGGTGAGACGACTCGCCGCCGCTTCCGTGCGGCCCGAGTCGAGCGCCAGCCAACTGAGCCACAGCGTGGCAAGGAGGTCGTGGTCCAAGCCTTCAAGATGCTCCACCGCCCGCGGGAGCAATGGTGAGGAAATCCCGGTTGCGATCGACGCTTCTACAACGGCGATCGACATGTTGCGAGGATCTTCGTCGAACACGCTCCCGAGCACCGCCGCCGCGTCTCTTACCCTTCCCAGCGTCGCGAGCACTTCCGCCTTGAGGGCAATCAGCCCCCGACTGCGCTCACCGGACGACCGGGATATCGCACGGTCGAGTGCGTCCAGCAGCCACTCGGGAGGACTGGCGCCGTGTGACAGATAGCCCTGAACCAAAGGGCCTATGGGGTTGGGCCGCTGTGTTTCGAAGGCCTCGCGTAAACCGGTCCGCACGCTTTGGCCGGTACCCCAGAGGGCCTCGGTCCAGCCTTCGAAACCGGTTTCCTCCCCACCCAAGGACGTCTGTAGCCGGGCCAGATAGCTCCTGAACAGGGACTCGTCGCCGCTCGTAGCGGTGATCTGCAAGGGGTGGATGTACAGACGTGTCAGGGCCGGCTCCAGGGTGATCGCCCGGTCGAAGGGCTCGAGTAGGCGTCTGACGGAGGCCGGCCGAACCTTCCAGCCATGGGTGAGCACATCTCCGAGTTGGTACCAGCCCTCGACATCGTCTTCGAACTTCGTCAAGAAGGCTTGGACCGAGTCATATGCCTGCAGCGTGCCTTTGCGATCCCACCACTCGATCACGACGAGGCTGCGTTCGCGCGTGGGAAGCTTCGCACGATGCCGGTAGGCAGCGGTGAGGGGCTTGCGGTCGGCCTCTCCCTCCCAGGTGTTTGCCCAGGCAATGGATTCTGCGAGTCGGAAATACGCCAGCGCGAACACCGTGTCTGCCTTTGTCGCCAACTCGAACGCCGCCTGCGCGGAGTCCCACCGGGACCGCAGCAGGTGGCTTTCCCCTCGCATGTAGTGCCTCAACGCCTCCGGATCCGCGCTGGAGATGGCCGAAACCCTCAGGTTGGGGACCGCCGTCTGCGCTCTCCATAGGTCCCGTACCAACCCGATGGCCAGCGAATCGACCAGGGCGGAGGCCGAGTCCGGAAGGCTCGTCGCCGAGGCATGCGCCAGCGTGGCGCCGTCTGCGGTACTCCGCAGCACGACGTCCGCCCGAACCAGGGGCCCGACGGCGGAAAGGGTGCCCATCAGAGCGGAGGTCGCCCCCAGAGACCGACCGGCGCGGACGGCCTCTCCTGCGGGATCGGTGAACTCCTCTCCGGAAAGTGCCCGGCTATAGCGATCCGGGTCTATCGTGCGAATCCCGTCGAGCTGTTCCAGTAGATCGGAGAGGAGGCTCGGCACACCGCTTTCCAGATCTCGCGGGACGTCTCCCAGCGGCTGCATGGGAGCCACCGCGATCTCCCTGGCCTCGAGTGGGACGGATAGAGCGTCTTCGACCTCGAAAGGCAGCAGCAGAAAGACTGCTATGCCCACGAGTCCGGCGGCCGTCCATCCAGCGAAGCCCAGGCGACCGCTTCGCCGAGCAAAGCCGAATAGGCCCGCCGCCTGGTCCGAATCGACAGGAGCCCCGGGAGCGGAAACTACCCGATTCCGGCCCTGGGTCCGCAGATCCACCTTGATGCGCTTCACGAGATCGACGGTCTCGTCCAACGGCACCAGAACTTTTTCGTCGTCGGCAACCCGAAGTGCCTCGGCATAGCGGTCGAATTGCCTGACTGCTTCGTCCGGCTCACCGGTTTTCCACAGGCCTTCGATGTAATGGTGCCAGGCCTCGTCTCGCGTGCCGTCTACGTCAATCCACGCTCGGGACAGTGCCACGATCTCGTTCCAGCGACCCGCGGCCCGTAGCGTTTTAATGTGCTCGTCACAGGTCAGTCGCAGCCGCCGCTCCAATCTGGAGTAGAGCCGCTCGCCCCAGTCTTCGAACTGCCTCGTTGTCGAGGGATAGTGAAACGCGCCGCCGTAGACCGCCACCGCCTGATCGACGTTCCCTTCATCCAGTGCAGCCAGAAAATCGAGCACGTCGATCTGGACGCTGTCGACGACTGTGATCGTCTCTCCGGCGTTCATCACCAGAGGCGCCGCCAGCTCCCGTTTCAGCTCATAGAGGGTTTGGCTCAGAGAGTGCCGCGCGCGTGCTCGGTCCTTATTTGGCCACAAAAGGGACACGAGGCGGTCGCGCGTGGCCGTGCGCTCGATAGCCAAATAGAGGAGCAACGCACAGCGGAATGGCTGCTTGGGGAGGTGGACCGGTCGATCGTCGACGTGCACTTGTAAGCGACCGAGCGCCTTGATTGAGATGCGGGCGGTCGGAGCTGACGTATCGTGCGCGGAGGCCGATCTTTCAGTCCCCATGATCCTGCCGAGTCAGGCGCTAAGGAAGGTCTGCACGAATTTGGGGAGACCGTCGCTAGGCCGGGATACCCTCGTATTACGAGGTCAGATCATGGCCTTCGCACAAACGGCCGGCAAGAGAAGCCGTAGATATTGTGCAGATCTTCCCTAGACGATCGGCCGGTCAGAGTCCAGCGTGAGGACCATGCCGTCGCCCAGGTCGATGCGGAGCCGGTCCTTCGGTATGTCGAACGCTTCCAGGATCGGCAACAGCGCCCGTTGCAGCGCATGCGCTGCGTTGAAGCGCGGCTGAACGGAATCTTCCAGGTGCCGTCGACCCTGTTCCCGAAGCGCCGCATTGACCAGTCCCATTGCCTCTCGCTCGACGGCCTCTCCGCTTCCCGGCAGCCGGGCCCAGCCGATCTCGGTTTCGAACTCCAAGGCGCCCAAATCCGGCTCCACCGACTGCACCGTCAAGGGAGGGATCTTCACGACCAGCGTGCGTTGCTCGTCCACCACCACCATCTCGGGCTCGAACGATCGCACGTCGAAGCCATAGGACACTTTCCCCGGCACTCGGACCCGGGAACGCGTCGTGCCGAGGTTGAGGTTGATGAGTCCGGGGAAGAGCGTGCGGGTGTTTTCGACCTCGGTAGTCGCTACCACGTCCACCGTGCCACTGACGAGAAACGAGGCCGGTGTTTCCCGCTGGAGTGTGGTTTGGACGGCGGAACGAATCTCCTCCTGGTTCAACCGCGGTAGAGTCGACAAGCGGATCAGGATCAGGGCCACCACTACGATTCCCGCCATCCACAGTAGCCGGCGGAACGACCAGGTCGAGGGTCCCTGCGAGGCCGGCTTGTCTTTGGGCTCTGCGCTCATCGAACTCGGCATTCGTCGGGCGCGGTCAAGACCGCGCTGAGCATGGAAATCATCTACCGGGATCCGGCCCGTCGAGAAACGACGCTCGCTCGCCCGTCATTTGCCAACGCGCCAACGAAACCGGAATCACACCCGCATCGAAAAACTCGTCGAAGAACCGGCTCACGGTAAAGTCGTCGCCCAACTGCAGCGCTCGTTCGGCCATGAGCTGCTCGATCTGGATCTTGCCGCTCAGGTAGCTGGTGCCGTAGCCGGGCTGCCGCAGATAAAGATGTTGCTCACCGCGGACCAGATTGCCGTCGGGCAGCCACCCTCGCGGGGTCCATAACGTCGCGTGTTCGACCGCCTCCTCCATGGTGAACTCGTTTCCGTGGAGGTACAGTCCGCTCAATGCCCGGGCCGCTCGCTGTGCGAGCATGATCCAGATCAGCTCGCGCGTCCGAGGGCGATCGTCGAACAGTCCGGCGTGCATGAACATCTCCTCCACGCCGGTGGCCAGCCCCTCGGACCGATGGTCGAAGATGTTGTAGAGCGACGGCACGCTGCGAATGGAGCTCGAATGCGGATCTTCCCGCATGCGGGCCAGCTCGATCCAGTGGTGCATGTGCGTCCGCATCGCCAGCGGATCGCGGTACGTCACCTCGCTGAAGAAATTGCGGATCTCTCCCGGAGCGGCGGGGGTGAACCGACCGTTCACGGCTCGCAGTGCGGGGTCCATCCATTCGCGGATCTCGTGGATCTCTTCCTCGTCGAGAAACCGCATGTAGTCGGTGACGGCGTCGTTGAGTCGCCGATCGTATTCCTCCGGCGAGGCGATGCGCTCCAACTGCGGCAGGTCGCGGTTTCGATTTTCCTCCAGCCTCAGGGACGAGTGGGCGCGCGCCAGCTCCCGCTGCATCAGCGTCACCTGCTCCTCCCACGAGTACGGCACCAGGTGGACGTTTCGCATGTACCACGTGTAGTTGTCCTTCCCGATGCCGGAGGGCCCGGTCTTGGAGGGCGCCGTCTCCTCCAACCATGCTCGAAAGTCCTCGGTCGACCGGGTAGCCTCCGCGATGGCCGCATCCAGCGCAGCGTGCCCTCCGCCCACCCGCTCTGCCAACGCCTCCAGGTCGGCACGTTGTCCGTCGAACGAGCGGTAGCCGGCCAACCAGAGGTCGCGGGCGTCTCCGGTCAGGTTGGTCCGCGCCTGTTCCAGCAAGGCCGGGATGGCGCCGATCCGGTCCGCGAGCTCCTGCGCGTCCGCCCCCGACAGGGGATAGTCGTAGGTCCAGAGGTCGATCCACCCGTGGATCACCGGCCCCTCGTGGGCGGGAACGTCGCTCTCGGCCGCGTAGATCGAGACGTAGAAGGCGGGATCCCGGATCCACGGTTGGCGCACCCGGTGGTCGAAATCGAGTCCGTTCATCTCAGCGCGCACCAGTTGCCAGTCGATCCGTTCCGCGTCCGACCATCCCGAAGGGTCGAGCGCATCCAGCCGTGCGCTCCACTCGGGCAGCGCCGCGTGCTGCGCGGCCATGGCCGCTGCGGTGTAGTCGGGCACTCCGCCATCGAACTGCGGCCGCTCGAACTCCCGCCACTCTGTGAACAGCGTGACCAAGTCGGCGTGGGTGCCAGCCGGGTTCGACGTCTCGGCCGAAGGTGGCGCGCAAGCGGCAAGGAGAGCCGTGACGCAAACGGCCGGAATGGGTAGGTGAGCCCGTCTCGGGTGCATTCGCGTTGTTCGCATGGGTTGACCTATGCAGTGTGCTTGGGAAGCCCGGGGTTGAGGTGCATCAACACGTCGTAGACCGATCGTCCGGTGGATTCGGCCAGGCCGTTGGGGTGGATGGCGGGGTGGTCGGGGCCCAACAGGGTGGCCACGTCTCCCACCTCGACGGTCCGCTCCTCACCTACTTCGATGATCGTGTGGCTGGCGCTCACGGCACCGATAACCGGATAGAGCCCGTCGCCGATCAGCACCTTCGCACCCTGCACGGCCTCACGCGGATATCCGTCCGTGTGCCCCACCGGGAGCGTCGCGATCCAGGTGGGCTTGTCCGCCACATACTGGCGGCCGTACGAGACGCTGTCTCCGGTTCGGAGCCGTTCCACTCGCACGACCCCGGCGCGCAGTCGCACGGCCGACCGTAGCTCGGCGATCTCCCGCTCCTTGCCGTAGTCGCTGGGATAGGCTCCGTAGAGCGAGATCCCGGGCCGCACGAAGTCCAGGTGGGACTCCGGGAAGTTGAACACCGCGTTCGACGAGGCGGCGTGAAGGTGCCCGAGCGATACCCCGCGGCCGGACGCTTCGTCGGCCAGCGCGCGGAAGCGCCGAAGCTGCTCCCGGTCGAACTCCGAATCTTCGGTGAAGCCCATGTACGTGCTTTCGATCACGACCTGATGGTTGGCCAGGTCCTCCAGCACCGGCATGGCCTGGTGATACGGGATGCCCATACGGCTCATGCCGGTGTCCAGGTAGACGTGGCCGTGCACCGATCCTCCGGCCCGTACGGCTGCTGCGGCCGCCCGGCGGGCGGCGTCCCGGTCGGTCAGCGCGAGCTGGATCCCGCGGCGCACCAGCTCCGGCCCGTCCTCCTCGGAAAACACCGCCATCAGCAGAACGGGCTTGCGGATGCCCGCATCCCGGAGCGCAAGCGCCGCCTCCGTCTTGACCACCGCGAACCCGCGGATCTCCGGCAACGGCTCGAGGGCCGTCGCCGCTGTGGTGAGCCCCAACCCGTACGCGTTGTTCTTGACCACGGCCAGGATGGAGCGTCCACCCGCCAGCCGGGCGAGCACGCCGACGTTGTAAGCCAGTGCCGCCGGGTCCACCTCCAGCCATGGGTCGAAGCCTCGGGTCGACGGTGGCGGGACCGGCCGTTTGAAAGCGGTGAGATCGGGTCGGGTCAGCGTCGCGGCAGCCAGCCCCGAGACAAAGGCGCGGCGTGGCAGGGTCATGTGGTCCTCCTCCGAGTGCCGATCGGGGCGCGCCGTCCGCGCCCTTCAACCGATGACGGACAGGCAGCATGGGAGCGGCCGGGAAGCGGGGCAACATGGTCCCGGGAGACGGGGCGCGCTACGATGCTGGCGTCCAGCTCACCGGAGGTTCCAATGTCGACTCGCCATCGCTCGTTCCGCGTGCTCTTTCTCGGCGCGTTCAGCCCCTTCCTGGCCCTCGCACCGGCCCCCGGCGCACACGCCCAGAGCCCGGACCCGGCTGCGCTCACCGCCAACCTGAGTCTGCGTGAGATAGGGCCGGCCATCATGGGCGGCCGGATCACCAACCTGGCGGTGAACGAAGCCAACCCCGCCCACTTTTTCGTGGGCACGGCGACCGGCGGCCTCTGGAAGACCACCTCGGCAGGACAGGCCTGGGAGCCCGTGTTCGATGACCAGCCCACGTCGTCCATCGGCGCGGTGGCCATGGCGCCCTCCAACCCGAACGTGGTGTGGGTGGGCACGGGCGAGCCTCAGAACCGGCAGAGCTCCCCGTACGGGGCCGGCGTGTTCCGGTCCACTGACGGCGGACGCACGTGGCAGTCCCGCGGGCTGGAGGACACCCGCCATATCGCTCGGGTCGTCATCCACCCGCGCGACCCCGATGTGGTCTACGTCGCGGCTGTGGGGCATCTGTGGGGCCCCAACCCCGAGCGAGGCGTCTACCGGACCGCGGACGGCGGAGAGACCTGGGAGCGGGTGCTCTATATCGACGACGACACCGGCGTGATCGACCTGGTGATGGACCCCGCCGACCCCAAGACGCTGTTCGCAGCCACCTACCAGCGCCGTCGCACGGCATGGGGGTTCAGCGCGGACGGCCCGGGAAGCGGCATCCACCGCACCACCGACGGCGGGGGCTCCTGGACCGAGCTGACCGAAGGCCTTCCGGAGGGATACAAGGGCCGCATCGGGCTGGACGTGTATCGTCGGGACGGAAATCTGGTCTACGCGATCATCGAGTCCCGTTCCGGAAAAGGTCGGGGCATCTACCGCTCCCTCGACCGCGGGGAGACCTGGGATCGCGTCTCCCAGACCAACCCGCGGCCCATGTACTTTTCCCTGCTGCGGATCGACCCCAACGATCCCGAGCGCATTTACATCGGGGGCGTCCGGCTCGGCATCTCCGATGATGGGGCCAAGACGTTCCGGGCCGGCGACGGCGCCGACGGCATCCACGTGGACCACCACGACATCTGGATCGACCCGGCCAACTCCGACCACCTGCTACTCGGCAGCGACGGCGGCCTTGCGGTCTCTTGGGACCGGGCGGAGCACTGGCGCCAGATCGACAACCTGGCGCTGGGTCAGTTCTACGAGATCGGCGTGAGCATGGAAGACCCGTACGCGGTCTGCGGAGGGCTCCAGGACAACTCCTCTTGGTGCGCGCCCAACGACACGCGCTCCGGCTACGGCATCCGCAACGGGGACTGGGTGGACGTGTCCGGCGGGGACGGCTTCTACAACAAGATCGATCCCACCAACCCCGACGTGATCTACACCGAGTCCCAGGGCGGCAACATCTCGCGGTACGACCGGCGCACAGGCCAGTCCGTGCGTATGCGTCCGGTCGCGCGTCCGGACGACGAAGACGAGGACCGGTCCTACCGGTTCAATTGGAACGCCCCCATCCACGTGTCCGCGCACGATCCGAACACGGTCTACATCGGCGCCAACCACCTTCTTCGGTCCCGCAACCAGGGGGCCACCTGGGAGGAGGCCAGCCCCGACCTGACCCGCCAGATCGATCGGGACACCCTGCTGATCATGGGCATGCCCGTCACCGACTCGACCCTGTCGCGGAACGACGGCATCTCCACGTACGGCAACATCACCACGATCGCGGAGTCCCCGTTCACAGGAGACCTGCTCTACGTGGGCACCGACGACGGGAACCTGCAGCGGACGCGGGACGGCGGAGCCACGTGGACCGACCTGACCGGCAATCTCCGCGGCCTCCCGGAACGCACGTACGTGTCGAGCGTGATCGCCTCCGCTGCTGAGGGGGGCCGCGTGTACGCCACGTTCGACGGACACCGCAACGACGACTACCGGCCGTATGTGTACGTCAGCGAGGACCATGGCGATTCCTGGCAGCCCATTGCCTCGGGACTGCCCGACTTGTCCGTAAACCGCATTCGCGAACATCCTCACACGCCCGACCTGCTGTTCCTGGGCAACGAGGTGGGTGCGTACTTCTCGCTGGATCGCGGAGGCGCGTGGCACCGGCTGGAAGGAAACCTGCCCACCGTGCCGGTGGACGACATCGTCATCCATCCCCGGGACAACGACCTCATCCTGGGCACCCACGGGCGGAGCATCTGGATCCTGGACGACCTGTCGCCGTTCCAGCAGTGGTCCGACCTACGCGGCCGGATGGCCGCCGTTCTTCCCGTCGGAGAGGTGACCCGGTGGCACCGAGCCGGAGGATGGCCGTTCTGGGGAGACGAGTTCCAGGGCGACAACCCGCCCGAGGGTGCGACCATCCGGTACTACCTGAGCGAGTCCGCAGTCGCCGCCACTGTGGCGACGGCCGAAGACGACGGCTCAGCGTCCGACAACGGCTCCGCTTCCGACGACCGGGCAGCCACCGGCTCGGCCACCAACGGTCGGGCGACGGACGGCCCGGCGTCCAACGGCGACGGCCCCTCCCGCCGCTCGGACCGAGCCGAATCGGACGACGAAGTGCGCCTGGAGATCCTGGACGCCGCCGGTGAGACCGTGCGCACGCTCGAGATCACGCGCGAAGCCGGGCTCCACGAGGTGAGCTGGGACCTCCGCACCGATCCGCCGTACGAGCCCGAAGGAGGCCGAGCCAGCGGGGGCGGCGGCCGCTTCGGCGGGCCGCCCCGGGGTATGCCGGTCATGGCAGGGCGCTACACCGCGGCGCTTACCGTCCGGGACGAGCGATTCACCGCCGACATCCAGTTGGATGACGATCCGCGCGTCACGGCGAGCGCGGCCGACCTGGAGGCCAGGCAACAGGCCCTGCACACGCTCTACGAGCTGGCGGAGCCGGTGTACCTGGCAGGCAGGCGGCTCGGCGCGCTGGAGGAGCAGGTGCGCGACGCACGCGGGTTGATCGAGGGACGGGACGACCTCCCCACCGAGGTGTCCGAGGCCGTGGACTCCCTGGAGGCGGAGCTCGAAGCCATCCGCGAGGACCTGGGACCCGTGCAGCGGGCGTCCCGGCTCGGCTTCGCGATCGAGGGGAGCGCGACCCGTCCCACCGACGACCAGACGTGGCAGATCGAAAAAGGCGGACGGGACGCAGAGGCGCTGATCCAGCGGCTCAACCGAGTCATCGAGACGGACATGCCGGCGCTCTACGACTTGTTGAACGAGCACGGCGTACGACCCGATCCCGGAAAGGTCGTGCCGCTGCCCCGCAGATCAGGAGGGCCGTGACCGCCTGCCGAGCACGGCGTCCAGCGAGTAACGATCCCGCTCGAACGTCCAGAGGACAAAGGACAGCAGCGCCAAGCGGGGAATGACGTGCTCGTTGAACGGGTAGAGCGGCTCGGCCAGCAGGTGCCCGAACGTCACGGTCACGAGCACCGCGGCCAGCGCGAGGTAGGCGGGCTTACGGAAGAGGCCCAAGAGAACCAGTCCACCTGCCACCAGCTCGACCACCGGGATGGCGGCGCCCGTCGCCCAGAGCGACCAGGCGGGTAGGAAGGACTCGGCGTACGGCTCCACGAAGAGCTGCTGAGCGTGATTGAGCGGACCGAGCTGGAAGACCTTCCAAAGCCCGGCCTGGAAAAAGATGAGGCCCAGGACCAGGCGAGCCGTGAGGACGGCCCAGGGTTTTCCCCACCCGGGCCCGTCCCCATCGGTTCGGTGGCCGGTCACGACCGGTAGGGGTTCTCTACGGCGTACCGGTGTGCGGTGTATGCAGAGACCAGGTGGCACACCCAACCCAGCATGCCGCCGGTTCCGATCCAAAATCCCGGCGTGAAGACGAGCCAGAGAATCGCCCGGAGCCATGTGCCGTTGTACAGTTGGCCGGCCCCCGGAATGAAGAAGCTGAGCACGGCGGCTACGCCGGGATTTCTCATGCGCGACTGTTGATTCATTTGAACGTATTCCCCTTGACGACGGACGCTTGAACTACGCGCCCGATCCCACCCCGGTTTCGTCCGCTCCCGACGAGCCGGACGTGGTCATCATAGGCTGTGGCCCGGCCGGGGCCGCCGCTGCGACGGTGCTGTCCCGACTGGGCCACCGGGTGCTGGTCCTGACGAGAGCCCAACCTCCGACGCCCAGGCTGGCCAAGTCCGTCCCGCCGAGCTGCCGGGCCACCCTCCGGGCCGCGGGACTGCTCCAGGCCGTGGACTCGGCCGGCTTCTACCCGACCACCGGCAACACCGCGTGGTGGGCGGGCCGGGAGCGCATCGAGCCGTTTCCGGCGGGCAGCCATGGGTACCAGGTGGAGGCGGAGGCCTTCGAGTTGGCGCTCCGCGCGGAGGTCGCCGGCTCGGGCGCCGAGCTGTTGGCCGGGGCGACCGTGCTCGATGTCGAGGTCGCTCCGGGCGGCGCCTCCATCGTTCGTTACCGGCACGAGGACCGGACCCGGGAGGTACGTGCCCGCTGGCTGCTGGACGGGTCGGGGCGAGCGGGCGTGGTCGCCAAGCGGCTAGACCTCCGTCGGGCCCAGCCCGGCCCAGCCACCCTCGCCGTCATGGCCGCGTGGGAACGGGCAGGAGGCTGGGACCTTCCCCATCCGGACCACACCCTGGTGGAAAGCCACGAGGAAGGGTGGACCTGGTCCATCCCCGTATCGGACACGGTTCGCCACTTCACCGTCATGCTGGATCCACGGGTGGCCCCGGCGCACGGGGTGCCCGCGCTCGATGCCTTCTATGCCGAGAAGCTGGCGTCGGCGCCGCGCCTTCACGGCATCGCCACATGTGGCCGCCGGGTGACCGAGCCTTCCGCCTGCTCCGCGTCTCCCTACACCTCGGCGCAGTTCGGAGGCGACGGGTTCCTGCTGCTGGGCGACGCCGCCTCGTTCATCGACCCTCTGTCTTCGTTCGGGGTCAAGAAGGCCGTCGCCTCCGGATGGCTGGCGGCGATCGTCGTGAACACCGCCTTCCACGAGCCGGCCGGCACTGGGCTCGCGCTGGAGCTGTTCGCGGCGCGGGAGGAACGAGCCTACGCGTCGTTTCACCGACTCGCCGCAGCGTTCGCCGACGAGGCGGCCACGGCCCACGGCCATCCGTTCTGGCAGGCGCGGACGTCGGCCCCCGAGCCCATCCCTGCCCGTCAGGGGCTCACCGCCGCCCCCGAGCCCGACGTCCAAGCGCTGAAGCACGACCCGGACGTGCTGGCGGCGTTCGAGTGGCTGCGGAAAGCGCCGTCCATTCGGCTGCAGCGGGGAAGCCGGGTCCGCCTGGTGGAGCGCCCGACGGTACGCGGAGACCGGGTGGTGCGGGAAGCTCGCGTGGCCGCCTCGGGATCGGAGTTCGAAGCCCGGCACCTCCGTGGGGTGGACCTGCTGGCGCTCCTGGACATCGCGGGAGCCGCGGACCAGGTCCCGGAGTTGTACGAGGCCTACTGCCGGGCGCACGAGCCGGTCATCCTACCCGACTTTCTGGGTGTGCTGGCCGTGACGCTCGCCAGGGGCCTTCTGGAGAGCGCTGCCCCCGGCTGAGTCCGCTTGCCTGGCGCTGGTCCGGCCCCCAAGCTCAGGGATGAACCACACCGTCCGTGGCGTTTTCGGCTTCGCTTCCGCGCTGGTTGCATGGTCCCTCCTTCAGCCCGCGGGCGGCCATGCCCAGGAGCCCGACGAGCTCTGGCCCGAAGGCGGCATCCCGGTGACGTCCGAAGAGGTCGTAGACGCGTGCCGGCGCTGCCACCGGCTGTCGGACGACGGACGCATGTCGCGCATCTCGTACAGCCGCAAGACACCCGAAGGCTGGGAGCTCACCGTCCGTCGCATGGTCACGCTCAACAATGTCCGGTTGGAGCCGGAGGCGGCCCGACGCGTGGTCCGTTACCTGGCGGACAGCCACGGGATCGCCCCGGAGGAGTTCGCGCCTGCTCGATGGGAGGTGGAGCGGCGCATGGTGGACTACGAGTTCCCGAACGAGGAGACCGCGGCGACCTGCAACGCATGCCACTCGGTGGGGCGCGCGATGCTCCAGCGACGCACCCGGGCGGAGTGGGAGCTCCTGATGACGACCCACCGGGGCCTCTATCCATTAGTGGACTTCCAGGCCTTTATGAGCGGGAACGAGCCTCCCCATCCCATGGACGAGGCCGTCGACGATCTCTCCGACCGGTACCCGCTGGAGACGCCGGAGTGGTCGGCGTGGTCGGCCAACCTGCGGACGCCCCGGTTGAGTGGTCAGTGGGCCCTCCGCGGCAGGGCGGTGGGTGACGGACCCGCGTACGGCACCATGGCGATCACGGACGGACCGGACGGCACGTTCACCACCCGCCTGTCGTACGTGGTGCCGGCCACGGGCGCACGGGTGCAGCGGCAGGGACAGGCCATCGTGTACACCGGCTTCCAGTGGCGAGGCCGAAACAGCGGACAGGGAGACGACCAGCGTGAGGTCATGATGGTGGACCGCGACTGGCGCACCATGTCCGGACGCTGGTTCTCGGGCGCCTACGACGAGCTGGGCCTGGACGTGGAGCTCACGCGTATCGGGAACGACCCGGTGGTGCTGGGCATCTTCCCCGAGGCTCTGAGAGCCGGGGCCGGGAACGCCCGCGTGACCGTGTTCGGCGCCGGCTTGCCCCAGTCGCCCGCAGCGAGCGATGTGGACCTGGGCCCGGGCGTGGAGGTCCGATCGGTCGCCGCCCAGGACGACGGCAGCCTGATACTCGCCGTGGACGTCGCGGCGGACGCGCAGACGGGGCGGAGGGACGTGTTCGTGGGCTCTGCCCACGCCACGTCCGCGCTTGCCGTCTACGATCGCGTCGACCGCATTACCGTCGGTCCCGAGTGGGGCATGGCCCGGGTGGGCGGCGCGGCCTTTCCGAAGCAGTTCCAGCGCTTCGAGGCCGTGGCCTGGCACAACGGCGACGACGGGGAGGCCGGAACCGACGACGACGTCTCGCTGGGGCCCGTCGACGCCGAGTGGAGCCTCGAGGAATACGCGGCGACGTTCGGGGACAACGACATCGACTACGTGGGCGTTATGGGCGCGGACGGGCGCTTCGTCCCGGCCGTGGACGGCCCCAATCCGGACCGGCCGGGGAACCGTAACAACGTGGGCGATGTGTGGGTGGTTGCGAGCCACACGCCGGAGGGATCCGACCGGCCCCTCCGCGCCCGGGCGCACCTGCTCGTGACCGTGCCACTCTACATTCGCTGGGATCCCTGGGCGCCGGTGCAACCCGGCTCGTTCGGCCCGGCGACGCCGGACGGAGGCAGGCCGTGACCCGATACGTCAACGGCGAGTTCCACGCGTTCCAGGCCGCGGGCGGGCGCTTTCTCTACCTGGTGCCCTCCGCCGGCGTGGTGAAGATGGACGAGGTATCGGCGGCCCTCGTGGACGAGCTCGCCCGCGGTCCCCGAACGGCCGACGAGCTGGTGGGCACCCTGGGTCCGCGGTTCGACGAGATGGCGGTGCGCTCCGGCCTGACAGAGCTCCAGACCGTACGCGCCGTCGAGCGGGCGGAAGCCCAGCCGGCCCGGCAACTTCCTATCCTGCCGCCCCGGGATTTTCCGCTCACCACGATGGTCCTCAACGTGACCAGCCAGTGCAATCTGGCGTGTACGTACTGCTACGAGTACGGGGAGGACGCCATCGTTCCGGCTTCCGGAAAGCCCCGCTTCATGGCCGAGGACACCGCTCGCCAGGCCGTAGACTGGATGTTCGAACAGGGCCGGGGAATGGAGACCGTGCACCTCACGTTCTTCGGCGGGGAGACACTGCTCAACTTCAGGGTTCTCCAGAAGACCCACGCGTACGCGGTAGCCCGCGCCGAAGAGCTGGAGAAGAACGTCGAGTTCAGCCTCACCACCAACGCGACGCTCCTCCGGCCCGAGATCATCGAATGGCTGGCGGCCAACCACATCGGCGTGACCGTGTCGATCGACGGCCCCCGGGAGTCCCAGGACAAGTTCCGCGTGTTCAAGAACGGCATGGGCAGCTACGAGACCGTGCTGCCCAAGATCCGCGCGCTGCTCCGCCAGCACCGCACCCGGCCCATCGGGGCCCGTGTGACGCTCACGCGGCAGAACCTCGACGTCTTGGCGATCTATCGGCACCTCCACGAGGAGCTGGGATTCTGGGAGGTGGGGTTCGCGCCGGTCACCACCGCGAGCAAGCGGGAGTTCGCCATCGAAGACACCGGCTTCGACGACATGCTCGGCCAGTTCGAGGCGCTCGCCGGCGAGTACCTGGACTATGTACTGAGCGGCCGTCACCATGGATTCTCCAACGTGAAAGACACGCTGGAGGAGATCCACAAGGGCGTGAGCAAGGCGTATCCGTGCGGCGCAGGCCTGGGTTTGATGGGCGTGGCCACCGACGGCGAGGTGGCGCTCTGCCACCGGTTCGCCGGGTCGCCCGAGCACACCATCGGATCGGTCACCGAGGGCATCGACGAGACCCGGAAGTACGAGTTCCTGAAGAAGCATCACATCGTCGGCAAGACCGACTGCCACACCTGCTGGGCACGCCCGATCTGCTCGGGGGGCTGCTACCACGAGGCTCACACCCGCTATGGCTCCACCGGCACGCCCAACCTGCACTTCTGCGAGTGGGTCCGTTCGTGGACCAACACCTGTCTCGAGATCTACGGAGAGATCTCGGAGCGATGCCCGGAGTACCTGACCGGGCTCGACACCGCACGGCAAGAACAGACGGTATACGCGTGATGGGAGGCAACCGACCGTGAAGCACCTGACGCCGATCAACCGCAAGGCGGACCGCATCGACCGGGTCCAGGCCGAAGCTGCCGGGGCCGGGCACGGCGACCCGCCCACCCTCCCGTACCGCTCCGGTGGCGTGGGCGCCGACGATGCATTCATCCGAGAAGACGAGCTGGACGTCGTCGCGCTGCAGAGCACCGATCCGACCCGTACCGGCCCCCACTTCCCGCTGGGCTGCTCGTTGGTGTTCTTCCCGGGCTGGGAAGCGGACAGCCAAGGCGGCACCGCCGGGCTCTGCCAGCCGGTGGAGCGGGACCTCTTCGACTGCCACCTGGGCTGCTTCTGGCCGGCCCACGTGCCCGATCAGTTGAACTACTCGCCGGACTGGACCGGGAAGTGCGCATCGGCCCAGAAGGACTGGCGGAAGATCGACCTGATCTTCCCATGATCCGACGACACGCGCGGCAGCGGCTGGCCGTCCCCGCCTTCCTGGCGATGCTCCTCCCCCTCCCGCTCGCGGCGCAGACGAGCGGCGGCGACGGCACCATCTACATGACCACGTACGACAACGCCGTCTACGTGATCGACGAGGCCACGCTGGAGGTTTCCGGCACCATCCCGACCCAGTCTGGCATTCCGGTGGGCCTGTTGCTCTCGCACGACCGGAGCCGGCTCTACGTGGTGGACGCCACCTCTCAACACGTCGAGACCATCGATGTGGAGGCCGGGCGCTCCATCGACACGTTCACGCTCAGCAGCGGCCGCACGCAGGTTCGTATTGGTGGCCTCCAAGTGGATCCCGAAAACCGGTACGCCGTGTTCGTCACGCGGGCCTATACCAAGGGCCGCGACCGATTCGAGATCGGCCCCTCGCTGATCCTCCGCTACGATCTGGCCCAAAAGCAGGTAACCGACACCATTCCGTGGCCGGACGACGAGGAGCGCAGCAACGTCCGGATGATGTTTTCGCCCGACGGCGACCTGCTCTATCTGTTCACGGACGGCATCGTGGCGCTGGAGACCGAGGGCTTCACGGAAGTGGACCGCTGGGATCTCTCCGACTCGCTGGAGCCGGGTTTGGGCCGGTTCGGATTCGGCTTCCCCACGAGCCTGCACGAGGAGCCGGGCATCCACACCGGGCTGTTCCGCGTGACCGATCCCGTGCAGAACCGCCGGCTGATGGGCGTGGCCCGGGTGGACATGGCGTCCAGGGACGTGGACTTCTACACGCTGGGTCCGAGCGAGCCGGTCGGGTTCACCCTCGCACCCGACGGCTCCACCGCGTATGGACTGTACCAAACCATCGGCCGCTACGAGTTCTGGACATTCGACCTGGAGGGCCGTCGGGTCGCCGACCGACAGCCGTTCGAAGGACGGCCTCGAATGGGGCTCCTGTCGAGCACGAACGGCGAGTACCTGTACGTGCTCAACGCCGGCAACACGATCGACGTGTACCGCGCGGACACATACGAGTACGTGCGGACCGCCAGCTTCGACGCGGACATGATCAGCTACGTGTTGGTGCCTTCGGGTAGCTGACCGGCCGCAGTTTCCGCCTCCCGGATTCTCAAGGTGCAGCCGGCTACTCCGCAGCCTCCCGGAGGGCCGCTCCCGTCGGTAGGACTTCCCCCCACCGAGCCCGGGGCGCTCCGTCCGCTGGGGCCGGACCTCCGGTGGGCGCTGGGATTCGTGCGCCCCTATGCCGGGCCGCTCCTCCTCGTCGCAGGACTGTCACTCCTGGGCACCGGCGCTGCCCTGGCCCTGCCCTACCTCTCCAAAGTGCTGGTCGACGGAGGGCTCCTGGCGGGTGACTTCCGGACGGTGCTCGTGGTGGTTATCGCCTTCGTCGCCCTGACCGCGCTGACGTTCGGGTTGAACGTGTGGAGCGGGCTAACCTACACGCGCGCGTCGGCCGACATCTTGTTCGACATGCGGCTGGACCTGTACCGGCACCTGCAACGCCTCTCGCCCCGCTTCTACGCCGCAACCCCACTGGGGGAGATCGTCTCCCGCATCAACAACGACATGGGCGAAATCCAGCGCGTGACGGCGGAGGCCGCGCTGGCTTGGGTCGGCAATCTGCTGTTCCTGATCGGCACGGTGGCCATTCTGGTATGGCTGGACGCCCGCCTGTTCCTCGTGAGCCTCGTGGCCCTTCCACCCAGCCTGTGGGCCCTGATCCGTTACCGCCGCAAGCTGGAGGAGCAGGTGGCCCACATGCGGCAACGGAGCGCCGACATCGGCACGTTCCTGATCGAGACGCTCCAGGGCATGCGCCTGGTGGTGCGGTCCAACGCCGAGGCCCGCGAACGGGCGCGCTTCAGGACGAAGAACGACTCGTTCATCGAAGCACTGATGGCCATGCGCTGGTACGGCTACCTGGCCGGCGGACTACCGGCCCTCCTGCTCAGCGTGGGCACCGGTGTGGTGTTTCTCTACGGCGGCGCCCGGGTGATCGGCGGAGTGATCACGCTCGGGACGTTCGTTGCGTTCATGGCGTACCAGATGCGGCTCCTCGCCCCGGTCCAGGCCCTGATGGGACTCTACGCCAACCTGGTCACGGCGCGCGTGTCTCTGGGGAGGGTGCGCGAGGTGCTCGAGGCCCCGGTGGACGTGACTGATGCACCGGACGCCGATCCGTTGGATCCCGTCCGCGGCCGGCTGGAGTTTCGATCCGTGCGGGTCGCGACCGGCAGGGGCGTTCCTGCGCTGGAGGACGTGGAGCTCACCGTCTCGCCCGGCGAGACCCTCGCCATCGTGGGCCACAGCGGAAGCGGCAAGTCGACCGTGGCGGACCTCCTCGTGCGGCTTCTGGATCCCGACCGGGGCCGCGTGCTCCTGGACGGCCGGGATCTCCGCACTATCCGGCTGGCCGACCTCCGCGCCAACGTCGCGCTCGTGGAGCAGGATCCGTTCATCTTCCACGCCTCGGTCGCGGAGAACATCGCCTACTCCCGCCCGGATGCCTCGCGCGAGGAGGTAGAAGGAGCGGGGCGGGCGGCAGGCCTCCATGCCTGGGTCACGTCACTTCCGAACGGCTACGACACCGTGGTCGGGGAGCGAGGGCGGGCGCTCTCGGCCGGCGAGCGTCAGCGTTTGGCCATGGCCCGCGCGCTCCTCGCGGATGCGCCGGTTCTGATCCTGGACGAAGCCACCGGCTCCCTCGACCCGACGTCCGAAGCCAAAGTCGTCGACGGCTACGAGCACGTCACGCGCGGGCGCACGACCATCCTCGTGACCCACCGCCTCAGCATGGCCGGGCGTGCCGACCGGGTGGTGGTCCTGGACGGCGGGCGCGTGGTCGCCGACGGGCCCGTCACGGAGCTCCGGAGACGCCCCGGGCCGTTCACCGACCTGTTCCGGATCGAGGTGGAGGCGTGAGGATCGAGCCCGACCATCCTGCGGTGGCGGGACGGACGGGACGAGGGGTGGCCGTGGCCGTAATCGACAGCGGCGTGAACCCGTGGCACCCGCACGTGCGCGGCGTGGCCGGCGGGTTCGGCATCGTGCCCCCGACCACCACGCCGGAGGAAGGCCCGGCCTACCAGGATCACGTGGGCCACGGCACGGCCGTCACCGCCGCCATCCGCGAGCGGGCGCCGGACGCGGAGCTCCACGCGGTCAAGGTGTTCCACGAGACGCTCGAGACCAGCGTCGACGCACTCGTCTCCGCGCTGGACTGGGCCGGCGCAGCCGGCGTCCGGCTGGTCAACCTGTCGCTCGGCACGCGCAACGCAGATCACCGACCTCGATTGGAGGAAGCCCTGGCCCGCGCCGTGGAGGCCGGAGTCCTGGTCGTGTCGGTTCGCCACACCGAAGAGGGCCGTTGGCTCCCCGGCGATCTTCCGGGAGCGGTGGGGGTGGTGGCAGATGCGGAGCTGAGTCGTCACACGTTGCTCTTCGAGCCGGGCGATTCTCTCACCCTCCGGGCCTCGCCCCTCCCCCGCTCAATCCCGGGCGTGCCGCCCGCCTACAACGTCCAGGGCGCCAGCTTCGCCGTGGCGAATGCCACCGGCGGCCTGGCCTGCTTGCTGGAGGGGCGCTCCGACCTCAAATCCATGGCGGACCTCACGCACTGGGCCGCCGACCGGCTCACACCGAAAGGATGATTCCGACCCCGATGTCGCTCCTTGCCAGCCGCATGCAGGACCTGGGCACCGAGAACGCGTTCAAGCTCGGTGAAGACATTCGCGTGTGCCGCAACCGGGGCATGGACGTGATCGGCTTCAACCTGGGTGCGCCGGATTTCCGCAGCGCGCCCCACATCGTCCGCGCAGCGGTCGCGGAGCTGGAAGCCGGGAACTCTACGTACTGCGATCCGGCCGGCACGGAGCCGTTTCGGCGGGCCATCGCGGACCACGTGACCCGCACCCGCGGCGTCGAGGTGAGTCCCGACCGCGTGGTGGTGACGCCCGGGGCCAAGCCGCCCATCAGCTACACGTTCCAGACGTACGTGGACCCGGGCGACGAGGTGGTCTATCCCAGCCCCGGATTCCCCATCTACGAGTCCTGGGTCACCTACGTGGGCGCTACCCCGGTCCCCCTCCACCTCTCCGAAGCAGCCGGGTTCGCCTTCACGGCGGACGACCTCGCCGCCCTGGTGAGCGAGCGCACCAAGCTGGTCATCCTCTGCTCGCCGTCCAACCCGACGGGCGGCGTGCTGTCCAGGGAGGAGCTGGCGGGGATCGCCGATGTGCTCCGGACCCGGTGCCATCCCGACGTGCGTGTGTACGCGGACGAGATCTACGAGCAGATCCTGTTCGACGGACGCACGCACGAGAGCATCTACTCCGAGCCCGGCATGCCCGAGCGCACGGTGCTGGTGAGCGGCCTATCAAAGGGGTTCGCCATGATGGGCTGGCGGCTGGGCTGGGCGGTGCTGCCCACGGCCCAAGAGGCCGCGGTCTTCAAGCAGATCAACATCAACACCATCTCCTGTGTACCTCCGTTTCTCCAGGAGGCCGGGCGGGTGGCGTACGAGCATCCCGACACCGGGGGCGCCGTGAAGGAGATGGTGGCCGCGTTCGAGGAGCGGAGGAACTGGGTGGTTCCGGCCCTGGAGCGGATCGAGGGCGTGACTTGTCAGATGCCCAAGGGCGCGTTCTACGTGTTCCCCAACGTGGCGGGAGTGTGCGAGCTCCTGGGCGTGTTTGCGGCGTACGACGCGCTGCCGATGGAGGCCCGCGCGGCCACCACACCGGCCGGGATGCTCCAGATGTTTCTGCTCTACCGCTACGGGATCGCCACTATGGACCGTGCCTCCTTCGGCAGCATCGGCGCCGAGGGGCAGCACTTCCTCAGGCTCTCGATCGCCAACAGCATGGCGGACATCCGGGAGGGCATCGACCGGTTCGAACGAGCCGCGGCCGACGCGGAGGGATTCCGGACCTTTCTGGTCGAGGAGCGACTGTGGACGTGATCCGGCCTGCCGACAGCCTCAACCCGCGGGCGGTTCTTCTCCTGGTCGGCCTGGGCGTGGCCGCCTGCACGGGGCCAGGTTCGACCCCGGCGGACCTGGTCGTCACCGGCGCGCAGGTTCACACGGTCGACGCCGAGCACCCGTCGGCCACGGCCTTCGCAGTGCGGGACGGGATGTTCGTGGCCGTCGGCTCGGACGCCGACGTGACCGACCTGGTGGGGCCGGAGACTCGCCACGTCCGTTTGGACGGCCAGGCGGTCGTTCCCGGGTTCGCTGATGGTCACGTGCACCTGGAGTCGGGCCTGTCGCTGGTTCGCGGCGTAGACCTCACCGGCGTCCCGGACCGCGAGGAGTGGCTGCGCCGAATCCGCGCGCGTGCCGAGGAGTTGGAGGCGGAGACCTGGATCGTCGGCGGCCGTTGGGACCACACGCTCACGCCCGGTGCGGAGTGGCCCACTAGGGCCGAGCTGGACGCCGTGGCGCCCGACCACCCCGTCTCCCTGTCCCACATCGACGGCCACTACACGTGGGTGAACAGCCGAGCGCTCGAAATCGCGGGCGTCACCGCCACCACGCCCGACCCGGAGGGCGGGAGGGTCGTGCGTGACCCGGAAACCGGCCAACCCACCGGAATCCTGCTCGAGACCGCCTCCGGCCTCGTGAGCCGGCACATCCCGGCGTTGTCCGACGCGGAGCGCCGCGACGTGCTGCGTGAGACGATCGCCAGGGCCAACCGGCTCGGGATCACCTCCGTGCACAACATGACCGGGCTGTCCCGGGTCGACGACTACCTGGCCCTGGCAGAGGCCGGAGATCTCAATCTGCGCGTCTGGATGGGCGTGACCGGAGCCGCCGGTGACATGGAACGGCTGGTCGCCAAGCGCGACCGGGTGGAACGGGCCATGCGCGCAGTGAACGGCGGACCGCGTTTCGCCATCGGGTACGTCAAGCTCATGGCTGATGGCGTTCTGTCCGCACGCACCGCGGCGCTTCTCGAACCGTACGCCGACGACGCCTCCGTGACCGGGCTTCCTCGCACCACGTCCGACGAGTTGAGCGCTTCGGTCACCACGGTGAACCGTGCCGGCTTCCCGGTGGCCATCCACGCGATCGGCGACGCCGCCGTGCGGATGAGCCTCGACGCGTTCGAGCGTTCTGCGGAAGCCGGCGCCACGCCCTCCCTTCCCAACCGCATCGAGCACATCGAGGTCGTGAGCCCCGAGGACGCGGACCGCTTCACCCGTCTGGGCGTGCTCGCGTCCATGAACCCCCATCACTGCATCACGGGGATCGACGTCTACAACACCGACCGTTTGGGCTCGGAGCGCGCGCCGTGGTCGTTCGCCTGGGGCAGGCTCCGTGATCGGGGCGCGACCCTGGTGTTCGGGAGCGACTGGGCCACCGCTCCCCTGGATCCGCTCCAGCAGCTCTACGCCGCGGTTCTCCGTGAAAAGCCCGCGGGAGGCCCGACGGGCGGATGGTACCCGGACAACCGCGTCTCGTTGGCCGAAGCCCTGGCCGCCTACACCCAGGCCCCCTCCGACGCGGCCGGCTGGGGCACCCAGGTGGGCTCGATCACCGTCGGGAAGTGGGCGGACTTCGTGATCCTCGACGGGCCGCTGACGGAGCCGCCCGACCGGACCCTCCTGGACCGCCGGGTTCGGGTGACCTACCTGGCTGGGGCGCCGGTGTATGAGCGCGCGGAGGGCTAGCGCCGACCTCCAAACCCCACTCGACCCTCCATCGATATCATCCGCCCGTCCCGGTCTCGGAGCGGCCGCGGCGGGTCCGCTCTCCGCGTGGCCAGCGAGACCGTCACCATCAGGACCACCCCCACCACCGCTCCCATCAGGTCGGCCGGCCAGGCCGGCGCCAGCCGGGAAACCAGGCCCCACGCGACCAATCCGCCCATCAGGCTCGCCAGACCCCCGAAGCGGTTCGCCCCTCGCCACCACACCCCGGCCGCAAACGGCACGAAGAGCGCCGCCAGCGTCACCGAAAACGCGTCCAACATGAGCTGGTAGACGGTCTGAGCCCTGAGGGCGACGCAGAGCGCGACCAAGCCCAACACCGGAACCGAGTACCGCGCCCACGCCAGGCGGGCCCGCTCGCTCAGCCCGGGCCGGAGCAAGGGCACGACGTTGGCGCTGAGAAGGCTGGCCGGAGCCAACAGGGCGGAGTCCGCGCTACTCATCACCGCCGCCAACAACGCACCCGCGAACAGGGCGAGCACGATTGGGTGCAGATGCGCGGCGGCCAGCTCCGGCACCACGAACTCGGGATCGGCCAGACCCGGCATGGTCACGCTGCCGACCATTCCGAGGACAACCGGAATGAGGCCGATGGTGAGGTAGGCCACGCCGGCTACGTAGAACGCGTTCTGTGCGGTCTTTTCGTCGCGGCTGGAGAAGGCGCGTTGCAGCAGATCCTGGCTCGCGATGCTCCCCAGGCCCAACAGTGCCCACGCGCGTGCGTAGTTCATCCAGGAGATCGCGTCCCGCTCCGTCGGCAACATGCGGAAGCGTTCCGGTGAGAGCTGGGGAGCGATGCTCCCCCACCCACCCACGTCCCCCAGCACCACCACCAGCGTGATGACCAGGCCCACCGCGATGATCCCCACCTGGATGAGGTCCGTCAGCGCCACCGCCCACATGCCGCCCGCGGTCGTATAGATCAGCACGATCACCGCCGCCACCACCATACCCGCCGTGGTCGATATGCCCGTGAGCGTGTGGAGGATGTACCCGAACGCGACGAGTTGCGCGCCGGTCCAGCCGATGTACGCGACGATCAGCGCCATGCTCGCCACGAGACCCGCCGACACTCCGTACTTGATCTCGAAAAAATCCGTGATCGTGAGCAGCCGCATGCGTCGTACCGTGCGGACAAAGAAGAGCCCAGCCAAAAACACGCAGAGAGCCGCACCGAACGGATCTGCGATGACCGCCAGCAACCCGCCTTCGTAGGCGGCGCCCGCCGCGCCGATCACCGTGCCCGAGCCCAGCCAGGTGGCGGTGACCGTCGCAGCGCAGAGCCAGAGCGGCAGGTTTCGGCCCGCCACGAGGAAATCGTCGGAGCTCCGCGTCCTGCGGGCCGTCCAGGCCCCGATCAGCGTCATGGCGACCAAGTAGACCGCGACGCCCGACAGAACTGGTACGCGTGCTTCCATGGCTCTGAGAGTTGGCGGGACCAAGTGGGGCCGGGCAGGCGAGATGCGCGGTGCCGGCGCCCTGTTGAACGGGACTATACGGCCGAGCCCCTATTCTGTAACGACCAGTGGACTGTATCCCCCTGGGCCGCGTATCCTGTGCGGTGCCAGCGCCCCGGCCTGGACCGGGCACGCCGAGCGCGCCACCGGTGGATCCACCTCAGGAGCCCAGCATGAGAGCCGTCCTGATTCTCGTCGCCGCATCGCTGTTCGCCCCGACCGTGGGGCCGTCGTCCCTACGGGCACAGTCCGAGGCGGACCTCCGCAGGTGGAAGGCGGAGCTGGTCCGGGACATCGACGACCGGCGCCTGTTCACCGCGCAGATGGTGGACCAAATCTTCAGCTTCGCCGAGCTGGGGTTCCAGGAGTTCGAGACGTCACGCTACCTCGTGGAGTTGCTCCGCTCAGAGGGCTTCGAGGTCGAGGAGGGGATCGCCGGAATCCCCACCGCCTGGGTGGCCACCTGGGGATCGGGCGGACCGGTCATCTCGTTGGGCACCGACTTGGACAACATCCCGAAGGCGTCACAGACGCCGGGCGTGGCGTGCCGCCTCCCCATGGTCGAGGGGGCGCCCGGCCACGGTGAGGGACACAACGCCGGCCAGGCCGTGAACGTCACGGCCGCGTTGGCCGTGAAGGACCTCATGGAGCGCGAGGGGCTCCCGGGAACCATCCAGATCTGGCCCGGCGTGGCGGAGGAGTTGGTGGCCACCAAAGCCTACTACGTGCGCGCCGGCGTCTTCGAGGACGTGGACATCGTGCTCTATGCCCACGTGGGCAGTAATCTCGCCACCGGCTGGGGCATCACGCCCGGCACCGGGCTCGTGTCGGCGCTCTTCACGTTCGAGGGAGAGAGCGCCCACGCCGGTGGCGCTCCCTGGCGAGGCCGGAGCGCCGCGGATGCAGTCCACCTGATGGAGATGGGCTGGAACACGAGACGGGAGCACATCCGCACCCAACACAGGTCCCACTCCGTCGTGGTGGACGGCGGAGACCAGCCCAACGTCGTGCCATCCAAGGCATCCATCTGGTTCTACTTCCGGGAGAAGAACTATCCCCAGATCCGCGAGCTGTTCGCGATCGGCGACTCGGTCGCCCGCGGTGCGGCCATGATGAGTGGAACCACCCTCGAATCCGTCCGAATCCTGGGGTCGGCCTGGCCAGGGCATTTCAACAAGACCGTCGCCGAGACCATGTATGAGAACATCCGCCAGGTGGGCCTCCCCGAGTGGAGTGAGGCGGACCAGAGCTTTGCCCGAGCGACCCAGCGGGAGGTGGGAAGCCGCGAGACCGGGCTGGCCACCGAGCTCGCGACTCTCCGGCCCGCGCTGCGTGAGGATCAACGGCTGGCGGGCTACGCGGACGACATCGGAGACATCTCCTGGAACGTCCCCACCGCCGTGCTCTCCTTCCCGTCCAACATCCCCGGTCTGCCGGGGCACAACTGGTCCAACGCCATCGCCATGGCCACACCCATCGCCCACAAGGGAGCCACCGCCGGCGCCAAGGCCCAGGCCATGACCCTCCTCGACTTCATGGTGCGAGAAGACCTGCGCGACCAGGCGTGGGCCTACTTCCGCGAGGTGCAGACCCAAGATCTCCAGTACGAGCCGTTCATTCGCCCCGACGACGAGCCGGCCATCCACATGAATCGGAGCATCATGGAACAGTTCCGTCCCGCGCTGGAAGAGCACTACTTCGACCCCGAGCGGTACGACTCCTACCTGGAGCAACTAGGCGTGGAGTACCCCACGCTCCGGTCGCCGGACGGGGTGTGCCGGAAGGGTGCGGTGTCGTAGGGACCGCTACTCCGCGGGTAGCTCCCGGCGGGTCAGGGGTCTTCCGACTCCGAAGCCAACGCCGGCCGATCGGTGTCACTCGACACGATCCCGGCGAGCCGGTCCACCAGTCCGCGGAGCTTGGCCTCCCGTCGGCGTCCGGTTCGGGAGAAGATCGTGCGCGCCAGTCCGAATGCTGCTGCCACGCCGGCGACAGGGAGCACGAACGCGGCAGCCGGAGACTGCAGCACCTCGACGGCTATGGGCACGCCGACCCCCAGCCCCACACCCACACCGCCGCCGGCCATGATTCCGGCGAACAACCCGACCGCCGCCTGGTGGCGACGCTCCTCCGCTCGAATCTCCGTGCGGCCGTTCCGGACGGAAACCGTAATTTGCGTACTGCTGGTGTTCTGGGCTCGGTCCGTGCTCCACGTGAGAGTCTGACCCACCACCGCGGGCTTCCCGTGTCCCAATCCGGAGCGTTGGATCTCGGCCAGCAGATCGTCGTGACGGTCGGGGGAGATCTCTCCGGCCACGCTACGCTCTACCCGCACCGTGAGGGGCGAGCCCAGCAGTGGATCCCAGCTCGAGCCTTGTAGGCCGCCTGCGTTCAGCTCCTCGGCCGCCCGACGGATGTTGGCGGGATCGATGCCCGCTTCCAGCGCGATCTCCTCCAGGTCGGCCAGGCTGAACCCGCCCGTCTTCCTGGGCGCATCCTGCCCGTGGGCCTGGAGGTTGGCAGCCCTGCGTAGGATGAGTGCGACCTGTTTGTCGCTGTATCGCTCGCCGTCGTCCGACCGCGTCATCGAGCCCTCCCCGGATCAAACACGGCCGAAATCTAGGAAGTGCAGGAGGCGGGAGCCAAAGGGGGAAGTCGAGACTAGATGATCGCCACGCTCAACGTCGGTCCCATTGCCACGCACAGGCGACGAATCGCCCGTGATGGGCCAGGGACAGGTCGATTGGCAGACGCACGTCGTTGGCCCACACGGCCGGCGCCCGTTGGCCGGCGGGAGTGCGGATGGTCACGTGATGGACGTGCAACCGGGTCTGGATCATCCGACGGGCAAGCCGACGGGCTCGCCAGCTCGGTAGGTGGTCGGGTTGAGGGAGGGTCTCCACCTCCGAGTGGTACGGGGCACCTGGACGCCATACCGCCACGGCGTGCACCCACTGCTCGGTTCTGCTCAGCCGGACATTGAACGGACCGAGCTCGTGGCGCACCCACGCCTCGGCCGGAGAGCGGAAGTCAACGCGAAAGCGGTTCGGAAAGAAGGGCACCCCGGAGTTGACCTTGGCTGCCGCCTTGTACGCGCTCTCCTTGGCCGCCCACATGGCCCAGCGCTCGTGGTGGGGGCGCAGAGCGTCGTGGAGGTGGTTGCGCTCCTCGGGCGTGAAGACGCGGAGGTCCCAGCGGGGGTGGAGGGCCTCGGGTTGGTTCTCGGGGTCTTCCAGGTCTACGACGTCATTTCCGACTGGCAAAGTACTTCTCTTCGAGCTCGACCAGCCGATCCGCGATCTGGCGGGCGAAGTCCCGGCTCCGCCGTATCCCCGTATGGATGGATTCGGGCCGGAAGATCTCGAAGTCCACGTAGAACGAATCGCCGCGGGCGGGCACGGTGGACCAGGTGTGTTGCCGATCGCCTCGCAGGTACACGCAGAGAGCCTGGCAGTCGGGAATGGAGTTGACGATGCGCCCCATCCCGTGGGCGACCGACTCCAACTGGATGCGGCCCGTGCGGCTGCGCCCGCCCTCGGCGAAAATCATGGCGGTATCGCCCCGGCTCATGACGTGCTGGATGCGCTTGATCACGCCCGACACGTGCTCTCTCGGGCCACCTCGAACGATCGGGATGCACTTGGTGATCCACGCCGCCGTTCGACTGAACCAGGTTCCGGCGAAGTTGTTGTACTCGGGCAGATTCCACGGGAACCGCCTGTAGTTGAGCAGATACCACCACGAGCCACCCAGCGCCCAGGTGATGATGGCGGAATCCGCCATCGTCAAATGGTTGGGGCAAATCAGGATCGGCTTGTCGGTCTCGCGGATGACCTGGCGAAATCGCCGGCGCACGTCGGCCGCCCCTCGGATGCGGTAGCGCATGACGACCCGCATGAGGAACGCGGATGCGGGAATCCACACGACCGCGAGCAGCCGCCCCACCTCTCGTTGGAAGCGTAGGGCAAGCCTGGTCCGCTTGGAGATCAGGGACTTGGTGGACACCGCCGGACTAGGCGACCTTGGCCTCGATCAAATGGATGGCGTCGCCAACGGTATTGACCTTGTCGGCGTCCTCGTCCTCGACCTCGATATCGAACGCATCCTCCAGGTCCAGGATCACGTCCACCAGGCGGGCGGAGTTGACCTTGAGGTCCTCGAGGATGTTGGTCTCGTCGGACACGGAGGCCAGCGCCTCCTTGTCCTTGGCGTACGTGCCGATGATTTCGACGATCTTTTCGCGGATCTTACTACGGTCCATGGCCTCTACGACTCGGGTTGCAGCGGTGATGCGGGAGGGTTCGACCCAAACCTTAAAGTTAGGCAGCCCATTTGCGGAAGACCAGGCATACGTTCACGTCCCCGAATCCGAAGCCCGCTTTGATGACCGTGCTGAGGTCCGGCATCTCCAACAACGAGTGGGGGATGGAACCCGCGTAGGGCTCGATCTCGGGGTGGACGTCCTCGGCGTTGATCGAGGCGTGGACGAACCCGCCTCGCAGCATGAGAAGGGTGGCCACGCTCTCCAGGGCCCCGGCCGCCCCCAACCCGTGCCCGATCATGGACTTGGTGGAGGTGATGGCCGGAAAGGTGTCGGGCGTGCGCTCCAGCGCCGCCGCCCAGGACGCCACCTCGTGAGGGTCCGCTCCCGTCGCCGTCAGGTGCCCGTTGATGGCGTCGATCTCGTCGGGATGGATGCCGGCATCCTCGACGCCTGCGCGGATGCAGCGTCGTACTCCCACCGGGTTCGGCGCCGTCATGCTCCCGCCCGACCGGTGTCCGCCGCAGTTGAGGGCGCCGCCCAAGACCTCGGCGTAGACGCGGGCTCCCCGGGCCTCCGCGCTCTCCAGGCTCTCCAGGTGCAGAATCCCTGCGCCGCTCCCCGGCACGAACCCCGCCGCCGACGCGCTCATGGGTCGGGAAGCCCGCGCCGGCTCGTCGTTGAACTTCCGCGAGAGCACGCGCATGGAGTCGAACCCGGCCCAGATGTAGTGGCTGGAGCCCTCGCTTCCGCCGCAGAGCATGCGGTCCGCACGCCCGTCCTGGATGCGCCGGTACCCTTCTACCACCGCTTCCGCACCCGTGCTGCAGGCGCTGGAGTTCGAGGTGACCTGGTTCCCCAGCGCCAGGAGGCCGGAGACCCTGGCCGAAACGCCGCTCCCCATGATTTGCTCCACCAGGGTGCTGCCCAGTCGGCGCACCCGGCCCGCGTCCACCATGGGGATCAGCTTCTCACCGGCCGTGTCCAGCCCGCCGATGCCGGTGCCGATGACCGCGCCGGCCTCCCAGTACACGTCTCCCTTGCCCGCCTCGGGCCGCTCGAAGCCGGCGTCCTGCCAAGCCTCCAGCGCGGCGATGCAGCCGTAACGGTGGTTCGTGTTCATGGCCCGAAGCTCGTCTTCGTCGAACAGCTCCTCGGCCAGCTCGTCCACCCCCTGGGGCACGCCGGCCACCGTGCAGCCGAACTTGAGCTCCTCCATCAGGGGATGGTGGCGAATCCCCGAGGTGCCCGCTCGCAGCGCCGCCTCATAGGCCTCTAGTCCAGTGCCGTTGGGCGACACCACACCCATTCCGGTCACCACCACCCTCCGGCTCACGGCTTGGGGATTCCCATGCCGGACACGGTGCCGGAGAGCACGACCGTGCCGTCGTCCAACGTCATCTCACCCTCCGAGCGGATCTTTCCGCGTCGATAAAACAGCTTCTTGGCTCGGATCGTCACCCGATCTCCGGGTTGGACCATGCCGCTGAACTCCACGTTCGCATCGGTGAACAGGGCAAGGGTCGACTCCACCGCGGCCGCCCCCCGGGCTTTGGCGATCAGGTAAATTCCCAAGGCCACCACGCTCACCTGAGCCAGGCTCTCCAGGAGGATCACCCCGGGCGTAACCGGCCGGCCGGGGAAGTGCCCGCGGTAGAAGTCGGCGTCGGGCCGGAAGCGGTACCGGGCCACGATGTGGTCCTCGTCCACCTCGAGAATCTCGTCCACGAAGCGAAAGGGCTCCTGCTGCGGAAGCCGCGCGAGCACCTCTTCCGGGCTGAGCGCGATGCCTGAAGACGACGCGGCGCCTGCCGGTTTTCCGGTCATTCCTATGGCTCTTCCATCAGACCACCCCGGGCCCGTTCCGAAGGCCAGGGATAGTCGCTGTAGTCGATGTCCAAAAACGCACCCACCTTGGCCCGGTTGATCTTGTAGATCTCCACGCCGTCCACCAGCACGCTGGCGTCGCCGATGGCCACCGTCGACCCCGACGCAGGCAGCTCCTGGTAGCGAATGATGTCCACCTCGTAACGCACCACCTTGTCGTGGGGCCGGATCTGGCCGAAAAACTCGACCTCCTTGCACCCCAGGGCCCGGCCCGTGCCCATCGCGCCCCGCATCGAGCAGTAGAGCCCGATGAGCTGCCAGACCGCGTCTACCCCGAGACAGCCCGGCTGTACCGGATCCGCGGTGAAGTGGCACCCGAAAAACCAATCGTCCAGGCGGACGTCCCGTTCCCCCACGATGCGGCCGCGGCGCCCGTTGCGCTCCACGTCCATGATCCGGTCCAGCATCAACATGGGTGGAGCCGGGAGCCGGATCGTGAAGTCGGGCGGCGCGTCCTCGACCAGCCGGCCGTAGGACATGGCCAGCACCTCTTCGCGGTCCAGGTGGGTTCGGTTGCAGAACTCGCCGTGTGTCACTGGGCGGTCCCGAACCGGTACACGTGCCCCGACCAGGTCAGCCCCGACCCTACGCCCACCACCGCCACGTCGTCCCCGTCCCGCCACTCGTCCCAGCGCATGGACACCACCCCCGGCGCACCCGCCGCACCCGTGTTGCCGAAGTCCGCAACCGTGTAGTGATGGAGCTCGTCCGGAATCTCACACTGCCGGCACACCGCCTGGAGCATCTTCAGATTGGCCTGATGCCCCACGAAGTGGAGGGTGCGGCCCGGCGCCGTGTACTCGCGCTGCAGCTCCCGCAGCACCTTCACGGTCTTCTTGATGGCGAACATCTGCACCGTGCGGCCTTCCTGCTCGAAGTGGTCGAAGTGACCGATCGTGACCTTGTCGAACCCAGAGGGCTTCGACTCCAGCCGGTTCCCCGTGATGCGGATGCGCGAGGGCACCTTGGTCGAGACGATCGCCGCCGTGGTGCCGTCTCCCCAGAGCACCGCGCCGGCGCGGTCCGAGTAGTCCACCGACGCCGTCACCGTCTCGGGCGTCACCACCAGGACGAACTCCGGCAGCGCCTCCGGCCGCATCATCGAGAGCGTATAGAGCGCCACGTGGAAGCTCGTACAGGCCGAGTTCATGTCGAACGCCGGCACCTCCATGCCCAGCGAAGACGCGATCGTGCAGGCGTCCGCCGGAGACATGAACTCCGGGTTACAGCCGCCCGCGATGACCAGGCCGATGTCGCCCGCCTCCAGGCCCGCGCGCTCTAGCGCCATCTCGGTGGCGAACCGGCCCGTATCCGCGTGCGTGTACATCGAGGCCTCCGCCGCCTTCGTCAGGTCGCGGTTGAGGGTCTCCTTGATGTAGTCCAGGGAGAGGACGGTACGGCGGGTCAGGATCCCCGTCCGCTCCTCGATCCACTGCGCGTTCGTGCCGATGTCGAGATCGGTCAGGAACTGGTTCGTGATCTCGTTTTCCGGGTGGAAGTGCCCCAGCCCGTGCAGGTAAAAGCTCATCCCATCAGCCCCGATACCGCTTCGCCGCCGTCCACTCGTATGATCTCTCCGTTGATCCAAGCCGCTTCCGGTGTAGAGAGAAGATACACCACGTTGGCCACATCCTCGGGTCGGGTGAGCCGCCCGAACGGATTCCGGGTGCGGGCGCGCGCCTTGAGGTGGTCGCTACCCGGGATCATCCGGAGCGCCGGAGTGTCCGTCACCCCCGCCTGGATCACGTTCGAGCGAATGCCCAGGTGCGCCATCTCCACCGCAATGGACCGCGACACCGACTCCAGCGCCACCTTGGCCGCCGCCACGGCCGCGTAGCCCTTCCAGGCCACCGCGTTCCCCTCGCTGGTCAGGCCGAACACCCGAGCGTCATCCGCGAACATGCCTCGCGTGCTGAGCTCCTGCGTCCACCCCAACAGGCTGGTGCCCATCGCGTGGACCGTCCGGGCCATGTCCTCCTCGTCGATGAATCGGTCGGACGCGTACTCCGGAGGCTGGGCCAGACCCTCCAGCTCCGCGGCACCTTCGCGGAACAGGGCGTCCGCCTCCTCGGAGAGCCGGGCGGCGTCCACGTCCAGCCGCTCCGCGAGCGTGTGGCGGGCGTTGTCGGCGGGGGCGGACTCCGGGCCCACGAGCTTCAGGTTCCCGAACGCGATCGAGTGGAGCAGCACCCGAACCCGGCCTGTCCCCATCTCTTCGGCGAGCCCATCGAGGATCTCCGCCCGCTTCTCGGCGTCCAACGCATTGGCGTTGAAGGCCACGAGCTTCCCGCCCCGCTCCCGAATCCGCTCGAACTCGGGCTCGATGCGCTTCATGGCCCCCCGCCGGTCCCGATGGACCACGCAGACATCGTATCCCTCTTCGGAGAGCTTGTGGGCGGTTGCGAGCCCGAACCCGCTCGAACCTCCGAGGATCAGGGCCCAATCGGAGGATCGGCCCTCGGCGTTTTGCATTGGTTTGACTGGCTTTTCGGGTTGATTTGCCTGTCGCGCCAATCTGGCAGGACAGACCCCTCCGGCCAACGGCTGGAGGGGGCGTGCAAGGATAGGGGGGCGGGGGGGATGGGGGTAGGGGGTGACCTGTCGGATGGAAGACAGCTGATCGGTCCGGTCTGTTACCTATCGGCCGAGGCTATGCTGCGAACACCTGCTCGTTGTGCCAACTGAGGAAGTCGGGATCCGGACGTTCCGCGATGGCCGGCGGCAACCGGAGTCTCGTGCCGTGCAGGGGATAGTAGCAGTGGCCGTTCTGGAAATCGGAGCGTAACCGCGAGCTGACCTCTGTGATGCCGTCGGGCGTAACGGTAAGGTACCCCCGGTCGAAGAGTCGGTGGAGGTCGGCACGTAGTAGGAGCCCGTTCGAAACCCGATGTGGACCACCGTCGGCAAACGGCCGGATGTGACAGGCCTCCAATGCTGGTAAGGAATGTTCGTTGGTGATCGAGCATGCGCTTCCGTACGCCTCCGTCACCGCTACGCGAAAAACTCCCTGGCCAATGCGCGGCTCGACGAGATACGGCGTGCCATATCGGGCACCCCGCTCCGCCGCGAGCCCGGGATGTACTGGTACTCTACTTGGACTAAGCGTCGCCCGATCGAGGCACTCCCTCCACACCCGAGCGCCTTCGCCTCTTCCCAGGTCATAACTCTTGTGCGTCTGAGTCCGGACAGGCCAGTCGCTCGGCGGCCGGACCCAGTCCTCCGGAGAAAAGAAGACAGGCTCGACGAGCAGGATGCAGCCAATCGTGTCCGGCCCCGCCTCGGCTTTGTAGCGGATGCGCTCCCGGATCGCCGCCAGCCGTTGCTGAAGCTCGGCCAATGACACGCACCCGTTTCCTTCGCCAAACGCCTCCCAGGCGAGCCAAGGTGGAAGACGGGAGTAGCGAGCAAAGAAGCCGAAGCCACAGATCGCGTTGTCCGGAGCTTTCAGTTTGAAGAGAAACGGGGAAAGTTCGGCGGCCCGATAGGTACGCCGTGGAGAGGGCTTCCAGAAGTTCACCTCGCGAAGCTCTGGTCGGCCTCTCAGGAAGTCGTACCAACCTCGGTCGGTAACGGCAATCGTCCCTGGTTGATCCACTCGCCAGTCCTACCGAGTCTACATGAGGGCTTCGCGGTTCTGCTGAGCGGCAACCTGATCACCGGAGGGTGCCAGTCGCAAGGCGAGTACCCTCTTACGGGAGTTGCGCTCCGCATCGCCACTGTTATGGCAAGCGTCTTGAACCAAGAACTGAGGCCCCACCCGCAGCGTCTATGGAAGGAAGGCTTGCAGGAGGTGGCACAGGAGATTCATGGGTCAAATGCATCACCAAGTCCACCCGTCCGTCGGAAGCGAGAGTATCCAAAAACGTCTCGTAATCGGACCACGACGGACCTGGATCAGGGAATTCGAAGAAATACATGAAGTCCGTCCCACCCACCAAGGTCGCGCCATGGTCCATGACCCATGAATGGTACATTGGACCTGACACCGAGTCGTAGAAGACCACTGCGGCAAGCCGTCGGTAGACGACAGTCGTGGAGTCATCCGGGGGTGAAACGAGAAACAACATGTCGTAGGGAACGCCTTGATCAGGGACAGTTGGCCGGGTCGTGTCCATTTGGAGCTCCAGTCGCAGGAACGATAGAGAAGTTTCCTGCAGCGACGAGAACGCCGCATTCCCGTTCGCCGATCCGTCAACCTTCTTCATCCGGGCGTCCTGAAAGGCGGGGAACGCGGTGGTATCAGCTATTCCAGCGACAGCAGCGATGGCTACCGGTTCGCGAAGAAGGGTCTCTTCGGTGGACACGCGACACGAGAGTGCCAACAGGAGTAGGGCAAGCATCACATCGTCTTCACCTGTTACGCCGTTGAGTATCTGGATACAACACCATATCGAACGGCTGGTGCCCAGGCTAAGGATTGCCCCAAGCGCGGGAGATCCGCTCGATATGCAGATCAGCAGACTTGGGGCGATTCAACTGACCGACGTTGCTCCAACCGCCTGCGACCCTGCAGCTTGCGGAAGCATTGATGAAATACGATGATGCGACCTGGCACAGCGACGGAGACTTTCCGGAGGAATCTCCCGTCGAGTTCGGTGGAACGCACATCGCACTCTTCCTCCGTTGGTGTTTTACCAAGGGCTGGGCCGGTGACCTTCACCTCTCCGAGGAACCTGGAGAGGTACAGGACGTCGTTGTTGGCTCACTTTCGGCTACGGATTTCCTCTTCAAGTACTGCGACGGGAAGCTGACGTCCGAAGATCTCAACGAGGATGGGAACGCGTTCGCTCGTCAGTACTACGGTAAGAACGGGCTCTATTTCAGAGACTACGCTGAACGTTTCGGCGACCTTTTGCACGTAGCTCCGGAGCAAGACCACGACTTCGCTGTGTTCTCTCAAGTCTTGAATGATCGGCTCAGGTCCGGGGACCTGACCGGCCGTCAGGCGAGAGAGAACGAAGCAGGTGTGTGGAGCTGCTGCGATTCAAGCGGCCCAGGGGCAAGCCCGAGGGCAAGCGCGACGACGGCTAACGATCGAGTATGCACAGGTCGGTGGCTCGGGGGTGGCTTCACGCTCTTGGGACGGGCACACCACCGAAAACGTTGGGATGGCCGGCGGGGCCGGACCGCAATTCACTCATCGAGCGCCTCCCACACCGCCGCCTCCACCTCCCAGGGCACTTGTGAGTCCTTCGCCCATTTGGATGCGCCCAGTCGGTGGCGGGGCAGCCCGCTCCGGGCCTCCGGATCCAGCCGTCGCCTCGGCAAGACCGGCCGGTCCGGCTTGGGCGGCACGTCACACAGCACACTCCCGTCGGGCGCGAAGAACGCAACCTTGCCCTCGACGTCCAGACACACCCGCACCCCACCCTCGTGCACGGCCCGGTGATGTCTCCGGCAGAGCAGCACCAGAGGTTCCTCAGGCTGGTCTCGCCGCCGTCGGCCCAGTGTTTGACGTGATGCGCATCGGTAAACCGGAGCCCACAGCCCGGGAAACCGCCGTCCGATCGGCCTCACGCTCGCACGATCGGCCGACGCCGCACCGCGCCGTCCACGATCCGCACCACTCCCGAGTCGCACGCGATGCGTCTCGACGTTTCAGCTGAAACGCGGGTCCCGTCTTCCAGCTCGGACTCGCCGGGGTCGCCTTCCGCTGCCAACGTCTCAGGATCCACGTGTAGCATCACCTGATAGCGCTCGGCCCGGGATCCGCTCACCGGCACACCCTCACCCCCGAACCCCGCCGCCAAGCGCCCGCTCGGCGATCAGCCCGATCGCGTCGGCCCGACGCTGCTCTGGCTCGGTGTCGTCGGTCGCGTCGTCGGCCGCTCGGAACAGCGCATCGCTCGCAGCCTCGACCGCTCGCATCAGCACCGCGCCAACCTCCGGGTCGAGCCGGCCTTTGACGACGACCATGCCGTCGTCGTCGACCCAGGCCGAGAACGTGCGGGTCCGGTGACGGAGCTGTTCGGCCCGGACCTCGCCGGCGCGGTCGAGCTTCTTCCAGCCCCGCACGACACGTTCGAGCGTAGCGGTGGATCCTTCGCGAGCGAACTCGAGGAGCTGGGCCTCGTTGTCGGGTGTGGCGGCGCGGGTAAGTGCCCGCACTTTCGAGAACGAGAGCTCACCGTTCTTCATGGCGGCCGACGTCTCCGGAAGCTTCTCGAGGGCCAGCGCAGTGCGCACGCGTTCGCGGGCCGTGCCGAGCGTGACGCCGGTCCGCCAGGCGAGCCATTCTGCGGCTGACCCGAAGCCTTGAGGCTTCCAGCCCTCGCGTCGGTCGAACCGGGCGAGCAGGGCCATCGCTTCGCACTCCATGACGGCGGCCTCCATGTAGGCTTCGGCGCAGCGCTCGCCTAGCTCGAACAGTTCCTCGTCGGGGTCGATCGCGTTAGCCGGCGGCATCGCGGGCGCGGCGGCACGCTCGCGGATGGCGAGCGGCCTATGAGCCGAACGGACAGAATCGGCGAGAGGCGTATACGTGTACGGCATGGCGGGCACCTCCGGTAAGTCACAGTAAGACAGCGAGATACCCTAAATATACAGGCCCGGTTTTCGACCTCTCAGGATCCCCGCAGACACGGAACAACGAGGTCGCAGGTCTTCCGAATAGGCGCCAATCCAGATCGTGCCGCACGCAGTTCGTCAGGCCGCTCTACGCGGGCGTCCGAGACCAGACCCAGCCAACCCCACCGCCGCACACCCAGATCCGTCCATGGTGGTTTGGGACGACTAGATGAGGATCCCACGTGTCGGGGTGGTATCCGTTAGAGTCCGCATCTCCCCGTCCGCCGCTGGCACTCGCACAGCCCCGTCCTCATTATTCCCAGCGACATAAAGGGTTCACGTCCCTCCGGGCTCGCTTATGGACGCACCACTGATTCGCCCGACCTTTGCGATTCCGCTGGACATGCCGCGGGAGACGGTGGTCGAGCGGATCCGTGCGGGTTTTGTCGCCCGGGAAGATCTTCAAGGCAGGTGGCGGGGTCGGGGGATTTGGGCGGAGCTCTACGTGCCCGAGGCGGAGCGTCGGGTCTGGTCGCCCTATCTTTCGCTCCGGGTCGATGAGGCCGAGGAGGGATCAGAGGTTTTCGGCCGGTTCGGGCCGCATCCGGAGGTCTGGACCTTTTTCATGTTCATCTACTTTGGCGTCGCCTTTCTCGTCGCGTTCGGGACGACGTTCGCCTACGTCCAATGGGCATCCAACGAGCCGGCCTGGGCCCTATGGTCCGTTTGGCTCGGCGTTCCCTGCCTGGCCCTGATCCACATGGTGAGTGCGGTGGGACGACGGTGGGGCCAGGATCAGATGCGCGAGCTCAGGTCCACGCTCGACGAGGTCATGGCTACGGTGGTATCCGGGGAGACCAGCCGGTCCGACTAGCGGAGCTTCCTCAGGACGAGGTCGACCCCGACGGTCAATAGCAGACACACGGCCACGGCTCCGAGGTGGCCCGGGCGAATTCCGACAGCCGTTACGATCGTCATCCCAATCCAGTAGGGGATGATCAGCACCCGCCATACCATGGCAAGGATGGGCAGTCCCGCGACGACCGGCATGAGCAGCATCGCCAGGTACGATACCACGAACACCGTCGTCGCGGGCATCTGCCGAAGCAATCTACTGGGTCGCAAATTCATGTTCATGAAAACGCCGTGTAAAACGAACTCCAAAGCAGTCCTGAGCAGCCGCCGGTGCTGTACACCGTGCGGAAGAACGCAGGGTAGCCGTCATACCACAAATCGATCGTGTTCGTGTAGTACGTGTACGTGTTGCCTGGTGACAACGGACAAAACGTATCTGCGAACACCGTGTTTCGCATGGTCTGACGCCCCTTGGCCCGCACCGCCCGCCAGTCAGGGTATTTTGGCTGCGGCGTGTAATGCACGTGGCTCTGAAGCCCCCACCCTGATAGCGGCTGCCAGCGACTTACGAGAGTACTGTGTACGTAGTTCACGCAGCCGTCCGCGTAGTTGTAGAGCACAACCTGCTCGGACCCGGATGTCTGGATCAAAATCGGATCCATGGTGGAGATAAACTGCAGGGCCTGGCCAAACATACCTACGTGGGGAGTGCACACCTGATAGGACTGCGCTCCGGCGCTGCCACTCGGAGCCGACGAGAGCCCAGCACCGCCACCGGTGTACTGAGCTGAACGCGTTGACGACGACGTTGACATGCCACTACTTGATGGTTGAGGGGCCGCGGGGCCCAATTTCTCCGGAGGAGGAGGAAGTTGTGGCCGAACGAAGTTCGTCAGATCAAGCTTAGCTACAACGTATCTGCAAGTTTCCGGATCGAATTCCACGACCGCCTCAAGTCGTTCTGTCTCGCCGGTGTCATGGCGAACCATTTGCTCAAATACGCAGTATCCGTCATCGACTCGTCTACCGATGACCAGTTTTCGATCCAGTTCCTTGTGAAGAGGTGCTCGACGCTGAACGCGGTCACCGTTAAGTGTAAGCTGGGGAGCATCTTCTCGATGATGGATCGAGGCTGGACTTGCGTCACTGCAACCTGCTGCTACTGTCGCTAGGACGGTGCCGTACAGCACCCTTCGAAGATATACCATGGTGAGTTCCTCTCTCAGTGAGAAGAGGGCATAGTATGGAGTCAGAGATCCTCGAAGATCACACTGCCATTACTGTAGAATATAATGTTGCATATGACATAACACAAGGATGTCGTGCATTGCAGGCAAGAAACACTGCTATTGCGTGCGCCTATCCGACGATCCGGCGGTATCAGCGACGAAGCACCTCGTTGTGAAGGCTGCAGCCGAAGGCTCGTGAGCTTGTTTCGTTAGCGCGCCAGCAAGCAGGCTGAGACTAACGAAGTCACGGAGCTTCTGGGACGAGGTCGATCCCGACCGCTACCCCTGGCCCCGCACAGACTCATGGAGGTGCACCATCTTCCAGCCGTCAGGCCCGCGGTTCCAGATGGTAGTCATCACCAGATACGCCGTTTCCGAGCTGCCGTCTTTGAACCGGATGGTGTAATCGCCTTCCCGGACAACGTAGGCCGTCTCGTTCGACAGAACGTTTGCCGTGAGGTGCTCGATCGCGAATTCCGCGCCGCTCCTCGGGGCGAGCATCCCTTCGCAAAGTTGCGCCAGTTCCGCCCGCGTGCGCACGACCAGACCGTTCGACACGAAGGCTGGCTCCCGGTCTCCGATCCGCGCATCCGCCGCGTCGCAGTCCAAGTCCCGATCGATGATCAGGTTGATCTCCCTCTCCCGATCGAGTACAGCTTGGCGGGTCGCCTCGACATCATCCATGCTACCTGTTCGGGCCTGTGAGGCGCAGCCGGAAGCCGCGACGATCGCAATGACTATCAGGGTCCAGCGCGCACGCCGACTAAGCAAGGTCGTCATAGCTAAGTCCCTCCGTTCGATTGATGCATGTGACGTAGTCGTCACGATTTGAAAGATCAAGGAACGGCACGGTACTTCCATCGCTTCCTCGGATCCGTGATCCACCATTCGTCAGAACGTTTTGGAGGCACGATGATGGTCCGAGTGCTAGGGGCAGTGGTGCTCGTGGGTGTCCTTGCCGGTCCTGCGAGCGGTCAGGTCACCCTTCAGGTCCTAGACTCGGATGGACGTCCGGTCCCAGCCGTCCGCATCGATGTCTTTGGGCTCGGAGAGCTGTTCGGAACCCACACGACGTCGTCGCGAGGAATCGCCGAGCTGAGCTCCGAGCGCTGGTCGGAAGTGCGGCGCATTTCCCTGTCGCATCTCGCGTTTCGGACCTTGATCGTTCAGGCCCCGGACATTCCCGCTGACGGCGTGATCGACATGGAGCCCCGTGCGATCGAGATCGAGGGCTTCTCGGTCGAGGCGAGAGACTTGTGTCCGATCACCGACGACCGTGAGGCGCGGAGAGTCTGGTCCGAGGTGGCGTCCCGATACGCGCCTGACACGGGGGATCGAGCCTGGTTGGCGTACCTCTCCCGGTATGCAGGCTCGGTGGGCGAGGACGACCTATATCGCCGGTCGGAATCCGAGTCCGTGGACTTCGTCTCCGCCGGCGGGTCCGGGGTCATACACGGAGGTGATCATACGCCTCGCTCGTTGGACGATCGCATTTCGACCGAAGGCTACGCGTGGCCAGCTCTCGTGATCGGCGGTACGACAAGTGCTCGTGCCCTGGCATGGGCGTACGCTCAACTCGATTGGGTCCACGCGTACCACTTTGCGACGCCCGTCTTCGGGGCCCTTCACAACTTCGCCTTGGCAAAGGAAACAGAAGAACAGACCACGCTGGTCTTCTGCGGAAACGGCGAAGGGAGCGGAGAGGGACTCAGGGGGAGCCTGAGCCTAGTCCCCGGCGAAGCCTTTCTGGCTGCCGATTGGCGTTTCGAGACCAGCGACCCGGAGGAAGGAGCGGGTGGCTCGGTTTCGTTCGCATCGTACGTCGAGGTACCGGGAATGAAGCCTCACCTCGTCGCGTCGCGCGGCCTCTTTTTTCGTCACGACGGGACGGAACCCCTGTACGACAACCTACCGCGTAGGTACGCCCGCTTTGTTACCTCGAGCGTCGAATGGTATCTGCTCCCCTCGTCCGACCGTCCTTGTAACACCGGCATCACGTTCCACAGGAATCCGGCAACCTCAGCCGATGGCGGTCGATTCGCCGAGTGCGTAGCCGACCACTGGGGACGGGAGTGAGAGCTCTCCTACCTACAACCTTGCGGGATCACCGGCTCAATCTCCATGACCTCTGTCACCCGGACCACCCCGTCGTACTGCTCGGCGAACCCGTCCGTGGCGTCCGCCGCACGCGTCACGTGCGCCTGCAGGAACACGCCCTGGTAGGGCTCCGACGTCAGGCTGTCGTGGGCGGTCCGCAGCTCCTGCAGCACGGACTCTGAGGCTTCGACCCAGAAGACCGCCGCGTCTCCGCAAGGCTGGAACGTCTCGACCTCATGGCCCCAGGTATATACCCCGGACACCGGCGGCGGCGAACGGTCGCAGGCCAGCGCGCCCAGCACGAGACCGATGGCGACGAACCCTCGCATTCCCCTCACCCCCCCTCCCCCGTCAGCACCCCGGTCAACCGCTCCACCACTTTGCCCAACCACCCTTCCATGTCCGCCAACTCGGTCAGATCTTCCATCCAGGAGCTGATGCGAATCCCCACCTTGCTGCCCCAGTAGGCTCCGCGAAACGCTTTGATCTCCACCACACCTTCGATCTCGTCCCAGCTCCACAAGGTCTCGTATTTGGTGTTACGGAGGACCGTGCCGGTGAGGGTCTTTCCGTCCTCCAGCACGAGCCGAACGGGCTCACCGACCATCTTGCCGGGCGCGCCGGATCGGGTGAGCCATCGTGCAAGCCCGCTTTCGGTTCGTTGGAGATCGAGCATTCGCTCCCGTTCGAAGGGCGCATCGCCCAGGACCAGGATCTCCCGCCGCTTGCGGCCGGCGTAACGTTCCAGGAAAAACTTCAGAATGCCCAGGGCCACCATCCAGCCCGATACCATGCCTTCGTACTGGTCGTCCCAGTCGGGGCCCTCCCCGAAGCCGGACTGCACCAGGCGCAGGACGGAGAACCCTTCCTCCTGCTCGATCGTCACTTCCAGATAGGACACTCCTTGGGGCAGCTCCATCGCCGTGACCAATCGGTGCGGGGGCTCGGCCACAACAACCCCCTGGGACATTCCGGTGCCCGTGCTGTCCCAGTACCATGAGACGGTCTCTCCTTCTTCCATGCGGCCGTCCATGCGGCCCACGAACCAGGCGGTGATCAGGTCCGGATCGGCCCAGGCCCGGTAGACGGCTTCCGCGGGGGCGGCGATGCGCATCTCGTCCCGGATCACTCGGCCGGTGTGTTCGACGTTTTCTTGTTCGCTCATCGTTCTCTGTCTTCCGGTTCGAGGGCGTCTGGTTCAACTGTGTCTAGCTCGAGGGGTTCCGCAGCGCCGTCGGGCAGTGGATAGCACCCCACCACCAGCCGGTACGAGCGGCCTGGCCGTGGGCGTCCGGTGTCATCATGGGTCGGTGTCGTGTGGCGACGAATCACGTCGGCCACTGCCTTCTGCAGCTCGTCGGCGAAGGTCGCTCTCTGCTCACTCGAGTCGAAGCGGACCTCGGCCTCCAACGACAGCGTGGGCACCCGTTGACCGCCGCCTCGTTCCGGATGGAGCCAGACACCCAGCTCTCGCTGGAGTAGGGCGCTCAGGTGCATCAGGTACGTGGCGCTGAATCGGTCTCCGTCCGTCAGCTCGCCCGGCCCCATGTCTCCGAGGACCTCGGGAAGGAGCACGTACGACCGCGCGCTCGCACGGTACCGCTTTTCGACGAGGTTTCGTTTGCGGCCTTCGCCTGCGGGCTGCAGAAAGCCCGCGTCGGCCAGTGTGCGGACGTGGTAGTTCACCTTCTGGGGCGGCAGCCCGACGCGGCGCGCGATTTCCGCTGCAGTCGAAGCCTCGCGGGCCTCACGAAGGATCTCCTGACGGAGGGGATGAAGCAGAAGCTCCGCCTTGTCCGCATCATCAACGGGTTCGAGCGGTGTGGGCGTCTGGTGCGGAGTGGGCAGAGTCATACAGAATTTTTTTACGTAAAAAACTATTTGTCAAGATGGGTACGGCTGAGCCGCCGGTGTACGAAGGGTCTAGGCTCTTAGAGCTCTCGCAGCGCCTCGGTGGGCTCGATGCGGAGAGCCCGAACGGTGGGAGACGCACACGCCAGCACTCCGATGGCCGCCGCGCACGCCAAGGTGACCGCTATGGTCACCGGAATGTTGATGGGTCGGACCGTCATGGCGTCGTCTCCCACCACCTGCAGAAGCAGTAGCCAGGCCCAGGCAGCGCCGAGAGCCAACCCGACGAGGAGTTGAATCGTGGCCCTGCGCGAGATCATTGCCACGATATCCCGGACCCGGGCGCCGAGCGCGGTCCGAATCCCGATCTCCCGCGTGCGTTGCGAGACGGTGAACGACATCAGCGCGTAGAGTCCCGTGATGGAGAGTAGAAACGCCACCCCGGCAAGGATCACCTGTCCGAGCGACATCCAGCGGAACAGGTTCGCTTCCGATTCCATGTGATCGACCAGAGCCATCGGCGAGATGACCGTCGCCTCCAAGTCCACTGCCGCGGCGATCTCCCGGAACCGTGTAACGAAGGTGCCGGGGTCACCTACCACCTCGACCAGGGCACCGACCGGATTGTATTCACCGGGGACGAGGGGGTGGTACACGCCTGCATCTTGGACCGGGTTGACCGGGTTCATCCCGAACCGTCCCACGACGCCTACGATCTCGAACCACTCCGTCTCGTCAGGGTCGGGTTCGGGATAGGTCCGGTACCGGAACCTCTGCCCGATGGGACTGCGCCCGCCAAGCACATCCTCTACGAAAGAGCTGTTCACAATGACGGCGGGACGGTGCGCCTCGGCCTCTCCTTCAATGTCTCCGGTGGCGAAGTCGCGGCCAGCCAGAATCGGGCGCCTGAGACCACGAAAAAAGTCGACACCCACGTGAGCTTCTTTGGCATACAACGGCTTGCCGTCCGGCCGCCCGGATCCGTCCTCCAGCACGATCCGGTTGCCGTTGCCGAAGTAGTCTCCCGGCAGTGGCACACCCAGCCCCGCACCTCGCACCTCGGAGTCGGCGACCAAACGGGCCAGCAGCGCCTGTTGGGTCTCGCGCACTCGGAGGGCGAACTCCTCTTCGTCCGCGTACTCGGGATACTCGGCGGGATCGATCCACGGTATCTGAAACTCGGCTGCCATGTACCGCTCGGGTTCGAAACCCAGCAGACCCTCGGTATTCTGGAAGAAGGTGCGCACCAGCGTTCCTCCCATCGCGAGGAACCCCACCGAAAGGACGATCTCGCTCACGATCAACACCATCGACCCGATACCGAATCGCATCGTCGAGTTTCCGGCTGCCGTGCGCTGTAGGTTGGACTGTACTCGGCGTGTCGTGGCCCGGAGAGCGGGCAATACCCCCGCAACCACCGCGGATACCGCCGCCAGCACGAGCGCGGCGAAGACGATTCCGGGTGTCAGGGTCAGGTCCACCCAGTACGGCACCACCTCCAAGCGTTCGAGGAAGCCCATGGCCCAGCGTGCGAGGGCCTCGGTCAATAGGAGCCCGAATCCGGTTGCGACCACCGCCAACACCAACGCCTCGATGAAGACCTGGAGGATGATCCGAGCCCGGCTGGCACCCAAGGCGGTGCGAACCGAGATCTCTCCGCTGCGGGTGGCCGTCCGCGCCATGGTGAGCAGCCCGACGTTTCCGCAAACGATCAGGAGCAGCATCAGGATAGCCGACTGCATGAGGATGATCTCGGAATCCTGATCGACGAACGGAGACTCGCCGAGAAAGAGGATCGGCATATCCACGAGCTCACCGACGAAGTACTCGTAGAGGTCGGGCCGGTCGCTGATCAGACCTTCGGTCACCACCCTCATTTCGGCGCCTGCCGCTTCTGCGGTCACCCCCTCGGCCAGACGCCCGAAAACCCAAAGCTGGGGCCCTTCCCCTTCACTGTAGTCCACCGCACTGGCCCGCAGTGGGAGCCAGACCTGATCGTTGATCGGAAACCTGAAATCCGACGGCATCACGCCGACGACGGTATGAGGCTCGGAGCCTACCCGAATCGTCTTGCCGATGATCTCGGGATCGCCCAAGAAACGGGACGCCCACAGGTCCTCTCCCAGAATGATGACATCGGGCGCTCCCCGCACCTCGTCCGAGGCGTCGAAGACCCGTCCCAGGACAGGGGTGGCGTGAAGAATGCCAAAGGCGGAAGCGCTGATCTGCGCGCCACGGACGGGCGTCGAACCTGCAATACTCCGATGAATGTTGACGGAGTACGACCGGACGGCGGCAATCGACTCGAAAGACGTGAGCGTTGCTCTCCAGAATTCGAAGTCGTGCACCGATGCCATCGTCGGGTCGCGGGATTCCAGATCCCAGTGCCGGATCCCCATGACACGCTCCCCCTCGGGCACGGGGAGAGGGCTGAGCACTACGTCCAGCACATGACTGAAACCGAGCGACGCGGGAATGCCCAGGCCGAGCGCAAGCACCGCGACTCCGGTGAGCATCGGCTGCTTGACCAGCATCCTCAGACCAAGCTTGGCGTCGAGGGTGATGCCCTGGGATACTCGTCGTCTGACTCCCTCGATCCCAACGCTCCACGCGGAACCGACCAGGTTGACCACGTAGCGCCGAGTCGCCGTTCGGCGGCCCAACCCCCTCGCCACGTCCCGGGCGAAGGACTCGACCAGATCGCTCAGAATGAACGGCGCGTCAGCGCCTCGGATCACGAGGTGCGCCAGGACCGTCCAAAACCGCGCCGGGCGGGAACCCTCGGGGCCCGACACGCTCAGCCCTCCGCCAACTCGGTCAGCTTGGGAATCAGGCCGCCCGCCATGGACTGGATCGTGAAGTAGGAGTCCTTGAGCGCGCGAGCGCCTTCACGCCTGAGCGTGTAGTACTTCCGTGGCCGGCCGGGCCGGCCCGTGCCCCCGGACTCGGAGTTCGACGTCACCAGGCCGCGTTCCTCCAACCGACCCAACGCGGTGTAGATCGCCCCGGCAGACGGCGCCCGGCCGGTCCGCTCTTCGATCGTCTCCCGGATGGCCACGCCATACGCCTCGTCGCCCAGTTGCAGGACCGAAAACAGGATCAACTGCTCAAACTCGCCTAGATACGCCACGGCTTCACTTTTCCGTTGAGGGAGAGCGTGGCGATACGTTATACTACAGTGTAGTAAAACTCAAGTCGAGTGACCAAGGATCGGGTAATCGGGGCACATGCTAGCCGGACGCCGCGGCCTCTTCGACCAACGGGTACCTACGCACGTAAGGCACGTCGAACTCGTCGGTGATCACCCCAATGATGTAGTCCGGGCGGATCTCGTGGAGCCGCATATCCGGTGGAGTGTGGACCTTGCCCCGGAACTCCCCGGACCGGGAGAAGACGAGCCAGTCGTATCCCTCCGAGCCGTCGAACTCGGTGATGGCCACCCAGATGTCCCCCGCCTCGCTCATCGACACCGCGGCGAAGGCGGGCAAGCGCTCCGGCAGAAACTCGAGGTTCAGTGTCCGCGACCGCGGATCGATCTCCCCGCCTCCCGCCTCCTCCCGCAGGACGGCCTCCTGATGCGCGACGATCTCGTCATGGGTGGCCGGGTGATCGACTCCCAGCACGCGCAGGATGGTCTCGGCCTCGCTCCCATCTCCGGCCAGGTGGAGCTCGAACGCATCGCTACGCCCGATGACGATCCGGCTTCCGTCCGAACGCAGGAAGGCACGGGGTGTGTACGGAGGCGAGGCCTGCAGGAGGCGAATCGTGCCGCCGGCCCCGCCCTGGATCGAGCGCGCGATGTTCATGTCGGGCATGACCCGGAGCGTGTCGATTACGGTTCCGTCTGGGTGCAGGCGCTGGATCGCGATCGAGTCCAGCTCCAGGCGCACGTCGTGCAGCTCCCCCATGCTCCGATCAGGATCCACCCAGCGCGACTGGCCAAGGTAGGTGCCGTCGTCCTGGCGGATCGTCACCAGGTACCGCCCACCCGCATCGGGCCGGAGGGTCATGTTCTCGAGCATCTCGCCCGCCAGGCTGAACATGGTTAGCCGACGGCTCCGGCCGTCGTAGGCGAAGACCGTATCGCCCCCGACGCCGGCCACGACCGGCGCGCTCGCGAACTCACCGGGACCGTCGCCCCCGCGTCCGATCGTGTGCTGGAATGCCCCTTCCCTGTCGAAGACCCTGAGCTCCTGCGCCACCCCGTCCGACACTACGAGGGTTTCATCAGGGCCGAGCACCACGTCGGGAATGCGGGAGAAGGTGTACTCGGGTTGGCCGTTCCGCACTCCGATCTCCAGGTCGTGCTCGCCCACGGTCCGATAGGTGGGAATCGGCGTTTCGGTCAGGTCATACGTCACGACTCGGATGCCGGCGCTGTCCCTGACCGTCGCGGCGGGAGCGGCGGAGTCCCCTTCCGAGCAAGCGTACAGGACCTGGGACAGGATCGCAGCAAGTAGGACGGGAACGAATCGTCGCATCTCTGCTCCTGACTGAGCGACTACGTCACGGCTTCTGAATCTGATACGCGCGAACCGATTCGACGTCGAGCTCGTCTTTGTAGACACCCCAAACGGCGTTGTCCCGGACAAAGTAGGGCTCGAAGCCCTCGGGTGTCTCGACCGCTGCCGTGATGGCGCCGTCGGGGCCGAAGACCAGCCATCGACGCGCCGGCATGCGCCGGCGATTGGGCAGGACGCCCGGCAACGCGAGTTGACCCGGGTAGTCGGCCAGCCAGACGCTCCCGTTCCGGTCCGCGATGAGGCCGTCGTACGCGGGATACCGCTCCGCCCGCGGGGCTTCCTCGAGGATGGTCTGCACCATCGTGCCGGCAGAGGGAGGCATCGCGGTCAGCTCCTCGTCGACGAACCGGGAGAGATCCTCCTCGAACGCGTCGACGACCGAGCGATCGTGATCCGGCCAGCGGACCAGTCGTACGAGTCTGCCGTCGGGATCAAAGACCGCGAACTCCGTCTCTTCGGCGGTGCCCACGATCAGCCGATCGCCTGACGTGGCGCCCCAAGATCGGGCTCCGAAGATGACCCATCCGCCGCCCTGGTGGCCGGTGAAGGTCGCAACGCCCGGAAACGGGCCGAAGCTGGCGAGGCTCCGGCCATCGAGCGTGACGCGGTGCGATTCGGCCTCCACCCGATGCACGCCATCCTCCGGAGACAGCACCCCGAGTCCAAACAACACCAGCGAGTTGTCGGGCCCTGCCAGCAGGTAGGCTTGCCCGCTCTCGACCACCATGGAAAGCGGGGCGGGAGCCAGTGGACCGAGGTCCACCTCCCGCCCGAAATCGCCGGTCTCGCTGAAGACCGACATCCTGCGCCGCACCTGATCCCAGACCGCGATCGAGTCGCCGGTAAGAGGTACAACCGAGGCGACCCCCGAGAACTCTCCCGGCCCGTCGCCGGCGCGCCCCAGGGTTGCCGCTACCGTTCCGTCGGATCCGATCACCAACCCTTGTGGAGGGCGAGTCATACCGACGACCACCTCCTCGGTATCGAGCAGCGCCAGCGCAGTGACCCTCGATAGCGCCGGTCCCGACGTGTGATCCGAGCCGATGTTCACGGCGGGTTGCGGCGAAAGCGACCAGAGGTCCGCCGCCTCTGTGCTTCCGGCCAGGTTGGTCACAACCTCCACCCCGCTGCTGTCGGCAACCTGCAGGGTGGTGGTGGCGGCCTCGTCGCCGCACGCGGTGGAGAATGCTACGAACGCAACCGTAAGGCTCGTCTTCAATCGCATGAAGGAGGCTCCTGCAATGGCTGTGGGCTATTGGACATACGGCTGGGAGTAGGTCGTATAACAGAGCATGTCTGCGTCGGATCTCATAACGGTGTCACTCGTGGAGCCACCGGTCGCAGGGCGGCGTTCGCCGGGCCGCTATCGGGCGCCGCCGTCGGGCTCCGTGCTGCGGGCAGTCGCGGTGCTGTTCGTCGCTGCTCCTCTTCCCATCTCGGCGCAGACCGGCTTCGTCGTTCAGGGCTGGGTCTACGACGCCGTCACGAACCAAGTCGTGGTAAACGCCACCGTGACACTCGACGGCTACGGATCGGTCCTCACCTCCGACGAGGGAGCGTTCACCTTCCGCAACGTCCGCCCCGATGACTACGAGCTCCGGGTTGGCGCGTACGGATACATGGACCTCGAGCGGTCGTTGAAGGTCGACGACGACACCGAGGTTTCGGTGGCGCTTCAGATCGACGCGCTCGTGCTCGATCCGCTCGACGTGGAGTTGAGCACGATCGATTTCGATGGCCGTGCCCGCGACGGCCGCTTGGACATTCGTCTGATCGACGCGGAGGTCCTATCCGACCAAGGCCACGAGGAGCGCACCAACGCGCACGGCCGCTTCGACCTGGACGACGTGTTCGAGCACGTCCCGCTCCGCGTGGTCATCCGATCGTTCGGCTATCTGCCGCTCGACACGACCTTGGTGCCCGACGACATGCGACGCTACGACTTCGACCTCGTCTCGGACCCGATCATGGACAAGATGATCGCGGGCTTCGTCGAGCGCTTGGAGCAACGCTCCGAAGATCGGTTCTACGAGTACGGGCCGTCGATCAGCCGCGAGGAGATGTCCCGCCGACCAAAGAACGCGACGCTCCAAACGGTGATGGAGGCCAAGTATCCGCGCCACATTCTCCGGAGGATCGGATGCTTCGTGTACGACGAACGGGAAGTCACGGACCGCGAAGAGCGGGTGTTCCTGCTCCAGAACACGCTGGTGAACGAGCTAGAGCGGGTGGAGCTGCTGGAGTTCCCCAGCGGACCGGGACGTTTGTTGATGGCCCGGGTATATACTCGTCTCTATTTCCAACGGAAGATGGGCAGTAGCACCCCGCTACGGACCCCGCGGATGATCCCGATACCCGGTGGGGTGATCTGCCGGTAGGTGCGGGGCCGGGCGCCCCACCACGCCCGGCCCCACCCGTCACCCGATCGACTTCTGCCAGCCTACCATCAGCATCCAGTCGGTCTCCAACTGCGGCCCGTTCAGACTCTGATACACCGGCAGGTACAGCTCCGCCGCGAGTCGGTGTCCGGCAAGCGCTCCGCTGGGCGCGTACAGGTTGATCCCGACCGGGATGTCCAACCGGGTGCCGCCACGAAGGTCGGTCCGCGCAGTGGGAACCACCATCGGATTCACCGACGCGGCCGGATCGGCCCCGTCGATGTCGCCCCACGTCTGGACGAGCCCCCGCACGGACACGCTGAACTGGTCGAGCGGCTTGTAGGCCGCCCAGCTCGTGAGCGAGAGTCGATTGCCCAGTGTGTATTCGTGGTCGTTTTCACCCAGCCGGATGACGCCCTGACCCTGGGCTCCCCACGACCAGGCTTCGCCCATGGCGAGCAGGGTGACGCCCGGTTTCAGGTCGAACGTCCCCGATCCGAGCTGCATGGGATAGGGAAGCTGCACGTCCTGTCCGTTGCTCATGGGCGTGACGCCTTCCGACTCGATCGATCCCGTGGGCAAAGAGACGCCGGCGTGCAGGTGGGCTCGGAAGGGTCCGCCTTCGCGCTTGAGGCCGATCAGCGCATTCAGGCTGACGTCACCGAGTCCGCTGGCCTCGGTGGTGAACATCCCACCGGTACGGGTCTCGTGATCCATGCTGATGTCCACGTAGGGCGCCATGAGCATGAGCGTCACCACGTCCGACGGCGCGTACATGATGCCGAACATGTGCATCTGCATGGGCATCTCGAGCGGTGTCACCATGAAGTCCGCGAGCACGTCCGCTGTGCTCACCCGATCGGTATCGGTGCGGTTGCCCTCCATGCTCATGTGCATGAACCGGTAGGACAGCATGTATTCGCCCTTCTCATGGGTGTGGTCGCCCATCACGCCCAGTGGCGCGTGGCCGTCCGGACGTGACGACGTCCACTCGTACTGCGCCTCGAGAGAAGCCGGCGTGGCCAGCACCAGGGCAGTTACGAGGGTCAACGTACTACGACGTATGTGATCAACCATTGGAATTATCCTCGGTGTTCGTTCGATCCGAATGCGGAGGCCGGCGCTCACGAACGCGAGCTACGCCCGGAGTCGTCCGCGGGCGTGTGCCCGCCGACTCCGGCCTCCAACGACAGTGTTGTTCAGGGACGGATCAGACCGAGGGAGGGCCGATCGAATAGGGAAGCATGAAGGGAGTCCGCCGGGCAGGGATACCCAGGTAGGCCAAACGCAGGGTGAACGGTGGCCCGCCCGCACGGACCGGGTTGGACACCGCATGGGACGTCGGAGCCGAATCCAGGGACTCGGGGCCGCAGACGTCCACGCAATCGCAGGGTCCGTGATCGGCCTCTTGATCTCCGGGCGGAGACGTGTGGTGGCCGACCACCTCGTGGGTGTTCTGACCCGGCAGCGCGTCGTGGTGGGGACATCGGTCCCACGCCTCGCCGACATACATGAAGGGGAACAGCCCTGCCAGAAGCAGAGCGGCCGAGCGGTAGCCCGGACTCGGTCTCACGACGCGCGCCTCCCCGGCAATGCCTTTCCCTCCCCGTAGTGATTGCGGCGGATTCTAACTCTCGCTGAAGTAGCACACTGCGTCCAGGGACTCCGGGCTCCTTGGCCCGGCCGAACCTAGGGCACCAGGTCGCGCCCGAGACTCCAACCCTCCATTCTGGTCGGGACGCCTGACGAATCGAAACCCCGGCCCGAAGAGAACACCGAAATGCTCCGTGCCGCCTTCAGCGCCCTGCTCGTAACGCTTTCCTTGTTCCTTGCCGTGCCGCTCAACGCCCAGACTCCGGCGGAGAATGACAGTGCGGCCGCCCAAGCCAAGAAGGACAGCACGCTTCCGCTCATCGCGACGCGGACACTGTCCTTCACCACCGACGAGGGATCCTGGATCTCGCTGGACCTTTCGCCCGACGGCGGGACGATCGTTTTCGAGCTACTGGGAGACCTGTACACGCTGCCGGTAGAGGGCGGCGAGGCGACCCGCATCACCGACGGGCCGGGGTACGACATGCAGCCCCGGTTTTCCGAGGACGGCATGAAGCTGGTGTTCGTCAGCGACCGGAGCGGCTCGGAGAACCTGTGGGTGGCCAATGCCGACGGCACGGACGCCCGGGCACTCACCCGGGACAATCGCACCAACTACATGTCACCGGTGTGGACGCCGGACGGGGACTACGTGCTGGCCACCAAGGGCACGCAGCTCTGGCTCTATCACGAGGACGGTGGATCGGGGGTGCAAGTCACGGGACACCGCGAGGAGGGCGCGCCCGCTCCGGCGGCTCACATCGGGGCGGCATTCGCTCCCGATCCGCGGTTCGTCTGGGTCAACCTTCGGGGCCGTCTGGGAGGGGGGCTCACGGCGGCGGTCGATGATCCGGACCGCCTGGAGTACGGCCCCGATCACACGGGGCGGAGCTCGGCCCGACAGGTCGGTCCCTACCAGATCGGACAGTTGGATCGGGAGTCGGGACGGGTGCTCGTCCGCACGCACGAGCACGAGGGCGCGTTTCGGCCGGTGCCCAGCCCCGACGGCCGGTGGCTGGTGTACGCCACCCGGCACGACACGAGGGAGGCGCTCAAGCTCCTCGACCTACAAACGGGCGCCGAGCGCTGGTTGGTCATGAACGTACAGCGGGACGACAGCCAGGGCGGCGGCACCCGTGACCGGGACGTGTACCCGGCATCCGCGTTCACGCCGGACTCGGAAGCGCTGATCACGAGCTATGGCGGCAAGATTTGGCGTGTCGCGGTTCCCTCGGGCGAGACGACGGAGATCCCCTTCACCGCGCGAGTGGAGCAGGAGCTGGGTCCGCTGGTGAAGTTCGACTATCCCATCAACGACTCCACGCTCATGGTCTCGCAGGTGCGCGGGGCCAGGCCGTCGCCGGACGGGACCCGCCTGGTCTTCTCGGCGCTCGACCGACTCTGGATCGCCGACCTGCCCTCGGACCCGGCGGGACCCGACGCAGACGTGGACCATCCCACCATCACGGACGCGACCCGTTTGACAGATGCGGAAGTGGTCGAGCACGCGCCCGCCTGGTCGCCGGACGGCCGCTACATCTCCTACGTCACCTGGGACGACGCGGTCGGAGGCAACATCTACCGCGCGCGTGCCGACGGTCGCGGCGAGCCGGAGCTGCTCACCCCGACGCCCGCATTCTTCGACAAGCTCAACTACTCGTCCGACGGTTCGCGACTCCTCGCCGTCCGGGGCTCTCTCATGCACCGTATGCGGACGCTCGAGGACTTCGGACGCCACTCGGGCGCGTCCGAGATGGAGTACGTGTGGCTGCCCGCGGACGGAGGCGAGCCCAATCGCATCACCTGGGTGGGCCTGTCGTCTACTCAGCAGGGCCGTAACGCCCCGCACGCCGGCCCCGATCCGGAGCGCGTGTACATCTGGGCCGGCTCCGAGGGCCTGCTCTCCATGCGCTACGACGGCACCGACGTGCGCACGGTGGTCAAGGTGCGAGGTCCTTCGACCGGCAACGGCAACTCCACGCCGGACGAGGTGCTGCTTTCGCCCGACGGCCGAAGAGCCTTGGTCAGAGCCAGTCGCAACGTGTTCCTGATCACGGTTCCACCGGTCGGAGGTGAAGCCCCGACGGTCGCGGTTGCGGGATCGTCATCCGTGCCGACCCGGCGGCTCACCCGAATCGGCGGGGACTTCGTCGGGTGGGGACGGGACGGGTCTGTCGCCCACTACTCGATCGGCCGGAGCGTCTTCCGGTACGACGTTGCGCTCGCCGACTCCCTGATCGCGGATTCCGTGGCCACGGCCCGTGCGGAGGAGGCGGCGCCCGAACCCGATTCGACGGCAGCGGACTCGGCGGCAGCGGATTCTGCGACCGCTGATTCGGCCTCGGAGGAACCCGACTCTGCTCCGGCATACGAGGCCGCACGGGTGGATGTCGAAATCACGGTCGACAAGGACAAGCCCCGCGGGACCATGGCACTGACCGGGGCTCGCCTGATCACGATGCGCGGCGACGAGGTCATTTCGAGCGGAGACGTCGTGGTTCGAGACAACCGCATCGTAGCGATCGGGCCTTCGGGCACGGTGACCATCCCGGAGGACGCTCGCGTGTTCGACATGGCGGGTAAGACCATCCTGCCGGGTCTGGTCGACATCCACGCACACACCTGGGTGGCGTGGGGAGTGCACCGAAACCAGGTGTCACAGTTCCTCGCGCAGCTCGCCTACGGGGTGACGACCCAGCGCGATCCACAGACCTCTTCGGAAGACGTGCTGGCCTACAGCGATCTGATGGAAGTGGGCGCGTTCATCGGGCCCCGTTTGTATTCGACGGGACCGGGCGTCTTCAGCTCGGACAACATCCAGAGCCTGGAAGATGCCAGGAACGTACTGCGCCGCTATGCGGACCACTTCAACACGCAGACCATCAAGCAGTACCTGGCGGGCGACCGCAGAGTCCGGCAGTGGGTCATCATGGCGTCTCGGGAGCTCGGCCTTACGCCGACCACCGAAGGCGGGTCCAACTTCACCATGAACCTCACCCTCATGCAGGACGGATATGCGGGGCTGGAGCACTCGCTTCCGATCAGCCCGTTCTACGGCGATGTCGTCGAGCTGGGCCGGTTCAGCGGAATCACCTATACGCCGACGTTCATCGTCGCGTACGGTGGACCGTCCGGGCGGCAGTACTACTTGACCCACACCAACGTGGACGGAGAAGAGCGTCTCAAGCGCTTCACGCCGCACGACGAATTGGACAAGTGGAAGAGCACCCAGTACTACCGGCCCGATCAGTACGTGCACTTCCTCCACGCCCAGCAGCTCACCAAGTGGGTAGAAGCGGGTGGACGGGCAGGGCTGGGGTCACATGGTGAGGTCCAGGGCTTGGGCACGCATTGGGAGCTGTGGATGATGGCCGCTGGCGGCATGGACAATCACGACGCGTTGCGGGCGGCGACGATACACAGTGCCGACGCCGTCGGGTTGGCCGGTGACCTGGGATCGCTGGAGGTGGGCAAGTTGGCCGACCTGCAGGTGCTCGACTCCAATCCATTGGACGACCTCGAGAACACCGTGGACATCCGCTACGTGATGAAGAACGGACGCATGTACGACGCGGCTACCTTGGACGAGGTCTGGCCACGGGAGCGTGCGCTTCCGACTCAATGGTGGTGGCGGATCGAGCCGCCGGGATCGAACTGACCTCGGCTCAACCCTGACTGACGACGGGCCGCGGCTCTTGGCGATCGACAGTGGTGCGGTCGCCCAGTTGCCCTTTGTCGTTCTGGCCCCAGCAGAGCACCTCCAACTCGTCCGTGAGCCCGCACACGAATCCTCCGCCGATGTCGATGTCGACGAATCGGGCGTCGGTGTCTACCGGCACGGGAGACAGCGCGCAGGGGAACGGATCTCCCGAAGAAAACTGACAAGTGTCGGGGCCGTCGGCACCGAGGGCCCCGCGTCGGTTGGCGCCCCAGCAGAACGCTCGCCCGTCCGTCGTGATGCCACAGGCGGTCTCCCAGAGACTGGCCCGCGACACGGCGATGAGGGAAAACGTCTCCTGACTGTCGACCCGCACGGGGGTGCTCGATCCGACGTCTCCGCCATGGCCCAACTGCCCGGAATAGGACGGCGGACCGCCCCAGCAGTAGATGGACCCATCCGTGGCCAGCGCGCAGGTGAACCCTCCCCCCGCCTCGACCTGGGTAGCCGGTAGGGAAAGTGGCACCTGCTCACCTTCGAACGCACAGGGGTGGAACGAGTCACCGTGAACCGGATCGATGATGCGACACTCGTCGGTAGCGGTGAACCCAAGGCGCCCGAATTCGTCGCGTCCCCAGCAGTAGACCGCTCCGGCCGCGTCGGCACCGCACGAGTGCCTTGCACCGGCCGAGACAGTCACCAGTCCCGCCGGAGTGATCGGCTCCGGCTCCAAGGCACACCAAACCATGTTGGACGCCAATCCGGCGACGTAGTGCGTGCAGCGGGAGGTCACAGGTAGCCGCGCCCCCATCGCGGCTCCGTACCACTCACCACCCCAACAGTACGCTCCCCCGGAGGTTATCCCACACGCGTGGCTCCTTCCGGTCGAGATCTCGGACCACGGACCGCCGGCGGTCCGCACCCCGATGGGCGATATGACGGGAATGCCGTTCCCCAGTTGACCGACCCGCCCCTCCCCCCAACACGTGAGCACGCCGGTGCGGGCCAGCTTGCACGAGTAGCCGAGTCCGGCGTGTACCGTTTCGACATCTGTCGCGATCAGCGCGGGGACGGGACTGGACACCATCTCTATGCCCGATTGGGAGAGTTGCTGCGTCTCGTTGGAGCCCCAACAAAACACGTTGCCTCGCGTGTCGGCCGCGCAGGCGTGGTCGAACCCGGTCGTGACGGCGGCCCAGCGGATGGTATCGTCTTCGACGACGATGGCCGATTCGCACGCGGCAAACGGCACGGTGCTGAGGACCAGCAAGGCCGCCGCGGCCGCCGTCCGCCGAACGCCAATAGGCTTGTGACGAGCCAAAGGGCACCTCCGCCGTGGGCTCTATGCCGTTGTCTCTATCCCGTTGTCTCTTCCTACCGGGGGCTTCGATCGGACATTACATTACCGAACAAAAACCGAATACATCCGTCGCGATTCGACTGCTCGGAGGCTCGTCATCGTCCGCATACTCTTCCTTGCCGACAGCCACATCGGGTTCGATCTGCCCGTGAACCCACGGGTGTCCCGTCGCCGTCGGGGCCACGATTTCCTGGCCAACCACGAGCGCGCGCTCGCGCAGGCTCGACCTGAGGATATCGACTTGGTGGTGCACGGAGGGGACGTCTTCCACCGGTCGCGGGTCCCGCCTTCGCTCGTCTATCAGGCATTCCAGCCGCTGATGGCCGTAGCCGATCGGGGCATCCCGGTGGTCGTGGTGCCGGGCAACCATGAGCGTTCACGTATTCCCCACGGACGGCTCGCGGCCCATCCCCACGTGCACGTGTTCGATGACCCTCGAACCTACGTGGTTCGGGTCCAGGGCGTCCGGGTCGCCCTCTCCGGATTCCCGTACGAGCGAAGGGATGTACGGTCGAGCTTTCCCGCGCTGGTTGCGGCCACGGGCGGACTCGACGCCGAGGCGGACCTCCGCCTGCTGTGCGTCCATCACTGCGTGGAGGGCGCCACGGTGGGCCCCGGCGACCACGTGTTTCGTGACGCCCGAGACGTGATTCGCGGCGCGGACATTCCTCCCGGCTTTGCCGGAGTGCTCTCGGGCCACATTCACCGCCATCAGGTGCTCACGAAAGACCTGTCGGGCCGCGCCCTGAACGCCCCGGTATACTATCCCGGCTCGGTGGAGCGCACGTCCACGGCCGAGATCGACGAGGAGAAGGGCTACCTGGTCCTGGAGTGCTCTGACGCCGGCGATGGCACATGGAAGGTCGACCACCGGTTCGTCCCGCTTCCGGCGCGTCCCATGATCGTACGCGAGCTTCGGCTGGAGGAGTGCCGCCTGTCCCGCGACGGCCTGGCCGACTGGCTCACCCGGACCGTGCGCGGCGTGCCTGCCGATACGGTGCTCCGCATTCGTGTGCACGGGACTCTGCCGGACGGCTGCGGTGATCTGCTGAGTGCCGACCGGCTCCGCCGGGTCGCGCCGGCCATGATGAACGTCGATGTCGTCCTCCAGGGCGGGACGCGCGCAAGTCCCCGGCGCCGGCCAGCCACTCGCCGGCCGGAGACGGAGGCCCGGAGTCAGATCCTGCTCCCGTTCGTGGAGCCGAAGCACCTCAGGCCGCGATGAGCGTTGCCGAGGGCCATCAGGACCGGCACCTTCGTCGCATGACCCGTTCGTGCATCGTCACCGTATGTCTGTGTCTGTCGCTGGCGGCTCCCGGCCCGGTCGCAGGACAGATCGCCTTGGTCGGAGCAACCGCGGTCGTGGGTGACGGGTCGGATCCCATCCCGAACGCCGTGGTCCTGATCGACGACGACCGCATCCGTTGTGTGGGGTCGACGTCCGAGTGCGCGGTGCCGCCGGGCGCGGAGCGCATCGATCTCGGGGGCCGGTTCATCACCCCGGGTCTGGTGGACGCGCACGTTCACTTCAGCCAAACGGGATGGATCGACGGCCGTCCGGACGGCTTGGCGGCTCCCGATCTCTATCCGTATCTCGAAACGGCGCGGACCCTCCGCGACAATCCCCAACGCTGGTACCGCTCCTACCTCTGCTCGGGCATCACCGCCGTGTTCGACGTGGGCGGGCACCCGTGGACCACTTCGTTGCCGGCCCTGGCCGAGAGCGATCCGTCCGCAACCCACGTGCGTGCGGCCGGCCCGTTGGTGACCCACGCCACCCGCACCGCCCTGATGGCCGACGAAGAGCTCTACACGTTTCTGCCGATGGACACCGAGGAAGAGGCGGAGGCCTCGGTGAGAACGCTGGTCGACATGGGCTCGTCGGCGGTCAAAGTCTGGTACCTCCGGCCTCCCGAGGCGCACCGCGAGTCGTTGGACGCTCGCCTCATGCAGATTGGCCGGGCCGCAGCAGCGGCAGGCCTCGACCTCATTGTCCATGCGACCAGTCTGCGCGAGGCGAAAACGGCGCTACGCGCGGGAGCCAAGCTGCTGGTGCACAGCGTTCAGGACGAGTTCGTGGATGACGAGTTCCTCGATCTCCTGACGACAAACGACGCCATCTACTCTCCGACCCTCGTGGTCGGAAGCTTTTGGAGCCGGGCCATCGCCTCGATCGCCCTGGATTCGCCATACGAGATCGATGATCCGAACGGGTGCGTGGATCCCCGATCGGTTGCCAACATCGCCGACACGGAGCCCCTGCGGGCGCTCATGTCTCCGGGCCAGCGCTCGACCGCGGCCATCGCCCGCCGCCTGGAGCGGAGCGGCCGAGGCTCGGCGGTCATGGCCGAGAACCTGCGCCGCGTGGCCGATGCCGGAGGGACGGTGGCCACCGCCACGGACGCGGGAAATCCGCTGACCTTACACGGGCCGTCGATCTACAACGAGATGGAGGCCATCCAGAGTGCGGGCATCCAGCCCATCGACGTGATCACCATGTCTACGTACAACGGCGCCTTGGCCATGAACCGGCTGGAGGATTTCGGGACGCTGGAGGCGGGCAAGATCGCGGACCTGATCGTGTTGAGCGAAGATCCCACTGCCGACGTTCGGGCGTTCCGCAGTCTGACCTACGTGATGCGCGCCGGCGTGCTCCGCGAACAGCGCGAGCTTGCGTGGCGGCGGCCGACGAGCTGACCTAGCCTTCCATGATCCGGCGAATCGTCTCCAGGTCCGACTGCCCTGCCAGTCCCCAACCCGGCTGGTAGTCGAACACTTCGTACAACGTGCGGGACCAAAGTCCGTTGTCCATCAGCTCGAGGTTGTCTCCGGTGACCAGGGCCGGGTGCGGCACACCGCACGCCTGGCTGAGCCACAACAGCTCCTTCCTCAGCGCAATGACGTAGTTGGCCAAGCGCGCGGCCTTGGACGTCGGGTCGAGACCGCGCACGAGCCACGGACGCTGCGTGGCCACGCCGGTCGGACAGTGACCGGTGTGGCAGCGGAGTGCCTGGATGCAGCCCACCGCCATCATGGCCTCGCGGGCAACGGCCACCGCATCGCAGCCGAGGGCGAAGGCGAGGAGGCCGGTCTCCGGGAACCCCAGCTTTCCCGAGCCGATAAAGACCACCCGGTCTTCTATGCCCGCCGTGGCGAACGCCCGGAACACCCGAGAGAACCCCGCCGTGAACGGCAACGCCACGTGGTCCGCAAAAGCCAGAGGGGCGGCGCCGGTTCCGCCTTCGCCGCCGTCGATGGTGACGAAATCGACGCCTCGTTGCCCGGACTCCATGGCCTGCACCAGCTCGGTCCAGAACTCCAGCTCGCCCACCGCCGACTTGATCCCCACCGGAAGGCCCGACCGCTCCGCCAAGAGCTCGACGAAATCCAGCATCTCGTCGACATCACGAAACGCGGTGTGACGCGACGGGCTGATCACGTCCTTCCCAACGGGCACGCCTCGGATCTCGGCAATCCGCGGGGTGACCTTCGCGGCGGGTAGCACACCGCCCAACCCCGGCTTGGCGCCCTGGCTGAGCTTGATCTCGACCGCCCGGACCGGATGTCGCTCTACCTGCTCGGCGAACCGATCGATGTCGAAGTGTCCCTCCGCATCCCGCGCCCCGAAGTATCCGGTGCCCAGTTGCCAGATCAGTTCTCCGCCGTGCAGGTGATGCGGGCTGATCCCGCCTTCTCCCGTGTTCTGAAGGCACCCGGCCAACGCCGACCCGCGGTTCATCGCCTCGACGGCCGACGACGACAGGCTGCCGAAGCTCATGGCGGAGATATTGACAACCGATTCCAAGCGAAACGCCTTGGGCCGTCCTCGCACACCGCCCAGCACCTTTGCGCAGGGAAGCCGGTAGGGGCTCTCCACGACGTCTGCGGCAGCCGGATCGTCGTGCCGGCGCCGACCGGGGCGAGCCGCCCATTCGGTCTTGGCCGCGCCGAACGTCGCGTGCTTGATGATGACGTAGTTCTGGGCACGGTCGATGGCGTTGTCGGTGCCGAAGCCGAAGTAGCTGTTCTCCCGCTTGGCCGTGCTGTACACCCACCGGCGTTGGTCCCGCGAGAACGGGCGCTCCTCGTCGTTTCCCGTGACGATGTACTGCCTCAGCTCCGGCCCCACCGACTCGAACCAGTACCGAAAATGGCCGATTACAGGGAAGTTTCTGAGGATGGCGTGCTGTTTCTGAAGGAGGTCGTAGGCCACCACTACGGCAAGGGTGACCAGGATCGCTCCGCCAATCCAGACCATGTGCTCGCTCCGCGTGAAAGCCTTGCCCTCCCCGACGGTTCGAAGCTACGGCAACGGCGGGGCACGCTCCATCGGCCGAGGGTCGGACGTGATCTTTTTCGCATCCGCTCGTATGTTCTCCGGTCGGATTCCACGACCCCTTCCGGCACCCGGACTCGAGGCGGCACGGGGGAGGGTCGGTTCCACATCACACCGGGAGTTCAAATGAAGCACAAGCGATGGGTCCCCATCTATCTGTTGACGGCGTTCGTGTTTGCCGGCTGCGCAAGCGAGTCCACCGAGACGGCGGCAGCGGAAGAAGAGGCGATGGGCGAAGCCGAGATGGCGACCTCCGCCATATCGGCACGCGGACTGGCGGGATGCTATCTCGCCCGCGGCACGGTCGACGACGCGTTGGGGCGCCCGAGCCCGCTGTCCAACGTCGAGTTCTCGTACGCCAGCGGAGAGGGACAGCTCTGCTACGGAGCACCGTCCGCAAACGGAAGAGAGATCATGGGCGGTCTGGTGCCATACGATGAGCCTTGGCGCGCAGGGGCCAATGAGCCCACGATCATCCACCTGACCGGCCCGGCCTCCGTCGGCGGAGTGGCGCTGGAGGCTGGCACGTACTCGCTCTACACCGTGCCGGGCGAGGCGGAGTGGGAGTTCTTCATCAACTCGAACTTCGAGCGCTGGGGCATCCCGATCGACGAGTCGGTACGCGGCACGGAGATCGGAAGCTTCACCGTGACGCCCGAGAGCACGGGCGCCCTGGTGGAAACCCTCAACTACCGCTTCGAGCCCAACGCGGAAAACACGATGGGCGACATCGTCATGGAGTGGGAAGAGACCCGCGTGCGCTTCCACGTGCACCCTGGCGAGATGTAGACCGGCCCTCGGGTCGACACGCCATCTGGGTCGACATGCCACCCGTCGGACTTTGGTCCGGCGGGTGGTTTTTCTTGTACGCCGTACCTCAACTCACGCCGGCCGGCATCGTGAGCAACGCGCCGTAGAGGTCGATGGCATACCAGAGGTTGGCGATCCTCAGGTTCTCGTCGGGCGCGTGTTGGTTGTTGTCGTGGTTGGCGATGGGGACGTTGATGGCCGGCTTCCCGGCCACGTCCGTGAACAGGTACAGCGGCAGGGTGCCGCCCATCCCGGGAGCCAGGACCAACGATCCCGATCCGAACGCGCGATCCGCCGCCAACCCGGCCGCGCCGATGATCTGCTGGACATAGGGGTCGGCCATGCGGGTGCGGGAGGCCGGAGATCCACCCCCTCCGGTGACCTTGGCGATACGGGGATATCGCAGGCGCGTGGCCAGGTCCGGATCCTCCGAGACCACGTGGAATCCCTGGGCCGCAATGTGGTCGACCACGAGCTGCCGCATGTGATCGGCCTCCGTGCCCTTGACCAGGCGAATACCCAACGAAGCCACGGCGGTGTTGGGAATCACGTTGCGCGCGAGCGCGCCGGTGTTGCCGCTCGTGATGCCTCGCACGTTGAGCGCGGGAACCAGCAGACGCTCCGGTAGCGTTTCGGGCTCGCCTTCGGTGCGTGCCAGCCCCAGCTCCCGTTTGAGCTCGTCGTCGTAGTTGGGCATTCCCGCGAGGGCCGCCCGCTCCTCGTCTCCTATGGGCTCGACCGTGTCATACCAGCCGTCGATCAACACCCGCCCCGAGTCGTCTTTCATCGAAGCCAGTAGCCGAGCCAGGATGTTGCCGGTATCGGGAGCCCAGTTGCCGTAGTGCCCCGAGTGCAGGTTGCGGGTGGCCCCGTAGACCGTGACCTCCATGCCCATCGCGCCGCGAACGCCGAACGTCAACTGGGGCCGTCCGCTCTGATGCGCAGGCCCGTCGAAAAACAACCAGATGTCGATCTCATCGAGGGCTTCGGCCTCCATCTCCATGTATTGGCGCAGGTGTCTCGATCCCGCCTCCTCCTCGCCGTCGAAGAAGAAGATCAGGTTGGAGGTCGGCCGAATCCCGGACTCCCGAAACGAGCGCAGCACGGGCAACAGCGCTGCAATGGGTGCCTTGTCGTCACCTGCCGACCGGGCATAGAGGCGCCACTCCGGATCCACCGATTCGCCTGCCGCCGGGAGCGGCCGGGGCTCCCCACCCGCCTCCATCGAAGCCGTGTAGAGCGTGGCCTCGAAGGGCGGATGGGTCCAGTTGCCCGGATCGACGGGCTGGCCGTCGTAGTGCACGTAGACGCCGAGCGTACGGGTGGCGCCGGGCACCATGAGCTGCCCGTAGACCAGGGGCGGCGCGCCATCGATCCGGAGCAGCCGCGACTCGACCCCGACCTCACGCAACCGATCGCGAATGTACGTAGCCGCTCGGGTGATATCCTCGCTGTCCCGCGCCCGGTTGGGATAGCTCAGCAGCTCCGCGAACTCGCGGACAATCTCCGCTTCGTGAGCTTCCCTGTATGTGCGGGCCACGTCGGCCCCGGATTGCGCAGACGCGGGTGCCCCGAATACGAGCCACGTGAACAGATACACGGGAATGACGAGGCAACGCTTGGCGGTTCGGCGCATGGCGGTTCGGTACATTTGGTGATTCCGGATCGTGGAAGCGGACGGGTGGCAGACGGGTGCCGGCTAGTCTAGGCCGGCGGTCGGGACGCCGGTAGGGCGACGGCCGGGTTCTCACCCGTCGAGCGCGTCCCACACCGCCGCCTCCACCTCCCAGGGCACCTGGGAGTCCCGAGCCCACTTGGCTGCACCCAACCGGTGGCGGGGTAGACCGCTGCGGGTCTCCGCATCCAACCGCCTCTTCGGCCTGATTGGCCTATCGTGCCCATCTGATCGGGGCCTCGACGGCACGTCTGCCAGCACCCTCCCGCTCGGCGCGAAGAACGCGACCTTGCCCTCGACGTCCAGACACACCCGCACCCCACCCTCGTGCACCGCCCGGTGATGCTTCCGGCAGAGCAGCACCAGATTCCGCAGGCTGGTCTCGCCGCCGTCCGCCCAGTGCTTGACGTGGTGCGCGTCCGTGAACCGGAGCCCACAGCCCGGGAACCGGCAGCCCCGGTCCCGAACCTCCAACGCGCGCCGCACGCTCGGCGGCACCGACCGGGTCTTCCGGCCCACTCCGACCACCGTGCCGTCGGATCCCCGTGTGATCCGCACCACGCCCGAGTCGCACGCGAGGCGTCTCGACGTTTCCGCGGAAACTCTCGTCCCGTCCTCGAGTTCCGACTGGCCGGGCTCACCATGTTCGGTCAGCGTCTCCGGGTCCACGTGCAGCATCACCTGGTAGCGTTCGGCCCGGGATCCGCTCACCGGCACACCCTCACCACCCAGCCCCACCGCCAGCGCCCGCTCCGCGATCAGGCCGACCGCGTCCGCTCGACGCTGTTCCGGTGTCGTGTCGTCCGTCGGGTTCGCCTGCGTCAAGTCGCGGAACAGCGCATCACTCGCCGCCTCGACCGCACGCATCAACGCGGCGCCGACCTCGGGGTCGAGCCGGCCCTTGACCACGACCATCCCGTCGTCGTCGACCCAGGCCGAGAACGTGCGGGTACGGTGCCGAAGCTGTTCGGCCCGAAGCTCGCCCGCACGGTCGAGCTTCTTCCAGCCGCGCACGACCCGTTCGAGCATGGCGGCCGATCCCGACCGCGCGAGCTCGAGCAGCGTCTCCTCATTGGCGGGTGTGGCAGCTCGCGTGAGCGCCCGCACCTTCGAGAACGAGAGCTCGCCGTTTCGCATCGCGGCGGAAGTCTGCGGGAGTTGGGTCAGGGCGAGCGCGGTGCGCACCCGTTCGCGGGCCGTGCCGAGCGTGACGCCGGTTCGCCAGGCCAGCCACTCAGCGGCCGAGCCGAAGCCTTGGGGTCTCCAGCCCTCGCGCCGATCGAACTGCGCGAGTAGGGCCATGGCCTCGGACTCGAGCACGGCCGCTTCCATGTACGCCTCGGCACAGCGCTCGCCCAACTCGAACAGCTCCTCGTCGGGGTCGGCGTCGGCCGAGGGATCGGGCGAAGCCGAGCCCATCAGCCGCTCGCGAGCAACCATCGGCCACCGGCCCGAAACAGTTTCCGCGGAAACGGGATCCCTATCAAACGTAGCGCAGATCAAGGCGAGCACCTCCGGTAAGTCACAGCAGGGTAATCAGATACCCTAAATATACCGGCGGTTTTACGGCTTCTTCAGCGTCCGCGAGACGGGCGACGACGCCACTCCAGATCAAACGACTCGGCGCCGAAGCGGCTCACCGCTCCTACGGCCGGCCAGCCCCGTCCACGAGCCTCACAGGACACAAGCACGGACAACGCCAACATCGCCACTCCAAAACCCGTCCATGGCCAAATCGGCCATCATGATGACCATTCGCCCCCTCGACCGCGGAGCCGCCGACCGAGCCGATCCCGCCCAACCGCCCCGCCATCCCCAACCGCCCCGCCACCCTCATCCGGCCGTTCGCCACATGGTCGCGCCCCGGGCCCCGTATGAACTTGGAAACGGCAGGGCGCCCGCCTCCGCCGGGTCGAACCCGGCCGTCTCCGCACACCCAGACGCCGCGAAAACGGCCGAACGCCAACAAGCGTCCGCAATCATCCCCTCCCAACCCCGCATCCCACCGCCCCCGCGTTTCCGCGGAAACGCGCCCGCCCCCCCGGCTCAACCTGGCCAGCCTTCCTTGCCGACCCGTATGCTTCCCCGATGCCCGATCTCGTCATGTTCGATCTCATCGCCGCTCAGGCCGAGTCGGCCGGGGGGCTGGCCGGTACGCTCTCCGACTCACCGTTGCTGGCGCTCGCATCGCTGTTCGGGTTCGGGGTGCTCACCAGCCTCACGCCGTGTGTGTATCCGATGATCCCGATCACCGCATCCGTGATCACGGGCACGGCCCGGGAGGGTCAGAGCCGTGGCCGCACCGTGGGCCTGACCCTTACGTACGTGGTGGGCATGGCCATGTTGTACGCCCTCCTGGGACTGGTCGCCGGGCTCACGGGAACGCTGTTCGGGACGGTGAGCGCCAGCCCCTGGGCCCTGCTCGCCATCGGCAACCTGCTCCTCCTGTTCGGGCTCTTCATGCTCGATGTGCTCCCGGTGCCCGTGCCCGATCGGCTGCTCAACTGGGCCGCGACGCGCGACGGCGGATCCTATGGCGCGGTGTTCCTCCTGGGCGCGACATCGGGAGTCGTGGCCGCTCCCTGCGGCGCGCCGGCGTTCGCCGTGGTGCTGACTTGGGTGGCCGCCTCACGGGCCGGTGTGATGGGCTTCCTGTATCTTTTCGTGTTCTCGCTGGGTATGACAACGCTGTTGGCGTTGGTCGGCCTCTTTTCCGGCACGTTGGCCCGACTGCCCAGGTCGGGTCCGTGGATGGTCTGGATGAAACGCGTCGCCGCCCTGATCATGTTCGGCATGGCCGAGTACTACTTCATCAAAGCCGGATTCAACCTGTAATCGGACCCGACCCCGTGAAGCTTCGTCTCGACATCTTACTCATCGCCCTGCTCGCAGCCCCGACCAACCCGCTGGCCGCCCAGACCAGCACCGGTCAGGTCGGTCTGGCCATCGGCAGCGAGGCGCCGGCCGCCATGGTCGAAGATCTGGACGGCAACTCGGTCGAGCTCCTCGACATGCTCGACGGACGACCGGCTCTGCTGGAATTTTGGGCCACCTGGTGCGAGAACTGTGAGGCCCTGCAGCCCCAATTGGACCGAATCCAGGAAACGCACGGAGACGAGCTGCAGATCGTGGCCGTCGCGGTGGCCGTGGCCCAGTCAAAGCGGCGCGTGAGACGCCATGTAGACGCCCACGCCGCCGGATATCCTTATCTGTGGGATGCGGACGGGGCGGCGGTGCGCGCATACGAAGCGCCCACCACGTCCGTCGTGGTCATTCTCGACCGCGACGGACGTGTGGCCTATACCGGCGTGGGAGGAGACCAGGACCTCGAGTCCGCAGTAGAAGCGGTCCTCAAGGCTCCGGCGTCACCCGGTCGATGATCTCGGCGAGCTCTTCGTAGGCCGTCGGATCCACCTGACGGAACTGAGGAATCACCCCGGCGATCCTGCCGTCGGGTCCTACCACGATCACGGCACGGCTGTCGACCATGTTGTTGTCCCTGAGGCCGCCGCCGAAAGCGGCATAGGTCGCTCCGTCATTCTCCGCGTCGCTGGCGAACAGAAACGGAAAATCCGCGTCCTTCAGCCAGGAACCCAACTCCTCCACGGAATCGTTCGAGATTCCGATGAGCACGACGTTTCTTCCTTCATTGAACAAGCTGGCGTACTGATCACGGTACGCTTCCATTTGCACCGTTCAGCCACGCGTTCGGACCCTGAAGAAAAACGCCAAGACTACCGTCTCTCCCCGGTAGTCGCTCAGTCGTACGGGTGAAGCCAACGGGCCGTAGCGCGTGGCTCCGGGCAACTCGAAATCCGGAGCCATCTCCCCTACGGCGAGGAGCTCGGACTCCGATTCTTGTGCGGCCCCGGGAACCGGTGCCCACAGGAATGCGCCGCCGAGCACGGCGGCGAAGAGGTATCGACGCATGGTACCAACCCGATGCATGTGGAACCCTTCGTGTGAGGGTGTCGGATAATCCGACAGAGCGTCCCTATACCAGGGTGGGGCGCGTGCGGGTCCCGCGCCAGAGGACCCGCGTTCCGCTTCTCCGCCAACGACGTTAGTCTAGATTCGCGCTCGCTCGGTGTGGGCGAAGGCCGCAGTCAATCTTCTCCGGAGTACATCCATGCGTATCCGTCTTCGGCATCCTTCCACCTCGGTCTGCGCGCTGGTCGCGGGACTCGGCGGCCTCGTCCTGGGCGCCGCGCAGCTCGACGCCCAGACCCACCGAAGCGACGATCCCGTGCTCCACGCCATGTGGGCCGAGGGCATGGAGAACTCCCGCACCGAGTACCTGGCGCAGATTCTCACCGACTACATCGGACCGCGGCTCTCCGGCACGCCGCAATTTCAGGACGCAGTGGACTGGTTGCTCGACGTCTACGGAGCCTGGGGTGTTTCCGTCCGCGCCGAAGAGTACGGCACCTGGCGGGGATGGGAGCAGGGGGCCGTGCACGTCGACCTGATCCAACCCAGGGTCCAGACGTTGGAAGCCAAGATTCTTGCTTGGAGCCCCGGCACGAATGGGCCGCTCGACGCGGATGTCGTGGCCATCCCCGTGCTGGACTCCCCCGAAGCCGTGGACGAGTGGCTTCCCTCCGTACGCGGCAAGTTCGTGTTGGCTTCACCTCCGGAGCCAACATGCCGTGAGCCTCAGCGTCTCAGAGAGCTGGCCCGCGAATCGACCGTCGAAGCGCTGTCCGAGCGCCGCACGGCACTGCGGACGTCTTGGGGCGAGCGCCTGAACCTCCTGGGCTCGGGTGCTGAGGCGCACCGCCGGCTCGAGGCCGCGGGCGCCGTCGGGGTCCTGACGTCCCGGTGGTCGGAGGGCTGGGGCGTAAACAAAATCTTCTCGGCGTCCACCGAGGAGGCCGTGTCGCTCGACCTGAGCTGCGAAGACTACGGGCTGCTCTACCGACTCTACGCCAACCGACAGACTCCGCGGATCCGGGTGAACGCCGATGCCCGCGACCTCGGCGACGTCCCCATGTTCAACGTCATCGCCGAGATCCCCGGCACGGAGCTCCCCGACGAATACGTCATGCTCTCCGCGCACCTCGACTCGTGGCACGGGGCCACCGGGACCACCGACAACGCGACCGGCACCGTCACCATGTTGGAGGCGATGCGCATCCTGAAGGAGACCTATCCCGCGCCCCGACGGACCATTCTGGTGGGACATTGGGGAGCGGAGGAGCAGGGGCTGATCGGATCCCGGGCGTTCACGGAGGACCATCCGGACATCGTGGACAACCTTCAGGTGCTGTTCAATCAGGACAACGGCACGTGGCGGATCGAGTACATCCAGGCTCAGGGCCTGGCCCTGGCAGGGGGGAACCTGGCCCGCTGGCTATCCCAGATTCCGACCGAGATCGCAGGCAACATCGAACTCGACGTGCCCGGACCCCAGGAGCTGGGTGGCAGCGACCACGTCTCGTTCCTGTGCCACGGAGCCCCGGGCTTTCGCCTGCAGTCGCACTATCCCGACTACCGCCAGTACACGTGGCACACGAACCGAGACACGTACGACAAGATCATCTTCGACGATCTCAAGAACAACGCGACGCTCGCGGCCATGCTGATGTACCTGGCCTCGGAGGATCCCGAGCGGGTATCCCGAGAGCGGTCCGTGCTGCCGCCCGGCCGGAACGGGAACGAGCGGCAGTGGCTGCCCTGCAGACCTTCGAGGCGCAGTTACGACTGAGTCAGATCAGCACGATACGCAGTTGTGGTTGTTCACCGCGCCGTGCGACTCGAGTAGCGCGATCGTCTCGGGGAACGGCTGCACCCGCTGCTGCGGCCCGTTGGCCATGTCCACCGTGGTCTGACCCCGGCGGCTGACGAACGTCACGTCGGCTCCCTGCGCGACCAGGTACTCGATGAGCTCGTTGTCGCCGCGGGCCGCCGCGTTGTGTACGGCCGAGTACCCGTCGTGGTCGCGGACGTCGATGTCCACGCCCATCTCTTCGACCAGGAATTTGACCGCCGGAAGCCAGCCGTCGGGCACGTGAACGTGCTGCTGGCCCACGCGTGACGTGCCATATCCCACACCGGAGGCGGCATGTAGCGGATGGACCGCCGGTCCCCCTACCTGGACGGGCGGCAGACCCGACGGATCTTCGTCTTCCTTGTCGTCATCGTTGGCGCGGGACCCCGGGAACCGGCGCTGAGCCGGCTTGGTGGTCGGGATGTCGGGATCGGCCCCGTACGCGTGTAGCATGCGCATGGCATCGACGTCCAACGAGTACGCCGCTCTCCAGAACGGCGTGGCTCCCGCGAAGTCGACGCCCATGCGGCCTGCGTTGTAGGCCGTGTACCAGATGTGGGTGTTGACCCGCGTGTTGGGCTCCGCACCGGCGTCCAGAAGCGCCTTCATCAAGTCCAGGTAGCCCGTGTCTTGTTGACGCCATGCGGTCGGCTGCGGATACCAGGTGCGGAGCGCCCAGCGCGTGTTCAACACCGCGAACAGCGGACCAGCCCCGTCCTCACTGAGCAGGTTCGGGTCGGCGCCTCGTTCCAGCAGCACCATGGCCAGATCGAAGTTCCCGTTGATCGTCGCCATGAGCAGCGCGCTGGTCTGGTCGCCGTCGGTCAACTGGTTGACGTCCGCTCCGGCATCCAACAGCCGCAGAGCGGCGTCCATGCGCCCGTCCCGGGCCGCGTAGTGGAGAGCCGTAATTCCGCCCTGGTTCCCGACGAGTGCCTGATACGAGAGCGGACGCGCCGCGGGCACCGAATCGGCCTGGCCGCCGCTCGTCGGATCGGGTGTCGTCGGACGATCGGGATCGGCTGCGGGCTCGGGTTCAGGCTCAGGTTCAGGCTCGGGTTCAGGCTCCGCGGGCTCTTCAGGCGGATCCTGCGCGTGGGGGTCAGCGGCTGCGTGCGGATCGGCGGCATGAGGATCCGCGGCGTGCGGATCCGGCTCTTCGTCGGGATCGGCCTTGGCGGTCGAATCGGGCGTCTCGCCCGCCGCCGTCGTGTCCGGACGGGCGTTCTGTCCGTAGGGGCCCAGTGGAGCCTTCGCGGCTTCCTCCGGGTCGTCCCCACGGGAGGCCGCGAGAATGGCTGCGCGCTTCCGCCGATCCTTGTTGTCCGCCTCCGAACGCTCGACGAAGTCGACCACTTCGGTGGTGATGGTCGGGTCTGCGCCAGCCTCCAGGAGCACGTCCATGGCCCGCACGAACCCTCGTGAGGCTGCGAACATCAGCGGGGTGCGTCCGGAATAGAGGTCCCGGCTGTTCACGTCTCCCCCGGCGCCCGCGAGCGCCCGGACGGCGTCGGAGCTTCCGGAATACGCGGCGAGGTGCATAGCCGTGACGCCGGTCGTCGTGATTGCCTGCGGATCGCTGCCCCCTGCGAGGAGGGCCTCTACCACCGGAGTGAGGCCATTGTTGGCCGCGAGGTGGAGCGGCGTGTATCCGCCCAACCGCGTCGTGGGCTCTACGTACGCTCCGGCGTAGAGCAGGAGCTCGACCATCTCCACGTCACCGTGCAGCGCCGACCAGTGCAGCGCGGTCATCCCGTCTCCCTGGGCGGCGTTGACGTCCGCGCCGTCTCGCAGCAGCTCCCGGACGGCTTCGGCGTCTCCCTGTTCCGCCGCGTCGGCCACGGGTGACTCGGCCACTCCGGAAAAGACGGCACCCGCGAGAAACACCGCCGAGGCGACCGCAGTCCACTTGATGCTCTTCGCGTTCATCGGCTCTCTCCCGTCGGCTCGGCGCTTCCGTCGCCGTCCGTAACCACCTGCGCGCGACTGGTGAGGAAGGCCGGGCTGTTCACCACACCCTTCACAAACGACGAGACGCGGTAGTCGTTCGCTTCGGCTTCGTGGGTGATGGCTCTCACCGTGGGCATGTCGTAGTACTCGACACGGCGGCCCAGCGCGTACGCCATCAGGTTCTCGGTAAACGTCCGCAGGAACAGCTCGGGTCGCTTGAGGAGTGCGGCCCGCAAGTCGGCGGGGCCGGCCAGCGGCGTTCCGTCGTACAGCTCGCCCAACGGATCCACCATGCTGCCCCCGTCCCGGGTCCTCCAGGCTCCGGTGACATCATAGTTCTCGAGCGCCAGCCCGATCGGATCGATGAAGCGGTGACAGGAGTTGCAGGTCGGGTTGGAGCGGTGCATCTCCATGCGCTCGCGCACAGTCAACACACGGCCCTCTTCCACTCCTTCGGTGGCTTCCAGGTCGGGCACGTCGGGCGGCGGCGGTGGTGGCGGAGTGCCCATCAGGACCTCCATGACCCACTTCCCGCGGAGCACCGGGGAGGTGCGGTTGGCATGAGAGGTCTGGGTGAGGATGCTGCCGTGTCCCAAAAGCCCGCGTCGGCGGTCGTCCGGATACGCGACCTTGCGAAACTCCTCGCCGGTCACGTTGGGAATCTCGTAGTGCCGCGCCAAGCGCTCGTTGGCGAACGTGTAGTCGGCCGTCAGCAGCTCCAGAACGCTCGCGTCTTCTTTGACCAGGTGATCGAACAGCAGCTCGGTCTCACGCTCCATGGCCTCGGTGAGCGTGTGATCGTAGTAGGGATAGTCCAAGGCGTCGGGATGCACTTTTTCCAGGTCCCCCAGCCGTAGCCACTGCGCCGCGAAGCGGGTGGCCAACGCCTCCGCGCGGGGATCGGCGAACATCCGGTCCACCTGCCGGTTCAGGCCCTCGGCCCGTCCCAGCTCGCCGGCCTCCGCCGAAGCCAGCAACTCCTCGTCGGGCGGCATGCCCCAGAGGAAGAACGACAAGCGGGAAGCCAGGTCCGCATCCGCGATGCGGAACGTCTCACCACCCGCCACGTCCGTCGGAACCTCCTCCGTCCGGAACACGAAGTGCGGGCTGGCCAGAATCGCCTGGAGCGCCAGCCGGATGCCGCCTTCGAACCCGCCCTCTTCCGCACCCTGTTCGTAGAACAGCATCAGCCCGTCCAGGTCGCCGGGGCTCAGCGGACGCCGATACGCCTGGGTACCGATGCGGGTCACGATCTCCTCGGCGCAGGGACGGGCCTCCGACTGCGAGGTCGGGCGGCAGGTGAAGATGCGTTTGCGGGTTGGAGTTTCGGAGATGCCGGTGATGTCGAAGGGGCCGAGCACCGTGAACACCTGAAGGTGCGGCAGCGTGGTGATTCCGTATCCCAGCCCGATCTGCGTGTCGGCCAGCGTGTGGTCGATGGGGGTGATCAAGTCGTCCACCGGACCGTCGAAGCGCTTCACGAATGTTGCCGCCACCCGGTGCGTGCCGGCGCGCACGTGAATGGAGTCGGTGCTGATGGTCATCCCGTTGGGATCGGAATCGGACATCCAGCGATCGATCTCGATGACGGCTACGCGCTCGCCGTTGATCGCGACCTCGACCTGCTCGCCCAGTTGCGTGCGCCCGAACAGCTCACCCTCGGGAGCCGAGTGAAGCATGACCTGGAACACGTACTTTCCGTCGGCCGGGAATGTGTGCGTCACCACCATGCCGCCGCGGGTTCCGAACGGCGCGCCTTCCACCCGTTCCTTCTGGGACGCGGTTCTCGGCACGCGGTAGGGGGTGGAGGACGGATCTGCGTTGGCGTCGCCGATGGCCGCTCGGCTGATCTGTCCGGCCGCGCGCAGGTATCCCTCCATGAGCGTCGCCGAAGGAATCTGCACGTCCGCGATGTTGTCGAAGTTGGCGCTCTTGGTGTCCAACGGCAGGAACGCTCCCACGTCCACGTCGATGCCCAACAGCGCGCGCACCGATGCGCCGTACTCGGCTCTGTTCAAGCGTTGGAACGTCCTGCGGCCCGGATTGGGCGCCGCAGCCGCGGCCTGGTCCATGCGAGCCTCAAGCGCCTGCACGAGCGTGACCAACGAGTCCGCGGAGGGCCGACGCGCGCCGGGCGGCGGCATCATGCCGGCCCGGAGCTTCTTGATCACCTTCTCGGCGACTTCACCTTGCGACGGAGCATCCGCCATGGTGAACGACTCGAGAGAGAGGTTGCCGCGGAGCCGCTGATCACTGTGGCAGCGGACGCAGTACCGCTCGATCACATCGTCGTACGTGTTCGCGGTCGGCGGGGCCACGAGCGCATGGCCGTACGCGCTCTGGACGGGAGCGCGATCCTCTGCCTGGGTCAGGGCCGCAGCCCCGACCAACAGGCCCAGAATCACCGGAATGAGCGGATGGGTGTGACTGGTCATGGATTCTCGGACCTCATCTGACCGGACTTTTGGACGTGACCGGACTCTTTGGAACTACGGTAGGGACCGCGCCCGCGAGCGGCACGGAGGCCTCCCGGGCGACCGTTCCCGAAAAACACCGGAATTGCCATGGAAGATGGGGCGTTAGCTCGTATTCGGCCACCGCGGGGATGTCGGGGCGCCGGCCTAGGCGCTCAGCCCATGGACCAGCGCCTCCACCAATCGCGGCACGTCGGGTGTGGGCGACGAGCAAAGTCCCACCCGCACCGCCCCGTTGATCGGGACCACGTATACGCCTCGTTCACGCATCCGGGCTGCCGTACGCTGGCCGTCCGGCGTGGGAACCGAGACGAAGAACCCGCCCTCGTATCGCGGGTGACGGATGCCTGCGGCGGCTGCACCTTCGACGAACACCCGCGCACGTTGCCCGAGCACCGCGATGAGCCGCTCGCGTTCCTCCTGCGCCCGCGCGTGCAGCGCCGGGTCCCGCAGCAGCTCGGTCGTGGCCAGCATGCCGCGGTTGTTACAGTTGGACCAGGTGGCGCGACAGGTGTAGCCCAAGGCATCGCGGATCCGATCTCGCGCTTCGGAGTCGCGGTGCAACGCGACCGCCGCTCCCCACCCGGGCTCCGTACTGGGTGAACGACTTGGAGGCGGTCCAACCCACCACCACCGTGGCCGAATCAAGCATGGTAGTGACGTGATCGAGCCAGTCGTTTTGGTCACCCACGTGGTACCGCAGGTAGGCACAGTCCAGAAACACGCACACCGGGCCCACTCCGCCCACACGCCGTACGGCGGCGGCCACGGACTCCCACTCGTCGTGGTCGAGCGAGTATCCGGTGGGATTGTGGCAGGGAAAGTTCAGGATCGTGAGCACCCTTCCCTGCCGGCCGAGTAAGTCCAAGAGGCCCCGCTCGAACGCGGACGCATGGAAGCGATCACGCTCGTCGAACATGGGAAAGACCTCCACGCCACGGCCCGCGTGCTCCGCGATTACGTCGTACGGCCCCCAGTGATAGTCGGTCGTCAGCACGGCCTGTCCGCGCTCGACGAAGTTGCACACCGCGTGATAGATGGCGCCGGTGGCCCCCGGCGTAGCCACCGCCACCGCCTGATCGGCGAAGGCTCGGTCTCCGAACAGGTCTCGAACCACCGCCTCCAGAAACGCAGGCCGCCCCGCGATCGGCGCGTAGGCCGCCGCGGCCTTGTGATCGACCCGGTCGAGGGCATCCTCGAACGTCGGGATGTATCCGAGCGTGCCATCGTCTTCCAACAGGGCGCCGAGCGTGGCATTCACGATCGACTCGCCGGACTCGGCACGGCTCACGGCCTCCGCGTGGAGGGCAAAGATCGGGTCGTTTCCCTGGCGGTGGGCGGCTTCGGGAATCAGCGCACCGGCAGGGCGCGACACGGCGGTATCGGGCATGGTGGACGTCAGTTGTTCACGAGCGCGCGGATCTGCCGCACGGCCGCGTCCACGCGCAGCTCCATCCCCTTGCGGCCGTACTCGACCGAGGCCTTCGTGGGGTCGCCGGAAACGCCGCTGCCCTCGAAGCCGCCGGACGGCGCCAGCTCGTCGCTACGAATGTGCTCCGGCGCGAGCGACAGGAGGAGCGACGTGTCCAGCATGCCGGCGTGCCTGCCTACCGTTTCCTCGCTGTGGCCCTGTTCCATGACCCATTCGCGGAACCCGTTGGCCGCATAGTAGTCGCCGACGAAGTGCACACGAACGGGATCCCCGGACCACTCCTCGTTCAAGGCGTCGGCCACCGTGGACATTCCTCGCTGGTTTCCGCCGCTGTCGCCTATGAACACGATGTCGGTGAATCCGTGGGCGGCAAAGCTCCGGGCCGCGTACTCCACCAACTTCATGAAGTACTCGTTCGGCAGGGTGATCGTCCCGGCATAGCGCATGTGTCCCGACGGAGGATCCACGTCGCCTTCGGGAACGTAGGTCACGACCGGCGCGACCAGCGCGTTGCCCAACTCTTCGGCGATCTGCTCGGCCGCCGCGTGCACGATGTATTTGTGTTTGCCCAGCACCATGTGAGGTCCGTTCTGCTCGGTGCCTGCAGTCGGGAGAATGACGGTCGTGTATCCGGCATCGATAGCCTCGCGCACCTCGATCCAGGTCAACTCCTCCAGATGGACGCTCGGCGGCTCCTGACCTCCGGCGGACACGGCCGGAGAGAAACAGGCCAGCGCCGTGACGCCCAGCAGGGGGAAAAGGACCCTCTTACGGTCGGTGGCACGCATCGAAAATCTCCGGAAACTCGGGATGTAGAATGGCGACAGGCGGTGTCGAAGCAGCGGGATCATGGCAGGCCGGGGCCTAGACCGCCACTCAACTCCAGGGAAGAGGCGTCGTCGCTTCGATCCCCTTGGCCTCGAGGAGCTTTTCGATCAGGCGCTGCCACGACGTCCAGCTCGTGGTGCGGCGGTATATGGAATTGGTCTTGTGGGCCACGACCAGATCCAACGCGGGAAGCACGGTGATCCACTGGCCGACCGCGCCGCGCCCGGTATACGCCCCTGCGAAGGGGCCCGTCGCCCGAGGCCCGTCGAACACCCACCACATATAGCCGTATCCGAAGTATCCATCCCGGCGGCCCAGCGGGTTCATCTCTTCCAGCGGCGTGACCACGCTCACGATTCGACGGGCCCAGTCACGCGAGATGACCTGGTGTCCGTCCCAGTTGCCTTCGTTGAGCATCAGATGGCCGATGCGGGCCATGTCCCGCGTGGACAGCCACATGTGATAGGCCGGATTGCGGGAGATCGTCAGGTTTCCCGTTTTGCGCTGCGCCGACCGGTCCCAGTCCTGAAAGCCCAGGGGAATGGCGAGCTGGGACTGAAGCTCGTCGTAGATGTCCCGGCCGGTCAGTTGCTCGAACACCGCGCCGGCCGCGTTGAAATCCCAGTTGCTGTAGAGCATGTAGGTGCCGGGCTCCTGCGACCCGCGCGCCGGCGCGTCGGCCAGATTGTCGCCGGCATTGGAGGCCGGATGATACACGCCGGAGCGTGCGGTGATGAGGTGCTCGACGGTCGCCCGCTTCTCGATGGGCAACAGGCCGCCCACGTCGTCCACACCCAGATCGGCGAGCGTGCTGTTCAGATCGATGATGCCGTTCTCTACCCAGTAGCCATAGAGCATGGCGAGCACGCTCTTCCGCACCGAGGCCAGGTAGGAGAGCTCCTGAACGTCGCCGAAGGTGAAGACCACCCGGCCGCGGTCCACGACCACGACGCCCGTGGAGTTGGCGCTGTCTCTCAGGAAGGTCGCAGCGTCGCGGAGTGTCTCGACGTTCCACCCCCGGTCCGTCAGCTCGGGGCCGCGCAGCACTTCCCACTCCTCCCCCGGAAAGACGCAGCCTGCGCATTGGGCCTCCGCAGATGCCGCGGAGGCTCCTGCCAGTGCGACCAGAGTCAAGCACATGCCGACACGTCGACGGTTCATCGGGCACCTCGGAAACGGTGGAAGACGGCACACTCGCCGAAGGTTGCCGGAACCGACCTGGTCGTCGCAAGCGGATCAATAGGTGATCCGCCGCGAGGACTCCGACTCGCCACGCGGTCCGGGAGCCGCTTAGATTGCGTCAATTGGGAAGACCGGGCGGAAACCGAAGCTTTCTCGGACGTTTCCGCGTCACGTGAATGGCCGCGGGGGAACCACCGAGATGATCGCTATGAGGGGCATGGCCGTTCCGCTGATCATGTGTGGAGCCGCCGCCCTGTACTTGGGACCCCTAGCTCAGGTCGAGCTGCGGGGGGCCGACCCGGACGCGGTGCTCTTCACGGTCCCCGGCGCCGACACGCTGACCGACGAAGCAGCCAACGCCTTGGTGCAGGGAAGCTGCACCCGCTGTCACAACGACCGCCGCATGACCGGCAACCTTTCGCTCGAGTCGTTCGACATCGGCGCAGCGGCGGCTGAGGCCACGGTGGCGGAACGCATGATCCGGAAGCTCCGGGCAGGCATGATGCCTCCGGCCGGCCGGCGCAGGCCTCCCGAGGTCGAGCTGCAGAGTCTCGCAACCACGCTGGAGGCCCGGGTCGACGCCGATGCGCTGGCCAATCCACAGCCCGGACGCAGGACGTTTCAGCGGCTGAACCAGGCCGAGTACCGGCGGGCAGTATACGAGCTGTTGGCGATGGACGTCGACGCCGGAGCGTTCCTGCCGCCCGACACCAAGAGCGCCAACTTTGACAATATCGCGGACGTCCAGTTGCTCTCGCCCACGCTCATGGACGCATACCTTCGGGCAGCGGCGGAGATCAGCCGTCTGGCCGTGGGAGACGCCGAGGCCACCCCCAGCGAGTCCACCTATCGGGTGCCGCGCTGGAATTCCCAGATGGAGCACGTCGAGGGCACGCCCTACGGGACCCGAGGCGGCGTGTCCGTGACCCACACCTTCCCGGCGGACGGGGAGTACCGGTTCCGGGTGTCGTTCCATCACGAGACGACGGGCGCGTTGTTCGGCAGCGGACAGGCTGCGCTGCACACGGCGGAAGATGCGGAGCAGATCGAGATCTCCGTAGACGGCGAGCGGGTTGCGCTGATGGAGATCGACCGCTGGATGCACGTGTCCGATCCGGACGGGGTGAACCTTCGGACCGAGCCCATCTTCGTCCGAGCCGGCGCACGCCGGCTGTCGGCTGCGTTCCTGCCCAGGTTCGAAGGGCCGGTGCAAGACCTCATGTCTCCGCACCACTGGTCCATCGCGAGCACCAGCATCGCGGATGCCTACGGCTTCACCAGCCTGCCCCATCTGCGGGACCTGGCGGTCACCGGCCCGTTCGACGTGAGGGGCGTGTCCGACACGCCGAGCCGCGCCCGGATCTTCACCTGTAGGCCGGAGCCCGGGGCGGACGCCCACGCGTGCGCCGAGCGGATCATCGCCCGGCTCGGATCGAAGGCCTACCGGCGGGATCTCACCGAATCCAACCTCTCCGCACTCATGGGCCTCTACGACGTGGGCGCCACGGACGGCGGGTTCGAGGCGGGCGTGCGCATGGCGTTGGAGGGCATCCTGGCCAGCCCGCACTTCGTGTTCCGGTTCGAAGAGCCGTCCAGCGATGCCGGTGACGCGGCCGGCTACCGCATCGCCGACTCCGACCTGGCTTCCCGGCTGTCGTTCTTCCTCTGGTCGACCCTGCCCGACGAGGAGCTGACCCGGGTCGCGGCGCGCGGGGCACTCTCCGACCCGGACACCCTCGACGCCCAGGTGGCCCGCATGCTGGCGGACCCGCGCGCGGAGGCGCTGGCGTCCCGGTTCGCGTTCCAATGGCTGCGCCTTCAGGATCTGGAAAAGATCCACCCGGACGTGCGCATCTATCCGGACTTCGACCAGCAGCTCAAAGACGCCATGATCGAAGAGACCCAGCGGTTCTTCGACCACCTGGTGCGAGAAGATCGGAGCATCCTGGACCTGTTCACGGCCGACTACACGTTCGTGAACGAGCGCTTGGCTCGGCACTACGGCATCCCCGGCGTCTCGGGCAATCACTTCCGCCGGGTGCCCTACCCGGACGATTTCCGGCGCGGAATTCTGGGCCACGGCAGCGTGTTGACCCTCACGTCCCACGCAGGCCGCACCTCGCCCGTGCTCCGCGGTAAGTGGATCATGGAGGTGCTGCTCGGCACGCCGCCGCCCCCGCCCCCGCCGGACGTGCCGGAGCTGGAGGCCACGGACGACGTGGCGGACGGCCGCATGCTGTCGGTCCGGGAGCGGATGGAGCAGCACCGATCGAACCCGGCGTGCAACTCCTGCCACAGGGTGATCGACCCGATCGGACTGGCGCTCGACAACTTCGACGTCACCGGAGCGTGGCGCATCAAGGACAACGGCGTGCCCATCGACGCGGCCGGCGAGCTTTATGACGGGACGCCGATCGCCAGCCCGGCAGACCTGCGGCAGGCCCTGCTGCGTCGTACCAGTCCTCTCGTGCGCACGTTCACGGAGAACCTCATGGCGTACGCCTTGGGACGCCGGGTCGAGACCTACGACATGCCGTCGATCCGCGAGATCGAGCGGACGGCGGCTACAGACGACTACCGCGTATCGTCGTTCGTGCTGGGCATCGTGCGGAGCCCCGCGTTTCAGATGAAAGCGCCGGCCACCGCCGTCGACGCCGCGGAGTCCGCCCAACACCCGTCTTCGGAGCAGCGTTGAGGGAACCTTCTATGCACATCATTCTCGGAAAGCACCTACCCCGCCGGACCTTCCTGCGCGGCGCCGGAGCCACGGTCGCGCTTCCGTTTCTCCAGGCCATGGTCCCGGCGCGTCGACTCCTTGCGGAAACCGCGGCGGGAGCATCGTTGGACCAGGCCCGACTGGTCTGCATCGAGATGGTACACGGCTCCGCGGGCAGCAACGCGTGGGGCGCCGAACAGCACCTGTGGTCACCCGCGGACGTAGGGAAGAACTTCGCCTTCGGACCGAGCTCGCTCAGTCCGTTGGAGTCCTTCCGCGACTACCTCACGATCGTGAGCGACACCGACGTGCGGCAGGCGGAGGCCAGCACCGCCAAGGAGATCGGGGGCGATCACTTCCGGTCGAGCGCCACGTTCCTGACCCAGGCCCATCCCAAGCAGACCGAGAGCTCGGACGTCGAGGTCGGCACGTCGCTGGACCAGCTTTACGCCCAACGGTTCGGTCAGGACACGCCCATCCCGTCCATGCAGCTCTGCATCGAAAACGTGGACCAGGCGGGTGGGTGCGCGTACGGGTACGCGTGCGTGTATACCGACACCATCAGTTGGTCGTCCCCCACCCAGCCGCTGCCCATGATCCGGGATCCCCGCGTGGCGTTCGACCAACTCTTCGGCGCGGGCGGAACCCCGGAGGCCCGAGCCGCCCGCCAGAAGGCGAGCGCCAGCATTTTGGACTTCATCGTGGGCGAGGTGGCCCAACTCAAACGGGAGCTGGACGCCACCGATCGGCAGCGGATGGAACGCTACCTGGAAGACATTCGCGAGATCGAGCGACGGATCCAGCGGGTGGTGGCCCGCAACACCAGCGGCGAGATGAGGGAGCTGCCGGGAGCGCCCGCGGGTGTGCCTGACTCGTTCGAGGAACACGTGAAGCTGATGTTCGACCTTCAGGCGTTGGCCTTCGAGTCGGACATGACCCGGGTCTTCTCGTTCAAGATGGGACGGGACGCGTCCAGCCGGGTCTATCCGGGCAGCGGAGTCGACAAGGGGTTCCATCCCGCCTCCCATCACGGCGGAAATCCGAATGCCGTCGAGGAGTTCGCCCGGATCAACACGTATCACGTGGGCCTGCTTCCCTACTTCTTCGAGAAGCTCCAGTCCATTCAGGAGGGCGACCAAACGCTGCTGGACAAGTCCATGATCATCTACGGGTCCCCGATGGGCGACTCCAACCTCCACAACCACAAGCGCTGTCCGCTGTTCGTCGTGGGTGGAGCGAACGGCCATCTGGAGGGCAACCGCCACCTGCGCGCGGCCCCGGAGACGCCGATGGCCAACGTCATGTTGAGCCTGATGCACAAGCTGGGCATGGACGACATGGAGAGCTTCGGCGACTCGACCGAAGTGTTTGCGATCTGATGCGGAGAGGAATGCGGGCTTCGAGCCTGCGGATGGCGGCCCTGTTCGCCCTAGCCACCGCCGTTGGCGCCGCGACGCCGGACGCACCCGTGGCCGACGCCGCCATGGAGAACGATCTGGACCGGGTCGTCGCGCTGATCGAGGGCTCAGCCGACGTGAACCAGGCGCAGGGCGACGGGATGACCGGGCTCCACTGGGCCGCGCGCCACGAAAACCGGGAGATGGTCGCGGTCCTCCTCGAGGCCCGGGCGGCCGTGGACGCCGTCACCCGGGTTGGAGAGCACACGCCTCTGCACGTGGCCGCCACGATCGGCGCCGCCGAAGTGATGGAGGCGCTCTTGGACGCCGGCGCCGATCCCGAGTCCCGGACCACGAACGGGGCCGCGCCCCTCCACTTCGCGGCGGCCTCCGGAGACGCGGCGTCGATCCGAGTGCTGGTGGGCCGGGGCGCGGACGCGAACGCCACGGAGCCCCGGTGGGGTCAGACGCCCCTCATGTTCGCCGCGGCCAAGGGGCGTGCCGAAGCGGTATCTGCGCTGCTGGAGCTCGGCGCACGGCCCGACGTCACCGCCAAGGTGATCGACGTCCAGGCCCGGGCAGACGAGGATCAACGCGCCCGGGCGGCGCGGCAACGCCGCATGCGGGGCGAAGCCCCGATCGTGGAGTCGCCCCAGCCGCGCGAGCCGGAGACCCACGAGGAGATCGAGCGCCGCGGGGGTGAGCCGGAGCCGCTGAACTACTCGGACCTCGTGGGCTCGCACGGCGGGCTGCACGCGCTCCACCTGGCCGTGCGCGAGGGCCACACCACGGCGGTGGAGGCGCTGCTCGAGGGCGGCGCCGACATCGATCAGCCCAGCGCGGCCGACGGCACCACGCCGCTCCTGCTCGCCACCATCAACGGCTACTTCGACCTGGCCATGCGCCTGCTGGAGATGGGGGCCGATCCCAGCCTGGGGAGCGACGCCGGGGCTCAGCCGCTCTACGCGACGTTGAACATGCACTGGGCGCCCAAGGCCCGGCACCCGCAACCCACCGTCTACCTGCAACAGGAAACATCCTACCTGGAGCTCATGACCGCGCTGCTGGACGCCGGGGTGGATCCCAACGCACGGCTCAACAAGAGCCTCTGGTACACCACCTACAACCGGGACCTCCTGGGTGTGGACCGCTCGGGAGCCACGCCGTTTTGGCGGGCCGCGTACGCGCTGGACATCGAGGCCATGAAGCTGCTCCTCACGTACGGCGCGGATCCGGGTATTCCCACCGTGAAGGTGCCCGAGCGGAGGCGGAGGCGGGGCGAGGAGGCGGACCAATCGGGCCTGCCGCCCGTCCCGTTGGGCGGACCGGCCGTGTATCCCGTTCACGCGGCGTCGGGTGTGGGCTACGGCCAGGGCTTCGCCGGAAACTCCCACCGACACGCGCCCGACGGCTGGCTTCCGGCCGTGCGCTTCCTGGTCGAAGAGCTGGGCGCGGACGTGAACGCCAGGGACCACAAAGGCTACTCACCCGTGCACCACGCCGCGGCGCGCGGAGACAATGAGCTGATCCTCTACCTGGTCGAGCAAGGCGCGGACGTGACTGCCGTCGCGCGGAATGGACAAACCACCGTGGACATGGCCAACGGCCCGGTCCAGCGGGTTCAACCCTATGAAGAGACCGTGCGCCTCCTGGAAAGCCTGGGCGCGAAAAACAACCACAACTGTGTGAGCTGCTGAGCTAGTGATACGCTTCTCGCTTTGCCTTCTGACGCTGGCCGCCGGCTTGGCCCGACCGGCCGCGGCCCAATCCGAGCCCATGGACGCCGCGCTCGACTTTCCCGCGGACTCGGCCGTCCGCACGTCGCACACCGTCACCATCGGCGGGGCCTCCGTGCCCTACACGGCCGAGGTGGGATACCAACCGGTGTGGAACTCCGACGGGCAGGTGATCGCCTCGCTCTTCTACACGTACTACGAGCGGTCCGACGTCCGCGACCGCACCAACCGGCCGCTGATGGTGTCGTTCAACGGCGGGCCGGGGTCGGGGTCGCTGTGGATGCACATCGGCTATACCGGACCGCGCATGCTCAACATCGACGACGAGGGCTATCCGGTGATGCCCTACGGGATGCGGGACAATCCCAACTCGGTGCTGGACGTGGCCGACATCGTCTATGTGAATCCGGTCAACGTCGGGTATTCGCGTATCGTCGGTGACGCCGCCCGCGAGCAGTTTTTCGGGGTGAACGAAGACGTGCGCTATCTCTCCGACTGGATCCGCACGTTCGTGACCCGGCACGAGCGCTGGCCCTCCCCCAAGTATCTGATCGGTGAGAGCTACGGCACCACGAGGGCCTCCGGCCTGGCCCGCGAGCTCCAGGGATCGGAGTGGATGTACCTGAACGGTGTGATTCTCGTGTCCCCGACCGGCCTGGGCGTATCACGGGCCGGCCCCGTGTCCGACGCGTTGGGCCTTCCCAACTATACGGCAACGGCTTGGTACCACGGACAGCTCGATCAGGCGCTCCAGAGCCGACCCCTCGAGGAGGTCCTCCCGGAGGTGGAGGCCTGGACCATCGACACGTATCTGCCGGCGCTCGCCCGCGGCGGCGCGCTACCCGAGGCGCAACGTGCGGCGATCGCCCAGCAGGCCGCCCGGTGGGCCGGGGTCTCCGCCCAATGGTACCTGGACCACAACCTGAGGCCTTCGGTCGGGGAGTTCCGGAAGGAGCTGCTCCGGAGCGAGGGCTACACCGTGGGCCGGCTCGACGCTCGCTACAAGGGGCGGGACCGCGAAAATGCCGGGGAGTCCTATGACTTCGACCCGGCCCTGAGCGCCTGGAACCACGCCTTCTCCCCCGCCGTCAACCACTACTTCCGCACCGAGCTGGGCTGGTCCACCGACCTCCAGTACTACCTGTTCGGGCCCGTCCGCCCCTGGAATCGGGACGGCGACCGGACCGGCGAGAACCTGCGGCAGGCCATGGCGGAGAACCCCTACCTGCACCTGCTCGTGCAGGCCGGCTATTACGACGGCGGCACCGACTATTTCAGCGCCAAGTACACCATGTGGAATCTGGACCCGGCCGGACGCCTGCAGGACCGCATGCGGTTCACGGGCTACCGCAGCGGGCACATGATGTATCTGAGGGCAGAAGACCTGGCGACCTCCAACCAGGACATCCGCGACTTCATCTCATGGTCGTTGGAGGCCGCAGCGGGGCCGGCGATGCACTAATACGGGTGAAGCAGCCCGGTTAGTTGTTCTCGGCCCCCTCGTCGATCCACGCGCGGATCAGCTCGATCTCTTCCGGAGGAACGAGCTCTTCCTCGCCGTCGTCTTGGCTTGGCATGTCGCCGGCTACGATCATCTCGATCAGCAAGCTGGCCTCCGAGTCGCCGGGCTCGATGACCGTGCCGTACTCCGAGCCGGCCATGACGCCTTCGTAGCTGCTCAGGTCCAACAAGACCTCGAGGCGCTGCTCACCGTCCGGTCCGACACCGCCGTGACACTTGACGCAGCGCTGTTCAAAGATCGGAAGCACGTCATCCGCAAAACCCGCCTCCACGAATCCGGCTTCGGCGGCGACGGCCGACACTACGCCGTCGGCGCGAGTCGCTCCGACCATGACCAACACGGTCAGAGCCAGGATGAACACCCCGGGGAGCACGTTGCGGACGCGCCCCGCGCGGGTTGCGATGGTTGAGTCTCGGTGCATCGAATCCCTCCCGAATGATTCTGGTTATCAAACCTGGGGAGGACCGGTCCGCGGGTAAAGGCGGGTGCCGACGCCGACGCGCCGCCAGTGCCGAGCCCGGGGGACCCCGGCCAATCGAGAGAAGATCGGCAGGGACGGGGTGCTCGTAGCCTGCGGGCACGCACGCGATTAGGTCGGCTCACCCTCCCCTGAGATCACATTGACGCCGAAAAGCCCGGCAAATCTCCGGCGTGACAGGGCCGCCCCGACGGCTCACCTTGGCCATCCCCCCGGGAATCCGAATCTGCCGCCGTACTGGTTGTCGGCGCGAAGGTGGCAGGCACAGGTGGGCGGGAGACCCCGGACCGAGGCGGTGAGGAACCTTCACAGGGACGGCCACGTGTGAACGGTCCGTCCCCCGGACCAGGAGACCTCCATGCTCAAGAGGTTCGTACCCCTACTCGCGCTTCCGTTGCTCGCGCTCGGCTGTGGCTCGCCCGCCGACGCGCCGGATGCCGCGACCGACGTGGCGCTGACCGCAGCTTATGATGCACCTGTCGTCGTGCAGGTCGCGCCGGTGTTCGACGAGTTCGGGACCGGCGCCGGCGTCGCCGGAACCGCCACCCTCACCCGGACGAAGGACGCGCTTTGGGTGGACATCGATGCGACCGGCGTAGTCGCCGGTCACGCCTATACCCTCTGGTTCGTAGTGTTCGACAATCCGCGCGGGTGCGGAAAGGACGGGTGTGGCCTTCCCGACCTGGGATCGCCCCAGGCACGGGTGACGCTCGTCAATGCGGGTGGAGCCGTTGCGACGGGGGCCGCCCACTCGTTCCTCGGCTACCTGGACCGGCACGACATCGGGGATCGGCAGCTACTCCTGGGCGATCGCCACGGAGTGGACAACACCTACAAGTCCGAGCTGCACGTGATTCTTCGGAGCCACGGCGCGGCCGAGGTCGACGCGGCCAACCTGGCCGCTCAGCTCAGCGAGGTCGGAGCGTTCTGTAACCTGCCGTCCCCGCCGACCCCCGACGGGTGCTCGGACGACGGCGTCATGATCTTCGGTCCGGGCGGACCTCCGGGAATCAGCTAAGCGGTTGTAGTCCCGCCTTTCGGGTGGGGTGCACCACCCGCGCCTGGTGCACCTCGTCGATGGGCTATGCCGGCTCGGCTTCGCCGATGTCGACCTCGATGTGCCGCCACTGACCCTGGTTGAAGCGAATCACGCTCAGCACCGCACGGGTCACGTGCCCCAACAAGATGGCCAGCCAGACGTCCGCCGGATCCAGGGTGCCGAACGTCTGGAACGCCCAGCAGAGACCGAGTGGCACCACGATCTGTGAGACGATGGAGATGTACAGCGGGCTCTTGGTATCCCCCGTGCCCTGAAGGGCGCCCGTATAGGCCAGGGCCACCGTGATGAACAGGCCTGAAACGCTCAGAAAGCGAAGCAGCTCCACGCCCAACTCCAACACGGCCGGATCGTCCATGCCGAAGACGCCGAGCAGCACGCGAGGCATGATCAGGAAGGTCGCCCCCACGAACGCGGCCACCATGAGCCCGAAGCCCGCAGCCACCCGGACGCTCTTGACCGTCCGGTCGGGACGGTCCGCCCCCAGGTTTTGGCCCGCCACCGCCGCCGTCGCGCCCATGATTCCCACCGACGTCCACGTGATGAACGAAAAGAGCTGGGTGTAGCTCACCGCGTAGGCCGCCTGGGCCTCGGCGCTCTGCGCCAACGAGCCGATGAAGCGCAGGAGCACCACCCCGCCCACGTTCATCGCGACCCCCTGGATGCCCGTGGGCAAGCCGAAGCGGAAGAGCGACCTGATGATCGTGAGGTCCGGCAGCCAGCTCATTCCCCGTTGGAACGCCACCACCCACGAGCCCGAGAAGAGCTTCCAGATGGCGTACACGCTGATGAGTCCGCCGGCGATGACCGTGCCCATGGCGGCGCCGGCCGTGCCGAACCCCGGGATGGGCCCGAGCCCGCGAATGAGCACAACGTTCAGGATGACGTTGAGGATCGTCATCACGATCCCCAGCCGCATCGGCGTCTGCGCGTCACCGGCCGAGCGTAGGGCGCCGCCCAGCATGAAGAAGAGCATCATGCCGAAGCTGAAGAGGAACATGATGCGGAGGTACGGAAGCGCCTCGGCCTGAACCGAGGGCTCCGCGTTGACCAGCTCCAGCAGCGTCGGGGACAGGATGTAGCCGATCGGCGCCAAGATGCCCACCGCCAGCACGAAGGCCGTGAGGAACGCCTGGTACACCGTGCGGTTGACCTTTTCCGATTCGTTCCGGCCCGTGAACCGGGCCACCAGCACGCCCATGCCCGTGAAGAGCGAGCTGATGAAGACCACGACGACCAGGAAGATCTGCCAGGCTACGCCGATGGCCGCGTTGCCGGTGAAGCCGACATAGTGCCCCACCATGGCGTGGTCGATGATGCCCTGGAGGCCACCCACGATGTTCTGGAGCATGGTGGGCCACGCCAGCTTCCACACGGCGCTCCGAATGGGACCCTCGACGATCGAGCGATCGAACGACTTGGCCTTGGACGTCTGGCTCAGGGTGTCGGCTCCGCGGGCGAATCAGTAGGCGAGAGGGTCGAGGCGGCCCGCGACAATGCCGGTCCCCGCCGCACCCCGCAAGGGATTAGCGCCCGCGCAGGGATCGGCCGATATTCGCCTCATGTGGCGACAATTCCGGCTGGGCGCCGGCACGATTCTCCTTTTGCTTCCGGGTCTGTTCGCGGCACCGATATCGGGGCAGGCCGTTCACTTCGATGTGTTGATCCGGGGCGGTCGGGTCATAGACGGCTCGGGCAGCCCCGACTTCCGCGCGGACGTCGGGATCGTGGACGGCCGCATCGTCCGGGTCGGTGTGACGGACGACGCCACGGCGACCCGAGTGGTCGATGCCTCCGGCCTGTTCGTGGTGCCGGGCTTCATCGACATGCACTCCCACGCCGACCGTGCGTTGGTGTCCGAGTCCGTGGAACCGCGGAAGGCCCACAACTTGGTTACGCAGGGAATCACGACGGTGGTCATGGGCCCCGACGGCCGAAATCCCATGTGGCCGCTGACGGACGAGATCGCAGCCTATCGCTCGCTGGGAACCGCGCTGAACGTGGTGCCCATGGTGGGACACGGCACGGTCCGCAGCCAGGTGATGGGCGACGACTACGAGCGTCCGGCAACCGCGGAGGAAATCCGCGACATGCAGGCGCTGGTCCGCCGGGGCATGGAAGCGGGCGCCTGGGGCTTGGGAGCCGGCCCGGAATATCGGCCCGGCCGGTTCTCGACGACCGAGGAGCTGATCGCGCTCGCCCGGGTCGTGGCCGACTACGACGGCTTCTATTACGCCCACCAGCGGAGCCAGTCCCCCCTTCCCCGTTGGCAGACCCCTTCGATCCTGGCTGGTTACGACATCCCTCCAACCTGGCCGCGCGGCTGGCGTCTTACCGCCACGGACGGGACGCTCGAGACCATCCGTATCGGACGGGAGTCGGGCATTCGGGTGGTGGGGAGCCACATCAAGGCCAAGGGACCCTCCACATGGGGCCACGCAGCCATCGACGTCATGCTGATCGACCGAGCGCGGGCGGAAGGCGTGCAGGTGTACCTCGACCAGTATCCCTACGAGACGTTCGGAGGCGGACCCACGGGCGTGCTTCCGATCTGGTCGTTCGCGCCGCCGGGCGCCGACCGCTCCGGCGGCTTGGACGATCCGGATTGGCGACGCCCCGGATTGCTCGACGACTACAAGGCCAACCTGCGCGCGCACTGGAGCGACCCCGAAAGCCGGCGGCTGCTCGAGGGCGACATCGCGCACATCCTGGACCTCCAGGGCGGCGCGGATCGCCACATCGTGGTCGCGGCTCCACACGACCCGACGTTGGTCGGACGGAGCCTCGTGGACATCGCCGACGAGCGAGGGCTCTCCGTGGCCGAAACGCTGATCGCATTGGCCCTGGAGGGCGAGCCGCCGCTCCGGGACGGCGTCCGGTTCCGGCCCGTGGCCGGCCACCCCTTCGACGTCGAGACCTACATGCGCCAGGAGTACACTGCGACGTCTACCGACGGCGGCGTTTCCATGCGCACGTCTCCCGGGCAGCACCCACGCTACTACGGCGCGTTTCCCAGGAAGATCAGCCACTACGTGAAGGAGCGGGGCGTGATCTCCCTGCCGTTCGCGATCCGCTCGTCGACCGGCCTGCCGGCCCAGATCGTGGGCCTTCGCGACCGCGGCTACGTGCGCGAGGGTCAGGTGGCCGACGTCGTAGTGTTCGACTACGACCGAATCGCGGACCGGGCGACGATTCTGGAGCCCGACCTCTACGCAGAGGGCATCGAATACGTGCTCGTGAACGGCCGCTTCACCGTGGACGGAGGCCGAGCCACGGGAGCGCTCCCGGGAGAGGTGCTGGTCCGCCCCTAGAACCGCAGGATCCACCAGCCGATCAGCACCGCCACCACCAGGCTCATCGCCAGGCCGCCGTAGCGGAGCAGCCGGATGCTGCGCTCGGCCTGGACCGGGCTCGCCGATCTACGAATTCCCTCCGCCGTAAGGTCGTAGCTCCAGGCCAGGACCAACGCGACGGGGAAGCCCGCCAAGGTCAGGGCCACCACGGCGGTGTAGGACCACGCCGGAAGAGGCAGCTCAGGCAAAATGAGCGACGCTCCCTCCAACACGATCACGATCAGCGCGGCGTAGGCGAGCCCGACATTGAACACCCTGCGCTGCCTCAGCTCGTCGATGAAGCGCTGGAACGGCGGCAGGTGCTCCGCGGCCGAATCGAGCATGGGCGTCGTGAACAGATTGGAGAGCGCGCCGTGCGCGGGCGAGTTCCGGTCCACGGCGGATGCCACGCGCTTGCAAACGTCGGCGGGCGGCGGACGGCGCTCCGGTTTCCTGGCCAGACAACGCTCGAGCACGGCCGCCACCCGGCGGTCCGCGTCGGGAGCGAGCCGACTCAGCGGACGGGGGTTGGCCCTGAACTCCTCCGGGTCGAAATCCGACGGGGATATGGGCTCGAACGGGCCTTCGCCGGCGATCAGCTCGTACCCGAGGATGGCCAGCGAATACACGTCGGCTGCGCCCGTGAGCGCCTGCCCCGACAGTTGCTCCGGGCTCGCGTAGCGCGGCATGCCCAGCACCTCGCCCGCTCGGGTGAGTCGCGTCACGACCTCACTGCCCGTCTCCAGCACGGCCGCGATGCCGAAGTCGGTCAGCACCGCCCGATGCGTCGAGGCGTTCCAGATCACGTTGGACGGTTGGACGTCTCGATGCACGATGCCCTGGTCGTGCGCGAACGCGAGGGCGTCGGCCAACTGCGTCAGGATCACGTAGGTCGTGGGGTGATCGATCACCCCTGCCGCAGCCGCGTCCGCCAGGTTCTGCCCCTCGACGTACTCCATCACGAAGTACGGCGTCCCGTCGGGAAGAGCCGACACACGGTGGATCGCAACGATGTTGGGATGGACCAGTCGGGCGGCCGCTCGCGCCTCCCGCTCGAAGCGCTGCCGCACCACCGAATCCCCGGCCAGCGCCGGACTCAGCAGCTTGATCGCCACCAGACGGCGCAACGCGACTTCGCGGGCCAGATAGACCGTCGCCCGCACGCCGCGGCCGAGGACTCTTAGCACCTCGAACTCCCCGCCCAGATCCGACGACCGGAGGTTGCGCTGACTCATGCTGGCGCCTCGGAGCGAAGACCGCGCGAAACCCCCTCAAGGTTCGGGAGCCGGAGGGGTCAGGCAAGGGCCGGAGGCGGCAGCGCGTGTTCCAACGACGTGAGCGCGGCTCGCAGGTTGGTCGCCGCGGGCGTCGGCAAGTAGCCCAGCGCCATGGGGCCAGTTGCTCTACGACGTCGAGGAGATCGGTTGGTGCGAGCTTCAGACCCCGGTTCCGGGCGTGACGCTGGGCCTGGCCGATCGGGAAGACGTGGCGGTCGGGGGCGTGGTGCCCACGTTCGAGGTTGCCGACCTGGATCGTACGCGTGCGGAGCTGGAAGCCCGCGGGGTCGAATTCGACGGCCCTTCGTTCGGAGAGGAAGGCATGGTCAAGCTCGCGGCATTCCGTGACCTGGACGGACATTCGTTGATGCTGGCGGAAGATCTCAGCAAATGAGGAGGGCGGCATGAGACGCACGGTCTGGACGGCAGGCCTTCTTTGGGCAGCCGCCGCGACGCTGATGGCAGCGGAGCCGGGATACGGACAAAGCCGGAACACCGAGAACACCTTGAAGCTGGACGGGCCGGTCCCGACGCACGCCGACCTGGACGCGTTCGCGTGGATGGTGGGACGCTGGCGTGGCCCGGGGATGGGCGGTGTCGCGGAAGAGGTCTGGACCGGCGGCGAGGACGGGGCCATGGCGGGCGTCTTCAAGCACAGCGTCGACGGGAGCCCCCGGTTCTACGAGATCATGTGGATCGTCCAGGAAGGGGACGGCGTCGTGTTGCGCCTCAAGCACTTCGGGGCGGATCTCGAGGGCTGGGAGGAGAAGGACGAGACCATGGATTTCCCGCTCGTCAGGGTCGAGGGCGGAGCTGCGTACTTTTCGGGTCTGACCTACAGGATGACCGACGACGGCAGCATGGACGTGTTCGTGGCCATCGACACGGGCGGAGGGGTGGAAGAGGCGGCGCTACGGTACTGGCCCGTGGTGCCCTAGTGGACTGAGAAGCGCTATCCGTCGTTGCCGCTCTCGACGACGACGTCCTTCCCCTCGGCCCGGATGCGGGCCGCCGCGGCCCGGGCTTCGTCTCGGGTGTCATATCCCGCCGCGTATACGTAGTACACGTCGTCGCCCTCGCTCGTGTACTTGGTCACGACTTCCGGTGTGAACCCCAGCGCCACGTACTCGTCCGCCAACTGCGTGGCATTGGCAAACACCCGGAACACGCCGGCGCGGAGCTGGAAGGGCGCGCCAAACGCGGGTTTGGGGCTGACATTGTCGGAGGGGGATGCGGGGTCGTCTTCCACAGCAGGCTCCGAGTCCGTGCCGGATTCGGGCGCCGTCTCGGCCGGGCTGGGGGTCTCGGTCGAGGCCGCGGCTGGGGTCTCTTCCGCAACAGACCGGGTCACGCCCGCGGCCTCTTCTGCCTGGGATGGCGGAACGCGGGTGACGAAGAAGATCCCGGTCATCACGCAGGCGATGACGACGCTCGGTGCCAAAACCTCGACGGTCAGGCGCGGGATCAACCGCCGTGAGCGGAACAACGCCATGGTGAAACCCTCCCGCTATCGATAGCAGCCCTCCGCCGCGCGTTTACCCGCCCGCCGTGCGTATAAACTGTTGCAAACGGCACGCATGGGGCAAGCGCATCACTCGTACCGGAGCGCCTGCATGGGATCCACTCCGGAGGCGCGAAACGCGGGAGCCAACGCGGCGGCTACGGCGACGACTGCCAGCCCGATCAGCGAGAGCACCACCACCGTCGGGTCGAACCCGTCCAGCTCGTAGAGCATCGACCGAGCCGCCCGTCCCAACCCGAACGCGAGCGCCAGGCCGATCACACCTCCCACCACCGTCATGCGCGTAACCTGGCTCAGCACCATGCGCCGCACGCGGCTGCCGTCCGCCCCGAGGGCCATGCGCAGGCCGATCTCACGTGTGCGCTGGGCCACCGTGTACGCCAACACCCCGTAGAGGCCGACGGCCGCCAGAATGGTGGCCAACAGCGCGAACGCGGAAGACAACGTCCCGATGAGCCGCTCGAGGAATACACTTTCCTTGACCTGCTGGGTCATGGTCTTCAGTTGCGCGACGGGCAGGTTGGGATCCAGGCGTTTGATGAGGTCCGGCACCTGCCGCATGACCGTCCGCGCGTCGGTGCCGGTGCGGGCGTAAAACGTCATCGCGAAAAGGTTCTGGCCCTGCCTGTACGGAATGAAGAACAGCGGGGGCACGTCTCCCTTCACCTCACTGTAGCTGGCGTCCTGTACCAGCCCCACGATCTGCATGTCCAGCTCGTCGGTGCGGCTGCGGGTCGACATCAGCGTTCCTACCACCTCACGCTCGTCCAGGCCGAACTTCTGCGCGAACGCCTGGTTGACTACCGCCACCTTGGGCGCGTCCTGGTCATCCGCGACCGTGAACTCACGACCGGAGAGCAGGTTCATGCCCAGCGTTTGGAAATAGCCGGGCCCCACTTCGTTGTACCGTGAGTTGGAGTCGATGTCGGGGCCTGACTCGAAGCCCTGGACCGACACGTCGGTGCCCCAGTTGGAGCCGCTCAGCACGGGCACCAGCCCGGCCGACGCCGACACTACGCCCGGGACGGCGGCGAGCTCCTGCTCCAAGCGGTCGTAGAACACGCGCATGTCTTCGGTCTCGTACCCGTTCAGGTCGGGGGCGACAGAAAACGCCACGACGTTCTCGGGCTCCAGCCCCAGCTCGACCCGGCTCAGGTTAGCCAGGCTCTTGATAAAGAGGCCGGCGCCCACGAGCAGGGCCATGGAAAGCGAGATCTGCGCCGTCACCAGGGCCGTGCGGAACCGCGCCGCGGACCGCGCCCCGGAGGGCTGACCCGAGCTGGCCTTGAGCACGCTAGAGAGATCCGTGCGTGTGCTGTGCAGCGCGGGATACATGCCGAAGAGGAGGCCTGTCCCGATCGAGAGCAGCGCGGTAAACACGATGGCCGCCGTCTTGAGCTCGAACTGCATCCCCACCGCCACGTCCGGGGGCAGGATCGACGTGATCGCGCCGAGCGTCCCGCGAGCCACGATCAGGCTCGCCACGCCACCCAGCAATGCGAGCAGGCACGACTCCATGAGGAGTTGCGTGAGCATGCGCCCACGGCTCGCTCCCAGCGATCCCCGAATCGCCATCTCCTGCGAACGTCCGGCCCCGCGGGCCAGGAGGAGGTTCGCGATGTTCGCGCAGGCGATGAGAAGCACCAGGCCCGTGATTCCGAACAGGAGCAGCAGCGGCGTCCGCGCATCCTCATCCACGGAGCTCTGTCCCCGCTGCCCGGGCTCGACCGTGAGTTGCTTGGCCCGGAATCGGCCCATGGTCTGATCGCTCATCCCCTCCTGGAGGGGAGCTTCCACGTCGTTGATGATCGAGCGGTAGACGGTGTTGATCTCGGAGCGCGCCGCGTCGATGTCCTGTCCGGGCTTGAGGCGTGCGAACAGGTACGCCCAGTAGCTGCGTCGCTCCTCGAAGCCGTCGAACCAGGTATTGACCGTAGCCCGCATGGTGATGGGGATGTAGAGGTCCGGCCGCGTGCCCAACGTGGTGCCGTCGAACCCCGGCGGAGCCACACCGATCACGGTCATCGGCCTGCCGTTGATGACGATGGTCTCGTCCAACACGGTCGGATCGCCGCCCAGGTGGGTGGTCCAGTATCCGTGCCCCAGCACCGCCACCGCGTGCTCTCCGATGGTCCGGTCGTCCGCTTCGGTGATGAGCCGGCCCAGCGACGGCCGCACGCCCAACACCGAGAAGTAGGAGCCCGACACCATCATCCCCTCGGCGCCCCGGGTCTGGTTTCGGATGGCCACGTTGGCTCCGAACGTCCGGTGGGCCGCTACCCCGCTGAAGGGGCCTTCCGCCCGCTGCAGGTCGAGGAACATGGGATAGCTGAAGACCTCGTCGCAGTCCCCCGCGTTGTTGCAGGACTGAGAGCCCGGCTTGGGCCCCGGAGCACCCAGGTTCACCAGTCGATCGGGCTCGCTCACCGGAAGGGGCCGCAGCAGGATCTGATGAAAGATCGAGAAGATCGCCGCGTTGGCACCGATGCCGAGCGCAAGGGAAAGCGCGGCAACGGCTGTGAGAAACGGGGTCTTGGTGAGCGAACGAAGGGCGAACTTGAGCTGGGACATGGAGGATCGTCGTCCTTGACGCGGAAGGGGACCGTCACCTCCTATTGACGTCCCCTTTGCCGATAAAGTTGCAACCTGGCGGACGCCCCGAAGGCGGCCTCAACCCCGGAGAATCCCCATGATCCGCAGCGCGACACCGTCGATCCTCGCATTGGCTGCGTGCCTCTCCGCCGGCGCCTGTGTCCAGGAGGGCCCACCCGAGCTGTCCGCGGAGGAGCGGGCGCGCCGGCAGGCCCAGGCGGAAGCCCAATTAGCGGAGGACCTCCGCACTCCCCGCCCCATTCCCGCGCTCAACTCGGTTTGGATCGAGGAGCTGACCTGGATGGAGGTGCGAGACGCCCTGGTCGACGGGAAGACCACCGCGATCATCGCCACCGGCGGCATCGAGCAGAACGGCCCCTACGTGGCCACGGGCAAGCACAACTACGTGCTGATCGGAGCGTGCGAGGCGTTGGCGCGCGAGTTGGGCAATGCGCTCTGCGCCCCCGTGATCAAGCTGGTCCCGGAGGGCTCGATCGAGCCGCCCAGCGGCCACATGCGCTATCCCGGCACGCTCAGCCTCCGGCCGGAGACGTTCCGGATGGTGCTCGAAGACGTGGCCGGCAGCCTCGAGGCCCACGGCTTCACCGACGTCGTGTTCATCGGCGACAGCGGCGGAAACCAGCGCTGGATGGAGCAGGTGGTAACGGCGCTCAACGAGCGGTGGCAAGGAGCCAGGGCGCACTTCATCCCCGAGTTCTACAACTACGACGAGGTGCTCGCCTATATGGAGGAGGACCTGGGTGTGGTACAGCCCGAGGACGAAGGCCTACACGACAACTTCTACATCACGTCGATCATGATGACGGTGGACCCCACCGTCGTCCGCTACGACCAGCGGGTCGAGGCCGGCAAGGCCACGATCAACGGCGTGAGCATCGCGCCCAAGGAAGAAGCCATCGCCGTGGGTGAAAAGCTACTCCGCTTCCGGATCGAGCGGACCGCTCAGGCCGTTAGGGAGTCTATCGCGGGCTCCTGAGGTCCGGAGCGGCACCCCGGAATCGGGTCAGCAGCTCACGCAGTTGTGGCTGTTGGCCGATCCGAGCGATTCCAGCAGCGCCACCGCCTCGGGATAGGGCTGGGTGCGCTGGTAGGGACCGTTGGCCATGTCGGCCGTGGTCTGGCCCCTGCGACTGACGGCGGTCGGGTCGGCGCCCTGATCGAACAGGTACTGGATCATCTCGGTGTCGCCCCGGGACGCGGCATGATGGAGCGGCGTGTAGCCGTTGTGGTCGCGTTGGTTCACGTCCGCGCCCAGCTCCTCCACGAGGTACGCGAGCGCCGGCAGCCAGCCGTCCGGAACGTGCCGGTGGGCGTTGGCGGCGAACCCCTGGCCGTATCCCACGCCGGTGGCGGCGTGAATCGGATAGACGGCCGGCCCCCCTACGGGCACCGGCGGCAGCCCCGAATAGTCGGTGTCGTCGCCGCCCCGTCGGAACCGCCGCTCGGGCACCTTCTCCGTGGGCACCATCGGATCGGCGCCCGCGGCGATCAGGAGCTGCATGGCCTCGACGTCCAGCGCGTAGGCTGCACGCCAAAACACGCTCGCGCCTTTGGTATCGACCTGCAGCAGATCGAAGTTGTACGACATGTGCCACACGTGCTTTTCGAGCCTCGCGTTGGGATCCGCACCCGCTTCGATCAGGGCCGTCATCACGTCCAGGTAGTCCGCGTCCTGCTTTGTATACGCGTGCTGCTGCGGATAGCGCGACTTGGGAGCCCAGTGCGTGTTGATCGCGGCGAAGAGCGGTGAAGTGCCCGCCGCGTTGGCGAGGTTGGGATCGGCTCCGCGCGCGAGGAACTCGAGCGCCAGGTCGAAGTGGCCGTTCAGGAGCGCGATGAGCATGGGGCTCGTTCCGTCTCCCAAGCTCACCTGGTCGATGCCGGCGCCTCCCTCGACCAGTGTCAAGGCGACGTCCGCGTGCCCTTCGCGCGCCGCGTGCAGGAGCGCCGTCAACCCGCCGTGGCCTCCGACCAGTTGGCCGTACGTGAGCGGCTCGGGCTCTTCGATCTGACGCTGGGCCTCCTCTATGGAATCCGCCGCGGCAGCGGCCTCCCGGGCTCTCTCACCGGGCTCGGCCCGCGCCGGGACGGGGTACCCGTCGCCGGGCGCCTTCATCCGCTCGTTTCGTAGCCGGCGTTCCTCCCGGTCGGTCACGGCCCTCCGGGCGACGTCGACCACCTCGGTCTGCAGGGCGACGTCCGCTCCCGCACCGAGCAGCATGCGGACCACGTCCAGCCTGTTCTTGGCGGCCGCGAACATCAGCGGGGTCTGACCCCGGGATCCTTCCTGCACGTCCACCGCCGCGCCGTGGGCCAGGAGAAGCTGAACGGCGTCCGTGCTGCCCGAAGCCGCCGCGAAGTGGAGGGGCTCGGCGGCTCCGACCATCGTGGTGCGCGCGCGGGCGTCGGCGCCGGCTTCCAGCAAGGCGTCCATGGCCTCGGCGTGCCCAGCGGCCGCCGACAGGTGGAGCGGCGTGTATCCCCCGATGCGCGTTCGTGGATCGGGCTCCGCACCGGCTTCCACCAGCAGTGCCACGAGCCCGGGGTCTCCCGAGCGGGCGGACCAATGGAGCGCGGTCATGCCGTCACCCTGGGGGGCGTTCACGTCGGCGCCGCTTTCGATCAGGTCGCGCACGGCCTCGACGTCTCCCCGCATGGCCGCGTCGGCCACCGGGGACTCGGTCAGCGTCGCCGCCACGGTGGCCGCGACCACGGCCACGCCGAATGCCATCCCGCTCAGCTTTTTGATCATGGTAATCCCGGGGATGGTAGTCCTAGACCGTGAGCGAAAAGTCGCTCGTGCTGTCACCGAAGCTCTTCAAGTCGTCCATGCCCAGCTTGTGCATCAGGCTCAGCATGACGTTCGCCATCGGCGTGCCCGGGTCTGCTCTCAGGTGGAGGTTTCCGGCCATGCGTCCGTTGGCACCTCCCATCACGAACAGCGGACAGCGCTTGTGGTTGTGCACGTTCGGATCGCCCATGGGAGACCCGTAGATGATCATGGTCTTGTCCAGCAGGTGGGCGTCGCCTTCCATGGTCGCCTTCAGCCGGTCCAGGAAGTACGGAAGCTGCGCGACGTGGTAGCGGTTGATGAGCCCGAAGTCCTCGATGTTCTGCTCGTTGCCGCCGTGGTGCGACGCCGGGTGGAAGGGCTTGTCGACTCCGCTTTCCGGGTAGACCCGCGCAGACGAGTCACGGCCCATCTTGAACGAGAACACGCGGGTCATGTCGGACGCGAAGGCCAGCGCCTGGAGGTCGAACATGAGCCGCACGTGCTCCTCGAACGAGTCGGGCACGCCGGCCGGGGCCTCCGGCAATTCCCGCATGGCCCCACCGGTGTTGTGCTGCTCGATCCGCTGGATGCGGCGCTCGATCTCCCGGATGTTCTCCAGGTAGCGCTCCACCCGCTGCCGGTCGGCCGGCCCCAGCTCACGCTTGAGCGAGCCGACCCGTTGGGTGATGAAGTCCAGAATGCTACGGTTGGTGCGGCGGCGCGACGCGCGTTCCTCCGGTGTGCCGCCGGCCCCGAACAGCATGTCGAACGCCACCCGGGGATCCCGGATCATGGGAAGGGGCTCGGTGGGAGAGGCCCAACTGATCGTGTCGGTGTACACGCAGGCGTAGCCGTAGGCGCATCCGCCGGACTGATCCACGTTCTCGATGCAGAGCTGCATGGACGGGATGGGCGTGTCCTGCCCGAACCGGCGGGCGTACATCTGGTCCATCGACGTGCCCACGAAGATATCCGACCCCTCGGTCTGCTTGGGGTGGGCCTGGGTCAGGAACGTCGCGCTGGACCGGAAGTGATCGCCGCCGATCTCCTTGGCCGTGTTGGCCTCGGCCTCCCGCACATCGGTGTCGCTGATGATGGTCAGGTAGTCCCGGTAGGGGTCGAGCGAGCTCAGGGCGGTCGGGCTGAGATCGAAGTCCCGGCCCACCGTGGCGGGTGACCAAAGGTTGCGCGAGGCTCCGTACTCGCTGGCTCCCGCTGCACCGTGCACCATCTCGATGCACACCAGGCGCGTCTGGTCCAACTCCGCGGGCACGGCGCCCCACAGACGCCCGGCCGGAACCATGGCATCGAGGAACGGCAGGGATACGGTCGCACCTACGCCTTTGAGGAACGTCCGCCGGGGAAGGTATTTGCCGGTGATGAGCTTCACGTCTCGTTCTCCTGAAGGGTTCTGGCTACTTCCGCCGTTACCGACTTTCGGGTGTGTCTTCCACGACCGCTTCCATGCGGCTCATCTGGAACGCGGAGCTGTTCACAACGCCCAAGATGAACGACGAGAGGCGATAGTCGTCCTCGGCCGCCTGCCGCACGATCCTCCGGACCGCGGGCATGTCGTAGTACTCGATGCGCCGACCCACCGCGTAGGCCATCATGTTCTCGGTGAACGTGCGCATCAGCGCGTCCGTCTTGCGCACCAAGGCCTGCCGCAGATCGGCTGCGCTGGTCAGCGCCGTGCCATCGTAAAGCTCGCCCGACACATCCACCGGGACCCCGTTGTCGCGAATGCGCCAGGCGCCGGTGACGTCGAAGTTCTCGAGCGCGAGCCCGATCGGGTCCATCATGCGATGGCAGGAGTTGCACGACGGGTTGGCCCGGTGCAGCTCCATGCGCTCGCGAACCGACAGCAGCTTGCCGGCTTCCGCTTCACCCGTGGCCTCCAGTGTGGGCACGTTGGGCGGCGGGGGCGGCGGCGGGCTGCCCAGGAACACCTCCATGACCCACTTGCCACGGAGCACGGGCGACGTGCGGTTGGCATGCGAGGTAAGCGTGAGGATGCTGCCGTGGCCCAGCAGCCCGCGACGCTCGGCGTCCGGATACTGCACCCGCCGGAACTCGGATCCGTTGACGCCGGCCATTCCGTAGTGCCCCGCCAGCCGCTCGTTCACATATGTATAGTCGGCCGTGAACAGGTCCAGCACGCTCCGGTCCTCTCGCACGAGGCTGTTGAAGAACGTGATGGTCTCCGTGCGCATCGACTCCGCGAGGTAGTCGTCGAAGTCCGGGAACCTCAGCGCATCGGGATGGACCTTGTCCAGGTCCTGGAGTCGCAGCCACTGGGCGGCGAACCGCGATCCGAGCGTTTCGGCTCGGGGATCGGCCAGCATGCGCCGCACCTGCTCTCCCAGTCCGGCCGGCTGCGTCAGGGCTCCGCTCTCGGCGGCGGCGAGCAGCGCCGCGTCCGGTGGCGCGGCCCACAGGAAGAACGACAGCCTCGAGGCCAGGTTGACGGCGCTGATCCGGTAGGTGTCGCCCGGACGCACGTCCGTGGCCGGACTCTCGAACCGGAAGAGGAAGTCGGGGCTGGCTAGGATGGCCTGCAGCGCCGTGCGAACGCCCACCTCGAACCCGTCCGCTGACGCGCTCTCGTCGTAGACGGCCATCAGCAGGTCTAGGTCGTCGTCCTGGAGCGGACGCCGATACGCCTGGCGGGCCAGCCGTCCGACGATCTCACGGGCGCACGCGGGCGCATCATCGTCCGATGTCGGCCGGCAGGTGAAGATCCGCTGCCGTACGGAAGTGTCGGACACTCCGGTCGCGTTGTAGGGGCCGCCGATGGCCAGGTCCTGGAGGTGCGGCAGGCTGGTGATCCCGTACGAGTACCCGATCTTCTTGTCCGCCAGGCTCCACTCGTGCGGGGACATCAAGTCTTCCAGCGGGCCGTCGAAGTGCTTCAGGAAGGCGGCCGAGATCCGCTGAGGCCCGGCGGGGATGAAGATCGGCTCGGAGGTCATGTTGACCCCGTTTGGATCGGACACGTGCATCCAGCGATCGATGTCCAGGAGCGCTTTCCGCTCGCCGTTGACGGAGATCTCCAGTTGCTCGTCGTAGGGCGCCGTTTGGCCGAACAGGTTCCCCGTGGACTCGTGCGCGAACGACATGCGGAACACGTATTCCCCGTCGGCCGGGAACGTGTGCACGACCGAGATTCCCCCGCGGGTGCCCATCGGGGCGCCCTCGACGTGCTCCCGCTGCGACGTATAGCGGGATACCTCGTAGGTCGTCTCCGAGGGAGACGCGGAGACGTCGCCCACGGCCAGGCGGCTGATCTCGGACGCTGCGGTCAGGTAGGCGTCGAGCAGGGTCGGTGACAGAGTCTGCACGTCGGCGATGTTGTCGAACCCCGCGGACACCGTCTCGTTGGGCAGGTAGGCCGAGGCGTCGACCTGCATGCCCAGCAGCTCCTCGACCGCCCGCTCGTACTCGGCCCGGTTGAGCCGCTGGAAGGTGCGGGCACCCGGGTTGGGCGCCGCGGCGGCCGCGCCGTCCATGGTGGACTCCAGCGCGAGCACCAGTCCGGTGAGCGTGTCCGGGCTGGGCCTGCGGGAGCCCGCCGGGGGCATCATGCCCGCGCGGAGCTTGCGGATCATGCGTTCGGTGCGGTCGCCCTCCGCGATCGCTTCCGGCATCGTGAACGACTCGAGCGACATGTTTCCGCGCATTCGCCGGTCGCTGTGACAGCGCACGCAGTACCGATCCACCGTGGCTTCCGCGGACTCGACCGAGAGCGTGTCCGCCGCATGCGCGCTGGCCGCGACCGGCCGCGAATCCGTAGATGAAAACAGCACGCCCAAGGCGAGGAACAGCAGGGGTGTGGACAGCGCCCACAGGGAGTGTCTCTTCATACTATCCTCGACGGGAACGTGCCCACGCGCGCGCCCGCGGCGTGAGTCCCGAAGCTGAACGATAAAACCCCGGCGGCAACACTACCGCTGCCGGAGGGGTCTCATCGCGTCGACCCCGACCATCAAGATAAGGCCCGCCGCGGGTGATTTGCCAGCGTTCGCATGCGGATTCGGCCTTCCGCCCCTGTGCTGCTCAACGGGTCGTGTCGACCTCGAACAGCGGCACCAGGCGGTCCATGACCGCGTTCCGGATCGTGCCCAGGATGCGGCCGGTGTCGGGGTGGTCGGACCCCGATCCGGCGGCCGTGTTGAGCGCGACGATCATCCCGACGCCCGCTTCGGGCCGGATGTAGAACGCCGTGCGAAAGCCCATCTGGCTGCCCGTGTGGCCCACGAAGCGCCGTCCGGAGCGGTGCAGCAGAAAGTATCCCAGGCCCATGTCCTGGCGGATGCCCTCCCCCTCTCCGATCGCAACCTGAGGCTGCCACATCTCGACCAGACTCTCGCGGGCCAGCACTCCGGAGGCCTCAGACGTGGGCGCATCATCCAGCAGGAACGCCAGGTAGTTGGCCAGGTCCTCGACCGATCCGTTGAGTCCGCCGTTGGACACCGTGATGCCCGTGTCGAAGTCCGGCCCGTTGGCCGTCCGCTCCTCCCCGTTTCCGTAATAGTTGTTGGAGCGGTGCCGGAGCAGGTGGTAGGGCGTATGGTCGTAGTACGCGCTCCGCATGCCCAGCGGCCTGAGCACGTTCTTTTCCATGTAGACCTCGAAATCCTCGCCGCTCAGGAGCTCGATCACACGCCCCAGGAAAACGATGCCGGGGTTCGAGTACTGCCACTTGCTGCCGGGCGGAAAAACGATCTCCGTGTAGGGCATCATCGCGACGAGCTGCGACCACTCGGTGGGCTCGTGGGGATGCCAATCCCGACCTCCGCCCCAGGGCCAGGTGGACCCCCGGAAACCCGCTGAGTGCGACAGCAGGTGCCGTATCGTCACCTCGTCCATCGACCCGAACGGGTTGTGGACGCCCTTCAGCTCGGGCACGTAGTCGACGATGGGATCGTCGAGCGAGAGGCGGCCACGATCGCGTAGCTGGAGAATGGCGATCGAGGTGAGCGTCTTGGTGATGGACGCCCAGTGGTAGATGGTGCGGGCGTCGACCGCCCGGCCCGCGTCGCGGTCGGCCATCCCGTGCGTCGCGAGCGCCAAGGTCCGACCGCCCTGCACGAAGGCCAGCGATCCGCCGACCACGCCTTCTTCGTCCAGAAGCGAGGCGAACGATGCCTCGATCGAGGACCACTCGTCCTGGAATCCGTCCGGCACCTCCTGGGCCGCTGCGGCCGGTGCACCTCCACCGACAACGATCGCAATTGCGAGGTAGAGGAACGATGCCACGAGGCGGGAGGACGAGCGGATGAACCCAGCCCGAAGGACGATCGTGCGTGGCGCCGGAATCATGGCGTGCCTCCCGAAGTGCTGCTGTCGCATGGCGGACGCGCCCACGGGACGCGCCGGTGCCAAGCTGCCGTGAACGGACGAACCCCGGCAAGTTTCCGGGGCGTCACCCCACACGGCCGCTCGGTTGCCCGCCGGGCCGGGAGCGCTTAACCGTCAGGCCCCCCGATCCGGGGGTTCGTTCGGCCCCTACTCCGGAGTGAACATGCGCGTGTTGGCCCTGCCGAGCCGTCCCCTGTCATCGGTCGTTCAAGCCGCGGCCCTCAGCGCGGCCGTCGGGATGTCCGCCTGCGGGCAGGAGCAATCGATGCCCGAGGCCGAGGAGGCGGCGCCTACCATGACGAGCATGGAAGCGCCGTTAGAAGCGACGTCCGTGGCGGACCTCCTCCGGAACAGGCAAGCCGTGTTCGGCATCTTCTCGGGCGAGAAGTCGGCCGAGCAGGGCGCCATCATGGCCGCCAACCGGGAGACCGACTTCGTGTTCTACTCCCTGGAGCAGGGTCCCTTCGATCTGGAGACCATGGCGGCCTACACGGCCGGCATGCGCACCGCTTCGGAGGCCGCCGGCCACGCGACGCACCCGCTGGCCCTCCGGATTCCGCCCATCGGAGACGACCCCGACCGGGCGCGGGAGCGGGTTGCCGCGGCATTGGAGGCCGGTGCGGAGTCATTGGTGTTTCCGCACGTGACCTCGGGCGCGGAGGCCGCCCTCGCGGTGGAGGCGATGGGCGGAGGGCACTGGCCGGGCAACCCCGGGGGCGGCCTGACCAGCATGCTGATTGTCGAAGACCAGGAAGGGATCGCCAACGTCCGGGACATCGTCGGAACCGAGGGCGTGAGCGTGGTGTTCGCCGGCCCGGGCGACCTGAGACGGGCCTACGAGGGCGACATGGAGGCGGTGGAAACGGCCATCCAGTCGGTGCTGGCCGCGTGCCGGGAGTTCGACGTGGCCTGCGGAATCACTGCGGGAGTGGACGACATCGCCATGCGCCTGGAGCAGGGATTTCGGGTCATCATCGTGACCGATCCGGCCGCGTTGGGCGTGGGCCGCGACGCGGCGGGCCGCTAGCGGATAGCAGACGACGAAAGAAGCGGACGACACGCCTCGTCCCCAACCATTGGAATGACAGACGTGGAGGATCGATGAGAACGGTGACCGCGGCAGCTCTGTGCGCGCTCGTGTTGGTTCCGGGCGGCCTCGTCGCCCAGGAGATGGACGCGGGCGACGCCGCTCCGTCCCGCTGGGAAAGCCACCACTCGATCGTGGTCGGCGGAGAGACCGTCGAATACGAAGCGGTGGTGGGGAGCATCATCCTCCGAGACAACGAGGCGAAAGCCACGGGCGAGCTGTTCTACACGGCCTACTTCCGCACCAACGGCGCCGACCCCGCGAGCCGTCCGGTCGTGTTCTCCTATAACGGCGGCCCCGGTTCCGCATCGTTCTGGCTCCACATGGGCATCATGGGCCCGCGACGGGTCGTGACGCCCAACGTGGGCCAGCAGGCCCCACCGCCCTATCCGCTGGAGGACAATCAGTACACGCTGCTGGACAATGCGGACATCGTGATGATCGATCCCATTGGCACCGGGTTCAGCCGGCCGGTGGGCGACACTCCTGGGACCGACTTCTGGGGCCTGGACGAAGACGCCAGCTCGCTCACCCAGTTCATCCGCCGGTTCCTGAGCGAGTACGGCCGCTGGAACTCGCCGCGCTATCTGCTGGGCGAGAGCTACGGGACCACCCGCTCGGCCGTGCTCGCCCGGCACCTTCAAGGGGCCAATATCGACCTGAACGGCATCATGCTGGTGTCCGCGGTGCTGGACTTCAACACCATCCTGTTCCCCGAGGGCGCCGACATTCCGTACATCGTGAACGTGCCCTCCTACGCCATCACGGCCGCGTATCACGACGCGCTGCCCGGTCCCGCTCCGGCCGACCTGGACGCGTTCATGAAAGAGGTCGAGGACTGGGCGCTCACCGACTACGCCACCACGCTGCTGGCCGGAAGCGCCGTCGAGCCCGAACGCCGAGCGCAGGTGCTGGAGCAGATGCACCGGTACACGGGCCTGAGCGTGGACTTCCTGGACCGCGCGGACCTCCGGGTCACCGCACCCGAGTTCGAGCAGGAGCTACTGAAGAGCCAGGGTCTGGTCGTGGGGCGGCTGGACGCCCGCTTCACCGGTCCCACCGGGGACAAGCTGGCCACCCGTCCCTCGCACGATCCGCAGTCGAGCGCCATCAGCTCGGCGTATACGTCCGCGTTCAACGCCTATGTGCGGAACGAGCTGGGCTACGACGGCGAGCGCGAATACGTGCCCAGCGGCATGGCCCGTCCGTGGAAGTGGGAACGGGGCAACAACATCGGGTTCGGACTGGCGGGCATCCCCAACGTAGCGCCGGACCTGGCCACCGCCATGCGTCGAAATCCCAACCTGGAAGTGCTGCTCGTGAACGGGATCTACGACCTGGCCACGCCGTACTTCGCCGCCGTCTGGACCATGGATCACATGGGGCTTCCGGCGGACCTCCGCGACAACATCGCCCGGGCCGACTTCGCGGCCGGCCACATGATGTACGTCGAGCAGGACCTGCTCCAGCAGTGGAAGGACACCCTGGACGCGTTCATCCAGCGCACGTCGGGAGGGCGGGCTACGACCTGACGGGTCAGGGGCCCGGTGGAAGCTCCCCGTCGAGCTCCATGTAGACCCGTCGCACCGCACGCTCGGCCTGGCCGGACCGGAGGGACCAGGACTCCAGGTCCCCGAATTCGGCTTGGGCCACCGCCTCGTCCGCCGAGTGCCCCGCCTCGTGGTGACGGGTGGCCTCGGCGATGACGGCGAGGACCGCCTGACGGAAGGTTTCCAGCTCCTCTTCCAAAATGCCGGGCGCCTCCACGAACCCGTGCCCCGGCACGTAGATGTCGACGTCGAGTTCCTGCGCCCGCTCGATCATCGCAACCCATTCGGACGGATAGGCGGAGCGCATGGCCGGGAAGATCCGGTTGAGATAGGCCTCGCTCATGAAGAGGATCTTCTCGGCCGGGAGGTAGACCGCGAGGTCGCCGCCCGCGTGGGCCCGGCCCAGAAACAGCAGCTCAACCGTGCGGCCGCCCAGCTCCAGCACCGCGCGGTCCGCGACCATTTCGGTGGGCAGGATCACAGGCGGCGCGTCGTCCGCGCGGTTCGCCGCGGACGTCCGCAGGTTGGCGAGCGACGTCGGATGGGACCAGAACGTGGCGCCCTCCGGGAAGGCCGAGTTGCCCGCCGTGTGGTCTCCGTGGTCCGAGCACACCACGACGTGCGTGATGGGTTGGTCCGTCACCGTGGCGATTTGGGCAACCAGCCGCTCGGTCTCGGCCACGCTGCCCTGTCCGTCCGCCACCAGGACCCCTTCGTCCGTAACGACGAAGAGGCTGACCGTGGTGAAGCGCTCGTCACCGGCCGAGCGGAGCTGCTCGTAGGAGTAGACCCCGGGCGCCAGCTCCTGGATGCGGGGGAAGTCCGCTTCGCTGAGCCCGCGGCGCGCCGGATCGGCCGTCCGGACCACGTCGGTTTCGGGAGGCATCTCCTCGGTCGCCGCTTCGGGGGCGGCGTTGGAGTCGGGTGGTCCACAGGCAACCGCTGCCATGAGCAGCACACCGACCCACCCCCGCCAGGATCTACTCGGGCGCTCTCGCACGACGGTCACCTCCTTCTCCAACGAGATCTCGACGATTCTCCCGACGTGAAGGAGTAGGACGTCCCTGCCGGACACGCCATGTAGGCGACCTTGCCACCGGCGCGGCGGCGCCGTCTTCTACAGGATCCGCTCACCGAGGAGACTCGACCCATGAAGACCGTCCCCACCGCCTGCTTGGCGCTTTGCGTATTCGCCGTTCTACCCCTGTCCGTCTCGGGCCAGCAACGCGACCAGGACAGAGAGCTCCAGGAGATGCTCCAATCGGCGAGGCCCATCGAGGCCCTCAACTCCGTGTGGATCGAGGAGCTGACGTGGATGGAGGTCAGGGACGCCCTGGCCGAAGGGAAGACGACCGCGATCATCTCCACCGGCGGCATTGAGCAAAACGGACCTTACCTGGCCACCGGGAAGCACAACTACGTGCTCGAAGGTGCCTGTGAGGGAATCGCGCGCTCGTTGGGGAACGCGCTCTGCGCCCCGATCATCAAGCTCGTGCCGGAGGGCGGCATTGCCGAGCCCAGCGGCCACATGCGCTTTCCCGGAACGCTGAGCCTGCGGAGGAGACGTTCCGCATGGTGCTCGACGACGTGGCCAGCAGCCTCCGGGCACACGGGTTCGAGCACATCGTGTTCATCGGCGACAGCGGCGGAAACCAGCGCGGCATGGAGGCGGTGGCCGCGTCCCTGAACGAGCGCTGGGACGATGCGTCGGCCCACTACGTCCCCGAGTTCTATCGGTACCGCGAGGTCTTCGAGTGGATGGAGTCTGAGCTGGGGATTGCCGAGCCCACCAACGACGGGCTGCACGACGACTACGTGATCACGTCGATCATGATGGTGAACGACCCCACCACCGTCCGCTACGAGCAGCGGGTGGCGGCGGGCAAAGCCACCATCAACGGGCTGAGCATCGCGCCCAAGGACGAGACCATCGAGATCGGGAAAAAGCTGCTCCAGTTCCGCGTGGACCAGACGGTCGCGGCCATCGAGACCGCGATCGCGCAGTCCGACCTGGCCTCACGCTGAGCGACGCGGAACCGGCGGAACCGGGTGCAGGCAGGCTCGACCGGAGGATAGGCCTATGCGAATGACGAGACGATTGTCGGGCGTCGCGATTGCCGCCTCGGCCTGCGTGGTGGGCGCGCCGTCCGGGCTGACCGCGGCCCAGGCCCAAATGCCGCTCCCGCCCATAGCCGGCGCCGGAAGCACCGTCACACCGGCGTTCGAGGGCTGGTACGAGAACCCGGACGGCAGCTACACGCTTTCGTTCGGCTACTTCAACCGGAATCGCGAGGAAGTGCTCGATATCCCGGTCGGAGAAGACAACTTCATGTCGCCCGGCGAGCCCGATCAGGGACAGCCCACGCACTTCGCGCCTCGCCGGCATTGGGGCGTGTTCACCATCCGGGTGCCCGCCGATTTCGGGCAGGGCCGGGTCGTGTGGACGCTCCGGATGAGGGGCCAGACGTTCGCCATCCCGGGCAGCCTCAAACCCGACTGGAAAATCGATGCGCTCGCCGGAGAGGCCGGATCGGGCAACACGCCCCCCGCGCTTCGGCTGAGCCCGGACGGCGCCGAAGGTCAAGGTCCGGCCGGCGTGTGGAACGAGGGACCCACCGCACGCGTCGGAGAGCCCGTCACGCTCCGGGTGTGGGCGCGTGACGACGGCAGGCCCTCCGGCAACGTGGCCCGAGGCGGGGAGGAGGGCGATCCCGTCAGCATCACGTGGTTCAAGCACCAAGGACCCGGAAACGTCACGTTCAGCGATCCGACCGCGGAGGTGGTCCATTCCGGCGGAGAAGCCCGGACGCAGGCCACGTTCGACCGGCCAGGCACGTATGTGGTCCGCATCCGCGCCAATGACGCCTCGGGCGTAGTCAGCGCCGGCCACGCCCAGTGCTGTTGGACCAACGCCTTCCTGAAGGTGACCGTCACCTCCTGACCACCACCCTTCGGAAACCCCGAGGATAGCCATGTTCAGCAACGTCTGCGCTTCAAGAACCAAGGGTGGTAGGCCCTCGTTGGGCCGGGTGGTGGCGGGATCGAAACGTGCTTTTCGGAGTCGCGCCCAGGCGGCGCTGGCCGCCGGTGCAGCCTTGGCGCTCGTCGGCACCGGGCCGGTCGCGGCCCAACAGGTGGCCGAGGCGCCTTCGGACGCGTACCGATCGGCCGCCGAGGACGTCACGTTCGCGAAGCACGTGGCGCCCATCCTCCAGCAAAACTGCCAGGTGTGCCACCAGCCCAACTCCATCGCGCCCATGTCGCTCATCACCTATGACGATGCCCGACGCTACGCCCGCCGTATCCGGCGCAAGGTGGTCGCACGCGAGATGCCGCCCTGGCACATCGACCGGACCGTGGGCATTCAGGAGTTCAAGAACGACAAGGGCCTCACCGACCAGGAGATCGAGACCATTGTACGGTGGGTGGACTCGGGCATGGCCATGGGCGACGAGGCCGACATGCCTCCGCCGATCGAGTTCCCGGATCCCAATCGCTGGCAGCTCGCGGACCGCTTCGGTGAGCCCGACCTGATCGTCAAATCCGAGCCCTACACGCTCGAAGCCCATACGCAGGACAAGTGGTTCCGCCCCGTGGTGGAGACCGGCCTCACCGAGCCCCGTTGGGTGCGCGCCATCGAGATCAAGCCGTCGTTCCCGGACGGCCGCCGGATCGTGCACCACGTGCTCACGTACCTGGAGCAGGACGAAGAGGGGCTTACTCGGCTGGCCAGCACCGCCGAGGGCGCCCAGCGCAGCGCCGGGCTGTTCATGGAGTGGGCCGTGGGCAAAGTGGGGGAGATTTTCCCCGAGGACGCCGGCAAGCTCATGCTCCCCGGCTCCAAGATCCGCTGGGAAGTGCACATGCACGCCATAGGCGAGGAGATCCGGGACAACCAGGTCGAGCTGGGAATCTACTTCTACCCGCGGGACTACGTGCCCAGGAACCGCACCGTGCTCCGCATGTTCGACGCGCGCGGGGAGTCCGACCTGGACATTCCTCCAGGCCAGATCGCCGTGACCCAGGACTTCCACGTGCTACCCGCACCGGCCAGGCTGGAAAACTTCCAGCCCCACATGCACATGCGCGGCAAGGCCATGTCACTGGAGGCCATCTACCCCGACGGCCGCCAAGAGGTGATCAGCGTCGTCAACAACTTCCAGTGGAACTGGCACGTCAACTACGTCTACGCTGACGACGTGGCCCCTCTGCTCCCCAAGGGCACGACGCTGGTCATCACCGCCTGGCACGACAACACGGCGGAGAACCCCAACAACCCCGACCATGAGCAGTGGGTGGGATGGGGCGACCGCACCGTGGACGAGATGGCCCACCTTTGGGTGGACGTGACCTACCTGGAGCAGGAGGACTACGAGCGGCTCGTGGCCGAGCGCGAGGAAAAGAAGAAGGAGAAGGAGGTGACGAGCGGACGCTGACCGAGTCGTCCGCTCGTCACGTTCCGGTCAACCGTCGCTGGCTGCCCGGCGCCCCACCGGGTTGCTGAGCACGCCAACACCCTCCACCTCGATCTCGACCGTCTCGCCCGGGCTCAGCGCCTGGGTCGTGCCCGGTGTGCCCGTGAAGATCAGGTCGCCCGGGTTGAGTGTGATGTAGCGACTCACGTAGCTCACGATCGTGGGCAAGTCGAAGATGAGATCGCTGCTCCGCTCCGACTGGCGGACCTCCCCGTCCACGCGGGTCTGGACCAGCAGGTTCCCGTAGTCCAACCCACTGGAGATGACCGGCCCCACCGGGGCAAACCCGTCCGAGGCCTTGGCCCTGAGCCACTGGAGATCGTTGTCCTGCCAGTCCCGCTCGCTCAGGTCGTTCCCGGCCGTCACGCCGAACACGTAGTCCATGGCCCGATCCGCCGAGACGTGGCTGGCCGTCCGGCCAATGACCAGAACCAACTCGCCCTCGTAGTGGAGGTTGTTGGCGTCCGCCGGGATCCAGATCGTGTCGCCCGGATCGGCGATCGACGTAGGATACTTCGCGAAGAGCCCCGGCTCCTCCGCCGGCTCCCGGCCGGCCAAGTGGCTCAGGTAGTTGAGCCCCACCGCGATGATCTTGGACGGCTCGGCAGGGGCCAATAACCGAACGTCTGCCAAGGCCACCTGGCTGCCCGTACGCTCCGGACTCCCGAAGAGGTCGCCCCGCAGTTGGTGGACCGTGCCGTTCTCGAGGATGCCGTAGGAGATCTCTCCGGCCTGCTCGTAACGCACGTACTGGGTGGGGCCCTCCTGGGCTCCGGCGGGAGCGGGTGGGGTGCAGGACGCGAGTGCGATCGGGATGAGGGCTAGGGCGGCTGGGAGGGCTGCGCGGCCTGGGCGGGGGCGGTGGTGGGTGGCTGGGCGGTGGTCGGCGCAGGGGCGGTGCAGGGCGGTTGGGTGGTGGTCGGAAACACGCATGGTCGGGGCTCCTGGTTGGGCGGTCCGGCCATGATGGGGGTGGGGTGGGGGGGGCGCTAGGGGGGGTGGGTACAGACGGGGTACGGACCGGGCACATAGGTAACAGACTAAACCGGGCAGATAGGTAACACTCGGTCGCAACGAGAGCACCCATGTGAGTTCACCCCCTTTCCCTGAGAGAGCCATGGGCGCCAGTGGATCTGGATTGGCCGGATTCGGTGCCAGCCTACGCGTTGAAGTTAGGTGGATCTCCGGCGGACGTAACAGCAGCCTATCCGCCGCAATCGGTAGTTACGTGTAGGTCGCCTGCCACGGCTCGCTGTGACGCTATTAGTCGTTAGGTGGATTCTCGAACATGGAGGTACCGCAATGCGCATGTTGGTGATCGGATCCATGATCGCGGCCATGGCAGCCTGCGCGAGCGGGCCGGCCATCGAACAGGTCCCACTGACCCGTGACGGGTGGATAGTCGTCACCCGACCATCTACGGTTATCGGCGTCGGGAGCATCCTTCAGCTCGATGGCCGTGAGCAGAATCTCTTCGACACGATGGCGGTCGAGCATATTCCTGGTGTGTCGGTAAGTCCAGAATTCGTTCGCGGTATCGTTGGCACTCAGACGGACACTCTGGTGCTCGGACCTCTGCGCGTGGTGAATCGCGACACCACAAGGATGGACATCACCGTAGCGGGAGGGGAGTACTCACACTACGTGGTTCCAGGTCGGGCCCTTCGCGGAATTGCTGTGGAAGCTGAAAGGAGAATCGACTCCAGCGGTGAGGAGGGTGAGATTTACGTGGTAGTCACGGAGGTTCTGGCAAGCCGGAAGCTCAACTTCACCATTCGGTGGCGCGACGCTGAAGGCCGGATCGTCAGGATCGGCGGGACAGACGACGCGCTCTTCGATGTCAGCCTTCCGGAGTCCGTTCGGTATGATCGTCGGACTGAACTCACGGACACTGCCAGCATGATCATGGACTTGACTACGGATCAAGAATTCCCCGTGCTCTGGCGGATTGACACGTTGAGGGTTGGGCCGGGAGGAGTAGACGACACGCAGCGTCGGATGGGTTTAGGGGTGGGGGTTAGTTCCGTCGCGGTGGACGGATCTCACCGTGTATCTCTCAACGGGGTCTACGAATCGCTCTTTTCCAGCGGTGACGTTCTCACGCTCTTGGGCACCGCGTCACTACCGAACCCTGTCGACGAAGGATTCGAAGAGCTCCTCTATCGCCCGGATCTCTCGGGACTGGGATTTCGAGCCAGATACGACAAACGGCTTTGGAGCGACTTGCGTCGAGGTCCTGCCTTAGGGCTGGGTCTGAGCCTTGGGCTTGCGCAATGGCAAGAGAACGGTTTGAAACTTGGTACTGGAGTCATAGGCGGTGATCTGGCGTTTTCGTACACCTGGCCCATCAGCGTGTCGAGTCATCTTCGGGTCGAAGCCCTGGGCGGGCCACGGTTCCTTGTCGGTGGATTTGGGGGAGGAGGGCCGCGGGCCGGCGATCGATTCGATCTGTTCGAGAATGAAGCCAAGCTCTACTACGTCGCCGCTGTTGGACTCGCTGGCGTAGGATCTTTGGGATCGGCCGAAGTCGATTGGTTCCTGCAGCCAGCTACCCTGGTCCGGAGCGAAGTGGACGGTGATTGGCAACCCGGAATCGGACTCGGTGTGACTGTTGTCCGAAGGCTCGGGCGCCTGCCGCGTTGAATCCACCTACACGCCGTTAAAGTCTGACACCCACGTTTAAGCGGTGTGCACTCGGCAGGTGCACTTGGCAGACAGGACCGAAGAGAACTGACCGCCGATTGCACCAGTGTTTGATGTGGGCGCAGCTTAACGGCCGATCCGTTATGCGTTCATTACGTCCACGTGTAATGATCTTTGATCGCTTTCAGTGCGCGTTGAATCTGACCTAGGCAAAAAGGAGATGGCTGTCATGCCCACCAAGTACTTGGTGCTGCGCACCAATGTCCCGATAACGGATACCTTCACATTCTCCAGTCCGAGTTCCTGGTCCACCGGGAGAGGCGGACCCACAGACCTGTCAATTCAGATGGTCGACGGACACGAGACCGATGTCGGTGACCTACGTGCGGATCCGCAAAATGCCGCAGTGATGGACGCCGAGATCGAGCTCAAGTTGATCGAACGCCAGACGAAGCGTGCGCCGACGCTCGAGACGCTGCAACAGGTGGGATCGGTCCGTATACCAATCGGCTTGCTGGCAGTTGGCGCGCACACGACGCCCCACACAGGGCAGGGCGTCTCGGTTGCCATTCTCGACACCGGCATCGACGAAGCCCACCCTGCGTTCAAGGGCAAGACGCTGGTCAAGCAGGACTTCACCGGCGACTGGGTCAGCAGCCCGGAAGATGTGCATGACATTGATGGACACGGTACGCACTGTGCCGCCACGATCTGCGGGAGCCCCGTCGGCGATATCCGGGTGGGCGTGGCACCTGGGGTCGCAAAGCTCTGCGTTGCCAAGGTGCTGGGACAGCGAGGCTGCACGCTAGAAATGCTGCTGAAGGGCATGTTCTGGGCAGTTCTCCAACACAAGGCGAGCATCGTGTCCATGTCGCTAGCCTATGACCTGGCAGGCAACACCAAACGTATGGTCGCCAAGGGCGTGGACCCGGCGTTGGCGGCCAATGCAGCGATGCGGCAGCAAAGCGACATCATCAAGGGAATTGGCACTCTCAGGGCCTTCTTGGAATCGCAATCTCCGAACGTAGTCTTTGTTGCCGCGACCGGGAACGAGAGTCGGCGTCCGCAGTTCGTGCTGGATGCGGGGTTACCGGCAGCAGAACTGTTCTCGGTCGGGGCGGTTGGCCAGGCGGGTAGCGAATGGGACATCGCGCCTTTCTCGAACGGTCGGGCGCAGGTCGTCGCACCAGGTGTGGATGTCTTGTCCGCGTCACCTGGGGGAGGCTGGGACCTGATGAGCGGAACGAGCATGGCCACGCCGCACGCCGCTGGAGTCGCCGCGCTGTGGACGGAGAAACTTCGGAACGAAGGTTCGCTGGGCGTTCCCGAGGCGGTGCGTTCTGCGCTGAAGGCAAACGCCATACGCCAGCCACTGCTATGCAGGGACATCACCGCCATCGGCGCTGGGATGATCCAGGCGCCCCAGATCTGACCGATGGGGCGGAACGAGCAACATGGAAGGAAGGGCACAATGGGCGGACATGCTGACCTTTGGCGCTACGCACCGGAGTCGCGGACCTGGACGACGGACGCGGTCACGAATCGCACCCTTCTATCGGGACTTTATATTGACCGCTACGTCCAGTGGCTCAGTAACCGCACAACCGTCATTAATCCAGTAGTTCCCGAGTTCCTCCATGAGGTAACGCACCATTGGACTTTCGACTCGTCCGTGGGCGGGGCCATCGCGATGCTCGTGCTTCAGGCTAAGCGGCATGCGTTCGCGACACGGTGTGCAACGTACGAGCAGCTGTACTACGTATTTGACTGCCTGATGCGGGCGACCGTCGCGTCCACCATTCTGCGGCCTCTGACGGAGGGGCTCGCACTGTTTGCCGAGTACGATGCGGTTCTCAAGAAGTCCCCACAGATTTCCACGGCTCTGCTGGCAGCGATGTACTGCTTCGGGCTTCCGGGGCGGGTCGATGACGACGAGCTGTTCCCGTGGAGGGCCACCTTGCAGCTCATGAGGAGGAGCCCAGAGTTCTGTGCGCGGAAGGCCTCAGTGCTCCAACGCCGGTTCTCCTGTGAGGATGGCTACCTTCCCGGCTACATGGCCGTGAAGAGCCTGTGGACGACGGCGGTACAGCGTTCCAACCGATTTTCTGATACGGATCTGTACCTTTCCTTCCTCCGAAGGTTCTTCTTCGAGGATCCGAGATTTGTTTCGGCGATTCTCGATCCCGGCGTGAAGGAAGGGCAGGCGGCAGCCCAAATCGTCGACTACTTCATTCAGCGATCGAGTGAGTTCTTGACGATGAACGTAAGCCGGGCGCTTGATGAGTGGCTGGCGACGTTCGCAAACTCGTCGGAGGAGCGGACGTTTGCCAACCTGATGCCTGGGATCGGTGCCACGGCCACCGACTTCGAACTGGCAAACGAGCGACTGACCCGACTGTGGACGGCACGCTACGACGATGATTCGCTGGATGGATTTGTGATAGTGAACATGAATCTCCTGCGGAAGGTCATGCACGTAGGCTCGGTCCCTGCCGAAGCGAGAGCGCAAGACGGAGGCCGAACGGTGATCTGGGCTGGTGGTGTCGACGTCGTCGAGTGTGATCCCGCCGTCTCAATACTCCCGTCGGGGCGCGGGGAACTGAGCGTGGTTTGGGATCCGCTTACGACATTTCTCGGAGCCTTCTTCGTCTCTGGCGGGGTGTCTACGCTGGTGAGGACGTTCTTCCCTGGAAAAGAAGGAAGTTCCGGGGGAGAAAGGGCACGTCAGGTGGCGCTGCATGCACCTTTCAGCTGGGCTATGGACCAGGAGCTGACCCGAAACCTCAGTGACGTCCTCGGCGGTCACGGCGCCATACTCCGGTCGGAGCTCGAGCGCCTCCAGCGTGAGACGTTGAAGAATGCGGAGACAATCTATGGCGAGCTCGCCACGCTCAATCTGAAGGGCTCCCAGCGCAACGCCCTCCTGGACGCTCTGCGAACGGCCGGGCTTACGTCAGTACTCGGGTACGACGCCAACATCGTCAGAGCCCTTGCGGCTGTCGGTATCGCCAACACCATGACCTTAGAGCGCAGCAATGTCGAGTTGCTGCTCAAGGTGGTAGGCATTCAGGAGCAAGCACGGGACCGCCTCTTTACCTCGTTTCAGGAGGTAAAAGGGCTTCCTATCCTGGCCGTCACAGACACTCAGGCGATGGCCTTTGTCTGATTGTGCCGGAATCGGGGCGGAGCGCTCATAACGCATCCATTGATCGCCGATCGCCTCCGCCGCCGCGTACCCTTCGCTGGATGACCGCGTCGTCTCCTGCGGTTTTGGGCCACGAAGGTGGTGACCTTGCCGACCGGTCCCCTCTCCTTAACGCGGCAGTTTCGGCATTCTTCGAGGTTCTGCGACGCTGTGATCCCCTAGCTGTGAAGGCTAAGGAGCCTCAGTGAACAACCTCCTTAGCCCTCACAACTAGGCATCCATGCTAGTGGAGTCCGTCTCCCTGCGTACCGGGGGCACCAACGCTTCCGGGTTTGGCCGGTTTCGGTGCCAGACTACGCTTTGAGGTTAGGTCGATCCCCAGCGAACTTAACGGCAGCCTATCCGCCGGAGTCGGTAGTTGTGTGTAGGTTGCTTGTGACGGCTCGCTGTGACGCCAATAGTCGTTAGGCCGCTTCTCAAGTTGATGGCGGTGGGAACATGAACTCACAACAGATCGTCAAGCTGCGTGCACGGGCAGAGCATCTCCTCGACCTCTTCATTGGATTGCGTGAGAGGCACGCACTACTACGCCCGCTCGCTTTCGATCGTAGCCTAGCTGAGCGGGTTGGCAGCGGGCCGGCATCCAGAGGCCATCTCATACTTAAGACGACCCTGCTGTGGATCTGTGTCGGCGACCTTTATAAGGTCACCCTGGACAGATCCGCCCGTTCCCCCAGCGTCGTGAATATCATGACGACCCTAGACGGACCCAGTGTCCGAGATCGGTTGCGAAAGGAATTCAGTGTTCGGATCTTGCCGCAAGTCGACCACGAAGACCCTTCAGTAATTGCCGCTCTCGCCCAGATGCGAGCAATGGAGGAAGGGCAGCGTAGAGAGTCATTTGATCGCAGCTGGAAGCAGCTCGGCGACGAGTGGACAGCGCTCCAAGCAGAAAACGCCTTGAATCGCTTTAAGGAGTGGCGAGATGAACTCATCGCCCACGCAGATCTTCGGCAGGCGGAAGGCAAATACCGCCTTCTCGACCTTGGCTCGCTAGACCTCAGGTGGAGTGATCTGGGTGGGCTTCTGGATCGCGTGCAGTCTATCGTCGTTCTGATCACCCTCCTGGTACGCCACGCTAGCTTCGATTTCGCGGACCTGGGCAGCTCTCTTAGGAATGCCTCAGAAGCGTTTTGGGACCTACTTCGGGTATCGGATGTCGCTGGCTGAGGAGCAGCATCCCGCATTTGAAACCGGAGGGCCCGCCGGATGCGTGCGCAAGAGCCGCTCCCAGTGAAGGCTGTCCCTGCTGCAAACGTAGTCCTTGGTAACGCGCCGGGCACCGACCTCCAACCTTGATCTCGGGAGAGCACCCCATGGGCTGGCTAGTTCCTGTAGTGGTGCTGGTACTGGCCGCGGTTGGCAGGGTGCTACTTGGAAGGGAGGTTGGCCGTCTCCACGAAGATCGTGAATTTGCCCACGCCTACCTGCGTGCTTTCCGCACCTACATTGCGAGTGATGGGGCGGACACGGAATCCTATTCATGGATGGTCCATCGCTCTCAGAAGCTGCAGCGGAACATGGGCCACCATGGCGTAGCATCTACCTTCGTAGCGCCTTTTGGTCGGTACACCGTACAGAACTATCGGATCATCTTGAACGCGCTTCCTGAGGTTCGGAAAGCGTTATCTGACAACTTCCTGCGGCCCGTCGCATCGCAATATATAGATTTTATCCAGGAGGCCATCATTCGGTACGGCGGAGAGCTTGATGACGCTCTTGAGTTAGCCCAAGGCTCAGTGAACAATCCCTTCAGGGCCCTTCGCCAGGGGGTCCAGGCGCTCATTCTCGCACCCGGCTACTTGATGCACTGGCTGGGCCTTTCACGAAGTCCGTCGATGTCGTCACGAGGTGTTGTGCTTCGGATATCCAGCGGGCTACTCGCTCTCATCGGCTTAGCCTCCGCAGTCGTGTCGATCGTTGTTGGCTGGGGAGACTTCGTTGAGATCCTGAGACGCCTCATGGATCGATAGTTCGGAGGACGAGCGGCCTAACAGGCATTTGAAGCTGACGGGCCAGCCGTGCGGATCGCCCGTCAGACCGTTGGGGGTCGCGCTGCCAGGTAAAGCGGTGTGCGGTCGACCGGCGTGGGTTGCTCGGTCGTACGTGCCAGGATTGCACTGACCGCGTGAGGTCCGCAGCTTAAATGCGAAACCGTTAGGACGCCTGGTCATCCTCCCTGTCGTCCACCACGTCAGCGAGCAGCCAAAGGCCGAGCATTCGCCTTCCCTCTTCGGTTTCCGCTCGAGCTCTCCGGTCTCCGTAGAGTCCAAGGTAGTTCCGAATCGATTCGTCAATGGTTACGTCCATAGCGTCCTTGTCATAGGTACAGAACGAGTACTGCTCGCCCCAACCGCGTACCATTCGGCTTACCCTTAGGACCGTTGACGCTACGGAATCGGAGTAGGCGTCGACGCCGCCGAATCCCCCTGCGCTCATGCGGCTCGCTGATCGGCGAAGGTGCTGATCGACTCGTTCGAGCAGCTTTCTCCTGTTGAGCGCACTTGGACGAACGAATCCGCGAGAGACCTCGCATCCGAGAAACTCGAACCTCCGCTGGGCACTCCCCTCGGCGGCCTTCTCGCTCTTGCCAGGTGCGTAGCATCTGAGGCCCAGCGAAGCCAGCACAGCTCGTCCGCGCTTGAAGGCAGCCCAGGCGTCGGCTTTCGTGCCGGCTAGGATGAGGAAGTCGTCGAGGTATCTGATACCAATCGTGCCATCACTGTTGATCGCCTTATCTAGAGGACTCAGAAGCACGTTGCCGAGCAGTGCTGAGAGGGCATGCCCCTGGGGGACCCCTGTCGTAGCGTCGGGAAAGAAGTCCAGCAGGTGTCCAAGTTCCTGGTGATTTGCCAGTTCGGTGACGGTGGCGCGGTCCAGAAACCCGTCAAGCGAGTCCTCGGGTAGCAGGTCTCGAAGGTCGGACAATGCCTTTTGGCGAGGCATCGCTTGGAAGAAGCCCTCGATGTCGGAGCGGATGTAGTAGGCGGCACGACCCGCGTTGACTTGAGTTGATATAGCGCTGAGTGCCTCCTCAACGCTCCGCTCCGGTATTCCCCCAAAACTCCGACCGTTGTCCACATAGTTCGTCACGGCGTCGACCGACATGACAACGTCGAGAAGACTGCGCTGTACGATCCGGTCCCGGACATCTTGCACCACAATCGGTCGTGGGTCCTTCCCCTCGCGTGGTACTGGCACGCCAGTGCCTGGCAGGAACTCAAAGTTCCCGCTACGAAGGGACTCTTGGATCCTCTCGATATTCCGAGGGACTCCGTTCCTGAACCGAGCGATTGCGTTCCGTGTCGCCCTCGAAGGCGATCTTCTCCCGGCGGTTTGGACCTTCCCCCAGGCTTCATAAAGGCGCCGCCTGGTGCGTACCTCGTTGAGGAGGCTCATGTAGTGTGTCCTACGATGCTGTGGGTTTGGACTCCATCGACTCACGTCAGCCCGGTCCCAAAGCTTGACCGCGATCCAGCGGGTGACGTTGACATCCCAAGTTACCCAGGCCTGAACCTGGCACCCGAGATGACCACCTCGACCCGGACTCCCGGGCGACGAGTCGCTCCGGGAAGGCCCTTCGAGCAACACGGCCCCTCCGTAACGGCAGGACCGGTGATGAAGGTCAGGAGCGCCGCCAGAACAGCCAGTAGCTGCCCCAGCGCACGCGCCGTCGTGGCACGTTTTTGCAGTCGATTTCCTTCACCTCCGTCGCGATGCGCATAAGCGCCCCCTTCTTGGTGCCGGCTTGGTGAAATCGCCCGCCCGCGACCGACCCGGCAGTGTTTTCGTTGCTAGCCGCTCGATGGAGTCCAATGTTGGACGACGCTACGGCTGTCGCATCCGGAACCAGGCTTGACCGCGTTCCAGCGGGTGACGTTGACATCCCTTGTGACCCAGGCCTGAACCTGGCACCCGAGATGACCACCTCGACCCGGACTCCCGGGCTACCATACGCTCCGGGAAGGCCCTTCGAGCAACACGGCCCCTCCGTAACGGCAGGACCGGTGATGAAGGTCAGGAACAAAAGTTGTACCCGTATAGACCCCGAAAGTTCCTCAGGGTGGCGTCCTAACAACCAAATGAAGCAGACACAGGCGTTTTAGGGGCGTGCAATCGGCTTCGCCGCTTGCACATGTGTTGTTTGCCTGCGCACCTATAAAGCGTTCCTGGTCAAGGGTACGCAGGTCCCCCGTGACCCGGGTGAGCGGGTCAGCAGCGAAGCGCGGAGCTGAGGTGTCGAAGCCATCTGCAGCGGTGAACGAAGTCCAGCGTGTCATCGGTTGTGGAACGACTCGAGCTCGGATCAGCGGCGAGTCACGGGAGGTGACTCGAGCACCTATGCGGGTTTCGCCTCAAACGGGGACGGCCCATGATCTGTCATTCGAGTGCATGGGGGGGCTCAGTCAGCTTAGAGAACGTCGTCGGAGCGACATGCGAGCGCTCGAGCTCACCCCAGCGTTGCTTCGGTCAAGCATGGCTCCAGACCTCCCCGGTGCGGAGCATGGCATGCACGACGCGCGCGAGCTTGCGGGCCGTCGCAATGCGGGCAACTCGCCAGCCCACGCGTTCCTTGTGAAGTTCGTAGTACGTCGTCAACGGGCTGTCGGGCGCGAAGCAGCAGTGGCAGAGCGCAGCCTGCACGAACGCGTTCCTCAGCCAGCGGTTTGCGCCGGCCGGAATCGAACCGTACCGAACCGACTTGCCCGAGCGTGAAGAGACCGGAGCCAGTCCGGCGTAGCTCACCAGGTGCTTCGGCAGCTCGAAGCGCGTGATCGGATCCGTCTCACTGACGATCAGCAGCGCGCGGTAGGCTCCGATGCCGGGGATCGTCTCGAGCAACTGGGCGGCCGGGATCTCACGACCGATGCGTGCGATCCGCCGATCGAGCATCTTGATCATCTCGGTTCACGACATCGATCAGTCGTTCGTGCGTCTCGACCAGACACTGCTGCTCCGGCCCCAACAACGGCCATGCTTCGGAATGCACCCACCGCCGCCCGGCCTGCGTGAGCAGTTCGCCTCGCCTCAGGCTCAGCCCCACCGAGTGCAGCTCCGCGTGGATCCGGCCCGCCGTACCGGTGCGCTGCCGGACCAGCCGTGCCCGGTGACGGACGAGGGTGGCGAGTTCGCGCTGCTCGATCGGCTTCGGGTACACCTCGGGGATCAGATCGACATGGCGCATGCGGGCGAGCAGCTCCGCGTCGATCGCGTCCGTCTTGCAGTTCGACTCCGCGATCGCTCTCAGCTTTTTCGGATGCGCGAGGATCACGTGCACATCCGTGCTCTCGAGCCGGTTGTAGATCCAGGGCCATGAGCCGCTCGCTTCGACCACCACCTCGAGCGGTGCGTGAGCATCGAGCAGATCGACCAGCTCGTCTGTGTCCCCATTGCGGATCCGCTCCGGTCCGCCACGCGCCGACCGTCGTTGCTGACGATCGTCACCACCACGTACGTTGAATGAGCATCTAAGCCTGCGACCTTTCGCATGGTTGGTCTCCTGGTTTGGCGTGGCCGCAGACGGTCTTCGACACCCGTTACTGTGGTCCGCACCATGGCCCGGAGGCCAGCCCCGCTTTATAAAGTCAGCTTAAATGCGTAACCGTTAGACGGCAAAGTGAGTGTAAGGCGAATGCGAACCCTTCCAAAACGCATTAAGAGTGCGCGCCTCAGCTCTGGCTTGAGCCAGGCGGATGTCGCGAAGCGTCTTGGCGTGACGCAAGTAGCCGTCTCACAGTGGGAGCGCGGTCGCCAGCCTACACCCCACAACTTAGCGGCACTTCAGCAGCTTCTTGGTGAACTAACTCCTGAGGCAGATGAAGAACCAGATACGCTCGATGGTCCGTCACCTTTCGGGGCTTGGCTGGCGCGAACCCGGGAAGCGGCCGACCTCACTCGCGCTCAGCTTGCTGAACGAGCGGGCATCACTCACGTAGCCATCTACAACCTCGAGACGGGACGAACTCAGAACCCTCAAGAAAGGACTCGCGAAAAGCTGACAGGAGCCTTGGGTGCGGCTGCGCCGTCCGACGCTGTCGAGGCCACGGAGGAGGCAGCCGAGATCGAGAATGTAGGGAGGCTCACTGACTTCGAACCGCATGACGCGGCCAACCTTCCGCAAGGACCAGGTGTCTACGTATTCTATGACATAAGTCAGCGGCCCATCTACGTTGGTGAGAGCCAAGATATGGCGCGCCGCATTCAAGAGCATGCGGACAAGTTCTGGTTCCGCGCTCCGATTGTTGCATCTGGATCGTACGTGCTGGTCCGCGACGCCCGCCTCCGCAGACAGGTCGAGCAGGTACTAATTCGCTTCTTGAAGTCGAATGCGGTGATCAACAAGCAGTACGTCGAGCGGTAGAGGTTGAACGGGGACCCTGTCGGTTTACGCACCGACACACCGTCTCCTGCTTCTTTCTAGTCCCACCTCCAGCCGGGAGAGGAGGTGCGAGATGAAGACCTTCCGTGAGTTCCATCGGATGGTGGAGCCCTGGCTGACGCAACGTGGCTCGGATGTGAGAGCGGTTCGAGGTGCTTTGGCTGGGGCCGCGGGGAGGAGTAGTAGTGAGAAGCTGGTGTGTTGAGGCGAGGGTTTCGTGCGGGCGCTCGTCGTTGAACATACGTCGGAACTCGGTGAAGCAGCGCTGTTGAGCGCGCAGGCTCGAGCGGGGCGGGTTGGCGGTTCGCTTCCTCAGGGTGCGGTGCATTCGTTCGTGGCGGCCGTTCTCTTGGGCCTTGCCGGGCCGGATGAGCTCTGGAGAGATGCCGAGCTGCACTCACGGGACCGAGAGCTGCGAGAGCCGGGCGATAGCGTCCGAAGCGAAGGGGTCGCCATTGTCGGTGGGGATCCTGTCGGGTAGCCCGTACTCGGAAAAGGTCCGGGGCGCTGACTGCACGCTGGGCACCAAGCATCGGGCATATTGACCGGATTCCTCGTCAGACTACGCGTTTGAAGGTAAGCATTGGATCCACCGCGGACGTACCATCCCGCTATCAGCCGGTTCAGGTCGTCCGGGAGAGCTAGCTGCGATGCTGTTGGTCGTTAGGCGAAGTACCCGTGGTGAAGGTCGAGGCGACCTGACCTTGTAGACCAAACTGACAGTTCCAGACCTAAGATCGATGTGGAAGAACCCGGACGATCTCATACCAGGACTTTTTCGGTACTACCAAGATGCCTGTGGGCGACCCACCGGCGCTGAGGGCTGGCTCACCACGATTGCATCCAAACGAAACAAGCCGGCGCAGAACGCGGTCGCTGGCCATTTGGCCGGATTCCATGCCGGCCACCTAATTCCCGCGAGCCTCGGCGGGACCGGCGATCGTCGTAACCTCGTGCCAATGCCTGCGGTTATAAACCAAAGCTACATTCGCTCGGTAGAGTACCTGGTCACCCGGCATTTTCGCGATGGACCAGTTTTTCTACGAGTGGCCGTAACGTATGGAAGTGCTTCGGAGATCCCGTCAGAGATAACCCACCGGGCGTTCCTCCGTGATCCGGCTGGAGCGCTCCGGCCGATTCCCTCGGGCGAGGTTGCCACCGTGATCTCACAGACCCCTGGCGTCGCGATGGGCCGCGTTGTCCGTCCACGAGACTTTCTTAGCTCGGATCCGTACGGCGGAGTGGTCAATCGATTTCCAGTCTAGGCGTTCTGCCTTGTACTGATTGAGAGAAGTCAAGTGGACGCGGAAAACGCAGCTAGCCGCCCAGCCAAGCCGGGCCGGCCACTCACCCAACCTTGACGCGATGTTCGCATGCGAACATCTTCGAGTGCCCTTCCCTCTCCGGAGCCTCCACCGTTCGCATGCAAACCCAGGCATATCTAACAACCGACGAGGCTGCGCAGAAGCTCGACTACTCCCCCCAACACGTTCGCCGCTTGGTCCGCGATGGCAAGCTCGCGGGAGAGAAGGTGGGACGTGATTGGATCGTCTCGGCGGTGAGTGTCACTCGGCACCTCGCTACCCGTGAAAACTTCTCCCTCACGCTGGATCCGGCCGGCCATGTTCCGCCCCAGGAGGACATATCGGGTTTGACCGTCGACGATATCCTATCAGGCGGCGAGCCGTCCGTGGAAATGAAACGCCTTGCGAAACGGGTCGCGTGGGAATCGGGACATGCGCCCGCCAACACCTCGCACAGGATTATCCACGGGGACGCCCGGGTCATGCCCGAGCTGGACGACGACTCCGTCCATCTGATCGTTACTTCACCGCCATATTTTGACCTGGTCCAGTACGAGAACGCGGCTCAGACGGCGGGTCAGCTCGGTAACCTGACGGACTACGACCAGTTTTTGTCTGAATTGCAGCAGGTCTGGAGCCGCTGTTTTCAGGCGCTCATTCCGGGCGGCCGGCTTTGCGTGGTAGTTGGGGATGTATGCGTCTCCCGTCGTCAGGCCGGTAGGCATTTCGTGATCCCGCTACACGCCGACATCGCACGCGCATGTGTGGATATCGGGTTCGACTACCTCACGCCGATTTATTGGTCCAAGATCGCCAACATGGCGACTGAAGTCGGAGGATCGGCGAGATTTCTGGGCAAGCCCTACGAGCCGAACGCGATCATCAAGAACGACGTCGAGTACATTCTGCTGATGCGGAAGCCGGGACGGTACCGCAAGCCCACGAATTCGCAGCGCGCGCTTAGCCTTTTGGATCCGGAGGACCATCGTCGTTGGTTTCGGTCTGTATGGACCGATGTGCGTGGCGAGAGCCGTAAGGCCGGGCATCCGGCGCCATTTCCCGTGGAGCTCTCCCGCCGCCTGATCGAGATGTTCAGCTTTGTCGGCGACGTCGTTCTTGACCCCTTCTGGGGAACGGGATCCACCACCGTCGCGGCCATTCAAGCCGCTCGTTCAAGCGTGGGATATGAGATCGAGCCGGGCTATCTGGCGATTGGTCAACAGCGTTTGGCGCAACAGGATTCGGTCGTGGTTCCGCCCGTATTCGAGTTCTCCGTGCCGTCTAGCTCAGGCGCATGAACGGACCGACCAGGTTCGTCGAACACCTTCAAAGCAACCAATACCACCCCCGCTCCGACGCTCACTCCAATGCCATGTGCATGGCCATCCTGGGCGATCTGCTGGAGCATTGCGCTCCGCTAGCGGGTCGTGCCCGAGCCGGGCGCCTGGTCGCGGAGCTTAACCATACGGTCACCGTTAACCACCAGCGGTGGAACATCGACCTTGCCCTGGGACCTCCCGCGGACGGTGCACGGTCAATGGAGGTGGACCCGATCAGGTTTGCTACTCCGTCGCTCGTCGAGGTGGCCGTCGAGGTCAAAGGCATCATGACAGAGCACGGTAAGGCGCGGTACAACCGCCTCCGAGACCTCCAGGCATTCCATCACCACGCGCACGTCTACAACGAAGACGTGGTAGCTGTCGGAGTCGTGGTGGTGAACGTTGCTCCGGTCTTCTGGTCGCCGACCCGTGATCGTGCCGATGTGACCAGTCACGGAGATATCCGCCGGATCGGCAGGGAAACGGTGGATACGTTCCGCAATCTTCCCCTGCGCCACTCGCCTCGAGACGGTGCCGGCCTTGAAGCTGCCACGGTACTCCTGGTCGACCACGACAACCTCCGGAAGAACCCTGATCTACCGCCCAACGCACCTGACCCCCGCGAGACCCGGCTTGTCAGCAGCGCCCCTGCTCCCGCCAGCGGCGATCCTCTGAACTACGTTACGATGGTCCACAGGGTCTGCAGAGCCTACGGTGATCGCTGGATCTCAGACTCGGCGGAGTAGGACCGCAGATGGGTCGATTAGGGTACGCATCAAGATGGGCAAGACGACGATCGGGACGGCGATAATGGCCTTCGGCCTGCTTTTCCCGTTCGCCATCTTTATAGCCGGATTTCACGTCTTCGATCGTGTGATGTGCGACAACGACATCGTGGCCCGCACGCCATCCGCTGATGGTAAGCGGGTAGTGATCGTTTACGATCGCGACTGTGGTGCGACGACCGCCGTAAGCACCCGTGTATCAGTACGTAGACGGGTAAGCGTTTGGCCGCTGTACCAGGGGAATACGGTGATCATACGAGAACGCATGCCGTTGTCCGTCGCATGGACGGCAGACCGAAGCATTCAGGTCACGCACTACCCCGCCACCTTTGTGGTTCAGGAGCACCGGGTGGCGGGCGTAGATATCACGTACGTTACGCGATAAGGCTGGGAGACACGCGATCTGCGATCGTGCAGGTCCGCATTCCCACGCCGATCCCCCTCATCCGCCCCCGGCCCGACACCTGGCAGAGAGGTGCTCGATGATGTGAAATTCACTCATGGCCCGGACACCATCAACCGAATCGTTCGGGATGGAGCCGATGATTATGCTTACATTTTCGAGCACGCGGTCGATCTGGCCTCCCGCGCCCGTGAACGCGCTGACGGCCGCCGTGGCGCTGCCTTGGTAGACCGCCGCGACCTCGATGTCGCGGCGATCGGAATACGGAACGCAGAGGGCATGGTCCAGGATGCTTCGAGCGTGCAGGTCGGAAATGAGAGACGGCGGCACGTCGGCCCGGACAACCGGAAAGGCAAACTCGAACAGGATGCGCCCACCACCGCTCACGACAGCAGCTAGATGATCGGGGCTGGGAGCGTCTAAGGGCTCAGCCGGGCCTGTCTGAAACGCAAGATCCAGGATCAGCCGTTTCGCGGGGTCGGCGGTGTCCCCTAACCAAACTCCGCACTGGTAGCGTACAGCTCCGACCACAACGCTATCGATGCCAAGGACAGGAGGGACGTCCGCGTCTAGAAGCGTCGGCACGGGCTCTACGCTTCCGCAGCCGTACGAAGCGATGCACGCGATCGAAAGGCCTGCTCGGAGGAGCGGGCTGCATCCCAACGGCGCGTTTAGCATCGCTGGAACCCGGCGCCGGGAATTAGGATTAGATCCACCGCCTAACGCACCTCCTCCCACCGAGACCAGGCTTGTCAGCACCGCCCTGGTCCCCAAGGCGGTGACCCTTGAACTACGTGACCATGATCCACAGGGTCTGCAGAGCCTACGCTGATCGCCGGATCTCTGACTAGGCGGAGTAGGACCACAGGTGGGTCGATCAGGGTATGCACCATACACGGGCAAGACGACGATCGGGACAACGATAATGGCGTTGGGCCTGCTTTTACCCTTCGCCATCTTATCGCAGGGTTCCACATCTTCGATCGTGTGATGTGCGACCTCGATGGACTCTGTGCCAACCTTGAGTACACTATGCCCGACGAGAACGTATGACGGTGGGCCTCTCGCATGTCCTCCGTAGGTAAGTACTACGAGTAGTAAGGACGATGAATCAAGGCGGCGAAAAATCACGGCGACTACCTATCACACTTTCTTCGGGAGAAGAGGTCGTGTGGCAAGGCGGGCCAGATGCCATCAGCTTCTCCACAAGCATCTCTTGCGACTTGGGCGAACTCGTCTTGGTTACGCTGGGCAGCGTTAGCTGTCTGATAGTCTCATGGGCAACTACTGGGTTTTGGGCGGCCTTGTTTATATCGGTGATAGTCGCGACTGCCATGTGTGTTTCTGGTGTCAAAAGACGCAATACGTGCAACGAATATTTCAGAAATATCACATATATAATCACGAACCGCCGCATCGTCATCCACAACCGGAACTACGGTAAACCCCACACTCGAAATATAGCGTTGCCGCAGCTTGTGGACATGGAAATCCGCAAGGTTGTCGGATCGATCAAGGCAATATATTTGGGTGTACCGGCAACCACGCCCGACGACGATAGAGGCATAGCACCTCTTAAATACCTGACTCAGCCATGCCTGCGTGCATTCGGACACGCCACGCTTTATAACATTCCGAACATTGAAGACGTTTACGATACAATCCACGACCAGTTCCACAAGTCCCTAAAGGGTGAGCTGGGACGCCAAACGGATCAGCCGCGAATGGATGGTTCATCGGATCGCTAGGCATCGGCCCTTTACGTCCGCCAACCACCACCGAATCTTTACGGGCCCAACGCCTCAGACCTCCCCACCCCACCACCCAGCCATGCCAAACCTCCTCCGATCTTCCCTGCTGCCCGCCCGCTCCCTCCTCGGCGCCCTCCTCGCCCTCGTCCTCCTCCCCCTCTCCCTCGCCGCCACCTGGTCCGTCATCGCCGTCGATCTCCGCACGGGACGGGTGGTGATCGCCTCGGCGACCTGCGTGCCCCAGGAGCGGCTGGAGTCGTTCCCGGCCAGGGGGCTCATGGACATCCAGGCCATCGTGGTGCCGGGTGTGGGGGTGGCGGCGGCCCAGGCCGGTGTGGATCGGACCCGCGCCAACCAGGAGCTGATCTACCGGGAGATCAAGGCGGGCACCCCTCCCGAGCAGATCCTCGCCATGCTACGGGAGGATCCGAACATCGAGCGGCGGCAGTTCGGGATCGTGGACCTACAGGGACGCTGCGTCGGCTTCTCCGGGTCCGGCAACGGCCAGGCGTCGCTGGCGGTGCAGGACAGCGTCCCCGACGCCGGCATTTACTTCGCGGTCCAGGGCAACATTCTGGCTTCGGACGACGTGGTGTATGACGCGGTCGGGGCTTTCAAGACCGAGCGGGGTGACATCCTCGACCGGGTGATGGCGGCCATGGAGGCCGCGGACGCGGCAGGCGGCGATCGCCGGTGCACCTGCAGCACGGATCCCGTTCCGGACGCGCCGTGCAACGGCCGCACGTCTCACGTGGCCTACATCCTGGCCGCCGACCCTGACGATCCCGAGGGCGACTCGTTCAACGACGGCCGTTATTCGGTCTACCTGAACGTGACGGACCAGGACATCACGCCCCAGGAAAACGCCAATCCGGTCAAGACGCTTCGGCTACGCTACGATCGCTGGAAGGCGGAGCAGGGCGGGTAGCGGCAGCGACGGGTCCTTAGGCAGCTCGCCCGTCTCCAAATAGACAAGGGGCGGAGGTTTCCCTCCGCCCCTTCGGTCGTCGATCAGCCCGTTCGGGTCAGACGCTGAACGAAAAGTCGCCGGTGCTGTCTCCGAACTCGGTCAGGTCGTCCAGCCCGAGCTTGTGCATCAGGCTCAGCATCACGTTGGCCATGGGGGTGCCGTCCGCGGCCCTGACGTGCAGGCCGCCCTCCAACTGGCCGTTGGCTCCGCCCGCGATGAACAGCGGACAACGCTTGTGGTTGTGGAGGTTGGAGTCACCCATGGGCGAGCCGTAGATGATCATGGTCTTGTCCAGCAGGTTGGAATCTCCCTCCTGGATGTTCTTGAGGCTCTCCATCAGGTAGGGCACCAAGCCGACGTGGTAGCGGTTGATCTGGGCGAACTCGGTCACCCGCTCCTCGTTGCCGCCGTGGTGTGACGCGGGGTGGAATGCGGAGTCCACACCGCTTTCCGGGTACACGCGGCCGGATCCGTCCCGGCCGAGCTTGAACGAGAACACACGGGTCATGTCCGAGGCGAAGGCAAGCGCCTGCAGGTCGAACATGAGCTTGACGTGCTCGTCGAACGAGTCGGGCACGCCGGCCGGCGCCTCGGGCAGCTCCCGCTGCTCGCCGCTCTGGTTGCGCGCCTCGATCCGCTGAATGCGGCGCTCGATCTCCCGGATGTTCTCCAGGTAGCGATCGATGCGTCGCCGGTCTTCCGGTCCCAGCGCGTGCTTGAGCTGCACCACTTCGCGGGCAATCCAGTCCAGGATGCTCCGGTCGGTGCGGCGCCGAGCCGCTCGGTCCTCAGGCGTCCCACCGGCCCCGAACAACTGGTCGAAGGCCACCCGCGGATCGCGGATCATGGGCAGCGGCTCGGTGGGAGACGCCCAACTGATCGTGTCCGTATACACGCAGGCATACCCGTAGGCGCAGCCGCCGGCCTGGTCCACGTTCTCGATGCAGAGCTGCATGGACGGGATGGGCGTGTCTTGCCCGAACCGCTGGGCGTACATCTGGTCGAGCGACGTGCCCACCAGAATGTCGGAGCCTTCGGTCTGCTTGGGATGGGCCTGCGTGAGGAACACGGCGCTGGAACGGAAGTGGTCCCCGCCGATCTCACGGGCGGTCTTGGCCTCCGCGTTCTCGACATCGGTGTTGCTGATGATGGTCAGGTAGTCCCGGAAGGACTCCAACGGGCTCAGGCTGCTGGGGCTGAGATCGAAGTTCCGCCCGACCCCGGCCGGCGCCCAGAGGTTCTGGGATGCGCCCCACTCGTTGCTGCCGGCGGCGCCGTGCACCATCTCGATGCACACGAGCCGTGTACGGTCGAGCTCCGCGGCCATCTCCGCCCGGAGGCGCCCGGCCGGCACCATCGCATCCAGGAAGGGAAGTGAAACCGCGGCACCTGCGCCACGGAGGAACGAGCGTCGGGGAATGTGCCTTCCCGTGATGAAGTCCATCGGGTCTCCTTACGGTTCTTCTTACCAGCCGTTCACGTCCTGACCGGATGCGGCAACGGTCGGGCACGCCATGGCGGCGGCCCGATCGGGGTCCGTCCGGGGGAGCTCAGACAGTGTTCAAGAATAGAGCCGAAAGGCCCGTTTTCGCTAGGGAAGCTCTGCACGGACCTAAGGATTCAGCCCGTGACCGCGGTTGTCGGTCACGGGCTGATATCCGGTCGGCGGAGGGCCGACCCCCAGGAAGTCCGCTGGTAGTACCTAGCGGTTCTCGGCCGGAGTAGGCTCCGGAACCTCGAGGATGATACGCCGAAGCGCATCGGCGTCGCTGTCGAGCTCGACCTCACCCGAAGGCACGCTGTTGATCGCGAAAAGGTACGCGAGGAGATCCGCGTACTCCCTGCTGCGGAGCGAGCCGGGCGCGTCCTCGGGCATGGTGTTCCGGAGTTGGTCGAACAGCTCGTACGCGGTCTCACCGGCCCAGGCCTCGAAGTATCCGGCTTGGAACTCGTCCACGTCGTGACACGCGAGGCATACGTCACCGAAGACGTCGCTCCCGCGCTTGGCTTGCTCCTCCGAGTAGACACCGGACGAGCTACTGATCGTAGCTTCACCGTCTTGGCCGAACACCTGGCCGGGGGCGGTAGCGAGAGTGAGCGCCACCAGGACTGCGGCACCAAACTGCGTTTTCATCGTGTCGAGCTTCCTTCGCCTGGGCGGCCACATCAGCCGCATCCTCAACCTGTTAACTGTACGGCGGGCCCATCGTCAAGCCTCGGCTCCGCGCCCGTTTCCCAGGGTTCCGCTGGTCCTCCCGCGCCTGTAGAGACAGCAACCGGAGCCGTTTGGTTCCCCTCTCCGGAACCCGGGCCGGTTTCCTCCGGTAGGTGCGAAGCCGATATTCCGAGCACCGAACCGCCCGGATTCCGGCCGGGAAAGCCTTACATCGTGGAGGAAACGAGCATGTGGAAAACCCTCGCCGCGGCCGCGCTGCTACTGGCGTTCAACGTTCAGGCGGCCACCGCGCAGAGCGCGAGCATGAATTTTTTCATCACCAGCGCCGGCCCCGGTGATGGAGCCAACCTGGGTGGAATCGACGGCGCGGATCAGCACTGTCAGGACCTGGCCTACGCGGTCGGAGCCGGGGACCTGACGTGGCACGCCTACCTGAGCACGACGGGGATGGACGGCGTCAACGCGCGTGACCGGATCGGCACCGGCCCGTGGTTCAACCACGGCGGCGTCCAGATCGCGGCCGACCTGGACGAGCTGCACGGAGAGGACAACAACCTCACCAAGGAGACGATCCTCACCGAGAAGGGCGAGATGGTGAACGGCCGGGGCGACTCCCCCAACATGCACGACATCATCACGGGCTCTCAGCTCGACGGGACGGCGTTCTCCGGAGAAGAGGACACGACCTGCGACAACTGGACCAGCAACGGCGAGGGCAGCGCGCGGGTGGGCCACCACGATCGCACCGGTGGAGGGGAGAACCCCTCCTCGTGGAACTCCGCGCACGGATCCCGCGGCTGCGGCCAGGAAGACCTGCAGGGCACCGGCGGGAACGGGTTCTTCTACTGCTTCGGGATCGGTTGATCGAGCTCGGGTAGCAGCAGACGGCAGGAAAAAGGCCCGGCCGCCCGCGCGAGGAACGCGGACGGCCGGGCTTTCTTTTGCGGGTGGTTCGCTCGCCTAGTCCGGTAGCGCCAGCGCCACCAACGAGCCGGCGTATCCTGCCCCGCCCACGGCCATGACGATGTACTGCTTGCCTTCGTGCATGTACGTCATGGGGGCGGTGAGCGTCGAGGCCGGCAGGTCCACCCGGCCCAGCTCCATGCCGGTACGCTTGTCCACCGCGCGGAAGACCGGAGCCGCCCCGCGGCCTTCGCCGTACATCAGGAGCGTGCCGGTCACCAGCTTGGTCGCATGGGACCACGCGCCGGTGTTCCCGATGTCCACGCCGGCCAACGCCTCGTGCTCCCGGATGCGGTCGGGCGTGTCGCCGTTGGGAATCCACCAGAGGTGCTCACCGGTGTTGAGGTCGATCGCGGTGATGCGGCCGTAGGGCGGCTTCCAGAGCGGCAGGCCGTCCGGACCGGGAACGCCGCCCGGCCCCACGCTCACCCACTGCACGTTGGAGTTGGGATCCACGTCGGTGCCGGGCTCCAAGCGGGGCGCGCTGCACCCTTTGGTCGACGCCACGTAGAGAATCCCGGTCTCGGGATCGACCACCGCGCCGCCCGGAATGTTGGCGCCGCCGTTGGCGCCCGGGCAGTGAATCGATGCGACTTTGTCGTCCTGACCCGACACCATGGGCGGGTTGAAGATGGGCCCGAGGCGGTAGCGTGAGGCAATCTCCAGCGCTTGCTCACGCAGCTCGGGGGTGAAGTCGATCAGGTCGTCTTCGGTGATGCCCTGCATCTCGAACGGCGCGGGCCTGGTCGGGAACGGCTGGGTGGCAGCCGTGTGCTCGCCCGGCACGTCGCTCTGCGGCACCGGCCGCTCCTCGATGGGCCACACCGGCTCACCCGTCGCGCGGTTCAGCACGTACGCCCAGCTCTGCTTGGTCGTTTGGACCAGGGCCGGGATCTCCACGCCGTCCACGGTGATGTCGACCAGGTTGGGCGCGGTGGGGTTGTCGTAGTTCCAGATGTCGTGGTGCACGGTCTGGTAGTGCCAAACCCGCTCGCCGGTGGCGACGTCCAGGGCCAGGATGGTCGTCGAGAACAGGTTGTCGCCCGGATGGAATCCGCCGAAGTAGTCGATGGTGGGCGGATCGGTCGCAACGTAAACCAACCCCAGGTCGGGATCGGCGGATAGCGGAGCCCAGGCGGACACGTTGCCGGTGTACGACCACGCGTCGCTCTCCCAGGTCTCGTTTCCGTATTCGCCTTCCTGCGGAATCACGTTGAACGTCCACAGGTGCTCACCGGTCTTGGCGTCATAGCCCAGGATGTTGCCCGGGACGTTCTCCCTCCGGGTCTGGTAGTAGCCCTGCTCGTGGGAGTTGCCGATCACCACCACGCCGTTCACGACGATCGGCGGTGACGAGCTCGTGATGTATCCCACGTCCGCCGGCAACCCGCGGTCGGGATGGTAGGGCCAATCGCCCAGGCCACCCAACAGGTCCACCGTGCCGCCGTCGCCGAACGACTCGACGGGACGTCCGGTCTCGGCGTCCAGCGCGTGGAGGAAGAAGGCCGGAGTGACCAGGTAGATCACGCCGCGGCCGTCGATCTGCTCGTAGGCCACGCCCTTTCCGTAGTTCTTCCGCATCGAGTCTTCCCAGCGCTTGCTGGTGGGCTCACGGAAGGTCCAGAGCGTCTCTCCGGTGGCAGGATCCAGCGCCATCGCCGTGCGCCGCGATCCGGCCACGGTGTAGAGCGTGCCGTCTACGTAGATGGGTGTTGCCCGGAGCAGCGGATCGGGGCCGTCGGGACTGTAGTTGTCGCCCCGCCAGATCCAGGCGACCTCCAAGTCGCCGAAGTTGCCGGCGTCGATCTGATCCAGCGGCGAATAACGCGTGCTCCACGCGTCCGCTCCCCAGAACCGCCATTCGCCGTCGGCCGAGCCGCGAACCTTGTTCACCAACTCGTACTTCCGCAGCGTGCGCGGCCCCACCTCGGCGCCGTAGACGTTCCCCATCGCGTCGATGGTCACGCCCTCGGCTCCGCTGGTCCCGGACTGATCGGGATACCGCTCGGGATCGGGGATGAAGGCGGTGACCACTCCGTCGGAGGCGTTGCCGATATAGATGCCGCGCTTCACGCCCGGATTGCGCTGCGTGTTGGATTCCGAGTCGGTGGCGTAGAGAACGTCGTTTTCGTCGATGTAGAGTCCGCTGGGGCGTCCGAACTGCGACCACGTCGCAATGTGGTTCCCTTCCTGATCGAAGATCTGGATGCGGCTGTTGCCCCGGTCGCCCACGAACAGTCGACCCTGCGAGTCCATGGCCAACGCGTGTGGATCCCGGAACTCGCCGTCGCCCGTGCCGACCGATCCCCACTGTTTGATGAAGCGGCCGTCGCTGTCGAGCTTGACGATGCGGTTGTTGCCGCTGGCGTCGTGGCCGTCGGCGACGAAGATGTCACCGTTGGGGGCCACCAGGATGTCGGAGGGCTTGTTGAACGTGTCCTCGCCGTCGCCGGCCACGCCCTTGGTCCCCAGGGTCATGAGCAGCTCTCCCTGGGGGCTGAACTTGTAGATCACGTGGCCCCACCCGTCGGGCACGGGCGCGTAGCCCACCGCGTCGGTCACCCACACGTTGCCGTCGCCGTCCACGGTCATGCCGTGCGGCCAGGCGAACATGCCGGCGCCGAAGCTCCGCACGATGTTGCCTTCCTGGTCGAGCAGCATCACGGGATCCACGTCGCTGTCCACACAGATGTTGGCGCCGCAGCGCTCCGCGACCCAGACGTGCTCTCCGTCGGGTGCAATGTAGACGGCGCTCGTGGCCCCCCACTCCCGCTCGCCGGGAAGCTCCGCCCACTGATGGACCGTGCGGTAGGGGTTCGGCACGGCCTGCGCCGTCAGGGCGCTCGACACGGCGGGTAGAGCCGAGACCCCGGAAATCAGCAGGCAAGCGAACATGCGTCGGTACGACATGGTGACTTCTCCAAGGTGGTTTGCGCTCCCGAGTCCCGTCGCGACCTTGCGCATCGGACGGGATTCCGGACATCGGGGCATAGTGTGCGGGTTTCGTTGGCGAATCGCTACCCGGACGCGGACGGCATGGGAGGGGGTCTACCCTCGGGCTCGGGACCCGGCGCGGGGAAGCGGACCCGGAACCAGCGCACGGCCATGCCGAACAGCCAGAGCGTTGCCGCGATGATCAGCAAGACCATCAGTGTCTGGAACATCCAACGGCCCGCGGAGGCGTCCCACCCGGGCCAGCGAACGTCGTAGGCTCGCAGGGTCGCCCAGCGGTCGGTCATCCAATGCCAACTGGTGTGGGCGATCAGGGCGGAGAGTAGGATGACGCCCATCCGGGGCGCGACGACCCGGTCGAACAGGAACCGGAGCACCGGGACGGCCACGACCAGCGCCACGAGCTGGCCCAGTTCCACGCCCACGTTGAACGAGAGCAGCGACATGAGCAGATGGGAGCCGGCGAACTGGAGCGTCTCGGACAGTGCGAACGAGAACCCGAACCCGTGCACCAGCCCGAACCCGAACGCAATCAGCCACCGACGCCTGGCCTGCACGCCGACGATGTTCTCGAAGGCCATATAGACGATGGACAGGGCAATGAGCGTCTCGACGAACGGCGGAAACCAGAGCCCCCGCGGAGCGAGGCCCATGGCCGAAGCGATCAGCGTGATGGAATGGGCCACGGTGAAGGCCGTGACGATCGGCACGAGCGTGCGGATGCGCCGGACGGGGATGATCAGGCAGAGCAGGAACAGCAGGTGGTCGATCCCGTCCAGAATGTGTTGGAACCCCAAGGCCACGAAGCGGAGGGCGGCCTGATGCCAGCGCGGATCCAGGCGCACCAGGCCCGGATCGCCGGAATACTGGAACACCCGCTCGGCGCCCCCGGGCGGCAGAAAGTGGAGCACGGTGGTGGTGCGCAGTCCCAGGTGGGACACCTGCGAATCCAGTGAAAACTCCGAGGTCTCCGAGCCGATGGGTACCTCGAAGAGCACGTCCAGGAGCGCCTGGTCCCACCGGAGGTCGAGCCCGTCCGCGAGGGGTGGCCCGTTCACGTGGGCGAGGGCGGTCTCGTAGCCGGCGAAGGACCGGTCCGAGGGAATGGACACCCGAGCCGCCACCACCCGCTCGTCGCCCAGCGGCGCGCCGTTTTCGAAAAACTGGAGGTAGTCCGCGATCCACAGCACGGCCGCGTCCGAAAGCATGGGCCCGGCGGCGGCTACATCCAGATAGCCCTGTCCGTACTGGGGAAACTCGAAGTCGCGCATGGCTTCGAGGGGGGCGCGGACCAGGAGCCTGAGCCGCTGTCCCTCGGGTTTGACGAACACCCGCACGGTCACGTCCGAGGGGATCTCGTGGGAATCGAGCGGGGACGAACCGGCGAATAGCAGGGCCGCGAGAAGGCCCCCACCGACGACGATCTTCCGGTTCAGTCTCACGCGAACTCCATCCTCGGCCTCCGCTCCCGGCCATCACAAACGGCTCCGGGTCCGAAAATGGGGCCTGGGGGGCGGTTCGGCGATGGGGCTTCGCCATTCCCCACCTGAGTCGGCGGGCCGGGCGATCTGGACGGGCTGGGCCCGGATCCTTAGCCTGTCTGTCCGAACTCGACCCCGATGAGGGGGTCGCTGGCGGGCTTCCTTGGGATCGCGCGTTGTGCGCGGCGTGAAGTCCTACCGTACGTGGAGAGGAAAGATGAATCGTAGGCGGAACGTCCTGATCGGGCTGGCGTTGGTCACCATGGTTGCCATCCTGGCCGTCGGACAGGCGTGCGTAGGGGACACGGTCGATGCCCAGACCGCGGAAGCTCCCATGTTCGAGGTGGATCCGTTCTGGCCCAAGCCGCTGCCGAATCACTGGGTGCTCGGATCTGCGGTAGGCGTGGGCGTGGACTCGCGAGATCACGTGTTCGTGATTCACCGCCAACAGTCGTTCAACGAGCGTACGGAGATCGGCGCCGCCACCGATCCGCCAACCGGGGAGTGCTGCATCCCGGCGCCCAACATCCTGGAGTTCGATCCCGAAGGGAACCTGGTCAACTACTGGGGTGGCCCCAGCGACGACTACGACTGGCCGTCGTCCAACCACGGGATCACGGTGGACCACATGGACAACGTGTGGATCGGCGGGAACGGACAGGGCGACTCCCACATCCTCAAGTTCACCCGCGACGGCGAGTTCCTGATGCAGATCGGCGAGTCGGGATTGGACGCCGACAGCAAGAGTACCGAGCACTTCGGCCGCGTGGCCAAGATCTCCTTCGACGCGAACGCCAACGAGGCCTACCTGGCGGACGGGTATTCGAACAAGCGGGTCGCCGTGCTCGACGCCAGCTCCGGTGAGTTCAAGCGTTACTGGGGGGCCTACGGAAACGAGCCCAGCGACGAGAACCTGGGCCGCTACGATCCCCAGGCTCCCCCGGCCCAACAGTTCCGGAACCCGGTCCACTGCGCGGAGCCCTCGGTGGACGGGCTGGTGTACGTGTGTGATCGGCCCAACGATCGCATCCAGGTCTTCCGTACCGACGGCACGTTCGTGACCGAGAAGGCCATCGCCCCCGCAACGCTGGGTGACGGCTCCACGTGGGACATCGCGTTCTCAAGGGATCCCGAGCAGCGCTTCATGTACCTGGCGGACGGCAAGAACATGAAGGTCTACGTGATGGATCGGGAGTCGCTCGAGGTCCTCACGTCCTTCGGGGACGGCGGCCGGCAGCCGGGGCAGTTCTTCGCCGTGCACTCGATCGCGACCGACTCACAGGGCAACATCTACACGACCGAGACCTACGAAGGAAAGCGCGTCCAGAAGTTCGTGTACCAGGGCCTCGCCCCGGTCACGGAGCGCGACCAGGGCACGCCTTGGCCTCGCGGAGAGCGCTGACACGCCGACGATTCACCTTCTTTCGGAGTCTGACGACATGAGAGCGGCACTACTCCTCGCCGCTGCCCTCTTCGCGGGTAGCGGTGTCGTCGTGCATCCAATGCACGCCCAGACCAACCGCCCCATGACCGTGGATGACGCCATGGGCATGGTCAACGTGGGAAACCCGATCCTGTCTCCCGACGGGGAGTGGGTGCTTTTCTCGCGACGCACGCTCAATTGGGACGAGAACAAATACGAGACCGAGTACCACCGGGTCTCGGCCTCCGGAGGTGAGTCGTTCCAGTACATCTCCGAAGACGGCGGATCGCAGTTCCAATTCTCCCCCGATGGGCAGTATCTGACGTTCAAGCGCAAGGCAGGAGACAAGGAGACCGACAAGCAGCAGGTCTTCTGGATGCGCACGGCCGGTGGGGAGGCGACGCCGCTGACCGAGCATGCCACTGACGTGGGCACGTTCCGGTGGTCCAGGGACGCGACCCGAGTCTTCTTCTCCGCGGTGGACGCGCGTCCCGATTCGGTGGAGAAGGAGATCAAGAACGGCGACGACGCGATCTTTGTCGACGAGGGGGCCAACGGACAGCGGGCGGGCAGGTGGGCCAACCTCTGGGTGTTCGACGTGGCCACCCGCGAGGAGCGACAGCTCACCTCCGCCGAGCACATCCTCGGCGCATGGGACGTGTCGCCGGACGGGCGCCGGATCGTGTACTCGGCGCGGAACTCGAATCGTCGGAACGACGGCTACAAAAACGAGCTGTACGTCTTGGAAGTACAGTCCGGCGCAGTCCGGAAGCTCACCGAGAACGAGGCACCCGAAGGCAGTCCGGCTTGGTCGCCCGACGGACGGAGCATCCTGTTTTCAGCGGCGGACGACGAAGAGTGGGTGAACCGCAACTCCAAGCTCTGGGTGATCGACGCCGAGGGCGGCGCACCCCGGCTGCTGAGCGGCGGGTTCGAGGGCTCGCCCGGACGGGCGGTGTGGTCCAGGGACGGACGTAGCGTGCTGTTCGGCGGACAGCAGGGCACCAACACCAACCTGTATCGCATCAACGTGGACGACGGAGCCGTCGAGCAGCTCACCCACCTGACGGGCACGCTGTCGGTCGGCTCGTTTTCCGAAGACGGCACCCGGTACGCCTACACGTTCAGCGACTACCGCACGCCTCCCGACGTCTACGTGGCGCGGGTCGCCAGCGGGGATCCGACGCGCCTCACGGACGCCAACCCGCAAATTCGGGAGCTCGCACTGGCCGACATGGAGCTGGTCCAGTGGGAGAGCGTCGGCGGCTTCGAGATCGAGGGGCTGTTGCACCGACCCATCGGGACCGACGGGAGCACGGCCGCGCCGCTCATGTTGAACATCCACGGCGGACCCGCCGGCGTGTTCGCCAACAGTTGGCAGCCCCGCTACCACATCTACGCCGGGCTGGGATACGCGTCACTTTCTCCGAACGTGCGCGGCAGCCGGAGCTATTCGGATGCGCTCCGTGAGGGCAACACCGTGCAGAAGGGCGACGGGATCGGGAAAGGCGACTACCAGGACCTCATGCGTGGGGTGGACCACGTCATCGACATGGGCGTGGCCGATCCCGACCGGGTCGCGCTACGCGGCTGGAGCTACGGCGGCATTCTGGGCGGGTGGACCATCACCCAGACGGACCGCTTCAAGGCCGCGTCCATCGGAGCCGGTGTGTACGACTGGACGTCCGAATACGGCCCGGGCTTCAACCACGACGTGCGACTGTGGCACATCGGAGGGACGCCCTGGGACAATCCCGAAGCGTGGCGCGAGCAGTCCGCGCTGACCCACGCAGCCAACGTGACGACTCCTACGTTGCTCATTCACGGCGAGGAGGACCGCACCGACACGGAGCAGCAGAGCATGATGTTCTTCGTGGCGCTGAAGGACATCGGAAGAGCCGACGTCCGGTATATAAAGTTCCCGCGTGAGCCGCACGGATTCCGCGAGCCCCGTCACCAGCGGGTGCGGGACATCGAGGAGATCCGCTGGATGCAGAAGTACGTGCTCGGTGAGGAGTGGACGCCGTGGGAGCGGCCCGCTGAAGACAACCCCAAGGTGGCGGACAAGGTATCTCAACCCTGACGGTGTGCGCGGGGCGCTTGGGATCTGCGGGGCACTTGGTATCTATAGTGACATGGTAGGTGGACGATGAGGTGGATGCATTTGTTCTCGGTGGGAGTCACGGTGTCCCTGGCAACGTGTACGGTGGCGGAGGCGGGCGACCGCCCGGACGAGTTGGCCCTCAACTACGAGCACTTCCGTCTGGACAACGGACTGGAGGTGGTGCTTCACGTCGATCGCTCCGATCCGATGGCGGCCGTGGCCATGACGTTCCATGTGGGATCGGCGAGAGAGACGGAGGGCCGCACGGGCTTTGCCCACATGTTCGAGCACCTGTTCTTTCTCGACTCCGAAAACCTGGGCGCCGGCGGCCTCGATCGGTTGATGACCCGAATCGGCAGCTCCACCAACGGCTCCACCAGCCGGGACCGCACCAACTACTTCGAGGTCGTGCCGATCGACGGCCTGGAGAAAGCGCTGTGGGCCGAGGCCGACAAGCTGGGCTTTTTCATCAATACCGTCACCGAGTCGGTGGTGGCCAAGGAAAAGCAGGTCGTCAAGAACGAAAAGCGGCAGAGCGTGGACAACCGGCCGTACGGCCATACGCGCTTCGTGATCGACCGTGCTCTCTACCCGCAGGGCCATCCGTACCGCTGGCAGGTGATCGGCTCGCTGGAGGACCTGGATGCGGCCACACTGGACGACGCCCGGGCGTTTCATCGCAACTGGTACGGCCCCAACAACGCCACCCTGGTCGTGGCGGGCGACCTCGACGTGGAGCAGACCCGGCGCTGGATCGAGAAGTACTTTGGCGAGATCCCGACCCGGGAAACCCCGGAGGTCGAGCCGCCGCCGGCCGTGTCACTGGCGCAGTCCAGCCGACTGTTTCACGAGGACAACTTCGCGCGGCTGCCGCAGCTCACCATGACCTGGCCCAGTGTGCCCCTGTTCCATGCCGACTCCTACCCGCTCGCGGTCTTGGCCACGCTTCTCGCGGACGGCCGCGCAACGCCGTTCCACAAGGTCATCGTGGAGGAGGAGAAGCTGGCTCCCCGGGTGCAGGCCTTCGACCGCGGAGATGAGCTAGCCGGTCAGTTCACCTTGCAGATTGGGGCGTTCGCCGACACGGACCTGGATGAGGTGGCGGACGCCGTCCAGCAGGCGTTCACCCGTTTCGAGACCGAGGGAGTGCGGCCCGAAGAGCTCGAACGAGCGAAAGCCGGGACCGAGACCGACTTCTACCGCGCCCTGTCCAGCAACCTGGGCAAGGCCTTCGGCCTGGCCCGCTATGCGATCTTCGCGGGTTCACCCGGCTACGTAACCGAAGACCTCGAGCGGACCCTCGCGGTGACCGAAGACGACGTCCTGCGCGTCTACCGGACCTACATCGCCGATCGTCCGCACGTGGCCACCAGCTTCGTGCCGCTCGGACGGACGGAGCTGGCGCTGGAAGGCTCCACGCGAGCCGAGGTGGTCGAAGAGCCCATCGTGCAGGGCGCGGAGCAGGCGTTCACGGTGACGCGAGGGGAAGAGCGCACCCCCTCGGGCGCGTTCGATCGCAGCGTCGAGCCGCCGTTCGGGGAGAGCCCCACGCTCGCGGCACCCGACGTCTGGTCTCGCACGCTGATCAACGGATTGCGGGCCTTTGGTATCGAGGACCGGGAAACACCGCTCGTGCAGTTCGAGCTCCGCTTCAAGGGTGGGCTCCTGCTGGACGACCCGTCCCAGCCGGGTGCCGCCAACCTGCTCGCCGAGACCCTGCTCGAAGGCACGGCCAGCCGGACGCCCGCGGAGCTGGAGCAGGCTATCGAGCTGCTCGGCGCCTCGATCACCGCCCAGGCGGGCTCGCAAAGCCTGGTGGTCGGCGGAAGCACGCTGGCGCGCAATTTCGACGCGACGATGGAGCTGGTGGAGGAGATCATTCTCGAGCCGCGCTTCGATCCGGAGCGGTTCGAGCTGGCCCGTCAGCGGGTCGTCAATCGAATCCGGCAGCTCGAAGCCAACCCCAACGCGGTCGGGACGCGGGTGTTCCGTCGCCTGCTGTACGGGGATCACATCCTGGCGAGTGATCCTCTGGGCACGCAGGAGTCGGTGCAGGCGCTGAGCCTGGACGACCTCAGGGCCTACCACTCCCGGGCGCTCGTTCCGGCGGCCGCCGCGTTTCACGTGGCCGGTGCCGTCTCCGAGACCGAAGCGGCCGCGGCCGTGGAAGGCCTCGCAACACGGTGGGTGGGCGACGAGGCTCCCGCCTTTCCCGAGGCCCCGGCCTCCTCGCCCGAGCGGGCGGGTCTCTACTTCGTGGACGTGCCCGACGCCAAGCAATCGGTTCTCAGGATCGGGCGGCTGGCCTTGGCCGAAGACGACCCCGGGTTCTATCCGGCCACGGTCATGAACTTCCGGCTCGGTGGAGGCGGGTTCGCGTCCGACCTCACCCAGGAGCTGCGCGAAGGAAAGGGCTACACGTACGGAATCGGCTCGGGCTTCCAGGGAACCGATCTGGCCGGGCCGTTTTCTATACAGTCGTCCGTCCGCTCGAACGTGACGCTGGAATCGTTGGCGCTGATCAAGGACATCGTAGAGCGTCACGGGCCCGAATTCGACGATCGAGACTTGGAGACGACGCAGGGCTTTTTGTTGAGAACGAACGCGCGGGCCTTCGAGACCCTGGGCGCCAAGCTCGGCATCTTGCGACGAATGAGCGCGTACGGCTTCCCGGCGGACTATGTATTGCAGCGGGAGACAATCGTTCGGGACATGACGGTTCCGCGGATCCGCGAGTTGGCGGCGAGCCATTTGGGCACCGACGAGATGATCTGGTTGGTCGTGGGTGACGCCCGCACGCAGAGGGACCGGCTGGACACACTGGGCTTGGGTGCGGCCGTTTCCGTCGATCGCGAGGGCGCGGTCATCCGGTAGAGGAGCCCGGGCCGTGGCACTCCACGGGAGTCCCTCGGTACTTGTGCAGAGCTTCTTTAGGCTGAGACGACGTATGACGTATTGGAATCGGGCGGCTCTTCCCGCCATTGCTCTGGTGGTTACGTCCGTGGGCTCGGTGTACGCCCAGGACACGGGGTCGGCAGCCGACACCACCACTCCCCCACCCTCCATGTTCGACGTCGCGCTGGACGCGGAGTCCATCGCGGCGGCGCTGGCGCGCGGCGCCAACGTGAACGAGACCGGAGAGGACGGCGAAACCGTGCTGATGCTGGCCGCCGAAGGGGGCGACGTCGAGGCCGTGAAGGCGCTCCTCACCGCCGGGGCCAATCCCAACCTTCAGGACTCGGACGGAGAGGTGGCATTGGGCGCGTACCTGGAGCGTCTTTCCGAGCCGCTGCCGGTGGTCGAGGCGCTACTGGAGCGGGGCGCCAATCCCAGCGCGGCCAACGAGGAGGGGGTCACCCCGCTCATGTACGCCTCCCGCTCCGGCTCCCCGGACATGGTCGAGGCGCTCATCAAGGCCGGGGCCGACCCCAACCAGGGAGACAATCAGGGCGACGTGCCGCTCGGAGCCTATATCGCCAACCACCCCGATCCGGTGCCGGTCGCCCGGGTGCTCCTGGCCAACGGCGCCAGTCGCACCCAGGCGAACGCTTCGGGGATCACGCCGCAGGCCTATGCAGAGCGCTGGGGCTCTCCGGCGCTCAAAGCCCTGTTGCGCGGAGGATAGCGGGCGGGGCGAACCGGCCGGCGGACAAGGCCGGACCGTCCGGTTTTCCCTCTCAGCGCTCGGCCCGAGCTCCTCGAGCGAACGCCTCCCGGCCCTCCCAGACCAACTCGATCGCGGTGGCGCGGCCGCCGTCCATGACCATGCGCACCGTCATCTCGTCGCCGACGTCGAAGAGCGCTCCGTTTCGGAGGAATCCGATCCGGAACTCCTGATCGCTCACCGGCACGAGCGCAATCGGGGCGCGCCCCCAGCGGCCGGCCAACGTCTCCCCTTCGGCCGTGAGCGTCAGCGTGAACTCCATGGGACCGCCCGTCGTGGGATCTCTTCCGGACACCGCATACGCACCTGCATAGCGTGCCGCCAGGCCCGGGGCCAGCGGCGCCGGCTCGAATGCGTGCGTCGTCACCGCGAGCGGCACCACGGTCGTTCCCCAGTGCATGCGCAGTGTGGCCTCACGGGGTCCGACCACCGGGAAGTACCACGCCAGCGCCTCCATGTGCGGGCCTTGTTCCGGCTGCACATCGAAGCTCAGCACGTGGTCTTCCTCCGGCACCGGCTCGTCGTGGTAGAGCCGGGGAGAGCGGTTCAGGATGACGGTCCAGGGCCGGGTCTCGTCGAGGTGAATCCACACCGAGTAGGTGCCCGCCTCGACCTCGTGTCCGTTCAGGAGCACGGGCTTGTCGACCTCGAACGTCGTGGCCCAGTTGGCCCCGGGTGTCCAAAGCTCTCCCCAGTGCACCACCCCGCCGAACAGGTTGGTGCGTCCTCGAGCGACCGGACGGCTGTAGTCCACCGTGATCGTGGTGCCGTTCACCACCTGACTGACGCGGGCCCTCTCGCTGGCCCGCGGCTGAGCGCGGACGTCCGCGACACCGGCGGCAGTGGAGAGCAAACAGGCCATCGCGAGTACCGGGAACCAACGCCGCACGGTCAACCTCCCTTCGGGTCCGGTGAACAGTCCGTTTGATACGCTCCGAAAAGCACCTATCGACTGTACTGTGCCCCGGGGTCGAGGATTACAAGGGAAGCCCCGGGGAAGCTCTAGATCCCGCTCGCGCCCCGCGGTCTCGCGGATTATGGTTCTTCGCTGAGGCGCCGACTCCCACCTCCGGGGGAAGTGGCGCCGAGAACAGTTTCCCCTTCGAGGACCCATTCATGTCTCCAGCGAGTGTACTCCGCTCGGCGTTTCGTATGCGTTGGCTGGCCGCGCTCGTGGCCCTGATCGCATCAGGTGCCGCGCTGCCCGTGAGCCTTCAGGCGCAGCGTGACTTTCGCCAAGGTCAGCTTCCCACGCCTCCGCCGTACTACGCCATCCAGAACGCGCGCATCGTCCCGGTGTCGGGACCGGTCATAGACGGTGGCACGGTATTGATCGAAGACGGCGTCATCACGGCCGTGGGACGGTCCGTGGACGTGCCCGCCCGGGCGCGGGTCATCGATGGCACCGGCCTCACGGTATATCCCGGCCTCGTGGACGCCATGACCAGTCTCGGGACGGCCCGGGCCAACGGAACGCCCGGTGGCGCGGCGCGCGGCGGAGCGGGAGCAGCGGGCGGCCGATCCAACCGTACGTACTCGACCGGCCCGGGAGAACGGCCGGCCACCACCCCCTGGGTGAGCGCCGCCGACAACCTGGACGTGGATGACGACCGCATCGAGACCTGGCGAACGGCGGGCTTCACGTCAGCCGTGACATCGCCGTCCACCGGGTTCTTCCCCGGACAGGCCGCGATGATCAACCTCGCGGGCTTCGAGGGCGACGACATGGTCGTGAAGACTCCGCTGGCCATGAGGCTCAACTTCCGGGGCGGCCCCGGGCACTCCGGATATCCGGGGTCGCTCATGGGCGTGATCGCGTATTTCCGGCAGACGTTCCTGGACGCCGCCCACTACGGAGACGCCTGGTCCCGATACGAGTCCGATCCCGACGGCCGGGAGCGACCCGACTACGACCGTACCCTGGCCCCGATCCATGAGGCGGTGCAGACCGGCAGGTCCGTGCTCTTCCCGGCGACGTCGGCGACGGAGATCCGGCGGGCGCTCGGCCTCGGCACCGAGGCCGGCCTCAACACGGTGGTATACGGGGCGCACCAGGGCTACGCGGCCGCCAACGACCTGGCGGGTGCGGGCGCGAGTGCGCTCGTCAGCCTGGACTTTCCGAAGGCATCCGGGGACGGCGATCCCGAGGCAGAGCCGGACCTGAGCACGCTGAGGCTCAGGGAGCGGGCGCCTACCACACCCGCGGCGCTGGAGGCGGCCGGTGTGCGCTTCGCGTTCTATTCGGACGGCCTGAGGACTCCCGACGAGGTGAAGCGTAACGTTCGCCTCGCGGTGGCCGCGGGGCTTTCACCCGAAGGTGCGCTGCGGGCGCTGACCCTCGCGCCCGCGGAGATCTTCGGAGTGGCCGATCGAATGGGCAGCATCGAGGTAGGGAAGATCGGCAATCTCGTGGTGACCGACGGCGACCTCCTCGATGCGGACTCCAACGTCCGCATGGTCTTCGTGGACGGGACGTTGTTCGAAGCCCCGCCCGAGCAGGTGGCCGAGAGCGAAGGGCCGGACGCCGACGCGGCCGGCCAGGGCACGCCCGGCCGGGGCGGACCGAGCGCTTCGGATGAGGTCGAGTGGACGGGCGTGACGCCCATGACTCCCCGCGGTCCCTACGAGGAGGCCGACGTTTGGTTCGTGCAGAACGCGACGATCATGACCGGCACCGGTGAGACCATCGAGGACGGTGACATCGTGGTGCGCGACGGCAAGATCGCGGAGGTGGGACAGAACCTGAGCGCGCCGCGCGGCGCCCGGGTCATCGACGCGGCGGGCCAGTGGGTCACGCCCGGCATCGTCGACGCGCATTCCCACATCGCCGCAGCGTCCATCAACGAGGGCAGCATCAACGTGTCGGCCATGGTCGGCATCGAGGACGTGCTGGATCCGGACGACATCGGCATCTACCGCGCGGCCGCCGGAGGAGTGACCTCGATCAACCTCCTACACGGAAGCGCCAACCCGATCGGCGGTAAGAACGCCGTTCTGAAGATGCGTTGGGGCCAGGACGCCGAGGGACTCCGGTTCGAGGGAGCGCCCATGGGCATCAAGTTCGCTCTGGGCGAAAACCCCAGCCGCACGCGTACGCCGGCCCGCTATCCCAACACGCGCATGGGGGTCATGGACGTGATCCGTCAGGCGTTCGTGGACGCAGAGCAGTACAAGGCCGACTGGGACGCGTACAACTCCGCCGGGAGCGCCCAACGTGCCGACATGATCCCGCCCCGTAGGGACCTCAAGCTGGACGCCCTGGCGGAGATTCTGGACGGCGAGCGCATGGTCCACGCGCATTCGTACCGGGCCGACGAGATCCTGCAACTCTTACGGCTGGCCGAAGAGTTCAACTTCCGGATCGCCACGTTCCAGCACGTGCTGGAGGGATACCGCGTGGCCGACGAGATCGCGGCCCACGGCGCCGGCGCATCGACGTTTTCCGATTGGTGGGCCTACAAGGTCGAGGCCTACGAGGCCATTCCCCACAACGCCGCGCTCATGGCGGAGCGCGGTGTGACGGTGTCGATCAACTCCGATTCCGGAGAGGAGATGCGGCACCTCAACCAGGAAGCAGCCAAGGCCATGAAATGGGGCGGCATGGACGAGCACGAGGCCCTGGCGCTGGTCACGATCAACCCGGCGCGACAGTTGGGCATCGACGACCGCGTGGGATCCATCGAGGTGGGCAAGGACGCCGACCTGGTGCTTTTCGACGGACACCCGCTGTCGACCCTGTCCAAGGTGAACATGACGATGATTGAAGGTGCGATCTACTTCGACATCGAGGCGGACCGGGAGCGGCAACAGCAGCTCGAGAACGAGAAGCGAACGCTCCTCGAAAAACAACGATCCGGTGAAGGGCGGGGCGGGCGCGTCGTGAGCGACCGTGTGGCTCCGATGACTCCGGGAGGTGCACGATGATCGAAGTACGGAACGCTTTGACGGCCGCGGTCCTGTCCCTGGCGGCGTTGGGAATGGGACAGACCGCCCATGCGCAGAACACACTGGCGTTGACCGGCGGTGAGATCCACACGCTGACCGGCCAGGTCATTGCCAACGGCACGATCGTGATCGAAGACGGCCGGATCGCGGCGGTCGGTGCGAACGTCCAGGTCCCGGCCGGGGCGCAGGTGATGGACGTGAGCGGGAGACGGGTCTACCCCGGTCTCTTCGACGCCATGACCCAGATCGGACTGACCGAAGTGGGCGCGGTCCCGGTCACCAACGACTACCAGGAGCTCGGCGACTTCAACCCCCATCTGGTGGCGGCTACGGCCGTGCATCCGGCCAGCGAGCACATCCCGGTGGCGCGCGCCAACGGCGTGACCCATGTCACCAGCGCGCCGCGCGCGGGTGGTGGGTTCCGGAGCGGTGGCTCCTCCGGCTTCCCGGGCCAAGCCACGCTCATCAACCTGGACGGCTGGACCGTCGAGGAGATGCAGCTCCTCAACTCGATCGGGATGGTGCTCCAGTGGCCCACCATCCGGACGCGTGAGTTCGACATGAACGCGTTCGAGTTCCGGGATCGTCCGTACAAGCAGGCCAAGGAGGAGTTCGACGAGCGGCTCCGCGAGCTGAAGACCTGGTTCGAGAGCGCGAAGCATCAGCGTCAGGCCGTCCAGTCCGGCGAGCCCGGGGTGGAGCGGGATCTGAAGCTCGAAGCGCTGGGAGCGGTGATGAACGGCGACCTGCCCATGATCATCGTGGCCAACGGCGAGCGTAACATCCGCACGGCCGTGGAGTTCGCCGAGGCCGAGGGCTTCCCCTACATCCTGGCCGGAGGCCGGGAGGCGTGGAAGGTGGCCGACCTGCTGGTCGAGCACGATGTGCCGCTCATTCTCGGCACCACGCAGACCATGCCCAGCGGAGAAGACGAGTCCTACGACGAGGCCTACACGAACCCCGGCAAGCTGCACGCCGCGGGCGTCCGCTTCGCCATCGCCACGTTCGGGTCGTCCAACGTGCGTACACTGCCCTACGAGGCCGCGCAGGCCGTGCCGTTCGGTCTACCTGAGGAGGAGGCGCTCCGCGCCATCACGGTGCGCCCGGCCGAGATTCTCGGCGTGGACGACCGCGTGGGCACCATCGAGACCGGCAAGCTGGCCAACCTCATCGTGACCGACGGGAGTCCGCTGGAGATACAGACCCGGGTGTCGGAGATCATCATCGAGGGCCGGCCGGTCGGCACCGACAACAAGCACCAGGCGCTCTACGAGCGCTACCGGGCTCGCCCCACCGGGAGGTAGTCGACGATGCCGATCCCTACGGTTTTTTCGAGCCGCCCCTTGCGACACGCGCGTCCCGGGCGGGTGCTCTGCCTTTTGGGGGCGGTTGCGGTGGTGGGGGCCGTCCAAGCCCTTCCGGCCGCGGGGCAACTGGAGCCATCCGAGACACTGAGCGTCGACGACTGGTTGGACTGGGAGCGGGTGTCCGATCCTCGGATCTCGCCCGACGGGTCTCGGGTGGTCTACGTGAGGCGTTGGGTAGACGGCATGAACGACCGGTGGGAATCGGCGCTCTGGATGGTCGATGCGGACGGGAGCAGGAACCGGTTCTTGGTAGACGGCTCCTCGCCCAGGTGGGCCCCGGACGGGAGTCGGCTCGCGTATTTGGCTACGGACGACCAGGGCCGGACGCAGATCTTCGTGCGCTGGATGGATGCAGAAGGCGCAGTCACCCAGATCTCGCGGTTCACGGAAGGGCGGCCCGAGGGCCTCGGGTGGTCCCCCGACGGGGAGCGGTTGGCCTTCGCGATGCGGGTGCCCGCCGAAAATCCCGCTTCGGCGCTCTGGCGCGTGAACCTGCCCAAGCCGAAGGGCGCCGACTGGACGCCCGATCCGCGCATCGTCGAGAGCCTGGTCTATCGGCAAGACCGCGTCGGTTGGCTGGATGAGGGCTTCCGTCACCTGTTCGTGATCGACGCGAACGGGGGAACGGCGAGGCAGGTGACACAAGGGGATTTCAACCATGGCGTCGCCACCTGGACCCCCGATGGGGAAGCGCTCCTGTTCAGCGGACTGCGCATTCCCGAGGCCAGCTACCGCTGGCAGGAATCGGAGATCTACCGGGTCGACGTGGATGCGGGATCGGTGGAGGCGCTGACGTCGCGGAAGGGGCCGGACCGGTCCCCGGTTCCGTCACCGGATGGGCAATACATCGCGTACGTCGGGTACGACACCACCGGCGCGGACTATATCGAGTCGGCGCTCTACGTGATGGACGCGGACGGCTCCAACCCCAGGGATCTCACGTCGTCGCTGGACCGCACCCCCCGCGGCCACTTCTGGGCGCCGGACGGCAGGGGCATCTACTTCAACGTTCCGGCGGACGGCCGCGCCAATCTCCATTACGTGTCCCTGTCCGGAGACGTGCGGGCGGTCACCGAGGGCGGCCACATGCTCACGGTGCAGGACATCACCCGGAGCGGCACGGCCGTGGGCCTCATGGAAGGCCCGCAGACCCCCGCGGACCTGATCGCGTTCGACGTGCGCCGGCCGGACCGGCGGACGCAGCTCACGCAGGTCAACGCCGACGTCCTGGCCGGCAAGACCCTCGGCGAAGTGGAGGAGATCTGGTATCCGTCGTTCGACGGCCTGGACATCAACGGCTGGATCATCAAGCCCCCCGGGTTCGACCCCGGGCGTAGGTATCCCATGATGCTCGTTATCCACGGCGGGCCTCACGGGATGTACGACATCGGCTTCAACTTCGCCTGGCAGGAACACGCCGCCCGCGGATACGTGGTGCTCTATACCAACCCGCGCGGGAGCTCCGGATACGGGAGCGATTTCGGCAACGCCATCCAGTACGACTATCCCAACAACGACTTCCACGATCTCATGGCGGGCGTGGACGCGGTGCTGGAGCAGGGATACGTGGATCCCGACCAGCTCTACGTCTACGGGTGCTCGGGCGGGGGTGTGCTCACCGCCTGGACCGTGGGCCACACCGACCGCTTCCGCGCGGCCGCGTCGCTCTGTCCGGTGATCGAATGGATCAGCTTCGTGGGCAACGTCGACGGCAACTACCTCCGGTGGTATGCCGACTTCGAGAAGTTCCCGTGGGAGGACCCCAGCGAGCACCTGCGCCGCTCACCGCTCACCTACGTGGGCAACGTCACCACGCCCACGCTGTTGATGACCGGGGTGCTGGACATGCGCACGCCCATCTCTCAGGCCGAGCAGTTCTACCAGGCGCTCAAAGCCCAGAACAAGCCCACTGCGCTCATTCGAATGAACGGCGAATGGCACGGCACCTCCAGTCGGCCGTCCAACTTCATTCGCACCCAGCTCTACCTGCGAAAGTGGTTCGACCGCTGGGGTCGCCCCAGCGTCAGCTAGTGTCCTGATTGAGAGGTATGGAGGAACGCTCGTGCAGGCTCTGATCGGTCGTGTGTTGGGGATGGCGGCGGTGACGGTGGCATTGCTCGTGACCTTTCCCGGATGGGCGTCGTCCCAGGCCATCAGCTTGGTGGACGGCGACGGCTCCGTGGACTGGAACCGCTTCTACACGGCGGCGGAGACCAACCAGATCCTGGCCGAGTTCCACGCGCTCTATCCCGACCTGACCGAGCTGTACGTCGTCGGGACCAGCTATCGCGGCCAGCCGTTGATGGTCATGGAAATCACCAACGAGCGCACCGGAGCGGCCGAATACAAGCCTGCGCTCTACGTGGACGGCGGCATTCACGCCGGCGAGCTGACCGGGTCGGCCGTGGCGACACACCTGATCGGATACCTGCTGAACGGCTATGGCTCCGACCCGCGGGTTACGGCGCTGCTGGACACTCGCGCCTTCTACGTGCGTCCCAAGTTCAACCCGGACGGCTCGGACCTGGCGTTGATCCACGACCAGTTCCTCCGCAGCACGACCCACCCCGTGGACGAAGACGAGGACGGGGCGTTCGACGAGGATCCGCCCGAAGACCTCAACGGAGACGGCTGGATCACCCAGATCCGAGTGCCCGACCCGGATGGTCCGTGGCGGATCGATGAAACCGACTCGCGCATCCTTCACCGGCGCGGCGAGGGAGAGTCGGAAGGCCGGTTCGTGCGCGTGCTCCGTGAGGGAATCGACAACGACGGGGACGGGCGCATCAACGAAGACGGTGTGGGCGGGATCGACATGAACCGCAACTTCCCGCGCAATTGGGAGCGGCTCCACCTTCAGCCCGGAGCCGGGGCGTATCCGCTTTCCGAGCCCGAGACCCGCGCCGCCGTCGAGTTCATTACCGCCCATCCCAACATCACGGGCGTGGTGCACGGCCATACGTCAGGCGGATTCGTGTACCGCCTTCCGTCGGCGTCGGCGCCGTCGCTCTTTCCGGAGATCGACCTTCAGCTCATCGAGCATCTGGGCGCCGAGTACACGCGGACCACCGGGCGGCCGGTGGTGCCGTCCGCGACCCATCCGACCGAGCACCGCTACGGCACGCTGATCTCCTGGGCGTTTTGGGACGGCGGCATCGTGGGATGGGTGCCCGAGTACTCGCCCGGGCCCGAGGCTTGGGTGACCGACTACGACGGCGACGGTGAGATCTCGGAAGCGGAGAGCCACCGCTTCAACGACCAGGAGCTGGGCGGGCGGTACTTCTCGGACTGGCGGCCCTACCAGCACCCCGAGCTGGGATCGGTGGAGATCGGCGGGTGGCATTCCAAGTTCTGGGGTCAGAACCCGCCACCGGAGTTCCTGGAGGCCGAGACCATTCAGCAGATGCCCTGGATCCTCTACCTGGCCGAGCAGTCGCCTTTACTGCAGTTGGAGGGACCCCGCATCTCGGCGCTCGGAGACGGCCGTTTCCGCGTGGAGGTGACCGTCTCCAATACGGGGTTTTTGCCCACCAGCCTCACCGACCGGGGCGCGGTGGGCCGGACCATGCCCGACGGAACGCTACGGGCGCAGGTGGTGCGCCCGCCCTGGGCCACCGTGACGGTCCGCGACGGGATGGTGGAGGGCGGCCCCGCCCGCCGCACCCTTCCCCACCTGGCCGGTGCGAACCCGTACCTGCAAGCGGTTACCGAGCGGGCGGCCACGGTGTCCTGGACCGTGCGCGCCACCGGGAACAACCCGACCGTGACGGTCACGGCCCGATCCGACAAGGCGGGTGTGGTGCGGAGCGCCACGACAGCCGTTCGGTAGCTTTTCGTCCACCGGGGGCGAAGCCCGGGAGGTCGGGGGGCCGGGCGAGGCGCTCCATCGAGGGTCAGTTAGCCCGAATCGCCCGGCCCGGCCGCGCGTCGGTGAGCTGTCCCCCGTCGACCACCACCTGGCCGCCCACGATCACGTACGGAATCCCCTCCGCCGTCAGCGTGGCGTCTTCGTACGTCGCCCGATCCCGTACCGTCTGTGGATCGAACACGGTCAGATCGGCGTCGGCGCCCACGCGGATGCGTCCCTTGCGAGCCATGTCCGGAACCCTCTGCTCCAGGCGGCGCGCCGGCTCCAAGGACATGCGCCCGAGCGCCTGCATGAGATCGACGATCCCTTCGTCGCGCACGTACCTCCCCAGCACCTTGGAATAGGTGCCGGAGGTGCGTGGATGGCCGCGGCCGTCCTGCAGGAATCCGTCGCTCGCGACCATGGCGATGGGACTCTCGACCGCAAGGCGCGTCCATTCCTCCGGACGGCTGTGGATGATGACCGTGCCACCCTCGGCGCGGTAGCGCCCGAAGCTCTCACGGGTGAGGCGCTCGCCCGTAGCCACCCACTGATGATCGGCGTAGCGCTCGTCCGGCCAGCTCTCCCAGTCATCGAACAACGCAGACTGGATTTCGGTCATGCCGGCCCCGTACGGGTACATCTCCGTAGTCACGTCCTGGCCGTCCACTCGGGCGTCGCCGATGGCCTGGAGGAACTCCCGGATCTCGCTTCCGGCGCTGGAGTTCACGTGCACCACGTGCAGCCCCGCACCGGCCGTCCGCGCGGCAGCCATCGTTGAATCGAGCCCGGGCAGTCCGTTTCGAAGATGGATGTGGGCGGGTGCGCCGTATTCCGCTGCGACCCCGAACACCCGGGTCAGCTCGTCCATCGTGGCTCCGGGCGTGTACGCGCTGCCGAGTCCCACCGCTACGGCGCCCTGGTCCAGACCCTGGCGGAGGCTGGCCTCCATCTCCCCGATCTGTGCCTCCGTCGCAGACCCGCTTCCGCCGATCCCGGCGGGCAGGAAGGTCCCCGGATCGCCCAGAACGGCCATGCGCACGGGAATGTGGCCTACGCTCACCCCGTAATGCACGATCTGCCCGCCGGCCCGCTCGGCGTACCAGGCCTGGACGTCGCCGGTCCCGACCTCCAGCTCGAACGCCGACGTGACGCCGTCGCGCACCATGACCCCGTACGCCTCCTCGAACTGCCCGTGCTCGTGGAGGTCGATGAACCCGGGCGCCACCACGTGTCCGGCGACGTCAATGACCCGCGCGCCCGGGAGCGGCTCCTCCGAAACGGCCGCGATCCGGCCGTCCTGCACGCCGACGTGACGGATGGCGTCGAGGCCCGACTCGGGATCCATCACCCGTCCGTTGGCCAGGACCAGATCGTACGAGGAGGGCTCGGCGCACCCCCAGCCGAACGCAGCGAGACAGGCCAACCACAGTCCGTGTGGTCCCCGCAGTCCCCGCAGTCCCGCCGAGGGCCTCATCGTGCGTCCAGCAGGTCCAGTTGGGCGAGGATGTCCTCGTTGCTGGGCCTGAGCTTGTAGTCCACCTCGACGAACTTCCAACGCACGACGCCGTCTCGATCGATCACATACGTGGCGGGAATCGCGATCTCTCGACCGCGTGGATCCTCCTGATTGAACAGGCCGTAGCGATCGATCACCCGGTGGCCCGGGTCGGACAGCAGCGGAAACGCCAGCTCGATGCCATCGGCCTCGGCGACGCGCTCGATCATCAGTCGCTGCTTCTCACGGTCGTCGACGGAGACCGCCAGGATCTCCGTGTCGTCCCCGCGTTCGGACGACGACAACAACTCTCTCAGCTCCCCGAGCTGACCGGCGCACCACGGTCACCAGTGCCCCCGGTAGAACACCAGCACCACGTTCTGTCGGCCCCGGTAGCCGGAAAGGGTCTCGGGGGCGCCGGCATATGATTCCAACGTGAAATCGGGCGCCTCGGTGCCGACGGCCACCCGCTCGAGATCGGTCGGGGCCAGGTCGAGTCCGTCAGCGGGGCCGAACACGATTGGCTCCTCCATGTCACGGCCGCCGACCACGAGCAGCGTGGCGACCAAGCCGACGGCCAGCACTCCCACCAAGGCCAGCATCCATGGCAGCTTCATGAGCGGATCCCAATTCGAGTGTCAGCACCGGCCGCGTGGTCCGTCGGGAAGAAGGCACGCATCGCGTGATCATGCATGAGAGCATTCGGCGGGGCAACTCGGAAATCGGTCGAAAGAGTCAGCTCTCCGTTCGCTTTACGTCCGCACCGGGCTCGACTATGGCGTCGGCTACAATCGGAACAGATACGACACCTTGACGAAGAATCCGTCCTGGATGGGATCCTTGCTTCCGAGGCTATAGTCCGAAAGGCCGCGCATGAGGCGGCTGTACCCGACAAAGAAAATCGTCCCGGGGGAAGGCTCGTAGGAGACCAGTGCCTGGCCCTGGAACGCACCGCGATCGGTCGCTTCTTGCAGGACGGAGTCGACCAGGATGGACAGTCCCGAGACCGGGTGCCGAAGCGCGTCCCTCTCCTCCAGGTCGTATTGGGCGATGAACCGGGCAAACACCGACTTCCCGAACTGATACTGCACGCGGGCCCGAGAAAGGTTGACGGTGCTGAACCGGCTGTCGTCCGCCGTCCTCCAGAGCCTGGACCACGTGTGGCTGAGATCCACCCTCCACGCGTCGCTCAGCGTCAACTGCAGGCTGGGTGACAACTGGAGCTCGAGGCCGCGAGATCCCTCCGCGAAGAGCGGGATCTCGCGGTAGAAGGCGTTCCCGTTGATGCGCACACGGTCGTTGACCCGCACGTTGGGAAGCAGTCCGATGGCGAGCATGCGATCCAACGGCGGCGGCGTGCTGAACGGGAGTGGAGTTCCGCCGATCCCTTGCACCTCGTACTCGGCGTAGTCTTCCGCCCGAAAGCGGAAACTTCCCCAACGGAGGATGAACGCGAGGCTACGCGCTCCCCGAAACGTGAGCCGAGGCCAGAGCTCCACCTCCCACTCGTACGGCGACCCGCCGTCCCAGAACTCTCCGTGATCGTAGAAGCCGTTATAGCGGAACTCTAAGCTATAGCGTTCAAGGGTGGCCCCGGCAGATCCGTAGCCGTCGTACCGGGCGGCAACCTCGGACTGGACGTCGCCGACACGCGGGATGAACCCGCTCGCCGATCTGAAGTCCGGATGCACGTCCTCGATCCGAGCCCGCCCCGAGAAGCGCCGACCCGTACGATTGAACCCCAGCGTGACGAAGGGCTTGAAGCCGGTGCCCTCCGAGTCGGGCCCCGCCGCGGTCCAACTCCCCGAAAACTGGGCGTCCACGGTATAGCGCCCGCCAAAGAGGAGCCGCGTGTCACCCGAGAGCACGCGATTATACACGCCGCTTCCGCCGGTCACGGTCCGGTCCGTATAGAGTAGACCGAACGTCGAACCCGAGCCCACATCACGTCGTACACGCAACAGGTTGAACACTGCTTTCCCCGAGCCTCCGAACACGGACTCGGGGCTTTCGTCCACGGATCCCAGGTACGCCACGCTCAGGTCTCCCGACTTCCCTGTCACCTTGGCGCCCGCTATCGGGTCGATGACGCGTCGCGTGTGGACCAGGCGTTGGGTGCTCCGGAAGATCTCGGCGCCGTCCAGGAAAAACGGACGCTTCTCTGCGAAGAACAGCGCGAAGCGCTCGTTGACCTGGATCTGGTCCGCGTCGGCTTCCACCTGGGAGAAATCAGGGTTGAGCGTCGCGTCCAGCACGAAGTTGGGCGTGAGGCCGTAGCGGGCGTTCAATCCCACTTCGGGCTCGACCGAGCCTCGCGAGAATCCGTCGACGCCACGTTGCCCCTCCAACTTGGCCGTGGTCACCGGGTTGAGCTCGACCAGCCGCTTGGGTTGGATGTCCTGAATGCCCCGCAGTCGGCCGCTCTGCGCCAACACGCTGGAGACTTCGAGGGTCAACGGAGCCCAGGACGATTTGAAATCGCTGCGGGTCACCCCGCGCGCGATCTGGAGTCCCCAGTCCTGCTGCGGCACGTCGGGAAAGCGAATCGACACATAGGGAATCCTGATCTCGACGACCCAGCCGTCATCGACCACCCGGCCTTCCGAATCCCACAGGAAGTCGGGATTGAAGTCGACCTTGGGCCCCGTCGGGCCTCCCAAGGGCTGCAGGCTCTCCAACCATATGCCGTCGGTTTGGATGCCGTACGCGTTGACGAAAAACGTGTACGCCTGTCGCTGGTCGTTGAACGTGTCCAGCATGATCCTCACCCAGTCGTTCGCGAACGACGAGCGGTCCCGCTCGGTGAGGTTGACCAGGATCTTGTCGGGCTCCGAGTCGAAGACGTGGAACCCGAAGTAGATGGCGTCCGAGGCGTAGAAGATCCTCACCTCGGTTTCCTGGGTGGCCTGGCGCCCCTCCACCGGCGTGTACTGCGTGAAGCCCGTGAGCACGGCCGCGTCCGCCCATTCGGGCTCGTCGAGGCGCGCGTCGACGGAGATTCGTGGAGACTCCACGCGGGGCGGACGCACGTCCAGGTTCCCGTCCCGTCCGCTGTAGACGAGGGTGTCGGCACTCACTCCGGGGGTGAGGGCGGTGATCATCAACAGGGTGTGTACCGGCATCATGGAGCCAACCATGGCGTTGTGGGGCGTAGCGCACCAGGGCATCCAAAAATGCGAGAGCCGTTTCCGCGGCCCTTAGGGTCTTCCGGGCCACGGAATACGGCTCTCGCTTCCCTGAAACCTACCGCTCGGCGGGTTGGAAAACCGACCGCCGAGGGTCCCGACCTACATGGACGACGGAGGCGTAATCCCGTTGATGCGCATGTAGGTGACGAGGTTTCCGTAGTGCTCATAGTTGTGCGCCGCATTGAATGCGAGCACTCCGGACGCCGCCATCTCTTGACCGAAGAACTGCACCACGCCGGCGCCCTTCTCGTCGGTCATCGTCTCGTAGACCTCGTCGCAGAAGGCGAAACCGGCCTGCAAGGCTTCAATGACCTGCGCTTTGGTGGTAGCGGTCTCCTCGTAGTTCTGGGAGTTGGGGCTATCCACACCCCCGGCCGCCGCACAGAACATGAACTGAGCGTTCGCAATGTGGGCCAGAATACCCCCCAACGTCCGCACGTCTTCGGTGGGCTGGAAGCCGTAGAGGTCCTCCGACACCATTTCGGCGGTCGCCATCACGCTTTGCTTCGTGATGTCGTGCAAGGCTTTGAGCGAAGTCGTAACGGCGTTCTCCGAGGCGTGATGCCCCGGTCCGTCCTCATCTTGCGCCATCGCGCCGAGCGGCGTGAATAGGGCCAACGCCAGGGCGCCAACAATCAAGCGGTTGTTCATCGCAGTTTTACTCCAGGTTTGTGACGAGACAGGCGGCATGCGTACATACCAGTTCGGCCTGCTCCGAGCGGGAAACATGTATGAACCGGCCGTCGGAAACCAGTCGCACACGCACCCTACGAAGAAACGTTTGTTTGCTTTCGCCGCGGCTGCCGCAGGCATGCTCGCAACGACTCAAGACGGCCCCCATCGACGAATGAAGCTCTCCGGCTCTACGCCCAGTCCGTCGGCGATGCGGGTGATGTAGTTGAAATAGGCCACGACCTGGACCGCGTCGTGAATGGCTCGGTCGTCCAGGCCCTCATCGCGAAGGTCCTGGAGATCGTGGGGCGTGACGGCCTCCGGCTCCGAAGTGAGCTTCGCAGCAAATGCGCAGAGCGCTCGGTCGGGCGCCGAAAGGGGAGCGGCCCTCCAATCGCGGACCACCTGGTGCGTGAAGGCGTCCGCTTCCTCCTCGGTGGCGGCGTATCCGTCCGGCTCGGCCATCGTCTTCTGGACCTCTTCCCGGAGGTCGTGCGCGTGCGCTTGCACTCAGTAGAAGCAGTCCTGCTCGGCCGACGCCACGGTCGCAAGCAGCTCACGTTGCACACGCGTCAGCGGCGACCGACCCTTCATGATCGACCCGTAGAGGCGCATGCTCGCCTCCATGACCGGCGGGTTGATGCTCATGACGTGCACGATGTGCCAGACTCTGCCGGCCCGTCTGAGGGCAGCGTCGAACTGCTTCTTGAGCAGGCCGGTCGCGCGTTCGATGGGAACCTGTTCGATCCAGGGCACGGTGGGGGCAGCCTCCTGAAACGGGAAAGCCTCTCAGCACGCCGTCGGGCCCGGCGCAAGCGATCCGTGCTACCCGGTCCGGGATGCGCCGATCCGAGGCGGAGAGACGAAGCGACTTGCGCCGACGCCGACGGCACCCCTAACGGTTATATAGGCGGCGGGGTGGCACGGGTCGGCGGCGCCCCACGCGTGGAGGCATCGGGACCGGCCCTGCGTCCCTCCGCGTCTCGTGCTGCCGACCGGAGGCTCCCATGCGTCGTCCCCTGCATCTCCTTTCCACCGCGCTCCTGCTGCTATCCGCATGCGGCGGCATCCCCGAAGCTCAATCATCTCCGGCCGATGAGCAGGATCCGGCCACCGCGGCCCTGATCGAGCGAGCTGCATCGCTGGAGCTGCCAACGGACTACGTCCCGCCGCCGGGAGATCCGCTGGAGCATCACACGGCAGGGTTCGCCAAGGTGCTTTGCTCCAACGTCTTTCTCACGGGTCTGGACCCGGCGTTCGCGGCGGAGCACACCGGGGGGTTTTCGAGTCCCTTCGATCAGCGCGTGCACGTGACGGACACGGTGGTCGACTTCGAAAGCCGATCGGTCCACCTCACGCTGCCGAGCGGCGTTACGCGCACCGCCAAGCAATACGGGCGACAGGGTTGCGTGGCGCTTCCGATCGGAGCCGACTCGGTCTACTTCACGCCGTCGTCGGTCGAGCCCGACCTGCCGGACCCGAGTGCGACACCCTGGCCCATGGGCGACGTGCTGTCCGACGATCCGCTTCCCGCCGAGCTGGATCGGGCCAAGATCGCGGAGGCGGTGGATGCGGCGTTCGAGCCCGCCGATGCGTTGACTGCGGCCTTCGTCGTCACCCACCGCGGGCGGATCATCGGAGAGCGATACCGGGACGGCATCGGGATCCACACGCCCCTCGAGAGCTGGTCGATGGGCAAGAGCCTGACCGCCACGTTGATGGGAGTGCTCATCCAGCAGGGAGTCTATCGGCTGGACCAGCCCGCCCCGGTGCCCGAGTGGCAGAGCGAGGGAGATCCGAGGGCCGACATCCGCATCTCGGACATCATGCGGATGTCCAGCGGCCTCCGGTTCCGGGCGCCGCAGGATCCCGACTTCGACCCTGCCCTGGGATATCCCGACCACTTGTACGTGTATGCCGGCACGGTCAACTCGTTCGAGTGGGCCGCGACACGGCCCCGGCAGTGGGAGCCAAACACGGTCGGGCGTTATCGGAATTCCGATCCGGTGCTCACCAACTACCTCGTCCGACTGGGCGTCGAAGGCCGAGGCGATGTCTACCACGAGTTCCCGCAACGCGCGCTCTTCGACAAGCTGGGAATCCGTGACCTGATCCCCGAAACCGACCCGTACGGAAACTTCCTGCTGCAAGGATACGAGTTCGGCGCCGCCCGGGACTGGACTCGCCTGGGCAACCTCTACCTGCAGGATGGAGTCTGGAACGGAGAGCGCATCCTGCCCGAAGGGTTCGTGGAGTTCGTGAGCACACTGGCGCCGGCCTGGGAGGCCGACGGTCGACCCATCTACGGTGGGTTCTTCTGGATCAACGGCACCGGCGGCTTCCCGGTCCCGCGGGATGCGTACTACATGGCCGGGGCGGGAGGGCAGAACACGATCATCATTCCGTCACACGACCTGGTCGTCGTGCGCTTGGGCCACTATACCGGGGCCGGGCCGGGCCGAAGCGCGCTCGGAAACGCGCTTTCGCTCCTGATGGAGGCCGTCCCGGAAAGCTGACGCAAAGCTGGGGGGTTGGCCGGGCGTTGCGGACCAGTGTCCCGTTTGAAACGTAGCGTGTGCACCGAGGGCGCCGAGGCGCGCGGCGGACAAGGCGCGACGCCGCAGGGTTCGTCCGTCAGAGCCGCCAGGTGTAGTTGAGCTTTACGCTCGCGCCGCGGGAGAGCACGATCAGCTCACGGTCCCGACTGAACAGCCCGCCGCCCATGTTTTGCCAGTTGTGCGTGAACACGAGGAAGAGCTCGTTGCCGGGCTGGACGATCCAGCGAGCGCGGGCAAACAGGCCCACCACCTTGGACTGATCGTCGTACTGCACGTTTCCGGTGATCGATGCCCAGGGGCTCACGTCCCATCCGCCGCTCAGGCGGAACAGGTTGGCATCGAACGACCCTTGCGGCAGGTCCACCGCGTTGTGCTCCACCTCGCCCTGGAGCGTGAGGCCCGGGTTGGGGCGTACGTCGACGCCCACTTCCACGACGGTGCGGTCGCCGTTCCAGAACCCGCCCTTTCCGAACTCCACCTCCGCGGACACCCGCCGCCGCCGCGCGGTGTTGGCGCCGACGTTCCACTCCCAGTTGGTATACTCCCCGTCCTGGATGAAGATGTCGTCCTCGATTTCGAACTCATTGTCCAGGTACTCGAACTGGCGACGGAGGGTCACTTCGAAGCGGTCCTGGCTCTCCAGGTTGAGCCCGAGCAGGTTGAACTGCCACTGCCGCTCCTCCACGACGCCCGTGTCGATGTCCTGGAGATTGCGGAACTGTACGGAGAAATCGAGCTGCCGCAGCCAATCGATGTCGGGGCGCGGTGACCAGCCTATGCGCGGCTCGACCCGACGGAACCCTCGGCGGGGCACGAACCCGGTCGCGGGGTCGTAGGCGTTGCCGAACTCCCTGTACGACACGTGCCCCGACCATAGGTCGTTGGGATAGTTGAGGCGGAATCCGCGCGCGGTGAGATCCCCGAGCGTACGCTCGACGTCCCGATCCGGATTGGAGTTCCACGCGAAGAACGCCTCGGCCTGGAAGTTCTTGTCTCCGAACAGTCGGGACGTGTAGAAGTCCAGATCCACGCCGGCCACGTGGCGATCCTTGGGCGCGATGCCGGTCGGGTCGTTGGGATCGACCTCCGTGGAGCGACGGGTGAGAATCGCGCCGATCGAGGACTGTTCGAACAGGGCCCGCTTCACCCGCGCCACCGTGAAGTTCTCTCCCGGGAAGAACACGCTGTCCGCAGCCACCGAGGCGACCCCGGCCGTGGACACGTGGATGAATCCCAGCTCGTACCGACCCGCCTGGCCTCCCAACCGGGCGGCGTAGTCGATCGGTATGGGCTGTCCCTCGCGCAGTCCGATACGACGGCTGAAGTACGGCTCGACGCCGTTGCGTGAAGCGAACGAGAACACACCGGAGCCTTCGATGAAGAAGTCCCGACGCTCCGGAAACCGCTGCGAGAAACGCGTGAGGTTGATCCGCCGGTCGTCGACCTCCGCTTCCGCGAAGTCGGTGTTGACGCTCAGGCCGGCCCGGAGACTCGGGGTGAGGTTGTAGTTGAGATCCACGCCGACGTCACTCGGATAGGTGGTCGGGTCGGGATCTGCGGGTAGGTTTTTCCAGTTGGTGACCGCATAGGGCGTGACTTCGAGGCCCAACCCCTGGGACAGGTCCTGCAAGCCGGTGAGGCGGCCTGCGTGAGCCGGCCGACGCAAGTCCTGGTTGCGTCGAAAGCCGCGCCAGAGAATCTCCTCGTTCTTACGGCGAATGGTACGCTGGAAGTTGATGCCCCAGCTATCGGCCGAGGGATCGAAGTTCAGCGTGCGGAAGGGAATCTCGATCTCCAACGACCAGCCGTCCGGACGGATGTGGGTCTGCACGTTCCAGATCCCATCCCACGCCCGTCCGCCGCCGCCCCGACCTCCGCCACCGCCGGTGATGAGCGCGTCTCCGAGTAGCCCCGCCGCGTTGGTCTCGAAGAAATAGCCGGTCCGGCCATCTCCGAACGTGTCCAGGATCCACATGAACCGATCGTCGGTGCTCAAAAACGCGTCGCGCCGCTTCTGGAACGCGAGGATCTGTTCGGGATCGTCATAGAGCACAGCCCCGATGTAGAGGGCATCCTGGCTGTACACGACCCGAATCTCCGTGGGCTCCGACGGAGTGCCTCCCTCGACCGGCTCCTTCTGTGTGAAGTCCGTGATCGGGATCGCGTCGGCCCAGGCCGCTTCCGTCAGTTGGCCATCGAGTTGGATCTCGTCGGAAGGCGCCATTCGGTGGGCGATCAGGTCCACCTGGGCCCCTTCCGGACCATCCCCCGCTTGCATTGCATATGCCGGCTGCACTGTAACGAGAAAGGCCATCAGACCCGTCGCCACACTTCCGCCCGCTGCCCTTGTTCTGGTATTCAACGTTCTGAATCGGATCTGAGGTCTTCCCTTCCGCCGGGACCCGTCGAGTCTCTGCGGAGCTCCCGCGCGTGCAAGCCGCACAACCTACCTCCGGACCACGGCGACGCCCAGTGGTGCGCCGAAAGGAAAACCGTAGCTTTCGTGGCGCCCCGCGGGCCCAGCCTCCCATAGACCCCGAGCCGAGAACGCATGACGGAGTTCTTACGCAGCCTCACGTCGTCCGAGAACCTGCTTCTATGGGGAATCGAGCCGTGGCGCCTGGTCCTAGCGTTGAGCCTCATTATCGTGGGCGTGGCCTCCAAGGGTGTCATCCGTCGGCTGTTCGAACGGGTGGGCCGGCGAGCGCGGAACACCGCGATCCGCTGGGACGACGAGGCGGCCGAGCTGCTCCCCCGCCCGATGTCGGTGGTCTTGCAGCTCCTGCTCTGGCGGATCGCGCACGGACTACTGTTGCTGCCCACCCAACCGGTGGACGTGCGGGGCCTCACTGCGCGAGGGCTGGACGCGGCGTTGCTCGTGGCCGTGGTCTGGGTCCTTTGGCGTGTGGTGGACGTGGCGGCCTTGGCAGCCGAGCGCTGGACGCGCACGACTGCCACCCGCATGGACGATCAGGCGGTTCCACTTCTCCGAAAGACAGCCAAGGTGGTGCTTTCGTTAGTCGGGGCCGTGTTCGTCATCCAAAACCTCGGGTATTCCGTCACGAGCGTGGTGGCGGGACTGGGTATCGGCGGGCTCGCGCTGGCGCTGGCGGCTCAGGACTCGATTGCAAACTTCTTCGGCTCGGTGGTCCTCTTCACCGACGCGCCCTTCCAGATCGGCGACTATGTCGAGGTCGATGGAACCACCGGCACGGTGGAGGAGGTCGGCTTTCGGACCACCCGCATCCGTAAGACCGACTCGACCATCGTCACCGTGCCCAACAAGACGTTCACTGCCTCGTTCATCACCAACTACTCGGAGCGGCGGGGGCGTCTCATCGCGTTCGACTTCGGCATCACACCCGGGCCGGCGACGGCGGAGCTGGACGATTTCCTGAGTCGAGCCCGAACGGGACTCGGGTCTCTCGAAAACGTCCGCCCCGACAGCGTCGAGGTGCATCTGTCCGGACTGGGCGACGACGGCATCGGCGTGCGGGTGCGAGCGTTCACGGAGGGGACCGATTGGACGCCGTATCTGGAGGCCCGGGAGTCCGCGTTGTTGCACGTACTCCGTCTGTTGGAGCAAGATGGCCTGGAAGTGGCCCGGCCGGTCAATACGCTAGTGGTAGACGGAGGATAGGCGGTGCGCACCTTCCTGATTACCGGAACGAGCACGGGGATTGGCCATGCCATGGCCCTGTATTTCGCCCGCCTCGGCGACAGGGTGTATGCGACGATGCGTGACCCCGCGGCTTCCGGGGCCGTGCTGACCGACGTGGCCCTCGACGAAGACCTCGAAATCCGCGTGCTCGCCCTGGACGTGTCGGACGCCGCTTCGGTCGAAGCCGCCGTCGCGGAAGTCATCCGCGAGTCCGGACAAGTCGATGTGCTGGTCAACAACGCGGGCGTCGCGCGGCTCGGCAGCGTCGAAGAGAGCCCCATCGCGTGGCTGGAGAGCACGCTCGACACCAACGTCACGGGAGCGGCTCGCGTTGTTCAGGCCGTGCTCCCCTCTATGAGAGCGCAGCGGAGCGGCACAATCGTCAACGTCTCGTCGGTCTCGGGACGGTTGGCCTCTTCGATCACCGGCTACTACTGCGCCAGCAAGGCGGCGGTGGAGGCGCTCAGCGAGGCGCTTGCAGCCGAGGTTCTGCAGTTTGGAGTGCGGGTGATCGTTCTGCAGCCGGGGTTTGTGACGACCCCCATTCTGGACAAGGCACTCGCTGTGCCCGACGGGTCGGAAGACGGGCCCTACGGCCCGCTGGTGCGCGCCAAGATCGCGTTCTTCCAGGAAGGGAAGGCCGCCGGAGACGAGCCGGTGGAAGTGGCCAAGGCGCTCGATCGCGCGCTGCAGGATCCCCATCCCAGGCTTCGGTACCCGGCCAGCAGCTCGGCGGAGTCCGCATTGGCGTACCGAAACGAGCTGTCGGACGAAGAGTGGATTCAGGTGAACGCCGAGGTGCCCGAGTGACCGCCGCGCAGAGGCCGGGTCCCGGCATCCGTCGGGTCGCTCGGCAGTTCGTCTTTGGCGCGCTGGTGGCGTCGGCCGGGCTGCCCTGGGCCACGGGCGTGGCGGCCCAGAACGGAGGGCGCGCCGACTGGCCGGTGTACGGGGGCGACGCATTCCACACGCGCTATGCTCCCCATTCCCAGATCGACGCATCGAACGTCGATCGGGTGGAGATCGTCTGGCGGTGGGCCACGGAGTCGTTCGGTCCCCGGCCCGAAGCCCGCAACGCGTCGACGCCGCTCGTCGTGGGAGGGGTCGTGTACGTCACGGCCGGTGTGAACCGCGCGGTGGCCGCCATCGACGCACGCACCGGCCAGACCCTCTGGACGTGGGAGATGGACGAGGGCGTTCGGCTCGACGAAGCGCCGCGGAAGAACTCCGGGCGAGGGGTCTCCTACTGGGAGGACGCCGACGGGACGGGAAGGATTCTCGTCGTCACGCCCGGCTACCACATGGTGGCGTTGGACGCGGCAAGCGGCGAGCCCGTGCCGACCTTCGGCCGAGAGGGCGTGGTCGATCTGATGGAGCAGCACCGGACCCGCGAGGGAATTCCCATGGTGGGCTCCACCGGCGCCAGCTCGCCTCCGCTGGTCGCCGGAGACGTGCTCGTGGTGGGCTCCGCCCATCACGTGGGGATGAGGCCTCCATCCCGGATCAACACGCCGGGCGACGTGCGCGGGTACGATGCCCGCACCGGCGCGCTGCTTTGGACCTTCAAGACCATCCCCGACCCGGGTGAGCCCGGCAACGAGACCTGGCTGGAAGACTCGTGGGAGTACACCGGCAATGCCGCTGTTTGGGCCCCGATGTCGTACGATCCGGAGCTGGACTACGTCTACCTGCCCGTGGAGGCCGCCACGGGCGACTACTACGGCGGCCACCGCCCGGGCGCCAACCTCTACTCGTCCAGCCTGCTATGCCTCGATGCCCGCACGGGCGAGCGCGTGTGGCACTTCCAGCTGATTCACCACGACGTGTGGGATTGGGACACGCCCACGGTGCCGATCTTGGCGGATGTGATCATCGAGGGCCGCGCGCGAAAGATCGTCGTGCAGCTCACCAAGCAGGCCTTCGCCTACGTCTTCGACCGGGTAACCGGCGAGCCGATATGGCCCATCGAGGAACGCGCCGTTCCGCAGACCGACGTGCCGGGAGAGTGGACGTCGCCCACACAGCCGATTCCCACCAAGCCGGCTCCGTTCGACCGGCAGGGATTCTCCGAGGACGACCTCATCGATTTCACGCCCGAGCTGCGAGCGGAGGCCGTGCGCCTGGCGACCCCTTTCCGCATGGGCCCGCTTTATACTCCGCCTTCGGTGGATGGCGCGGCGGACGGAAGCCGGGGCACGCTCTCACTACCCGGCTCATTGGGCGGATCCAACTGGGAAGGCGGAGCGCTGGATCCCGAAACGGGGTTCTTGTACGTGGGCTCGGCCACCGCCCCGTCACTCCTCGCATTGGAACCGGGCAGCGACAACTCCGACATGGATTTCATCGCAGGCGGACCGGGCACTCCCCGCATGGCCCCGGGCATCCCCCTGGTGAAGCCGCCCTGGGGACGCATCACGGCCATCGACCTGACCACCGGCGACCACGCCTGGATGATCGCCAACGCCGATACGCCGGCCAGAGTGCCGGAGCGACTGGGTTTGGACCCCGCCTCCTTGCCGCGGACGGGACGGCCGTCGCGGGCCGGACTACTCGTCACGGAGAGTCTGCTATTCGCGGGCGAAGGGTTCGGTGGCGCGCCGCTGCTCAGAGCCCACGACAAAGCCACCGGAGAGATCCTGGGAGAACTCCCGCTTCCTGCGGCGCAGAGCGGACACCCGGTGAGCTACGTGGTGGATGGCCGGCAGTTCATCCTGGTCCCCGTCGGAGAGCCGGGGCACCCGGCCGAGTTCGTGGCGCTCGCCCTGCCGGCGGACGGCGGCGATCCCTGATGCGAGGCCAGTCACGGCCTCGCCCTGTAAACCGCTAATTGTCGGTTACTTAGCAGGATCTGCGACCAACCCGGATCCATCGCGGCGACCGCCGCTCCTGGTTTGGGCTTCGTTCTTGCACCGATCGCGGTTTCGTAGCACTGCGCAGAGATCACCCTACCGCCGGGCATCCTCATGCCTGATTCGATGGTCGAGCCGGACTTCTCGGCGACCGAGAGCACTACCGAGGATCCGTCGTCCGAGACGACGCATACCCACTGGCTCGTCGGTGTTGTCGAGACGTTGGGTTTCGACACGGCCGCGGTGCAAGCGGTCAGCGCGCTGACCCCCGCCGCAGAAGCGTGGGACACGATCTGCAGCGAGTGGTTGCTGACCGAGGAGGAGCTGGCGGAGCGCGTCGCAGATTACTTCCGCTCCAACCTCGCCGACCTCGAGGCGGCCGACCCGCACGCCCTCCGCCTGGTCACCGAGTCCTTGGCCCGTCGCTACGGCGTGTTCCCTGTGCGGGAGAGCGGCCGTCAATTGGTCGTGGCAACCTGCGATCCCACCGATTTGATGGCCGAGCAGACCCTCGGGTTCGCGTCTGCCCGCAAGATCCTCTTCGAGATCGCCGGCCCCAACGCGATCCAGGAGCACATCGACAACCACTACTCGCCGAACACGTTCGTGGAGCAGTTGCTCGCGAGCAGCGAGGACGAGGGCATCGTCGAGATCGACGCCCTGCCCGAAGCGGACCAGTTGGACTCGTCGGACGCGGAATCCGAGCCGGTGATTCGACTCGCGAACCTCATCCTGAGGGACGCCATTCGGCAGGGCGCGAGCGACATCCACTTCCAGCCGGAGGCCTACGGCGGGATCGTGCGCCTACGGGTGGACGGCGTGCTTCGGCCCTACATGCAGCTTCCCGCCGCGGCGCTCGTGCGGGTGGTGGCGCGCATGAAGGTCCTGGGCAACATGGACATCGCCGATCGCTTTCGTCCCCAGGACGGCCGGGCCCGAACCCGGATCGACGGATCACGCTACGACCTGCGGATCTCGACCGTGCCCGCCCGCCGGTCGGAAAAGGCGGTCATCCGTGTGCTGGACCAGAGCCGAACCATCGGGGGCCTCGACGACATCGGACTGACCGATCCCGAGCTGATTGCGCTACGCCAGGCGCTTTCCCACCGAGACGGCATCGTGATCGTGACCGGGCCCACGGGCTCCGGAAAGACCACGACGCTCTACTCGGCCATCAGAGAGTTGGCCAAGGAAGAGGTCAACGTGATGACGGTCGAAGATCCGATCGAATACGAGCTGGCCGGCATCACCCAGATCCAGGTGGAACCCAAGCGCGGCGTGACCTTCGCGTCCTGCTTGCGGGCCATTCTCCGACAAGACCCGGACATCGTCCTGGTGGGCGAGATCCGTGACGCGGAGACCGCCGAGATGGCCGTCCAGGCAGCCACCACGGGACACCTCGTGCTCAGCACGCTCCACACCAACGACGCCATCGGCTCGGTGCGACGGCTCCTGGACATCGGGTTGAACCGGCCGTCGATCGCGGACACGCTGCGGGCGGTATTGGCCCAGCGTCTTGTGCGTCGCACGTGTACCTCTTGTGCGGAAGCGGATCCGGAGCGCCGCAAGCTGTGCCGCGACTGCGGCGGCACCGGATATCGAGGCCGGCGGCCATTGGTCGAGGTGTTCGAGCCGAACAGTCCGATCCGTCGTCTGATCGTCGAGGGAGGATCGCTCAGGGAGCTCGAGCTCGCCGCCCGGCGGAACGGCATGCGTACCATGGCCACCGTCGCGGAAGAGCTGATCCTGGACGGCACCACCGACCGGGCCGAAGTGGAACGGGTCCTGGGACTGCGTGAGGAGAAACCGACGGATATCGGGCCGCCGCTGGTCATGGTCGTGGACGACGATCCCGCCGATCGCCTCTTGGCGCGAACGTTCCTGGAGCAAGCCGGATTCAAGGTGATCGAAGCCTGCGATGGCGTGGAAGCGCTGGACCTGCTCCAGACCACCTCGGGAATCTCCCTCGCGGTGGTGGACCTCAACATGCCCCGCATGGACGGGCTCGAGCTTCTCACCGTGATCCGCGAGACACCCGCTACCGCGCTCCTGCCGATCGTCGTCCTCACCGGCTCGGAGGAAGGGGCACAGGAGATTCGGTCCCTCGAAAGCGGAGCCGACGACTACCTGCGAAAGCCCATCGACCCGCAACGCTTCCTGGCCCGAGTACGCGGAGCGTTGAGGCGCGCCCAGGCCATTGCATAACGGGAACCAGTACCATGAACCAATCCACTGAAGCCAAGGCGGCCGCCACAGAGCTCTTGGGCGACATCGTCCGCCGAGCGCAGGAGTCGGAAGAGTCCGGCGAAGCTCCGAAGCCCACTTGGGACGACCGCAAGACCCGGCGAGTGCTCGTCGTGTTGACGGCACTTTTCGTTCTGTGCACCGGCCTCAACGTGGTCAGCCTCCTTCCCCAGGTGGCGCGCTACGACGAGAGCGACGTCGAGACGCTCCGGTTCGAGCTCTTCCTCGTCAGCGAGGAGATCGAAGCGTTTCGGGCGGAATCCGGCAGACTCCCGGAGTCGCTGGAGATCCTGGGGTTGGAAGACGAAACCCTCACGTACGAGGTCCGAGAGGACACGTACTCGTTGACGACCGCGGTCGATGGAATCCAGGTGGCGTTCGAGCCCGGTGTAGACGACGAGCAGCAGTTCGAGGAACGGATCGCTCGGCTCCAAGGAGGTGGATTATGAGGGATCGACGCGGAACGACGCTGATCGAACTTCTGATCGTAGTCATGATCGTCGGGATTCTGGCCAACATCGGCCTTCCGGTGCTCAGGGACATGATGGCGCGCGCGGACGCCACGCACATCATCGGCGACTACGCGGCAATCCGTTTGGCGGTCTTCGACTACGCGGCGGAAGGCAACCTCTATCCCCGCAGCCGAGGCTGGAACAGAGTGCCGCCGGAGCTGGTGGACCACCTTCCCGAGGGCTTCACGTTCGATCACGCCGGTGCAACGTACCGGTGGCGCCGCTGGGACGTCCGACGGACACGGCCCGGAAGGCAGCCCAGGCCCGTTCTGGGCCTCCAGGTCCGCACCAACAACCGGGCGCTGCTGGAGGCGCTGCAAAGTCAATTCAAGGGGAGGATCACCCAGGTCACGCGAAGGCGGCTGACCATGGTCATCGAGTGAAGCGGACGTGGCGCTCGAATACGAGCCGATAACCTGTTACAGTCCACGGGCTCGTTCGTAAGCTGAGTAGCGCTCCCGTCGTTCCCCCTCGACCAGCCTCGATGTCCGTCAACCGATCAACCCGCGTTCTATTGCTCCAAGCCCGAGAGGCGGACGACCCCATGCGACCGGAAGAGCTGCGGTCGTTCTCGGACAAGACGGGGTTGGACGTGGACCGTTTCAGCACGCACGACCTCCTTTCGGGTCCACCACGGATACGCGACATCCTGAACCACGACACGCTCATGGTCGGGGGAAGCGGAGACTACTACGTGTCCCGGGGCGACCTTCCGGACCAGCACGGCACGCTGGAGGTGCTGGGTGAGGTGGCCGACCGCGGGCATCCCACGTTCGCCTCCTGCTTCGGATTCCAGTTGCTCGTGGCGGCGCTGGGCGGCTCGGTGATCTCCGATCCCGAGGCCATGGAGATCGGGACGGTCACCATCCGGCTCACCGACGACGGGCGTCGGGACCCGCTGTTGGGACATCTGCCCGAGACCTTTTCGGCACAGGCCGGACGAAAGGACCGCGCGGCGAACCTTACCGACGGTGTCGTACACCTCGCCTCCAGCGAGGCCTGCCCCTACCACGCCTTGCGTGTGGCCGGAAAGCCGGTGTGGGCAACCCAGTTTCATCCGGAGTTGAGCGGCCCCGAGAACCGCGCCCGCTTCCTACGTTATCTCGACGGATACGGTGCCTGGATGAGCGAGGAAGAGCTTTCCAAGACGTTGGATACTTTCAAGGCGAGTCCCGAGGCCGAGCAATTGCTCCCGCGGTTTCTCGATCTGGTGTTCGGATAGGCCGAGTGATCAGTCGTCCGGCATTTGGTCCAACTCTCGGCGGACATCTTCGGACGCCTCCGTCACGAACGCGTCCAACGGGGTGGTGGGCACCAGCACGGTCGGAATCGGCTTGAGCGCAGCCAACGCCCCATAGGGTCCGGAGTCCTCTTCGGACGTAGATATCGCGAAGGTGATCGCTCCCAAACCCGCCAACACGCCCGCGGACCATCCCAACGCCCTCCGCCGGGACATGTCCGACGTGAACCGTAAATGGCCCGCGAGGCCGAACACCGACAGTCCGAGGAAGGCCACCGCCTCGAGGATCCAGGCCCACCCGCTCGGAAACAACGCGGTGAGATAGGCGGTAGCCGCAGAAGCGACCAACCCGATCGCAGTGACGCAACCGGCCACGCCGAGGTGGGGCATGAAACGGAAGGCGTGCCGTACCAGGCGAGTGGCCAATGCCCACACGCCGGCCCACGCAGCGAACGTGAGTACGTAGAGGACCACCTCGCTGACCAGAAAGCCCAGGTCCACCGTGCCGGCCGCATCGAAGTACGATCCCAGCGTCAGCAGGATCATCGCGATGCCCCACCAGATGAGCGCACCCCTTCGCGACCGGAGCGACCGTTCGAACCTGGCGCCTCCGACCGCCACTGCGGGCGCTACCGATGACCCTGCCAATACCACGCGCACACGGGATGTCCCCAAGCTCAGCACCTGGCCGGACCGCAGGACGGTCGATGGCGTCGGGCGCCCATCCACCTGCAGTCCATTGAGGCTGCCGAGATCTCGGACTCGGATCCGCCCCGTCTCGTCGGTTTCCAGGAGGGCGTGCTCGGGGTCGACGTGAGGATCGTCCAGGATCAGGGCGCTCGAGTACGCGCGGCCGATGACGGCGGGCAGCTCCACCACCCTGACCCGCTGAACCACGGCCCGTCGGCGGCCCAGCACCTCGAGGTACAACGGCAACCCGGCCGACACGGGCTTCAGGGATTCCATTCGATTGCGTCGAGAAAGTCGTGAGCCAGGCGCCGAGCGTTTTCCTCGCTGACCCCGAAGACCGAGAGCGTGCTCAGAAGGCCCACGTCGGTGTGTTCCAGCAGGGCCGAGCGCAGGAACAGGTCGAACAGACCCTCGAAGCGTTTGTACCGCCGGCTGCAGTACGCCACTCGGGCGGTTCCGGCGGGGAGGTCCACGTTGGCCTCTCGACAAGCGTAGGGCGTGACGTTGTCGGTTCCCGAGCCGCCGCTCGACACCGCCCCGCCCACGTACGAATTGGAGTAGAGGTTGTAGAATTGGAATCGGTTCAGCTTGGAGGTTTCCAGGAGCTGATGACTGATGCGCACCACGCCGGAGGACGACCCCCGCGTCAGGTAGATGTCATCCCCGGCCGAGCACGTGTGTCGACGGCGTGTGAAGTGCTCGTCCGAGTCTTCGAACGAACCTCCCCAACACTCGAACATGCTCGGCCTGCCCACCGGCACGCCGTGGTCGCCGAGCTGCACCACGTCCAAGGAATCGGACAGCATCGCGTCCACGTATCGGCCCTGATGGGCGTGCAGTTGTGCGCCCACCTCGGCCATCCAGTCCTCGGGCGGCTCGTAGTCCGGCTCCGCGACTTTGGCCAAGAGGTCCCGTACCCGCGCTGCAGGCACCAAGAACGACAGTTGGTTTCCGGCAGTGGATACGTTGACGCCCACAAGACGGCCGTTGTCGACGATAGCGGGTCCGCCGCTCATGCCCGGATTGAGAGACCCGGTGAAGTGCACACGCGGATACAGGGTGTGTTGCACGAAGCCGTTGTACGTGCCTTCCACGATCGACAAGCCGATGTCCGCCGGATACCCCAACGCGTACAGGCGCTCGCCGCCCCTGACCGTTATCGGCCCCACTTCGAACCCGCTCACATCGCGTGGCTCGATGGCCACAAGCGCCAGGTCGTGGACCACGTCGACTGCGAGCAGCCGCACGTCCGAGTCGTCCAGCGTCTCGTGCGTGAACCGGGCGCGGTGCTCCTCGGGCTCGTATACCAGGGAGGCGACGACGTGATAGTTGGTGATCAGCAGATCGCCGTCCGACACGAAGAACGCCGACCCCACGGATCCCTTGGCGTCCGTGCCGACATCCAGGATCTCGATCCGGCCCACCCGATCCGAATACCGCTCGAACACGGCCGTTGCGGTCGGCGCCTGAGCGGCGACGGCGGTCCCCTGCACCAGGAGCCACGCCAACGCAGGTACCGCCCACTTCACGATGCGAGCAGTTCGTCGACCAGGAAGAGGTCCGTCAACAGCGCGCGGATGTGGATCGATGCGTTGAGGTTGTCGACGAGCTGGGAGCTGATGGCCGGCTGCGCACGCACGAGCTGCACGGCAGCCCTTCCGGCCCTGGCGTCGCGATCCAACGCCTCGAGGTAGGTGGCCCAGCTCGGATCACCCTCGGGCGTCAGCGACGACACGAGGTCGGTCAAGCCGTCCAGCGCCCGATCCATCTCCTCCAGGGCCTGGCGCAGTTGGCCCGACGACTTGCTCTCCCGATCATCACGTACGCCCTGTGCGGCAAACGCCAGGAAGAACTCGTACGCCCGCTCCACCGCGTCGATGCGGCTGGAAAGACCCTCCCGACTCAAGCGCTCTCCGCTCCCGCCTGCACGTGTTGCGGGGGCGGACCGCCGGCCAAGCCTTCCTCCACTCCCTCGGGCTCCCACTTACGGGGATCGTGATGGGTCAGAAACTCCTCCCGAGTGATCCATCCTTTGATCATGGACCGTGTCATCCAGAGCTTCTCCGGACGGATCGCAAAGTACACGTGCGCGATCGTCATCGTGATCAGCGCAACGCCGGACAGTCCGTGTACCAAGTACACCCAGCCCCAAAGCGAATCCCCCAGGAGATACGGATTCCGCTGCCAGAAGGGCGTGTCTACGCGCACCATCATGAGCAGGCCGGTGCCGATCGCGGCGATCGTGACCAACGCGGCCGCGTGGTGAAACAGCTTCTGGTCCACCGGATACTTGCCGGGCTTGGCCGGCGGCTCGGCGGAAGGATCGGTCACGTGGCGCAAGGCCTGACGGCCTTCGGCCACGTCCTCGCCCACCACCAACATGTTGGACATCCCCTGCACGAAGATCGCGTGGATCACGTGGTAGACGATCGTGGCCGTCAGTGCCAGGCCCGCGATCCAATGGATCGTGACCCAGTCGAAGCGTAGGCCCAATACCGGGAAGAACGCAGTGATGAGCAGCACGAACATGGCTGCGGCCATCGCCCAGTGAAACAGCCTTGCACCGAGTCCGTGCCGGAGAATCCGCGCGGGCAGCCCCATCCCTTCGGAGTACCCGTGGTCACCCCCGTCCGCCGCCTTCCGCCACCACATCGCCCACAACGCGTGCCCGATCAGGAACGCCAATCCGACCGCCGCGGCAAGCCAGATCATGTCCCATCCGACGCCGAGGAAAATCTCCTGTCCCCAGGGGTTCGTCGCCCTACGAAAGATCTCCACGGTCTAGGCCTCGGCGCTGCGTACGGCGCGCCGTACGAGGTTTCTCAAGAGGGGAACCTTGTAGTCGTTGTGGCGAAGGGGCGTGGCCCTCGACACTGCGGCCTCTCCCGCCGCCTCCGCGGTCGCCTCGCTCACCGGCTGTCCGGTGATAGCGGCTTCCGACTCCCGTAGGCGGACCGGAACCGGTGCGATGCCGTTCGCCGTGATGCGCACGTCTCCGAACCGGCCGCCCTCGACCCGCATTGCCGCCGCGATCGTCACGAGCGGGAAATCCCATGCCTGCCGGTCACGCACCTTCTCGATGTAGAAATGCGCCTCCGACCAATCGGCCGGAAGCCTGATCGCAGTAAGCAGGTCTCCGGGCTCCAGGGCGGTCATGCGTGTGATGTCGATGGCGGGCCCGATGAAGAAATCTTCGGCGTCGACGACCCGCTCGCCCCGCCGGTTCTGCACCACCATCTGCGCGTCCAGCGCCACGGCCACCGCGGCGGTGTCGGACGGATTCACGGCGACGCAGCGCTTGGCGCCCATCACGCAGTGCTCGCGGTTCATGGCCTGCGGGGCCGAGGCGTAGCACACGTTTCCGCCGGCACGGTAGCACGGCCAACCGCTCCGGTAGTACCAGCAGCGCGTGTCTTGGCAGAGGTTTCCACCCAGCGTTCCCGCGTTGCGGATCTGTGGCGTCGCCACGAACGCGGCGGCGTCGGCCATCAGCGCGAATCGACCCCGCACCTCCGGGTCGCGGCCTACCTCGGTCAGGGTGGCCATGGATCCGACCTCGACTCCGTCCGCGTTGGAGCGAATGCCGCGCAGCTCGCCGATCCCACCCAGGTCGACCACAGCCCGCGGCCGCTTGACCCGGTCCTTGAACCAGTCGAACGAGTCGAGCCCGCCCGCGAGCGCCCAACCTTCGTCACCGTAGCGGTGGAGGAGATCGATCGCATCGTCGATCGTTGCCGGCTGGAACAGCTCGAACCCCGGCATCATGTCACGAATCGTCGCCATGTCCCTTATCTCCTCAGACGTGGGTTTCCAGGAGCCCGAACGGCTGCTCCCGACCCTCGATTGCCGCCAGGATCACGTCGGTCGTGAGGGGAGTGCGGCAGAGACACTGCCCATCCAACGCGTCCGCGATGGCCGACGTGATCGCGGCCACGCCCGCTCCGATCGGGGGCTCGCCGATGCCTTTGGCACCGACCGGGGTCTCAGGATCCGGCTCACCGACGGCCACCCACTTCATTTCCAGGGGGACATCCAGAATGCCCGGTGGTCGTGCCGTGTACAGGCGGTTGGCGAACCCGAGTCCCCATTTCGGATCGAACACCCATTTCTGGCTCCGCGCCATCCCGAAGCCCTGCACGCCGCCGCCGTGTAGCTGGGCGGCGAGGCTCCGTGGATGGAGCACGACGCCGCAGTCGGTGGAGGCGGTGTACTCTTTGACCTCGACCATTCCGGTCTCTTCGTCGACCTCGACGAGGGCAAAACCAATCACCCACGACCACGTGCCGCCCTCGTGGGAGTACGTGTCCTTCGCGGCCGCCACCAACCCCGAGCCGGCCAGCGCGGTGGCGGACTCCACGGTCATGGGGTGAAGGTTGTCGGCCAGCTCGTGTCCGTCGAACTTGCCCGCCAGCTCGATAGCCCGCTCGGCCGCCCGAGCCAGGGACATTCCCCGGGCCCGGTTCCCGGACCGGAACACGCGTCCGCCGTCGACAACGTAGTTCTCGGGGCTGCCGCCCAGATCCGCGGCGGCGATCTCCTGCAGGAGGCGGCGCGCCACCATCCCGGCGGCGTGGTTGGCGCGGGTGTGGGCGTGTGTGGTCTGACTTCCGGCCTGGACAGAGCTCCAGGGAAGGTGCTGGCTGGTGTCGCCCCAGATCACTTGCACGTCGTCCCAGCCCAGGCCCAGGATCTCGGCCGCCACCCGTCCGGTGTCCGCCATGGAGTGGGTCCCGAGGTTTCCGATGCCTTGGTGGATGTAGAGCTTCCCGTCGGGGCGAATCACCAACAGCCCGTCGAAGCCCGACGATCCGCCGTGGAAGGGGCTCACACCGATGCCCACGCCGGTTCGCTTGGTGCCGTTGCGTCGACCCGACAGCGCGGCGCGCTCGGCCCAGCCGAACGTCTCGAGGCCGCGGTCCAGCGCCTCACGCGCGAACGTGCTCGTGACGTGTTCGCGCTCACGGCCGACCCACGCGTCGTCGCCCGGAAGGTTTATGCGCCGTAGCGCCACCCGGTCGATGCCCAGCTCTCTGGCGGCCTTGTCCATGATCGGCTCGAGCATTGCGACGATCTGGGCTCCGCCGGGCATGCGCTGGGCGGAGCGCGGCGGCGTGTTCGTGAACACCGACACGGCCCTGAAGCGCATGTGCTCGGGCTGATACGTGAGCGAGGCCACGTCGCCGGCCGTGGTCCAGTCTCCGGACTCGCCGTAGGGGCCCTTGTCCTGCACCACGTACAGGTCCATGGCACTGACGCGACCGTCGCCCCGAAATCCGATCCGAGCCCGGCCCTGGAATCCCGGTCGGGCGCGGCCGATGTAGTGCTCCTCGTACCGGTTGATCCGCATCATGACCGGCCGGTTGATCTTCCGGGAAAGGAGCGCCGGGATGATCATGCTCAAGCTGCCGACGATCTTGCTCCCGAATCCGCCCCCGCAGTACTCACCGATGAAGACCACGTCCTCCATGGGCATCTGGAGCCGGCCCGCCAGCGCAGCTCGGGTGCGGGCCACGCTCTGCGTGGAGCCGTGGATGTAGACCTTCCCGTTCCGCCAGTACGCCATCGTGCTGCGCGGCTCCAGGGGATGGTGCGTCAACGACTGGAACGTCAGGGTTTCGTCCAGCACCAGGTCGGCGGAAGCCAACGCTTGCTCGACATCTCCCGTGCTCCACTCGATCTGCGGCTCACCCAACGGCAACTGATCGGGGCCGACGGCCGAGAAGTCGGCTTCGGTCCACTTGAGCTCGCGGACTTCGCGGGTGTCCCCTGAGCGGTGCCAAATGTTGCCGTCGGTACGCGCGTTCGGGCCACCCGGACGTAGGCTTTGGAGCGGATCCAGTACGAACGGGAGCGGCTCCAGATCCACACGGATGCGTTCGATGGCGTCCGCGGCCGTGGTTTCGTCCACGGCAGCGACTGCAAGGATGGGCTCGCCCTCGTAGAGGGGCTCCATGGTCAGCGCAGCTTCGCCGGGGGCGTCGACCGAAGGCACGTCTTCGTGCGTCAGGATGTCGATCACTCCGTCCATGCGGAGCGCGCGGCTCGCGTCGATGCGCGTCACTCGCGCATGGGGCATGGGACTCAGGAGGAGCTTGGCGAACACCATGCCCTCTGCGCGAAAGTCCTCCGCGTATTTCGCGCGCCCGGTCACTTTGGCCACCAAGTCCGGGGGGACGATGTCTTTCCCGATCAGTTTCTCTGCCATGATGGCCTCCTAAGCCCGTCGGGAGTACTCGGCCGCCCGCATGGCCGAATCCAGAATCTTGTTGTAATCGCCGCAGCGGCAGAGGTTGCCGGACAATGCCTGGGCGCACTCCTCACGCGTGGGATTGGGATTTTCTTCCACCATCGCGACCATGGCCAGGATGAACCCGGGCGCGCAGAACGCGCACTGGAACCCACCCTCGGCGACCACGGCCTGTTGGACGGGGTGGAGCGTACCATCCGAGGCCTCCAGCCCCTCGATGGTCGTGACCTCTCGGTCGCGCACCTGATGCGTGAGGATCGAGCAGGCGTAGTGGGTTACGCCATCGATCAACACCGTGCAGGCCCCGCACTCCGCCCTGTCACAGCCCAGCTTGGTGCCGGTCAGGCCCAGCTTGTACCGGAGCGTCATGGCGAGCGTCTCCTGCTTGAGCACGTCCACTCGCCGGCTTTGTCCGTTGACGCGGAGCGTGATCAGTCGCTCCACCGATCCCTGTGCGGACGGCATGGCGGCGAGGACTTCCGACGCGCGGAACAGGTATCCCGAACCGTAGGCTCCGGCTCCCGCCGCGATCACGCCCTTGATAAAGCTCCGACGCGAGTGTCCGCTCCGGACGATCTCCGGCGGGGTTATGACTTCGGACATTGGGTTTTCCTCCGAACAGGCTGTGCGTTCCCCAACGTACGGCGCAGGCATGATCTCGGCGAGACCGACCGGGTCTCGACGTCGGGTGGACCCGCAAATCGAAACAACGGGATCTCGGGAACGCTGAATCTTTGGGCCGCACGGCCCCGTCGTCCTATCGACATCGGCCTCCCGTTCCGGTCGCCGAGGCGTCGCGAGGCGCTCGGCCCCACTGGAGTCGGAATCGGGAATCAGATGTTTACAAGCCGCCGATCGGCCTTTAGGATGTTGCCGTTTCCGCAGGTGACAGGTAGGATATCGCCCGCACCTGAAGCAGGTAAGGTTCACGGGTACCGTCGCATCCGCGCGGTGGCACCCGTTGCAGGTTAGAGGCTCGGCTCGCGAAAGGGCAGCTTCCGCGAGCCGAGCCGAGACATTCGGTCGAGTGCTCGGCACCGCGTAGGTGGAGAGTTCTGCGGTACGGGCGCCCGGCCGTTTTACCCAACCCGTGGAGGGAGCGATGCAACGTTTTCTACAATTCACCTTTGTTGCGCTTGTCGCAGCGGCTTTCCCGGCCGCGTTGACTGCGCAGACAGGGTCGATCGCCGGGCGCGTCGTAGCGGACGACGGCTCAACGATGATCGGTGCCCAGGTGTCCGTCGTGGGCACAGGTGCCGGTGGGATCACCAACCAACGCGGTGCCTACCTTATTCTCAACGTGCCCGTCGGAACCCATCAGGTCGAGGTTCAGACGATCGGGTACGAGACAGCCACCGCCACGGTCAATGTTGCGGCGGGGCAGACGGCTACCGCCAACTTCCGGCTCACGCAAACGGCGGTCGCCATCGAAGGTGTGGCGGTGACGGTCGGCTCCAGGCGGGCAGTAACCGCAGCCGATGAGCTCGCCGTGCCGGTGGACGTGTTCAGCCAGGCGGAGATCGAGTTGGCCACTCCGCAGCTCGAGGTGGGCACCATTCTGTCCGAGCTGTCACCGGCCATCTACTTCCCGCGGCCGCAGATCGCGGATATCACCTCCGGCGTGCGGCCATTCCAGCTCCGGGGCCTCAGCCCCGACCACTCGCTGGTGCTGATCAACGGGAAGCGCCGCCACTCGACGGCGGTGGTGCACGTGTTCGGCGCCGCCAGCGGCGGATCCGGCTCCAGCGGCGTCGACATGAACGCCATCGTGCCGTCCGCCATGGGCGGCATGGAGATCCTCCGCGACGGCGCGGCCGCGCAGTACGGCTCGGACGCCATCGCGGGCGTGATCAACGTACAGCTTCGCGAGGACATCCACCGGCCCGAGTTCTCGATCTCGCTGGGTCAGTATCGTCCGCCCAGCTTCGAGCCGGACGGAGAGCGTGTCGAGCTCACCGGTAGCACCGGATTCGGTCTAGGAGACCGCGGGACGTTCGTGATCTCGGGCATGTATACCGACCGAGCCAAGACCGACCGGGCCGGGCCGGACCCGCGCGACCAGGTCGTCGACGGGGATGCGGACGTCATCGAAGACGTCGACGGCGACGGAATCGGCGAGATCGTCACCAAGCGCAACGACGCGCCTCAGCCCAACCACGTCATCGGCGACGGTGAGACCAAGAACGGCGGCGCGTTCTACAACCTCAACTACGCGCTCAACGACGATCAAACGCACAGCCTGTACTCGTTCGGTGGCTACACCTTCCGGCGGGACATCCACAGCGGCTTCTACCGCCGTGGTCTGGACAACCGGAATTGGCCCACCGTCCACCCGTTGGGCTTCCTGCCCAAATTCCGGGGCGACACGCAGGACCTCATGCTCGTCAGCGGAATCCGCGGGTTCGCGGGTGAGTGGAACTACGATGTGAGCGGGCAGTGGGGCCGGAACGTCCTGGATACGGACATCTTCGATACGCACAACGTCTCGTTGGGCCCGTGTCTCGATTCTCCCTGCGCACCGGGCGCGGACGGCATCATGGGCACGTCGGACGATCCCGGCGTACCGAACAAGACCGACGTCTATGCGGGCAAGCTGACGCTCAACCAGGCCGTGATGCAGGCCGACTTCAGCCGCGGCGTGGACATCGGGGCCGCGTCTCCGTTGAACGTGGCCGTCGGCGCCATGTTCCGGGCCGACAACTTCCAGATCGCAGCCGGTGAGACGGCCTCCTGGATCAACGGCTACCACCTCAATCGCAGCGGTGGGACTGCAGCCGTCGGAAGCCAGGTGTTCACCGGATTCCGGCCGGACCAGGAAGTGGACGAGTGGCGCACCAACGTCGGCTTCTACGCCGATGTCGAGACCGACGTCACGGAACAGCTCTTGGTCGCCGCAGCCGCTCGCTTCGAGCGCTACAGCGACTTCGGAAGCACGGTCACCGGTAAGATCGCCGCCCGGCTGCAGCCGGCCGAGCAGTTCATCATTCGCGCGGCAGCCAGCACCGGGTTCCGGGCACCGAACCTGAACCAGAGCTTTTACAGCCACGTCTCGACCGGCTTCCGTAACGACGGAACCGGGAACCAGGTGGCCTACGAGATCGGTGAGATTCCGGTCGAGTCGGCGGAGGCCCAGGCGCTCGGTGCCGAGCCGCTCAGGGAGGAGACCTCGGTCAACTTCAGCGGCGGCATCGCCTTCACGCCCGTGGAGCGGCTCACGTTTACGGTCGACGGCTATCTGATCGACGTGAACGACCGCATCATCCTGACGGGAAGCCTGAGCGGGGCCACGGTGGAGGCACTCCTCGCCCAATTCGGAGCGCCTACGGTCAAGTTCTTCACCAACGCCGTGGACACGCGGACCAAGGGTCTCGACCTGGCCGCGCGTTACCGTCACGTGATCGACAACAACCGGTACTTCGAGTTCCTGGCGCAGTACAACCGGAACTCCATCGAGGTAACCGACGTCCAGGTGCCGGACGTGATCTCCGAGATCGCGGACCAGGTGTTCGACTCCGGTGACGAGTACGTCATCGAGAACGGACGTCCCAAGAGCCGGGCCACGTTGCGGACCCGGTACACGCAGGGACCGTTCAACATCGGCCTGGCCGGCAACTACTACGGCGAGCAGGTCTACCGTCTCCAGGAAGACCCCGATGAGTTCCTGGACAACGGCCCGCACTTCATCGTGGATGGCGACGCCAGCTACGAGTTCGCGGATCGCCTCACGGTCTCGATCGGCGCCGAGAACCTGCTGAACAAGGAGCCCGTGGTTCGCCCGGACGGCTTCAACTTCCGGGGCATCTTCCCGTACTACAGCTCCTCAGGGCTGAGCATGAACGGGCGCTACATCTACACGCGGATCAAGGTCGGCTTCTAAGCTTCAAGCCATACCCTCCGCGGGCACAACGGCCCCGCTCCCTCGGGAGCGGGGCCGGTTCGTTTGAGGCGCGCCGCCGGGTCCCGCCCGGCGTCAGCCCACCGGCAGCCAGTACGTGGCCTTGATCAGGAAGCGGTGCTCGCCCGGCGTGGTGAACGCTTCCCATAAATCGCCGGTGGCGACCAACCCGCGGTCGGACGAGCGGGAGAACCGGTCTTGTTGCCACACCAGGAACAGGGTGCTTCCCGGCCGCCACTCCCAACGGAGGACGGCGTTGGAGCGGAAGGAGCGGACGTTGAAGTCGCGGTTGGACAACGTGAACGTGCCGGATCCGTCGGCGACCGTGCGCGAGCCGTCCTCGTTCAAGCTGATCGTGGTGCCGTCCTGACCGTAGAACCGCAGGTCCCGGCTTCCCGGCTCCGGCAGCTCTCCGAACTTGTGGAACTCACCCGAGGCCGCAAACGGCTCGGCGTAGAATTCGGCCGTGAGATCGGGCCGCAGCGCGTACGTGGCGCGAATGCGGGCCAACAGGGTCGAGCGATCGATGAACGAGAACACGTAGCGGCTGCCGAACGTGGCCTCGGAACCTTCGTCGAGCGTCGCTACGTACTGCCGAGGAGCCGTAACGCGTAGGTAGTTGGGTTCCACCGAGAGCTGCCACCGGGGGCTTGGACGCAGGAACAGGCCACCACTCAGCCGCATGGTCCGGTCGCCCAGCTCGTCGCTCCCGTAATAGATGCGGGCGTTCCAGCGCGTATCGCTGGCCGACGAGTTCTGAAGACGGGCAATGATCGTGGATGCCCTTCCCGTCCCCACGAGGGGACCCCCGCGACTCAGGTCCGGCGACTGCGCTCGAAAGTCCACCCAGCCGGTCAAATTCAGGCGCCAGAAGTTGGAGAAGGTGAGGCTCGCGTCGGAGCGGATGGCCCCGAACTCCCGCGTGCCCCCGTACGTCCAGAGGTTCTCCTGAGAGAGCGAGATCGAATATCCCCGGTACCACGATCCGGGCGTGGTCTCCCGGTACGTGACCCCCACGAAGGCACCGTGCTCGTCGGTGTTGCCCAGGCGGCCGGCATCGTTCAGGTCCAGCCCCGGCGACTCGGTTACGAGAAATACGTGCCCGAGCCAGTCTCCGGCATTTTTCTCGAGGGCGAGGAATCCGTTGAATCCCGTCAGAGACGTGCGGGTGGGATCGACCGACACGTAATCCTGGTCGGGCCGCTGGAAGTAACGTCGGCTGGACAACTGCGTGCGAAGGAGCGCGGTCGAGTCACCTCGCACGTGGCTGAATCCGGCGGCACCGGACACCGAATATCGCCCGCGATCGAATCGGAGGTTCCAGTCCGCCCGCGCAGCCGCGGCGCTGCTGTGCAGGTACGCGTCCAAGCCGCTGTCACCTTCCAGGAATCGGCGGAGCCCGGTCACCTGCAGGCCGACGGTGGAGGCGTTCGCTCCGAACTCCTGCACCGTCGTCGCCACGCCGGTGAGGGTCCTCGGCGCCCGGGCCGCGGTGCCGAACCCGTCGTCCTCGTCGAACACGCGCACGGTCTCGCGGTCGGTCAGTGCGCCCAGCACGCCGATGGACGTGCCCGAAGGCAAGCGCCCCGTGAGCTTGGCCGCGCCGAGGATCGTGGCCTGGTCGGGTCCCTCACTGTAGTCGCCCGGGACCGGCACGCTGGGAAGCCCACCAATGCGACGAGAGTAGAACAGCCCGCTCCGATTGAGCAGACTACTGCCCTCCGTGAAAAACGGCCGGCGCTCGGAAAAGAACGTCTCGAACGCCGACAGGTTGACCTCGGCCGGGTCCGCTTCCACCTGACCGAAGTCCGGGTTGACG